>NZ_JBQFRX010000001.1:0-1575400 GCF_056537605.1 Ruegeria sp. C5 | reverse complement strand
ACTCCTTGGCGGTTACGATGAGCCAGAAACCCTCTCTTATCAAATCGACCTAAACTGTCCCATGGGCGCTGACGTCAGACAAGAGAAACGAACCCAGTTTATGTGGCGTTTCTATCTTTGCATTGAAAGTGGTGGGTTTCCATTGCTTCACGTCTTCCTTGAACCAGTGCGGTACAAGCCGCCAGCGGGCCGTAGAGCTAATAAGACGGTCGTCATGGATGGAACGCTATATCCAACATTTAAGTTGGCTTGAGTTTCAGCTCATGGATAGGTCTTGGGCGTTTGGATCGCGCTCAGTTGGGATAGGAACGCCGTTCACGTTCCAGTTCTGCAGGGCATAGAGTTCCGCCCATGTCATTTCAGGTCTGCCGAAGCGTCCACACATTCGGATAGCATAGCGAAGCGGAGAAACGCTTGGTAAACATTTTTGTTAATTCAAGCCAAGAAACTAGTTTGGCGAGTCCTCACGCTATTCCACCAAGCTTTGCATGGAAATCAAACAGAATGGCGACCCCGGGAGGATTGAGCCACCATTCTCACTCAGCAGGATAGCCGTTTCTGGGGGGGTAAGACCCCTGCCTCTTCTGCAACCTGAATCTCGTTTTGAACCAGTGTACCATCGCCATTGGCGTCCATGGCAGAAAAAGTCTCTGCATCAACGTTCGGGGCAACAGCCTGCACCTCTTCGATGGTCAGTACACCATCTCCGTTAGCGTCTGCAGATTGTGCGGTGACCAAAGTGGGTAATGCAAAGGCGACTGCTGCAAGAACTGCGACTTGTTTGGTTTTCATTGTATTCGCTCCTAAGCAAGAATTGAGCATTTCTGTCCTGACACGGACTAGAAATACGCTTGTGCACGCTACGTCACCCGTCATACGTGAATCGTAAGTGTATGCGCTAATCTCCGCGTGTTTTCTTGAGTCGCTCGCACAAAGGTCTGCGGGGCAAAAAATCCCCTAATATGGCTAGGTAATTAATGCCCGAGCTGAACCGTGTAACATGGCAATGCTCCGCTCAAAGCCTCTGACATGTTTGGTTTCGCGAGTGGTGGTCTTCAATAATGCTGAAAACCATCAGGAATGTTGAGATCGAATGTCATTTAGTGGACAAAGCGGCCTTTGACTGCTGCTGTGCCAAAAGCCGCATCCATGATACGTTTACTGTTTTCCTCCTATTAGAACGCGCGACTTAGTTTCTCCAGCATGTTGTCAGCTATTTGATCAAACAAACTTAGTTTCTAGGGCGCGGGGCAATGGAAAGATGTCGTGAAAAATGAACTGGAAAATGTCCTTCCAAAGTTCAGATATTGAACGACGTACTTTTGAGTTAATTGCCCAGGTTCCTTGCAAAAAGAACATGATTGGTTGCTCAGACCCGATTGCCTGCGTCAAGCACTATTTGTGACGTCTGACCGCGCGTTCAACGGCTTGGATTGATTGACGAATATCCTCGGATGTTGTGCGGTGATTGACCAAGGCTGCACGTAGACACGCCTTGCCTTTGATGACGGTTGTCGAGAATACGGCATCACCAGAAAGCTGAAGCTCGGCTGCGATTTTGTTCACGTCTCCATAGGCAATGTAGAAACAGCAAATATTAGAAGTGACGGGAAACGAAAGGTCCAAAACATCAGATGCCTCGACCAGCTCAGCCATCAATGCAGTCTGCTTGCAGTTGTTCGTAATGGACGCAGAGAAGGCCTGTGTTCCGATCGATTTAATCGCGGCCCAGACCTTAAGGGCGCGAAATCCGCGCGAAAGCTCCAGCCCATAGTCGCAGAACCACAGATCGCCTCCTCCAAGCCCTTCATTTTGTTGTTCAAGGTAGCTAGGGCGTGACGTAAACGTGTCGAAATGCAGGGAGCGATCGTAGATCATGCAGGCTCCGCAGTCATAAGGAACGGACATCCATTTGTGAAAATCACATGAGATCGAATTTGCCCGTTCCATCCCGTCAACAAGCTGTGCCCAAGGATGATCCGCGAGTCGTGTCCAAAATCCAAAGGCGGCATCCACATGAAGCCAGATATTTTGGTCTACACAAAAATCCGCAATCTCGTTCAAACTATCAAACGAACCTGTGTCGACCGAACCCGCTGTGCCAATCACGGCCAAAGGAACGCGATCAATGGACTTGTCTTTTGCAACAGCGCGTTTCAATGATGCAATATCCATCCTCATGTCATCGTCTGTGTCGACAACATGAATTGCATCTGTCCCGTAGCCCATCGATTCAAGCGCCTTACCGATACACGAGTGCGTACCGCGGCGCACGTAGACAGCTACGCTTGGCAGCGCTCGAATACCGGTCTTTCTAACGTCATGACCAAATTGCTTGTTTCGCGCCGCCGTCAGCGCTAAGATCGTCGCTTGCGACGTACCAGTCGTTAGAATGGCAGATGCACTCTCGGGCAATCCAGAAACGCCAAGCAGCCAATCCAGCGTGACCCGCTCGACTTCGATGGCCCCGTGATCGCGGCCACCGCAGTTGCTGTTCATCGTGGCTGCAACCAATTCTGCCCCAACGGAAACCGGCAGTCCGGCCCCATGCACCCAACCGAAGAACCGTGGATGCGTGTTGCCGGTCGCGTAGGGCATGATGTCATCAGCCAACTGAGCGAACGTTTGCTTAATACCAACACCAACGGCCTCTCGCGTCAGGGACAAGCGACCGGCAAACCCGTCAGGCTTAGGTTGCCAAGGCAAGTCCCTCGCGCTTTTCATTCGAGCTATGCATTGATCCATTAACTTGTGCAAATGATGGCTAAAATCATCCCAGTCTTTCGGATCCAAATGGTTGCCTTCAGAAGTCATAGCAAAGCCTTTTTTGATGGGCGATTGTCCATAGCATTAGAACATCGCAGATCTGCGATACAAGCCGCGTTAGGTTTGCGGTCTTCAGATGGGGCGGGTCAATTGAGACCTGCCGCCGATCTTACTGAGATTATCCGCTTTGCTATGAGGCGCAGAGCTAACGAAAGCCGACTTTGGTTCAGTCCGTAGGAACAGTAACTCTGGGCTCAAACCAGTCATCTGACATATTAGGTTGGAAATTGACGCGGTTCTAACGGTTTGATGCCTGCCGCGCGGACAAACCATCGTTTCGCTACGCCTGCTCAAAGACCCACTTCTTTAAAATGCGCCAGCGCTAGAAAGTCGTTTCTGCCAGTGAGTGAAGGCAACGGGTATGTCTATACTACAAAGAGAAGGAACCCCAGTTCTTGAGCAGGAAGCCTTCATTTACCGACTCACGCACTACCAGTGGTTTGGATTATCTAGTGGACCAACGCATCGAGAAGTGCCTTTGAGTGGGGTGAATTGATCTGCTGTCAGGGATTGACCAAGCCATCCCTCCGGATACTGGAGTGGCAAAGGCGGCTGAGCATCGGCTTCTGTAATGTGAGCGAAGCCCACCTTCGAATAGAAGTTGTTTTCCCCGTAGGTCAAAGCAACATCAACCCCACTGTCTCTTAGAGCTTGAAGCGCGTGACCAATCAGGCGTTGCCCAAGCCCTTTACCCTGCCGATCGGTTGAGACCGCGACTGGCGCCAGAATGAATACCGTTCGATCATCTTCCGGATATGTCATCCGTGTGAAGATGATGCTGGCCAAGACGTCCCCGTTCTCAACCGCAGAGAACACGAGCATGTCGTTAGTGGTCAGCGAAGACAGCATTTCGGTGACCAACGCCTTTATCAGTCCGCCAGCTTTGGGTCCTTCCGATGCGGAGAATGTGTCCAAAAACATCGAGATAATGTCATCAGTTATTTCATTGTATTCAGTTGTGATATCCATGGTCTTTCACTGCGGATCAGTTTATCTTTGGTTGAACCCCAGTCCAGTCCGACAATGGAACGAATGTCGGGTATGCGGGACAAAGCTGCCTTTTGCTGGTGCAGCGTCATTTGCCTTATTGAAGCGAGATTGCCAATGACAGTCTTCACAGCGCCGGAGTATCACTGCGCAAGCCTGCATCAATAAATCGTGAATAGAGTCACTGCGATCTAAGGCTGGCGCAGACATCATCGCGTGCCGCTCCCAGATATTGCTCGTGTTGTTGCGTCCCTAAAACGCCATCGCTCAGGTTGCATGCTGCCTTGGTGCTCAGAACATCCCAAATACGCACTATTCCGTCTTCACCGGAACTTGCAAACTGCTGCCCATCTGGATGATTTGCTAGACGCCAGATGGCTCCTGCATGTGCATTTGGAATGCGGCCAATCAATTTTCCAAAGCTCAGGTCCCAGACATGCAGCCCACCGCTTCTGTCGGATGCTACTAGGCTGGCGCCATCGTGCAAAAAAAGGAGGTCCGTGGCTCCGCGGGCATGGCCTGTGAAGTTCTGCAGTCGCATTCCATCTTCCAGACGCCAGACTGACACTGTTTCGTCGCTGTCCGCAGCGGCCAGCAGTGATCCATCGGGGTTGAAGGCCACTGACCAAACGAGATTATCCGATACCTTCAAAGTCAGGGGCATTGCAGTCTGGTCAGTTGGCCAAACGAGCACTTCACCCATGCTTGTGGAAACCGCTATTCTAGATGAATCAGCGTGCATGGTTGCTCTGGTAACACTACCGTAGTCGAGCGCAAAGCGACGCAGTGTTTCAGCGGTTGAAACATCAATCAGATGCGCACCACCTTCCGCACCAGCTAGAAGGCTACTTCCATCTGATGTGAAAGATAGCGACCAGATTGCTTCGCCGAGCGCAGGAAATCTAATTTGAGCGCCCAAAAAGTCAGGCGACGAAACTACGATCTGCCCTTTGCGGTCCGCGGTCGCCAACTGCCTGTAATCCCGTGACAGAGCTACTGCCCAAACCTGATGTTGGTGGGATGGCCCCAGTGACAATGCTGGCAAATCCATTGGAGAACCCGCGACAGCTCCATTGGTGTCGCCAAAAAACACGTGGCTCGGGCTCAGAGCCACTCCCTTCGGCTTTCCATCGTCATGCGCAGCGAAGCTTAAAGCTAGATCTGGACGTGGGCCAACTCGCCAAAACCGGACATTCTGATCGGCGCCGAGTGTCACAGCAGTGTAAAGATCGGAGGATATTGCCACATCGAGGATTCGCCCGGAATGACCGGAAGTAGATTCCGCGACTAAAGTCTGAGAGAGAACATCCCAGATCAATAGGCGACCATGGCTATTCCCACCGACGAGGCTCCATCCATCGGGCATAAATTCCACGGAACTAATCTGATCTTTGGCAGGGAAGGCCATACCGAGCATTTCTCCGGACTCGGAGTGGATCAACGCGGAGCTACCATCGCTACTTGCGGTTGCTATGATCGAGCTGTCCGGACTGAAAGACACAAACCAGACATCGCTAGAATGTACCGATTTCAAGGGGGGAAACTTCTCGTTACCTGACGGAAACTGCCATACGCGGATTTCACCAGCACCGTTGCCCGCCGCAATAGATAAGCCGTCCGGACTGAAAGCTACACTTGTAAAATCACCAGTGCGATGCGCCAGAACCAAGCGCTTTACTGCGTCATCGCCAATTAGGGACCAGAGAGAGACTTTCCCATCCTCACCAACGGTGGCTAGAACCGGCTCGCTAGGATGGAAAGCGAGACGCCACTGAATATCGCTCGCCTCTCCAATAAGGATTGGAGCATCAGGAAGTCCATCGTTGAACGACCAGTAAGCAATGCGCCCGCTGTCGCCGACGGTGGCGAAACCTGCTCCGCTGGGCGAGAACGAAATGTCTTGGATTCCTCCGACTCCACCGTCGAGATCATCGCCAACTTGCCGTCGCGTTGCGCTGTCAAGTATGCGTACCGTCCCATCGCGCCGACCGACTATTACGAAACGTTGATCTGGAGATATGGCAACCGAAAGCGCGTCCCCAACTACGACTGGCTCACCAACAGGAACAGGAAGCCCGGTAGCAAGAGAATTCCGTGCCTTTAGCATGGCAACTCGAGCGTCATAGGTCGTGCGTGCGCCACGCGACTGACCAATAGATTGCGCTGCGAGGTTGAGCGCGAGCAGGGGGTCGTCCGTAGCAAAACCGGCCGCCGCGGCTCCTAGAGCACTGGCTAAGCTCTCGTTTGCCACAAGAGTTGCCGAGTCGGCCAGCATCGCGCTTTTTTTTGCTTGTCGTGACTGGTTGAATGCAACGATTGACGCGGCGGTCGTGCCGACTGTAAGAGCGGCCAGCGCACAAACCGCCAAAGCTTGAAGTCGACGCCGTTTTTTCCGCCGCTCATTTGTCGCCTTTTGCACATCGTCGCGCGCCTGCGCGCTTGCAAGCAGAAACTCTTGCTCCTTGGCACCGGCTTTGTCTTTGTTGTTCTCGAACCACTCAAGAATGTAGCTTAGACGCGCTCCGCTCAGAAGCATGTCTGGGTCGCGTTCTGTTTCGACCCATTCATCGGCCATCTGGACGATCCGTAAACGCAACCTCAGATCTCCGCGGGATCTTTCGATCCAGCGATTGAGACGAGGCCAAGACCTTAACAATGCTTCGTGCGTGATCTGAACGGTTCTATTGTCCAAAGTTAAGAGCCGGGCTTCGGTCAATCGTTTCGTCACCCGATCCATCACTTTTGGGTCCGGGTCTTCCTGCAACTCGGAACGCTGCAAAATTCTTCGAGTGTCAGCACCTCCTTCGCCTGGCGTCACCAAATTGAGAAGTAGGCGCTCGGCAACTATGCGTTCCTTCTTTGAAAAGTCATTGTCGAAGATTGAGTCAGCGGTCTGGCGAATTGCCCCCGCCATCCCACCGCTGCTGCGATAACCTTCGTATGTAAGAGTTCCACCCAGCTTGCGTTTCCAAGTCTCAACAAGGGCATGGGAAATTAGGGGTAAAACACCAGAGTCGTTACCCGCGTCCGCGACGATTGCGTCAACGAGATGCTGTTCAACATAGAGACCAGCGCGTCTTGCGGGCTCAATGATAGAGCGGCGCAGATCATTTTCTGACATCGGGCCGACAAGTAACTGATTTTGGTTGACAGCTTTTGCGAGCCAAGGAATTGCCGCGCATTTCTCATAAAAGTCAGCGCGCAGTGTGATAATTATTTGGACCTGACTGTCGGCGGGGTCTGTAATCGCGGAAAGGGCCTCCACGAAACTTTGAGCCGCGCGCTTGTCATTGAGTGTAAACAACTCTTCGAACTGATCAATTACTAGAAGGATGGGCCTGACACTTGCATCTTGAAGAACTTGGCGCGCGATGGAGGGCCGAGCGAGGAATTCATTGAGTAGAACACGCGCTGATCCCTCTGTGCCTCGCAGACGAAAAAACAACTCTGAAAGTGCATCTCGCCCCGGCGTGAATAGTTCGATTCGCCAGGTTTCGCTTCGCAGTACCCTGCCTTGTTGCAATAGAGGGATGACACCGGCCCGGATCAAAGAGCTTTTGCCGCTTCCGGACGCTCCTCCTACCACTAGCACTTTGGTTGTTTTTAAACGATTTAATAGATCGGCGACAAGTTCTTCACGACCAAAGAAGCTATCTGCATCCTCAGGTTGGAACGCGCTTAGCCCATGATAGGGGCAATCCGTTTCCATTTGCAAATCAGCCTCTGCACTGAGGCGCGCAATGGTCGGATCAGGCGCCTCCGCCGCGACACGTGCCATTATGTCATGGGCGGCGCTGCTCCAAGATTGAATGTCTACGAAGCGTTCAAGCGGGTCCGCTGCCATGCCGCGTAAGAAGAAATCTCGCCAGTGGTCCTGATGGTCCGGTATGGCTTCGTCCAGCTTGTGTGGTTCTGGTGGCCGGGACTGGGTGATTGCGTACCATATTACGGCGCTAGCTGCGAATATGTCCGCAGCAGCACTAGCTTTTTGGTCAACGTTGAACTGCTCTGGTGCCATATAAGCGGGCGTGCCGCTGATAAACATTGAGGAGGCGTTCTGTCCACTTTTTTCGCTTGCAATGCCTAGATCGCCGATCATGATTCGATCTAGGCCGGCGCGTTTTTGCGTAGGAATCGGGTCGACAACTGTTTGATCTTCCGACACAGAGGAAGCGGGGTATTGAGAAGGCCGATACCCAACCGTTTGATAAAGGATGTTGTCCGGCTTTATGTCGCGATGGACAACACCAGCGCGGTGCATCGACGAAAGCCCAGATGAAATTGCGTCGACCAACTGCAAAATATCATACTGCTGCAAGCCGCAATCGGGGTCTTGTCTTTGTTTCATCAGGGATGTCAGCGAACCTTGGTCGGCATAATCCATGACAAAATAGGGGTTGCCTTCTGACAGCCGACCGATGTCGTGAACCCCAACGAGGTTGTAGGATTGTATCCGGCGCAGCAGCCGCGCTTCCTCGATGAAACGCTCCTTCAGAGCGTTATCGTTTTTCCCACGTGTCAGAAGAATCTTGATCGCAACGTCTGTGGCAAGTTCCTCATCCCAAGACAACGCCACGACGGCGAAGCCGCCACGCGCGATTTCCCGGCGGACAACGTAGCGCCCGATGTATGCCGGTAGCTCCATTTCTGTACCCGCGTCAGAAGTTTGAAGACACGTCGACGCAGTGGAAAACTTCGGGGTCAACTATGTCATGGTTTCGATCTGCCGCAGAGATGCACAACGAAACGCCCCCTCTGCGCTGCGACACTGAAGTAACACCAGTCGTCGTGTAGTTGGGATAGGCGTCAGTTGGGTGCCAATCGCCTTGTGACATATTGTAGACGGTCTCTGCATTGTTGCTTACCTGCCTCACGTCATAAAGTTCGCCCCACCAGATGTGAAAGTGATTCTTGGAGATGTCTGGGACAAAATTTGCCTTCAAAGTTACTGCCAGTTCGCCATCCTGACCAGAAACCGATATTATTTCCACATCGCAACCGTCCACCGGGCAGGCATTGGAATCTTGCGCCAAAGCGTGCCCGTAAAAACCGGTTGTGATGATCAATGTGAATACAGATATCATTCCAAAATACGGCATGGTCTACTACGCCCCCTTCGAATGCAATTGCTGAAAGTTTGATTTTGTGAGAGTATCACAAGGCCCGAAAAATCCCTAGTTGCCTGTTTTCGGGGCTTCAAGGGCCGGTCGTCAGGGAGAATGACAGATGCAAGTTGTCGGCGCGGCTTTTATGGCAGACGTGTCCAACAGCACTCCGCTTTTCGAGAAAGTGGGAGAGCAAGAAGCGTATCGAGAAATTAGTCTTTGTCTCGAGGAAATACGTGAGCAAGTCTGTGATCTGGGTGGTGATTTTCTCCATTCCAAAGGCGACGATGTTCTTGCGTTCTTCAAAAACCCTGATGCCGCTCTTGAAGCGGCCAAAGCGACCACAAGAAGGACCAGTGAACATACACTCCAGGTGCATGCAGGGCTTAGCTGGGGCAGGATGCTGCGCTTGCCCGACGACATTTACGGAAAGCCTGTCAACACGGCAGCGCGGCTTGCGTCACTTGCCAAATCACATGAAGTGCTAGTTCATGAACTTTTTTTCGATCAGCTTGACATGTCTAACCGCAAGACCTTGCGAGAAGTGGATACTCTGAGCCTCAAAGGGCTGAGCAAGCGACTGAAAGTCTATTCACATCTGGCTGAAAATCCGGCCGAACAGACAATGATCATTGCCAACTCCTCTTCGGCGTCAATCCGAGCGCTGCGTCTCAAGCTGATCCATAACTCCATCATAAAGGAGTTGTCTGAAGGGCAAGAAATGTCTCTGGGACGATCCATCGATGTCGATTTAATTGTTTCGCAACCTTGGGTGTCACGGCAACATGCCACAGTGTCCCTAATGAATGGAATCGTGGTATTGAGAGACCACAGTTCATTAGGCAGCTTCGTTCGTCTTGAAGAAGGCAGGGAGATATTGGCTAGACGCGAGAGTGTGACATTGATCGGCAATGGCGCAGTGTCACTTGGCGTCCCTTTTACACAGTCTAGGCAAGCCGTGATTAGATATTCACAGACAAGAACACTGCGCGACACAGTGTCAGGAGAAGCTATTCCATAATACTCAAATCGCAGAGTTGCCAGCAGATGTTTTTAATCGATCTTCCTTGTCGGCACGCCGTTGAAGGGTCGGCAGTGTTTCGGAAAAGAACCCATGTTCCAGTGTAGTTTCAGCTCGGCGACACATGTTGGTCTAGAACGTGATATCAACCAGGATCGCCTTCTTGCACTTCCAGAGCACCGGGTCTGGGTGATCGCTGATGGTATGGGTGGACATAACTTGGGCGATTTTGCTGCGCAATCGGTTGTGGATAGCGCCGCTGAGATGGCCTTGTGCCAGGATCCCTACAAACAGGCAGAAATTCTTCGGAAATCGCTTGTGAACGCTCATGGGGCTGTCCGGCAAGAGAGCGTAAGAAGCTCTGAATGCACTATTGGTGCGTCAGTAGTCGCACTGCTAGTCGCTGATACTTGGTTCCTTTGCTATTGGGCCGGTGATAGCCGACTTTATAGAATGCGCAATCAGAATCTTGAGTTGTTGACCTCGGATCACTCACTGGTCGCGGATCTTGTTGCCTTGGGTGAGCTTAGTTGGGGTGAAGCGACCAATCATCCACAATCAAACATCATCACGCGTGCAGTTGGTGTAGGTTCGGCGCTTGAGTTGGACGCGGTTGAGGGTGCCATACAACGCGGCGACCGATTTCTTCTATGTTCTGATGGGCTCGTTAACTCTTGTGAACTTTCGGCGTTGTGTCTTAAATTGTCAGTGTCTCCGATTGCAAAGGCTGCGGACAATTTGGTAGAACTTGCACTTAATGGGGGCGCTGGGGACAATGTGTCTGTGATCGCCATAGAGACGGCCTAACTTAGTTCCTATTCTGAGCCGATCAGCAAGTTACAACGATTGATGACCGCTCTCTTCGCAAAAGAACTTTCAGCCTATTTTATACACATCATTGGGACGACAATTTGAACTTAGTGTTACCAGGGGTGGGCATTGGCGTTTTAGTGCAAAACTCGTTCTCACTTGGTTGTCTCGATAGTGTCTACCAGTCGTGAGAGAAAAAATTCTGCCGTCTTTCAGGCAGCGCGTTTTCGAAGTCACTAAGACTGATTGTCTTTGTACCACAGAAAAATAGAGAACTTTCTCAAAGATTGGCTGCTTTTCTTCTGCGACGCACCTAATGACTGCGACCAATGTGTTGCAGCATAAGCGAATGGTGCAGACAACGTACTACCGCTTTGGGCTCGAAGTAGACATTTAAAGTCAGCAAAATGGGAGCGACGCAAAAGCTGCTACGCAGGACAAAGCTGTGGCTCGTCGAATGTCTAAAAAGAAATAGCAAATGCGTGATAGCTCCAAACTATGGCAAAGACATCTGCGCGACATCGACCGTCGATCCCTTAAGCATTTGCGATTATTGGTGTTCTTTTTGCTTCAATCTGTTTCGGACTGGTTCACTATTTTTAGCCGCAGCCTGACCGAACAAGGCGTCGCACCTTATGCTGTCGCATTTTATCGCTATATTGTTGCGGCAATTCCTCTGCTTCCTGTTCTCATCCTGCACCGAAAAGCATGGCGAGAGATAACTTGGGGCCTGTCAGCCGGAGCCATGATAGGACTTGGTTGGATCGGATAGGTGACGGCGCTGGAGAAGTTGCCCGTTTCGACAGTGGGTGTGCATTACATGACCTATCCGGTGTTTACCCTAGTCATCGCCTGGGCTGTGTTTGGCGATGCACCCACGCGACGCGCCATGTTGGCCTATGCTCTCTGATTTTGGTCGCGGCTTTCATTGCTGGCTCGCCCGTGTCAGTCCCTACAGGGTACGTACCAACGCTGCTGATATCACTTGCCGCTCCTTTCGGGTTTGGCTACGGAATTTGTGTCTTGGTGCACAGGTTGTCACGGATTGCGCCGTTAGCGCGTATGGCGTCAGTTTCTCTAGGGTCCGTTCTTGGCATTGCGCCGCCCATCCTTGGCGCCGAAGTTCGAGAGCTTCTCCCAAGTGAAAAATTCGATTGGCTTCTCATAGTTGGTATTGGACTTGTCACCGCATTCGTGTCCCAGCTTATCTATACGATTTGTTCACCTGTCATCGGAGCCTCCAAAACTGCTGTAGTCGGGAGCATCGAGTTACCCACGATGTTTGCCGTTGGATTTTTTGCCTTTGGAGAAGCCATTTCTTTGCCTCAAGCTTTTGCATGTACCTTAGTGCTGGGGGCAATTGCGATAACAAGAAGTAGAAAAATGCGCGCCGTATCTACCGTGCTCGCAAAATCACCGAGACGGTAGTAGTAGGCTCAAAGCCGAAATCCGACTAAGTTGATGTGATAGCGAAGATATCTATGCGTTCTAACAATTGGCGTGCCGAACCCCCCATTTATAGCGGGCTGAATATGGCGGGCCAATTGTGGTATACTGCACTGGCCTCCCGGTTCGGGGGTAGGGGAAGAACCCACCGTCTCACAAATGATTGAGAGTGAAGGTGGTGAGGGGCTGGATGAGGGGGTCTTAGCCAGCCCCTCTCTCTTGAGGGGGTATCCGGAGTGGTAGTGTTGTTCCGTTAAACCCAATCTACCCCGTTAGCGCCTTGTCCAAAATTGGGGGATTCCCGTAGACCCCTTATTTTCTTATCTCAGACACAATTCAAACACGCTGCACCGATACCAAACAGGTGCGGCGCGTCGTGATGGGATTAGCGATTTCAATGAGGGGGTACGAGTTTGACGCGTCGTAACTCCAGCCTGTGGGGCTACCCTCTAGGAAATTGAATCTTTGGTGCGATAGCTTAAGATCGTCAAGAAGTGCGAGAAATCAACATGCTCTCAATTAACCCGCGTGGGCCATTATAGACAGAACCTGGTGGAAAAATGCTGACGCGTTTGTTGTTGATTCTGGCGATTCTTTTGCCCGCGCCACTCGCTGCAAATCCTATAGCAGCGGACGAACTAAACACGTTTCGCAAAAGCCAAGGGCTTCAAGGGTTAGTCTATAGTCGGAAGTTGGAGAAAGCCGCCAAGTCTCATGCTGAGGACATGGTGAAGAAGGGGTTCTTTTCGCATACCGGCTCCAATGGGTCTGACGTGGACCAAAGGGTGCGCAAGGCAGGCTACGAATGGTGTTTTGTGGCTGAGAACATCGCCAAGGGGCAGAAAGGTTTGGACGCTGTGATGTCAGCTTGGGCGCAATCGCGGGGGCATCGTGCTAATATGCTGTCACGCAAGGCCGAAGAGTTCGCGCTATACGAGGCGGCGGATCGCATCTGGGTGATGGTTCTAGCCGCCCCGTGTCGGTAGTATTTGGGAGATAGCCTTGTTTTCTCGCTTAAATATGCAGCAACAAAACTGCAAAGCGTCACCAGCTTCAAACCACTGACTACATCCAACGAAACGCGATGATTTTAGTATCGTCCGACAGGCCTTTCTTCCACCGAACTTCTTGGACATGGGCATTAAGTTGCTCTTCGGTCAGTACCGGCTCCACCCATGTGTAGTGTACCTTCGATTTTAATGAATGCACTTCGAGCTTCTGTAGTCGGTTAGTTAGATTAGGCATATGAACCTCCATTGCCTTCGAGTTCGGCTAACAAATTCGGATCGTGCGCTGAAATGAACGCATCAAGCGCTTCTCCGCACGCTTCAAGCGTCGGAGTATCCAACTGTTGATAGAATGGGTCACCATTTCCCGAACGTGTCTGAACCGATTCCAAGTGAACACGCTGCCGGAAGTCGGATTCAGCCTCATCATCAATTCGATTTACGCGTGCCAATCCAAGCTGTGGTAAGGTTTTCAAGGTATCTGTTCGTTAACATCTTCTTCATCGCTCTGGGGGACTCATGGGGACAAAATCAACTGGATTGTGGCGGACAATTATGGACAACTGTAGACAATAACTATTCGGGGAAAAATATATAGAGCTCGGTATTTACAAACTAAATTGGGGTAGGGTCGGATAATTGTGGACGGCCATAGACTGTAGAGACTTACAGCGAAATCAGTAGGTGAACGGAATCATAATCCGCGTGTCGGGGGTTCAAGTCCCTCCTCCGCTACCAGAACTTCCCAAACAAGTATTAAGGCCCTGTTAGCTGGGTTTCCATTTGGATCGCGCCCTCGGGTTCCGTGCGAGTTCAGACCAAGCACTGCAGTTCTTTGCGCTTCGTTGCTCTGAGGCCGCGAAGCAAGTTCTACCGCAACGTAAAAGGTTGGTTCCGGGCATGAACCGCGTGATTATGGAACTAAATCCGAGAAAATCAAATAAACCGAACGATCGGTCGAAAATATAGTTGAATACGAACGCAGACCGGGCCAGTCTTTGATCGCGCCGTGTCCGGGGATTCCCCGATTTACTACTGGCATCGCATTTCGTCTGAGGAGGCACGATCATATGACCCAAGTCATCGGGTATGAGAAAGTGGGCGATATCGCCGTTTTGTCGGCTGAGAACCCACCTGTTAACGCGCTGGGCGTGGATGTGCGCCGGGGTTTGTTGTCGGCGATCGAACGCGCCGAAACAGAGGGCGCGCGCGCGGTTTTGATCTATGGTGAGGGGCGGACTTATTTCGCAGGCGCAGATATTCGCGAGTTTGGCAAGCCGCCACAGGACCCGTGGCTGCCCGCACTCTGTGATCGGATTGAGGCGTCGCCCTTGCTGGTGGTTTCTGCGTTGCATGGAACCGCGCTTGGTGGTGGGCTTGAGGTTGCTTTATCCTGTCATTATCGCGTTGCCGTGCCGTCTGCGAAGGTGGGGTTGCCCGAGGTTAATCTTGGTATCATTCCTGGCGCTGGCGGCACCCAGCGCTTGCCGCGTGTTGCCGGAGCCGAGGCTGCATTGGACATGATCACGACGGGGCGGCACGTCCGAGCTCCAGAAGCGCTTGAGATGGGTGTGCTGGACAAAGTTCAGGATGGTGATCCGCGCGAGATCGGCCTGGCCTATGTCAGAGAGCTGCTTTCAACTGATGCAGCACGGCGTCCTGTTTGCGATATGGCCCGGCCCGCCCCAATCGATTTTGATGCGGCCTATAACGCGGTGCTGAAGACGGGCCGGGGCCAACTGTCGCCTGCGATTGCAGTGCGGGCAATACAAGCCAGTTGCGAGGCCGAGGATTTTGCATCCGGTTTGGCACGCGAACGGGAATTATTCATGGACCTGATGGCCTCGGATCAGCGCAAAGGGTTGATCCACGCATTCTTTGCGGAGCGTGCGGTTGCAAAATTGCCTGAGTTGAATGGGGTCGAGCCGCGGAATCTGCAACAGGTTGGCGTCATCGGCGGCGGTACGATGGGCGCAGGGATTGCCACCTCAGTTCTGCTGGCGGGACTTCCTGTCGTGCTGCTTGAGATGTCACACGAGGCAGCGCGGTCCGCTAAAGATCGTATCGCGGCAAATCTGGCTGGCGCCGTGAGGCGCGGAAAGCTGAGCCAGGACAAACATGATGATATTCTGCAGAACCGGCTGACTCTGGCCACCGACTATGACGCGCTGAGTGGCGTTGATCTGGTGATCGAAGCCGTGTTCGAGGACATGGCAGTGAAGAAAAAGGTTTTTGCGCAACTGGATGCGGTCTGCAAAAGCGGTGCGGTATTGGCGACCAATACCTCATACCTTGATATCAACGAAATTGCCGGATCGACCGAAAGGTCACGGGATGTCATCGGTCTGCATTTCTTCTCCCCAGCACATGTGATGAAACTGCTTGAGATCGTGGTGGCGGATCACACCGCGCCCGAAGTTGTGGCAACGGGTTTCGCGTTGGGCAAGAGGTTGGGCAAGGTGGCCGTTCGGGCAGGTGTGTGCGACGGGTTCATAGGTAATCGGATTTTGGGCACATATCGGAACTGTGCTGATCACATGGTGCTGGATGGGGCGAGCCCATTCCAGATCGATGCTGCGCTGACCGGGTTTGGATTTGCGATGGGCCCCTATGCAGTGTCAGATTTGGCCGGATTGGACATTGGCTGGGCGGCGCGCAAGCGGAAACGGGCCGCAGGCCAGGATCCACGCGTTCGCGACAGTTTCTATGCCGACAAGCTGTGCGAGGCCGGACATTTCGGCCAAAAAACCGGCAAGGGCTATTACATATATGAAAATGGCAAGCGGGGTGGAGAGCCGAACCCCGAGCTGACATCATTGATCGAAGCCGAGCGTGCGGCTCAGAACATAACTCCACGCGCGTTTACGGATGAGGAGATCATCCGTCGCTATATGGTCGCGATGGTGAATGAGGCGGCGAAGGTGGTAGGCGACGGCATCGCGCGTAGACCGCTGGATGTGGACGTTACGCTGCTCTATGGCTACGGTTTTCCGCGCTACTGGGGTGGGCCGCTGAAATGGGCAGATTTGCAAGGTTTGCCGGGCGTATTGAACGATATCCGCAAGTGGGCTGAAGAAGATGCCTATTTCTGGCAACCTGCACCCCTGCTTGAACAACTGGTGGCCGAGAACCGCTGCTTTGATGATCTCAACAAAGGTGCCTGAAGTCTCGGGGCAAAGGCTCCCGCGCCTGCGCAACATTGGCTGCGCCAATATTGCTAGCCGCCTTGGGCCCGGCATCGCGCAAAGCGCGATGCCAGGCCCAACAGGAGGAGGCGTTTCGTAAGAAACGTCGACGACTGGCGGGAGGGTTTGTTGTTAACTTAACCCAGTGCACCTTCGGCAGCAGTCCGCACAGCGCGAATATTGTCGCCATAGACCGACGGGTTTGAAACTGACCCGCCTTTAAAAACTGCTGATCCGGCGACCAACACGTCAGCGCCTGCAGCGGCCACCAGAGGGGCTGTTTTGGGATCAACACCGCCGTCGATTTCGATATGCACCGGTCGGTCGCCGATCATCTCGCGCAAACGTTGCACTTTTGCGGTCATGTCGATGAATTTTTGCCCCCCGAAGCCGGGGTTGACGGTCATGACGCACACCAGATCAGTCAGGTCCAACAGGTGCTCGACGGCCTCGGCGGGCGTCCCGGGATTCAACGCGATCCCTGCTTTCATTCCCGCAGCGCGTATCGCCTGCAGCGTGCGGTGCGAATGCGGCCCCGCTTCGACGTGCGCGGTCAGCACATCAGCGCCCGCATCGGCATAGGCTTGAATATAAGGATCGACCGGAGTGATCATCAAATGCACATCCATGACGGTCTTAACATGTGGGCGAAACGCTTTGACCGCTGGGGGACCAAAAGTGAGGTTTGGGACAAAGTGGCCGTCCATCACGTCTACATGAACCCAATCCGCCCCTTGCGCTTCGATGGCCTGAATCTCCTGTCCGAAATTTGCGAAATCGGCTGACAGGATCGAGGGAGCGATCTTGATGGAACGGTCAAAGCTCATGACTGGCCTCATGTGGGTGTGCTGTTGCGGTGGCGTATACCCTCGACTCGCGTCAATGCATAGGCCTGACTGCGGTGAATCTGATCGATAGATTCAATATACAAACCCGCCAGTTCAAAGCCTACTCAGGCGCGATAGAAAAGATATCGATCGGGCGCGATGGTCTCGGGGCCTTCAATCTGCGCGAAACCCGCCAACGGTTGCCCTGAAATCAACAACCCACCGGGTCGCATGACCTGTTTGATCAGAGGGCTGAGGCGCGCCGCTTCCGCAACATCTTCGGACTTGATCCCGCGGCCGAAATCGTAGTGCGCCAGCGCGATTGTTTGGCCTGCGTCCGCCAGTTTACGCAACATCGGCTCGGCCTCACCCTGCAGGAAATCCTGTGCCGGTGGCGTGCTGTCGGGATGACACTGCAAAACGCGATCCATCACCCATATACGCCGAGAGGGCAGGATCTCTCGCAGATGATCATAGGTACGTCCGTTACCTAGCCCCAGGTCCAGAACGTCCCCTTCCATGGTGCCGATCTGTGCGGCGGCCCAGTTTAGCCCATCGCGTTGCGCCGTCAGGCGGCGCAGCATGGAATCCAGTCGGCTCATTCGGGCTCTCCTTGCGAGTTCAGTTGCGTGGTGCGGTCCAGGGTGTGCCCGGTCCATCAAGCAGCCTGTGCAACAGATCCTGTGTAAACGTCCAGATGTCCTGATCATGGGCCAGATGATGCGTCAACACCCCAAATGCTTCGGCATTGTCTGCGCGACCGGTGCGTCGGTCATGCAGCAGCTCAACCGTCTGTTCGATCAGTCTGTCAGGGTCGATTAAACCGCGCGTCCCGCGCCAGTCGATTGGATCGAGATGTGTGTTTACCTGCGCGAGGCCGGGCGCTGCGAGCAGTATCTTTCGGGGGGTAGCCGTCGACAGAACCCGATAGCCCAGCCCGTGAAGCTGCATGGCGACTTTGGAGTCGATCCGGTTCCATGGCGGAACAAACATCGGTCGCAGGTGCGCACCAAACAAACCTCGCAGCCGGGACAATCCAGCCTCGGCATCTGCAACTACCGCTTCAAGGGGCCGGTGCAGGCGAAATTCGGCTTTCTTCTCGTCTGCAGGCGCGTGGTTCTGATGCGCCCAGCCATGCACAACCGGGATCAAAACAGACTGATCCGACACATACTCTGCCAGCGCCGTCTGCGCCTCACGCGGGATTACCGCCAGATGGACTGGCAGGCCGAGCTCGTCTGACATGGCCGATAGCTTTTCTATCTGTGGTGTCACTGCAACTGCATCGTCATCACGCCACCACAAGGGCAGGGTCAATCCTGCATCCTGCCAGCGCCGCAACTCTGACTGCAAGGGGCGCCAATCAGGCCTCATCGGCTGGCCTCGTACAAGCTCACTGCAATATCCACTGACCGGCGCGCGCCATCAAACCCTTCGGTCATCGGGGGGCGTTCAACACTCGAAATGACATGCTCCAGCGCATTGGCCAGCGAGCCGGCGGTCAGGTCAGAACTGTTAAGCACCTCGATCCCGTTCAACTGCGAAAGAGATCGCGCGCGCAAAGATTGCTCAACCTCTTTGCCATCATCGAAGGGGATCAGAACCGCCGGGGTACCGCTTTGCAGCAGGTCCATGGCGGTGTTGTAACCGCACATGCTGACCGAGGCGGCGGCAAGCGGCAGCATTTGGCGAAAATCAGGGCGGACGGTTTCAAGAAGAACCGATGAACCCTCGGCCATTTGCGAAAGCTCGGCGATCCGCGCATTGGCATCCTGCCCGCCCACCAACAGGCGCCAGCGCCAGTTGGGCATCTTTCGGGCGGCCTCGATGGCCGCTTGAAAGATCGGCTGGCCGACCGACCCGCCACCTGCGCTGACCAATATCTCGCCCTGGCCTATGCCATCCGGATGACTTGGCGCAGCACTTGGGGCCACGAAACCGGTGTAATGCAGGCGCGATGCCAGTTGATCCGAGACAGGCCAACTGACTTCAAGTTCGGTGATCTTGGGGTCGGAATGGACCAGAACGCCGTCGTAAAACTCTGCGATAACCTCATCCGTTTGGGTTACCTTTGCGGGCTTCGATGGCGGCGCAAGAATGTCACGGATCGAACCAAGGATGACGGGTGGCCGAGGTAGGTCTCGTGCGGCTTTCATTGCAGATTTGAACTCCGCGGCCAAAGAGCGCCGCCCGAACGGATAAAGCTCGGTGATCAGAACCTGCGGCCCGAAGCTGCTTACCGCCTGCGTCAGGGCGTTTGTGCGCGCAGCGAAGTAGGCCAAGTCGGCCACAGCGCCATTCTGATCAAGCAGGCGGGTGAAATCGGTGCCATCAGACCGCAGCGGCGGTAAATTCAGTAATGATAATCCACGTGTGCCAAGCTGAGGCGCAGGCATGCCACCCGAGACTACAAACACCTCGTGGTCCTGTTCGGCGAACGCGCGCCCCAATGTAAGGGCCCGGCTAAGGTGTCCGGTCCCTAACAGATGTGTAACAACGATCATCACCTTCATGGTCAAACCTCACGCGCAATCAATCGAACCGGTTCGGGTTCAGGCCGCATTTCGTCCAGGTTTACGATAAACAGTCTGTTGCGCTTGATCTTAAACGGCGCGGGGCCGGCAAAATTCCAGCCCCAGGCCTTGGCCAATATCACCCTCATGATTCCGATGTGGCAGACCGCAAGATTGTCTCCCTGCAACTCGGTCAACCATGGATTAAGCCTTGCCCATAATTCAGCCGGGCTTTCACCGCCCGGTGGCCGATAATCCCAGCCCCAGTCTTCGATGTGGCGATAACCGCTGTCGGGGATTTCGATCAGTTCGGCACCGCGCCGTCCCTCCCAATCGCCCCAATTCATCTCAGTCAGCGCCTGAGATGTTTTGGGCGCTTTATCCGATACCAACTGCGCTGTTTCAGACGCGCGGCTTAGCGGGCTGGACCAGATTGATGCTGCGATCCATGGCGAAGGAAGGCAATACCCCGCAAGTTCAGCCCGGGCGTCGGCATCCAGCGGAATGTCGCTGCGCCCTTGAATGCGACCCGCGCGATTCCAATCCGTGTGTCCATGTCGCAGAAGGGCGAGGCGGGTCATCGGTTTTTCTCCAACAATGGGCGCACAGTGGTCCAGAACCGCTCGGTGGCGGATGGCATCAGATGGCGGTGCGCGACATAGGCGCGGGCACGATTGCCCTCAGACTGGCTCAGGCCGGGATGGTCCAGAAACCTCTGTATACGCGCGGCCAACCCTTTGGCACCCGATACGGTATCGGGATGATCGGAAGGTATCAGCACATCACGAACACCGGGGCGATCTTGTGCTGCGACGGGAACGCCGCAGGCCTGGGCCTCAAGATAGACCATTCCATAGGCTTCGTTGACCCCGGGCCAAACGAACAAGGACGCCTGGCGGTACAGGGCCTGCAACGTGTCCCGATCCAGCTGACCCAGAAACCGGACACGAGGTCCGAACCGCGCCATCAGCGCCTCGACTTCCAATCGGGCCGGGCCATCGCCTACCACGTCCAACGCCCAATCCCCTGTCAGATGTTCCAGCGTGTCGGCCAGAATGGCGTACGAGGCCAGCTTGTCCCCCGGCCGCATCATGCCCACGGTCAGCATCGGCCCATCACGGGTCGAAACAGGGGGCAATTCCGTGATGGGAAGAAACGGAGGCAGTTCCACCAACGCCTGCGTACCGAACCTTTCCCGTTCTAACGTGATCAGGTCGTTGGCAGTGTGGTAGAAAATCACCTGCGCGCTGTCGCACGCGTCATGCGCCGCTTGCGCAAAATCAGCCCATGGGCCTGCAAGCCGGCTGGTGGCGCGGGTACTTTCCAGCTGCACATACGGGATGTCTCTTGCGCGGCTCACGGCCGGGCCGAGCAGATCGGGGGCCTTGTAGTAGTTGTGATAAGTCACCCACAGGTTCGTGTCAGAGGGCAGTTCCTCAGCCAGTCGTGCAGCCTCGGTCGTTGCTTTGCGACGTAATTCGTCCTGAAGTGCCCGGTCGCCTGCCTTGTCGTAAATCCGCAATTGCGAGGCCAGCTCAACAATGTCTCCCTGAGCGCCGAGGGCCTGCATCAGGTTGCGGGCCATTTCGCGATCACCCGAGGGCTTGGGACTGTCGGGGGACTTCATCGGTGCATAGAAAGCCACCCGCGCCATCAGGGCTCGTCCGCGCACAAGGCGCTGAGCCGCTCGGACAAGCGACGTATGCCCGGGTCCATCCGGAAGTCGGCGATCAACCGGTTATACGCGGCCTCAGCCATCTCGGCCGTTCTGGTCGGGTTCCGGGCGAGACCCGCAATAGCCGAGGCAAGAGAGGTCGGGTCATCTGCTGACAACTGACCGTGAATACCGGATTCAATGAACTCCGGGATGGCTGACACCGGCGTTGACAGGATCGGGAGGCGCTGGGACGCGGCTTCCATCAAAACATTGGGTAAACCATCGCGGTCGCCGTCGGCAGCAATTCTGCTGGGCAGGACAAACAGATCAGAGCGGCGCATCTCGGCAATGACTTCCGGTTGATCGCAAGCCCCCATCCACGTGATCCGATCGGAAATCCCTGCGGCATCGGCTTGTGCGCTCAACTCATCGCCCAGATTTCCGCCGCCGATATGGGTCCAATGCCAATTCAGCGATCTGGGGAGTAGCGCGAAAGCTTGGAGAAGCCGGTCAAAGCCCTTCTTTTCGACAAGACGCCCGACTGACAGCATGTGAAAGGGTGCATCCTCTGCACGCGAACACTGCTGGGGAGGTGCAGGAAACCGCGACAGGTCCAGCCCATGATAGATCAGTTCTACCCGCGCAGGATCATCAGCCAGTTCGCGCAGATGTGCGGCACCAATGGCGGTACAGGTTGCCCCGAAGATGGCGCCGTGAGAGGCCAGTTGCAGCTTTTCCCGCTTTTCCCAGTCTGGTGAGGTCCAGATATCTTTGGCATGCGCCGAAAAACTCCAGGGCAGGCTGCGCATGATAGACGCATAGCGGGCGACCGAAGACGGAGTGTGCATGAAATGCGCATACAGCGCCCGCGTTTGATCGGGCAGCTCAGCGGCCAATACGCAGGCCTGACCAAACCGGCGAATTCGGTTGTGAGTCGGGTCTCGGCGAAGGTCTTGCCGCCAGACCTGGTAAGCTTGCGCGTATCCGGGCAGACGAGCTGCAATGTCTCGCGCAGTCGCCAGCCGCTCAGGCTCTTCATAAAGGTATTCCGGCAGGTAATGCACCTGCCCCTTGAAGCGATCGTGCAGAGGATGGCGCTTGGTATCGGTCGGATGGCGCAACGACCAGATATCGAAGCTGTGCCCTGCCTCCTGCAAGGCCACCAATTCTTGCGCGATGAACGTCTCGGACAGGCGCGGCCAGCCTTTGACCAGCACCGCCAGCTTGGGGGGTTCGCGCGTCATCCGGTGGCGCGCTCTTGTTCCGCGCCTAGCAGCGCGTTTATGCGATGAGTGACGTAGCTTAGCCCGTCCAACAGCCCTGCGCGAATGGCCTGCGAAGGCAGCGGCTGATGGGGCAAGGCGCGGATCGCGCGGATCATTGCATCCGCTGTCAGACCGTCACGGTTTTCATCCAGCATGCGTACCAGACCCAGATCCTCGGCGCGCGAGGCACGAATCCATTGCTCCAACCGCGGCGTCGTGCGCGGAACAATGACGGCGCGTTTGTCGAAGGACAAAACCTCGCAGAAGGTATTGTATCCGCCCATGCAGACCACACCGGCGGCGCCAGCGAACAGCGTCTCGATCTGCGATTCAAAGCCAACGGCGGTCACACGGCCATTTAGGGCGGCGACACGGGTTTCAAAATCTTCGCGTAGTTCGCCTGACAGGAAGGGCCCATAGACCAGCACAGCGCGGGGTGACAGATCCGGGTCTTTTTCATATGCGGACAGCACCAAATTGACCATCGCCTTGCCATCGCCGCCACCACCAGGGGTGATCAGGATATACGGTTGTTCTGGTGGCTCACCAACCGGCCCAAGATCGCGACGTAGATACCCTGTCCAATGAATGCGCTGTTGCGTCGCCGGGCTGAGGGGAAGGCCTTGTGTAGGATCGTAGACCGATCGCAACCCATATACCCAGATCTCATCATAGAATCGTTCAGTCGCCGAGATCGCGTCCTTACGCTCCCATTCGGCGGCCAGTACTTCGGGCTCATCCAGAACGTCGCGCAGGCCCAGAACCAATTTGGTTGAGCAGGAGTTTTCAAGATACTCAAGCGTCGGCAGCAGCTCACCGCGAAAACCGGTAGGCTCTTTGTCGACGATCAGCACATCGGGGTCGAACTGTTCGACAGATGTCTGGATCAGGCTTGCGCGCAACTCGGTCACATCATCGATGCCCATGCCGATGGTCTGCGAAGCATACGAGCCGTCGGCGCGTTTGGTGACCCCGGGTAGACGGACATGGTCAACGCGACGCGGAAAAGTAAACCGTCCGGCAATGGGTGAACCGGTCAATATGAGGGCCGAAGCGCGTTGATCGGCTTGTGTTATGGCCGCAGCCAGCGCGCGTGACCGGCGCAGGTGACCCAGGCCGAACGTGTCGTGACTATATAGCAGGATGCGCGGTGCGCGGCCGTGATTTTCGTTTTTGATCCCTAGGCTCATGCCTTCGCCTGTTTCGGTTCCGGTGCAACTCCGCGCGTCTGCACCTGATTATCGTAATTCTGCCAGACCTTCTTGCCAAAGGCACAGATTCCGCCGTCCAAATGCGCCAAACATTGCGAATTGGCAACAGCATAATGCCACCGCCGGCAACAGGCGCACCTTGCGATATGCAGGCCGATGGTTCTTCATGCACAAGCCAATTCGGAGGCTGGACGCCTTAGGTGGTCATATTCAATTTTTGTTGTCTTGGAAACACTTTATCCCATCCATTGCGTCAGGAACACGGGCTCTCACGATGTTGACACCGCGTGTGCGGATGATTTGAACAGCCTTCTGAGGTTCTATAGTCTTGGACGCAGCTACGAATTGGATGCGATATACGATGAAAATGAATGTTCTGGCCGGGCTGATTTTGGTGATTTGGGCGGCGATGCTGGCCAGTGCAACCGACGCGGTTGCGCAAACTTCGCTTATTCCGGGATACCCAATAGGATCAAGCGATGAAGACAGTTCTTCAAGCTCTGCCGCTGACAGCGATCTGGCGGCGGCCATTCGATCCGCTTCCGAGGCGGGCGCAAGCGTAATCGTAATCGACAGCGCCGGGCAGGTTGTATCGGCAGCAGGCAATAGCGGTGACGCGACGCCCGAGGCAGATAGCATTGATCACATGGCTGAGGGTTCTCAGCTGATGAAGGCGCAAGAGCGGTTCTCAAAGTTCCGGGATTCCGTGCGCTCGCGGATGGAGGCGCTGCCCTATTCGGTCTTTGAGGTGCAATACATCCTCAGACAGACCAGTCCGGACGGGCGGATCCAGACCTATGTCGAGGTGTTGGTCCTGAACGTGTTGTTCCTTTTGCTGGGGCGTTGGTTGTCGATCGAAATCTACGGCAAGCGCATCGCGAAGCGTTTGGTGGTTGCGCGCATCAAGGAAAACCCGGTTGGCTATCGTGAGAAGATGCCTTTCCTTGTGTATCGTTTCGTGATGGGCATTGGTGGAACGATCTTTGCCATGCTCATGGCGCTGATCGTTGGCTATCTGTTCTTTGGTGAAGCGGAAGACATATCAATCCAGTTTACCGTTACGGCAATCTTTACCGCATTCTTCCTCTCGCGCACCGTCTCGGACTTGTGGCGGATGGTTCTGTCGCCTTACCTCAGCCAGTATCGCTTGCCGCCTTTTTCAGACCGGGACGCCAAGCGCCTGTATGTTTGGGCGTCAGCACTGGCGACCTATGACATCTCGGTTGTTCTGTTCTCGACATGGGTCGCGGATTTTGGGCTGAACTATAACGTCTATGCCATGGTCTATGGTAGCCTGACGCTGATCGGGGCGCTGGGCAACATACTGATGATCCTGTTCAATGCACGCGCGATTTCGAACGCCATTCGTGGCGGGCGTGCTCCGGATCAGGTGTCTTGGATACTGAAGTTCATCTCTTTCGCCTGGGCACCGGTTCTGGTGCTTTATATGGTGTTCAGCTGGTTCAAACTGGCCGTTGATCTGGTGCTCGAGGTTCAGGATTCGATCCCGATCGTGGCCAGCAGCTATGCCATCTTTATGTCCGTCGTCGTGGCCTACGGCGCGATGAACTATCTGCTTGAAAGGTATTTTGATCGCAATCGCAGAATTGAGGTGATGAATGCCGACGCAGAAGCGGCTGAGCAGATCGAGGATGAGCTGGTGGCTGATACGCCGCAAGCCGAAAAGCGCAAACACGCCATTCTGACGTACGAAGACCTTGCCCGTCGTGTGGCAGGCATTCTGGCCTTTGTGGTGGGTCTCTATGCGCTGGTAGTGATCTGGAACCCGCAGGCCAATTGGTCGGATGACTTGCCTATCGAGCGGGCGCTGGATGTGATGGTGATCCTGTTTATGGGTTACATTCTGTTTCACTTCTTCCGCGTCTGGATCGATAGCAAGATCGCGGAAGAGACGGATGACGGCGGTGCTGAAGCCGAGCTGGGCGACGAAGGAGGCGAAGGCGGGCAGAGCCGTCTTGCAACTTTGTTGCCTCTGTTCCGCGGGGCCATTCTGGCTGTGGTCGTTGTGACCATCGCGCTGATTGTATTGATGGAACTGGGGATCAATGTCAGCCCGCTGTTTGCCGGTGCAGGTGTTGTGGGTCTGGCCGTTGGTTTCGGGTCGCAAACCTTGGTCCGCGACATCTTCTCGGGTGCGTTCTTCCTGATGGATGATGCTTTCCGCAAGGGAGAATACATAGACATCGGTGATGTAAAGGGGACGGTCGAAAAGATATCGGTCCGGTCCTTCCAACTGCGCCACCACCTTGGTGCGCTCAACACGATCCCATTTGGAGAGATCAAGGTTCTGACAAACTATTCCCGCGACTGGGTAATCATGAAGCTGCCGTTGCGGGTGACCTATGACACCGATGTCGAAAAGGTGCGGAAGCTGATCAAGAAGCTGGGTCAAGAGCTGCTGAGCGATCCGGTGATTGGTGATAACTTCATCCAGCCGCTGAAATCGCAGGGTGTGATCGAAATGCAGGATTCTGCGATGATTATCCGGGTCAAGTTTATGACCAAGCCGGGCGATCAGTGGCTGGTGCGCAAGAAAGTCTATCAGGATATTCGTGAGCTGTTTGCCCGTGAAGGCATCCGGTTTGCGCATCGGGAAGTCACCGTGCGACTGGCGGATGACAAAGAGGCCGAGGACCTGACCCCCAAACAACGCGAGGCTGTCACAGGGGCCGTTCAGGCCGCGATTGACGAAGACTATCTGGACGATATCGGCCCCGGCGGTGGTGATGATCGCTAGGAGGGCTCCCGCCCCTTTGGTTTGCGTCTCTGGCGAGACGTCAACCAAAGCGTTGGGCCGGGCCGCGCGTCCCGCGCGGGGGCAGCTTTAAGCGGTAAGTGACGTCCAAGTGGGCTGCGAAGTTCCCAGTTTGGACGCAGGCAAAGCCCAGTGCATCTTTGCGGATCCAACAGTTAGCGCCGGCTTCAATCGATAGCCGGGCCCCCACCCGGAAGGTTCAAGCGCATCCGCATAATCGACAGGCAGCGCCTCGGTAATTTCGTCACCGGGCTCGCTCTTGGCGAGGGTGGCCAGCAATTCGGCGGTGCGCGCCAGCGAGAGCCTGGCATCCATAACAGCGTGTCCAGATGCGGCTTCGGCGAGCGCCGAGAGCAGGGCGGCTGCCATCAAGTAACCAGTTGCGTGATCCAGTGCCTGAACGGGCAACGGAGTTGGCTTGTCGGCCCCCGCCCAACCCATCCCTGCATGTGCGATTCCGGAACTCATCTGTACAAGGCTGTCAAAACCGCGGCGCGCTGCCCATGGTCCTTGCCAGCCATAGGCGTCGAGCGTGACTTCAACCCTGTTGGGGGCAAGCTGATCCCGCATGTTTTTGCCCAGACCGAGTGCGTCCAAAGCGCCGGGCCGATACCCGTGGACAAGTATGTCCGCTTGGGCCAGCAGCTCTTGCAGTTTTGCTTTTCCATCGGGTGATTTCAGGTTCAGATAGGCGCAGTGCTTGCCGAGAGAAATGTCAGGAATGACGCCAGGTTCATCCCAGCCGGGTGGATCGATCCTCAGGACCTCGGCGCCGAATCCCGCGAGTGTTCGTGTCGAGACGGGCCCGGCCAGAATGCGGGTCAGATCGAGCACACGCAGCCCAGCAAGAGGTCGCGCGGCAGTCGCCTGAGGCCGATCACGTAGCTGAATATTGCGTGGCCCCTGCCATCCGATCAACGGCTCGCGGGCCAATATGCGTCCTTGCGGATGGTCATGCCACTCAGAGCGGCTGCGCATTGCGGCAGCGACGCCGCCCTCGGCGACAATCGCGGCTTCCAGTTCAGAGATGCTCCAATCCCGAACCGCGCGCGATACCAGCGCACGGTCCGACGCGACTTGCAAAACGTTCAGGGCGGCGGCGCGATGACTGGGCAGGTTGGTGTGCAGCCTGATCCACCCATCAGAGGCCTGATAGTCGCCAGCAATCGCGTCCCAAAGGCTGGGCATATCCCACCCTTCGGGTTTGAAGGAAAAGCCATACCACAAGGAGGCCAGTCGATGATCTACGGCCACCTCCGGAGGTGTATGCGTCAGGTTCAAGGCTGTCACAAGGCGCGACAGCTCCTGCCCAACTGCCGCAAAACTGGCCGTCGCCAGCTCCGAGACCGCGAAGGCGCTTGGCCGCGCACCCGCCCCGTTGACTCTGTAGGTGTCAGTTGAGGGGAGGGCGGACAGCAAGCTCATTGCTGATAGGGGTCAAGACTGTCGCGCAGCCCGTCGCCAAGGAAGTTGAAGGCCAGCACCACGACGATGATCGGTAGCATCGGAATTGCGGTCCATGGATAGATCTCGATCGAAGCAAGGTTCTGCGCATCGTTCAGCATCACGCCCCAACTGACCGCCGGGGCCCGCAGTCCAAGGCCAAGGAAGCTGAGGGCGGTTTCGCCCAAGATCATCGCAGGGATTGATAGCGTGGCCGAGGCAATCAGATGCGACATGAAATTGGGTAGCAGGTGCTTTCGGATCACACGACCGGAACTTGCGCCCATCATCTCGGCCGCACGTACGTATTCCTCTTCCCTTAGAGACAGGAATTTTGCGCGGACAGATCGGGCAAGGCCTGGCCAATCGAGAATACCGAGGATGATCGAGATGATGAAGAATACCGCGACCGGGCTCCAATTTGATGGCACCGCGGCGGATAAGGCCAGCCAGAGGGGAAGTTCCGGCAGCGAGCGCAGGATTTCGATCACACGGTTGATGGTCCAGTCGATGCGCCCTCCGAAATACCCGGCCATTGATCCGAACAGGATGCCGAGGAAGAAGGATACCGAAATGCCGATCAGGCCCACTGTCAGCGACAGTTGCGCGCCATATAGGATGCGGCTGAATACATCGCGGCCCAGACGGTCCGAGCCCCACAGAAAAAGCGTGGCCCCTTCGGGTGCGCAAAACAGGTGCGTATCGGATTTTATCAGGCCTGCGAGTTTGTATTCTGACCCTTCGCAGAAGAACCGGATTGGGCGCGGGTCTTCCGTGTCAGCGACGAATTTCCACTGGAAAGTTTCAAGGTCCGCCTCTGCAACTATTGGATAAACGTAGGGGCCGATGAACTTCCCCTCATGAAACCAGTTGACCGACTGGGGTGGAGCATACAGGTGCTCTCCGTTCCGATCATTGGGGCCGTAGGGGGCAATAAAGCCCGCAAAAGGCAGCATCAAGTAGCAGAGCAGTAAGAAGAGGCCAGAAATCAGACCCAGCTTGTGGGTCCTGAACTTGCGCCAGACCAGCACCCAATTAGGGGCATCGAGATCTGCGCGCTCAAGCTGCTGAATAGAGGCCTGCGGGTCAAATGGTGCGTCGTCGACATAGCGACCATCGGGTTTGTCGGTCATGCTTCGCGCCCCTCGTAACGAATGCGCGGATCAAGCATGACCAGCAGGATATCGGAAATCATGGTGCCGATCAGGGTCAGCAGAGCCACGAACATAAGAATGAAGGCCGACAGGAACTGGTCCTGCGTTTTCAAGGCAGTCAGCAGGGTCGGGCCGATTGTTTGCAGACCCAGAACCACCGAGACCAAAACCGACCCGGAAACCATCGAGGGCAGCAGGTTTCCAATGTCGGCGACAAACGGGTTGAAGGCCACGCGCAATGGGTATTTCGTCAGCATCCGCGATGGGGACATGCCCTTGGCGATTGCTGTTTCGACATAAGGTTTCCCTAGTTCATCCAGCATATTGGCGCGCAGGCGCTGCATCATGGCCGAAGCACCCGAGGTTCCGATGACGAAGGTCGGAACGATCAGGTGGACAAGGATGGATTTCAACTTGTCCCAACTCATCGGTTGTCCCTCAAAGGAAGGGTCCATTAGTCCGCCGATGGGCAGGTTGAAATAGCGATGGCCATAGTAGAACAGGATCAGCGCCAACAGGAAGTTCGGGGTCGCAAGACCCAGATAGCCTACAAAGGCCGAGGTATAGTCAATCCACGTCCGTGATCTGGCCGCAGCGATGACCCCCAATGGCAGAGCAACGGCATAGACGAATAGAATGGCAGCCAGATTGACCACAACCGTCAACCAGAGCGTATCGCCCACGATCTCGCGCACGGGGCGGTCAAATTCGAAGGACCAGCCATAATTGCCCTGTAACAGGCCCTCGAACCCATGCGGTCCGGGCCAGAAGCCCATCCAGATCAGGTACTGCTCGGGCAACGACCGGTCCAATGAGTATTCCTTGCGCAGAAACTCGGCCTTGGCGACACCGGCGGACTGTCCTGAAGCCTGCAGTTCGGCGATCTGGTTGCTGAGATAGTCGCCGGGGGGCAGGTTGATGATCACGAAAATCAGAACCGACACCACCAGCAATGTCAGTAGCATCGTGAAAAAGCGATACACCGCGTAGCGCAGCATGACCATTTAGCTGCTCCTGAATTAGTCGGCGAAGAAGAACTCGTCGGGACGGTGAATGCCGAAGTGTGCGCCGGGTTCCCATGCCCACATGGCCTGCTCAGGCACATTGTGCAGCCGGTTCGACACGACAATAGGCTGCGGTGCGCCGTTCAGGATGCCGATCGCATAAAGCTGGTCGGCGTGAATTTTCAGCATCTCAGACCAGACTGCGCCGCGTTCTTCATCCGTGGAGGCGATTTCCCAATCGTGGGCAAGCTTCATGAGAAGTTCGGCCTCGGGCATGTCTGGTGGTTCGCCCGACCCTCCATTTGTCTGATAGTATTGGCCCCATTTAGGCCACGCCAGAAAGACCTGATCGGTCGGGGCGAGATAGGCCGGCGATGTGTGGCTTTGCGGAATGCCGTCATCCCAGCCGAACCAGACCGACGCCATTGTATTGCCCGAGAAGACCCGGTTGCGCAGAATGTCTCGATCCAATGGTCGCATGACCAGTTCGACTCCGATCTCACGCCAGGTATCCGTGACGATCTGCAGGGCATTTTCAACCTCTTGCCGCTCACCTGCGGTTTCGATGATAAGCTCCATCGGACGCCCGTCGGGCAACAATCGGATACCATCTTTGTCACGCTCGGTCAGCCCAGCCTCATCAAGCAGAGCATTCGCCTTGTCGATGTCATACTGTGCCCAAGCCTGCGCATTCGCTTCGTCGTAGAAGGGCGATGCGGGCAGAACCGACATCGCGCCGGGTTGGGCCAGCTTGAAATAGAGCGCCTGATTGATCGTCTTGCGATCAATGGCGAGCGACAGTGCCCTGCGTACACGTACATCGCGCAGAACCTCGCGCCATGCATCGTCAGTGTAATTCAAATTGGGATAAATCGCGATCTGCGACGCGACGCCTGTTTTCCACAGAAGCGTCTTGTATCCACCTTCAGCCTCGCCCTTTTTCAAGATCGAGGCATCGCGGAATGCCAATCCTCGACCTTGCAAGTCGGTTTCACCCGCATTTGCTTTGGCCGCGACCAAACCCGGTGCGACGATTTCCATTTCGACTACGTCGATATAGGGCAGCTGAACCCCATTTGAATCCACCCGATGGTAATAAGGGTTACGGACAAAGTTGTGCCGGATTTTCTTGCCCGAACTTGCGTTGAGCCATGGCTGCAACGTCGGCAGTTCATGATTGTCGTACTTATATAGATTGTCCAACTTGTTATGCAGCGCCGCCCAGCTTTTTACCCGCGCATCTTCGACCTTGAATGCCAGTTCTTCGGGGTCTGCAAACTTCTCGTGATATTGCTTAAGGAACTCAGACGGTCGATAGATAAAGGGCGGCCGCGCCTGAGCAAGTGATTGCAGGAAATTCGGGTTGGGGTCATCCCATTCGAATACAACTGTTGTTTCGTCGGGGAAGGTGACGGTGGGTGTTTTGCCTTCAACCAGCAGGAAATCTGGTGGGCCTGAAGGGCTGAGCAATTCGTTGTTGGCCACATCCTCCCACCAATACCGGAAGTCTTCGGATGTGAACGCGGATCCGTTTGACCATTTGTGGCCGGGTCGCAGGTTCAAAGTAAATTTGCGATTGTCTTCGTTTTCGAAAGAAGCCAGCAAATCCGGGACGATGTTGTAATCCTGATCGAAGCCCACAAGCCTTGCGTAGCCATAGACCACCATTTGCCGAATATCTTTGGACCGGGTGACCATCGTGCGCAGTGTACCGCCGGGTACGCCGAATTCGCGACCTTTGGCGGCTAAGTCCACGATCAGCGGATCTTGCGGAATACGTTCAGCAACCGGTGGCAGGTCGCCGCTTTCAACCTCGGTTTGCCAGAACGCGTTTTCCTGAAGATTAGACGGAATTTCTGCCACAGCGGGCAGCATTCCTGCGATGGCCAGCGACGCGGCCAGAATCAATCGGTGAGTGGTCTTAAACATGGCAACGTACCTTATGGCCGGGCTCCAACTCTATCAAAGAAGGTATCACGGAGTCGGAAAATCGAAAGGCGTCATCCCAACTGTCGGGAGAACCGGCACCTAACGCAACCAGTTTCAGATCAATCGGGCGATTGATATCTGGTTCCGGCTGGGCGGCAATCAGTGCCTTGGTATAGGGATGACGTGGATTGTAGAACAGAGTTTCGGGTGGGGCTTGTTCCACCACAAGACCCCGGCGCATGACGGCGACCTCGTCGGCAATGCGCGCGACGACGGCCAGATCATGTGAGATGAACAGGTAAGACAGGTTCAGACTGTCCTGCAGTTCTTCGAGCAGGGTCAAAATTTGCTCTTGAACGGATACATCCAGCGCCGAGGTTGGCTCGTCACAAACAATCAGCGCCGGGTCCAGCATCATCGCGCGGGCGATAGATAGGCGCTGTCGTTGTCCACCAGAAAACGCATGCGGATAGCGTTTGAGCATATCGGCATTCAGCCCGACCCGCTGCAACATCGCGGCCGCTTTGTCGCGCTGCTCTGCCACGGTGCCGAGGCGGTGTATCTCCAACGGCTCGGTCATGGCATCCTGAATGCGCATACGGGGGCTAAGAGAGCTATAGGGATCCTGAAACACCATTTGCGCCTTGCGCTGAAACGCGGTGCGTTCGGTCCGTGTCATACTGTGAACCGTTATCGGTTCGGAATCCCTTGTTGTTCTGAACAGAACTTCGCCGCCCGGGTCGGGCAGTTCAGCGCCCAGAGCGATTCTGGCGGCGGTTGTTTTGCCAGACCCGCTTTCGCCAACGATTGCAAGCGTCTTGCCGCGCGCCAGCTTCATATCTACGCCCCGGCAGGCATGGATCAGTTTGTCGGCTTTCCAACCTTTGCTCGATCGCATCGTGTAGGTCTTTGAGACCCCGGTCATCTGCAGAATTAGGTCCTCGTCGGGCATCGGTATGCCGACGGCATCCTGATCGGGTATCTCAGGTGCAGCGTCGAACAGCTGCTGCGTATAGGGGTGCGCCGGATCGTTCAGAATTGGTGCTGCCGGGCCAGCTTCCATCACGCGGCCTTTGTGCATGACGACCACCCGCTCGGCCATGTTAGCAACTACACCCAGGTCATGGGTGACAAGGATCAGCGCCATACCGGTCTCGCGCTGCAGCTCTTTGATCAGCCCAAGAACCTGCGCTTGGGTGGTAACATCCAGCGCTGTTGTCGGCTCGTCCGCGATGAGCAATTCAGGCTTGGACACCATGGCCATGGCAATCATGGCACGCTGGCGCATGCCGCCGGACAGCTCGAACGGATAGCTGTCGTAGGCGCGGGCAGGGTCGGGGAAACCAACCCTCTCAAACTGGGTCAGAACTTCTTTGCGGGCCTGTGCATCGGATGCGCCGCGATGCAACCAAAGAACTTCGCTGACCTGATTTCCGATTTTGTGAAGCGGTGACAGAGATCGCATCGGTTCCTGAAAAATCATAGAAACCCGATTGCCGCGAATACCACGCATCTGTCTTTCACTCAGTTCGATCAGATTAGCGGTGCCTTTGGAATCGTTCAGCGTGATCGTTCCGCTACGGATCTGGGCGGTACGCGGCAGAATACGCAGTGCAGCGCGACAGGAAATCGTTTTGCCCGAACCGGATTCTCCAACCAATGCAAGTGTCTGCCCGGGTTCGACCTCGAAGCTGACATCTTGGACAACGGATGGACCCGTGCCAAAGCCGATGCTGAGATCCCGAACGGACAACAACGCACTCATGCGGGTTTTCCACCCGTCTGGCCGCTAAAAAACATCGGCTTTGTGAACTCCCTGTCTTTTTTGAGCAGTTTCGCGCGGTTGGGGCGGCGTAGTCAAACACCTTCTTCACCCGAATTGTCGCGGAATCGTGAAACTCGGGCCGTATGGCTACACAAAGTCTTGAGTTTTTGCCATCAAAGGCGCAATCGCCCCCCGACTGGTGTCGAATGATTTTGAAAGAGGTGCCCCGTGTCCGAGCAACAAAGCCGATTGGATCTGTTCATTGACCGAATGGTCTCGCAACGTGCTTGTCTGGACTTTGCCATCGCGCAGACCACGGGGCAGCCCGGTCCGGTTTTTGAGCTGGGATTGGGAAATGGGCGCACATATCACCACATGGTTAAGCACATTCAGGACCGTCCTGTTTATGTTTTTGAACGGGCCGTTGCGTCTCATCCCGATTCGACACCGCCCGATGATCTGGTGATTCTCGGTGATGTGCGCGAAACATTGCCTGCTTCGGTTACGCGATTTGGCGCGTCAGCCAGTCTGATCCATGCCGATCTTGGGGGACACAACCGGCAAAAGAATGATGCTTTTGCCCGCCTCGTCTCACCTTTGATCGAACCGCTTCTGGCGCGGGATGGACTGATGGTTTCCAGCGATCGTATGTATTTCGAAACACTGACCGAAGTGCCGCTGCCTGCAGGCGCGGTGGAGGGACGTTGTTTCATCTACCGGCGTTGATCTGCCGTAGGGTCACTGTGTGATCCGACTCGCGCTGTAGTACCGGGCCGGTCTAACGTCTGAGGCGTGAAGCTTTGGAGGGGACCGTCAAAAATGCTGTTCTACGATTGTTCAACCGCGCCAAGCCCGCGCCGTGCCCGGATGTTTATTGCGGAAAAGGGGCTGGAGATTGAAACCCGCCATATCTCAATCGCCAAGGGTGAACAGTTTAGTGATGCCTTCCGGATCGTGAACCCCGGTGCAACGATTCCTGTGCTTGTTACGGATGAAGGTACCACGCTCACAGAAAATCTTGGCATCGCCGCCTATCTCGAGGCGCGCTTTCCGGAACCTGCCTTGATGGGGCAAACGCCGGATGAAAAAGGCGAAATTCTGATGTGGAATGCCATCGCCGAACAACAATGTGGCGCACCAATCGCGGAAACATTGCGCAACACCCATCCTTCGTTCAAAGATCGCGCGATTACCGGGCCTGCAAACCACGCGCAAATCCCTGAACTAGCGCAGCGGGGGGCTGAGCGGGTGCGTGCCTTCTTCGATTTGCTTGAGGCCCGTCTGCAAGTGAGCGGTTTCGTTGCGGGTGACATGTTTTCACTGGCCGATATCACCACATTTGTGTTTGTCGATTTCGCACGTGTCATCAAGATGCGTATCCCAGAAGAGAACACGGCCACACGCGCCTGGTTTGATGCCGTTCAGACACGCCCGAGCGCCCGGCTTTAAGCTGATCCGGGTGCTGTCCCTCGAACTGTACAGAAATGTCTAGACAGAAGTGAACAGTGCCTCTAGCGTCCTCTGCGAGTCATGCAGGGGAGCGCAGGATGAAATCTCAGTATCGTGTCGTAGTCATCGGTGGCGGCGTTGTCGGCGCCTCGGTTCTGTACCATCTCGCCAAGTTTGGCTGGTCAGATGTGGTCATGCTGGAAAGGCGGCGTTTGGCCTCGGGGTCTTCGTGGCACGCGGCGGGAGGCATCCATGCGCTGAACGCAGATCCGAACATGGCGTCGCTGCAGGCCTATACGATTGATCTGCTCAGCGAGATCGAAAAAGAGTCGGGTCAGAATATCGGCCTGCACATGACCGGCGGCCTGACGCTGGCGGGCACGCCCGAACGGTGGGAGTGGCTGCAGGCCAACTACCGCATTTTTCAGTCCATCGGCATTGACGACTGTGAGTTGTTGTCGCCAGAGGAGGCGCAGAAACGCTGCCCGATCATGTCCACCGACGGCGTGCTGGGCGCAATGTGGGCGGATCGCGAAGGTTACATCGATACAACCGGTACGGTTCAGGCTTATGCAACTGCGGCCAAGAAACGTGGCGCGGAATACTACGAAGAAACCAAGGTCGAAAGCCTGACACAGACTGCGGATGGTTGGGAAGTTGTGACCGACAAAGGCACTATCACTTGTGAACATGTGGTCAACGCTGCTGGCCTCTGGGCCAAACAGGTGGGGCGCATGGCCGGAGTGGAGCTGCCGGTTTCGCCGCTGAAACACCACTATCTGATCACCGATACGGTGCCTGAGGTGGCCGAGGCGGATTTCGAGATGCCGATGACGGTTGATCTTGAAGGCTTCACCTATATGCGACAGGACCAGAAGGGCGTTCTGGTGGGCATCTACGAGGTCGATCACGAGCACTGGGCTATGGACGGTGCGCCGTGGAATTACGGTGAAGAATTGTTCCAGGAACAGCTCGACCGGATCGAGAACGAGCTGACGCTGGGCTTTGAACGGTACCCGTCGATCCAGAATGTTGGCATCAAAACATGGGTGAACGGCGCGTTCACCTTCTCACCCGATGGCAACCCGCTGGTCGGTCCGGTCCCAGGCAAGCGCGGTTATTGGTCAGCTTGTGCGGTGATGGCCGGATTCCTGCAGGGTGGCGGCGTTGGTAAGACGCTGGCCGAATGGATGATCCATGGCGAGCCTGAGGCCGACGCATGGCCTATGGACGTGGCGCGCTATGGCGATTTCGCTCAGAACAAACGCTACATCCGCGAAACAACCGGTCAGTTCTATTCCCGTCGTTTCGTGATGACTTACCCGAACGAGCAACTGCCCGCAGGTCGCCCGCTGAAGATGGCCCCAGCCCATGATGCAATGACCGAGGCGGGGTGCAAATGGGGCGTCAGTTGGGATCTGGAAGTGCCGCTTTACTTTGCGCCCGAAGGCTTTGAAGAGACGCCGACGCTGAAACGCTCGAATGCGCACGACATCGTGGCTGAGGAGTGCAAAACCATCCGCGAAGGCGTGGGACTACTGGATATCTCGGGCTTTTCGCGCTTTGAGGTCACTGGGCCAAATGCCGAGGCTTGGCTGGACAGGATCATGGCGTCGAAACTGCCTGCACCGGGGCGTGCCAAACTGGCTCCAATGCTGGGTGAAAACGGTCGCCTCAAGGGTGATCTGACCGTGCTGAACTGGGGCGACGGGACCTGGTGGATCATGGGTAGCTATTATCTGCGCGCATGGCATATGCGCTGGTTCAATGATCACATGATGGACGCCGTGAATATCCGCGATCTGGGCGAGGAATATTGCGGTTTTGCCGTGGTTGGGCCGAAATCGCAGGCTGTGGTCGAGAAACTGGCCGAACAGGATATCTCGGGCCTGAAATTCATGGGCTGTGGCGACTTTGATATCGGTCTGGTGCGTGCCCGTGTGGCGCGTATGTCTGTGACGGGCGAAAAAGGGTATGAGATAAACTGCCGCTATGGCGACCACATCAAACTGCGCCGGATGCTGCTAGAGGCCGGGGCCGGGGACGGTATCCGCGAATGCGGATTCAACGCGATGCTGTCGACGCGGCTTGAGAAGAGCTTTGGTATCTGGTCTGCAGAATTCACTCAGCTTTACACGCCAGGCATGACCGGAATGGATCGCTGGATCGACTGGAACAAGGATTTCGTTGGCAAAGAGGCTGCGCTGGCTGAACGCGATGGCAACGGTCCGGCGCAAGTTCAAGTGACGCTTGAGGTTGACGCGCTGGATGCCGATGCCAGCGGGTATGAACCGATTTGGGCCGGGGAAGAGCGCGTTGGATTTGTGACTTCGGGTGGCTATGGCCACTACACGGGCAAGTCGCTGGCCATGGCTTTGGTCGACCGCGACAAGGCTGAACCAGGCACCGAGTTGTCGGTGCATGTGGTCGGTGTCGAACGCCCGGCCCGCGTGATTGCGCCGTCGCCCTATGACCCGCTTGGCAAAGCGATGCGAGGTTGACCATGTCGGACTTGGGCCAAAGACGCCGACGGCGCGGGCGCGGGACCGATGCCGCCCCGCAATCTAGTCGCGAGGTGAATTATCGCCAGTTGCGCAATCCGTTTCCACAGATGGAAGTGTTCCCGACGGATCAGATTGCAGATATGCACGACACCGCATTGCGCACACTGGAAGAGTTGGGCGTGAAAGTTCTATTGCCCGAAGCGCGGCGAATCTACGCGCAGGGTGGCGCCCGCGTGGATGAAGACAGCGAAATGGTCTTCATCGGGCGGGATATGGTTGAGGCTGCGGTGGCCTCAGCTCCGAAATCCATCGGCTGCCGGGCGGGCGCGCGGCACCGGGATTTCACTTTGGAGCTGGGCTCTTTGGTGTTCCAACCCGGGGCTGGCGCTCCAAACGCGACCGATCTGGAACGCGGTCGGCGGCCAGCGAGTGGGCAGGATTATCTGGAGTTCCTAAAGCTCACTCATCACTTTGATGTCTTCCAGATGATCTCACCGCAGGTCGAACCGCAGGACGTGCCAACCAATGTGCGGCACTATTTCACCACACAAGCGCAGATGGAGCTGACGGATAAGTTCCCGTTCTTCTTCTCGCGAGGCACGCCGCAAGTGATGGACTGCTTCGAGATGCTCTCGACGGCGCGAGGTCTGTCTGACAAGGAGTTCCGCGCTAACGCCCATTGTTACACGATTATCAACACCAACAGCCCGCGGACGCTGGATATTCCAATGGCTCAGGGGCTGATCGACTTTGCGCGCCATGGTCAGATGTCGATCATCACACCCTTTACCCTGATGGGCGCAATGGCTCCGATCACGGTGGCCGGGGCCATCACGCTGTCCCATGCCGAGGCGCTTGCGGCCTTGACGCTGACCCAGCTTACCAACCCCGGTGCGCCGGTGTGCTATGGGACCTTTACCAGCAATGTCGACATGAAATCAGGGGCGCCTGCATTCGGGACACCCTCGCATTTTCAGGCGTCTTTGGCGGCGGGCCAGTTGGCCCGGTATCTGGGCCTGCCCTGGCGGTCTGCGGCGGGGTCTGCGGCAAATATCAACGACGTTCAGGCCGCCAATGAAAACCAGTTCGGCCTGTGGGGCTGCCTGATGGCCGGGGCGACGGTCATCATTCATTCGGCCGGATGGCTCGAAGGTGGCCTGACCGTATCTTTCGAGAAGATGATCTGTGATGCCGAGGTGTTGAACATGGTGGCCGAGCTTTGTGCTGGGGCGCAGGCCCGTGGGGCTGAGATCGGCTTTGACTCAGCGCTGAGCGAGGTTGAACCCAGCGGACATTTCTTCGCCACGAGCCAAACAATGGAGCGCTATAATACCGCGTTTTATGAACCGCACCTGCATGACTACGCCAACTTCGGCACCTGGACCGAGCGTGGCGCGATCGACGCCAACCACCGCGCGACCGGTGTTTGGAAGGAAATCCTGGCAAATTTCAAAGCACCGGCATCAGATACGGATCGCCTTGGTGCGTTGAAGGATTTCATAGCGCGCCGTACAGAAGAGGGCGGCGCACCGCCGGAGAGTTGAATGAACACCAAACCCATCCTGCACCGGGACGATCCTGAAGCTGAACCACTGATTGGTAACGTCAAGGTCACGCGCGATGATTGGCTGAACGTGGCCATGGACGTCCTGATTTCGGACGGGGTCGAGCAGGTGAAAGTCATGAACCTTGCCGAGCGGATGGCGGTCTCGCGCTCATCATTCTACTGGTACTTCAAGTCGCGGCAGGAATTGCTGGATGCGCTGCTGGCGCGATGGCAGGCGACAAATACGGCGGCCTTGATCGCGCAATCCGAATTGCCTGCTGAAACGATCACGGCTGCGGTGTGCAATGTGCAGCGCTGCGTTGTGAATACCGAACTATTTGATACGGCGCTTGATTTTGCTGTGCGGGATTGGGCACGAAGATCGGGAAAGGTGCGGCGTATGCTGGACCAGTCCGATGCCCGTCGCCTGGCCGCGCTGCGCGCGATGTTCATCCGGTTCAACTATGATGAGACCGAGGCAGAGACGCGGGCGCGGGTGCTATATTATATGCAAATCGGATATGATCTGGCGCAGTTAAACGAACCACTGGCGATCAGGCTGTCGATGGTTCCACACTACCTTTATGTTTTTACAGGGGTCGAACCGCGACCCGAGGAAATCACCGAGTTCAGCGCGTATGCGAAACGTTTCTGGGAAGGGGCAGGACATGAACCAACCTGACGCAATCATCATTGGCACCGGTGTGATCGGAGCCGCCATCGCGTTCGAGATGTCCAAGGCCGGTTGGAAAACTCTGTCGTTGGATCGCAATGCGCAGGTTGGGCATGGCTCGACCGCAGGCTCTTGCGCGATAATTCGGATGCATTATTCGACCCTCGATGGAACCGCGTTCGCTTGGGAAGGCTATCACTATTGGCGTGATTGGGCGAACTATCTGGGCTTGCCCGACACAGCCGATTTGGCGCAGTTTCGTGAGACCGGTTGTTTGGTCGTCAAGACCGAGTCCAATGGGTTTCTTGAGAAACATAAGAAGTACAGCGCCGAACTGGATTGTCCGTTTGAAGAATGGACACCTGAGCGGATTACCGAACGTCTGCCGATCTATTCTCTGGACAGCTTTGCCCCGGCGCGGCGCATGGATGATCCGGAGTTCGGCCAACCGAACGGAGATCGGATTCAGGGCGCAGTATTCTGGCCGAAAGCAGGTTATGTGACCGATCCGGCGTTGTCGGCGCAAAACCTGATGGATGCCGCCAAGCTGCATGGTGCCGAAGTGCGAACGGGCGCAGACGTACGCGAAATCCTGTCGCAGCAGGGGCGCGTCGCAGGTGTCAGACTTGCCTCTGGTGAAGAAATCCACGCCAAAGTGGTGGTGAATGTTGCCGGTCCCGGGTCAGCGCTTGTCAACGAAATGGCCGGGGTTCTGGGTGACATGACCATTCAAACCCGCCCGCTGCGGCAGGAGGTGGTGCATGTACCCGCGCCCGAAGGATTTGATTTCGAAACGCAAGGAACAATTGTCTCGGATAGTGATATCGCGCTGTATTGCCGTCCAGAACATGGCAATCATATTCTGATCGGTTCCGAGGATCCGGCTTGTGATCCGCATCAATGGTGCGAAGATGATGTAAGCTATAACCACGATTTTACGGATCAATGGACCACGCAGGCCATGCGTTATGCCCAACGGGTCCCTAGCCTGGGGATACCCTCCAGAACCCGTGGGGTGGTGGATTTGTATGATGCCTCGACTGACTGGATTCCGATCTATGACAAGTCCAGCCTGCCGGGGTTTTACATGGCCTGCGGCACCAGCGGTAACCAATACAAGAACGCGCCGATTGCAGGCAAAATGATGGCTGAACTGATCGACTACGTCGAAGGCGGTGCGGATCATGACGACAAGCCGATGCAGTTTGAACTGCCTTACATTGGACGCACAATCGACACCGGTTTTTATTCCCGCAAGCGACCGGTCAATACCGATAGCAGTTTCTCGGTGCTTGGTTAACGCGCCATCGCGCGCGCGTTCTCATAGCTTTCTTCCCGTACTGGACCGAAACCGCGTATCTGGTCCGCAGCTGACAGCGCGTCCAGCCACTCGGCCTCGGAATGGGCGGAGGGGTTTGTCAGATACATGTCCAACAGCGATTGGTACCAGTTTAGGATATCTCGATGCAGTCGCGCTTCGGAGTGATAGCCGAAGGGGTTCAGGACCGAGCCGCGCAAACCACGTAGACGGGACAGTCCCCGCAGAACCGGGCGCATCCATGGGCCCAGTGCAAACTTGAGGGGGCGGCCCCGTTCGTCCTTGCGCCAGCTGAGCATTGGCGGGGCGAAGTGGTAACTGGTTTTGAAATCTCCCTCGAACTGTTGCTTCAGTTCGTTGTCGAAGTTTTGGGACGTTTGCAGCCGGGCCACTTCGAACTCGTCCTTATAGGCCATGAAGCGGAACAGGTTACGGGCTACGGATTCTAGAAGATCGTCGGATATTTTCGGGTTCGACGCGCGGATTGCTTCAACCTGTTGCGCATAGCGATCCGCATATGCGGCATCCTGATAATCTGTCAAAAACGCCACCCGACGCGCAATCACCTGATCCAAGGTGCCGTTTGCCTCTTCGGGTAGTGCCAGCCCGTGAATGCGGTCGGGGTCAGCCGCCAGACAACGCCCAAGAGCAAAGGCCAGCCGGTTTTTTTCGACGGCAACACCGTTCAGCAAGATGGCCTGAGCCAATGCAAGGTGCGATACCGGAACCAGCTCGTTTTGCCATGCATAACCCAGCAAAATGACGTTGGCGAAGACGGAATCCCCCAGTAGCGCCTCAGCTATTGCATTTGCGTCAAGGCTGGCGAGATTGTCCACCCCAACCACATCTGCGATCGCCTGTTCCCGCTTATCGACCCGCAATTGGGCATCGCGACGCAGGACAAGATCGCCGGTGGGCATCTCAGCCCTGTTCAGCACAACGCGTGTCCCGCGGGCATAATGAGTTGAGGCTTTGGGGGCCGAACTCACCACCACATCACAGCCAATCACCGAATCCGCAGCGCCTTGATCTATGCGTACTTGGTTAAGCGCATCCGGAGCTGCGCCAAGGCGGATGTAACTGAGTACCGTGCCGAATTTCTGCGCAAATCCGGTGAAATCCAGGACCGAGGCACCTTTGCCTTCCAGATGCGCGGCCATAGTGATCAGGGCCCCAACCGTGACAACCCCAGTGCCACCCACGCCTGTCACAAGCAGATCAAACGGTGTGTCCAAAGATGGAAGCTTTGGGTCCGGCAGGCCTGTTTCAAGCGCATTGAAGTCCATTTCGATGGCGCGCTTTCGTCGGGTTGCGCCCTCAACGGTCACAAAACTCGGACAGAACCCGTTCAAGCACGAAAAATCCTTGTTGCACGAACTTAGATTGATCTTGCGCTTTCGCCCCAGCGGGGTTTCTCGCGGCTCAACGCTCAGGCAATTCGATGCCACCGAACAATCGCCGCAACCTTCGCAGACAAGATCATTGATCCAGACGATCGTCGAGGGGTCCTCCATTGTCCCACGCTTGCGGCGGCGGCGTTTCTCGGTGGCGCAGGTCTGTTCATAGATCAGGACCGTGACTCCGGGTATGTCGCGCAGTTCGCGTTGCAGGCTGTTCATCTTTGCCCGGTCGTGGAATGTGGTGCCAGCCGGGAAATCGGATCGGTGAAACTTGGCAATGTTGTCCGAGACCAGCGCGATCCGCGCAACGCCTTCAGCCCGGCAGGTTTGGGCAATGCCTGCAACGCTGACAGGTCCATCCACTGGTTGCCCTCCGGTCATTGCGACCGCATCATTGTAGAGGATTTTATAGGTGATATTTGTCCCTGCCGCGACCGCCTGACGGATCGCGAGTGATCCAGAATGGTACCACGTCCCTTCGCCAAGGTTCTGGAAGATATGCTTTCCGCGATTGAATTGTGAGGCCACCACATGGGGTACGCCTTCGCCTCCCATCTGTGCATACCCGACCGTCTCGCGATCCATCCAAGATGCCATTACGTGGCAACCAATGCCGCTGGCAGCGGTAGAGCCTTCTGGAACTTTGGTTGATGTATTGTGCGGGCAGCCCGAGCAGAAATAGGGTGTCCGTGTTGCGCCCGGGACGTTGATCACGGAAGGTTCTGTCTCAGTCAGTGCACGCGCTTTGGCAGGCAGGTTTTCTTCAGGGAAGAACGTGTTAAGTCGGGCGGCAACAATAGGGGCCAGCATCAAAGGGCTGAGTTCCCCGGTCCATGGGATCAGCGGTTCGCCATGGCTGTCATATTTACCTACCATCTTATGGGGTTTGTCGCCGGGCCAGTCATAGAAATATTCTTTGAATTGGCTTTCGATGATGCCGCGCTTTTCCTCGACGACCAGAACCTCGGCCTTGCCTTTCACAAAGCGCAACGCGTTGCGACGGGCCAGCGGCCAGACCATGCCAACCTTGTAGATGTCGATCCCCAAGCGGCGACAGGCGGCTTCATCAAGGTCCAGCAAACGCAGCGCCTCCATGAGATCGAGGTGCCCCTTGCCGGTGGTCACGAAGCCGAACTTCGCACTGTCGATGTCATAAATACGCCGGTCGATGGGGTTTGCTTCGGCAAAGGCCCGAACGGCGCGCAACTTGTGTTGGATGCGGGTCTCGATCTCGGGCGAGGGCAAATCGGCGGTGCGGACGTGCAAACCGAGTTCGGGCAAGTCGATCTGTGGCAGGGAAAAGCTGCGATCCGGGTGCAGATCGACGGACCGTGCGCTTTCGACCGTTTCCGAGACCGCCTTGAACCCGACCCACGTGCCTGAGAAACGGGACAGAGCGAACCCGTACTCGCCGAATTCCAAATATTCCTCGACCGAGGCTGGGTTCAATGTCGGCATGAACCACGACATGAAGGCCACATCCGACTGATGCGGCATCGAAGAACTGACGCAACCATGATCATCGCCTGCCACGACCAGCACGCCACCTTTTGGCGCAGACCCATATGCATTCCCGTGTTTCAATGCATCGCCTGATCGGTCGACACCGGGGCCTTTACCGTACCACATCGAAAAGATGCCCTCGACCTCGCAATGCGGGTCCAAAATGGCCTGTTGCGCACCCAGAACCGCCGTTGCGCCGAGGTCTTCGTTCACGGCGGGCATGAACGTGATGCGATCCGTCTTCAGCCGGTCCTTTGCGCGCCATAGCTCGAGATCCAGCCCGCCCAGTGGCGATCCGCGATAGCCCGAGACAAACCCCGCCGTGTTCAGCCCGGCCTGACGGTCGCGTCGGGCCTGGTCCATCATAATCCGCGCCAAGGCTTGCGTGCCTGTTAGAAAAACCCGGCCCTGCGTCAGGGTATAGCGGTCTTCAAGCCGATAGGTGCGGGGAGAGGGTTCGTGGTGGCTCATTGCTGCGCGTCCATGGGTTTTTGTCCTTGGTGTTCGGTTATTTTAACCCCCCGCAGGTGAATTTCTGTTTCAGAGTTTGTGCGAGTTCTGCAAAATATGATAGGATTCACCAGATTTAGTTAAAGTTACGGATGAATCTTTCCAAGATGGCCACTCTTGATGATCGGGACCGCCGCATTCTGACGCTGCTTCAAAATGACAGCCGGGTTTCAAATGCCGAATTGGCAGATGCAGTCGGCATGTCGGCCTCAGCCCTATGGCGCAGGGTGCGCGCGCTGGAAGAGGCTGGGGTGATCGAACGGTACGGCGCTTTGGTGAATCCTGCCGAGATGGGGTTGACGTTCGAAGCAATCGTGCATGTTCACCTGACCCGGCATGACCCGGACAAGATTGTCGACTTCATCCGGGCCGTCGAGATCAGCCCCGAAGTGCAGGAATGCTACGCCACGACAGGTCAGGCGGATTATCATCTGCGTGTATTGTGCAGGAATCTGTCGGCTTACAACACGTTTCTGGAAGATTTCTTGTTTCGATTGCCCGCCGTCGCCAGCGCGCAAACGAATGTCGTGCTGCGGACGATCAAGCGGAACCGACCGGTGGTACCCTGAAGCTTAAGCCGCGAAAGCCACCCAAGCCCAGGCCATGCCAATATAAGTAAGGTTGTGAAACAACTGATCCAGACCAGCGGCACGCCAAAAAGCGGCCTGATTGGGTTGCAACTGTTTGCGGTCAGAATAGTTGGCTTTGGCAAAGTCGATGTGAAAATGCACGATCCATTCCAACGCAGCGATGATCAGTATGAATTCAATCGGGGCGCGAAAGAGCGCGAAAATCACGACCGAACCCACAACATGCACAGCAGCATGTTGCGCGCGCCCCATGTGGAAATACGTGCCTCGCCCGGAAAGCATCTTGGGCGTCTGTAAATAATAGTCGGCGAACATGTGTTTGATCTGAAGCAGGCACAGCAACAGAAACACAGCGCCAAAGCTGGCAGGCAAATTAATCCTCCCGATATCGTCCTGAATCAGGAGATTAGGGGGTAAACGCGAAACGCGCAAATGAACTTGTTCACACAACGCAAATTAGGCGCAAATCGGAAATTCATTTGCTTCCGAGGATACGATTGCGGTAAATTCGGCCCGTTGTATTCACGCCAAAATCAGTGATTTGAGCGGCGGATCGTTAGTAGGGGCGGGTTCAATAGAACGATCGATCTTTCAGTTCATCTGGAAATACTCGAAGCGCGACCAGTTGATTTTGCTGGCCGTGACGTCGACCTTGTTTCCTTTGCTTTACCTGACGTTGGAGCTGCCCAAGCGCATCATCAATGACGCAATCGGCGCGACAAGTCAGATTGTCGATGTCTGGGGTTATAGCCTGACGCAGACCACTTTTCTGATGATCCTGTGCTTTGCCTTTCTGGCTGCGGTGCTGGCGCACGGGCTCATGAAGATGCGTATCAACACCATGAAGGGTGTACTGAGCGAGCGTATGCTGCGTCGCTTTCGCTATCAGTTGATCAACCGCGCGCTTCGCTTCCCACAACCATATTTTGAGCGGGTCAGTCAGGGCGAAATGGTCTCGATGATAACCGCTGAAAGCGAACCGATGGGTGGGCTGATGGGGGATGCGATCAGTCAGCCCGTGCTGCAGGCCGGACAAATGATCACGATCCTGTCCTTTCTGTTCCTCCAAAGCGTTTGGTTCGGACTGGCCGCGGTGGCGTTGATCCCGCTGCAGGCCTGGCTGATCCCGCGATTGCAACGCCAGATCAATCTTCTGAACAAGAAGCGCATTCAAGAGGTCCGCGTTTTGGCTGCCCAGATCGGCGAGAACGCTGCCGGAGCCTCGACCCTACGGGCCAATGGCGGTTGGCGATATCGGAGGGCGATGATCTCGGACCAACTGGGGCGGCTGTTCGCCATCCGCTTTGAGATCTATCAGAAGAAGTTCTTTATGAAGTTCATCAACAACTTCATATCGCAGCTGACGCCATTCATGTTCTACCTTGTCGGTGGCCTGCTGGTGTTGCAGGGATCTGTTTCGCTGGGTGCTCTGGTGGCTGCGCTGGCGGCTTACAAAGACTTGAGTTCGCCCTGGAAGGAACTGCTGACCTATTATAATCAAACGCAGGACATGTCGCTGCGATGGGATGTTGTGATTGATCGTTTCGCACCGGATGGAATGATTGATGAGGCCCTGTTTGACGGAGAGCCAGCGGATCGTCCGCATCTGAATGGCGATATCGTACTGAATCAGGTCTCGGTTCGTGATATCGACGGCAATCAGGTTTTGGATGATCTGGACCTGACGTTCCCAGCAGGTAAAACGGTCGGCATTTCGGCCACCAGCGAGGAAGATCGCCATGCGCTGACCGAGTTGCTGACCCGCGAGATACTGCCAACCTCTGGCCGTATTGAAATCGGCGGCATCAATATGGCTGGCCTGCATCAAAGCGTTGTTGCCCAACGAATAGGTCTAGCAACCTCGCGCCCCATAATGTTTCAGGGCACGTTGGGTGAAAATGTGATGATGCCGATGCGGTCACATCCATTGTCCAAGTCCACCGAGGATCCGGATTTCCCCGAGACGCTGAGGGCAGGCAATAGTGCTGATCCATTCAACGCCGAATGGCTTGACCCCGGAATGGCGGGTTTTGACGATACGGCGCGGCTGCGCGATTGGTGGCTGAAACTGATCGATGGCATGGGCTCGGGCGCGGCGTTGTTTCAGCGCGGTGCCGAGCAGGTGTTTGATGCGAATGAGCGCCCGGAACTGGCAGCAAAGCTGGTCGAATTGCGCCCTCGGGTTCAGAAGGCGGTGCGCGAGGCCGGGCTTGATCAGCAGGCGCTGATTTTCGATCGCTGCGCGTATAACCCTGCGCTACCCGTTGCTGAGAACCTGTTGTTTGCCACCCCCTGCGTTCCGGTGACGCGACAATTGCTGGCACAGCAGACCGTGTTTCTGGGCCAGTTGCGCGAGTTGGGGTTGGATGAAACCCTGATCAGCCTGACACGCGACGTAATTGAGATGCTGCGCCAGATATTTGGGCTTGATGGAACAGATCATCCTTTGTTTCGCAAGCTGGGGCTTGAGGCCCAAACCTACGAGGCCGCGGTTGAATTGGTCGAGCAAACCCGCAAAGAAGGCGCAAACGGGCTGGATGACGAACAATTGGCTAGCTTGCTTTCGGTGCCATTTGTGATCTCGGCCGAGCAGATTGGCCCGGCGTTTTCGGATGAGCTGAAGAACCGCATTCTTGAGCTTCGCCACAGCCACTCGGCCAAATTGCTGGAACCCTTGCACGATGTATTCGTCCCGTTGGATGAAGATGCCTTTGCACCCGGTTTGACGGTTATGGAAAACGCACTGTTTGGCAAGGTCAGCCAGATCGGCGGTGCGCGGACCGACGAGGCGCGCAAACTGATCGTCGATGTTCTGGCCGAGAACGGGGCGCGACCGATGGTGGTGGAACTGATCTATGATGTTCCGGTCTCGATTGGCGGCCAGAACTTGCCTGCCGTATTTGCCGAACCGCTGGCCTTTACGCGCGCTGCGATCAAAAAGCCAGATATTCTGATCCTGGAAACCGCGCTTGCCAGCTATGATATGGAGACACAGGTCGCAGTTTATAAAAATCTGCGTGAATTGCTGCCCGAAACTACTGTAATCTATCTAAATGATGCGTTCGAAAATCCAGATGTTTTCGACATGTATGTTGAAATCCGTCAGGGCCGGGTCGTGACGGGTGAAGGCCCAACCGACGTCGACGGCGACGGTGCGGCGTCTGCCGATCTGGTACGCAAATTGCGTGCGCTTGAGCAGACCCCGTTGTTCTCTGGGCTCGACCGTCGCCAGCTTCGACTGCTGGCCTTTGGTGCGCGCTGGTTCGAAGCGAAACCCGGCCAGGTGGTGTTTCTGAAGGATGATCAGCCAACCGATGGCGCCTATGTCATCCTTGAGGGCGAGGCAGGATTGTACCTGCCGCGTTCGGGCGAGGCCGATCAACTGATCACTACGGTTGGTGCGGGCGCGTTGGTGGGAGAGCTGGGGTTGATCCGAAAAGAGCCTCGGGCGTTGAGCATGGTGGCTGAAACGGAACTGTCCTGCCTACGGATCGGTGAAGAGGAATTTCTGGCGGTCGTCGAGAACGATGCAGCCACAGCCTTTAAACTGTTGCAGGTCATCGCGGGGTATGTCTCGAACTGATCGGCTTGCTCGCCTGTCGATTGTTACCCTTCGGTTGCGGGTGCACCGCCTTGAAACGCATTCCCATTTGCATAATCACATGGGGTTTCCTGCATCTGTAGGTGCAGCCCGTCACCTTTGTAGGGATGGGCTCGGGCAAGGCTTTCATCGACCTCGATACCAAGGCCGGGCTCGGTCGGAGGAGCGACGAACCCCTTCTCGACGCGGATGCTTCCCTTTATCAGTTGATCGTGGAATGGGGTCTCGATGCTTTCAAGCAGCAGCAGGTTCGGGATCGACGCCGCCAGATGAATATTCGCCGCCCACTCGATCGGTCCCGCATACAGATGGGGTGCCATCTGGGCGTTGAAAACCTCGGCCATTGCGGCGACTTTCTTCATCTCCCATATACCGCCAGCGCGTCCCAACGCAGGCTGAAGGATTTCGGCGGCCCCGGCGCGCAGGACCGCGCCAAATTCCGCTTTGGTTGTCATCCGTTCACCGGTTGCGACAGGGATACGGACATTGCGCGCCACACGGGCCATATCCTCGATCATGTCGGGGGGTGTGGGTTCTTCGAACCACAGCGGCGAAAAGGGTTCCAGCGCTTGGCCCAGACGTATAGCTCCGGCTGTGTTGAACTGGCCATGAGTACCGAACAGCAGATCGGCCTTGTCTCCAACTGCCTCACGGATCGCTTTGCAAAACGCTATCGACATTGAGATATCGGACATCGCGGGCATGTGTCCACCGCGGATCGTATAAGGCCCGGCGGGATCAAACTTGACGGCGGTATAGCCGCGCCGGACCATTTCAGCAGCACTTTCTCCGGCCTGCTCAGGTGAAGTCCAGAAGTCCGTCAGGTTATGCTGAGGAAGTGGGTAGAGATAGGTGTACGCCCGGATACGGTCGTTCATCCGCCCACCCAGCAGCGCATAGACCGGACGATCACGATCCTTGCCCAAAATGTCCCAGCAGGCGATTTCGAGCCCCGAGAACGCACCCATGACGGTCAGGTCTGGTCGCTGAGTGAAGCCGCTGGAATAGGCGCGGCGGAACATCAACTCGATATTCTCGGGGTTTTCGCCCTGCATGTGCCGTTCGAATACATCGCGAATGACATGGGTCATGGCTTCGGGACCAACCGAGGACGCGTAGCATTCCCCCCAACCGATCACGCCCGTATCCGTGGTGACCTTGACCAAAATCCAATAGCGCCCACCCCAACCCGGTGCCGGAGGCGCAGTGACAATGACATCGAGATCTTGCAGTTTCATCGGGTGTTCCTTTTGCGGGGTTCAGTCGCGATCAAACAAGATTACATTGCGTTTGGCCGCACCGGACTTGGTGTCTTCGATGGCCTCATTGATCTGCGACAGGGTCCAGCGACCCGAGATCAACTCGTCCAGTTTCAGCCGCCCCTGTTCATACAGATCGATCATCCACGGGATGTCGCGCTGGATCACTACATCGCCCATTTTTGAGCCCACCATGCCCTGGCCAAGCGCGGCCAGCACGACGGGTTCGTAGCTGGACATGTCACCAGAATGGGGCATCCCGATCATGATCGCCTTGCCGCCCCGACCAAGGTAACGCGGGGCCTGATCATAGGCCGGGATTGCACCAACAGTAATCAAGACGGCGTCTGCGCCACGTCCGCCCAGCGCCTTGTAGGCGCTTTTCCACGGCTCTTTCTGGCTGGCCAAAACACCATGGGTCGCGCCGAACTCCATTGCGATATCCAGCTTATCCTGTGTCATATCGACCGCAACGATACGGCGAGCTCCGGCAATACGTGCGCCTTGGATTGCGTTCAAGCCGACGCCCCCGGCGCCGATGACAACCACGTCCTGCCCGGGGCGAAGTTGGGCGGCGTTGACTGCTGCACCAACACCGGTGATCACCCCGCAGGACAGCAGGCTGGCAAGGTCCTTGGGCAGCGTTTCGGGAATGCGGACGATTTGTCGGTGGCTGACAACTACCTTTTCGGCAAAGGCCCCGCATGCCATGGCCTGTTCCAGCGCATCACCGTCGGCAGTCTGCAGCGGACCTTTCACCGTGTCATAAGGTGTTTCACAAATGGTGGGCATGCCACCGGCACAGGACGGGCAGGACCCGCAGGCGCGGATCAAGGTTACCACAACGGGATCACCAAGTTTGAAATCCCCTGCGCCTTCGCCAACAGCAGAAACGATGCCAGCCGCTTCGTGCCCGTAAACCGCGGGCAAGTGGCCGCCCCATGCGCCGCTTGCAAAGGAAATGTCCGAATGGCAAATCGCCACTGCATCCAGCGTTACCTCGACCTCGCCCATGCCGGGTGGTGCGATCAGGATGTCTTCGATGACCAGAGGTTCGCCGAAGGCCCGGCATACGGCTGCTTTGATGGTTTGCATGTGTTTTCCCGCTCCCTAACGGGATCACGGTGACCCGTCCCGGCGGGACCTGCAAGGTGGAAACCGTCACGGATGTGTCGTTGTTCTGCCAAAGTGGGGTAGACGCAAAAGAATCCACCTATTGATAAGCATTGTGTGGGTCATCGGTTCAGTGTGCGACAACCAAACAGATCGGCGCACGGCGTATCGGGGTCGGGACATCGACGGTGGCTCGCTACATTCGTTGCGAGATCTGGTGCATCAACCCGGCAAGATGCTCAGGATGCGAAAAAAACGGCGAGTGAGAGCTGTCTATCGTAAGGTGCATATCAGGGTCCGCGCAGCCCGCCATCTCGGCCTGATATTCGGTCGGAACGATTCTGTCATCGGTAGTTCTGATGTACCCTTTTGGAACGCGCGCGAAGTTATCGCCGACGTCTAGGGGGGTAGTCTGCGGTGCAATCGCCTGGGGGCACAGGCGCGCGAATGCATAGGCAACCACCTCGCGCGCGCAGTCGTGATAAAGCAGGTCGTGCACCTGATCCGGTACCACCGAATACGACAACCCGTCGCCGGATACTTCGACGGCATTTCCGATCAGTTGGCGTGGGGCTCGTTTGCGCATTTCGACCATAGATAGCCCGGATTTCGGAACATAGGCACTTAGATAAATCACACCTCGCATGGCGTTCGGGTCGGTCTCGGCAGCCGCACTTACGGGATATCCACCCCACGAGTGCCCTAAGATGATGGTCTTTGGTGTCGAAGCCTTCAGCACGGCATCTCTGCACGTTCCAAGGGTGACATCGCGGATAGGCGTCGGGTCCGAGCCGTGGCTTGGCATATCGATGGCGCGGGCGGTATGTCCGAAAGTGGTCAGTTCCGGGATCAGATCGCGCCAGCACCAGGCACCGTGCCAAGAGCCATGTACAAGCAAGAAATCTGCCAACAATCCCTCCTTCAAATATGTCCGATCTCGGTCAGAAAATCACCAATCAATTGGGCAAAGTCCTGAGGGCGCTCGACGCAGGGCAGGTGGCCTGCCTTTCGGATCAGCGCAAAGCGTGAACCAGGGATCAGATCGACCGTTTCGCGCACCAGATCGGGCGGGGTTGAGCCGTCTTCGCTGCCCGCAATCCCCAAGGTCGGCAGGCGCAATCCGCTGGTTGGCGTATAGAAATCGGTGCCAGAAATTGCACTGCAGCAGCCCAGATAGCCATCGACCGGTTGTCGGACCATCATGTTGCGCCAAAGCGTCATCTCGGCGCTGGCCCGAAATGATTTCGAGAACCACCGATCCATGGTGGCATCCGCCAGTGCCTCGATCCCGCCTTTACGGACAGCATCCATACGCTGCTGCCACATCATGGGAGTGCCGATCTTGGCGGCCGTATTCGACAGCACCAGCGCGCGGATCTGATCCATACGCTTGACCGCCAGACCCTGCGCAATCATGCCACCGACGGACAGACCCACGAATACGCAATCCTTGACCTCTAGATAATCCAGCAATTGCTCGGCGTCGCGCACCAGATTTCCCATGGAATAGGGCGCTGAGGGTGCTGTTGACAATCCGTGCCCGCGTTTGTCGTACCTAATGATGCGCAGGCCTTTGGGCAGTAGCGGCAATATCGGGTCCCACAGCCGCATATCCGTGCCCAGTGAATTAGCAAACACGATAGGGGCGCCAGCGGCGTCGCCATCAATTCGGTAGTGTATCCGAACATCTTTGAGGTCAGCGATATGCATGTTTAGCGTCCCCGTCTGCTCAGGGTGTCGGTTAAAACGACTACGACCGGATTTTGCACCGGCTTTAAGCGATTGTCAGGTAAGGAATTCCAACGCCCGTTCAAAGATCTGCGGATCCACGTTGCCGCCCGAGGCGACTACGATCACCGCATTTCCATCAATCTGATCCTTGCGAAACAGGGCAGAGGCCAGCGAAACCGCTCCTCCGGGTTCCAGCACGATCTTCAGACGCAGAAACGCAAGGGCCATGGCGCGTAGGGATTCCTGTTCAGATACCGACAGACCAGGGCCGCAAAGCCGCTGCAGGATGGGAAAGGTAATCTGCCCCGGCTGTGGCGTCAGGATTGCGTCGCAGATGTTTCCCGAAGTAGCGTCGTTGCTTTGGATCGTCCCGCTTGCCAGCGAGCGTTTCACGTCTTCGAACCCTTCAGGCTCGCATGGACGAGGGCGCAGACCGGGCGCGTGACGCTCTAACGCCAGCGCGATACCAGATGTCAGCCCGCCGCCGCCACAGCAGATCAGAACGTCACCTTCGGTCACGCCCAGCGCCCGTGCCTGACGTGCCAGCTCCAGTCCCGTTGTTCCCTGGCCAGCGATCACTTGCGGTTCGTCATAAGGCCGGATCAAGGTCAAACCGCGCTCGGCAGCCAATGCCTCGCCGATGTCTTCGCGGCTTTCGCTGGCGCGATCATAAAGGACGACCTCACCGCCCAGCGCGCGGGTGTTTTCAATCTTCAGCTTCGGCGCATCCGAGGGCATGACGATGACGGACGAGATTCCATGTTGAGCCGCTGCATAGGCAACACCCTGTGCGTGATTGCCCGAGGAGTAGGCGATGACGCCCCGGTTGCGCGCCGCCTCATCCAGTGCCGAAATAGCTGACCACGCGCCGCGAAATTTGAAGCTGCCGGTGTGTTGCAGGCATTCGGGTTTGATCAGAACGCAGCGACCCGCGATTTCATCCAGGAAAGGCGACGACAGAAGCGGCGTCTCGCGCACGTGACCTTTCAGCCGCTCGGCGGCGGCTTCGATCATGTCTATGTTGCTCATTTGGCGTCCAGTATTTTGCGGATCAGGTCTAGGGATTGAGGCTCGTTCAGGAACGGGATATGTCCTCGGTCCGGCACTTCGGTCGAGATCAATTCGGGGTGGTGTGCGTGCATCTTCTGCACCGTGGCTTTGCTCAACAAGTCGGAATTTGCGCCGCGGATCACACCGGTGGGGATCGTACGCAGGGCGTCGAACAAAGGCCACAGGTCCGGTGCCGGGGTGATGGCGGCCTGCTCGATCAGCGCTTGTCGCAATGCGGGGTCATAACGCAGCTGTAGCCCGGTATCGGTTTGAATGTATTGATGTTCTACCTGCAGTTTCCAGACGTCCTGAGCGATGCCCGGGAACTGTGGCGCCATCATCGTTTGCAGGACCTGCGCAGCCTCATCATAGGATTGTGAACTTGGGGGATTGCCGACATAGTCCATAATCTTGGCAATGCCGGCGGGTTCGATTACCGGGCCAACGTCATTTAATATCACACCTGCCAGCCGGTCAGGATGGCTGGCGGCCAAGGCCATGGCGATCAGCCCCCCGCGTGATGTGCCCAACAGAGTCACTTTCTTCAAGCCCAGTTGATCCAGCAGATCAACCGCATCCAGCCCCTCGCGCAGGATGTTGTAATTCATGTAGTTCGCATCAAAATCGGACTTGCCGCGCCCGCGATAATCCATCGCAATCATACGAAGATCACGCATATGTGGCGCAAGAAATGAAAAGTCGCGGCAGTTGCGCGTCAAGCCAGCCAAGCAAAGCAGAGGATGGCCCGTGCCGGTATCTTCATAGTACAGGCGTTTGCCGTCCGAGGTGGTGAAATATGCCATCAAAGCCCTGCCAATTGAGGGATCGTCGTCAGGTCTGGCAGCACATGTGCAGGTTTCCACGGCAGACGGTCCATTGGCTCGCCAGCGCGGTTGACCCAAGCTGTGACAAATCCATAGCCACTGGCCCCGGCAGCGTCCCACCCGTTTGAGCTGACGAACAGCACTTCATCGCGCGCGCAGCCGAAGCGGTTCTGCACCAGATCGTATACGCTGGCATGGGGTTTGAAGACCCCCACGCTTTCGACCGACAGAACATCACCCAGCACATCACCGATCCCGGCAGACTGCACCGCCCCGTTCAACATCGGGGGTGAACCGTTGGATAGGATGGCGGTCTGCAACCCACCGGCCTTCAGCGCCTTCAACATATCGGGGACCTCGGGATAGGCCTGCAATTCCCAATACAAATCCAGCAGACGCTGCCGAAGGGTGTTATCCCCCTGAAGGCCTACCGCTTCCAAGGCCCAATCCAGCCCATCTTGCGTGACATCCCAAAAGTCACAATGCGCATCAGCGACAGCACGCAACCATGTATATTGCAGTTGCTTCAGACGCCAGTGATTGGCCAACTCGGGCCATTTGCTAGCCAACGCTTCAAATCCGGGCTCTGTTGCGGCCTGCCTGGCGGCGGCGGCCACGTCAAACAGAGTACCATAAGCGTCGAATACACACGTGGTGATAGCCATCCGATCCTCCCCTGATCGGGCGCAGGTAATCACAACCGGTTCCGGGGTTAAAGAGGGCAGGGTTTACAATGCTGTGTCAGCCTCTAGGCTGCGCCGTTCATTTCTTTTCAGGCCGGAGGCCATCATGACCGCAATCAAACAAGGCGACACGGTTCGCATCCACTACACCGGAACTCTGCTGGACGGCAAAGTCTTCGACAGTTCCGAGGGGCGCGATCCGTTGGAGTTTGCGGTTGGTTCCGGGCAGATCATACCCGGTCTGGACGCTGCCCTGCCGGGCATGGAGATTGGCGAGAAGAAGCGTGTCGAGATCGATTGCGTTGACGCCTATGGCCCGATCAATCCGGGCATGCGGCAGCAGATCCCGCGTGAAGGCATCCCGGATGACATTCCGCTTGAACCTGGCACGCAGTTACAGATGCAAACTCCTGACGGTCAGGCATTGCCAGTGACTGTCGTCGAGGTAGATGAGGCGACGGTGACCTTGGATGCAAATCATCCACTAGCGGGGCAAGATCTGGTCTTCGATATCGAAATCGTTTCGATCAACTGACGCTGATTGGATCAAAGGCCCGGGATATGTGACAACAACGGCTCAATCGCATCGCGCACGGGCGGTTGGGTCAGAAACACAAAGGCAATCAGCAGCGATGTGAGAATCAGCAGCAAAAGACGCGCACGTCCGCTTCCTGATTTGCGTTTCAAAGCTGGCGAGCGCGTGTTGCTCGCAAGGATCTGTTCAAGTTTGCTCATATCGTAATCCCTGCGGGGCAAAGATGTTCAAATCTTGGCACCCGCAGGGAAAGATATGGTCACATGGCCTCTGGCTGAGGCATGCCCAGAATATGATACCCGCCATCGACACGGATGATCTCACCCGAAGTATAGCTGCCGGCGTCGGACGCAAGATACACGGCGGTGCCTCCGACGGCCTCCAGCGTGGCATTCGAACGCATCGGTGCGTTCTGGTCGCAGAACTTGTAGGTCTTGCGTGCACCACCAATAGCCGCACCCGCCAATGTTTTCATCGGGCCGGGCGAGATGGCGTTCACGCGAATACCCTCGGGGCCCAGATCGTTCGCCAGATAGCGCGTCGCCGATTCCAGCGCAGCCTTGGCGACGCCCATGACATTGTAGTTTGGTACAACCTTGTTCGATCCTTGATAGGTCAGGGTCAACAATGTGCCGCCATTGTCCTTCATCAGCGGATAGGCGCGACGGGCAACTTCGATGAACGAATAGGCCGACACATCCAGCGAGTGTTTGAAGTTTGCCCGCGTGGTGTTCAAGAATCGACCGGTCAGTTCGGACTTGTCCGAATAAGCGATAGCGTGGACAACAAAATCTATTGTTGGCCAGCGGGCGGACAACTCGCCAAACGCGCGATCCAGTGAATCATCATCGGTCACATCCGCATCGACCATGAAGTCGCTGCCCAAGCTTTGGGCCAGCGGTTCAAGCCGTTTGCCAAACGCCTCGCCCTGATAGGTGAAAGCCAGCTCAGCGCCTGCTTCGTGCATGGCTTTGGCGATGCCCCACGCGATAGAGCGGTCATTAGCCACGCCCATGATCAGGCCGCGTTTACCCTTGAGAATATCCGACATCTTGTTCACCCGTTATACTTCGACAGAACCATGGATCCGTTGGTGCCGCCAAAGCCGAAGCTATTGGTCATCACGCTGTCCAAGCCTGCGTTTTCAACCACTTGAGTTGCAATTTCACCGGGCAGGATGCCGTCGGCAAGTGTGTCGACATTGATCGACGGAGTAATGAAATCATGTTCCAGCATGAGCAGGCAGAAGATCGCCTCAAGCGCGCCCGCTGCGCCTTGCGCGTGACCGGTCATCGATTTTGTCGATGAAATCGGAGGCACACTGCCTTCACCAAAGATACGGCGTACGGCTTCGACTTCTCCGACGTCGCCCACTGGGGTCGAGGTGCCGTGGGCATTGATATAGCCGACCTTGCGGCCTTCGGGCACGGTCGACAGCGCCAGACGCATCGCGCGCTCGCCGCCTTCGCCGGATGGTGCCACCATGTCGTGCCCATCAGATGTCGCGGCATAGCCGGTTACTTCGGCATAGATTTTCGCACCGCGCGCCAGCGCATGCTCGAGGTCTTCCAGAACCACGATGCCGCCACCGCCGGAAATCACAAATCCGTCGCGGTTCTGATCGAATGCGCGCGAGGCTTTATCAGGTGTCTCGTTGTACTTGGACGACATCGCACCCATCGCGTCGAACAGGCAGGACAGGGTCCAGTCCAGCTCTTCTCCTCCACCTGCGAACATCACATCCTGCTTTCCCAGCATGATCTGTTCAGCCGCATTGCCGATGCAGTGCAGCGAGGTCGAGCAGGCCGAGGTGATCGAGTAGTTGATACCTTTGATTTTGAACGCGGTCGCCAAGTTCGCAGAAATCGTCGAACACATGCACTTTGGCACTGCAAACGGGCCGATCCGTTTGGTTGCGCCGGTTTTCAGCACGGTTTGGTGCGCAGTCAACATCGCGCTGGTCGATGGTCCACCCGAACCTGCCACCAGACCTGTGCGCGGATTGACCACCTGATCTTCGGTCAGCCCGGCGTCCGCGATGGCCTGATTCATCGCGATATGGGCATAGGCAGCACCCGGACCCATGAACCGCAGGGTCCGCTTGTCCACGTGATCGGCCACATCGATTTTCAGCGAACCGGCGATCTGGCTGCGAAAGCCGTGCTCGACCATCTGTTCGCTTGCTACGATGCCGGATTTGCCTGCTTTGAGCGAGGCGAGCACCTCTTCGGCATTGTTCCCGATCGAGGACACAACCCCCAGACCGGTGACGACTACTCGACGCATTTGCGTACTCCTTATTGCGGCCGGTCAGGCTCAGGCGTCTGACAGAACGACCTTCATATCCTTGACGTCGTATATCAATTCGCCATCGGCTTCGACGATGCCATCTGCCACACCCATGGTCAGGCGGCGCGTCTGGATCGCCTTTTTGAAATCAATCTTATAGGTCAGCATCTTCCGGTCCGGGCGCACCATGCCGGTCAACTTGACCTCTCCGACGCCAACGGCCATGCCACGTCCTTGCCAGCCGCGCCAGCCGAGGTTGAAGCCGGTCAGTTGCCACAAACCGTCCAGGCCCAGACAGCCGGGCATGATCGGATTGCCAGGGAAATGGCAGTCAAAGAACCAAAGCTCAGGTGTGATATCGAATTCGGCCAGCACATGACCCTTGCCATGCGCTCCACCGTCGCCGGAAATCTCGGTAATGCGGTCCATCATCAACATCGGCGGAGCCGGCAACTGCGCGTTGCCAGGGCCAAATAGTTCGCCGCGGGCGCATTTCAGCAGATCGTCCTTGTCAAAACTGCTCGGGAATTGGGCCATTCTGCCGCCTCTCCTGCCTGGGTCCGTTTATTACATCTGGCCTCGTCTATCACCCGTATGCAAGGTCCTGCAAGACCAGCACTCCATATCTTGTTGTGACTACAATATTCTTTGCGAATGAATTTCATTTGAAATTGCAGGCAGGGCGCACTTATATTAAGGGCAGCAAAACACAGGTATCGGATTCATGACACCTCAGAGCCGTGAGATCGCTGCAAATTGGTTGGTTGACGCAGGTTTGCGCCCCACGCGCCAAAGGGTTGCTTTGGCCGAATTGCTTGTGGGCGACGGTCTGCATCGTCATGTGACAGCGGAAAGCCTGTTTGAATCCGCAAAAGCCAAAGGTGACGCGGTTTCGCTGGCGACCGTATACAACACATTGCGGGCGTTTTGCGATGCCGGGGTGCTTCAAGAGATCACTGTTGACGGGTCCAAAAGCTATTTCGACACCAACACGCATGACCATCCGCATTTCTATTGGGAAGACGAAAGCCGTCTGAGCGATGCACCATCCGATCAATTGGTAATCCAACAATTGCCGGAAGCTCCTGAAGGCGTCGAAATCGCATCGGTCGATGTGGTGATCCGCCTGCGGAAGAAGTAACCTCTAATCCTTAAATAACAACGTAACCAACGCATGCTCAGCCTGCGTGATCAGCGGATCAGTCGGCCCCGTGCCATGCCGTGCCAATACAACAGATTCGGTTGCATCTGGATCGGTGATCGGCAGGCTTATCACGCGGACCTGATCATAACTGAAGCCGTTTTTAGGGCTGGTATAGCTTATCCCGATGCCTTCCCCATGAGCGGCCAGACTGCGCGAAAGCTCCAATGATTCCGCTCGGTGCGAGATTGTGGGGTTCAAACCTTTGCGTCTGAAAAGCGCGAGTACATGCTGTGCAGACAAACCCTCTTTAGACAGAATCAGTGGATATGACGCTAGCTCGGTCAGGGTGAGCTGATTGGCCGCCGCCAGTGTATGATCAGGTGAAAGCAGTGCGTGTGGGGTGCTGTCGAACAACTTCTTGCAGGAAAAACCGGCATCCATGCCGAGGTCATAGGTGAGTGCAAAATCGTATCTGCCATCGATCAAGCCGGAAATCAGGCCTTCGAACGTCTCAACCCCGTGTGTCAGGGCGACGTCGGGCAAAGCTTCTTGCAGGCGGTGCAGAGATTGGGCCAGAAGAAAGGGTGCCAGATCGACAAAGCATCCCAGGCGCAATCGGCGTTCGCCGGTTATCGGCTGCTTTGACTGTTCCAAAAGCGCAGCTCGCTTCAACAAGGCCTCGGCCTCTTCGATGAATTTGCGGCCCTGCGGGGTCAGCGCCATCGCGGCACCCCGTCTTCGGGCAAACAGTGGATATCCCAAACGTGATTCGACCCGGGTCAGCGCATTGGACAAGGCAGGTTGCGAGACATTTAGGCGTTGTGCCGCAGCAGACAGGCTGCCATGCCGACCGATGGCGCAAACATATTCGTATTGGCGCAGAGTGAGGTATAACATAGAGTTAATACCTAAATTGAAAGATATGATTTGAACAGATGTCTTATTCATGCGCAGATCGGGCGACAAATCTAAGGAGACCGCAATGACTCACTCTCTTGTTTCTCAGGCCATGATCGACAACTTCCAGACGGACGGCGTTGTGTTGGTTAAAGGCCTGTTCGCCGATCATATTGAAACCCTACGGGCCGGGGTTGCCGCGAATATGGCCGAGCCGGGTCCTTATGCTTCGGAGAACAGGAAAGATGGCGAAACCGGCCGTTTTTTTGACGACTATTGCAACTGGTCCCGTATCCCGCAGTTTCGTGAAGTGATCGAAAAATCTCCTGCTGCTGAAGTAGCGGCCGACCTCATGCAGTCGCAATCTGTGCAGATGTTCCATGACCATGTTCTGGTGAAGGAACCCGGAACCTCGATGGCAACGCCGTGGCATCAGGATGGGCCATACTATTTTGTGGATGGTCAACAGAATATCAGCTTCTGGTCACCGTTGGATCCGGTGAAACAAGCGACCTTGCGCTGCGTTGCCGGTTCGCACCGCTGGGAAAAAGAAGTGCTACCTACCCGCTGGGTCTCGGAAGAAGGTTTCTTCCCTGACGAGGGCCAGTACATGCCGATTCCGGACCCAGATGCCGAAAGGATGAAGATTGTAGAATTTGAAATGGAGCCCGGTGATGCAGTGGCCTTCAACTATCGCACGCTACACGGGGCCCGAGGCAATACTTCCGATAGCCGACGCAGGGCATTTTCGCTGCGATTGGTTGGTGATGATGCACGTTATGTCGAGCGTCCAGGCCGGACTTCGCCGCCATTTCCGGGACATGAAATGGTGCCTGGGCAAAGGCTGCGTGAGGACTGGTTCCCAGTTCTGCTACAGCGTTAGAACCTAGAACCACTGGCCCGATTCGATCAGGCCCAGATCCAGCAATTGGCGCGAATCCCACTCGAACGGAGTTGAATGGTTCCAGCAGAAGTTGGAGATATCGAACGTCGATCCGGCGTTCGTCTTCAATGCTTTGGCCGCCCGGAACGAACAGATCGCCGCGGTCAGGTTGTTGTGCCACGGGCAGGCGTAGGTGTTATATTCCGGCTCATTGAAAGTGTGATCAGGCAGAAGTCTCAGATCGGGTTTTGCTTTGAACAGCGAAATCCGATCGATCCGGCGTCGTTCATACGGGATATGATCTTCGAACCGCCAGCGCAGACCACCGGACATATCCAGTTGCCGCTCTAGCGGCTTGCCAGATGCGTCATGCCGCGTGTGGGCGTAGTATCCGGTCTTGTCCAGCATTGCGTGATTGGGGGCCACTCCGTTTGGATAGGCCGTCAGATCATTCGCATACAGATCGATCACATGGGTCAGCATGGCCTGGCGCCGTTCTTCAGAATGGAAGGCCAGTAACTCTCCGACCGAGCGGGTCTCGCAGAAAGGGTAGAACAGATATTCAGAGTTGTAGCAGTAGTATACCCATGCACCCTGAGCCGCCTGAATGATCCGATTGACGGCCTCAAATACGACGGTTCTGGGCGCGCAGGTCATCGTCACTCGATGAACCCTTTCCTCCAGCGCTTCATCCAGCGTGAATTCTTGGGGCAGGAATGTGATCACGGATTTGAACCCCAGCTTCAAATGATGGTGCAGCGTCCCTTCTAGCTCGACATTATCTTCGGCAAATATCAGTGCCACGGGTCCCTTGCTCAGGATCGACCGATCGGATTTCAGAAGGTGATCAAGGGATTCGTACTGCATCGTTGGTTTCGTTGCCGCCTTGCTGGAAATTCCCGCCAAATTCGGGTAATTGCGCCAGCATTGCAAGCGGCGTTCGATACGTATAGACGACGCCGACCCAGCGACTGCAAAGGCCAACCCATGTCTGAACCGAAAAAGCTGTTTATCAAGACCTATGGCTGTCAGATGAACGTCTATGACAGCGAACGCATGGCCGAAGCGCTGGGCGGACAGGGCTATGTCGAGACCAAATCGCCCGATGATGCGGATATGATCCTGCTAAATACCTGCCACATTCGAGAAAAGGCAGCTGAGAAAGTCTATTCCGAACTGGGCCGTTTCAAGGGCCTCAAGGCGGAAAAGCCGGACCTTAAAATCGGTGTCGCAGGTTGCGTCGCTCAGGCCGAAGGCGAGGAAATCATCCGCCGCCAGCCGCTTGTCGATCTGGTGGTGGGGCCGCAAAGCTATCATCGCCTGCCCGAGATGGAGGCGAAGACGCGCGCGGGTGAAAAGGCGCTGGATACCGAGTTCCCCGAAGAAGACAAATTCGAAAAGCTCAAGAACCGCCCCAAGGCCAAGCGCGGACCGACGGCATTTCTGACCGTGCAGGAGGGGTGTGACAAGTTCTGTGCCTTCTGCGTTGTGCCCTATACACGCGGGGCCGAGGTCAGCCGCCCGGCAGATCGCATCCTGCGTGAGGCCCGCGATCTGGTTGAACGCGGTGTGCGTGAGATCACGCTGCTGGGGCAGAACGTAAATGCCTATCACGGGGCTGGACCGGACGGAGACATGACCCTTGCCGGTCTGATCTGGGAATTGAACAAGGTCGACGGGCTAGAGCGCATACGCTTTACCACCTCGCACCCGAACGACATGGATGATGCGCTGATCGAAGCGCATGGCACCTGTGAGAAGTTGATGCCATATCTGCATTTGCCGGTGCAGTCGGGGTCGGACAAAATTCTAAAGCGGATGAACCGCAGCCATACGGCTGAAAGCTATCTGCGATTGATCGAGCGTATCCGAGAAGCGCGCCCCGATATTCTGATGTCCGGCGATTTCATCGTGGGCTTTCCGGAAGAAACGGAAGAGGATTTTCAGGCTACTCTGGATTTGGTCGAAGAGGTCAAATACGGCTACGCCTATTCCTTCAAATACTCGACGCGACCCGGCACACCTGCAGCAGAACGGCCACAGGTCGAGGCCGAAGTGGCGGATGCACGCCTGCAGCGCTTGCAAGGGTTGATCACGCGCCACCAGCGCGAGATTCAGGACTCGATGGTCGGAAAGACAGTTAATGTCCTGTTTGAAAAGCCTGGGCGGCAACCGGGCCAGATGGTTGGAAAATCCGAGTATCTGCATGCGGTTCACGTCGCGGACGCTGATATCGCGAGCGGCGACTTACGTAAGGTAAGGATAAAATCGTCTGGCGCGAACTCGCTGGGTGGTGAGTTGGTCTGATCCCTTGTGGCTGGCCCGCAAAGGGTTTTCGCCTTGAAATTTAACCCTTGATTTATGGCTTGGAACTATGTTCCGAGGAAGGCTAGATTTTTCTGGGCCGAATTTTGGGTGTCGACAAACGCACCGACCCCGCCTGACGGCCCGCCTTTGCGGAGGGTACGAGTAGTGAGCTGGATACGTTTTCCGAGTGTAAACCTTTCCCGTGTTTTGTCGGCGACTGTCGTGTTTCTATCTTGCGCTGCCCCGACTTTGGCCGGCGATGTCGTCGGGGAAGTCACTGAGCCCGACGTAATCTCGTCTCAGCGTTTCGCGCGCGACGTCAATGCGTTCTATCTGGGGGTCAGCGCCGGACATGCCTCGGGCGGTTCGGACGAGTTTGGCCTGCGCGTGAACGACGGAGACACGTTTGCTGCGGGCGACCTTAAGCCAAGCGGAAATTTCGCAGGTTTTCGCGGTGGCTGGCGCGGCATTCTGCCAGCCAGAGGTGGGCGCGACTATGTGTATGGGCTGGAAGTCGGCTATGACTTTGGCACGCTCGATGACATCACCTCGTCCCGATCCGGTGGGGCAGAGGTCAGCGGCAGATCCGCGATCTCGGATGTATTGTCCATCCGCTTACGGAACGGGCTGACGAACCGCAGCGGCAGTGTCCTATATTTCGTGACTGTGGGTTATGTCCGCGGCGATATCACCACGTCAGGCTCACTAACTGATGCGAGCGGGACCAGCCGATTTGAGAGCGAGGACCGCCGACAAGGTTTCTCGGCCAGCTTGGGCGCTGAACACAAACTGAACGAAAATTGGTCGATCACCGGCGAGATCGAGTATCTGCAGTTCGAATCAAAAACGGTCGAACTGGGTCCGTCATTCTCGACCAAATCGACGCCAAGCTATCGCGGACTACGGATCGGGTTGAATTATACATTCTGATACCCGTGCGATTGGCGTTCATAGATGGCTGTTTCAGCGTTCATCGGCGCATTTGTCATGCGGTGTGCAAATTTTGAAACTGCCGCTTGCGTCTACCTCTACAGTTTGTCTACGCTCAAGATGAAACGCCAAGACAGGAGAACGGATTGGCCATCGGTGCCCTGACCCCACCGCAAGATGACATGCCCCAGCGTGAGGCGCTTGTTGAATTCCCCGACAACAGATTATTGATCGATTTATGCGGTGAATATGACCGCAACCTGACCGATATCGAACAGAAGCTCTCGGTGCAGATTGTGCGACGCGGCAATCAGCTTGTCGTGCTGGGCGACGAGGATTCGCAAAAGCAGGCGATTGAGGTTCTACAGGCCCTCTATACACGGCTCGAAGGTGGGCGTGATGTGGAAGCCGCAGATGTCGACCGCGAGTTGCGCATGGGCAATTCCGAGGTCGGAACTGGCACGCGCGATGGTGACCAGCTTGAGATGTTCAAGGGTGGCACGGTCGAGATCAAGACACGCAAAAAACTGGTCGAACCGCGCACCGACGCCCAGAAGGCCTATGTACAGTCGCTGTTCAACAACGAACTGGCCTTTGGCATTGGTCCCGCGGGCACCGGCAAAACCTATCTGGCCGTTGCGGTCGGGGTGTCCATGTTCATTGGCGGGCACGTTGACCGCATCATTCTCAGCCGTCCGGCGGTCGAGGCCGGTGAAAAGCTCGGTTACCTGCCCGGTGACATGAAGGATAAGGTCGATCCCTACATGCAGCCGCTTTATGACGCGCTGAATGATTTCCTGCCCGGAAAACAACTTGCCAAGCTGATCGAAGAAAAGCGGATCGAGATTGCTCCGCTTGCCTTCATGCGCGGTCGTACGCTGGCAAATGCATTTGTGGTGCTGGACGAAGCGCAGAATGCCACAACGATGCAGATGAAGATGTTCCTGACTCGGCTTGGTGAAGGTAGCCGGATGGTTATCACCGGCGACCGGTCTCAGGTTGATCTGCCGCGCGGTGTGCAGTCGGGTCTCAAGGATGCCGAACGGTTGCTGAAAACGATCCCGAATATCAGCTTCAACTATTTCACCTCGAAAGATGTCGTCCGCCATCCGCTTGTCGCCGCCATTATCGAGGCGTATGAGGCCGATGCGGGGCGCGAAACCGGATAACTTTCAAGGCGCCGATTGAAGCTGGGCTCGGAGCCAAAGGTATGAATCTGGAAATCACGCTTGAGGATGATCGCTGGCGCGGGCTGGAGCCTTTGGCCACGCGCGCAATTGCTGCTGTTCTGGAGTATTGCGATCTTGAAGCGGATCAATGCGAAATCAGCTTGCTGGGCTGCGATGATGCACGGATCGCTGAATTGAATGCTGAATTTCGTGAAAAATCCACGCCGACCAACGTCCTCAGCTGGCCTGCCGAAGAACTGGCCCCGGATCGGGCGGGAGACACTCCGCCGGCTCCGCAACCTGACTTTACTGGCGAAATCGTGCTGGGCGACATTGCGATCTCTTATGACACCTGCGCGCGCGAAGCAGCTGAAGCCGGCAAAAGCACCGACGATCACGTGACGCATCTGATCGTTCACGGTACACTACATTTGCTGGGGTATGATCACATTCGTGACCTCGACGCCACTTTGATGGAAAGGGTCGAGGTCGAGATACTTGGCAAACTGGGTATAGATGACCCATATAATGTATGACATGGGCACCTTTGCCCGATCATTTGGAACAGGATAATGGGCGAAACAGACGGCAGTTCTAGGGCGGCGCATGGCGCGCATTCTCAGAACAGCAACAATGACAGCGACGAAAGAGGCGGGCTTTTTTCTCGACTCATCGACGCATTTTCTTCTCAGGGCGAAGAGACCAGCCAGCTAAACGGGGCCGAGGTCGTCAGCGCTCAGCCAAGGGGCATGATCAACCTGCGCAGAATGCGGGTCGAAGATGTTGCGATCCCGACAGCCGAGATCGTCTCGGTCCCCTCGACAACCCCAAAAGACGAGCTTGTGCAGATTTTCCGCGACAGCGGCTTGTCTCGCATCCCGGTTTACGATGGCACGCTGGATACGCCACTGGGGTTTGTGCATCTCAGGGACTTCGCGCTGACCCATGGCTTTAACGGCAACTCGTCCGATTTTGATCTGAAGTCGATGCTGCGGACTTTGCTGTTCGTGCCGCCATCGATGCCAATTGGCGTGTTGTTGACCAAGATGCAGACCGAGCGTCGCCATATGGCTTTGGTGATCGATGAATACGGTGGGGTCGATGGTTTGCTGACCATCGAGGACCTGATTGAACAGGTTGTGGGTGAGATCGCCGACGAACATGATGCCGACGAAGATCAGCTATGGATACAAGAGAAACCCGGCTGCTACGTCGTGCAGGCGCGCGTGCCGCTTGAAGAATTCGAGGCCGAGATTGGCCGCTCACTGACCAGCCACGAAGATGTAGATGAAGAAGAGATCGACACTTTGGGCGGTCTGGTCTTCATGCTCTCGGGGCGGGTCCCGGCGCGTGGTGAGGTTGTATGCCACCCCGAAGGGCCCGAGTTCGAGGTCATTGATGCAGACCCGCGCCGGATAAAACGGCTGCGTGTCATGCTGCCGGATATTGTTGCATGAACCCTGCCGATGGGTGGCCCTTTTGGCTGCGGTTGGTGCTGGCGGCGCTGTTGGGTGTTGCAGCGGCCTGTGGTCTTGCTCCATTAGGGTATTGGCCGGTAACCGTGCTGTCGCTGGTGCTAATAGCGCCGTTGTTTCTGAGCGCTGAGACAATTCGCCGGGCGGCTTTGCTGGGTTGGGTCTTCGCAACGGGCTATTTCGCACACGCGTTAAGCTGGATTATCGAGCCGTTTCTGGTTGATGCCCAACGCCATGCGTGGATGGCCCCTTTTGCGCTGATCTTTTTATCCGGCGGGTTAGCCCTGTTCTGGGCGTTGGCCTTTGGAGTTACGAAACGCATCGGTGGAGCACCCGTCTTGCAGGCGGCTTTGCTGTCTGTGACGCTGGCACTGGTCGAGTTTGCGCGCGGCTACATTCTGACCGGGTTCCCTTGGGCTGGCATCGCGCAGATTTGGGTGGATACGCCATTTGCCCAGATCCTGTCGCTTGTCGGCCCCTATGGTTTGGGGACGCTGACACTGTTCGCCACTGTGCCATTGGGCGCAGCCTTGTTCAGTGATCGGACCCGAAGCGGCATCGTTGTACCGATCGCGTTGACCGCAGGCTGTGCGGTATTGGCTTTGATCTATGCAGCGAACCGACCTCCAGTCATGCCCTCTGGTCATATCGTGCGGCTGATTCAACCCAATGCACCCCAGGACCAGAAATGGGATCCTGCATATGCGTCAGTGTTTTTTGCACGCCAACTTGAATTCACAGCGGCCGAGCCCCGCCCGGACCTAATCGTCTGGCCGGAAACCTCGGTCCCGGCATGGTTGGGCAGCGCGCAGCCCTATCTTTCAGCAATTGGCGAAGCGGCACAGGGCGCCCCGGTAGTCCTGGGCATTCAGCGTGCCGATGGGCAGCAGATCTATAACTCGATGATCTATCTAAATGAGGAGGGTCAGCAAGACGGGCTATACGATAAACATCACCTGGTGCCCTTTGGGGAATACGTGCCATTTGGTGAAGTGATGGCACGTTTCGGTATCTACGGGATGGCCGCAACCACAGGGAATGGCTTTAGCGCGGGGCCAGGTGCCGCATTGATGGATGTAGGCGTGCTTGGCAAGGCGCTGCCGCTGATCTGCTACGAGGCGGTATTCACGCAGGATATTTTATCCGCGCCGGATCGTGCGGATTTTCTTTTGCAGATTACAAACGACGCTTGGTTCGGAACGCGTTCCGGCCCGTATCAGCACCTCGCCCAGGCGCAGATGCGTGCAATCGAACAAGGCCTGCCGATGTTGCGCTCGGCCAATACCGGAGTTTCGGCAATGATTGACCCATTGGGGCGGATCACCGAGGCGCTGGCGCTTGGGCAAGCGGGGTTTATCGACGCCGAATTGCCGCGTCCTCATGCCCCGACCGTTTATTCTCGAATTGGAGACAGTCCGGTACTTTTAGCTTTGTTGGTGCTATTTGCGCTGCTATGTCGGCACGCCCGGCGCGTAAACGACCAAATTCCGATTGACCCTGTCAAACGCTAAGCGTATTCGGTCGCACGCCTGTCACAACGGCTTCCTGACGTGGTGGGGTAAACTTAATGGAGCACATTCATGTCCCGACAGAATTATACTTTTACTTCGGAGTCCGTTTCCGAAGGACACCCGGATAAGGTCTGCGATCGTATTTCCGATGCAGTACTAGACGCATTCCTGCGCGAAGAACCCGAGGCCCGCGTTGCCTGCGAAACTTTTGCCACCACGGATCGCGTGGTAATCGGCGGTGAAGTGGGTCTGTCGGATCAGGACAAGCTGCATGATTATATGGCGCATATCGACGATATCGCGCGGGCATGTATCAAAGATATCGGCTACGAGCAGGACAAGTTTCACCACGAAACCGTCGAAGTGACGAACCTGTTGCACGAGCAGTCGGCCCATATCGCGCAAGGCGTGGATGCTGCCGATAACAAAGACGAAGGTGCAGGCGATCAGGGCATCATGTTCGGCTATGCCACGACCGAGACGCCAGCGCTTATGCCTGCGCCGATCCAATACTCGCATGCTATCCTTCGCCGTCTCGCTGAAGTTCGCAAAAATGGCAGTGAACCCGCCCTTGGCCCGGATGCAAAATCACAGTTGTCTGTTATCTATCGCGACGGCACGCCAGTCGGTGTCAGCTCAATCGTGCTTTCGACGCAGCACATGGATGAGGCGCTGACCTCGGGTGATATTCGCGCCATTGTCGAGCCCTATATCCGTGAAACCCTCCCTGACGGCTGGCTGACCGCCGAAACCGAATGGCACGTGAATCCCACCGGCAAGTTCGTCATCGGCGGTCCGGATGGTGATGCGGGTCTGACCGGTCGCAAGATCATCGTCGACACTTATGGCGGTGCAGCACCTCACGGTGGTGGCGCATTCTCGGGCAAAGACCCAACCAAGGTGGACCGCTCGGCGGCTTATGCAGCGCGTTATCTGGCCAAGAATGTCGTTGCTGCAGGGATGGCAGAGCGCTGCACCATTCAGTTGAGCTATGCGATTGGGGTGTCAAAGCCCCTCTCGATCTATGCCGACACGCATGGAACTGGCCAGATTGCCGATGCAGTGATCGAAAAAGCAGTTGGGCAGGTGATGGACCTGACTCCGCGCGGAATTCGCCAACATCTGCAACTCAACAAGCCGATTTATCAGAGGACCGCTGCTTATGGCCACTTTGGTCGTGAACCCGATGCGGACGGCGGATTTAGCTGGGAGCGCACCGATCTGGTGGACGCGCTGAAACAGGCGGTCTGATCAACAATTAGAAAAACGCGCCGGTTTCGGCGCGTTTTTTTGCAAGTCGGCGACCACTTGCAACAATTTCAGCCCCGCAGTAAGGGCTGCGCCATGAGTACAAAGACCCCACAACGCCCGCGCAGAAATTTTTATGGCCGCTTTAAGGGCAAAACCCTGAAGCCCAGTCAAAAGACTTATCTGTCGGAAGATCTTGCTGCCTTGTCCCCCGGTACGGTGGATTGGGACGGTAATCCTGAGCGCGATCCGCTCGATCTCGACGGTCTATTCAGAGGCAAGCCTGTCTGGCTTGAGGTCGGCTTTGGCGGCGGCGAGCATCTGGTGCATCAGGCTCAGCAAAACCCGGATATCGGCATCATCGGAGCCGAACCCTATATCAATGGTGTTGCGATGCTGTTGGGTAAAATCCGTCAGGCCGGTGTTGAAAACCTTGCCGTACATCCCGGGGACGCGCGAGACTTGTTCGACGTTTTGCCTGAAGCCAGCATATCGCGCGCTTTTCTGCTCTATCCCGATCCATGGCCCAAAACACGGCATCACCGCCGTCGGTTTGTCACACCTGAACATCTGGAGCCTTTGGCGCGCGCGTTGAAGCCAGGCTCAATCTTTCGCGTTGCCACAGACATCCCTGACTATGTGCGCCAAACGCTGGAAGAGGTGCCGCGGGCAGGCTTCGAATGGTTGGCCGAGCGTCCCGCCGACTGGCGTGAGCCGTGGGATGACTGGATTTCCACGCGCTACGAACAGAAGGCGCTGCGCGAAGGCCGTACACCCCATTACCTGACCTTCCGCCGCAAAGACTGATTGTCGCTGGACCAACCGGCCCCAATTCGCTAATCGGCCTGAGGACTGATAGCGAAAACAGGAGCCCCCATGTCCGGACACGGCACGCCCATCCCGATGACGTCGCAGCCTTGCGGCCCGCTGACAGGCACCGCAGAGGTGCCCGGGGACAAGTCGATCTCGCACCGGTCCCTGATCCTGGGGGCAATGGCTGTGGGAGAAACCAAGATATCGGGCCTGCTGGAAGGCGAGGACGTATTGGACACCGCTAAGGCCATGCGTGGCTTTGGGGCCGAAGTAACGGATCATGGCGGTGGTGAATGGTCGGTGCATGGCGTGGGCGTTGGTGGTTTTTCCGAACCAGATCAGGTAATCGATTGTGGCAATTCGGGCACTGGCGTGCGCCTGATCATGGGGGCGATGGCGACTTCTCCGATCACAGCGACCTTCACCGGAGATGCGAGCCTGAACAAACGTCCGATGGCGCGCGTCACCGATCCGCTGGCGCTGTTCGGAACCCAATCTGTCGGCCGAGACGGTGGACGTCTGCCGATGACCATTATCGGTGCTGCGGACCCCACCCCGGTGCGCTATGAGGTGCCTGTGCCGTCGGCGCAGGTGAAATCCGCCGTTCTGCTGGCAGGGCTTAACGCCCCCGGCAAGACCATCGTGATTGAGAAAGAAGCGACTCGCGATCATTCCGAACGGATGCTTGCGGGCTTCGGCGCAGAAATCACGGTCGAGGACACGGATGAAGGGCGCGTCATTACGCTGACTGGTCGGCCCGAGCTGAAGCCACAAGTCATCGCCGTGCCGCGCGACCCGTCCAGTGCGGCCTTCCCCGTCTGTGCCGCACTGATCACACCGGGCTCGGACGTGTTGGTCCCCGGTATCGGCCTGAACCCGACCCGCGCAGGCCTGTTCACCACGCTGCGCGAAATGGGTGCCGATCTGACCTACGAAAACGAGCGCGAAGAGGGGGGTGAACCGGTTGCCGATCTGCGTGCAAAATACTCGCCCAACATGAAGGGGATCAACGTCCCGCCCGAACGCGCGGCGTCGATGATCGATGAATACCCGGTGCTGTCTGTTGTGGCCGCAAATGCGACCGGCACAACATTGATGGGCGGCGTGAAAGAGCTGCGCGTCAAGGAAAGTGACCGGATCGACGCAATGGCCCGTGGCCTGCGCGCCAACGGTGTGACCGTGAACGAGGGTGACGAATGGTGGTCAGTCGACGGTCTCGGCATCGGCGGTGTGCCCGGTGGTGGGACCTGCGAAAGCTTCTTGGACCACCGCATTGCCATGTCGTTCATGGTCATGGGGATGGGAGCTAAAAAGGCGGTTTCGGTGGATGACGGCGGACCGATCGCAACGTCGTTCCCGATTTTTGAGCCTTTGATGGCCGCGCTCGGTGCCAAGGTCGAGCGTACATGAGATTCACCGTAGCTATCGACGGCCCTGCGGCGGCGGGCAAGGGGACGATTTCCAAGGGCGTTGCCGCGCATTTCGGGTTTGCGCATCTGGATACCGGTCTTCTCTATCGCGCAGTGGGGCGTCGTATGCTGCAAGGTGACGAACCGGTTGCAGCGGCTGGGTCCCTGACAGCAGAAGAATTGCAGCAGGGCGATCTGCGTACGGCTGAGATCGCACAGGCGGCCTCGAAAGTTGCGGTCATTCCTGAAGTCCGAAGCGCACTCGTTGATTTTCAGCGGGCGTTTGCCCGTCGCGCCGGAGGCGCCGTGCTGGACGGGCGCGATATTGGAACCGTGATTTGCCCAAACGCTGAGGTCAAACTGTTTGTCACCGCCAGTCCCGAAGTCCGGGCGGAACGGCGATATCTTGAGCTTTCGGCCAAAGGTTCGGACGTGTCACGCGAACAGGTGCTTGCGGATGTCAAAGAGCGTGACTCACGTGACGCGGATCGCAGCACTGCACCGATGAAACCTGCAGATGACGCCGTGCAGCTTGATACGTCAAACCTGAGCATCGAGGCCGCGTTGGCACGGGCGCTCGAAACGATAGAACAGAACCTGCCCGCAGCCTGAAGTGGCTGCGGACAAGGGTCCGTCAGTTACAATTCACCAACTGCGATGCTCTTGATATTGGCCCACTGGTCATCTGCGGTTTTAGCGGTGCTGGTGACGTCTTTCAGGAAAGCAGCGCGGGTATCAGCATTCAGGAACAGATACAGCTTGCCGTCTGCGATCAGGTACTGATCCGGGTCGCCGTCGAACTTTTTGCCAACAGACACCCCGAACGAACAATAGCCACCGTGCTGGGGCAAGTAAGCCGCCGGATTGGCCTCGAACGCTTCAAGGTTTTCCGCGCTGGTGAAGTAATAGGATGCGCCGTCATAAGTCGCCGAATGATTGGCGAAGCCTTCTACCGGATTGCCATTGTTGACAAGCGCGACCAGATCGACGCCATGGGCTGCCAGGGGTGCACCAGCCGCCGACAGGCCTTTGGAGACGTTGATTTCGTCTGCGGCAAAAGCCGGAGCTGCCAGGGCCAGAGTTGCGGCTAATGCAGTAAGTGCGAGCGATTTCATAGCAGGAATCCTTTCCATTTTGGTTCAAGGCTCGGGTCCGCCCCAAGCCAATGTCACTAAGTTAGGAAAGGCTCCTCGGACGGGTAATCGCAGATAGGCCGCAATACTTTGCAGATCGTTCGTAGATCAGGACGTTTCGCAAAACTGATCACATAGCTTTGTTTGGCCACCTGTCCGATGGCCGCCTAAGCTTGTTGGACAACCGTAGGAGTGGCCCATGATCAGACTAGCCCTGTTTTTGTTCTTTCTTGCAGGTAGCGTAGCTGCGCAGCAATCAGATACGCCGGTGCCCGAGGCCGAACCTCCGATGACTTACGAGCGTCTGGGAAAAATCATCTTTGCGCTAGATCCCGAGGCGCAACCGATCGGGCCGGGGTTTGAGTTGACGATATCTGATGTGACGGTGCTGGTTGTCACCGATACCAATGCTGATCGCATGCGGGCGATGGTCGCGATTGGCAGTGCTGCGGATTTGTCGCCAGCCGATTTGCAACGGATGATGCAGGCAAATTTCGACAGCACGCTGGATGCGCGCTATGCGATCGCAAATGGCACCTTATGGGCTGCGTTCATTCACCCGCTTTCGCTGTTGCAAAGGGATCAGTTGATCTCGGGGCTGGCCCAGACTGTGAATATCGCCAACACCTATGGCACATTGTACACCGGTGGCGCGGCGGAATTCGGAGGGGGCGACAGCCATGATCTGCAGCGTGAGCTGATCGAAGAACTTCTGAAGAAGGGTGAGGAAATCTGACACTTGTCCAAAGTAGGCGCATAGCCTGAATTCTGATGACGAATGTGCCTGCGACCATGGATGTCATAGGCTCTAGCTGGATGCTTGAAAGCTGTTATAGTCTTCCCACAGCTAAATAAGGGAAAGCTGCTGTTAAATCCCCAACACTCAAAAAAAAGGGGAGGCAGCTACAAAATCCCAAGCCAACAGGGACAAAAAATATGAATAATCGTTTGCGTAAGATCACCATCGTGGGTGGTGGTACGGCGGGTTGGATGACTGCGCTCATCCTGGACATGGTGTTCTCCCGCACGTCAGCACCCAAGGATCGCCCACGCATTTGCTTGATCGAAAGCCCCAACATCTCGACTGTGGGTGTCGGTGAAGCGACGGTGCCGCGTATGCCGGTCACGCTCCGTCAGGCGGGCATATCAGAGCGGGATTTCTTCCGCGAAACCAACGCATCGTTCAAGTTGGGAGTTAAGTTCTGCAATTGGAACAACGACGCCAAGGGCAATCGGATCGACTACGTAAACCCGTTTGCCCATGGTCAATTGCTGGAGGGGTTGGAGGCTGCCGAGTATTTTCTGCGTTTTGGTAACGGGGATCGGGATTTCACGCAGTCAATCTCACCGCATGATGATCTGGCCCGGTTGTGCAAGGGTGCGCGTCCTTTGGGTGCACCTGAATTCGAGCAGCGGTTTGGCTATGCTTATCATCTGGATGCCGTGAAGTTTGCGGGCATGCTAACAAAGGTCTGCGCCAAGCGCGGCGTAGAGCATATTCAAGACGAAGTGCAATCGGTCGAATTGGACGAGCAGGGCAATGTCAGTCACCTGATGTTAGAGCGCAAGGGACGCCATGACATTGAGATGGTCATAGATTGCACCGGCTTCCGGGGGTTGATCATCAATCAAGCGTTGGGCGAGCCGTTCATGGATTACTCGGACTACTTGCCCAACGACCGTGCCATGGCCTTGCAGATCGAGCACCCTAACCCCGAAAAGATCGAAAGCGTTACACGCTCGACCGCGCTTGGTGCGGGTTGGACGTGGCGTGTGCCGCTCTACAATCGTGTAGGTACGGGATATGTGTATTCATCCGCGCATCGGACCGATGATCAGGCGGCGGACGAATATCTTGACTGGTTGGGCGACAGCGGCAAGGGGCTGACACCGCGCGTGATCCCCATGCGTGTTGGTCGTGTCCGCAATGCCTGGGTTAAGAACTGCTTGGCGATCGGTTTGTCTGGTGGATTTATCGAACCGCTTGAAAGTACCGCGATCCACATGATCGATCACGCGATCCGCTGGTTTGCCGAGCATCTGCCGACCCGCGATATCGAGCCCGCGCTGCGCAACCGATATAACCGGCAGATGAACAAGCTTTATGACGAGGTACTGGATTTTATCTGCCTGCACTACCGGTTGGGTAACCGCACCGATGATCAATATTGGATCGACGCCCGCACCAAGATGAAGATTCCGGATCGGTTGGCCGAGAACCTTGAGCTGTGGCAGCATCGTCTGCCGATGGAACACGATATCGAGTTTGCGACGCTGTTCAATTTCCGCGTCTATCAGACGGTTCTTCTGGGCAAACAGGTGTATGATACGGGCTATGGCGAAGGTATCCGTGATCGTCTGCGACCGCTGAAGAAACCGATTTGGTTCCAGTGGTGGAAGGGGGCAAAAATGGACCTTGCGCAGATCCTCAAGACCATGCCGGATCACAAAACCCTGCTGCGAGATATCCGGGGCGAGTTGGAGAAGCCTGCCTTTGGCAAGGCCGCAATGGGGCAGCCGACTGTCGCAATGCCGGGCGCGAAACCGGCACCCGTGGTGATCGAGAACATGCCAAACCTCGCTGAGATTCAAAGCGGCAAGAAGGATCTGCAACTGTTCTAGCGCCGCATGGTATCATTCGGCAGAACTGACAAAGAAGGCCGGGGATCGGATCGCGTTTGCTTCGATGCCCGGACCCGATGTTCGGATTTTGTGGGATTGGCCAGTGTTTAAGGGCTTTGCTCTTGCACATGACACGGAATCCGCCTATACGCGCGCTGTCTGAACAAGGGCGGTTAACGTCCGGATGACGTATCTGAGCAGGGCCGGGTTACCTCGGCCCTTTGTGTTTGTTAGCTCGGGCGCGTTCTGGATCACGCATTCAGGCATCATGAAACAAGACCGGCGGAGACAACCGCTCGGCCAGCAAAAACGTTATGTAAAGGAAAACAACGCCACATGGCTAACGCATCCATGGAGGAATTCGAAGCCCTCCTGAATGAAAGCTTCGAAATGGACACGCCCGAAGAGGGTTCTGTTGTCAAAGGCAAGGTTCTGGCGATCGAAGCCGGCCAAGCCATCATCGACGTAGGCTACAAAATGGAAGGCCGCGTTGATCTGAAAGAATTCGCAAATCCCGGCGAAGCCCCTGAAATCGCTGTAGGCGACGAGGTCGAAGTGTACCTGCGCGCCGCAGAAAACGCCCGTGGCGAAGCCGTCATCTCGCGCGAGATGGCCCGCCGTGAAGAGGCATGGGACCGTCTGGAAAAAGCATATGCCGACGACCAGCGCGTCGAAGGTGCAATCTTTGGTCGCGTCAAAGGTGGCTTCACCGTCGATCTGGGTGGCGCAGTTGCGTTCCTGCCCGGCTCGCAGGTTGACGTTCGCCCCGTGCGCGACGCTGGCCCGCTGATGGGTCTGAAGCAGCCGTTCCAGATTCTGAAAATGGACCGCCGCCGTGGCAACATCGTTGTTTCGCGTCGCGCTATCCTGGAAGAATCGCGTGCCGAACAGCGTGCCGAAGTCATCGGCAACCTGTCCGAAGGTCAGACCGTCGAGGGTGTCGTCAAGAACATCACCGAATACGGTGCATTCGTTGATCTGGGCGGCGTTGACGGCCTGCTGCACGTCACCGACATGGCATGGCGCCGTGTGAACCACCCGTCCGAGATCCTGACGATCGGCGAAACCATCAAGGTTCAGGTCATCAAGATCAACAAAGAGACCCACCGCATCAGCCTGGGCATGAAGCAGCTGCAGGAAGATCCGTGGGATCTGGTTGCTGCGAAATACCCGCTGGGCTCGGTCCATCAGGGTCGCGTCACCAACATCACCGACTACGGCGCGTTCGTCGAGCTGGAAGCCGGTGTCGAAGGTCTGGTTCACGTGTCCGAGATGTCCTGGACCAAGAAAAACGTCCACCCCGGCAAGATCGTTTCGACCAGCCAGGAAGTCGACGTCATGGTTCTGGAAATCGACGGCGCCAAGCGTCGCGTGTCTCTGGGCCTGAAGCAGACCCAGCGCAACCCATGGGAAGTGTTTGCAGAAACGCACCCCGAGGGCACCGAGGTCGAAGGCGAAGTCAAGAACATCACCGAATTCGGTCTGTTCATTGGCCTCGAAGGCGACATCGACGGCATGGTTCACCTGTCCGACCTGTCCTGGGACGAGCGTGGCGAAGATGCGATCCAGAACTACCGCAAAGGCGACATGGTTTCGGCCGTCGTCTCGGAAGTTGACGTTGAGAAAGAGCGTATCTCGCTGTCGATCAAAGCCCTGGGCGGTGACAAGTTCGCTGAAGCCGTGGGCGGCGTGAAGCGTGGTTCGGTCATCACCGTCGAAGTGACCGCGATCGAAGATGGCGGCATCGAGGTCGAGTACGAAGGCATGAAGTCGTTCATCCGTCGTTCGGACCTGTCGCGTGACCGTGCTGAGCAGCGCCCCGAGCGTTTCTCGGTCGGCGACAAGGTCGACGTCCGCGTCACCAACGTCGACAGCAAGACCCGTCGTCTGGGCCTGTCGATCAAGGCACGCGAGATCGCCGAAGAGAAAGAGGCCGTGGAACAGTACGGTTCTTCCGACTCGGGCGCGTCGCTGGGCGATATCCTGGGTGCAGCACTGAAGTCGGGCGACTAATTCCGGGGCGTATCCCAAACATGAAATTCGGCCTCGCACCATGGTGCGGGGCCGTTTTTGTTGCGAATCAATATCTTCCAAATAGTCGGCTTAATTTGCCTATCGTTCGCGCATGAAGTGTGGAAATCAGGCCAACGGGCAAAAATTCGCGTGAGATTGTCGCAAAATGCCGCCTTTGCTGGCAGAGTATCCGTTCCCCCGATCCGGGTTTTTTCCTATACTGTCAGAACAATAGGCTTGTCACATCGTCCGCCTGGGAGGGTATTGCGTATGATCCGTTCAGAATTGATTCAGAAAATTGCCGACGAAAACCCGCATCTCTATCAACGCGACGTCGAGCGGATCGTGAATACCGTTTTTGAAGAAGTGACCGACGCCATGGCACGCGGCGACCGCGTAGAGCTGCGCGGTTTCGGCGCGTTTTCGGTGAAAAAGCGTGACGCACGTGTAGGCCGCAATCCTCGCACTGGTGAGACTGTGCAGGTTGAAGAAAAATGTGTTCCATTTTTCAAAACTGGCAAGTTGCTAAGGGACCGTTTGAACGGTAAAGCCTAGCCTCATGATGCGCTACATTCGTTATGCTTTTCTGGCTGCATTGGGGATCGTTCTGGTCTCGGTTTCGCTGGCCAATCGCCAAATTGTTGAACTTAAGCTTATGCCGGATGCTTTGTCCGAGTTGCTGGGGTTCAACCTGTCAACCTCCTTGCCGCTGTTTCTGGTCGTGCTGGGTGGGGTTGTTGCCGGCCTGGTCATCGGCTTCCTGTGGGAATGGCTGCGCGAGCATAAACACCGCAAGGATGTGACCGTGAAGCAAGGCGAAGTGCGCAAGCTTGAGCGTGAAGTTAAGAAGCTCAAGAAAAAGCAGAATGAAGGTCAGGATGATGTGCTGGCCATTCTGGATGAGGCAAGCTGAGGCCCTACGATGCCCGCTGATATCCGAGTTAAAATCTGCGGCCTGACCGCCCCTGACCACGTGCGCGCTGCTGTGGATGCGGGTACGGGATATGTTGGTTTTGTGTTTTTCCCCAAATCCCCGCGCCATGTTGAGCCCCAGACAGCTGCGACATTGGCACAGCAGGTGCCTGCGGGCGTCGCCAAGGTGGCGCTGACAGTGAATGCGACGGACGAGGATCTGGACCACATTCTTTCGATCGTGCCTCTGGATATGTTGCAACTGCATGGCAAAGAAAGTCCTGAGCGTGTGCAGCAAGTGCGTGACCGCTTCGGCCTGCCGGTAATGAAGGCCATTGGTGTGGCCGAGGCCGAAGACCTCGCGGCCATCGATCTCTATTCAGATGTGGCGGATCAGCTGTTGATCGACGCAAAGCCACCACGAAACGCGGAGCTGCCTGGTGGTAACGGTTTGTCTTTTGATTGGCGCCTGCTGGCAGGTCGTAAATACTGGCGTAGGCCATGGATGCTGGCCGGAGGTCTGACCCCTGACAATGTCGCAGAAGCGGTGCGAATGACCGGCGCACAGCAGGTGGATGTCTCATCCGGCGTCGAAAGCTCTCCGGGTGTAAAGGATGCCGGGCTGATCCGCGCCTTTATCGACGCGGCAAGTTGATCTGATCTGCGCGAACCTGCGTATCTCCTCAAAATGGGGGAGAGCATGCTGGCAGTGATCGGCGGAGTTTCACTTAAACGATGGTATCACGGGCCCGAGTTCTTCTGGCGCGCTCATCAATCCTTGCGGCAGGCACGCGGTGACGCGCTGTGCCTGCATGCCGAGGTATTTGTGCGTCAAGGCTGTTATTTTTCATACACAGTCTGGCATGATGTCGAAGCTATGCTGACATTCGCATATTCCGGCCCTCATCGCCGTGTAGTACGCGCGTCGACCCGTCTGGCCGATATCAATGTGTTCTGTCAATTTCCCTGCATTGCTGTTCCAAGTCGAGTTCAGGCACTTCAGGTGTGGGAACAGCGCGCTCAGGCGGCGGAATGATACGTTTTGCGATGGCAAATCACTCCATCACCTCCTATGAACATCGGGTACGACGAGGGAGACTTCCATGGCCAACGATCTTTTTAATTCCTTCATGTCCGGCCCCGATGAACAAGGCCGCTTTGGCATCTTCGGCGGGCGCTTTGTCAGCGAAACGCTGATGCCGCTGATCCTGTCACTGGAAGAGGAATATGACAAAGCCAAGGATGACCCCACATTTTGGGCCGAGATGGACGATCTGTGGGCAAACTACGTGGGTCGCCCTTCGCCGCTCTACTACGCGGAACGCCTGACCGAACATCTGGGCGGCGCAAAGATTTACTTGAAGCGTGACGAACTGAACCACACCGGCGCGCATAAGATCAACAATGTGCTGGGCCAGATCATTCTGGCGCGGCGCATGGGAAAGACCCGGATCATCGCCGAGACCGGGGCAGGGCAGCACGGCGTGGCCACAGCCACCGTCTGCGCCAAATTCGGCCTGAAGTGCATTGTCTACATGGGTGCCCATGACGTTCAGCGCCAGGCCCCGAACGTGTTCCGTATGCGCCTGCTGGGAGCCGAAGTGATCCCGGTGACATCCGGCAGGGGTACGCTGAAAGATGCGATGAACGACGCTCTGCGCGACTGGGTGACCAATGTGCGCGATACCTTTTACTGCATCGGCACCGTTGCTGGCCCGCATCCTTACCCGGCGATGGTACGCGACTTCCAGTCGATCATCGGCAAGGAAGCCAAGGAACAGATGCAAAAGGCCGAGGGCCGTTTGCCCGACACCATCATCGCCGCCATCGGAGGTGGTTCGAATGCGATGGGCCTGTTCTACCCGTTCCTCGACGACAAGGATGTGAATATCATCGGTGTTGAAGCGGGCGGCAAGGGCGTGAACGAGAAGATGGAGCATTGCGCCTCATTGACCGGAGGTCGTCCGGGCGTGCTGCACGGCAACCGCACTTATCTGCTGCAGGATGATGACGGGCAGATTCTCGAAGGCTATTCGATCTCGGCCGGTCTGGACTATCCTGGCATTGGCCCCGAGCATTCCTGGCTGCACGACATCGGTCGCGCCAACTATGTCTCGATCACGGATAAAGAAGCGCTTGAAGCGTTCCAGTTGTGCTGCGCCACCGAAGGTATCATCCCTGCGCTGGAGCCCTGCCATGCGCTGGCGCATGTTATGAAAATCGCGCCGGAATTGCCCAAGGACCACCTGATCTGCATGAATATGTGTGGCCGGGGGGATAAGGATGTGCAGACCGTCGCACGGTACCTGAACTTTGATATGTCGGATACCGAAGGTCGCGCAGCGGACTGATCAGGCCCAACAGGCTTTGCGCCTTTGAGGAACTGTGCCAGTTTGCATTGCATGTGCAGTGTTTCCTCAAAGGCCGGACCCGACCGACTTGACCAGAAATACGATCAGGCCGCCCCGGGCTGGGCAGACAAGATGCGTCTGCTGGGGTATTTCGATGCCTATCTGGGTTTTCTATCCTCGGACCCGCAGGTCGAATTGGGCCGTAACGCACTGGATATCGGGTGCGGTACGGGAGCCTTTGCCGAAGCACGCGCCGTGATTCGGCGCGAAGGGCATGTGACGCTTTTGGAACCTTCGGCCCGAATGCTGCAACTGGCAGGGTCAGCGTTGCAACGGCGCGGTGGAAACGCCGAGACTGTCCAATCGCGCTTGGAAGAGTTCCATCCGGCATCCCGTTTTGACTGCCTGTTGGCTGCGCATGTTCTGGAGCATTGCGTTGATCCGATAGATGCTTTGCGCCGCATGCGCGATCTGGCTGAACCGGGTGCAACGCTTTGGTTGGTAGTCAGCAAGCCACATTGGTGTAATGCGATCATCTGGTTCCAATGGCGGCACCGAACCTATCGACCGGATATTGTGGCGGAGATGCTCGCGCGTTCGGGCTGGGATCTGCAGTCCGAGCATGGCTTTCCAACCGGGCCGCCGTCGCGCACGTCTCGCGGATATCGGGCGATCGCCATCTAGTGCTCGTCTTCAGCGCGCTGCATTTTTAGAATATGGAGAGGTACGATATCCAGCGCCCTCTGGTGCGTGGCTTCAAGGTGCACCTTGGGCGCGCATCCCTCGTCATGGGCTTGCAAAAAGCGCCCCGCACACAAGCACCAGCGATCACCAGGCTTGAGCCCAGGAAAATCGAATTCAGGCCGGGGTGTGCTCAGGTCATTTCCGACATATTTCGAATAAGCCAGAAACTCTGCCGTCATCACGGCGCAGACCGTATGGCTTCCCTGATCCTCGGGGCAGGTGTTGCAGGCACCGTCGCGAAAGAAACCGGTTAATGGTTTGCGCGAGCAAGGCGCGAGCACGCCGCCCAGAACATTGATGCTGTCTTGCTTCTGCATGATGGTATCTTACAGGCTTCGCGCAATTTTGCGGAACATTTCTATGTTCTGCTCACCGACACCGGGATCGCGGAACTTTCGGTCTGCGCCCGTCGTGACAATCAAAACCCCACGTGGCTGGTCGAAGTAAATGTACTGCCCATACACGCCCCGCGCCATGAATTCACCTTCATGGGCACCGATCGGAATCCACCATTGATAGCCATACCCTATCTTGCCCGGTTCGGTCGGTGCGCTTGGCCAAGTAGCTGCGTCGATCCAATCCGCGGGTACAATCTGCCGTCCATCGCGTTCGCCATCCTGCAAAATCAACTGCCCGAACCGGGCAAAATCGCGCGTTGTGAAGTTGAGACCACCCAGAACAAATGCAACGCCTGCTCCATCGGTGATGTAATAACCTTCTCGCTCCAACCCCAGCGGTGCGATCACTTTCTCGGTCAGTAACTCTGCAACGCTGCGTCCTGTTGCCCCCCGGATGACCATTCCGATCACATGAGTATCGATCGACACATATTGCCATGTTTCACCCGGCGCGACGAAACTGTCCTTCAACGAAGCCGCGAAGTCGTCCAGTTCACCTCCCAGCGCCACGACGCGGCCCATGCGATTGATGTCGGAATTATAGTCCAAATAATCCTCGTCAAAGGTCACGCCGCTGGCCATGTTCAACACGTTGCGGATCGTGGCGGTCTCATAGGCGCTGCCCTTGAGGTCAGGTGCGTATTGCACAACCGGATCGTCGAGCGAGTTGATCGCGCCTTCATCCAGCAAAATACCGAACAAGGCAGACAGATAGCTTTTAGCAATTGACCACGAGATCCTGCGATCATCCGGCCCGGTGTCCAGATAGTATTCTTCGAAGCGAATTTCTCCGTCCTGCATCACCAACAGGGATGTTACCGAGCGATCTTCGATCCACTGATCTGTTCCATCGGGAAGATCGAAACCAGGCCCATACGGCAGCTCCCAGGTCGGGCCATTGCCACGCGACAGAGTGACCGTAAGAAAGGCTTCGTCCATATGCGAAAAGTTGTGGACGATCTTTTCTTCTGAAAACAGCGAATTCACCGCCATCAGGCGCTGGATTTCCTCGCGTTTCCAAAATCCGACAACCGCCGCTGCCAATGCCAAGGTCAACAGGATACGCAGCAGCCATCTGAGCGCTGTTTTCATTCGACACCTCTCTTTTCCTCTGACATTGGACTTTGGCCTGAGGCTTTGCGCAAGCGCAACGTTGCGGAATGATTATCTGAATTTATCCAGCAGCTTTTGCATGGCCGAACGCTCATCGGGCGCTGAAACGGCTTCGGCGGCAGCTTTGGGGGGCGTATCAGGTTTAGTGGGCTGCTTCGATGATCTGGGCGGAGCAGTGCGCAGGGCAACGGCATTCATGAATTTCCCGCTTTCGTCATCGGCAAGATAAGTGGCACCGTCCGAGACGCCGCGCAGCACGTCATCCAGCCAGTCCGCATCCGCCTTTGCAAAGTCGCTTAGAACATAAGGCGAGACCATTTCTTTGCGGCCCGGATGACCGATACCCAGCCGCACGCGATCATAGGCCGGGCTGATATGGTCGTGGATCGACCGCAACCCGTTATGGCCTGCGTGGCCACCGCCTGCCTTAACGCGCACTTTACCGGGTGCCAAGTCCAGCTCATCATGAAAGACGGTCACGTCCGTCGAGTCGAGCTTGTAGAAGCGCATTGCCTCTCCTACTGACTGGCCAGAGCGGTTCATGAAGGTTTGCGGCTTGACTAGCAGCACTTTCTGGCCGCCTAGACGTCCTTCGGCAATTTCAGCCTGGAACTTGGACTTCCATGGACCAAAGTTGTGATCTTCGGCAATTCGCTCTAACGCCATGAAGCCGATATTGTGCCGGTTGCGAGCGTATTTTGATCCCGGATTTCCCAAACCGACAAACAGTTTCATCGCTTTGTCCCTTACAGTCTCGCGTCGTTATCTCATTGCATGGATCAGGGGATGTTTTCCAGCCCCGTACACGCAAAAGAAAACGGGGCCCCAGATGGCGCCCCGTTTCAAATCTGGATTTGATCCGGATTTATTCTTCTTCCTGGCCGATGACTTCAACTTCATCTGCAGCCACTTCTTCCTCATCACCCTCTTCGTCGTCGCTGGTCGACAGACCGGTGGGTGCCGAGACGTTGGCGATCACGAAGTCACGATCGATGGTGGGCTTGGTGCCTTCGGGCAGCACAACCGAAGAGATGGTGACAACGTCGTTGATTTCCATGCCAGTAAGATCAACAGTGATCTTCTCAGGAATGTCACCGGCGGTGCAGAGCAGTTCAACCTCGGGGCGGACAACGGTCAGAACGCCACCCTTTTTGATACCGGGGGCTTCTTCTTCGTTGATGAATTCAACGGGGATGAACAGCGCGATCTTGGTGGTCCGACGCAGGCGCATCAGGTCCAGGTGGGTCGGCAGGTCTTTGACAACGTCACGCTGGACATCGCGGCAGATGACGCGCACGTCTTCGTGACCTTCGACTTTCAGGTTCCACAGGGTCGACTTGAACCGGCCTGCTTTCAGGCGCTTGAACAGTACGTTGAACGGGATCTGGATCGGCAGCGGCTCTTTGTCGCCACCAAAAACAATGCCCGGAACCATGCCATCGCGGCGTGCTTGACGAGCGGCGCCCTTGCCTGTCCCCGTCCGTTCCAGAGCTACGAGATCAGGAATCTCTCCAGCCATGATAATTCTCCAATGTTAGGGCGGGCATCCTCCAAGGCTGTATGCCCGCGTGAAGCCGCGTCCTTAGCTTGATTCAGTTGGTTTGGAAAGGGCTTTTTGTAGCCCGAGAAATTTTGCGAGGCTCTGCCTCGCGCTCCGAGGTATTTACGGCCAGATGAAGGACGGATCCTCTGCTTCATCTGGCTGCAAGTACCTTGAACGAGACGCTCAATGGGCGGCCATGCGGCGTCTCCATCTACGTGGGAGGCGCAGGATCAAGCCTGCCAGCGACCGCCAAAGTCTTCCGGGACTAGAAGATTGTGGCGCCCAAGATCGGCTACGTTACGTTCACCGCAAAGTGCCATCGTTGTATCGAGCTCTTTCTGGATCACTTCCAATGCCGTTGTCACGCCTTTCTGACCCATTGCACCCAGCCCATAGACAAAGGCGCGACCAATAAAGGTGCCTTTGGCCCCAAGCGCCAGAGCTTTCAGCACGTCTTGCCCTGAACGGATGCCGCTATCCAGATGCACTTCGACATCACTGCCGACGGCATCCATGATCTCGGGCAGAACCCGGATCGAGCTGAGCGCACCATCCAGCTGCCGTCCACCATGGTTTGAGACAACAATTGCATCTGCGCCCAGCTTGGCAGCCATTTTGGCATCCTCGGCATCGAGTATGCCCTTGAGGATCACCTTGCCGCCCCATTGTTCCATCAGTTTCTCGACTTTGCCCCAGTCGAGGCTGGGATCGAATTGCTCGGCGGTCCATGTGCCCAGCGAGCGCGTATCTGTGATGCTATCGACATGACCGACGATATTCCCGAATTCTCGGCGCTTGGCACCTAGCATCTCGATGCCCCAGGCCCATTTTGTCATCAGGTTGGCGATGGTCTTTGGGGTCAGCTTTGGCGGCGCAGATAGGCCATTCTTCAGGTCCTTGTGTCGTTGGCCAAGGATTTGCAGATCAAGTGTAATGACAAGGGCCGAGCATTTCGCATCCTTCGCGCGCTGGATAAGTCGCCCGACATAGTCCTGATCTTTCATAGTGTAGAGCTGAAACCAGAAAGGGGCCGAAGTGTTTTCAGCAACATCTTCGATCGAATTGATCGACATGGTCGACAGTGTGAAAGGTACACCAAAGGCTTCGGCGGCTTTGGCCGCTTTGATCTCACCATCCGCGTGCTGCATTCCTGTCAGGCCTACCGGAGCCAATGCAACGGGCATGGATACATCCTGCCCGATCATCTGCGATGCGGTCGAGCGCCCTGTCATGTCTACGGCGACCCGTTGGCGCAGGCGGATATCTTCGAAATCCGACGTATTCTCGCGGAAGGTTTGTTCGGTCCAGCTGCCGCTTTCTGCATAGTCAAAAAACATGCGGGGTACGCGACGCTCATAGATCCGTTTGAGGTCTTCGATATTAGTAATGACTGGCATTGATCAGGCTCTCGCAGGATTGGTCAAGTTTCTTTACCAATTATTTTGAAACACTGCAATGCCCGCTTTCTGCAGTTGGTTGCCGCGTGGCCAAAACTAAAAACACCGCAGTAGGCGGCGCGCCTGCTGCGGTGAAGAACCATCTGAAAATGGAAAGAAATTGTTAGGCGGAGTGTGCGCCATCTGACAGTGTTTTGACAAAATCCAGAACCTCGGTCACCGGTTTTCCGGAACCGATCTGGCTGACAATGGCAGATCCAACTACCGCGCCATCGGATACACTCGCGATGTTTCGAGACTTTTCTGGCGTATTGATCCCGAAACCGACGATCACAGGCAAATCAGTTGCAGCTTTGATCCGAGCGACCTCGGGCCCAACATCGGTTGCCTGCGCTTCGGCGGCACCGGTTATGCCGGTAATCGATACATAATACACAAAGCCGGATGTGTTTTGCAGTACGCGAGGCAAGCGTTGGTCATCGGTCGTCGGCGTCGCCAAGCGGATGAAGTTCAGCCCGGCAGCTTGCGCGGGCAGACAAAGCTCTTCGTCCTCTTCGGGGGGCAGGTCGACGACGATCAGCCCGTCGATCCCCGCTGATTTTGCATCTGCCAGGAATTTCTCGACACCTCGGCTGTAGATCGGATTGTAATATCCCATCAGCACGATCGGTGTGGTGTCATCGGATTCACGAAAGGCGCGGGCCAAATCCAGAGTGCGTTGCAATGTCATTCCACCATCCAACGCCCGTTGGCCAGCAGCCTGAATGGTCGGGCCATCGGCCATCGGATCGGTAAAGGGCAGGCCCAACTCGATGACGTCGACACCTGCGCCGGGCAAACCCTTCACGACCTCCAGCGATGTGTCGTAGTCGGGATCCCCGGCCATGACATAAGCTACAAATGCCTTTTTGCCTTGCTTTTGCAGGGCGTCGAATTTGGCGTCAATACGGGTCATCGGAAATCCTTGCACTCGGGTTTGGACCTGATGTGCAGAAACTTTCGCTGAAAATCAATCCCGCTTGGTGGGCTTCCGATCAGAAGGCGTAATGGTATCTCAGCAAAAGTGCGTTTACGCCTGGGTTGTCTTCCTGCGTGCTGGCGTTGGATATATGAGTGATAGCGGCAGACAGTTTGTTGCCGCTTTCCAGCGTATAGCCAAGGCCCAGTAAGCTACGTATCTGAAAACTGCCGCCCAGATCATTCAGTTCGTTGGATTCACTATAGTATCCCGGCATGACACTGCCCTCGATGAACCAACGGTCCGCAAAAGTGTAAAGCCCGATCAGGCCCGCGCCAACATGCGTGTCACCGTCGGTATCAACAGACAGGGACGCACCCCAGGTGGCGCTGAAACGGGTCGCTTCGTAGAAAGAGCGATGCTGGTATTCCAGCGAAACAATTGCCTGATCTTCGCTCTCAGCGCTGGAATAATCTGCGTAGCCTGCTCCGAAAATGATGGATTGGGCATGTGCTGCAGTAGCGGCTGTCAGCGCAAAAGCCAGAATAACAAGGGATTTCATTTTTACCTACTATGTCCGTCGTTCGTTGGTATTGGTTTTATTGAGGAATGTAGGTGCATGTTTTCAATGGACGCAAGAACACAAATCGATGTCGATTTTGTGATGTGGCAGAATAGACTCGCGGCAGTGTTCAGGCACTTTGCCTTGCGCATTGCACCGGACCTGCCTAGAAGCGGCGCTCGAATGGTATCAGGAGGCCGTCATGGGCTTTAAAATGGGAATCGTGGGTTTGCCGAATGTTGGCAAGTCGACTCTCTTCAACGCACTGACCAAAACTGCGGCAGCTCAGGCGGCGAATTTCCCGTTCTGCACCATCGAACCCAATGTGGGGGATGTCGCCGTTCCTGATGACCGGCTGGATAAACTGGCGGCGATTGCGTCCTCGAAACAGATCATCCCGACGCGCATGACCTTTGTGGATATCGCTGGTCTGGTGAAAGGGGCCTCGAAAGGCGAGGGGCTGGGCAACCAGTTTCTGGCAAACATCCGCGAGACTGACGCGATTGCCCATGTGCTGCGTTGTTTCGAAGATGGTGACGTGACCCATGTGGATGGCCGCGTTGATCCGGTGGCCGATGCCGATACGATCGAGACCGAGCTGATGCTGGCCGATCTGGAAAGCATCGAAAAGCGTCGCGCCAATCTGGTGCGCAAGCTGAAGGGCAATGACAAAGAAGCGCAACAGCAGGACCGCCTGCTGGCCGAGGCGCAGGAGATGCTGGGAAACGGCAAGCCAGCGCGTCTGGTTGAAGTGTCTGATGAAGACGCCAAGGCATGGAAAATGCTGCAACTTCTGACCACCAAGCCGGTGCTTTATGTCTGCAACGTGTCCGAAGAAGAGGCCGCCGAAGGCAACGAGTACTCTGCCAAAGTCGCTGAGATGGCTGCCGCGCAAGGTAATGCTCATGTCATTATCAGTGCCAAGATCGAGGAGGAGATCAGCCTTCTGGAAGACGACGAGGCACAGATGTTCTTAGAGGAAATGGGTCTGGAAGAGCCCGGCCTCGACCGTCTGATCCGCGCGGGCTACGACTTGCTTAAGCTGGAAACCTATTTCACCGTCGGCCCGAAAGAGGCCCGGGCCTGGACCATCCGCACCGGCACCGCCGCACCACAGGCCGCAGGTGTCATCCACGGAGACTTTGAGAAGGGCTTCATCCGCGCCGAGACTATCGCCTATAACGACTACATCGCTGCCAATGGCGAACAAGGTGCCAAAGAGGCGGGTAAGATGCGGGCCGAAGGGAAAGGCTACATCGTCAAGGATGGCGATGTGATGCACTTTTTGTTCAACACCTGAGAAGCCACCAAAGCAGCCACTGCTCAGCTTATAACCTCGGATTTTCTGCGAAGAACGGGCCGATATCGGGTTGCTCGTGTGTGAATGCCATTGTCCACTTCATGTTGTGGTGGGCTACGTAGATATCCGCGCCAAAAGATGTGAAATCTGGATATGTTTCTGAGACGCAGCGATACGACCATTTGATATCTTCATCAAAGATAACATACGCGGCAGGCCACTGGTTCTTATAGGCATTTAAAGCGTCATCGCTCGCCCGCGCGATTTGAAACCCGTAACTGAAACCATGCCAGCGAAAGCGATTGTGAATCCAGGAACCGGTTGATTTCTTTACGTTCCCGGCGAATGTCTGATGCCAGCATTGAACAACCTCACCACCTTCTTTGGAATTGAGAGGATCAAAATCGACGCATTCACGCACCAAGAAGTCCTCAATTTGGTTTCTCGTAAGGTTCATGGAATAATTCGGTTCTATGTTGTTGTTAAACCGGCATATCGCGCGTTATGGCGAAGTGTCAAAACCGCTCAGGTGGCAAGATGCGATCCTGTTAGTTTCATTTGGGCTGGAACAGCAGTTCGGCAGGCTCAACCACCCGAGTATTGCATGTATCTGAAGCGCTGATCCTGTGGCAGCCAACAAATTGACGATGCTCGCATCTCACACATTTCTCTCGTGCAGAAATGTGGTTAGTTTGGATTTTGACCTGATACTTGAGACAGCTCTAGATGATCGAAATCCGCGACCTGCAATTGCTCAGCGCATTGGCGCGGCATCGTCATTTCGCTAAGGCAGCTGAGGAATGCGGGATTTCACAGCCTGCGTTCTCGATGCGAATCCGAAACCTGGAGGATCGGCTGGGTGTCTCCATCGTTCGCCGTGCAAACCGATTTCAGGGGCTGACCGAAGAGGGCGAGATGATTGTTCAGCGCGCGCGGCGCATTCTCGACGACACCAAGGCTTTGGAACAACAGGTGCTCGCTGCAAAGGGTGAGATCACCGGCACGCTTATTTTGGGTGTGATCCCTACAGCGATTGCCTTCACCGGGCGTCTTACGAAGCGGTTGCGCGATGCGCATCCACGTATCGTGACCCGGATTGAAACAATGTCTGCAACGGCCATTCAGCACCGGTTGGACGAAGGAAGTCTGGATGCTGGCATCACTTATGGCGACAGTATCGGTACCGATCTACGGCAAGTGCAGCGCTTGTACGAAGAAACTTATGTCCTATTGGTCCCGTCGCATATGACCGATGAGACAGGCCCGATCCCATGGGCCCGCGTGGCCGAGTTTCCCCTGAGCCTGCTGGAACCACAGATGCAGAACCGGCGGATTCTGGATCGGATATTCGCCGAACAGGGCTTGCACCCGGATATTGTGGCCGAGACCAGCGGATTCACTGCCTCGATGGTCATGGCACGCGAGGGGCTAGCGGCCACCGTGATTCCACGCGTGCTGGTGCGGGCGCTGGGCGACCTGAAGGACACAAGGGTGCTGTCCCTGATCGAACCCGTGGTGAGCAAGCCGATTTGTCTGGCCACGCTCACTCGTGACCCGGAATTGCCCACGGTCGCGGCCTTACGCACAGTGATGGCGTCTTTGCGGTGATAAACTGTCGTTATCGTGCGATTGAAATATGCGATTTGACGATATGCTAGTCTGATGAGACACGGGGCCTCAATCGGAGGGCATCATGGCAACATTAGACACCAAGCCATCAGGCGCGCCAAAGGGCGTCTGGAAGTCAGGTAAAGGCAAGGGGCGGCACACGCCCAAAGGCCGTCAATTCTCGGACGAGGCACAAGCAGAAATTGCACGTCTGCTGGGCGACCGCCCGCGACGTCGCGATCTGCTGATTGAATTTCTGCATTTGATTCAGGACGCACACGGCCATATCAGCGCCGACCACATCGCCGCTCTGGCGGTTGAGATGCGGATCGGGCAGGCTGAGATTTACGAAACCGCAACCTTCTACGCCCATTTCGATGTGGTGAAAGAGGGTGAAACGCCTCCTCCGGCGTTGACGATCCGTGTGTGCGATTCGCTGTCCTGCGAATTGGCCGGTGCCCAGCAGCTGCAAAAAGCGCTGGAAGAGGGTTTGGATGCCTCGCAGGTCCGCGTTGTCCGTGCGCCCTGCATGGGACGCTGCGACACCGCTCCAGTGCTGGAGATCGGTCACAACCACATCGACCACGCGACCCCCGAAAAGGTGCAGGCCGCGATTGCGGCGAATGACACCCACGCCCATCTGCCCGATTACGAAGCCTTTGCGGTTTATGAAGCCAATGGCGGCTACGCCAAACTGAAAGAGCTGCGCGAGGGCGGCGATTGGGAGAAGGTGCAGGAAGACGTACTGTCCTCGGGCCTGCGTGGTCTGGGCGGCGCTGGCTTCCCGTCGGGCAAGAAATGGGGCTTTGTTCGCATGAATGAAGGCCCGCGTTATCTGGCTGTCAACGGCGATGAGGGCGAGCCCGGGACATTCAAGGACCGCTACTATCTTGAGCGCACGCCGCATGTCTTCCTCGAAGGGATGCTGATCGCCGCTTGGGCCGTCGAGGCAGAGACCTGCTTTATCTATATGCGCGACGAATACCCGGCAGTTCTGGAAATCCTGTGTCGTGAGATTACCGCGCTCGAACAAGCCGGGATCGTCGAAGAAGGCTATATCGACCTGCGCCGTGGTGCTGGCGCTTACATCTGCGGTGAAGAATCCGCGATGATCGAGTCGATCGAAGGCAAAAAAGGACTGCCGCGTCATCGTCCTCCGTTCGTGGCGCAGGTTGGGGTCTTTGACCGTCCGACCTTGGTGCACAATGTCGAGACGCTCTATTGGGTGACCAAAGTTTGCCGTGAAGGGCCTGAATGCCTTAACAGCACCGAAAAGAACGGTCGCAAGGGTTTGCGTAGCTATTCGGTCTCGGGTCGTGTCGCAAAGCCGGGCGTTTACCTTCTGCCCGCTGGCTCGACCATTCTGGACGTGATCGAGGCTGCCGGAGGCATGGCCGGGGGCCAGACCTTCAAGGCTTATCAGCCGGGTGGTCCATCCTCGGGTCTGTTGCCTGCATCGATGGATGACATCCCGCTGGATTTCGACACGTTGCAACCGCATGGCACCTTCATCGGGTCCGCTGCGGTTGTGGTTCTGTCCGATCAGGACACCGCACGCAATGCGGCACTGAACATGCTGCGCTTCTTCGAAGACGAAAGCTGCGGCCAGTGCACGCCCTGCCGTGCAGGCTGCGAAAAGGCGGTCAAGCTGATGCAAGCCGACAAATGGGATCAGGAACTGCTGGAAGACCTGTGTCAGGTCATGGGCGATGCCTCGATCTGCGGTCTGGGGCAGGCGGCCCCGAACCCGATCCGCCTGGTCATGAAACATTTCGCTGACGAAATCTGAGGGAGACAGCCATGCTTGATGCAAGCCCAAACAAGACCGTCACCTTCAACCTGAATGGCGAAGATGTCACCGTGCCCGAGGGCTGGACCATCTGGGAAGCCGCAAAGGGGCAGGGGTTCACTATCCCTCACCTGTGTCACAAGCCGCAACCCGGTTACAAACCCGACGGCAATTGCCGTGCCTGCATGGTCGAGGTAGAAGGCGAGCGCACGCTGGTCGCCTCGTGCATCCGTCCGGCAGCCGACGGCATGGTGGTTAAGACCGACAGCGACCGGGCCGAGAAATCGCGCGCGATGGTCATGGAGCTGTTGGTCGCGGATCAGCCTGAGGAAGCGCACGACACCTCCAGCCACTTCTGGGATATGGCCAAGCTGAACCATGTCAGCGACAGCCGTTTCCCGGCGAAAGAGGCCGAGAAAATCCCGCTGTTGGATGACAGCCACGTTGCGATGCGCGTCAATCTGGACGCCTGCATCAACTGCAACCTCTGCGTCCGGGCCTGCCGCGACGTGCAGGTCAACGACGTGATTGGTATGGCCGGTCGTGGCCACACAGCGCAGGTGGTGTTCGACCAGAACGACCCGATGGGTGCTTCGACCTGTGTGGCTTGTGGTGAATGCGTGCAGGCCTGCCCGACCGGTGCTTTGATGCCAGCAACCGTACTGGATGACCAGCAGCGAGGCGACAGCAAGGACTACGACTCGGAAACGGAAAGCGTCTGCCCGTTCTGCGGCGTGGGCTGTAAGGTTTCGCTCAAGGTCAAAGACGGTAAGGTGAAGTATGTCGAGGGCATCAACGGCCCCGCAAACGAAGGTCGTCTGTGCGTCAAAGGCCGCTTTGGCTTTGACTACATTCACCATCCGCATCGCCTGACCAAGCCGCTGATCCGTCGCGAGGATGCTCCAGCCAAGGGATTGAACGTCGATCCCGGCAACCTGGATACCCATTTCCGTGAAGCAACGTGGGAAGAGGCGATGGATTTGGCCGCGACCAAGCTGATAGACTTGCGCGACGAAGACCCGCGCAGCGTTGCAGGCTTCGGCTCGGCCAAGTGCACCAACGAAGAAGCCTATCTGTTCCAGAAGTTCATCCGTCAGGGCTTCCGCCACAACAACGTCGACCACTGCACCCGTCTGTGCCACGCGTCATCTGTTGCGGCCCTGATTGAGAATGTGGGCTCGGGTGCTGTGACCGCGACCTTCAACGAGATCGAAAACGCGGATGTGGCGATCATCATCGGGGCCAACCCGATTGAAAACCACCCTGTCGCTGCGACCTACTTCAAGCAGTTCACCAAACGTGGTGGCAAGCTGATCGTTATGGACCCGCGCGGCGTTGGGATGCGCAAGTTTGCTGATGAGATGCTTCAATTCCGTCCGGGTGCGGATGTCTCGATGCTGAACGCGATCATGAACGTGATCGTGGAAGAAGAGCTCTATGACAGCCGGTACATCCACCGCTGGACCGAAAACTGGGAAGCCGAAAAAGAACACCTGCGCCAGTTCACGCCTGAGGCTATGTCGCCGATCTGTGGCATCGAACCGGATCAACTGCGCCGAGTGGCGCGCACCTTTGCACAAGCCAAGGCCGGTCTGATTTTCTGGGGTATGGGTGTCAGCCAGCACATCCACGGCACCGACAACTCGCGCTGCCTGATCTCGTTGGCTCTGATGACCGGCAATGTTGGTAAACCCGGTGCGGGTCTTCACCCGTTGCGCGGTCAGAACAACGTGCAAGGTGCCTCAGACGCGGGCCTGATCCCGATGTTCCTGCCGGACTATCAGTCCGTTACCGACGACGGCATTCGGGCCAAGTTCACCAACGTCTGGAATGACGACCGCGACTTCTCGAACGAGAAGGGGCTGACCGTCACCGAGATCATCGATCAGGCTTATGCGGGCAAAATCAAGGGTATGTACATCCAGGGGGAAAACCCCGCCATGTCCGACCCCGATGTGAGTCACGCGCGCGACGCGCTGGCTAAGCTGGAACTGATGATCGTGCAGGATATCTTCCTGACCGAAACGGCGAACTATGCCGACATCATTCTGCCCGCCTCAGCGCTCTATGAGAAGAACGGCACCGTGTCGAACACCAACCGTCAGGTACAGCGTGTGCGACCTGCCGTTAACCCTCCGGGCGAAGCGCGCGAGGATTGGAAGATCACCGTTGAGCTGGCGCAGCGGATCGGTTTGAACTGGGATTATTCCGATGTTTCTCAGGTCTTTGCTGAGATGAAGCTGACGATGAATTCGCTCGACAACATCACGTGGGAACGGCTTGAGACGGAGACGATAACTTATCCGTCACTGTCCGAGACAGACCCAGGTCAGGCGATTGTGTTCGGCGATGGTTTCCCACGTGCGGATGGTCGCGCCCGGTTCACGCCAGCCAGTGTCATCCCACCGGATGAGGCCCCGGATGATGAATACCCGATGATCGCCACCACTGGGCGCCAGCTGGAGCATTGGCATACGGGGTCGATGACCCGCCGGTCCAACGTTCTGGATGCCGTGGAACCTGAAGCGAACTGCTCGATGAACCCGCGTACATTGAAACTGATGGGGATTGAGCCGGGCGATATGATTCGTCTGACTACTCGCCGCGGTTCGATTGAAATCATGGTGCGGGCCGACCGGGCGATTGCCGAGGATATGGTGTTCATCCCGTTCGCCTATGTCGAGGCGGCGGCGAATATCCTGACCAACTCGGCCATCGATCCTTATGGCAAGATCCCCGAGTTCAAGTTCTCGGCAATTCGCGTCGAAAAGATCGCAGACGCCGTCGCGGCAGAATAGTCTTCAATCAACTGAAAAAAGGCGGCCCTTTGGGGTCGCCTGTATTTTCAGTAGTCGCGTTCGAAAAAGATACCCAAACCCGTCTCGCCCCGGCCATCCACCGTGCCGCGAACCGTGAAGCTGTCGGTGACGTCGAGGTTCAAGTTCACCTCGGTGTCACCTTCTGTATTGACGGTGAAATCGGTGTAGAGATTGTCGCTTAGATATGCGCCCGCACCAAGGCTGCCCCCACCGCCCTCAGTCGCGCCAAGGTCGATAGTGTCCAGGCCCGTGGCCTCGCGCACCCCTTTGGTAGTATCCCCGCCGGCGCCGCTGAGTTGGGCCAATGAGGCCGCCATCTGCGCAATGACAAACGGTGACAGTTCTGAGAACCGGTTGCCGAACAAGAGCATTGCAAGCGCTTCCTCGGTCGGGCGTTCAGGATCTGAGAAAACGTCGACCTCGGGTGAGTCCAGCGGCCCGGCGATCTCGATCGTTGCGGTGCCGTCCGAGGTGCTGGAGGACGATTCAAACTCGATATATGGCGTCAGGTCACCCTGCAGAGTGACCACACCCTTAGTCAGCGCAAGGCGGCGACCAAGGATATCGATATTACCGCGGATAAGCTCAATCTGGCCTGACGGCACAACAGAAGTTGTAGTTCCACCAATTTGTATGCGACCGCCCAGTTCCGCGTTCACGCCGCGTCCTCGGACAAAAACTGCCTTGGGTGCAAGCAATCCGATGTCGAGCGACATGCGCGAGTTGCTTTTAGTCTCATCCTCGGTTTCCACCAGATTGGCGCGTTCCCGCGTTACGAAACCGGCACGGCTTTCGTTCAGGTGTTGGATCGTCGGAATTGGTGCTGCGCCAACTGCTCCTGCGGCGGCTGCAAGATTGATGTTGGTTTCGCCAAAGTTGATCTGCCCGGCCAGCGAACTGTTACCGGCCAATGCCCCGGTCAGGGCGATCTGACCGTTCAATGTGGTCTCATAGAGCAGCTTGTCTGTCAGCACGAGATTGTTGAGCGCCGTGGTTATCTGGGCGTTGAAGGGTGGGGTCAGATCAATCGGGCCGTTGACGGTAAACTCTCCGCCCGCGCGTAACCCACCCTGCAGTGCAATCGTGGCGCGGCTTTGCGCGATGTTTACGGAACCCCCGATGCCAGTGATTGTCTGTCCCACATCGGGCAAGGCCATCGACGCGCCGGATGTTGAAATCGTTCCGCTAAGCGCATCCAGCGCAGGTGCCCCTTTCAGGGCCAGATCGAACCGGGCAGTACCGGCCAGATTGTTGGGAGAGATAAATGCATTGGCGATACCGATGTTGACACCGCCCTGCATCTTCAGGTCCGCTTCGCCGCTGGTTTCGTTAAAGGTCCCGGCAACCGTTGTATTGATATCGGCGGGGCCATTAGCCTTTGCGTCGATGGTCCACATCCCGGCGTCGCGGCGGGCGGTACCACTGGCGGCGACGGTTCCGGGGAAATCGGGCACAAAACGTTCGACCCGATTCAGGCGGGCGTCAAAATTTAGATCCGCGGTGCCACCAGTTTCTACGGTTCCGGTTAAATTGGCGTACGAGCTATCAGGTCCCTGCAGGCGCGCATTGCCTTCCAAACCGGACCCTGTCGGGGCGACGTTGCCATCCAGCGTGAGCGGCCCGGACAATGTCGAAGATAGACGGCCGATGTCGTCCAGCATGGCCGAGAAATCGAGGCCACCGGCCTCCCGATCCAATCGGCCCGATGCATCTGCGGTCAGCGCGGTTCCGTTCAGACTGAAAGTGCGGATGTTCAGCCCCTGATCATCGTTGGCGGCATCCACGTTCAGCGTGGTTCGTCCCTGTACCAACGCATCTACGGCTTGGATACCCGTGGCAAGGTCGTCTGCGCTCAGGTTGCCTTTGATATCAAAGGCCTTGCTGCTTTGCGCGGCCCGACCGGTGACGTCGGCATCAATCGACCCGGCCAGATCAAGCCCGGCGAGGCCGGAGAACAAAGACAGGTCGGGGGCGTTCAGCTTGGCGCTTCCATCCACCGCGATGTTTCCGGTGGGGTCATCGATGGTTGCGCCTACCTCAGCAGTAATAGCAGCACTTTTGACCGTGGCGTTTCGAATAACGATTTGGTTGCCCGAATGCGCACCGTCCAGATTGATTGATGTCCGGCCTTTCAACAGCGGGTCGAACTCGCTCATCCCGGTTTCGATATTTGTTCCGATCACGCTGGCTTGGCCGTCGAATTCCAACGTCTGTACGGTGCCTTTGCCATCCAGCCGGGCCTGTAATGCGCCCGCCAGATCACGCTGTGCGATGCCTGAGAACACCGCCAGATTTGGGGCGTTCACGCTGGCCTGACCGTCAATTGTCAGATTGCCATTTGGCGTCGTGACCGTGCCGCTGGCCTGCGCTGTCAGAGCGTCGCCATTCACGGTGAAATCGCGAATTGTTACCCCGTCGGTGTCGCGTTTGGCATCCAGAACGATTTCGGTTTCACCCGTGATCATTGGATCAATATCGTCACGCCCGGTCACCAGATCACGCCCATTCACCGTGACCTTGCCGTCAAAGCTGCGTTCCAGTGGCGAGCCCTTTCCAGCCACCTGGACCGAAGCCTCGCCACCAAGCTGAAGCTGTGCCAGGTCCGAGAACCGCGACAGGTCGGTCGCCTGCAGCAGTGCCGTGCCATCAACCTGCAACCCGGTCGCAAGCCCGCTGATCAACGCATCAGCGTCTAGGGTATAGTCGCTGCCGACCAGTTCGACCCCGGACAATTGCAATGTCTGGTCGCTGCCGTACTCGAACTGTCCATCCAGTGTGATCTGATTTCCGACGGCGGCATTCAGTGCGACATCTGTCAGATCAATGCCATCGAGCACAGCCTGCAGATCGCCATCGACCGACAGCCCGCTGGATTGATCTAGCGTGCCTTGCCCGCTGATCCGTGCATGATCGAGGTTCAGGTTGGGGGTTTCAATCTTGTTGGTCGTCAGGCTCAGGTCCCAGAGATTGCCATTCTCGGTATTGTACAAGGCCGAAATCTGCGCCGCGCCGATTGACGTATCGCCGCCGCTGACGGGCAGGACGACCTTGTCACCTTCCGGCGGCGTGATACGACCTTGCAGGGCGACCAGTTTCAAAACACCGCCCGAAGCAAGGCTGAGTTCGCTTTTGAGGTCCAGTGCTTCCGAGGTAATCTCGATATCCGATACATCCAGCGCCCCGTCAGAATGGGTGCGCCCATCTACGAACAGCCGTGTGTCGGTACCGAAGAACGTGTCCATCTCTTCGGCCAGAAACGGCGTCAGGTCGCCTCCGACATCGGCAGTAAACGCGATTCCATCGGAGGCGTTGTCACTCTCTTCGGCTGTGCGCAGTCGTACCTGACCGGACACGCGAAGCTGCTGATCGCTGCTTAGACCGATATCAGCATTAAAATCCGTTATCGGCCCCGAGCCTTTTGCAGTCAGCTCGAGCGGCGGGGCATCGGGGATGGACAGGGCCGTTGCGATCAGACCGCCTGAGGCTTCGGCTACGGTCAAGTCCAGATCGATCTGGCGGCTGTCGTTCTGAAAGCCTGCTTTCAGATCAATCGTGTCCCCGGCGCGGTCCAGTCGGTCGATATCCAGCGTAGTATCCAGTGTTCCATCAGCCAGCGATAGGTTGCCGTTCACGGCAAGCTCGGCAGCGATGCCGATCAGCGGCTCACCTAAAGACAGGTCATCGACGCGCAGCTCTCCGATTTCGATCGAAACCGGAAGCTCAGGTAGTTGGAAGGGTTGGGTTTCGGCTGAAGGGGGCGGTGCGTCCTTTGTTGTTGTACCGGGTGCGCGGGCGATATCGATTTCCTGCGCCGATAGTGTGTTGACCGAGAACCGACCGCGCAGCAGTGCCAATCGGTTCCAGTCCAATTCAGCGTTTTTAATGGTGAGCCAGACGCCGTCGTCATCGGCGACTGTGATTTCCTGAATCGTCGCACGCGAACTTAAGGCACCTTCAAGGCCGATCACCCGCACATTCTGATCATCACCGGACAGGGTATCTTGCAGAAACTGCTCGATCATGCTGCCGCCCTCGTCCTGAGCGGTCGCCGCGATGGGAACGGTGATCGCTGCTGAACTTAGCAACAAGGGATATACAACGCGACGCATCAAAAGGCCTGCCCGATCCCGAGGTAGAATTGCAGCCCGTCACCCGTATCGCCCTGAACCGGCACCGCAAGGTCAAAGCGCAAGGGCCCGAAGCCGCCCAGATCATAACGGATTCCAAGGCCCGCGCCAGAATGCTCTTCCGCGCCGCTGCCGATGAATGAGGACGTGTCGACCACACCGTAGTCATAAAACCCAACCAACGAGATTGCGTCAGTGACTTTGCCTCGGACCTCGGCTGAGAGCCCCAGAAAGGATTTGCCACCGGCGACACCATCCCCGACGGGGATACCTAGGCTTTCAAATGGCTGACCCCGTACTGTACCGGCACCACCCGAGAAGAACAGGAAATCTGGAGTCACACCATCTGCCGGAGGTCCGAGGACCGATCCCAACTGCACCCGGCCTGCCAACACCAGCCGACCGGCGGTGCCCAGATCGTTATAGGCGCGACCGTCAAAGAACATTCTCAGGCCGGTATCCGACCCGGAGAACCCGACAAAGGGCATGACTTGCGAGTCTAGATAATAACCGCGCGTCGCGCTGACCTTGCTGTCGCGTTCATCCCATTCTGACCGGAACGGAAGAATGAAGTATCGAAACTTGCGCCCATCGCCATAGGCGTCATCTGCGTCCGACCATTGGAAACCTGCCGAGGCTTCGGCGTAGAGGCGGTCAGAGAATGTGCGGCGTGCACCATAGGCAAGCGAGGCGACGGTGACGTTGTAGTTTTCGGTATTGCGCCGCTCCAACAGCGCGCTCCAGAATGTATTGTCGTCAGGGCCCAGACGATCAGGTTGATCCAGCCGCAGACCAATGCGTCCATCGATATCCTCGGCACCGCCGATATTGCGGATTGCCGCCTCGAACCGCAGCCTTTCGGCTCGCCGGAAAACGTTTCGATGGGTCCACGTAGCTGTAAGATCAACCCCGTCGCGCGAGGCAATCTCGGCCCCAAAGGTCAGGCGGCGCGGTGGCAGGTCTTCAAACGTCGCGTCGAAATCAAGCGTGCCATCCGGGTTGGGTTCTTCATGTTCCTTGAGCGAAACCGTAGCGAATGTGCCGGTGCGCCGCAGGCGGGTGCCAACCTTTTGGACCTGTTCAGGCGAATAAACCTCACCCGACGGGAAGCCTGCGACTTTCTCGATCGATCGATGGCGGACATTTGTATCGCCCTGAATGATCATTTTGCCGAACCGCAACCTTGGCCCCGGAGCCAGATCAATTGTCGCGTCCAGCCGTGCCTGCGCATGGCGCGCTATTACTTTCTGATCTTCCACTTCCGCCTTGGCATGGCCTGTATCGCGCCAGCCCTGCACCCCGGCCGAAGCCGCCTGTTGGATCGCTCCGGTGGTCGCGGTCTTACCCGTGGCGAACTCTTCGGGCAGTTCCGTGCCCGGTGCCAGCGGTTGCACGACAGCCGTTCCGAACTTGAACTTCCGCCCTGGTGTGACAAGGATAGTCGCCCGTTTGAATTGGGCTGGAACGTTCAGCGAATTGATTTTGGCGGCTTCCTGCCCGTCAAGCTTGATGCTGACGACGGGGCTGAAATAGCCTTCGTCGTACATGATCTGAACGATGGTGCGGTAGTCGGACAAAGCTGCCGACAGTATTTCCAGTGACGTATCAAGACCACGCGATTCCGAGGTGAAGATGGATGAAGTCTCTTCCAAGCGGTCGACCAGATCTTCAGATGCACCAGGGGCGGATAGGGTCGTTTCTAGCGCGGTAGCAAGATTGGGGGACAAGGCCACAAACGCACCAAAAAGCCAGCCTCTCAGATCGCTGCGCGGTCTGCTCCCTGTCATTGTCTGGCTCCAACTGCCCCAAGTCGAAATCGCTATGGCCGCGAAACAAAACGAATGCGGCGTGTTGAATTCATTTAGAGCATCTGACGGCGCTTAGGGGAAGAACTAAACAAAGTTCAGGTGTTTTTATTGGCAAACTCGTGTGCCAATCCGCTACAGACCGGCATTTCGGAACCAGCGAACAATCGCATCCCGGTCTTCAGGTTCCATATAGGTCACGTTCGCGGGAGGCATGGCATGTGTGACGCCGGATTGCAGATAAATCTGCTGCGCGTTCTGAGCAATGTCAGCTTTTGTTTCCAGCAGGACACCTTTGGGTGCCCACAGGATGCCTTCCCAGACAGGCTCGCGCGCGTGGCACATAGAACAGCGACCCAGAACTATGTCCTGTGCTTCTTCAAAGCCATCCGCTGATGCAAATTTCTGTTCGTAGGGAGTTAGTTGCCGTGCTTCGGCCTCTTCCAACGGGTCGTTCATCGAAGCGGTCGACAACCACATGATGGTCATGAACAGCAAAGCCGTTACCAACCAGGTCCAGGTTGGGTTTCCAGCGCGCGCATGGCGGGTGTTGAAATAGTGCCGGATCGTGACACCCATCAGGAAGACCAGCGCGGCGATGATCCAATTGTACTCGGTCGCAAAAGCCAGCGGATAGTGGTTCGACAACATCAGAAACACGACCGGCAATGTCAGATAGTTGTTGTGGGTCGAACGCAGCTTGGCGATCTTGCCGTATTTCGGATCAGGTGTGCGCCCGTTCTTTAGATCGTCCACCACAATGCGCTGGTTTGGCATGATGATGAAAAACACATTTGCGGTCATGATTGTGGCCGTGAAGGCCCCCAGATGCAGCATCATCGCGCGACCGGTGAATATCTGGTTATAACCCCAGCCCATAATCACCAGCAGCACGAACAGAAGAACCATCAGCAATGTCGGACGCTCGCCCAATCCCGACTTGCAAAGAAAATCGTAGACCAGCCAACCGACAGTCAGCGAGGCAGCCGAGATCAATATGCCTTGCCATAGCGCCAGATCCGCCTTTTGGGCATCGATCAGATAGAGCTCTCCGCCTACCCAGTAGACGATCATCAGTAGCGCGGCACCGCTGAGCCATGTGGCGTAGCTTTCCCATTTAAACCAGGTCAGGTGGTCGGGCATACGCTCCGGAGCGACGAGATATTTCTGGATGTGATAGAATCCTCCGCCATGGACTTGCCATTCCTCGCCGTCCGCCGGTCCGGGGATATCGCGGTTCAAACCAAGATCCAGCGCGATGAAGTAGAAGGATGATCCGATCCAGGCAATCGCGGTGATAACGTGCAACCAGCGCACGCCAAAACCAATCCAATCCCAGAACACGGCGAAGTCGTACATGCTTATGTCTCCGATTGCGTTGCGCCACACTAGGCAAACGGGCTTTTCTTCGGTATTCCCGTATATTGTCAAACTGTATCAAAAAAAACGATAAGATGTCCTATCTCGACAACATTCGAACCTTTGTCCGGGTCTATGACTTGGGCAGCATGTCAGCCGCCGGGCGGGATATGAGAATTTCACCTGCGGTGACGTCGGCGCGAATTTCGCAGTTGGAGGATCATCTGGGAGTACGCCTGTTTCAGCGCACAACCCGGAACCTGACACCAACGGAACAGGGACGGGCGTTCTACCCCGGCGCGGTTGCGGTTCTGGATGCAGTTGATGAGGCAGAGGCCCAAGTCACGCATCTGACCGAAGCCCCCCGCGGGTCTCTGTTTGTTGCTGCGCCCTTGGGCGTCGGGCGCCGGTTATTGGCGCCTCATGTGCCTGATTTTCTGTCAGAATACCCTGAGATTGATGTGCGTCTAAGACTGACAGACCGCTCGGTTGATCTGACCACTGAAGGCTTGGATCTGGCTTTTTTCATCGGTCAGCCCGAAGACAGTACATTGCGCATTCGCAAGATTGCGGATTGCCAGCGTGTGCTATGTGCAGCCCCTGATTACGTGCGCCGATGTGGGATGCCAGAAGCTGGATCCGATCTGATTTCAGGCAAGCATGAATGCTTGAACCTGCGCTTCCCCGGCGCGGCAGAGTTTCAGTGGATGCTGGAAACACCCGATGGCCCGAAACGATTTGCTGTCTCGGGCAGGTATGAATGTGACGATGGTGATGTTTTGACCGATTGGGCGCTGTCCGGGCAAGGTATTGCCATGAAACCCGTTTTTGAGGTGTCAGAGCACTTGAAGGCGGGGAGGCTGATCCCGGTGGCGATGAAGACGCCTCCGGTTCCCGTGCAAATGGCCTGCCTGTATACGCATCGCCGCCATCAGGACCCGAAGGCGCGGCTGTTTATGGATTTCATGATTGACCGGATCGGCAAAGTGGTTCGAAGCGCCGAAGTCTAGGGCTAGCTGCCCCGGTAGGTCGAGTAGCCGTAGGGGGACAACAGCAGCGGAACGTGGTAGTGCGCGTCCGCATCGGACATGCCAAAGCGGATCGGCACCTGATCCAGAAACAGAGGATCATCGCCATCCTGACCCGTCGCGCGCAGGTAATCTCCGGCGAAGAATATCAGCTCATAAGTGCCGGTTTTAAAGTCGTCCTGCGGTAAGATCGGGCTATTGGTTCGGCCATCCGCGTTGGTTTCCATCTCGACCAGTTTACGGTGCGAGTTCCCTGACACTTTGTAGAGCGCGATTTTCAACCCCTCAGCGGGGCAGCCGCGCGCCGTGTCGAGAACGTGGGTTGTCAGATAGCCAGCCAAGGGTCTCTCCTATGTGTTTCTTTTGGTGTGCCACAGTCTGGGCCAAACCGCAAAATGGTTGAAATGCCGAAAGAAGTGGAAACAGTGTTCGGATTGATTTGATAATCAATAGACCGTTTCTGCGGTAAAGCTGTCAAAACACCTAATCGGACTGGAAGACCCTATGCAGCCGCCTCGTTACCCCCGCGATATGATCGGATACGGAGCCAACCCACCTGACGCCGCATGGCCTGGCGGGGCGAAACTGGCTGTGCAGATTGTGTTGAACTACGAAGAAGGTGGAGAAAACTGTGTTCTGCACGGGGACGCTGCGTCCGAGGCCTTCTTGTCCGAGATCGTTGGGGCGGCGCAGTGGCCGGGCCAGCGTCATTGGAACATGGAATCGATCTATGAATACGGCTCGCGGTCGGGGTTCTGGCGCCTGCATCGCTTGATGAAAGACCTACCGATCACCGTTTATGGTGTGGCTACCGCGTTAGCGCGTTCGCCAGATCAGGTTGCGGCGATGAAATCGGCAGGGTGGGAGATTGCCAGCCATGGCCTGAAATGGGTCGAGCACAAGGATATGCCTGAGGCAGAAGAACGGGCCCAGATCGCCGAAGCGATCCGTCTGCATGCCGAAGTCGTAGGGGATCGCCCGCGCGGCTGGTACACTGGGCGCTGTTCGGACAACACCGTGCGTCTGGTCGCCGAGGAAGGTGGCTTTGCTTATGTTGCCGATACCTATGCAGACGATCTACCCTACTGGATGCAAACCGGTGGTCGGGATCAGTTGATTGTTCCCTACACGCTGGATTGCAACGACATGCGCTTTGCGACGCCACAGGGGTTCAACGCCGGGGATCAGTTCTATTCATATCTGAAAGACAGTTTCGACGCGCTTTATGCGGAAGGCGAAGCTGGCGCGCCCAAGATGCTGTCGATCGGTTTGCACTGTCGCCTGATCGGGCGACCGGGACGCGTCATGGCGCTGAAACGGTTTCTGGATTACGCGCGCGGGTTCTCGGACGTGTGGTTCGCGACGCGATTGCAGATTGCCGAGCATTGGGCCGAAAAGCACCCGGCGGCTGAGCGTCCACAACCCTCGCAAATGGGCCGCGAAGAATTCGTCTCTGCGTATGGAGGTATCTTCGAGCATTCCGCTTGGATCGCCGAGCGCGCCTATGATCTGGAATTGGGCGCGGCGCATGACACGGCAGGCGGATTACACAATGCTTTGACCCGCATGTTCCGGTCCGCCTCAACCGAGGAACGGTTGGGCGTTTTGACGGCCCACCCTGATCTCGCGGGAAAACTGGCGCAGGCTAAGCGGCTGACACAGGAAAGCACGTCCGAGCAAGCCTCGGCAGGGCTTGATGCGCTGACGGATGAGGAACGCGCCACCTTCACCGAACTGAACCAGCGCTATACGAAAAAATTCGGCTTTCCGTTCATCATTGCCGTACGGGACCACAATAAGGCTTCGATCCTAAACGCATTCGAACGGCGCATCGAACAGGATCGCGAAACCGAGTTCGCCGAGGCCTGCCGACAGGTCGAGCGGATTGCCGAGTTCCGTTTGCGCGATGTGCTGCCCTCATGACTCAGATTGTCGTTGAACCGATCTCGGCTGAGGCTTTCGCGCCGTTTGGTGATCTGATCGATATCTCGGGCGAGCCCGACAAGATCATCAATCAGGACCAGTGCGGGCGGTATCATGATCGGGCGAGGCTGGATTTCGCGGACGCCCGCGCGGGTATCAGCCTGTTCAACGCCAACCCACGCGAACTGCCTTATCAGCTAGAGATGGTTGAGCGTCATCCTGACGGCAGCCAGGCGTTCATTCCGATGACTCACCAGCCCTTTCTCGTGATCGTCGCCCCGGATGAGGAGGGGCAACCGGGTCGTCCTCGCGCGTTCATTACACAGCCAGGACAGGCGGTGAACTATCACCGGGGAACATGGCACGGAGTTCTGACACCCTTGCATGGACCCGGTCTGTTCGCAGTCGTTGATCGGATCGGGGAAGGCCCGAACTTGGAGGAATACTGGTTCAGCACACCGTACGAGGTGGTCAACCGCTGAAACCAGAACCGAAGCCGCCGGAGAAGCGGTAAGAACCCCATTGGATCTTAGGGAGGACAATGAGATCATGGCTGAAACTTCGATAGGGACGCCCGAACAGCTTCGGGACCCGAACTTCACACCCGCCTTGCACAAGGCGATACCGCTGGGCATTCAGCACGTTTTGGCGATGTTCATCTCGAACGTGACACCGGCCATCATCGTGGCGGGTGCTGCCGGTTTTGGATTTGGGTCGAACTCCCCGGATTTTCCCGAATTGCTGTACCTGATCCAGATGTCGATGCTGTTCGCTGGGCTGGCGACCCTGCTGCAGACTATCACGATTGGCCCGGTTGGAGCGGCTCTGCCGATTGTACAGGGAACGAGCTTTGCGTTTTTGCCCATCATGATCCCTCTGGTCGCCGGAAAAGGCGTGGATGCCTTAGGGGCGCTGTTTTGCGGTGTCCTGGTTGGCGGCTTGTTTCATGCCTTTCTTGGCCTCTTCATAGGCAAGATACGGTTTGCGCTTCCGCCGCTGGTCACCGGACTTGTCGTAACAATGATCGGTTTGGCGCTGGTCAAGGTCGGTATTCAATACGCCGCTGGTGGTGTGCCTGCGATTGGCACCCCGGAATACGGATCGCTGCTTAACTGGTCGGCAGCTTTGGTTGTGGTTGTTGTGACGCTTGGCCTCAAGTTCTTTGCACGCGGTATGCTGTCGGTGTCTGCCGTACTGGTTGGTTTGGCCATCGGCTACGTCTATGCCCTGATGGTCGGGATGGTGACGTTCGAGGCCATTGGCACAAGTTGGTCACGCGCCTCAGCTTTTGCTCTGCCCGTACCGTTCAAATATGGGTTTGAGTTCTCTCTGGCCGCCGTGATCGGCTTTTGTCTGATGTCTTTTGTCTCGGCCATCGAGACCGTCGGTGACGTATCGGGAATCACCAAAAGTGGTGCAGGTCGCGAAGCAACCGACAAAGAAATCGCGGGCGCGACTTATGCCGATGGTTTCGGTACTGCCGTTGCCGGTATGTTCGGCGGTTTTCCCAATACTTCGTTCAGCCAGAATGTCGGTTTGATTGCGATGACGGGCGTCATGAGCCGCCATGTTGTGACCTGTGGAGCTATCTTCCTGATCCTGTGTGGCCTTGTGCCAAAAGTCGGGGCAATTATCCGCACCGTGCCTATCGAAGTACTGGGCGGTGGTGTGATCGTCATGTTCGGCATGGTGGTCGCGGCAGGTATCTCGATGCTGTCAGACGTGGATTGGAACCGTCGCAACATGGTGATCTTTGCGATTTCGCTGTCGATCGGTCTTGGGTTGCAGCTGGAACCCGGCGCGGTTCAGCACCTACCTGATACACTTCGTATCCTGATGACCAGCGGCCTGCTGCCCGCAGCGCTGATCGCCATTGTACTGAATTTGGTCCTGCCAGAAGAATTGGCCGAAGAATCGACTGAAGAGGTTTCAGGGGGTATGGCCGGTCACGGGGCGGGTAGCCTACCTCACGATTGAAGTCTTGAAGTAATCCGCAGCGTGCTTCAGCGCTGCGGATTACCCGGCGTTTGCCATCAGGCGCGCGACATCCAGCATGCGGGCTGAAAACCCCCATTCATTGTCGTACCAGCCAAAGACCCTGATCTGCCTCTCTCCAATCATGCGCGTCTCGGGCCCCGCCACCACCAGTGACTCAGGGCGGGACCGCAAATCAGATGACACCAAGGGCAGATCGGTCCATCCCAGCACGGCAGAAGCTGCGACCGCGTCGCGAAAGGCTTGGTCGAACTGCTCAGCGCTCATGCCACGTTCAAGCGTGGCGACAAGATCAACGGCAGATACGCTGGCCGTCGGAACACGCACCGCGGCCCCCGACACACGACCGGCCAGGTCTGGCAAGACGATATCAATCAAATGCGTCGCGCTCGAGGTCGTGGGCACCATCGACAATGCCCCGGCGCGCGATCGGGCCAAATCCCCGCGTGGCGCATCGACCATCGGCTGGCTGTTTGTATAGCAGTGGATGGTGGTCATGTGCCCGGACACAAGCCCGCCGATTTCATCAATCAGCTTGACGAGCGGTGCCAGACCATTGGTGGTGCAGGATGCATTTGAAACGATCCGTGCGCTGCCCAATTGATCTTCGTTTGCCCCCAGCACCAGTGTGACTTCGGCAGCGGGTGACGGACCGGAAATCAACACTTTATCCGCCCCAGCAGTCAAGCCCCGGCTGGCCACGTCGGATGTTCGCGCGATGCCGGTGCAATCGAGCATGACATCGACGCCGGACAGATCGACCTGTGCCAAATCGGCGCTGTGAGACATCAGAATAACGCGGCCATCGATATTCAGTGCTTCACCTTCGGTCGTGACCGAACCCTGATAGGGGCCAAACGTGCTGTCATATTTGAACAGGTATGCGCATGTTTCCAGCGGTGCGATATCGTTGATCAGCACTAGTTCTACATCCGAATGCTGCGGCAGGCTTAAGACCTGACGCAGAATGGTGCGGCCGATACGGCCGAATCCGTTGATCGCGAGTTTCATGCGCAAGCTATGGCAGGCAGATCAGGCGATCTCAATCAAAGTATTGTACCAATTTCAGTTGCAGCTGACCTGCGAAAAGAACTGGCCCGAAATGTTCTGATACATGCTGGAATAGATCGCCTTGCAGCCAGTCGCCTTCTGTATCGCGGCCATTGCCTGGATGGTGCGAAGACGTGGCGGCGGGCCAAAGGGGTTCAGATTGTTATTATCCCGCGTCGCCCGATAAACCACAGGCGCGTCCGAGACCTGCGTCACCGCCCATGTGCGGCTCATGACGAAAACGGATTTGGTTTCTTCCTTGGCTGCGACCGGGGCGGCGTTGAACGCCGAAAGGCCAAGGGTGGCAACCAGTGCAATCATCGTACCGCGCAGTAACATCGAACAATCTCCAGTGCTGAAAACTCATTTGATTTCATCAGATTCCAGCGATTCTGTGAACCCCTTTACCAGAACTTGACCCGGTAAAGCCCCGATCGTCAGCTACCTAGACGGTACAGACAACGGCATGTGCCTATTCACATCCTTGTACAACAGATAGCGAAACCGTCCCGGTCCGCCTGCGTAACAGGCCTGCGGGCAGAAAGCGCGCAGCCACATGTAGTCACCGGCCTCGACCTCGACCCAATCCTGATTGAGCCGGTAAACGGCCTTGCCCTCAAGCACATAAAGGCCGTGTTCCATCACATGGGTTTCGGCAAAGGGAATCACGCCACCAGGTTCGAAATTGACGATGTTGACATGCATGTCGTGACGCAGGTCCTGCGGATCGGTGAAGCGGGTGGTAGACCAGCGGCCTTCGGTGCTGGGCATTTCGTTGGGTACCACGTCGCGTTCATTGGTGATGATCGGGTCAGGGGCGGGCAGGCCGGGCACTGCATCATAAGCCTTGCGCACCCAATGGAACCGGGCAACTGAATCGCCATGGTTGTGTAGCGTCCAGTCGCTGCCCGGGGGGATATAGGCATATCCACCGATCTCAAGAACATGATCCGCTTCGTTCAGGGTCAGCGTGACGCTGCCCTCGACCACGAAGATTACCCCTTGCGCATTTGGATCGGTTTCGGGCGTATCGCTGCCACCACCGGGCTGCACCTCCATTATGTATTGCGAGAATGTCTCGGCAAAACCACTCAAAGGCCGGGATAAGACCCAAAGACGTGTATTCTCCCAGAAAGGCAGAAAGCTGGTGACGATGTCGCGCATCGTGCCCTTGGGGATTACCGCATAGGCATCGGTGAACATGGCACGGTCGGTCAACAGTTGCTCTTGCCCCGGATGTCCGCCTGTCGGTGCATAATATTTAGGATGTGTCATCAAATGCCTCTGCTTCGTCTGGGCACAATATGAGGCGATCTCACGGGCGGACCTAGCGCCCGCCTTGCGAAAGGTTTGTTCGGGATAATTTGAAGGTGGCCAAGTGGGGCTTGGCCGCACACGCATAGAGGTATATCTATGGACGTGAAAGTCATTCAAATCGGCGAGGCCCTTTGATGAAAGCCTTTGTTTACACAGCGCTGGTTGCTGCACTTTTTCTAGGGGTGGGTGGAATAGCACAGGCTAAACCACTTTCCCGAATCATCGCGGAAATGGGGTTGAGCCCCGCTGACTTTGAGGTGTTGAACGACACCTCAAACGCGTTGCTGTCGACGGGCACTCCATCCGTGGGGCAGGAGAGGGCTTGGCTCAATCAGGACACCGGCTCGAAGGGGACAATCCGCGTGCAAAGCGTTCAGGGCAATTGTGTTATACTTCAGCACTTTGTGCAGCCTGAAGGTGCTGCACAGGCCCGCGATATCAGAACGCGCCGCTGCAAGACCGCTGATGGGAACTGGATCCTGACACCTTAAAGGCCGTTGCCTTGGCCAGCACCCGAACTAGCACAGCTGCACCCTTGTGATTTGCTCTAGCTAATTTTACCGCAGGCCCCCTGCTGGGCATCGCATTGATGCTGGACCGGGCTCAATTTGCGTGAATGACGTTCCGTCACTTAGCTGGACACGCTCATGGCCACTAAGCCATCCTCGGACCAAAGCCAAAGACCCGCATTGCGCCACAGGGAAGGAATAGACATGACCATGACTTTCGGATTGCGTGAGGAAAACCGCGCCCTGTTACAGCGGGTGAGAGATATGATTCACGACGAGGTCATGCCGCTTGAAGATGAGTATCAGGCAGAAATCAATAAAGGCGATCGTTGGAAATATACCGCGCGACAGGCCGAGATTCTCGAGGGGCTGAAAGCCAAGGCCAAGGCGGCGGGGCTTTGGAACTTCTGGCTGACAGACAGCGACAAAGGTTTTGGCCTCAGTACAGTTGAATACGCCTATTTCGCCGAGGAGATGGGCAAGACGCCCTTGGGGGCCGAAGTTTTCAACTGCTCCGCGCCCGATACAGGGAATATGGAGGTGTTTGAACGCTACGGGTCAGGCGCGATGAAAGAGCAGTGGCTGAAGCCTTTGCTCGACGGGCAGATTCGCTCGGCTTATCTGATGACCGAACCCGATGTGGCCTCATCAGATGCCACCAACATTTCGATGTCCTGCGTGAGGGACGGGGCCGAATATGTTCTGAACGGCGAGAAATGGTGGTCGTCTGGGGCGGGCGATCCGCGTTGCAGGGTCTATATCGTGATGGTCAAAACCGGCGGGGACGATCTGCCAAAGCACCAGCGCCAGTCGATGATCGTGGTCCCAGCAGACGCGCCCGGGATCGAAGTGCTGCGCCCGATGGAGGTCTATGGCCACGACGATGCGCCCCATGGACACATGCACATCCGTTTCACAGAAGTCCGGGTCCCAGCCGAAAACATTCTACTGGGTGAAGGGCGCGGGTTCGAGATTGCGCAAGGTCGCTTGGGGCCGGGCCGTATTCACCATTGCATGCGCGCGATTGGTCAGGCCGAGTCTGCGCTGGAGCAGATGTGCAAGCGTTCACTACAGCGCCAGGCGTTTGGGAAGAAACTGGCGCAGCTGGGGGCAAACTACGACATCATCGCCGAATGTCGGATGGAGATCGAAATGGCCCGTTTGCTGTGCCTCAAGGCCGCCTGGTACATGGATCAGGGCGATGCAAGGGCGGCGGCCCCATGGATCAGCCAGATCAAGGTCGTTGCCCCCAAGGTCGCGCTTAAGGTGATCGATGAGGCCGTGCAAATGTTCGGCGCACAGGGGATCAGTCAGGATACGCCCTTGGCAAATGCATGGACCCATGTGCGTACGCTGCGCCTGGCGGATGGTCCTGACGCCGTGCATCGCCGTCAGGTCGCGCGTGCCGAGTTGAAGAAATACACGCAGGAAAAAGTCTGAGGCGACAGAACCACAATGACATCGGATGTGTTGGGGAAGGCGTATTTCCACCAAAATGCGCAGGGTGTGTTTGTCGGAAATGACCCCACGCGCGGGCCTTGGTCAGCCGATCATTGCCATGCTGGGCCAGTCAGCGGATTGATCGTGCGGGCGGCAGAAACCGAAGTTGGCCCTGAGAAGATGTTGACCCGGTTGACCGTCGATCTGCTGCGTCCATTGCCTCTGGCTGGTTTGCGAGTCGCGGCAGAGACGACACGCCATACCAAGACGCTGGCGACCACACGGGTCACCGTACATGATCTGGACGACACGCTTTGCGCAACCGCCACAACCATGCATATGGTGCGCAAAGACCTTGGGGCCGTGCCCAATGTCGAACTGCCCGCGCCCAGGGTCGAAGATATGGTCGATGGCCCGTTTCCGATCGGTGAGATGCGCCATCAGTTGCCCGGTTTTGCCCATCACTCCCAGATCGGCTATCCCGCTGATGGCAAGCAAGGGGCAGGTCCGAAAACCGTCTGGATGCGTACACCTGCCTTGCTGGAAGGAGAGGACCCGTCGCCGATCCAAGCGCTCTGCCCGCTTGCAGATTGCGGCAATGGCATATCGTGGAACGCGCCCACATCTGAGATGGGTTTCATGAATACCGACCTGACTGTGCAAGTCCACCGCGAGCCTGTCTCGGACTGGCTGGCCTCTGACTCGATCTCGCACTGGCAACCCTCGGGGATCGGTATGTCGCAGTCAGTTCTTTTTGATACGCAGGGGCCAGTTGGGACGGCTTTGCAGACATTGGTCCTGTTCCCGCCGGAGTAAATGGCGGGATTCTGCAGCCTGGTGTTTAGTAGGATTGCCGATACCCGCTGCGCATTCTATCTTTGCAACATGCGCTGGCTTGCCTTCTCCTTGACCTGCCTTCTGCCGATACCGGCACTGGCTCATCCCCATGTTTTTATCGACACGGGGCTAGAGTTCATGGTCGATGACGCAGGCAACCTGACCCATGTGCGTGTGACCTGGGCCTATGATGAGTTCTATTCATTGCTGGTTCTGGAAGACATGCGACTGGATCAGGATGCAGATGGCGTGCTGACCGAGGCCGAAGAGCAGTTTTTAAGCGGCTTCGACGCGCAGTGGGTCGAAGGTTACAATGGCGATCTGGTCATTCGCATGGGCGAAACCGTGATCCCGCTTTCCGGCCCGCTTGAACCGCAGGCCACGACCGAGGATGCCCGCATCGTGACCACACATCTGCGCGCGGTCGAAGGAGACCCTGTTCCGGCGGATGCGCTGTCGATCAAAGCCTTTGATGAGAGCTTTTATACCGCATACGAAGTGACCCGCCCGGTTCTGGTTTCGGGCCCCACGACCTGTGAGATCGAACGGAGCGATCCGGATATCGACAACGAACTGGCCCAGATGCAGGCTTTTTTGCTGACGCTGGATGCCGAGTATGACCTTGAAGAAAACGATATCCCTCTGGTCGGTGAGAAATTCGCAACCGAGATTCGGCTTTCATGTCCAAATACCTGATCGTTCCCGTTGCCATCGCCTGCGGGGTGCTGCTGTGGTTCTGGGGCAGCGGTGGTTTTGACCATCTGGCCGCTTGGGCTGCCGGAGAGCAGCGCGAATTCCAAAACCAGATCGCCCGCGCCCTGCGCGCAGCACGCGCCGAGCAGCCCGAAGCTGTGGCAACGCTACTGACGGTCTGTTTTGCATATGGGTTTTTTCATGCCATCGGACCGGGCCATGGCAAGGTTCTGATCGGAGGATACGGGCTTGGCCGTCGTGTTGCGTTTTGGCGACTTTCTGCAATCAGTGTCCTGTCGAGCCTAGGGCAAGCAGTTACGGCGGTTGTGCTGGTTTATGCCGGGGTATTGGTATTCCAGATGTCACGCGAGTCGCTTGTAGGCACGACCGAACAGGTCATGGCACCGATCAGCTACGGCGCAATTGCCGCTATAGGCCTGTGGCTGGTTTTTCGCGCCATCCGCAGTTTTGCGCGGCGTCACAAAATCCAGGCCTCTCAAACGCACGACCACCATCACCATGCGCATGATCAGGAGCATCACCACAACCACGGAACCTGCTCGGATTGCGGCCATCGCCACGGCCCGACGGCCGAAGAAGTCGCTCAGGTCGGCAGCTTGCGCGAGGCGTTGATCCTGATCGCTGGCATAGCCGCACGCCCCTGTACGGGCGCGTTATTCGTGCTGATTCTGACATGGCAGATGGGTATCGCAATGGTCGGCATCGCGGGCGCATTCGCCATGGCTTTAGGCACCGCAACCGTCACCACTTTGGTCGGTTGGACATCCTTTGGGTTGCGCAGTGGGTTGTTGGCCTCTGCTTCGGCTACGCGCTTTGCATCGGTACTGGCCCCGACCATCGAACTGGTTGCGGGTCTTATCATCGCCGTGATTGCAAGCGGGCTGCTACTGCGGGCCTTGTAGACTTAGCCAAACACCGGTTCGGGATATCCTACCCGTGCCAGATACAATCCTTGCGGCGGGCAAACCGGCCCACAGGCCGCACGGTCAACCGCCTCAAGCGCATCGCGAACGTCTTCGGGCGTCCAAGCTCCGGCCCCCACGCGCTCCAACGTGCCAACAAAGCTACGTACCTGATTGTGCAGGAACGATCGGGCGCGAACATGGAAGTGGATTTCGGCGCCAGAGAAGCCCTGAACCTGTTCCACCCGCAACTCATCCAGTGTTTTGACCGGGCTGGCGGCCTGACAGATGGAGGACCGGAAGGTGGTGAAGTCATGCCGCCCGATCAGCATATCCGCCCCGGCTTGCATCGCCGCGACGTCCAGAGAATGATTGATCTGCCAGACCTGCCCCTTGTCGTGGGTTGCAGGTGCGCGACGCATCAGGATGCGGAACAGATATTGGCGCTCAAGCGCCGAAAACCGTGCGTGCCAATCATCATCCACCCGTGCGGCTTGCACGATGGCAACGGGCTGCGGCTTGAGGTGATAATTCAACGCCTCGGACAGGCGGAACGGGTCCCATTCTTTGACCAGATCGCAATGCGCCACTTGTCCTAGCGCGTGAACCCCCGCGTCGGTACGACCGGCGGCGGCGATTGTGTGGTCTCCGGGTTCGATCCGCGAAAGCGCTAGTTCGATCGCGCCCTGAACCGAAGGCAGCTCCTTTTGCCGCTGCCATCCGGCAAACGGTTCCCCTTGGTATTCGACTTGCAGCGCGTATCTGGGCATGGGGCGCTGGTATCGCGCCTTGGTCGGACGGGCAAGGGGGCGAAAGCTCTGGCAAGTGCCGCAACCGCTACCTATCTTGGGCAAAACGATAATTGCGGGGCGACAGCTTGGTCATCTCATCATTGGCAGACAGTCTGGTGCGCGGCGTCGAATCCGTGGGTGACCGTGTATCCGAGACATTCTTCGAACCGGTCATCCGGCTGGGCGTCACGGGATTGGCGCGGTCGGGTAAGACAGTGTTCATCACATCACTGGTCGCCAACCTGCTGGATCGGGGCCGCATGACCGGTCTTGTGGCGCAGCAAGAGGGGCGTGTCACCGCCAGCTATCTGCAGCCGCAACCCGACGACACCGTGCCCCGGTTCGATTTCGAATCCCATCTGTCGGCGCTGACCGGACCAGCGCCGCACTGGCCGGACAGCACGCGTGCTGTTTCCGAGTTACGCCTGTCCTTCAAAGTCCAGCCCGCAGGTCTGCTTTCGGGATTGCAGGGCCCTCGAACATTGCATCTGGACATTGTGGACTATCCGGGTGAGTGGCTGCTGGATCTGGCCCTACTGGACAAATCCTATGAAGATTGGTCGCGGGACACGCTGGAACACATATCCAATCGCCCACAAGCAGGGGCATTTCTGGCAAAGGTTCAGGCGACCGACCCAACCGCGCCACATGATGAGCCGCAGGCGCAGGACCTCGCCCGCAGCTTCACCGATTACCTTAATGCTGCGCGTGATGCCGGTTTCTATGACTGCACTCCCGGTCGGTTTCTTCTGCCGGGCGATCTGGCCGGGTCTCCTGTGCTGACATTCGCGCCGCTCCCGGTGTCGGGGGCGTCAATTCGGCGTTCACTACACCGCGAGATGGAGCGGCGGTACGAGGCGTACAAATCGCGTGTGGTCAAACCTTTCTTTCGCGACCACTTTGCCCGGATCGACCGGCAGATCGTTCTGGTAGATGCGTTGGGGGCAATCCATAAAGGCCCGCAAGCGGTCGAGGATATGCGCCGCGCGATGGCCGATATCCTGTCGGCCTTCCGCCCCGGTCGCAACGCATGGCTCAACAGGCTGCTGCTTGGCAAGCGGGTCGAGCGTATCCTATTTGCGGCCACCAAAGCGGACCATCTGCACCATCTGCAGCACCCGCGCCTGACCGCGATCATTGAGGCCCTGACCCGTGAGGCCCGCGACCGCGCCAGCTTTGCCGGGGCTGAAACTGCGGCCTTATCGTTGGCTTCACTTCGGACAACGACGGAAGAGATGCGCAGCCATAACGGCGTAGAACTGCCATGTGTGCGCGGCACTCTGCTAGATAGCGGTAAGCAGGCGGCCTTTTACCCCGGTGATTTGCCAGAGGACCCTGCCCATCTGCTGGGCCCCGCGCGCAATGGGGCCGAGCGATGGCTGGGCGAGGACTATGGCAATATGGCCTTTGCACCCGCACATTTGACCCTGAATCCCGGTGACGGTCCGCCACATATTCGGCTGGACCGGGCTGCGCAGTTTCTGATCGGAGACCGGCTGTGAACGTGATCCTTCGCCCCGCTCGCAGTACCGATGCCGGAACCACAGGCGCTATTCTGCACGGGTTCGCCCGCGAAAACGACTGGATGCCTGAACTGCATTCTGAGGCCGAGACCATTGCGTTTTGCGGCAGGATGATTGATCTCGGCTGGGTCACGGTGGCCGAAAAGCAAGGGCAGGTGGCCGGATTTCTGGCGTTGAATGGGGACGAAGTGCAGTCGCTCTATCTGGCGGCCTCGGCGCGCGGGCAGGGGATCGGGCAGCAATTGCTGGATCGTGCCAAAACGCAGCGTCCCACGCTCAACTTGTATGCGTTTCAGGCCAATCCTTCCGCATGCCGGTTCTATGAGCGCAACGGCTTTGTTGAGGTCGCACGCGGCGATGGGTCCGAAAATGACGAAAACCTGCCCGACATCAGATATGTCTGGACGCGCGAGGAGTTGGTCGATGGCTAAAGGCCCTGTTTTGATTGATCTGGAAGACGATGCCTCGACAGTTGATGTCTCGGCCGCGCCTCCTGTTCCAGACATCGCGCCTCCGCAGGGGCAGGCGATGCAGGCAGCGGTACGGTTTGCAGCGCGGAAACCTTCGGTTTTAGCGCGTTGGTTCTGGGGGCTGACATTAGCCGTTGTGGGGGCGGTGGTCTCGGTCGCCGCATGGGATTTCGCCATCTCTCTGCTGGAACGCGCACCAATTCTGGGTTGGATCGTCACCGGTCTGATCGCTGCGCTTTTGCTGGTCGTCCTGATCATTGCACTGCGCGAGTTGGCCGCAATCAGCCGTCTGTCTCGCGTCGATGGGCTGCGGCGCGCGGCGGACACAGCTTTATCAGACGAGGACTTGTCGCAAGCCCGCGCTGTAACCACACGGCTGATTGCGTTCTATAAGGGACGCGATGAAACACGCTGGGGTCGCGACCGTTTGACCGAACGCATGGGAGAGCAATTCGAAGCGGCAACCCTGCTGAGCTTGGCCGAAGACGAATTGCTGGCCCCGCTGGACGCTGCTGCCAGCCGCGAGGTCGAGGCCGCAGCCCGGCAGGTTGCCACCGTTACCGCTTTGGTTCCGCTCGCGCTGGCCGATGTCGCGACCGCGCTGGCAAGCTCATTGCGAATGATCCGACGTATTGCCGAAATCTATGGCGGTCGCGCAGGTTTCTTGGGCAGTTGGCGACTGACCCGCGCCGTATTCGTGCATTTGGTGGCAACGGGTGCAGTAGCGGTTGGGGATGATCTGCTGGAACCGATATTGGGCGGCTCAGTCCTCAGCAAACTGTCCCGCCGGTTCGGCGAGGGGCTGGTCAACGGCGCGCTCACCGCCCGTGTTGGTGTTGCCGCGATGGAGGTCTGCCGCCCGCTGCCTTTCTCGAAACGCCACCAGCCCTCGACCCGTGGCATGATCAAACGCGCGCTCAGCGGGTTGTTCTCCAGGACTTGATCTGGCGCAAGGCCGTGCCTGAACCTGTCCTGCATAAACAGGACGGAGCCAGCCATGACCGAACACGGCCACAGCCAGCAAGAGATTTTCGAACGGATCAATGCGCCTCCGGGGCGTGGGGTTCTGCGCGATGTGGTTTATGGCGGCATCGATGGCTCAGTCACGACATTCGCGATCGTTGCCGGGGTTGCCGGGGCAGGTTTATCGCCTTTTGTCATCGTGGCACTTGGGCTGGCCAACGTGCTGGCGGATGGTTTCTCGATGGCGGCGGGCAACTACTCGGGAACCAAGGCCGAGCTCGATAACATCCACCGTATTCGAGCCATCGAGGAACGGCATATCAAGTTGTATCCGGATGGCGAGCGAAAGGAGGTGCGCGAAATCCTCGCACAAAAAGGCCTTTCAGGCAGCGTTCTGGATGACGCGACGGCTGAAATCACTTCGAACCACGACAATTGGGTCGACCTGATGATCGAGGGCGAATACGGGCTGGGCAGCGTCGACCCGCATCCCCTCAAAGCCGCGATGGCGACGTTCTTTGCCTTTCTGATCGCGGGGATGATTCCGTTGTTGCCGTTCCTCTTATCCGTTGCAGATGCGTTCACGGTATCAGCCTGGATGACTGCGGGCGTATTCTTTGCCATTGGCGCGATGAAAAGCCGGTGGTCGCTTGCCCCCTGGTGGCGATCAGGCGGAGAAACCCTGCTGATCGGGGGTGCGGCGGCAGCTATCGCCTTCTGGGTTGGCTCGTTGTTTCACCCCTGAATGGTGCTGTTGTCGCGGACGGGGTGATCAGGCTGGTCCTCAGAATCTGACCCGCTAGGGTGTTGTAAACCATTGCGAGGCACCTCGTGGCAACGGATCATCCTGAAAAAACTGTTTTGGTGCTAGGCGCTTATGGCTTCATCGGTGCTGCGGTCGTTCGGTCGCTGCATGCGGATGGCGCCTGTGTGAAGGGGCTTGTGCGCAGCCAGAGGACGGCTGAGAGGGTCCTTCCGGATATTGCGCTGATCTCGGGGGATCTACGTGATTTCAAGTCGGCGGCGGATTGACGGGGCTATCGTGGGCAGCCGAGATACTCTCGCGCAATGGTTGGCCCATTGGGATCGCCAACACGAGCGTGGTGTTTTGGTCGATGATCAATATCGCGCTGGGGCTGGCAATCTTGTGGCGTCCGTGGGCCGCACGCGCTTGCCTCGCGCAGGCTGCAATCGCCGCTTTCTATCTGATCGCCGCCACGTTGACGGAGCCTGAACTGTGGCTCGACCCTTTGGGATCGTTGGTCAAGATAGCACCGGCTTTGATGCTATCACTGATCGCGCGATCCATGTTGGAGAGCCGCTGATGGACCCGGACCTGATCCTGCGTTGGCTGCACGTGATCGGAGCATGCGTTCTTCTGGGTACCGGCGCGGGTATCGCTTTTTTCATGCTTATCGCGCACCGAACGGCGGATGCTCGGGTGATTGCTCATACGGCGGGAATCGTGGTGCTGGCCGACACAGTTTTTACGGCCACCTCAGTCATTTTCCAGCTGATCACCGGCGTGTCGCTGGCCTGGCAACTAGGCTGGCAACTGGGCTGGTTGCTGTCGGAGGGTCGGATCGCGATATTACAGTTGCTTTACGTACTGACCGGCCTGTTCTGGCTGCCGGTGGTTTGGATTCAGGTGCGTCTGAGGGATTATGCAAGGCAGGCTGATCGGGATGGTACCTCCTTGCCAAGCAGTTACTACAAACTGTTCCGCAGATGGTTCGCTTGCGGTATTCCGGCCTTTGCCGCAGTGCTGGCGATCCCTTGGCTGATGCTGGCACGCCCTCACATCCTGCTTTTCTAGGCCGATTACCTGAGCAGCAGGCGGTATCCATGCGGATTTCCAGACTATAAACCAGCCTGTCTGCACGGTACGTTTGGCGCATCGCATCCCGGAGGTCTCGGTTGGAATCCTTGCTTGTCCTCGTTGGTCTGATCGTTCTGGCCATTCCTGTTTCGATCATCGCTTTGCTGATTGGTCAATCGCGGTTGCGTAAGCGCGTCGAACAGCTTGAGCGGCAATTGGCCAGGCAAATACCGGAAAGCGGCGCCGAAACCTCCAAGACATCAAGGCCGGAGCCGACGACGACGCAAACCAAGCATGATCCCTGGGCCGCGGCGAAAACCTCATCTACCAATGACGAAAGCCCATCGGATGCGCCGCAGGCCGTTGAGGCCGCCGATCCTCCTGCCACCATCGTTTTTCGTGAGGAAAAGATCGCTGCGCTGGGCGCGTGGTTGCGTGAGAACTGGTTCTATGCGGTTTCGGCGCTGTCACTGGCGTTGGCGGGGATTTTTCTGGTTCAGTACGGGGTTGAAAACGGACTGTTGCCACCGACAGCGCGCGTCATCGCGGCGTTGGTCTTTGGCCTTTTGTTGATCGGAGCGGGTGAAGTGATCCGCCGCCGCTTTGGCGACGATGAAAACTCATCTACTGCATACTTGCCGTCTGTATTCTCGGGCGCAGGTCTGGTGACCCTGTTCGGAGGGGTTCTGGCCGCGCGCCAGCTTTATGATCTGATCGGCCCCGAGGCCGCTCTGGCCGGTCTCGTTATCATCGCTCTGTTTGCGTTGGTCTTGGGATGGTTCCACGGGCCGCTGCTCGCCGCCGTAGGCCTAATCGGAGCCTTTGCCGCGCCCTTTTTGGTTGGAGGCGCATCGGACGATCCTAGTTGGCTTTATGGTTATTTCTTTATCATTGCCATTTTGGGCTTGGGTATCGATACCGTCAGGCGGTGGGCATGGATTTCCATTCTGACGCTAGTGGGTGCATACGGGGCGGCGTTTTTTCTGGTGCTGTCTTCCCCCTCCACGGAACCGGGGTATCTGACCTGTGTGACAGCACTGGCGCTGATTGCGATGGCGATACCCGTGCGCAGTATCTGGCCCGACCACACCGGCCCGATGATTGCCGAAGTCATTCGGCGACGGAAAGGGATTCCATGGCCCGTGTTTCCAACCCGAATTGCCTTTGGTGCGGTTCTCACCAGTTCCATCATCCTGTCGCTGCATTGGTCGGATTCAAGCGGTGAGTTTTGGCTGGGCGTTGCACTGTTTACCGCTTTGATACTGGCGCTGATCCTTTGGACAAAAGCTGCGCGTGCGTTGCAGGATGTGACGGTGCTGCCTGCGTTGGGTCTGATCTGGTTTGTTCTGCTGCACGGGTTGGACGGTGGCTCCGTGTGGCGCGGCTTTGCCGACACATACGTGGAAACGGCCGAGGCCGATTATCCTTGGGTAGTCACGCTATTGGTTGCCCTCGGGGCCTTGATCAGCGTGCTCGCTGCGTGGCGGTCCTTCCACGCCGGGCGCTACGCTGTGGTCTGGGCCGGGGGTGCAGCCCTATATGCTCCGACGCTGGCGATCGCGCTTGAAGTCGGTTGGCAGCCTGCAAACGTGATCGGAGCTTATGCGTGGGCCTTACACGCAATCGCAATAGGCGCGATGATGGTGGTTTTGGCCGAACGGTTTGCGCGGGCCGATGGTGAGAAACGGATGCGGCCTGCCCTGGCAACTCTGTCTGCGCTATCGTGCCTTAGCTTTGCCTGCATCATCGTACTCAGTTCTGCCGCATTGACCGTAGCACTTGTCGCCATGATTGTTGTGGCCGCGGCGCTGGACCGGCGATTTGTTCTGGCTCCGATGAGTTGGTTCATTTGGGCGGGTGTGTTCACGGTGACCGTACGGCTGGTGCTCGACCCGGGGCTCGATTGGGCCGAAACCGCGCCTTTGATCGAAATGACCTTGGTCTATGCAGTGGCGGTTGCCGGGTTCATCATGGGGTGGGCGTTGCTAAGGTCCTTGGACCGCCCGATTGCCTCATTGCTGCTTGAAAGCGCGGCCTGGGCAACGGCGGGAATACTGCTATCGCTCTTGTTGCTGCGTTGGCTGGAAAGCTTCGGAGAAGGCGGCGCGACAGACAGCCATTGGGGGCGGGGGCTGCTGGCGGTGATCTGGCTGCTGCTGGCTTTTGCACAAATACAGCGGTTCGAGCTTGGCGGTAAGCTGAACTACGCGCGTTACGCGCTCGCGGCGTTCTTTGCGGCACACGGCATGATGCGTCTGGTTCAGGCTTTGTCTGAGGCTAACCCGTTGCTCGACCCATTTGCCGATCCCGTGCTCGGCCCGCCGGTGCTGAACACGTTGGCGGTGGCCTATCTGTTGCCTGCGCTGGCCATCGGCTTCTCGGCTTGGCGCGTCGTGACGCAGCCCGTGCTACTGAAGCAGATCAGTTATGGGGTCGCCGGTGCCCTGATCGCGTTTTGGCTGGGGCTTACAATCCGTCATGTCTGGCAGGGGGCGAGTGGCATGTATGAAGGCAACGGCGTCACCCAGCCCGAGCTTTATTCATACACCATCACCTTGTTGGTGGTCGGCGCAGGGTTGTTCTACCAGTCGCTGGCCCGCCGGTCCGATTTGATGCGTAAGGCCGGTTTGGCCGTGATTGGCCTCGCGGTGGCCAAGGTGTTTCTGATCGATATTGCCGGATTGGGCGGGCTGATCCGGGTGTTTTCGCTGTTGGCGCTCGGTCTCGCACTGGCGGGTCTTGCATGGCTCAATCGCTGGGCCAAGCTGCGCCATTCGTCGCAAGACCCGGAACCTCTGGACCATTGAGAGCAGGCGTCCTATAAGCGCGGCCATGTTTGACCGGCTGGCCATCATTATTCGAATTATATCCCCGGCGCTCTGATATCGCGAGACGCCGGGCAAAGGTGCTTGAGTTATCGCACTGACCGCTTCGATCCATACACGACCAGAACATCCTGAGGACGCCCCAAATGTGCGCCGAAACACCTGACTACAAAGACACGCTGAACCTGCCGAAAACCGAATTCCCCATGCGTGCAGGCCTGCCCAAGCGCGAGCCAGCATGGCTGGACCGCTGGGAGAAGATCGGCGTCTATGACCGCCTTCGCGAGAAAGAGGGCCGCAAGCCTTTTACCCTGCATGACGGCCCTCCTTACGCGAACGGCCACCTGCATATCGGCCACGCACTGAACAAGACCATCAAGGACATGATCGTTCGGTCCCATCAGATGATGGGCTACGATTCACGCTATGTACCTGGCTGGGACTGCCACGGTCTGCCCATCGAATGGAAGATCGAGGAACAGTATCGCAAGAAGGGCAAGAACAAGGACGAGGTGAACATCGTCGACTTCCGTCAGGAATGCCGCAAGTTCGCCGAAGGCTGGATCGACATCCAACGTGAAGAGTTCAAGCGTCTGGGCATCACCGGCAATTGGCCCGATCCTTATATCACCATGGATTATCACGCCGAGGCTGTGATCGCAGACGAGTTCATGAAGTTCCTGATGAATGGGACGCTTTATCAAGGCTCGAAACCCGTGATGTGGTCGCCCATCGAGAAGACGGCTCTGGCCGAGGCCGAGGTCGAGTATCACGACAAGGAAAGCTTCACCATCTGGGTGAAGTTCAAGGTTGTGAACACCGGCGATGTGACGCTGGACAACGCTTATGTGGTGATCTGGACGACGACCCCATGGACGATGCCCTCGAATAAGGCCGTGGTCTATGGCGAGGGTATTTCCTATGGCCTCTACGAAGTCACTGGACGCCCCGAGGAGTGCTGGGCGCGGATCGGTGAGCGTTACTTGCTGGCCGATGACCGCGCCGCAGATGTGTTTGCGCGCGCGCGTCTGGATGACACGATGTATCGCCGTCTGTGCGATGTAACGCAGGAAGATCTGGCCAAGATCCAGCTGACCCACCCGCTGGCCGGGGCCGAAGGTGGCAACGGCGAATGGGACGACATTCGCGATTTCCGCGCCGCTGAGTTCGTGACCGACACCGAAGGGACCGGTTTCGTCCACTGTGCACCTTCGCACGGGATGGAGGAATTCGAGCTTTATCGCGATCTGGGCATGCTGGAGCAGGTCATCACCTATAACGTGATGGATGATGGCAGCTTCCGCGCTGATCTGCCGTTCTTTGGTGGCAAATACATCCTGTCTCGAAAGGGCGGTGAGGGTGATGCCAACAAGGCCGTGATCGACAAGCTGGCCGAGGTCGGCGGGCTGCTGGCGCGCGGCAAGATCAAGCACAGCTATCCGCATTCGTGGCGCTCGAAGGCGCCGATCATCTACCGCAACACGCCGCAGTGGTTTGCCTCGGTCGACCGCAAGCTGGAGGACGGCATGGGCGAGATGGGCGACTCCATCCGTGAACGTGCTCTGCGCTCGATTGATGAACTGGTGAAATGGACGCCGCAGACCGGCCGCAACCGTCTGTATTCCATGATCGAAGCACGCCCGGACTGGGTCCTGTCGCGCCAACGCGCCTGGGGCGTGCCGCTGACCTGCTTCACCAAGAAGGGGGCATTGCCGACCGACGCGGACTACCTGCTGCGCAATGACGAACTCAATGCCCGCATCAAAGCCGCGTTTGAGAAGGATGGCGCAGACGTCTGGTACACGGACGGGTTCAAGGAGAAGATCCTCGACGGTATCGCGAACCCCGACGACTACGATCAGGTGTTCGACGTGCTGGATGTGTGGTTCGACTCTGGCTCGACCCATGCCTTTGTGCTGCGTGATCGTGAGGACGGGACCGCGGACGGTATCGCTGACGTCTATATGGAAGGCACCGACCAGCACCGCGGGTGGTTCCATTCGTCGATGCTGCAGGCTTGCGGCACCAAGGGGCGTGCACCATACCGCAACGTAGTGACCCACGGATTTACGCTGGATTCCAAGGGCAACAAGATGTCCAAATCGCTGGGCAACACCATCGTGCCGGAAGAGGTCGTTAAACAATACGGCGCCGATATCCTGCGCTTGTGGGTGGCTCAGACCGATTACACCGCCGACCAGCGGATCGGACCGGAGATCCTGAAAGGGACAGCCGACAGCTATCGCCGCCTGCGCAATACCATGCGGTTCATGCTGGGCTCGCTGGCGGACTTCACCAAAGCGGATCGGGTTGCGCCTGAAGATATGCCGCGCCTGGAACGCTGGGTGTTAAGCCGAATGGCCGATTTGGATGAGCAAGTGCGCAAAGGTTATGCAGCATTTGACTTCCAGGGTGTATTCAGCGCCGTATTCACATTCGCCACGGTTGACCTGTCATCGTTCTATTTCGATGTCCGCAAAGACGCGCTTTATTGCGACGGTGACAGCCTACGCCGCCGTGCCGCGCGGACTGTGCTGGATATCCTATTCCACCGTCTGACCACATGGCTGGCCCCAGTTCTGGTCTTCACTATGGAAGAGGTCTGGCTGGAACGGTTCCCGGCCGATGATAGTTCGATCCATTTAATGGATTTCCCTGAAACGCCCGCTGATTGGCGCCATGAAGAACTGGAAGCCAGCATGGCCAAAGTCCGCCGCGTGCGCCGCGCCGTGACCGCTGCGCTGGAAATTCAACGTCAGGACAAGGTGATCGGATCCAGCCTTGAGGCCGCACCGATCGTGCATGTCGAAGATCAGGAAACCCGCGATCTGCTTGCGACCTTCGACGTGGATGACATGTGCATCACTTCTGGTCTGGCCGTCACAGGCGATCCGGCCCCGGCCGAGGCGTTCCGAGTGCCGGAAATCGAGGGCGTAGCTGTAGTGTTCGAAAAAGCCCAAGGTGACAAATGCCAGCGCTGCTGGAAAATCCTTCCTGATGTTGGGCTGCACGCCCATCCGGGCGTATGCGGGCGATGTAACGAGGCGCTGAGCTGACATTCGAACGGAGCGCGAGAGAGAGATCGCTGATGCGAGGCTCTGCCTCGCGCTCCGAGGTATTTTTGGCCAGATGAAGAGGCGGATCGTCAGGATTCGGGTTGCAGGTGTGGTGAAACATCTGCAACCGTTCTCTTATGCCGATGATCGCCGTAGAAACTCAGTTTGGTTGCCTTGGTGTCGAAGAGACCAGCGGCGCCATCACGCGTCTTGTCTGGAATGGCCGTGACGAAGGTCTAGCCACCCCGGTTCTGCGAGAAGCGGCGGCGCAGTTGCGTGCCTATGACGAAGGGCGTTTGCAGCAGTTCGAACTGCCCTACCGGATCAAAGGATCGGAATTTCAGCGTCAGGTGTGCGATGCAATGTATGCTATCCCATTTGGTGATACGCGCACCTATGGCGAGTTGGCTAACGACCTTGGCTACTCGGCGCAAGCGGTTGGGCGCGGATGCGGAGGAAATCCCATCCCCATCATTATTCCCTGTCACCGGGTTCTGGGTGCAGATGGGAAGATGGTTGGGTTTTCAGGCCACGGCGGTGTTGAGACCAAAGTGGCTCTGCTGCGTCACGAAGGTGCTGCCAGCCTGTTGATCTGATCGGTACTTATCTGTTGCAATCGGAGCGGTACGGCCCCAACCTATATCGAATAGTGAATTTGAAGGACCGAATTGAATGACCGGCCAGATAGACCCCGCCGCACGTAAGAAAGCCATCATCGATCATCTGATGTCTTTGGAAGAACAGGAACTGGCAACCGCACAGGCACATTATGATGCCTTCCTTAAGGACTCACAGTTGGATGACCGAGAAGGGCATGACAAGGACGACATCGCTGCCTCGCGCGAGAATGCAGATCTGGCGGCCGCCTTTGATGCGCCTGTTCATGCGCATCACGCCAAGATTGACGTGATCGAGAACACCGATTTTGGCCTCACGGATACGGTGCAGCCCGGCGCCGTAATCAAGTTCAACAATCGCCGCTTCGTCGTATGTGTCTCAACGACTCGGTTTGAGGTGGACGGCAAAACCTACATGGGCATTTCGACCCAAAGCCCGATCTATCTGGCTATGGTTGGCCTGCAAGAGGGTGACGTGTTCACCCATAACGGGACTGAGTTCGAGGTTCAGGAAGTCTTGTAATCCCGGGCCTTGCGCGGCGGAATGATCTGCTGCGCAATACCGGCCGAGACCAAATACAAGCTGGTGATCACCAGCCCCCAATGTGCCCAGCTTTCGGGGTGAAAGTCGACCCAGGCGGCCCAGCCTGCAAAAAATGTCCACGCAAAAGCCATAGGCAATGACAGGGTGCGCCAACGCTCGGTCCGGACTGGGTGAATGAATTTCAGCGGCAGGAACATTGCGACAGACAGCAAGGTGACCAGCAGCAGGATGACCCAGAAGTTGGGCTCCAGGGCGAAGATCACAATGACGAACATGTTCCAGCAGCCTGGAAATCCAGAGAAGGAATTATCTTTGGTTTTCATACGTGTATCCGCAAAGTACATCGCACTTGCAAAGGTGATGACGATGATTGCGAACCAGCCGGTCCAGCCGTCCATCAGACCTGACTTAAACAAGGCGAAAGCGGGAATGAAAACATAGGTCAGATAGTCGATGATCAGATCCAGCAATACCCCGTCAAACTCGGGTGCGTTCTTTTTGACATGATAGTGCCGCGCCAGCGGGCCATCGATGCCATCGACGATGAACGAGACAACGAGCCAGAGATACATCAGGCTCCATTTCTCTTCGACTGCGGCCAACATTGCGAGCATTGCGAAAACGGCACCTGTGGCGGTGAAGAGATGAACGGAAAGCGCTTTGAATCTGAGTGTCATGGTGGTGTCATGACGGAAGCAAGGCGCAGATGCAAAGCAAAAAGGGTCTTTGCTTCAGGCTTTTGGGTGCGTGCGGTTATAGACTTCCATCAACCGGGCCGTATCGACTGCGGTATAGGTCTGCGTGGTCGAAAGCGAGGCGTGACCCAAAAGCTCTTGGATCGCGCGCAGGTCGCCGCCCGCAGACAGCAGATGGGTGGCAAAGCTGTGGCGCATCGCGTGCGGGGTGGCTGTTGCGGGAAGGCCAAGTTGCATCCGTGCCTTGGCGACCACAGCCTGAATGATTCCGGGGTTGAGCGGGCCGCCCCTGACACCTCGGAACAACGCCTTATCAAGGGATTGCGGATGTGGGCAGAGGTGAAGATAGCGATCCACCGAAGCCCGAGCGGCAGGCAAGACCGGTACGATTCTTTCCTTATCGCCCTTACCCGATATGCGCAGCGTTTCTGGCAGAGGAGCGTCCACACCGGTCAAAGACAACGCCTCGGAAATCCGCAACCCGCACCCGTAGAGGAGCGTCACAACTGCAACATCCCGTGCAGCGACCCAGTCCGATGAGGATTGTAGCTCGACCGTGTCGATCATTGCGCGCGCGGCATCTTCGGCCAGAGGTCGGGGCAGTTTCTTGGTAAATTTGGGCGCTCGGGTGGACAGCACCGCAGTAGGTTCGAACCCTTCGCGTTCGGCCAACCAGCGATAGAAGGTTTTGACGGCAGAAAGCTTGCGCGCCAGAGATCGCGCGCCGACATCAGAATTGCGCTGCTCTGCCATCCAGGCCCGCATGTCAGAAACGCTGATGCGTTCCAGCGCGGCCAGCCCTTGGCGCTCGCTGTGATGCAAGGTCATGAAGGACAGGAATTCTGTCACGTCGCCGCGATAGGCGTTGAGCGTATTTTCAGACCGCCCCGCCAGCGCCCCCAGACTGTCCAGCCAATGCTGCAGAGCATCGCGGCAGGCTGGGGAAATCAGGCTCACGACAGCCAGTGGCGCATAGAGCGTTCGAACACGCCGGCAAAAAAGGCAAGAAGATCAGTGCCAAGCTGAGGTGAGAAATGCCTCGGATCGCGCGCGCCCATGACAATCATGCCGGGTAGGCGGCCAGTGCCAAGATCGAGTTTCAGGCAGGCCTCGGATCGTAGCTGATCGGCTTGTTTACCGTAAACTTGCGGATTGGGATGGCGGATTTCGCGCAAGGTAACCTCGCGCGGCTGACCGTTGCGGTCAGCGGTTAGATAGCTATCGATAAAGCCGGGCTCAGCCACAGTCAGCACGCCGCCGAGCTGGTTCACCACCGGATCATCACGTACGACGGTTGTTTCGAGGACCAGAGTGATGTGATCGACACGCAGGATTTCGGCCACGTCATTGCCTAGCGCGCGCAGGAAATCCTCGAACACGGTGGGCTCCAACAGGCGAAGAATGGCGCGATGCACCTGATTTGTGCCCGCCAAGTTCTCATACGCCGCCGCGATGACTGAGCGATGAGTGTCCTCAAGGCGGTCAAGACGCGCCTCAAGCCGCTGCATGGCGATACCGCGCAGGTCGATAACGTTGTCACCACGCGCCTGCTCATTTGCAGCCACCAAGGCCTGCATCAGGTCTTTGTCATCCAGCACGGCGTCAGGCTCAGCCAGAATTGCGGCGCGGAGATTGTCCTTGAGTTTAGGATCGCTGCTCATGTCCCGTCCGGTCGTTTTTTTTGTTTGGCGGGCTTATAACATGGGTTGCTGGATTTGCCTTGGGAAAAATGCACGCGAAAGGCGAATTTCGTCGTTGCTGTGGCGGGCGCTCCCGCCTGCCCGGCGCTGATCAAAGATCAGCTTTTGCCGTTGGGCCGGGCGCGGTGCCTGATGGCACCGCGCGGCAATGCTTGGGATCAGAGGATTTTCTGACCTGTCTTGGCCCAGTCGGCCAGGAAAGTTTCAAGGCCTTTGTCGGTCAGCGGGTGGTCGGCCAGTTTTTTGATCACGCCCGGAGGTGCTGTAATCACGTCAGCCCCGATGCGGGCACTGTCGGTCACGTGGTTTACGGTGCGGATCGAGGCGGCGAGGATTTCGGTCTCGAACCCGTAATTGTCATAAACTTGGCGAATATCTGCGATCAGGTCCATGCCATCGAGGTTGATATCATCCAGACGTCCGATGAACGGCGAGATGAAGGTTGCGCCCGCTTTGGCCGCCAGAATCGCCTGATTGGTCGAGAAGCACAGGGTCACGTTGACCATCTGGCCTTCGTCGGTCAGTGTTTTACAGGTTTTCAAACCAGCCCATGTCAGCGGTACTTTGACTGCGATGTTGGGCGCGATCTTGGCCAGCTTACGGCCTTCGGCGATCATGTCTTCGGCCTCGGTGGCGACAACTTCGGCCGAGACGGGGCCGTCGACCAGATCACAGATCTCTTTGGTGACTTCCAGAATGTCGCGGCCCGATTTCAGGATCAGCGAGGGATTGGTGGTTACGCCGTCCACCATGCCCAGATCGTTCAGTTCGGCGATGGCATCGATCTCGGCGGTGTCTACGAAGAATTTCATGAGGGCAGTCCTTTGATGGGTTGGCCTTGGTCGCGGATGGCTTTACCTCAAAGAGACCCATGCTGGAACCCCCTGCGAAGGATATACCGTGAGCGCTAACGGATTTTTCGACGAAGGAGAGCTGGTTGCGGTGCTGACCACGCAGCCGCTGGACCGGACGTTGGATTACAAAGCGCCCGAGGGCGGGTGCTTTCTTGGGGCGTTTGTCGAGGTGCCTTTGGGCCCGCGCAAAGTCTTGGGTGTGGTTTGGGGGCCGGGGCAGGGTGGTTTTGATCTGGCCAAGGCGCGATCGGTGAACCGGGTGCTTGAGGTCGCGCCGATGCGTGAAGAAATGCGGGTGTTTCTGGGGAAAGTGGCTGACTACACCCTGACGCCGATGCATGCGATGCTGCGGCTAGCAACGCGCGCGCCGGGGTTGGGCGATCCGCCCTCGATGCGCAAGGTTTATCGTTTGGGCGGTGGTCAACCGGACCGAATGACCGACGCACGAATGCGGGTACTTGAAGTTTTGCGAGACTATGGCGGCTTGGCCTTTACGCTGAAGGAACTGGCCGAGCAAGCGGGGGTCACATCTTCGGTCATCAAGGGGTTGGTCAAACAGAACGCTGTGCGTGAAGAGGACAGCCCGCGTGATCTTCCCTATCCTCATCTTGATCCTGAATTGCCGGGAAAGGACCTGACCGAGGATCAGGCGGAGGCCGTGATGCGGCTTCAGACCGGGCAACGGACGGGAGATTATGGAACGACTCTTCTGAAGGGGGTGACGGGCTCGGGCAAGACCGAGGTTTATCTTGAGGCGGTCGCCGAGGCCCTGCGCGTGGGGCGGCAAGCACTGGTCTTGCTGCCCGAGATCGCGCTGACGGCTGAATTTCTGACCCGTGTCGAGGCGCGATTTGGTGCGCGTCCGGCTGAGTGGCATTCGGGCGCGACCATGACCGAACGTCGCCGGGTTTGGCGGATGGTCGGTCAGGGTGATGCGCAACTGGTCGTTGGGGCCCGGTCAGCACTGTTTCTTCCATTTCGTGATCTTGGTCTCCTAGTTGTCGATGAAGAACACGACACCTCGTACAAACAAGAAGATGGGGTGCATTATAGTGCGCGGGATATGGCCGTTCTGCGTTCGGCCATCTGCGGAGCGCGGGTGATTCTGGCCAGCGCGACGCCTTCACTGGAAAGCTGGGCCAATGCCGAGGCGGGTAAATACGAGCGGCTTGACCTGACCTCGCGTTTTGGTGCAGCAGTCCTGCCCGAAATGAAGCCGATCGACATGCGCGCCGAGCAGATGCAGGCCGGGACTTGGATTTCCCCCTCGCTGCGGCAGGCGGTGCAACAGCGTATCGAACGCGAAGAGCAGTCACTGCTGTTCATCAACCGCCGTGGCTATGCGCCCGTGACACTATGCCGGGCGTGCGGGGAGCAGATTGCCTGCGATCATTGCGACGCGCGAATGGTTGAACATCGGTTCCTCAAGCGTCTGATGTGCCATCAATGTGGTGAGACCAAGCCAATGCCAGAGGCCTGCCCATCCTGCGGGGTCGAGGGTAAACTGGCACCGGTCGGACCCGGGATTGAACGGCTGGCAGAAGAAGCTGAGGCGGCGTTCCCTGAAGCCAAAATCGCTATGCTCAGCTCTGATCTGTTTGGTTCGGCTCGTGCCCTGAAGGCCAAGATCGAAGAGATTGCCGAAGGCGATGCGGATATCGTTATCGGGACACAACTCGTGGCCAAAGGACATAATTTTCCAAAGCTGACACTGGTTGGGGTGATTGATGCGGACCTCAGCCTGCATGGGGCTGACCTGCGCGCGGCGGAACGAACTTTTCAATTGATGCGGCAGGTGGCGGGCCGGGCAGGTCGTGCGGATAAACCGGGTCAGGCGTTGTTGCAGACATTCCAGCCGGAACATCCGGTGATCCGGGCGATTCTATCGGGCGATGAAGAAGGATTCTGGAAGGCTGAAGCCGCCGGGCGTCAGGCCGCCGGGGTGCCGCCGTATGGCCGCATGGCCGGGATTGTCCTGTCTGGCCCCGAGGTCGGGCCGGTCTTCGACATCGGCAACGCCATGGCGCGCAACGATGCGCCGTTGCGCGATGTTGGTGCTCAGGTATTTGGCCCGGCTCCAGCCCCGATCGCGCGCATACGTGGGCGTCACCGCGTCCGGCTGTTGGTCAAAGCCCCGAAAGGTGCGCCTATTCAGGACGCCATCGCCCGCTGGATCGCCCCGTTGAAGTTGAAAGGCGATATCCGCCTGACCGTGGATATCGATCCGCAAAGCTTCTACTGACCCCTGCATCAGTGCAGAGCCGCTGTGCGCCTGCCGCTTTCCCCTCGCCAAAAAGTACAAATGGGCGTAGAGCATCCTCATGCTGAAACCCATGCCCTTGTCTGAGGCGCAGAGTCTTCCGCTCTGGCGCCGACCTATGACGCTCTTGTTCGTGATGGCGTTGACCATGCCGATCGCGTTCAACGCGTGGAGTGCATTGCTGAACAATTTCGTCATCGAGGCGGCGAACTTCGACGGGGCGGATATCGGGCTTTTGCACACGGTACGCGAGATTCCGGGTTTTCTGGCCGTTGGCGTGATTGCGGTGATCATTTTCATCCGCGAGCAGGTACTGGCCATGATCTCATTGATGATGTTGGGCGTGGCGACGGCGGTGACGGCCTGGTTTCCCAGCCTTGGCGGGCTGCTGTTTGTGACGCTGTTCAGCTCGATCGGGTTTCACTACTATGAGACGGTGAACCAGTCACTGCAGCTGCAATGGCTGCCTAAAGACCGTGCGCCGCAGGTGCTTGGCTGGCTGGTGGCTATGGGCTCGGCTGCGACGGCTGTGGTCTATGGCTTGATCGTCCTGACATGGGACCGCTTCGACCTGTCCTATAACTTCGTGTTCATGGCGGCAGGCGGCGTGACAACTTTGCTGGCAGTGTTTTGCTTGATTGCTTACCCGCAATTCGACGCACCGACGCCGCAGACCAAGAAGCTGATCCTACGCCGCCGCTACTGGCTGTATTATGCATTACAGTTCATGGCGGGCGCGCGGCGGCAGATTTTTGTCGTGTTCGCCGGTTTCATGATGGTCGAGAAATTCGGCTTTGAAGTACACGAACTGACCAGCCTTTACCTGATCAACCTTATGATCAACATGATGGCGGCTCCGCTGCTGGGCAAGGCAGTCGCGCGGTTTGGCGAACGCCGCACTCTGATCTTTGAATATGCCGGGCTCGCCATCGTTTTCGCAGCCTATGGCGGCATCTACTGGTTTAGCTGGGGCGTGCTGCTGGCGGCGATCCTCTATGTGATCGACCATGTGCTGTTTGCTCTGGCGTTGGCTTTGAAAACTTATTTCCAGAAGATCGCCGACCCGGCGGATATTGCGCCCACTGCGGCGGTGGCATTTACCATAAATCATATCGCCGCTGTTTTCCTGCCAGCACTTTTAGGTCTGCTATGGGTCGTTTCGCCCGGCGCAGTGTTTGGTTTGGCCGCTGCAATGGCGATCATCTCGCTTCTGCTGTCACTACTGATCCCGCGTCATCCGGAACCGGGCAACGAAACCATCCTGTCGAAATACGCCCCCGCGCCCGCCGAATAAGCGACTCCGCTTGACCTTGGCGGTCGGTGCCCCTAGGCGCTGTTTCGATCGAAACAGGAGGCCCCCATGCCAACATTCACTGCTCTGACCACTTTGAACGGCAAGAAAGCCGCTGAAGGATTGGGCGAGGCGATGGAACGGCTGGACCCGGAACCAACCGGCGTCGGCGTGTTCGAGGTCGAGGATGGCTCGGGCCTGTGGGAAGTCGGCGGCTATTTTACCGAAACCCCGGATGAAACCGCGCTGGCGGTTCTGGCCGCCGCGTTCGAGGCCAAGCCCTTTGTGGTCTCGGAACTGCCCGAAACGGATTGGGTCGCCCATGTCCGCCGCGAACTAGCCCCAGTCGAGGCCGGTCGGTTTTTTGTCTATGGAAGCCATGATGCCGACAAACTGCCCGAAGGCCGCATTCCGCTGCTGATCGAAGCTGCGATGGCCTTTGGCACAGGGCACCATGGGACAACGCTTGGTTGCCTCAAGGCTTTGGACCATCTTCTGGATCATGGGTTCACGGCCACCAAAGTTGCCGATATCGGCTGCGGTACTGCCGTGCTGGCGATGGCCGCAGCTCGGGTCTGGGAGGGCAATATCATCGCCAGCGACATTGATGAGGTTGCCGTCGACGTGGCCGAGGCCAACCTTCGGGCGAACGGTATGGCGGGTGCGGTTAAATGCGTTGAAGCGGCAGGTTTCGATCACCCGGATCTGAAGGCGCATGCGCCTTACGATCTGATATTCGCCAATATCCTAAAAGGTCCGCTCGTGGCCCTTTCGCCTGAAATTTCGGCGAACCTGCGGGGGGGTGGACAAGCGATTCTATCGGGAATCCTCAATGAACAGTCCGATGACGTGATCTCGGTTTATCTCCAAAACGGCTTCAATCTGGTTCGCCAGGATCGGATTGGTGAGTGGACGACGCTAATCTTAAGCAAACAGGGCTGAATTTAGGCCATTTACGGGAGTTTTGTGGATTTTTGCCACGTTTTTGTCGCATTCTCTAATTATCGTCTTTCAATGCACTCGGGGGGCGGTTTTCGGAGGCTGCCATGACAGGAAAACAACTCGAATTCGATCAACGCATCTCGCGTTTGAACAAAAAGCACCAGAAACTCAGCCGCGGCTATCGTGCCACGTTGCGCTCAGACGGGCTGGTGGTGATGAAACCCCAGCGTATGCGTTCAGCAGTTCCAGCGAGGGTTTTGTTGCTGTGTTTGGTTGGCTTCTTTGCCTTCAAGGCCTTTTTACTGTCCCATCTTGGCCCGACTGCGTACGAAACGCGTGTTGAAAGCCTGAATCAGGGCACGCCGGTTGAGAAAGCTGGCGCCTGGATCATGCAGGCCGATCCGGTGACCGCGTTTTTCTCGAGCCAACTGAACAAGGTTTGGTTCTAACCGGATATCTTGCACCCTCCTAATAAAAACACCGCATGCCTCACGGCGTGCGGTGTTTCTGTTTGCCCCACAGGGAGGAGGAAGGGGCGTATGCGGTAGTCCGTTATCTCAGTAACGGCGGCCTTCGGCGACAACGTCGATGTCGCCGCGGCATAGTCCGATATCGTCCAGTTCGCGGTCAGAAAGACCGTTCAGCGCGTTACGGGTTGCGCGGGCGTCATTCCATTCAACAACGGCGTTTACAACCGATGCAAAAAGTGCGCCGATACGGCCGACGAGGCCGAATGAGCCAGTGGTGGTGCGGGTGGTATCCAGTGCAGCCATATCCTGTTTCCTTCTGGTTTGTGTTAAACTCTGATCTTGCGATCTGAGCGGCATCTAGTGATGAGTTTCGCCGTGCGCAAGCGCAGAAATTGCATGTGTCCTATGCATTTTTTGCAACGCTCGAAATTGATGAAAACCCCTTAAATCATTGGTTAAAGTTCGATCGGATAAGCGTCGAAAACGAACCTAACCCGGTCGCAAACAGGCCGCGAGGAACCGGAGGCGACATGAATGTCGGTTTTGGACCTTGAGTTGATTTCCTTGGAAAATGTTCACGCTTCGTGCTAGTCGATGAAAAAAGATCACACAAACCCGAGCAGGCCGAGACAAAACATGCGAATTCTGGGCATTGATCCAGGGCTTAGAACCTTGGGATGGGGCGTCATCGAATCGCATGGCAGCCGCCTGAGCCACGTTGCGAATGGATTGTGCAAATCCGATGGTGATGATCTGGGGGAAAGGCTGCTGTCGCTACACAATCAAATCGTCGAAGTCATCGCCGAGCACAAACCAGATCAGGCGGCAATTGAACAGACCTTCGTCAACAAGGATGGGGCCGGTACACTGAAACTGGGTCAGGCGCGTGGTGTTGCGCTTCTGACGCTTGCGAAGGCGGGTTTGCCGGTTGGCGAGTACGCCCCCAACCGCGTCAAGAAAACGGTGGTGGGCGTCGGGCACGCCGAAAAAGAGCAGGTACTGCATATGGTCAAACTCCAACTGCCCGGTTGTTCCCCCAAAGGGGCGGATGCTGCGGATGCATTGGCGATTGCCATCTGCCATTCCTACTATGGCGCCGCACCGCAGGCACGGATGAAAGAGGTACGCGCATGATCGGCAAGCTCACTGGACGGCTGGATTACCGCGCGGCGGATCACGTTCTGATCGACGTGCGGGGGGTCGGCTATATCGTCTATTGCTCGGACCGGACCATGGCGGCCCTGCCGGGGGTGGGTGAGGCAATGTCAATCTACACCGATATGGTCGTGCGCGAAGACCTGATGCAGCTTTATGGTTTTCTGTCCTTGGTCGAGAAGGAATGGCACCGTCTGCTGTGCTCGGTTCAGGGTGTGGGTGCGAAGGTATCGCTGGCCATTCTTAGTGCGCTGGGGTCCGATGGTGTCAGCCGCGCGATTGCCTTGGGCGACTGGGGGGCCGTGAAGGCCGCAAAGGGTGTCGGCCCCAAGACCGCGCAACGGATCGTTCTTGACCTCAAGGACAAGGCCCCGGGTGTGATGGCGATGGGCGGCACGGTGACCGAAGCGATGGATGGCCCGGCACTTGAAGTGGTTGAGACGACCGAGCCTGCGCCTGTTCCGAAACGGGTGGCCAAACCGGCCTCGGGCGCTGCCGCTGCTTCTGCGGATGCGCTGTCGGCGTTGGGCAATCTGGGCTATGGACCGTCCGAGGCGGCATCGGCCGTGGCCGAGGCAGCGGCTAATATGCCAGATGCGGGCGAGGCCGATCTGATACGCGCCGCGCTGAAGCTACTGGCCCCCAAGGGCTGAGTGAAAGGGTAACTGAATGGTAGACGCTGATCCCGCCCTGCGACCCGAACCGATGCCCGAGGACAATGACCGCGCCCTGCGCCCGCAGGGGCTGGATGAATTCATTGGTCAGGCCGAGGCGCGGGCCAACCTACGCATCTTCATCCAGTCGGCCCGCCAACGCGGTGAGGCGATGGATCACACGCTGTTCCATGGTCCACCTGGATTGGGTAAGACCACGCTTGCGCAGATCATGGCGCGCGAGTTGGGAGTGAATTTCCGCATGACCTCGGGACCGGTTCTAGCCAAGGCGGGGGATTTGGCGGCGATTCTGACCAATCTGGAATCGCGGGATGTCTTGTTCATCGACGAGATTCACCGTCTGAACCCGGCGGTCGAAGAGGTGCTGTACCCCGCGATGGAGGATTTCGAGCTGGATCTTGTCATTGGTGAAGGTCCGGCGGCGCGGACTGTACGGATCGAGCTGCAGCCATTTACGCTGGTCGGGGCGACAACGCGGATGGGGTTGCTGACCACGCCGTTGCGCGATCGGTTTGGCATCCCGACCCGGCTGCAGTTCTATACGGTCGACGAGTTGCACGAGATCGTCACCCGCAATGCCCGCAAACTGGGCGCACCTGCGGATGACGAAGGCGCGCGTGAGATCGCGCGCAGGTCTCGTGGAACACCACGGATCGCCGGTCGTCTTCTGAGACGCGTAGTGGATTTTGCCATTGTTGAAGGCGATGGGCGGATTACGCGCGACTTGGCGGATGGGTCACTGACCCGACTGGGGGTCGATAACCTTGGTCTGGACGGGGCCGACCGCCGGTATTTGAAGCTGATTGCCGAGAACTATGCGGGCGGGCCAGTGGGGATTGAAACACTCTCGGCGGCGTTGTCCGAAAGCCGGGATTCGCTGGAAGAGGTGATCGAGCCTTATCTCCTGCAGCAAGGCCTGATCCAGCGCACTCCGCGCGGACGGATGCTGGCGCAAAAGGCATGGACGCATCTGGGGATGGCTGCACCCAAAGGACAGAGCGATCTGTTTGGTTGAAGTGGGGCGCATTAGATTTTAAGCCTCAGGCAGTCGTATCTAAATCGAGAAGAAGGACTGGGGCGTGACACCCGATGAGATTGAGGCGCTGTTCACACGCGATAGCGGTGAGTTTCTGTTTGCGCGCTGGGGCAGACCCATCGTGCCCATCGTGTTTGGTGTCGAGGATGAAACGCTGTCGACCGTAAAAGGTGCGTTCGAGGCGGTTGTCACTCTGGCAAATCACAAGATGACCGAGACGGATCCCGAACTGGGTGCCAATTGCATGGTGTTCTTCTTCCGTGAGTGGCAGGAATTGTTGGACGTGCCCGATCTGGATCGCCTGATCCCGGATCTGGCCCCACTGGTCGACCGGCTTGTGGCGGCCGATGCCAATCAGTATCGCATATTTCGGTTCGAGGATGACGGCGCTATCCGCGCGGCATTTGTGTTTTTGCGCATGGACAAAGAGCTGTCGAAAGTGCCGGCAGAAACGCTGGCGTTAAGCCAGGTTGTACAAACGATCCTGCTTTGGTCCGACACAGCTTTTCGCAGCGCCTCACCTCTGGCGATTGCTGGTGACGCGACGATCTTGCGGCCTGATATTGCGGCCTTGATCCGCGCCGCCTACGATCCTGTTCTGCCCGGTGCCGCGCAGGACCCCTCTCATGCGTTGCGCTTGTTCGCCAGATTGGAGCCGTCGCAATGAAGCATCACTACCCGGTCCGTGTTTATTACGAAGACACCGACATGGGAGGCGTGGTCTATCACGCAAATTATCTGAGATTCATCGAACGCGCCCGGTCGGACTGGGTGCGTAAACTGGGTAATGATCAGAACGCGATGCGGGACGCAGGCATTGTCTGGGTCGTGCGGCGGATCGAGGCGGATTATCTCGCCGCCGCTAGGTTTGAAGACGAGCTGATGGTCGAGACCGAGATGGTTTCGCTATCGGGCGCTCGGTTGACAATGTCGCAATTGGTCAAGCGTGGCGAGACCGAGATTTTCCGCGCCGAGGTAACGGCTGTCTGCATGAATGCGCAGGGTAAGCCCGTTCGTCTTCCGGCAGAGATTCGCGCATTGATGTAACATTTTCAGCCTCCGGGGTGGTTCTGTTGGCTTTTCATCTCCATCTGCGTTAGCGTTTGGCAAAACAAGGCCAAATGGCCATCAGGCAAAACAAAGAGCAGGTTCATGGAAGCTGAAACTCTGGCGCTGGCGCAGGAGATCGATTTCTCCATGTGGGGGCTGTATGCCCGCGCGACCTTTATCGTCAAACTGGTGATGTTGATGCTGATCGGTGCATCCATCTGGTCCTGGGGCATTATCATTCAGAAACTGATCAACTACCGAGCCGCGCGGCGCGAGGCGCAGGTATTCGATGAAAGCTTCTGGTCTGGCAATCCGCTGGATGAGCTGTTCGAGCAGATCGGAACCCAGCCCGATGGCAGTTCCGAAAAGATTTTCGCGGCGGGGATGATCGAGTGGCGACGCTCGCACCGCACCGATGGCGGCTTGATCGCAGGGGCGACGGCGCGGATCGATCGCTCGATGGACGTGGCGATCGCGAAAGAGGCTGAGGGTCTGCAAAAAGGGTTGCCCATTCTGGCCACTGTCGGATCGACAGCGCCGTTTATCGGCCTGTTTGGCACCGTTTGGGGCATCATGAATGCCTTTATCGAGATTGCCGAGCAGCAGAACACAAACCTCGCCGTTGTGGCCCCGGGTATTGCCGAGGCGTTGCTGGCCACCGGTCTTGGCTTGCTGGCCGCGATCCCGGCGGTGATATTCTATAATAAACTCAGCGCAGACAGTGACCGCATCGTCGGCGGCTACGAGGCCTTTGCCGATGAATTCGCCACTATCCTGTCGCGTCAGTTGGATAGCTGACGATGGGTGCGGCAGTTCAGCAAAGCTCGGGCGGGAACGGACGCAGGCGCGGACGGCGGCGCGGGCGCGCCCAACCGATGGCCGAGATCAACGTGACGCCCTTTGTTGATGTCATGCTGGTGTTGCTGATCATCTTTATGGTGGCGGCCCCATTGTTGACCGTCGGCGTACCTGTCGATCTGCCCAAGACTGCCGCAAGTGCCTTACCCGGTGACAACGAAGAGCCGCTGACCGTGACCCTGACCGCAGATGGGCGCGTGCAGATCCAGACCACGGATGTGCTGCGCGAAGAACTGATCGGTAAGCTGCGCGCGATCGCAGCTGAGCGCAGCAGCGACCGCGTGTTCTTGCGTGCTGACGGCGCGATTCCATATGCGCAAGTGATGCAGGTCATGGGTGCTTTGAACGCGGGCGGGTTTTCCAACGTTGGCCTTGTGACTGATACCGGCGGGCCAACGCTGGACGAAGGGTGAGAGTGAGGCTGCGCGGTGGATACCGGCACCAAGATTTCGGCAATTGCGCATGTCAGCCTGATTGGCTGGGCGCTGATCGGCGGGACCTTCCGGTCCGAGCCGTTGCCGATGGCTGTACAGGATGTCTCGGTGATCTCGGCTGAGCAGTTTGCGGCCATGACCGCGCAACGCGAGGCACCCGAGGTGCCGACTGACCCGGCTGAACTGCAACAGCCTGCAGAACCTGATAAGATCGAAATACTGGACCCGACACCGGAAGAAACGCCCGAACCTGAGCCGGTTGCCCAGCCCGAGCCGGAACCTGAGCCCGAGCCGGAACCGGAAACGGTGGAAGTCCCGCCCGAGCCCGAACTGATCGAACAACCTCCGACGCTTGAAGAGCCCGAGCCTGAGCTGGCGGCGCTTCCTGCGCCTCCGGGCCCAGAGGCCGAACCAAGCCCTGCGGATAAGATCGCGCCCGAGCAGATTGCTCCTCCTCCGCCCGAGGCCAAGCCGGATGACATTGAAACCCCTCCGGTTTCGCTGGATGAAGGGGCGGAAATCCAACAAGAACAGCAAGATCAAACGGCACCGGAAGAGGCCGCGCCCGAGATTGTGACCGAGGCGGAAGAAGTCGAAGATCCGGCCCCGCGAACTTCTCCTCGTCCGCGCGTGCGCCCGAACCGGCCGGCACCCCAGCCAGAGCCTGAGGTTGCAGAAACGCCCGAGCCCGCGCCGACTGAACCTGCGCAAAACGAGCAAGCGATCAATGACGCCTTGGCCGAAGCATTGGGCAATGGCACCGAACCTTCGGGCCCACCACTGACAAGCGGTGAAAAAGACGCGATGCGGGTTGCGGTGTCGCGGTGTTGGAATGTCGGGTCCCTGTCGACGGATGCGCTGGAAACCGTGGTTGTTGTCGGGTTTTCGTTAACCAGAGATGGCAAAGTGGTTGGCGGCAGTTTGCAGCTACTCGACAGTTCAGGCGGCTCAGCCGCATCAGCAAAACAAGCCTACGAAGCCGCGCGGCGCGCAATTTTGCGCTGTGGGTCTAAAGGATATGACCTACCTGCTGACAAATACGATCAATGGCAGGATATTGAGATTACATTCAATCCCGAGAGGATGCGGATCAAATGATGAAACTTCTGACCAGCCTCTTAATTGGCCTGACCCTTCTTTCGACCTCGGCTTACGCCCAAAGTGGCCCGCTGCGTCTGGAAATCGATGAAGGGATCATCGAACCTATGCCGTTTGCCGTGCCAAGCTTTGTGCCTGACGGTCCCTCGGCGGCACAATATGCACAAGATATCTCGCGGGTGGTCGTGTCTGACCTGACCGGAACGGGCCTGTTTCGTGAAATCTCGTCGGATGCATATATCAGCCGCGTCAGCAGTTTTGACGCGCCGGTACAGTTCGCAGATTGGAAGGCGATCAACGCTCAAGCACTGGTGACAGGGGCGGTCAATGTGTCGGGCAAGCGCCTGACGGTCCGGTTCCGGGTCTGGGATGTCTTCTCGGGGCAGGAACTCGGCAACGGTTTGCAGTTTGCAGGAACAACCGACGGTTGGAGGCGCATGGCGCATAAGGTCGCGGATCAGGTTTATACCCGGATCACGGGAGAGGGCGCCTATTTCGACAGCCGTGTCGCGTTCGTGTCGGAGAGCGGCCCAAAGGATCAACGGCGCAAACGGTTGGCCATAATGGATTACGACGGCGCTAATGTGCAGTATCTGACCGACAGCGCAGCGATTGTTCTGGCGCCTCGGTTTTCACCGACGGGCGACCAGTTGCTCTATACCAGCTACGAGACCGGTCAGCCGCGTATTTACGTTCTGGATGTCGGCCGCGTGAAGCGGCAGGAGTTGAAAACGCAGGAAGGCACCATGAGTTTCTCACCGCGCTTCTCTCCGGATGGTCGTTCAATTGTTTATTCGTTGACCCAAGGCGGAAACACGGATTTGTGGAAAATGGATCTGGCCTCGGGCCAAAGCGTGCGACTGACCAATACGCCCGCGATTGAAACTGCACCAAGCTATGCGCCGGACGGCAGTCGGATCGTGTTTGAAAGCGACCGGTCGGGCACTCCGCAGCTTTACATCATGCCCGCCAACGGAGGCGAGGCAACGCGGATCAGTTTTGGGCAAGGCCGCTATGGTACGCCGGTTTGGTCTCCGCGTGGTGACTTGATTGCCTTTACCAAGCAGAACAAAGGTCGCTTCCACATCGGTGTTATGCGCACGGATGGCAGCGAAGAGCGCCTTTTGACCGCCTCGTTCCTGGACGAAGGTCCCACATGGTCGCCAAACGGGCGGGTCATCATGTTCACCCGCGAAACGCAGGGGGCAAGCGGTCGATCGACGCTTTACTCTGTGGATATTTCGGGCCGTAACTTGCGTCCTGTTAGAACGCCGGATGGCGGTAGCGACCCGTCTTGGGGGCCACTGCAGAATTGATCGGAACAGACCGCAGGTAAAGTTCACAACAAACCCGCAATGTGATAGAAGCGCGGCAATAAACAACGAAACACGAGGCACTTGAGATGAAACTGTTGAGCAAAGTCGCGGCAATTGGGGCGCTGACCCTGATTGCGGCCTGTTCCAATAATGATCCGTCGGCTCTGGGTGGCGGCGCTGGTGGCAGCGGCGCACTGGTTCCGGGCTCACCCAGTGATCCGCGTTCGCCAGCCTATTTCCAGCAAACAGTTGGTGACCGGGTTCTGTTCGCGGTCGATCAGTCCACGCTCAGCCCGCAGGCGCAGACGATTCTGCAAGGGCAGGCCGATTGGCTGCTCGCCAATCCGGATTTTGTCGCCAATATCGAAGGCCATGCGGACGAGCAGGGCACGCGCGAATACAACCTTGCGCTTGGAGCTCGCCGGGCCAATGCGGCGCGGGAGTATCTGATCTCGCGCGGGGTGGCAGGCAACCGGTTGACCACCGTCAGCTATGGCAAGGAACGCCCGATCGAAATTTGCAGCACCGAGGATTGCTATTCGAAAAACCGCCGCGCGGTGACGGTGCTGACCGGTTCAACCTTGGGGTAAGATGATGCGAATTGCAGGTTTGGTTCTGGCGGCGGTCGTGACCGTCGCTGGTATGACACAGGCACAGGATCAGCAGACGCTGGCGGATATCCGTCAGGAATTAACCGTGCTGCATGTGGAAATTCAGCGTCTCAAGCGCGAGTTTTCAACCACTGGTTCCCCTGCGCCAAACCTGTCCGGCAGTTCCGTGCTTGAGCGCGTTGATGCGATCGAGGCCGAACTACAGCGCCTGACTCGTCAGACCGAGCAGTTGAACCAACGGGTGCAGAATGTCGTGACCGATGGCACCAACCGTATCGGTGATTTGGAGTTTCGTCTGGTTGAACTTGAAGGCGGTGATCTGAGCGCGCTGGGCGAAACCTCAACGCTGGGTGGTGAGACATCGACCGATGTGGCTGTGGCACCCACCCCCAACCCTACGCAACCCACGGTCACTGATCAGGGGGAGCTTGCAGTCGGTGAACAAGCGGATTTTGATGCCGCTTCGCAGGCCCTGGTGGATGAAGATTTCCAGACCGCGGCCGATCTGTTTGCGCAATTCGACCAGTCCTATCCGGGCAGCCCGCTGGCGAGCCAAGCCAACCTGCGGCGCGGGCAGGCGCTGAAAGGGGTAGGCGATACACGCGAAGCGGCGCGCGCCTTTCTGGCCAGCTTCACGGGCGACTCCGAAGGACCTCTGGCACCCGAGGCGTTGTTTGAGTTGGGCGCAGCGCTTGGACAGCTGGGCCAAACCGATCAGGCTTGCATCACACTCGGCGAAGTTGGCGTACGATTTCCGGCATCGGCACCAGCTGCTTCGGCCACACAGGAAATGGCAACGCTGGGCTGTTCTTGACCTCTGACGCCGATACGCTTCGGGCCAATTTGCGGGCAGGTCTGCCCGATCCACTGCCGCGCCGTCTGGGGGTGGCGGTTTCAGGGGGCAGTGATTCGACTGCCCTGTTGCGATTACTTGTTGATATCGCGCGACAAGAGCAGATCGAGCTGTTTGCGGCGACCGTTGATCACGGCCTGCGAGCTGAATCTGCGTCAGAGGCCTTGGCCGTCGCGACACTGGTGCAGCGCTTAGGCATTCCTCATGAAACGCTGAAATGGCAGGGGTGGGATGGATCCGGAAATCTGCAGGATCAGGCGCGGCGTGCGAGATACCGGTTGCTGGTCGCGTGGGCCGAATCGAAGGGCCTAGAGGCAGTTGCGCTGGGCCACACGGAGGATGATCAGGCTGAAACGGTACTGATGCGGCTGGCCCGTGCTTCGGGCGTTTCGGGGCTTTCGGCCATGGCTGTATCGCGAAAAGAAGGTCTGGTCACATTGCTGCGCCCATTGCTGTCCACGACACGCTCCGATCTTCGGGAATATCTGACTGTGCTAGGTATTTCGTGGATTGATGATCCGTCGAATCAGGACCCTCGTTTTGACCGGATCAAAGCCCGCCAGGCACTTTCCGGATTAAATCAAATCGGGATCACGGCAGAGTCATTATCACGGGTCGCTGAAAATATGGCACAAGCGCGTGAAGCATTGGCGCAATACGCGCAGGAATCCGCTCTCCGGTTCATCACGGTGGCGGATGGCGATCTTTGCATTGATCGCGAAGGTTTCGAAACTCTGCCCGAAGAAATCCGTCGTCGGCTTGTGACCGCGTCTGTTTCATGGATCGCAGGGGGAGAGTATCCGCCACGACACAAAGCGGTGGATCAAGTGTTGGATTCGATATCGTCTGCTCAGACGGCCACCCTGGGGGGATGCATTTTAATCCCGGAAGGCAAAAAAACTTGGATTTGCAGAGAGCTAAACGCCGTCAGCAATCAGCTCGCGCGCGCCTCAGAACCTTGGGACAGGCGTTGGATTATGTCCGGGCCAAAAACTGAAGTTGCGGAAATCCGGGCGCTTGGTGAGGATGGTATATTGCAGCTGGAAAACTGGCGCTCTGTGGGCAAACCTCGCGCTGCAGTGCTGTCGACGCCCTCGGTCTGGGCCGAAGGCACTCTACTGGCTGCACCTCTGGCCGGTTTTGCAAACGAATGGCGGGCCGAACTGCTTCCAGAAAGGTCCGACTTCGATGCGGTGATTTTATCTCATTGAACCTGCCACAATCCTCTCTATTTTAAGGAACAACCCCGGCAGGTCCCCACCTGCCGAAACCTTTCGGGAGATTTTCCTTGGGCAACGCTCGCAACATCGCCTTCTGGGTCGTTCTGTTTCTGCTGATCCTGGCACTGTTCAACCTGTTCAGTGGACCCAGCGGGTCGCTTCAGAACAATGAACGCACCTATTCCGAGTTCGTCAGCGCCGTGGACGCCGGAGACGTCACCAGCGTCACGCTGGATGGCGAACAGATCCGCTATCGCACGAATGAGAATCAGGACTTTGTCACCATCAAACCCACCGATGCCGAGGTGACGAAGCTGCTGATCGACAAGAACATCCCCGTACGTGCTGAAAAACAGCAGCAATCGGGTTTCCAGTCGTTCCTGATCACGCTGCTGCCCTTCCTGCTGCTGATCGGTGTCTGGGTCTATTTTATGAACCGGATGCAGGGTGGCGGCAAAGGTGGCGCGATGGGTTTTGGCAAGTCCAAGGCCAAGATGCTGACCGAAAAGCATGGCCGGGTGACGTTCGACGACGTTGCGGGCATCGACGAGGCCAAGGAAGAGCTGGAAGAGATCGTGGAATTCCTGCGCAACCCGCAGAAATTTTCGCGTTTGGGCGGTAAGATTCCCAAAGGCGCGCTGCTGGTTGGCCCTCCGGGCACTGGTAAGACGCTGCTTGCCCGTGCGATTGCTGGCGAGGCGGGTGTGCCGTTCTTTACGATCTCGGGTTCCGATTTCGTTGAAATGTTCGTTGGTGTTGGTGCATCGCGTGTGCGTGACATGTTCGAACAAGCCAAGAAGAACGCGCCTTGTATCGTCTTCATCGACGAAATTGACGCCGTGGGGCGCCATCGTGGTGCTGGCTATGGCGGCGGAAACGACGAACGCGAACAGACCCTCAACCAGCTGCTGGTTGAGATGGACGGTTTCGAGGCCAATGAAGGCGTGATCATTCTGGCTGCCACCAACCGGAAGGACGTTCTGGACCCCGCGCTGCTGCGTCCGGGCCGGTTTGACCGTAACGTGACCGTCGGCAACCCCGACATCAAAGGCCGTGAAAAAATTCTGGGCGTTCACGCGCGCAAGACGCCTCTGGGTCCCGATGTCGATCTGCGCATCATCGCGCGCGGCACGCCGGGCTTTTCGGGTGCTGATCTGGCGAACCTCGTGAACGAGGCCGCATTGATGGCCGCTCGCGTCGGTCGTCGCTTTGTCACCATGGAGGACTTTGAAAACGCCAAAGACAAGGTGATGATGGGGGCCGAGCGCCGTTCGATGGTGCTGACGCAGGACCAGAAGGAGAAAACCGCCTATCACGAGGCCGGCCATGCCGTTGTGGGTCTGGAACTGCCGCTGTGCGATCCGGTCTATAAGGCGACCATCATTCCGCGCGGTGGTGCGCTGGGTATGGTTGTGTCACTGCCCGAAATGGATCGTCTGAACTATCACCGCGATGAGTGTGAGCAGAAGCTGGCCATGACTATGGCAGGCAAGGCCGCCGAGGTGATTAAATACGGCGAAGATCACGTGTCGAACGGCCCTGCGGGCGATATCATGCAGGCCAGCCAGTTGGCCCGCGCCATGGTGATGCGCTGGGGCATGTCGGACAAGGTCGGCAACATCGACTATGCCGAGGCGCATGAAGGCTATCAGGGCAACACCGCCGGGTTCTCGGTATCGGCTCATACCAAAGAGCTGATCGAAGAAGAGGTAAAGCGCCTGATCCAGCAAGGCTATGAACGCGCGCACAAGATCCTGACCGACAAGAACGAGGAATGGGAGCGACTGGCGCAAGGCCTGCTTGAGTATGAGACCCTGACCGGCGATGAGATCAAGCGCGTCATGAATGGCGAACCGCCCACCGAAAGCGATGATGAGGGTGACAGCCCCGATGAGGGCAACGCCCCCAGCGTAACTGCCATCCCGAAGACCAAGTCCAAGAAATCGCCGCCAGATGGCGGTATGGAACCAGAACCCACCGCATAATTGCAAAACCCGGAGCCAGCCTCCGGGTTTTCTCTTTTCATCAGGGCGTTGCCGGGCATTATGCCTACAAACCTGCAGATGAATGGGGGCATCTCATGCCGTTCTTATGTGAAACTGAATATTCGGCCGAGGTGGTATGGCTGGGCCATGTGCCAGCAGGCCAGTCTTTGCGGGCCAAGCCTGTCAATGTTTTGGACCTGAGCTTCGATGGCGTTCAGGGGGAACGGCATCAGGGGCTCAATAGGGCGTCCTGTGTTCGGGTAGCGAATCTCTATCCAAATGGCACCGAGATCCGGAATGTGCGGCAACTGTCAGTGCTGTCGGCAGAGGAATTGGGTGATATTGCGGCTGAGATGGAGTTGGCAACGCTTGATCCGTCTTACCTTGGGGCTTCGATTGTCCTGAAGGGCATTCCCGATTTCTCTCATATCCCTCCATCTTCGCGGTTGCAGGCCGAGAGCGGTTTAACGATCACTGTGGACATGGAAAACGCCCCCTGCGTTCTTCCGGGCCGTGAGATCGAGGCGGATCACACCGGTTACGGGGCGGCATTCAAACCTGCGGCCAAAGGGCGACGCGGGATAACGGCTTGGGTCGAACGCCCGGGGGCTCTGAAACGCGGCGACAAGATGCAATTGTTTGTGCCGGATCAGCCCCTTTGGAACCCATAGGTTCAATCCGTTTCCGATTTGCGCATTACGATTTCTCGCAACGCCGTTTCGCGGCATGAAAATGTCGGAATCCTTAGCCATCAGAGTTGTGTACGTCAGTATATGTTGCGCAGCGCCGACGCCCGTGCGTCGGTTTTGCACGGAATTCAATCAGGGACCCTGCCCAATGAGCTACAAATCCGACATTGAGATTGCCCGCGAGGCGAACAAAAAGCCGATTCAGGAAATCGGCGCGAAGCTGGGTATCTCCAGCGATGATCTGCTGCCTTACGGCCATGACAAGGCCAAAGTCAGCCAGGACTTCATCAACTCGGTACAGGACCGCGAAGACGGCAAGTTGATCCTGGTGACCGCGATCAACCCAACCCCCGCAGGAGAAGGCAAGACCACCACCACCGTAGGTCTGGGCGACGGCTTGAACCGCATCGGCAAGAACGCGATGATCTGTATCCGCGAAGCTTCGCTTGGCCCGAACTTCGGCATGAAGGGCGGCGCCGCAGGTGGCGGTTACGCGCAGGTTGTTCCGATGGAAGAAATGAACCTGCACTTCACGGGTGACTTCCACGCCATCACCTCGGCCCATTCGCTGCTGTCGGCGATGATCGACAACCACATTTACTGGGGTAACGAGCAGGAAATAGACACCCGCCGCGTTGCATGGCGCCGCGTCGTCGACATGAATGACCGTGCTCTGCGTCAGATCACGGCGTCTCTGGGCGGCGTGTCGAATGGTTTCCCGCGTGAAGCGGGCTTTGACATCACCGTGGCGTCCGAAGTCATGGCGATCCTCTGCTTGGCAAACGACTTGAAAGATCTGGAGAAGCGTCTGGGCGACATCATTGTTGCTTACCGCCGCGACAAGACCCCGGTTTACTGCCGCGATATCAAGGCAGAAGGTGCAATGACCGTTCTGTTGAAAGACGCGATGCAGCCGAACCTGGTGCAGACGCTGGAAAACAACCCGGCTTTTGTCCACGGCGGCCCGTTTGCAAACATCGCGCACGGCTGTAACTCGGTTATCGCAACCAAAACCGCTCTGAAAGTGGCCGACTATGTTGTCACCGAAGCGGGCTTTGGTGCTGACCTCGGTGCCGAGAAGTTCATGAACATTAAGTGCCGCAAGGCGGGTATTGCTCCGTCGGCAGTGGTACTGGTTGCAACCGTGCGCGCGATGAAAATGAATGGCGGCGTGGCCAAGGCTGACTTGGGTGCGGAAAACGTTGACGCTGTGAAATCAGGTTGCGCCAACCTGGGTCGCCACATCGAAAACGTCAAATCCTTCGGTGTTCCGGTTGTCGTCGCGATCAACCACTTCGTCACCGACACCGATGACGAAGTTCAGGCGGTCAAGGACTACTGCGGCGAGCATGGTGTTGAGGCGATCCTGTCGCGTCACTGGGAGCTGGGTTCGGATGGCTCTGCGCCTCTGGCCGAAAAAGTTGTCGAAATCGTCGAAAACGGCGCCGCGAACTTCTCACCGATCTACCCTGACGACATGTCGCTGTTCGAGAAGATCGAAACCATCGCCAAGCGTATCTATCGCGCCGACGAAGTTCTGGCCGACAACAAGATCCGCAACCAGCTGCGCGAATGGGAAGAAGCGGGCTACGGCAACCTGCCGGTCTGCATGGCGAAAACCCAGTATTCGTTCTCGACCGACCCAACCCTGCGCGGCGCGCCTACCGGACACTCGGTTCCGGTGCGTGAGGTTCGCCTTTCCGCTGGTGCCGGTTTCATCGTCGTTGTCTGCGGAGAGATCATGACCATGCCCGGTCTGCCGCGCAAACCGGCCGCCGAAACCATCTGCCTTAACGACGCAGGTGAGATCGAGGGCTTGTTCTAAGCTCTCAAATAAGACATCTCGTGGTCCGGGGATATCCCCGGGCCGCAGGAGACCAAAATGCCCACTCTGATACCTCCGCAAGACTGTCATTCGATGCAGGAATTGCGGCCTCAGATCGACAAGCTGGACCGCCAATTGATTGGATTGCTGGTAACGCGCGCAACCTATATCGACCGCGCGTCGCAACTGAAACCCGGCGAGGGCCTGCCAGCCCGCATCCCGGAACGTGTCGAAGATGTGGTGCAGCGCGTCCGCAAGAGCTCGGATGAGTTGGGTATGGACCCCGATCTTGCCGAAAAGCTCTGGCGTATACTGATTGATTGGTCGATTGCCCGCGAAGAACGCGTGCTCGGCCCAGACTGAAGAAACGGGCGCCTAGTGCGCCCGATCCGTTTTGTGAAAGAAGGGATCAAAGAATGGTAGCGCAGGTTATCGACGGAAAGGCTTTTGCCGCCAAAGTGCGCGCGCAGGTGGCTGACCAGGTTGCAAAGCTGAAAGAAGAGAACGGCATCACCCCCGGTCTGGCGGTGGTTCTGGTGGGCGAAGACCCGGCCAGCCAGGTCTATGTCCGTTCAAAGGGCAAGATGACCGTCGAGGTCGGCATGAACTCGTACGAGCACAAGCTGGATGTGGACACGTCCGAGGCGGACCTGCTGGCGCTGATTGACAAACTGAACAATGACCCTGCGGTGCACGGCATTCTGGTGCAACTGCCGCTGCCCAAGCATCTGAACGAAGATCTGGTGATCAACTCGATCGATCCGGCAAAGGATGTCGACGGGTTCCACATCTCGAATGTGGGCCTGCTGGGAACAGGTCAGAAGTCAATGGTGCCGTGCACTCCGCTGGGCTGTCTGATGATGTTGCGCGATCACCACGGCTCTTTGTCCGGCATGGATGCTGTAGTGATCGGTCGGTCTAACATCGTGGGTAAGCCGATGGCGCAGTTGCTTCTGGGCGACAGTTGCACCGTGACCATCGCGCATAGCCGCACCAAAGATCTTCCCGATGTTGTACGCCGTGCTGATATTGTGGTCGCCGCAGTTGGTCGCCCCGAGATGGTTCCGGGTGACTGGATCAAGGAAGGCGCAACTGTGATCGATGTCGGCATCAACCGGATCGAACGCGACGGCAAGAACAAGCTGGTTGGCGACGTTGACTACGCCACTGCGGCAGAACGCGCTGGTGCGATTACCCCTGTTCCCGGCGGAGTTGGCCCTATGACGATCGCCTGCCTCCTTGCGAACACGCTCACCGCGGCTTGCCGCGCAAACGGCTTGCCTGAACCTGAAGGTCTGACTGCTTAATAGCAGCCTCGGTGTTCAATCCGGGCGCAACGTCCATGATTGAATTGGCCGGAGAGCGAAAAGCTCTCCGGCCTTTTTCATTAGATTAGGATATTTATATAACTACATCTTGACTTGACCTTGCGTCGGTCGGTGATAATCCTTCTATTCCAGCCGTTTAAGGGATAATAATCCTGTCAGTTGGTGTTTCATGGTTTTACCATTGGCGAGGTGCGTTACCTGGTATGATGAAGCTGAGTCCGATCTTCTCGTTAATAAGTCTTCAACGGGTAGTGGCAGGTCTCGTTTTTATTCCTTTATTGGCGTATTCCTTTGCCCCCTTTCGGGATATGACACTGCCATTCAGTCAGCGGATGGTGTTCTGGACAGGTGTTATGCTGCTCGCGCTTGCAGCGACTTGGTCGGCTGGAAAGCTGGTACGCGAACGGCTAAATCGATCCGGATTGCTGGTCCGTGATTTTGCCTTCGTCCTGTTGATCCTGACATTGTTTGCACCATCACTGTGGTTTCTGACCTGGATTCTGTTCACGCTAAATGGATTGATGGCACCGGGCATATTGAAAGTCGCCCCTTATGGTCTTCTCTTCGCCACCGGACTTTTGCTGGTGCGTCAGCGGGAAGAAACCGCAGCACCGCTATACGAACCCAGACCACGTCTTTTCAATCGTTTGCCCGCCACTTTCGAGGGGCAGGTTTATCGGTTAACCGTGCGCGATCACTATGTCGACGTGGTCACGTCCGATGGTACGTTTACAATCCGCTCGCGCTTTACCGACGCGATTGCCGAGATGGAGCCGGTACAAGGCCATTGTACGCACCGTTCACACTGGGTCGTGGATTCGGCGATTGTTGGGGTCGAAAAAGAAAAGGGAAAATCCTTTTTGCACCTAAGCAACGGCGATCAGGTTCCTGTCAGCAGGAAATACAAGCAACAGCTCGTGGACGACGGGTTGCTCTAGAACCTATCTGGGCATCGGAATGAGTTGTGGCTGCGCGCCGGTCAGAATTGCCCGCGCATCCGGTGCCATGATGCCGCTCAGAGCCTCTGCTGAACTGCGCAACCCCCCGGTGTAAGCGCCATAAGCTGGAAGGATCAGACGTGATTGATCCAACAAAAAAGCTGGGCGGGTGATCGAGCGCCCTCGGGCATTGAGGTTAACTTTGGGGTGGTAGTGGCCCGAGACTTCACCTGGACTGTTTTGCTGGGCGATATGGCGAAAAATCAGATCGTGGCAAGCCCACTCGGACAGATGTGTGCCGCCCATTTCTACCGGGCCGGGGTCATGGTTCCCCTCGATCCAGATCCAACGTCGACCAGCCTGCATTGCGGTGATCTGTTGCCTATCCTCAGCAGCCAACGCGCCCGAGGCATCGAGATCGTCAAAGCTGTCCCCTAAACAGATGACCGTCGTGGCACCGGTACTGGCAAGATCACTTGCCAATCGGGTCAATGTTTCGCGGCTGTCATACGGCGGCAATGTCGGGCCGCCCCTGCGGGCGATCCGTTCGGATTTGCCTAAATGCAGATCGGAAACACAGAGCAAGCCCTGTTCCGGCCACCATAGTGCGCCCGACCCAAGCGCAGCCAGGTCTTGGCCAGAAAATGAAAACGCGATCTTGTTCATGATCCGTTCTTCATACGATTTTGCGGATTGCGCAAGTGGTTTATGCCGGTTGCAATCCGGCGGCCTGCAGTAACCGGGCACTTTCTTCCGCAAGCAGGCGTTCCTCGGCTTCACCCTTGACGGGGACTTTGCCAACTTCGAGGAACAGAGGCGCCGCCAGGGGTGAGACGCGGTCTAGCCGCAGCAGGTCAATGCGGTCTCCGATCCGGGCGACCATGGCTTCGATCCGTCCGAAATCGACCAACCCGCGCATGGCCTCTTCGCGGGTGATTTGCATCAGCAGATGTTCAGGATCGTATTTCAGCAAGGTGTCATAGAGGATATCTGACGAAAATGTCGCCTGCCGACCACTCTTGCGCTGCCCACCAGTGTTGCGTTCGATCAACCCCGCGATTGTGGCCGAAGCACGAAATGTGCGTTTCATCACGGCGTTACCCGCCAGCCAAGTCTCCAATCCTTCTCGTAGCGCGTCCAACTGAAACAGTGGGCGCGGATCGGTCACCGCATCCAGCCCCCAGATTAAGGTGGCATAGTCAGTGGCTACAAATCCCAGCGGCGCAAGGCCGGTTTCCTCCATGCGTTTGGTCAACAGCAAGCCCAGCGTCTGTTGCGCATTGCGGCCGGCAAATCCGTAGACGCATAGATGCTCGCGCCCCCTGTCAGGGAAGCTTTCAATCAACAGGCGGTCACTTTGCGGCAGGCGTGATATCTCGCGCTGAAGACCCAGCCATTCGGCAGTGTGGCCTGGCAACTGAGGCCAATCCGGCTGTGCGAACATCCGCAGGATTCGGTCGCTCAGTTGGGTAGACGTGGCGAACTTGGTGCCCGAAAAGGTCGCAATCTTGGGCTTGCGGTCAGCGCGGCGGCTGACCTCGACCACCATCTCTCGCAGACCCTCATAGCGGACGATCTGACCACCGATCAGAAAGGTATCACCAGGGGTTAGCGAGGCCGCGAATCCCTCTTCTACCTCACCCAGAGGCTTGCCCCCGCGATTGCGCTTAAGCCGAACCTTCAGCGTGTCGGTGTCCTGAATCGTGCCAAGGTTCATGCGGATACGCTGTGCCGCCCTCGGGTCGCGCAATTGCCAGGCTCCATCCGGGCGCTGCTGTAGCCTCTGCCACCGATCATAGGCTCGCAGGGCATATCCACCGGTGGCGCAGAATTCCAAACAGGCATCGAATTCAGCACGGGTGATCTGCGCATAAGGCCCGGCAGCCGTCATTTCGGCGTAGAGTGCATCTGCATCAAACGGTCCCGCTGCGGCGGCGATCAGAATATGCTGGCACAAAACGTCCCTGGGTCCTGGCCCGCGGGGGTCGCCATCCAGATCATGTTCTTGCACAGCTTCCAGTGCAGCAACACATTCGACCACTTCGAACCGGTTGGCTGGGACGAGAATAGCTTTGGAAGGGGCATTGTAGCGGTGATTTGCGCGCCCGATCCGCTGCACCAGCCGCTTGACGTTCTTCGGCGCGCCGATCTGGATCACCAGATCCACATCGCCCCAGTCGATCCCCAGATCGAGGCTGCCGGTACAGACAATTGCCCTCAGATCACCCCTGACCATCGCGGCCTCGACCCGTTCGCGTTGTTGCCGATCCAGGCTGCCGTGGTGAATGCCGATGGGCAGAGCGTCGTCGTTGGCGAGCCAGAGGTTGTGAAAGAAAATCTCGGCCTGCGCCCGAGTATTGTGAAAGATAAGTGTCGTCTTGTGCTTTTTGATCTGCTCCATCACAGCGGGGATGGAATAGGCTGCGCCACCGCCCGACCATGGCGGCATCTCTTGTGTTTGCAGCATCGAGATATCGGGGTCAGGGCCGGGATCAGCCTGAATAACTCGGCAAGGATCGGGATTGCGGGCTAGAAATCGTGCGATGCCTTCGGGGTCTTCAACCGTGGCGGACAAGCCTACGCGGCGCAGATCGGGGCAGAGTGTCTGCAATCGTGCCAGCGCCAGCATCAATTGATCCCCCCGTTTGCTTTCTGCCAGTGCATGTATTTCGTCGACAACAATGCGCTGGACCCCAGCAAACATGCGCGGAGCATCTTCGTATGAAGTAAGTAACGCCAGACTCTCGGGCGTGGTCAGAAGGATATGTGGAGGATCGGCGCGCTGGCGTTTCTTCTGCGTGGCCGATGTGTCGCCGGTGCGATCTTCGATCCGAATTGGTAGGCCGATTTCCTCGACGGGAACGCGCAGATTGCGCCTGATGTCCGCTGCCAGCGCCTTGAGAGGAGACACATAAAGCGTGTGCAATCCGTCATGCTGCCCCAGCGCCAACTCGGCCAAGGAAGGCAGAAACCCGGCCATGGTTTTGCCGCCACCAGTTGGAGCGATAAGTAGGGCCGCGGGATCATTCGCCCGCTCAAACATGTCTTGCTGATGTGGATGAATCGACCAGCCTTTGTTCGAAAACCAGTTTTGGATTGCCGGGGGAATCTGCACCATCCGGCAAACCTAGCGCAGCCCTCAGGCCATGGAAACCAGGACAAGGGGATCAGTGAATGATCTTTTCTTCCTTAACGAACATGTTGGCCCAGGCTCGGTCGATCAGGTCAGGACTCATCTGATAAGGGATACCCTCAAACTCGCAGATTGAGATCATCTGGTCGATCAGGAAGATCGGCTGATAGTTGGCGTAGATGTTGTTGATGGTCGGGTATTTGACCTTCAGCAAATGCACTAGCGCCGCCTCGTCTAGTGGCATACCGCGCTTGCGGGCGACCATGGCAAAGATCTTCAGGAAGTTCTCTTGGTTCGGGCCGTCGATTTTGATCTTGAAGAAAATCCGGCGCAGGGCCGCTTGGTCGAAAATCTCATTCGGGTGGAAGTTGGTCGAAAATATAACCAGCGTGTCGAATGGTACTTCGAACTTCTCACCCGATTGCAGGCCAAGGATATCCTTGCTTTCTTCAAGCGGAACAATCCAGCGGTTGATCAGGGCCTGAGGGGGCTCTGCCTGACGTCCAAGGTCGTCCACGATGAAGATGCCGCCGGTGGATTTCAGCTGCAGAGGCGCCTGATAAGTACGCGCAGTGGGGTTGTAGACCAAATCCAGCATGCTCAGTGACAGTTCACCACCAGTCACAACGGTGGGGCGTTCGCATTGAACATAGCGAGTGTCGAACCGCTTGCGGCGGCGCAGACTGTTGGGATCGTCCTCTTCTTGCTCGATCGCGGTGTGCACGATCGGGTCGTAGACCGTAATCACCTGACCGGCATATTCGATTGCGCGCGGAACATAGACGTTGTCCCCCAAAGCATCGCGAATGCCGTTCGAGATCGAGGATTTACCATTGCCCGGAGGGCCATACATCAGAATTGAGCGACCGGCGCTGACCGCCGGGCCCAGATGATCCAGCAGGCTGTCGGGCAGAACAAGATGGCCCATCGCGCCGGTTAGCTGGTCGCGGGTGACTTGAATGTTGCGGATCGACTGGCGCTTGACCTGCTCGCGGTAAACATCGAGCGGCACCGGCATCGCACCGAAATATTCAGACTGGCTCAACGCATCCAACGCCCGCGCTTTGCCTGCATCGGTCAGCTGATAGCCCATTTCATTGCCGGAGTTGGCGTTCAGAGTCCCGGTCGCTTCAAGCAGTTTCTGCTCGCGTGCGATATCAACTAGTTCCTGTGTCACGGACCCGGGCAAACAGATGGCACCCGCGATTTCGCTGACCGTATCCACGTTCTTGCGAAAGACGGTCTTCAACAGAATGTCCCGCATCATCACCAGCGGAAGTTGCATTTCTCCCAGGCCTTTAGGGGCAGGGGGGGCAATCACAGAGGAGGTCTGCATATTCATGAGCGGGGCTCGTCCATCCAAAAATCACGCAAAAGGCCCTTGCGGGGCCGCTTTGGAAGAATTTGGCGCGGATTTGTGGCAGGACAAAGGCGCGGGCAAGGCGCGCTGATGATTGTTCACGATCCGTGGATTATGCCCAAAATCAAATAAACAACGAGGCTGCCAGCCAGCGTCAGACCCATAGGGAACTGTTTGCCGCGATCCCAGCTTTCCCAATGTGGCGCGATCTGGCGCAGCCGGGTGTATTTCGCCAACCGGTGGGCAAAGAACGCTCCCAGCAGAGTTGCCGTCAGAATCACCATGACCCACATCAGGTCACCGACCCAGACAAACGCTGCGGCTGCGGCACAGAACTTCGCGTCTCCGGCCCCCATCACCCCAGCTGCATTTAGCACGATGCCGATAACAAGAACGACAACCATGTGAAGCAGCTGCCATCCGTAGGCAGGCAGGGTCAGGGTTAACGGCCCGATGTTGCCGGGGATCCACGGACCGGACCACGGTGGCAATGCGATAAGCCCGACGATGAGATAAACAACCGCCAGCGCGATGACCGCGTGGTTCTTGATCCGCATCTCACGCATATCCGTAAAGGCAACGTAGAAACAGATCGGCAGAACAAAAGGTAGAAACCACGCCGCCGCTGCCGCTGGTATGATCATGGATCAGGCGTCCTCAAGGGCCCGAAGCGAGCGGACCGCCTCGTCATAATGCTGCGGGTGGGTGGAAATCGCCTCGCGATAGAGGTTCTTGGCCAGGTTGATATTCCCCTGTTTCACGGCTGAAATGGCCATGGTGTTCAACAGTTTCGCCCGTTCGGTCTGCGTCATTGGGACAACAGGAACGCTGTAGTTGCCTTGCGCGCTGCGCGCCAGAACAAGGTTGTTCTTGGCGGTGAACATAGAATTGTCCTGCCTAATGGCGTCGGTAAACAGCCGCTCGGCTTCCGCATATTGCCCGCGCGTCAGTTTGGAATAGCCCCAGTTGTTCATGACGCCAGCAGGGCGGGTCGTCAGGCCCACTGCGGTTTCGTAGTAATGATCGGCGCGATTCCAGTCTTTTTTGGCATCTGCCACCAGCGCTTCAAGCCGATACCGTTTAAAGGTTTCATATGTAGGAGGGATTTTGTCCAATGTCGCCTTTGCGCCATCCCAGTTGCCGCTGCGAATCTGCGCATCAGCGTATTCGACACGGTCGGCGTTGTTGGCCCCTTTCATGCTCAGCACTCGTTTCCACGCGGCGGAAGCTTCAGTGCTGCGCTTGGCACGGGTCAGCGTGATTGCTAGTCCTCGTTGCAGGTCGATGCGGTCGGGGTTCTTGGCGGCCGCACTTTGGAAATAGGTCACCGCCTCATTGGGATCGGCCGCATTCAGCATCACGTCATTCAGGTTGGTCTCGTCGATGACGTTCACTTCCTGAAAAGTACGTTCAACCTTTTCCTCTTCGGTTTCCTTTGCGCAGGCGGCCAAAACCAGCCCGCACGCCAGCATCGTCGGAATCAAGAAGGGTTGGCGCATTTTTGTGCGTCCTTTACTGCTCTGCCTCTATTACTGGATTTTACGCAGAACAAATTGCCCGTTGCCGCGCTGCTCCAGTTCAAATTCTTGTTCTTGTGGGGTATTATTAACAGGATTTTCCATTTTTGCGAGTGCTAACCGCAGATTGTCGCGGATTGCGTCACTTTCGCCATTGTCCAGCGCATAGGCTCTGCGGAACATCTGCGCGGCTTCGGCATATTCGCCCGTTTCCACCAAGAAGACACCCAGGTTGTTCCATGCCACAGGCCACTCGGGATCGTCCTCGACAGCACGACGCAATAGCGGTTCAGCTTGGCCAATCCGGCGCAATCCCAAATTAGCTGTCCCAAGCGAAGTCAGGATTTGCGGGGTCATACCCTGTTGCAACGCGGCACGGGTGAAGGATTCAAGTGCAAGCTCATATTCGCCCGCCGCCATCAATCGGTTTCCGACGGTCACCTCATCTACCGCAGGCCCATCTGGGTCGACGCCAGGGGCAAACGGATCGTCTGTCGCGCCTGTTTCAGTGCAAGAGGCCACCATGGTGAAAACCATGGCGGCCTGAATTGTCATACGAAGGTGCCAACAACCTGATTTGGCAACCCAGCGAAGAAGCGGGAAGGCGTTATCGGTTTCCAAACTCCATAATACCTTTTGCCGAAGGTCCAACAAGGATGACCAGCAGAGGAGGGACGGTCAACATCATTGTCGCAAGGGTCATTTTGGTTGGCAACTTATTCGCTGCCTCTTCGGCGCGCATCACGCGTTTGTCACGCATTTCATCGGCATAAACCCGCAACGCTTCGGCAATGGATGTCCCGAATGTCGCTGATTGGATCATCACGGTGACGAACGCGCTAACGTCCTGAACGCCGCATCGCGTCGCGAAGTCGCGCAAAACGGTGTCCTTTTCTTTACCGGCTTTCATTTCGTAGGCGACAACCTCGAACTCAAGCGCGATGTCTGGGTAAGATGCTTTCATCTCAGACGCGACCCGTACAATGGCCTGATCCAAGGACTGCCCGGCCTCGACGCATACCAACATCAGATCGAGCGTATCAGGGAAACCATTTACGATCGCTTCCTTGCGTTCCTCTACGCGCCGCGTGATCCAGTATTTGGGCACGAAGTAACCCGCAATACCAGGTCCCAGAACGCGAATGAGGATTTGCGTCGAGTCAAATTCCTGATCGCCCGCAAACACGGTAACCAGCGAGACGCCGATCAGGATCCCGATTATGCCCAATGCGAACTGAGCGAAGTGATAGAAACGAACCGCGTCCTTGGACTGATAGCCGGCTTGCCTCAACTTGAGTTGAACGGCGGTATACTCTTCTTCGTTCTTGGGTTCGAGAAAGTTGGCGAACTTCTCAAGCTGTTCGTTCCGGCTGGCTGTTCTGAGACGTTCTTTCTTTTCTTTCTTGTTGTTTTTTGGCGGTGAATTTGACCGCTGCAACTTCTTTAGTGGGTCTTCCGGCTGGTTCAGCATCAGCGGGATCGTGACCAGGATCATGAACAATCCCAAAACGCCCACGACAATCAGCGGACCGAATTCACCCAAGTTCTGCTTCAACAGTTCATTGATCTGGTTCAAAAATTCCATCTTTGGGCCTCTTAAACCTTAATGTCGGTCAGGATACGCATGACGATCAGGTTCAGGGTCAGCGTGATACCGACAAAGAAACATGCCGGAATGAAAAGCGGATCGTCGATTACGGCGTCGTAGTAGTTCGGGTCCTTAACCATGATGAACAGAAGACAGGCGACCGGGAAACCCGACAGGAATTTGCCCGACCATTTGGCTTCGGCGGTGATAGCGTTCACCCGGCGGAACAGTCGGAAACGTGCGCGGATCACCTTGGCCAAACCGGCCAAAATATCGGCAAGGTTACCCCCCGATTGCTGCTGGATCGAAACGGCGACGGCCAAAAACCGTAAATCCTGCATGTCCAGCCGCTCTGCCATATCCTTGAGTGCTTCACCGACATCCCGGCCATAAGCGGATTCATCCGAGATAACACCGAACTCTGTCGCAAGGGGGTCCTCGACCTCGTTAGCAACGATTTGGATCGAGGAAACAAATGGGTTTCCGACGCGAAGTGACCGAACCATCAGTTCCACCGCATCGGGCAATTGTTCTTCAATCAAGGCCATACGTTTATTGGCTTTGTTATTGACCCAAGCGTACACCGCTCCGACCCCGATCGCGACCGATAGAGCCGCCCGAAGCGTCGGTTCGGTCGCTGTTCCTACGCTCAAACCTACAAAAGCTAGCCCTGAAACCAGCGCCATGATCACAATCAACTGCCGAGGAGAGAAGGCGATCGCCGCCTTCTGCGCCTTGTCTGCCAATAGCGAGTAGAGCGGTATGCTCTGCGACTTCATGTGCTGCTGCATTTCCTTGCGCAGCTGCTCCAGTACTTGCTCGCGCCCGACGCCCTTATCGATCATGTCCAGCCTGCGATTGACGCGGCTGTTCAGGCTGATCGATTTTCCGAATGCGACGAGATATATACCTTCGACCAGGGCAAAGACCCCGACGAAAATCACGATGTAGATGAGCGCCTCGACAGGCAGTTGCATATCTTGGTTCTCCTACATCGTGGTTGGATCGTAGATCGAGGCGGGCAGATCGAAGCCCCACAGACGGAAGCGCTCGGAATAGTGGCTGCGCACACCTGTGGCGGTGAAATGACCGATGATTTTGTTGTCGGGGGTCAGGCCAACACGTTGAAATTTAAATATTTCCTGCATCGAGATGACGTCACCTTCCATGCCGGTAATTTCGGTGATTGATGTCATCCGGCGCGAACCATCCTGCAGACGGCTGGCCTGAACGATCAGATTTACAGCCGACGAGATCTGGCTGCGGACCGCTTTGATCGGCATTTCGATCCCCGCCATGGCGATCATGTTTTCAAGACGCGAGATGCCATCGCGGGCCGAGTTGGCGTGGATCGTGGTCATCGAACCATCGTGGCCTGTGTTCATGGCCTGAAGCATGTCGATCACCTCGGCGCCACGCGTCTCACCAACGATGATGCGGTCGGGGCGCATACGCAGGGCGTTCTTCAAACAATCGCGAGGGCTGACCTCACCTTTGCCTTCAACGTTGGGCGGGCGGCTTTCCATCCGGCCAACATGTGTCTGCTGCAGCTGAAGTTCCGCCGTATCCTCAATGGTCAGAATGCGCTCGGCGTCGTCGATAAAGCTCGACAGCGCGTTCAGCGTTGTCGTTTTACCGGAACCGGTACCGCCCGAAACAATGATATTCAGACGAGTCGACACGGCGGCTTGCAGATAGGCTGCCATTTCTTCGGTAAACGCACCGAAATTGACCAGATCGTCGATGCCGAGCTTGTCTTTCTTAAACTTACGAATGGAAACAAGCGAACCATCCACCGCGATCGGCGGCACCATCGCATTGAAACGTGAGCCATCAGCCAAGCGGGCGTCAACATACGGGTTGGATTCATCGACACGGCGACCAACGGCAGAAACGATCTTGTCGATGATCCGCATCAGGTGCTTTTCGTCTTTGAACGTGATGTCGCTGATCTCAAGCTTACCGGCCCGTTCGACAAAAATCTGCTGGGGGCCGTTGACCAGAATATCGTTGACCGAGTCGTCTTGTAGCAGCGCTTCCAGCGGCCCGAGACCGGTGACCTCGTCATAAAGCTCTTTGTTCAGCTGGCTGCGGTCTTCACGGTTCAGAACGATGTTGCGGGCTTCCAGAACTTCGCTGGCAATCGCGCTGATTTCTGTCCGCAGCTCGGATTCTTCAGCTTTTTCAAGGGCTGCGAGGTTCAGGTTTTCAAGAAGCTCGCGGTGCAGCTCAAGCTTGATTTCGCCCAGCCGTTCCTTGCGTTTGCGTTCCTTGTCGTTTCCAACAACTTCTGCTGCCTTTTTCTTGACCGGCTTGCGCGCAATTGCGTTGGCAGCTGGTGCCGCAGCTGCCGCTGCCGGGGCCTCGACTTTCGACGCCTGGGTTTCAACCGGCTGCGCCGAAGGCTGTTTTTTGTATCTTGAAAACACGGCAGCTCCCCTTTGAGTTATGCGGCTTCGGCGTCACTGCTGCCAAGGCTATGAAGCGATTGAGCCAATTTGGCGATTTCCCGGCGCAGTGGGTTCTTGGCCGCTGAATTTGCCAGCGGTAAACCGTGGTCGCCGCTTTGCATGACGGGTTTGCCGCCATCGGGCAGAAGCAGATCAATGGAAATACCCAGACTTTCGCCCATACGTTTAACCCGGCTTTTACCGTTGAGATCGGTAAATTTCGGAGCCCGATTCATAGCAAACCGCAGTTTGTTGAAGGGTAATTCCTCGGCCTGCAGTGCCCGTTTCAGACGCAATGCATTCTGGGCCGAGCGCATATCCAGCTCGAGCAAGGCAAAATAGACATGGGCGGCCTGCAGAACCGTTTCTGACCAGTGAACAAGTGTTTTTGGCATGTCTATGACGACATAATCAAAATTCGCGCGTGCGGTGTCGATCACACGCTGAATGTCCTCAGGCGTGATGATGTCCAGCGGCACCATGTCAGATGGCGCCGTTAGAACTTGCAGCTTCTCTTCAAACGTCTGGAGCGCTTGTCCGAAAGAGTCTTCGTCCATCGAATCCGTGTCTGAGAGCATTTCGAACACGGCTTCATGACGAGGCAGATCCAAATAGGTCGAAACTGTGCCGTATTGCAGATCTAGATCGATCAGGCACACTTTCGGGGCTTCTTTGGCTGAAACCGTTGCAAGTTCCCATGCCAGATTGACCGCCATGGTTGTAGAACCGACACCACCTGCCAGGCCCTGCACGACAAAAAGCGCCCCTTCTTTCGAGGAGCCGTTCGTCGCAGTGGGCGCTGCCTGTGGTGCCACAACCGGATCGGGTTGTTGCATACGATCGATGGCTTCCTGAAGTTCATTTTCGGGAAGCGGGTAGGGGACAAACTCGTCCGCACCTCTGCGTAGCAGCTGATGCAATGCGGCAGGGGTGACATCCTCGGCGATCAAGACAACCTTGATGCCTTTTTCCTTGGCCTGAGTGATGATCTCACCCATCAGTGTCAGGTTGTCTTCGTCATCGCCGTCCAGCGCCAGCGCTACAAATTGAAGCGTCTTGGCTTCGGGTTGGCTAAAGAACGCAAGCGCTTCGGCAAATCCAAGATCACCCCAGCGTTCGCCCAGCGCAGCTTCCATATCCTCGATCAAAAGGTCGAAGTTCTGGACATCACGGCTGATGGTGCAGGCCAAAATGGCGTTATTATCGTCTTTCGGCGTCGCGCTTGTCATTAACACAATCCTCATCGAGAGGGCTGAGCAAACCATTTGAACGCGAGAAGATTCAGTTCTGGTATGCTGTCGCCCGATGCGGTCGATTTTGGCCGCAGGTCACCCAATTGTTCACAAAGTGGCTTGGAAGTTAGGCAAGAATTGGGCGCAAAAGAACCAATTGTAGGGAAATGGGCGACAATGCCGCCCATTTCCTATTTATTAGTCGCTGGTACCACCGGCGTCTTCTTGCCGTTGGATATCGCTTATCGGGATCGCGCTTGAGATGTATTCGCGATAGATCACGTCCGCATATTTTCCATCCAGAATATTTGGATGCCGGTCGAAGAAGCCCGATACCTCGGTCACTGTCCGCCGATTGCGTCGATCCCGATCTTGGGTGGCAACCAACGGCCTGGATTTACCAAAGGAAACAACGGCTTCCAACCGTGAGCGCGATATTCCTTGTCGTGTCAGGAATGCAACGGCGGCATTGGCGCGGCGCTGGCCCAATCGCTTGTTATATGCCTCAGAGCCAACGGCATCCGTGTGCCCATAGACACGGAACCGCGCCTCGGGGAACTGTTTGATCCAGGCCGCCTGCTGCAACAGGATTCGTTGCGCCGAAGCGTCCAATTGCGCGCTATCGAATGCAAAGTTGATCTGTGTTGGCACCTCGGCAGCGAAACGCCGCGCGAGGATTTGGCCATAGGTCAACTCACCATTCATGACCTGAATGTTGTTCAGTGTAGCGTTACCAAACGTGCCCTGATCGATTTCGTACCCGGCCTCGCGTGTACAACCGGCGACAGCAACCGAAAGACCCAGTGTGATGATCCACTTTTCCATTGGTTCTATCCTCTCTATCAGTCCAGCACGTAGCCGTAAGAGGTGCCAAAATCCTGATTGGCAACTTCAGAGGCTGCACCATTTCCGGCGCGTTCAGTCCGAGAGATCTTGCCGTTTACGAACAGATCGAACTCGCTGGGCGGTTTCACGCGATCGGTCGGCAGGGCAAGCGCCTCGCCACGAGTGGGCGACACCAGATGCGCGGTAATGATGATGATCAATTCACTCTGCTCACGCTGATACTGAGCGCTCCTGAACAACGCGCCCAATACAGGCACATCGCCAAGCCAGGGAACCTGGCTGTTCAGATCCGTGAAATCATCCTGGATTAGGCCTGCAATGGCAAAGCTCTCACCGTCGCGCAACTCGATGGTTGTCCGTGTTTGACGCGTGATGAAGCTAGGAACATTGTCGCCGTTGATCGTGAAGTTCGCACTCTGGTCGATGCTCGATACTGATGCACCCAGTTCCAGGTTGATCAGGTTGCCATCGACGACGCGCGGAACAAACAGCAGCTGTACGCCAAACTGACGATACTCGATCGCAACGACACCGTCGCCTTGGGGTACTGGGATTGGCACCTCACCACCGGCAAGGAACTCCGCCTCTTGGCCAGACAGTGCAGAAAGATTCGGTTCTGCCAAGCTGCGAACCAAACCCTTGGTTTCAAGGGCTTCCAAAAGCAGTCTAACCTGCGTTGAACCCGCGCCGAAACCGAACAGAATGGCACCGGAATTTGTCTGAACAAACGGGATGTTGTTCGCCAGTGCGTTGTTCAGTGCGCCCTGGTTATTCAAGGAATTGAAGCCCGCAGTGGTGTCGCCACCGCCAAAGCCCAACGATGCCGACAAGTTTTTGGCTACAGAGCGGTTCATTTCCGCAAAGCGCACTTTCAGCATGACCTGCTGCACGCCGCCGACATTCATCAGGTTCGATACACGTTCAGGGGCATACCGTTCTGCCAACTCAAGCGCACGCGCCAGTTTGGCACTGCTGGAAACTGTTCCCGACAAGACGATCCCATCATTGGCGGTCCGAACCTCGATTCGCTCACTGGGAAGAATCTGACGCAAGCGTTCTTTGAATTCCGAAACATCAGGGGAAACACGCACACGCACGTTGGTAATCAGATTACCCGCGCCGTCGAACATTGTCAGGGTGGTTGTACCCGGTGCCCGACCGAGAACATAGATAGTGCGGTCCGACAGGGTCGAAATATCCGCTATGCCTGCATTAGCAATGCTGATGTCTGCGAACGGTTGTTCGCTCTCCACCACGATTGCGCGATTTACGGGGACATCCAGCGTTTCCGCCGTACCCTTTTTAACCACGCGAAGATTTTGGGCCCAAGCGGCATCGCCGATTGGGCTCACAACTAGCGACAACCCCAGCAGGGTTGCGCTGATCCAGGAACGTATTGTCATGTGACCTGCCTCTCCGATCACCACTCGATTTTTTTTGGGTCTTATGCCCTATGCTATGAAACCCTGCGACAGAACCAGATTTATTGCAATAATCAATGGTTTCTGGAAAGTTCCTTATGTGGATTATGCGCAACAACACAAAGAAAGAGACCGCGCAAAATGCGCGGTCTTTGTCTCGTAAAGGTCTGAAACTTAGTTAGTTTGTACAGGGAATTGGGGTCTCTACCGTCTCGCCGCCACGACGGGTGCGGATTGTGCAGACCTTCTCCGGAGCTGCGACGGGGGCCGGGGCCCTCTCTTCAATGCCAAGCAAAGACTGCTGATCGACTTCAACCACCTCTGCCACCTTGTCATCTTGAGCGCCAACCAGTGCCAGCGACATGCGACCCGTGTTCTGAGCCTGCGCCAAAGCGGCGATCTGTTGTGGCGTCGCTGCAACTGTGACCGTGCGAGCAATGGTTGTGCCGGTCACATCCAGACCCGCCGACTGATCAACAGCGACCAATTCGATGTTCGTCAGTACCAAACGAGTAATCTCACCGCGGCCAGAATCACTGGTGCCACGCAATGAGCCGGTCCAATACACGTCCACCGTATCGCCTGGGCGCAAAAAGCCCGATACGCCAGATGCCACATCAACGCTTATCGCAAATGCGCGCATTCCCTTGGGCAATTGTGACCTGAGGCCAGCAGTCTCGCCTGGATTAGTGACTTTGACTTCCATAATCGCTTCGTCTTTCTCCATCGCGCGGAGAACGAATCGTTCATTGTTTTTGATTTCCGGGAATAGGGTTGTCATGTCCACGAAGGCACCCTCGGGAATCGCATCCTCTGGCCACTGAACGACGCGGATATCTTCCTGGTTCAAACGTTCGCCGTATTTGAAGGAGCGATTCGAAACCAAAACGCCTACTGTCGGGACAATGCCCGCCTGCGCATTGGCAAGCGCCTCTTCGCGCAACTTGCGTTCCTGAGCAAGTTTGGCCTGATTGTCCGTGATGTATTCGCGTGCCATATAGACAGCACCACCGGCCAACGCGACCCCGATGATAAGAACAAGTCCAAAAACAGCTCGCATTTGTCCCTCTTTATTTTCCGTAGACCGCGACTCTTGAAGTCACATCGATTCAGGATCCAAGATATTTTTCAATTGTGTCGAAAAAGCGGACAATCCCGGTAATTTTTGGCAGAAAATTCGCTTATTCGCAGGGTTGCCGTCTCGCTAGTAAATGGGAACGGGCCCGCGCTACTCAAAGACCATCTCTTCTACTTCTACATTTGCGATCGGCTGTCCCGCTGTTAGAAGTCCTTGGCTCAGGATGAAGTAGATTATTGCGGCGAGACCTGCGATTGCAGCAGTTAAAACCACCCAGTCTACGGTTATCGCGCCGGTCTCATCGGTTCGGAAACTATATACTCTTTTTAACATTGGACTATACCGGATCGCTCTCTTCTGAAAACAAAGGGGCCACGCCTTTGAGTAAAGACATGGCCCCAAGTTGTTATGCTAGACCGATAACAGATTAATCGGTATCCGGAACTGTCACAGTTACCGAACCCAGAGCGTCATCGATGTTGCCTGCCAGGCTGCTGGCACCATTGTGGATCTGGTTGTAAGCAACGGCTGCCAGGCCAACAACAGCTGCGGTCAGAACGACCCAGTCTACAGTTACGGCGCCGTCTTCGTCTTTGCGGAAGTTCTTGATGAACTTGATCATGTTATGTCCCTCCTAAAGGATCAAAAATTAATTAACCTCGGCGTCTTTCAGAGCTTTCTCTCTCAGTCCGCTCCCGATCGTCTCGGTATGGATATATGTTTGACCCCTGTGCGTGGCAGGAATTGGGCCAAACCAATATTTTTTTGCTCAAAGCTTAATTTTTTGTTGGTGAATTTAGTAACTAATTGGAAATAAATAAAAAAAATCACACCTTTTTTGTACTTCCGTTGTGTGGGCGATGCAAAATGGCGGCAATTGAGGCGAAATTGCCCCAATTCGCTTGGTTTTTCTGGTGTTGCGGGCCGTTATGATGTTCAAAATGCTTCAAAAGATAAGAAATCGAGGCAGGCAAATGTATTTCCGGGACGCAGTAATATGCGCCGGTGCAGCGGTGTTTCTGATGGCGGGTGCAATTCCTGTCACTGCAACCGAAACCGAGCCGCGCGGCGTCTATAAGCGCATAAAGGCCCCGAAACCGGGGACACGTCCGCGCGTGACGATTCAGATCACGCCCGAACAACATGCAGCATCACCATCAGCCCCCAGCACTGGCGCCAAGCTGGAAGTGCCTGAGATTGCCGCTATCGCAAAGCCGCCCCCATCGGTTCCTCAGAAGATTGCGGGGGCGACCAAGCCAGTTGGCTCTTATAAAGCATTCTGGAGCCGGGTATCCCCCGATCTAGCGCAGGCCAGCGCAGGTAGGCTGAGAGAGGCCGTTCAAGCGCTCACTGCCACGGGTGTCGCGGCGCCGCGTCTGCAGACCTTGCAAGACATCGCAGAAAAGCGAGGGGTGGATATTCTACGTTCGACCGTAGGGACCAATGTCTCACCCGCACTTGTCCTAGCCGTTATCTCGGTAGAATCTGCGGGCCGCACACAGGCTGTCAGTTCTGCCGGGGCGCAGGGCTTGATGCAATTGATGCCAGCTACCGCCGAACGTTTTGGGGTAGAGGACAGCCTGAAACCTGAACAGAATATCGAAGGTGGGGTCAAATACCTGCATTGGCTCATGAACGAGTTCGACAATGACCCGATTCTTGTATTGGCAGGTTACAATGCCGGCGAAGGGGCCGTGCGCAAGCATAGTGGTGTGCCACCTTATGCCGAGACCAGAGACTACGTGCCCAAGGTTCTGGCCGCGTTTCAGGTCGCGAGTGCTCTTTGTACAACAACACCGCAGTTCGTTTCGGACCCCTGCATTTTTCAGACTTCGAACTAAAAAAGGCCCGCGTCGCAGCGGGCCTTATGAATCATTGGCCTGAGGTCAATCTACGATTGTTGCCTGAGTCGCTCCTCGCATCTCGTCCTCGCTGACGCCATCGGCCAGTTCGACGATCTTCAGGCCACCTTCGACGACATCCAGAACACCCAGATTGGTGATGATGCGATCCACAACGCCCTGGCCAGTTAGAGGCAGCGTACATTCCTTCAGCACTTTAGAATCACCATGCTTGTTGGTGTGATCCATCACTACAATCACGCGACCAACGCCAGCGACCAGATCCATCGCACCGCCCATACCTTTGACCAGCTTGCCGGGGATCATCCAGTTGGCCAGGTCTCCTTTCTCGTCCACTTCCATCGCACCCAAAATCGCAGCAGCGATCTTACCGCCTCGGATCATGGCGAACGAGGTCGCGCTATCGAAGTAAGAGGTGCGGGACAGTTCGGTAATCGTCTGCTTGCCTGCGTTGATCAGGTCAGCGTCTTCCTCGCCCTCAAACGGGAAAGGCCCCATGCCCAGCATACCGTTTTCGGACTGTAGGGTGATGTCCTTGTCCCCTACATAGTTCGCCACCAGCGTCGGAATACCGATGCCGAGGTTCACATACATGCCGTCTTCCAGCTCTTCTGCCGCACGTGCGGCCATCTGATTGCGATCCCAGGGCATTATGCGTCCTCCTTCTTGCGGGTGGTGCGCTGTTCGATGCGCTTTTCGTGGCTGCCTTGGATAATGCGATGCACATAGATGCCGGGCAGGTGGATGCCATCCGGGTCCAGCGAGCCGCGCGGGACGATTTCTTCAACCTCAGCCACACAAATCTTGCCGCAAGTCGCTGCGGGCACGTTAAAGTTGCGGGCGGTCTTGCGGAACACGAGGTTCCCGGTGTCATCGGCTTTCCACGCCTTTACGATCGCGAGGTCGGCGAAGATGCCTTCCTCCATGATATAGGTCTCGCCGTTGAAGTCCTTGTGCTCTTTGCCTTCCGCGATCACCGTTCCCACGCCCGTCTTGGTGTAAAACCCGGGGATGCCAGCGCCACCGGCCCGCATCCGCTCGGCCAGTGTGCCTTGTGGATTGAATTCCAGCTCCAGTTCTCCACTCAGATACTGGCGCATGAATTCGGCGTTTTCCCCTACGTAAGAGCTGATCATCTTTTTGACCTGCTTGGTTTGCAGCAGGATGCCGATGCCAAAATCATCCACACCTGCGTTATTCGAGGCAAATGTCAGATCCTTCGCGCCTGAGGCCTTGATTGCTTCAAGCAGCATTTCCGGGATACCGCACAGCCCAAAGCCGCCCGCAGCGATCAGCATGCCGTCCGATATCACCCCATCGAGCGCCTCATCGGCATTGTCATAGATTTTCTTCATGGAAAACTCCCCCAATGACATGGTGTTGGGCCGATTTGTGCCGCCACGTCACGGGGAAGTCAACGAATCCAAGGGGCAGGTGGTATTTCTACCTAACTTGCTTTCTTGGTGGTCTTCTTGGCAGCAGCTTTCTTCTTGGGGGCTGCCTTTTTCTTTGTGCCTTTCTTGGCCGCGCGTTCATTGACCAGTTCGATGGCCATTTCCTGGGTCACATCCTCGGGTTTGATGTCTTTGGGGATCGTCGCGTTGACCTTTTCCCATTTCACATACGGTCCATAGCGCCCGTCCAGTACCTGCATCGCGCCGCCATCGGGATGGTCGCCCAGCTCTTTCAGCGGCTTCGCGGCCGCCCGACGTCCGCGACCTGGATTGGAGCGTTTTTCGGCCAACAGTTCGACGGCGCGGTTCATGCCGATCTCAAACACATCGTTCGGGTCTTTGAGGTTGGCGTAGACAGGCTTTGCCTCGTCGGCCAACTGATGCATTAGATAAGGTCCAAAGCGACCAAAGTTCGAACTGATCATGCCACCTTCGGGGTGCTCGCCGATCTGACGGGGCAAGGACAGAAGAGTCAGAGCTTTCTCCAGATCCATGTCGTCTTTGCTCCAGCCACGGGGCAGGGACGCACGAGGAGGCTTCTTGTTCTCAGGCGTGGGCTCTCCGCGCTGGACATATGGCCCAAATCGACCGGATTTCAGCCAGATCTCATCGCCCGCATCTTCGCCCAGCAAACGCTCGTCACCTTCCGCGCCCTCACCAGCGATCGGGCGGGTATAAGTGCACTCAGGATAGTTGCCACAACCGACAAACCCGCCGGTGCGCGAAGTTTTCAGATGTAACTGGCCAACACCGCATTTCGGGCAAATGCGCGGGTCAGAGCCATCTTCACGCGGCGGATACAGCTGCGGTGCCAGCGCTTCGTCCAGCTTGTCCAGCACTTCCGAGATACGCAGCTCCGATGTCTCACCAATTGCGGCAGAGAAATCGCGCCAGAACTTGCCGAGCAGATCCTTGTAGTCACGTTCACCTGCGCTGACGTCGTCAAGCTCTTCTTCCAGATTGGCGGTGAACTCGTAGCCCACATACTGGCGAAAGAAATTCAGCAGGAAGATGGTGACGATTCGGCCCTTTTCTTCGGGGATCAGCCGATTCTTGTCTTTACGTACATATTCACGATCCTGAATCGTGGTGACAATCGAGGCATAGGTCGACGGACGCCCGATCCCCAGCTCTTCCATCCGTTTGACCAGCGTGGCCTCTGTATAGCGCGGGGGCGGTTGGGTGTGATGCTGCAGCGCCAGAACGGATTCGTTCTCGGCCAGAATGGCGGCCTTTTCCGAGTCGGCGGTGGCCTTGGCAAACTGATCACGCAGCGAGGTCTTGGCAAAACGTGCGGGATCGCCCTGCATGATCTGTGGCAAGCGCTTGTCGTCATCGTCGACCACGTCATCGCGACCTTCTTCGTAAACGCGCATGAAGCCATCGAACAGCACCACCTGACCGGTGGCGCGCAGGCCAACCTGACCGTCCGTGCTGGTAATCTCGACAGTCGTGCGTTCAAGCCGTGCGGCAGCCATCTGACAGGCAATGGTGCGTTTCCAGATCAGATCATAAAGCTTGCGCTGATCCTCATCGGTCACCTTCAGCGCCTTGGCATCGCGCGACATATCTGTCGGGCGAATACACTCGTGTGCTTCCTGAGCGTTCTTGGCCTTGTTTTTGTACATGCGCGGGCTGTCTGGCACGTATTCCGCACCATAACGGTCGGCGATTGCATCGCGCGCTGCCGCCACGGCCTCGGGGGCCATGTCGATACCGTCGGTTCGCATGTAGGTAATGTATCCGGCCTCATACAGCCGCTGGGCCACCTGCATCGCATGGCGTGCGCCCATGCCGAACTTGCGGCTGGCTTCTTGCTGTAAGGTCGACGTCATGAACGGGGCAGAGGGGTTGCGCGCGGCAGGCTTGGCCTCGACCGATGTCACGCTCAGATCACGGCTGGTGATCGCCTGAACCGCCAGTTCGGCTTGCGTTGCATTCGCTAGATCGTGCTTGTCCAGTTTCTTGCCTGCCAGCGTGACTAGACGCGCCTCGTAGGTCTGGCCCCGAGGCGTCTCGAACACAGCCTTGACCGACCAGTATTCGACCGGCTTGAAGGCTTCGATCTCCATCTCGCGTTCGACGATGAGGCGCAGGCAGACCGATTGCACGCGCCCCGCTGAACGGGCACCCGGCAACTTGCGCCACAGAACGGGCGACAGGTTGAACCCTACCAGATAGTCCAGCGCGCGGCGGGCCAGATAGGCCTCGACCAGCGGCATATCGACCTCACGCGGGTTCTGCATCGCCTCGGTCACGGCGTCCTTGGTGATCGCGTTGAACGTCACGCGGCTGACTGGCGTGTCCTTCTTGATCGAACGCCGCTTGGTCAGCGCTTCTTGCAGGTGCCAGCTGATTGCCTCGCCTTCGCGATCAGGGTCAGTCGCGAGGATCAGTGCGTTGTCTTCTTTCAGAGCGTCGGCGATCGCCTTGACATGCTTACGGCTGTCATTGCCGACCTCCCATTTCATTGAAAATTCATGCTCGGGATCGACCGACCCATCCTTTGGCGGCAGGTCCCGCACATGGCCATATGAGGCCAAAACGGTGTAGTCGGGGCCAAGATATTTATTGATTGTTTTTGCTTTGGCCGGAGATTCTACAACAACTACGGGCATTTAAGAGGAATCCTCGCTCGACGGATTTTGCGCTTTGTATGACCGTGCAAAATGTGTGGGGCAAGATCGAATTGTCAATGCGTTCGTTTTCACCACCAAAAATACTTTGGATTAAAGCCTGATCTGGTCGTGCCGCTCGCGGAATCAGGTGCCGAATCCATTCGATAGCTTAGGCGCAAAGTGACAGCAGGCCGCCTGGTTGCCGCTGAATCTTGCCCTCAAGCTCCAGATCGACCAACACAGGGCCGACTTCGCCCGCAGATGCAGCGATGTCTCGGATCAACTGGTCTTCCGCGATCGGAGATGGGCCAAGTCGAGTCAGAATCGCCTCGTGCAAGGCTTGGGGCGTGATTTCGGCTGAGTCTGCCTCGGGTCCAAGGGGTAGGATTTGTTGGGCAGAAGATTGTAGCTGTTGCTTGGGCAAAGCATCAATAACGTCTTCTGCATTGCGGACGAGTGTCGCCCCGTCTCGGATCAGCAGATTGCATCCTGCCGCGCGGGCGTCAAAGGGATGGCCGGGCACGGCCAGAACCTCGCGCCCTTGGTCCAGGGCGTCCCGCGCGGTGATCAAGCTGCCGGATTTCGCCGCGGCCTCGACAACGACCACTGCCTGCGCCAGACCCGAGATAATGCGATTGCGGCGTGGAAAATGTCGTGCCTGAGGCGTTGTGCCCATCGGTTGTTCAGACAGGCGAAGTCCAGTGTCTGCGATATCTCGCGCCAGATCGGCATTTTCGGCCGGATAGATCACATCAACCCCACCTGCTAACACTGCCACAGTACCGGTCGCCAATGCGGCGAAGTGCGCCGAGGTGTCAATGCCGCGGGCAAGCCCCGAGACCACGACATAGTCTTGCTTACCCAGATCCGTCGCCAACGCCCGCGCCATGCGCGCGCCCAGCGAAGAACAGTTCCGTGCCCCGACCATGGCAATTGCCCGGCGTTTCAAGATCGACGGATCGCCGATTGCCCAAAGCATCGGGGGCGCATCCGAAAGGTCACATAACGCGTAAGGGTAATCGGCGGCCCCAAGGCACAAAAGCCGCGCTTTGGCGACCTTTGCGGCCTTGAGCTCCGCCTCAATTACGCCGGGCGGGCAGATTTCATAATCCTCGATCCCGGCAGCGCGCGCCATTTCCGGCAACGCGGCCAGCGCGTTCTGCGCCGAGCCATGTTCGCGCAATAAGCGCCGGAATGTTGCCGGCCCTACTTTGCGTGAGCGCAACAGACGGAGCCAGGAAAACCGGTCCTCTTCCGTGGTGGGTGGGAGTGGGGGGTGATTGGAAGAAAGCTGCTCTTCGGTCATCCGATGCTCCGCCTGATTGCAAAACTGGTTTACGGTGCAGCGGGTTAACAGCCTGTGAATCTTAGAAAATTAGATCAGTATTTTTCGAACCCATCCCTCGGAGAGATGATTATGTCATTGAAAGAAAGAAAGAAAATTCGTGCGAATTATCTTGGCTCACATATCCATGGATGAGTTTTTGATTTGACGCGAAGGGTAGTGTGTTAACCCTTCGCGCCTCGATTCTCATTTTGGGCCGACTCAGGTGGCAGAGCCGCCCACAGTCAGCCCATCCATCAAAACGGTAGGTTGGCCGACACCGACCGGCACCCATTGCCCATCCTTGCCACATGTGCCCATGCCGGGATCCAGCGCCATGTCATTGCCCAGTCCCCGAATGCGTTTTAGCGCCGAGGGGCCGTCGCCAATCAGCGTCGCGCCTTTGACCGGAGCGCCGATCTTGCCGTTCTCGACACGATATGCCTCGGTGCAGGAGAACACGAACTTGCCGTTGGTGATGTCGACCTGGCCGCCGCCGAAGCCCACAGCCCAGATACCGTCTTTGATATCTGCCACCAACGAGGCCGGATCGGCATCGCCACCCAACATGATTGTGTTGGTCATGCGCGGCATCGGTTTATGGGCATAGCTTTGACGCCGGCCGTTCCCGGTTGGAGAAACGCCCATCAGGCGTGCGTTCTGTCGGTCCTGCATATATCCGGTGAGGATTCCATCCTCGATCAGAACTGTACGCGAACTGGGTGTACCTTCGTCATCCATTGATATCGAACCGCGTCGGTCTGCAATCGTCCCATCATCCACGACTGTTACACCTTTCGAAGCGATCTGCTGCCCCATCAGCCCGGCAAAAGCGGAACTGCCCTTGCGGTTGAAATCACCTTCAAGCCCGTGGCCGATGGCCTCGTGCAACAGAATGCCGGGCCATCCGGGGCCCAACGCGACTTCCATCACGCCGGCAGGTGCAGGGACGGCATCCAGATTGACCATCGCGATCCGCAGAGCCTCACGCGCCTTATCTTGCCAGTCTGAGGGATCGATCAAGCCATCCAGCCCCACGCGACCGCCACCTCCGGCAGAACCGCTTTCGCGTCTGCCGTTCTGTTCTACTATAACCGAGATGTTCAGGCGGGTCATCGGGCGTATATCGCGCACCTGCACACCATCGGGGCGAAGAATCTCGACCTCCTGCACTGCAGCGGCAATCGTGGCGCTGACTTGCACAACCCGGGAATCCAGACCACGGGTAAAAGCGTCTATCTCGCGCAGTGTCTCGATTTTGACCGGGAAGGCGGCGGATTCGATCGGGTCTTCATCGGTATATAACCTGGTATTGGTGGCACGTGGTGGCCCGGCCAGCGTCCCACCACCATCGCCGACCGCCAACCGCGCGGTTTCGGCTGCACGCTTCAGAGAGGGAATCGAAACATCCGTTGAATGCGCGTATCCAGCCACTTCACCCTGCACCGCGCGAAGACCGAATCCCTCGGAAGCGTCGTAAGAAGCCGTGCGCAATCGGCCGTCATCAAACACCAAAGATTCGGATTTGCGCCGTTCTACGAACAGTTCCCCATCCTCGGCGCCATCAGTTGCAGCCTTCAGTACAGCAAGCGCTTCATCCTTGGGAAGAACGCTTTCAAACGGGCGAAACGGGGCCTGAGTCATCAGTTGTGACCTTTCGGGTTTGATCCAGATCAAAAATAGCGTCTGTTTGACGCAAGCATTTTGCTTTATCTACCCGACGGAATATGGTTTTTAACGCGGCCAAAGACAACGGGAGAGGTGCGACCGATTCACACCTTTTCGCGAGAGACGCAAAGATCAAACGATCAGGACAGAAAATGAAGAATGCTTTGATGCTTTCCGGGCTTGCTACGGCCCTCTCCAGCCTTCCCGCCATGGCTCAGGAGCTTGAGATTATTGGCAAGCCGGTTGACGGCGGCATGGGGTTCCAGCCTGCTGCCACCAGCCTTGCTGAAGGGATTCAGTCGCTGGACAACATGATTCTGGTGATCATCACCGCGATTTGTGTGTTTGTTGCGGGTCTGCTGGTTTATTGCATCGTACGCTATAACCAGCGCGTAAACCCGAACCCGGCTCGGTTCTCGCATTACACTCCGGTTGAGATTGCATGGACTTTGGGCCCGATCCTGATTCTGGTCTTCATCGGGGCTTTCTCGCTGCCGGTTCTTTTCAAGCAACAAGAGATTCCCGAAGGCGACATCACCATCAAAGTCGTGGGGAACCAGTGGTACTGGACCTACGAATATGTCGATCATGACTTTGCCTTCGACAGCTATCTCCTGGGCCACCCGGCCACCCTCGACGAGGGCGCGCGCCCGGCTGATGCCGACGTAACACCGTTTGTTCTGGACGATGCGATGCGGGCGAAGCTGGCCGATGCAGGCTATGGCGAAGACGAATGGCTTCTCGCCACCGATACCGCCGTCGTTGTTCCGGTTGGCAAGATTGTCGTGATGCAGGTTACCGCATCGGACGTGATCCATTCCTGGACCATTCCTTCGTTCGGCGTGAAGCAGGACGGCGTTCCTGGTCGTCTGGCCGAACTGTGGTTCGAAGCAGACAAGGAAGGCGTCTATTTCGGACAGTGCTCTGAGCTGTGCGGTAAAGACCATGCCTATATGCCAATCACTGTCAAAGTGGTCAGCGAAGAGGCATATGAACAGTGGCTGCAGGGCGCGCTTGAAGAATATGCAGGTCAGCCTGCTTCCTACCAAGTGGCCTCGAACTAAGCCCTTTGCGGCCTAGGTAAACACATGCGGGCTGCGCGGAAATCGCGCAGCTTTTGCCCCGAAAAGGACCGGATATGAGCGACGCGAGCTTCAATGCCAGCACCGTCTCTGCGCAGACCCGCGCGGACGAGGCCAGCTTTGGTGATTATTTCGCCCTGCTGAAGCCGCGCGTGATGTCGCTGGTCGTATTCACGGCTTTGGTCGGACTACTTGCGGCTCCTGTTCCGATACATCCGTTTGTTGGCTTCTGCGCCATCCTGTTCATCGCTATTGGTGGCGGTGCATCCGGCGCGCTGAACATGTGGTGGGACGCGGATATCGACCGCGTGATGAAGCGCACCAAAGGCCGTCCAATCCCCTCTGGCAAAGTTGAAGAAGGCGAGGCATTGGCGCTGGGTCTGGCTCTGTCTGGCCTGTCCGTGATTATGCTGGGTTTGGCAACCAACTGGTTTGCAGGGGCGTTTCTGGCCTTCACTATTTTCTTCTATGTTGTCGTCTACACGATGTGGCTTAAACGCTCGACGCCTCAGAACATCGTCATTGGTGGTGCCGCGGGGGCGTTCCCGCCGGTCATCGGATGGGTCGCGGCCACTGGCTCGATGACGCTCGAACCGTGGTTGATGTTTGCCCTGACATTCATGTGGACACCTCCGCATTTCTGGGCGTTGGCCTTGTTCATGCGCTCGGACTATGACGATGCCGGGGTGCCGATGTTGACCGTCACCCATGGTCGACGCGCGACGCGCTGGCATATTCTGGTTTATACCGCGTTGCTGGCGTTGCTGGCGGTGGGGACTGCGTTCTCGGATATCGGAGGCCCGATTTATCTAGTTGTTGCGCTGGTTCTGAATGGCTTGTTTCTGCGGGGGGCCTGGCAGATTTCTCGTCGAAACGAAGACGATTCGGAGGCCGACAACTTCAAGGTCGAACGCAGTTTCTTCAAACTGTCGCTGCTGTACCTGTTTCTGCATTTCGGCGCGATTCTCGTCGAGGCCCTGTTGAAACCTTACGGATTAGGAGGCTGGTCATGAGCCTGCGCAAAACTCACGAACTTCACCAAAGACGGTTCAGCCGCAATCTGGGCGTCGGCCTGACACTGGCCGCGTTCATCGTGATCATCTTCGGCCTGACAGTCGTCAAGGTCTCGAACACAGATTTTAGTCTGGCGACGCAGCAGGTGCAGAACTGATGAAGTTGACGGGGCCACAGAAAACGGTCGCGCAACTGGTCGGCGTCGTCGTCCTTATGGGCGGTTTGGCATGGGCAGCGGTGCCGTTTTATAATTGGTTCTGCCGGGTCACGGGGTATGGAGGGACCACGGGGGTTGCCGAGAAAGCCCCTGATGACATTCTCGACCAAGTTGTGACGGTCCGATTTGATGCCTCCAAGGCCAAGGGTATGCCGTGGGAATTCAAGCCCGTCGAACGCGAGATGAAAATACGTATCGGTGAGACAGGTCTGGCGTTCTACGAAGCGTACAATCCAACCGACAAGCCCGTCGCAGGGCAGGCGTCCTACAACGTGGCGCCCTATTCCGCCGGGGGGTATTTTCAGAAAATCGCCTGTTTCTGCTTCGATGAACAGGTGTTGGAGCCGGGTGAGCGAGTCGAGATGCCCGTTACGTTCTTCGTCGATCCCGAACTGATCGAAGATCCCGAAGCAAAATATGTGCATACGATCACGCTGTCGTATACATTCTATGAGATTGATCTGCCCGAGGGCTATGCCGCCCTTGATGTGCAGGCTGAAACAAACAAGAACTAACGCCTGTAGGTGAGGGACGCTGATGGCACACGCAAAAGACCATGATTACCACATTCTGAACCCGTCAATCTGGCCACTGATCGGCGCGGTAAGCGGATTTGTGATGCTGTTCGGGGCCGTTCTTTGGATGCACGGGATTACCCCGTGGATCTTCTGGATGGGGCTGGTCGGGGTTCTTTATACCATGTTTGCATGGTGGTCCGAAGTCGTGGTTGAAAGCCGTCAGGGCGATCATACGCCGGTCGTGCGTATTGGCCTGCGCTATGGCTTTATCCTGTTCGTGATGTCCGAGGTGATGTTCTTCTTCGCCTGGTTCTGGTCGTTCTTCAAACATCGCATGTATCCGATGTACGACTATGCCGGTACTGAATACATCCAGCCGGATATCCACGCCGTTGATCCGTTCCACCTGCCGCTGATCAACACTTTGGTCCTGTTGCTTTCGGGTTGTGCGATTACTTGGGCCCACCACGCGCTTGTTCATGACAATGACCGCAAGGCGCTGATCAATGGTCTGGCCATTGGTATCGTTCTGGGCATCGCCTTTACTGCGCTTCAGGCGTTTGAATACTATGAGTTACTGGCCCATGAGGGTTGGGAGTTCGGTGGCGATCAGTTCTATTCGAACTTCTTCATGGCAACCGGTTTCCACGGCGCGCATGTGATTATCGGCACCATCTTCCTGTCGGTCTGTCTGATCCGCGCCCTGAAGGGGGACTTTACGCCCGAGAAACACGTCGGTTTCGAGGCTGCCGCATGGTATTGGCACTTCGTTGACGTCGTCTGGCTGTTCCTGTTTTTCGCCGTCTACATCTGGGGTCAGGCCCCGCTGATGTAACGCCACGCAGGTGATCCAATTGCAAAAGCCGCCCCACGGGGCGGCTTTTTCTCAATCAGGGGCGCAAGATTGCGCCCGATACAATTACATGGTTGCACTTCGGTTCACGTGCCCCTTAACAAGGCGCCGGTTCCCGCAATAAGGTCTGATCCCACCATGCGCAGCTTTCTGTTTCTGCTGATCTTCGGTCTTGCCGGTCTGGGCCTGCTGCTGTCGCTGGGCATTTGGCAATTGCAGCGGCTGACCTGGAAACAGGAGGTGCTGGCCGAGATCGAAAGCCGCATCGCTGCCGATCCTGTCGCCTTGCCAGAGCAAGTCTCCGAGGATGTGGACAAATACCTTCCGGTGACGGTCGCAGGCGAGATCGAACCGGGCGAGATCCACGTTTTGGTTTCGGTCAAGCAGGTGGGGCCGGGGTATCGGATCATCCAGTCCTTTGCCACCGACAACCGGACTATTCTGGTGGATCGCGGTTTTGTGCCGACCACAGCCAAGCAGGCTGATCGACTGACTGGCCCGATGGAAATCACCGGCAACCTGCACTGGCCCGATGAAGTCGATGGCTACACGCCTGACGCAGATATTGACGGCAACATCTGGTTCGCCCGCGATGTGCCCAATCTGGCTGCCGTGCTGGGGGCTGAGCCTGTGTTGCTGATTGCCCGCTCGGAAACCGATCCGAATGTAACGCCAATGCCGGTGGATACGGCGGGCATCCCCAACGATCATTTGCAATATGCAATCATCTGGTTTGGTCTTGCTCTGGTCTGGGCCGCAATGACCGGATACTTCCTGTGGCGCAGCCGTGCCAATTCCGAAAGTGACGCGACATGAAATACATCTCGACCCGCGGGCAGGCGCCCGAACTGACCTTTGAAGAGGCGATGCTGACCGGACTGGCCCGTGATGGTGGTCTGTACTTGCCCGCTGAAATTCCGGTGATGTCGCAGGACGAAATTGCTGCGTTGGTTGGCCTGTCCTACGAAGAAATCGCATTCCGCGTGATGTGGCCCTATGTGAGTGGCTCGTTCTCCGATGATGAGTTCAAAAAGATCATTGCGCGCGCTTATGAGGGCTTCGGCCATGACGCCCGCGCGCCGTTGAAGCAGCTGAACGAGAACCATTTTCTGCTGGAGCTGTTTCACGGACCCACACTGGCTTTCAAAGATTTTGCCATGCAGCTAATCGGCCAGCTGTTCCAGGTCGCGCTCAAACGGCGCGAAGATCGCGTGACCATTGTCGGCGCGACGAGCGGTGACACCGGTTCAGCCGCAATCGAAGCGTTCCGTGGGCTGGATGCGGTCGATGTGTTCATCCTGTTCCCACATGGCCGTGTGTCCGAAGTGCAGCGCCGTCAGATGACTACGCCTGCAGACAGTAATGTGCACGCTTTGGCGGTAGACGGCGATTTCGATGACTGTCAGGCCGCGCTCAAAGACATGTTCAACGACTTTGATTTCCGCGACGGTGTGAAACTTGCAGGCGTCAATTCGATCAACTTCGCCCGCGTGTTGGCACAGATCGTTTACTATTTCTCCGCCGCCGTCAGCCTCGGCGCGCCACATCGCAAGGTCAGCTTCACCGTGCCGACAGGGAATTTCGGCGATATCTTCGCAGGCTATCTGGCCAAACGCATGGGGCTGCCCATCGATCGTCTGGTGGTGGCGACCAACCAGAACGACATTCTGCATCGCTGTCTCTCGGGCGAGGGATATTTCAAGGGCGATACGATCCCCTCAATCAGCCCTTCAATGGATATTCAGGTTAGCTCGAACTTTGAGCGCGCACTGTACTACGCCTATGGCGAAGATGGCGGCGCAGTCGCTCAGTTGATGGATGAACTCAAGAGCGGAGGCTTCAATGTCAGCCAAGGCGCGATGGAGGCTCTGCGAGAAAGCTTTGACTCGGGCCGCGTTTCTGAGGACGAGACGCTTGAGACGATCAGGCGCACGATGGTCCACAGCGCCGAGTTGGTTTGTCCGCACACCGCCGTTGGGATCAAAGTGGCTGAAGACCACCGCGCTGCCGATGTGCCCATGATAACGCTCGCAACCGCGCATCCCGCGAAGTTCCCGGCGGCGGTTGAGAAGGCAAGCGGCGAACATCCGCCTCTTCCATCCCGCATGTCTGATCTGTATGAACGTCCGGAACGGGTGACCCGCGTTGCGAACGATCTGGGTGCCTTTGAGGATCATATCAGAAGGCATATTGCTGAGTGACAGTCAGACAGGACCAACTGAAGAACGGATTTCGTATCGTCAGTGAACATATGCCGGGGCTGCAATCTGCGGCCATCGGCATCTGGGTAACCGCCGGTGGTCGGCACGAGCGGATCGAGCAGAACGGTATCGCGCATTTCCTTGAGCATATGGCGTTCAAGGGAACCCAGCGGCGTTCTGCGCTGCAAATCGCCGAAGCGATCGAGGATGTGGGCGGGTACATCAACGCCTATACCTCGCGCGAAGTTACGGCCTATTATGCACGCGTACTGAAGGACGATGTGGCGCTGGCCATGGACGTGATCGGCGACATCGTCCTGAACCCGGTATTCGACCCGCGCGAGATCGAGGTCGAGCGCGGCGTGATCCTGCAGGAAATCGGTCAGGCCTATGACACACCTGACGATGTGATCTTTGACTGGCTGCAAGAGCAGAGCTATCACGACCAACCCCTTGGCCGCACCATTCTGGGCCCGACCGAGCGCGTCAGTGCGTTTTCCCGCGAGGACTTGTCTGGTTTCGTGGCCGAACACTACGGGCCGGAACAGATGATCCTGTCTGCAGCTGGAGCTGTGGACCACGATGCGCTGATGAAACTGGCCGAAGAGATGTTCGGCCACCTGCAGCCGCGCAAGGGTCTGATTCCCGACGCTGCGCGGTTCACTGGTGGTGAGGCGCGGCAGGAGAAAGAACTGGAGCAGGCGCATTTCGCGCTGGCGCTGGAAAGTCCGGGCTATCGCGATGATGCGATCTATATGGCCCAGATTTACTCGACCGCTCTGGGTGGAGGCATGTCCTCGCGCCTGTTTCAGGAAGTGCGCGAGACGCGCGGGCTTTGCTATACGATCTTTGCTCAGACCGGTGCTTATGCGGATACCGGTACGACAACGATTTACGCAGGCACCTCGGCCGATCAGGTGGGCGAATTGGCGACGATTACCATCGACGAGATGAAGCGCGCTGCCGAAGACATGAGCGCAGAAGAGGTTGCCCGCGCGCGGGCCCAGATGAAGGCCGGGATGCTGATGGGGCTGGAAAGCCCGTCGAACCGGGCCGAACGGCTGGCGCGGCTGGTGCAGATCTGGGGACGTGTGCCCTCGCTTGAGGACACCGTGGCCAAGATCGATGCGGTCAGCACCGAGGACGTGCGTGCTTTTGCCGAAGACATGGCAGTCAAAGCCCCTGCAGCGCTAGCGCTATATGGGCCGGTCTCGGGCGCACCGACGCTGGTGGATCTGCAGGAGAGGCGTGCGGCGTGATGCTGTTAGGCAGACGCAAGCTAAAACTCGAAACCGAGCGCTTGACGCTGCGCCCGCCCATGCATTCCGACTTCAACGACTGGACCGCCTTGCGGCGTGCTTCAAAGGACTATCTGGTGCCGTGGGAGCCGGTTTGGGCCAAGGACCATCTGAGCCGCAAGTCGTTTACCAACCGGGTCTATTGGGCCCAGCGCTCAGTCGCGAGTGGAACGGCGATACCTCTGTTCCTGTTTCGTCGCACAGACAATATTCTGCTGGGGGCGATCACGTTGGACAATGTTCGCCGTGGTCCGGCGCAGGCTGGCACCTTGGGCTATTGGACCGGGCAGGCCTTTGCGCGTCAGGGGTTCATGCGCGAAGCAATTGGCGCCGTTGTTCATCACGCCTTCACCCGTCTGGATTTAAGCCGGATCGAGGCCGCGTGTTTGCCTGAGAACAAGGCCTCTCGCGGTCTGCTGGAAAGCTCAGGCTTCAAATACGAAGGCGTGGCGCAGTCTTATCTGCAGATCAATGGGCGCTGGCGAACACATGTTCTGTATGCCAGCTTAAGGTCCGATCGTCGGGGCAAGACTGAGGCAGGCTAGAGGGCTCTGCCGCCAGGCATGGCAAGCCTCCTGTCATGGAGATATCCGTGGCCAGATCAACAAGGGCATGACTTGTTCGCCCATTGCGCTACACTTGCGCTATGTGGCGGTTTGTTGCGGGACTGATGATGATTGCAGGCGGGGCTGTGGCGCAGGAGCGGCGGCCTAGTCACTGTATCGCCATCGCAGATGCGGCACCGGGGATTGAATATCTTCACAAAGCGGCGTGGCAGGATCCCGTGCCCGAGTTTTCGGTTCGTATCAGCTATGTCGCGCATGCATCGTTTCTGATCCAGACACAGGGCGGGCTGAACGCGGTGACCGATTTCACCGGTTTTATCGGCGGCGCTGCGCTAATTCCTGACGTGGTCACAATGAACCATGCGCACAGCACCCACTGGACTGCCCATCCCGATCCGGCCATCCCGTATGTCTTGCCGGGCTGGGGCGAGTTCGGCGAAGGCATCAAGCACCATCTTGATCTGGGTGAGATGCTGATTCGCAATGTGTCGACCGATATCCGTTCGGCCTATGGCGGTATTGAAGATCGCGGAAACTCGATCTTTGTGTTCGAGGTCGAAGGGTTGTGCATCGGCCATCTGGGGCATCTGCATCACATTCCGTCGGATGAACAATTCGCTGCACTGGGTCGGCTGGATGTGGTCATGGCGGCGGTGGACGGAGGCACCACGATGCCCTTGCCCGAGATGGTTCAGGTTCTGAAACGCCTCAAAAGCTCGGTCATTATCCCGATGCATTGGTTCTCGGACTTTTCGCTTGAGCGGTTTCTGGTGGATATTCGGGATGAATTCCCGGTTGAACGGGATGGGGTGTCCGAGATTGTCGTCTCGTTGCGCACGCTGCCCGACAGGCCGACGGTTGTGGTGCTGGAGCCTCAGTACCTGATAGAGCTGGAATAGGGCTTGTCGCGGCCCGTGGCCTTTGGCAGGGAAGAGCCATGAAACTGAACCCTGCAGACAGCCGCCTTGCCGAAGCAATCAGAGCCCGATTGGGTGCTGACGTTTTGCGCCCGATTGCAGATCGTTACCTTGAAGAGCCGCGTCAGCGGTTTGTCGGGCAGCCCGGTTTGCTTGCCTTGCCGCGCACCGTGGAAGATGTGTCGGCTCTGGTGCAATTGGCCGCAGACGCTCGGGTGCCTGTTGTCCCTTATGGCGGCGGCACCGGTCTGGTAGGAGGGCAGGTTGTTCCGGATGGTCCTGTCCCTTTGATCGTTTCCCTGGAACGGATGACGGCGATACGGGCGACTTACCCCACCGAGAACATACTTGTGGCCGAGGCCGGTGCCATTCTGGCCGACGTCCAGACTGCCGCTGAAGACGCGGACCGTCTATTTCCCCTGTCGCTGGCTGCGCAGGGTTCTTGCCGGATTGGCGGCAATCTGGCCACTAATGCGGGTGGCGTGAATGTGCTGCGCTATGGCAATGCACGCGATCTGTGCCTGGGGCTTGAAGTGGTATTGCCCAGTGGTGAGATATGGCACGGGCTTAGCCGGTTGCGTAAGGACAACACCGGTTATGACCTGCGTAACCTGATGATCGGGTCCGAAGGGACACTTGGCATCATTACGGCGGCGGCGTTGAAGCTGTTCCCGCGACCCAGGGGCGTTGGAACCGCAATGTTTCAGGTCTCCTCACCCGAGGCTGCCATTGATCTGTTGTCAGTGGCGCGGGATCAAGTGGGGGAAGCGGTCAGTACGTTTGAGTTGATCCATGGGCAGGGCCTCGAATTCCTGACCGAGGTTTTGCCCGACGTGCGGCAACCCTTTGCAGCAACACCAGAATGGAGTGTGTTGATCGAGCTGGGCTTGTCGGTCGGCCAAGACCCTTCGGACATGCTTGAGGCGATTTATGTCGCCGCTGATGAGCGCGATCTGGTCCGCGATGCGGTCATCGCGCAGAGCGAAGCACAGCGGTCCGAACTCTGGGCCGTGCGCGAGCGCATCCCCGAGGCCAACCGGCTGATCGGGTCAGTTTCCAGCCATGATATCTCGGTCCCGATTTCCCGCATTCCAGAGTTCATTCGGCGCGGTGCGGATGTGGTGGCCGGGCAGGGGCCGTTTCGCGTAAACTGCTTTGGCCATCTGGGCGACGGTAATTTGCACTACAACGTATTTCCACCTGCCGGGCAGGATAAGGCGGAGTTTGTCGCACAGCGGGGCGCGGTCAAACGCGCGGTACATGATCTGGTTCATGAATTTGGTGGATCGGTCAGCGCCGAACACGGTGTTGGTAGGCTCAAGACAGATGATCTGGAACGCTATGGCGATCCGGTCAAGTTGCAGGCCATGAGGGCGATCAAAACAACGCTTGATCCTCAGGGGATTATGAACCCCGGGGCGGTTCTGGTCTAATAGACGCGCCCCGGACGTATACCGGGGCGCTGCCGTTCTTTACGACGCGGGCAGAATGACCTTGTCGATCACATGGATCACGCCGTTCTCGGCTTCGATATCGGCTTGCACAACGTTGGCATCATTCACCATGACGCCATTGTCGAGATCGATGGTGATATCTCCGCCCTGCACGGTGGCGGCGGTCATGTCATCGGACAGATCACCCGACATCACTTTGCCCGGGACAACGTGATAGGTCAGCACTGCGACCAACTGGTCCTTGTTTTCGGGCTTCAGAAGATTTTCGACCGTGCCCTCGGGCAGCGCTGCAAAAGCCTCATCCGTTGGGGCGAAAACGGTGAACGGCCCTTCGCCTTTCAGCGTTTCAACCAGTTCGGCGGCCTGAACGGCAGCGACGAGCGTTTCAAAACTTCCCGCGCCCACCGCAGTATCGACGATATCCTTGGCGTGCCCATCTGCCAAAGCAGAGGTGGTCAACAGAAGACTGGCAACTCCAGCAACAGCGAATTTGCGCAACATGACATGATTTCCCTTGTTGAGAATGCCTTAGGTGGCATCATTCGGGGTACGCAGTCAGGTCGCGACAAGATCACAGAATCCAGAGGCAACTGTTTCTTGAAAGTAACCCCATTCGCGCTAAGCCTGCGGCGCACGCGATTTCCAGTCACGAGTTTGTGAAGTTTGTGGAGATCAGAGCCCTTCGAACTCGCACAGAACGTGCACGTCCATGCCCAAATCTTCCAGCGCTTTGCGACCACCCAATTCGGGCAGATCGATGATGAACGCGCATGAGATGATCTCGCCGCCCAGCCGTTCGATCAGCTTGATCCCCGCGGCGGCGGTGCCTCCGGTAGCCAGAAGATCATCAACGACCAGGATCTTCTCACCCGGTTGGATGGCGTCATCGTGAATTTCGACGATCGCCTCGCCATATTCCAGCTTGTAGTCCTGGCTGATCGTGGTGCCGGGCAGTTTGCCCTTTTTGCGGATCGGCACGAATCCAACGCTTAGCTGGTGGGCAATCGCACCGCCCAGAATAAAGCCGCGCGCCTCAAGGCCCACAACCTTGTCGATTCGCTCACCGGCGTAAGGGTGCAACATCTGGTCGATTGCCATGCGGAACCCACGCGGGTCGGCAAACAGGGTGGTGACATCGCGGAACATGATCCCTTCATGCGGGAAATCGACGATGGTCCGAATGTAATCCTTGACCGTTTTGTTTCTGGACATGGGCCACCCCTTTGGCATCAAACACGCGCGGGGTATTTCGCCCATAAGGTGCGGTCATGCAAGAGAACTCTGACCCCTGCGGCTACTTGCTGCGGCCGCGCATGGCGTTAGGCAGGCCGTAGTAGCGATACAGCGCGTTCGGAAGCCAGGACAGGTGCGGCTTGCGCCAGTTGCGTTGATCCCGAAGAAGAATGGCTTGCGCGACATGAAGGTTCATTGCTTTAATCCCACTTTTGCTGTTATGTGCGTGATATCTACATGTTATATGCTATGTATATACATAACATCGCGGTTAGAATCAAGGACAGGACGGGGACTGGACGTGTGACCAAGAAAGATGGAAAGAAATCTACCAAGAAAAACAGTCAGTTGGTTTTGCGTCTCGACAAGGATGAGCGCGATGCATTCGTCGAGCTGTGCAGGGATCTGGACACCTCCGCCGCCCGCGAAATTCGCCGGTTTATCCGGGGGTTCATGAAGGAAAACGCAGAAAACTGAAATCACGCCGGGCGGCGCAGAACCGCTGTGGCGATGCCCATTCCGATCAGGGTCAACCCTCCGAACCGGGTCATGGTCGTGATGACATTCGCACGTCCGATCATACGGCGCAGCTTGTCCGCCAGCAGCGCATAGGCCAGCGCGTTCAGCCCCGCGAGACCCACAAATGTTGCGATCAGGATCGCGAATTGCGGACCCAAAGGCTCGGCTGGACGCAAGAATTGCGGAACGAAAGCGATGAAGAAGGCAATGGACTTCGGGTTCAGCGCGGTGACTGCAGCGGCATGGCTAAAAACACTGCGGGCGGTCACGTCACGTTCGGTTTCAATTGCTTGCAGCCCGCCCGACGGCGCGCTGCGCAGGAGTTTGACACCCAGCCAGACCAGATAGGCTGCCCCAACCCATTTCAGCACGGTAAACAGTGTGGCAGAGGCCAGCACCAGCGCCCCCAGCCCCAGCAGCGACGCGGTCATCGCCACCAAATCCCCCAATGCGACCCCAGTGGCCGAGGCAACCGCCACACTGCGTCCTTTCGACAGCGCATAGCTAAGCACCAGCAACACGGTCGGGCCTGGGATCAGTAGCAGCGCGGTCGAAGCGGCCACAAAGGCCAGCCAGATTTCAATGGACATGGAGTATCCTATTAAAGTGTTTCCCACACCAAGCCTTGGCGCGACGTATTGGTCAAGGCTTTGCGGGCGCATTCTCGTGGTGAAACACCGACTCCAACGGGTTGGCGTTCGGATTTGCGAAGCCGGGGTCGCCTAAATACCGAGGACATGGGGCAGGGAATTCAGGCGTGCAATGCGATCTGGGATTGCCGCAACAGGTTTAAGATTGGATGAAGCTTGGCTTATGCATCTTGAAACGCCTCCAATGTACCCCACTCTCGCAATGCGACCCAAAGGAGGGAGCCATGGTTCAAACCCAACACGCTGAGGCCGATACCGGCCGCGCCAGATCCGGTGTCGAGCGCCTCAAAAGCATCTTGGTAGGACTGCTGTTGGCCGCGGCGATCTTGTATGCGGGCGTCCTCGGATACATGTTTTTCAACCAGCAATCTCTGCTGTACAAACCCGAAGGTACGTTACCGGATCCGGCTTCGGTGGGGTTGGCGGATGTTGATGCGCTATCGCTGACAATGGCTGATGGTACTGCCCTGACGGTCTGGGCAGCACCCGCTGCAATCCCGGATGCACCGACCGTCCTATTCTTCCACGGCCAAAGCGGCAATCTGGGGGACCGTGCTGAACGGCTGCGCGAAATCCTAAACTCGGGCTACGGGCTGCTTGCCCCCAGCTATCGCGGCTTTCCGGGCAGCGAAGGCGAGCCCTCGGAACTGGCGCTGATCTCTGATGGAGTTCAGCTCTATGACAGGCTGGCGGGTCAGGGCAAAGCTGTGGTGCTGCACGGTCAGAGCCTCGGCACCGGCATTGCCGCCGCTGTTGCTGCCGAGCGTCCCGATGCAGAACTTCTGGTGCTTGAGGCCCCGTTCACTGCAACCGTTGATGTCGCGGCGGAACGCTATCCTTTCCTGCCGGTCTCAGCCTTGATGAGGGATCAGTTCGCCACACGTGATCTTATCGAACAGATCTCGGTGCCGACGTTGATTTTTCACGGCACCGAGGATGAAACTATTCCACTGCATCACGGAAAAGCTCTGGCCGAGATGTCCGATACCGCGCAGATTTACGTGATCCCCGACGGCACCCACAACGATTTGTGGTCGCGTGGCCTATGGGACGAGGTGCAAAAGAAACTGTCGCAGTACTGAGTTTATAACACCCGCCCAGCCACAGCATCCAGCTTGGCCAACAATTCCGGATCGCGCTTTTCAGGCGCGGTCAGGATGGCATACTCCAGCGCCCGGTCGCAGCCATGCGGGCAGGGCGCACGGTCGGTCCCCAGCATAGCGGGCAGACCTTTGACCAATGCCCGGCCTTTTTCCGCATTACCGGTCAGCGTGGCGATGATGGCGGCCACGTCGACTTCACCGTGATCAGGGTGCCAGCTGTCATAGTCGGTGACCATGGCAATTGAGGCATAACAAAGCTCGGCCTCGCGGGCGAGTTTCGCTTCGGGCATGTTGGTCATGCCGATCACGTCGCACCCCCATTGTTCGCGATATAATTTGGATTCCGCCAATGACGAGAATTGCGGTCCTTCCATCGCCAGATAGGTTCCACCTCGGTGGATGGTGATGCCAGCCGTCTTGCCAGCAGTCTCACAAGCGTCCGACAGGCGCGGGCAGGTCGGATGCGCAACACTGACATGGGCGACGCAGCCAGTCCCGAAAAAGCTCTTTTCACGGGCAAATGTTCGATCGATGAACTGATCCACGATCACGAAATCACCCGGCGCCATATGTTCGCGGAACGACCCGCAGGCCGAGACCGAGATCACATCCGTTACGCCAAGCCGTTTCAACGCGTCGATATTGGCGCGATAGGGCACCTCGGTCGGCGAGTGCACATGTCCGCGACCGTGACGCGGCAAGAAGGCCATTTCGACCCCATCCAGCGACCCGGTCAGGATCTGATCCGACGGATCGCCCCATGGCGTTTCTACTGTGACCCACTCGGCATTCTCTAGACCATCGATGTCATAAATGCCCGATCCTCCAATGACGGCGATTTTTGTTTGGGTCACGAGTGCTCTCCATTGAAAATTCCTGCTGTGTGAGTTCTGCGGGCCACAGCTTCATTTGACAAGTGGGTTCAACGGTTTGTGTGCGCTTGGGTCAAGCTATGCGCACGGCGCATATCAGGGTCCCGCCTGGCGCGGTATCTCAAGACCGGTTTGACCGCTAGAAGGCCCCTTTCGCGCGAACAAAACCGACCAACAGGACCGATCCATGCCCCGAGCCATGCTGGCAAGCTTTGCCAATCGTATAGCCAAACCCGATTTGCGCTGGGTCCCGGATGAGGGATTGACCTTTTCCCGCCTGCGGATCGAGTTGCTGTCCGGTCTCACCGTCGCCTTGGCGCTGGTCCCCGAAGCCGTGGCCTTTGCCTTTGTCGCCGGGGTGCACCCTCTGGTCGGGCTTTACGCAGCGTTTCTGATCGGTCTGATCACTGCTTTGATCGGCGGTCGCCCCGGCATGATCTCGGGCGCGACCGGGGCGCTTGCGGTTGTCATGGTCGCACTGGTCGCACAACACGGGGTCGAATACCTGTTCGCAACGGTGGTGCTGATGGGGATTATGCAGGTCATCGCAGGTGCGATGCATTGGGGCCGGTTCATCCGACTTGTGCCGCATCCGGTGATGCTGGGCTTTGTGAACGGCCTGGCGATTGTGATCTTTCTGGCGCAGCTGGGGCAATTCAAAGTGCCCGGAACCATGGAAAATACCGGCCACGGCATGGGCGGTGGCGAGTGGCTTTCGGGCGTTCAGCTCTACACAATGCTGGGTCTGGTCGCTCTGACCATGGCTGTGATCTGGATCATGCCCCGCATCACCCGCGTCATCCCAGCGCCTCTGGCCGGGATTTTTGTTGTCGCTGCTTTGGTCATTGGCATTGGGCTGGACGTCCCGCGTGTCGGTGATCTGGCTTCGATCGAAGGCGGCCTGCCCAGCTTCCATATACCTATGGTGCCGCTGAACTGGGAGACCTTTGAAATCATCCTGCCCTATGCCCTGATCCTTGCCGCAATTGGTCTGATTGAATCCCTGCTGACGCTAAACCTTGTGGGTGAGATCACCGGCAAGCGCGGTGGTGCCTCGCAGGAATGTATCGCGCAAGGCACAGCGAACGTAGTCACCGGTTTCTTTGGTGGTATGGGCGGTTGTGCGATGATCGGTCAGTCGATGATCAACGTGAAGTCAGGCGGGCGCACGCGTATCGCAGGTATCGCTGCAGCGCTGTTTCTGTTGCTCTTCATCCTGGTGGGTTCGCCTCTGATCGAGCAGATTCCACTGGCCGCACTTGTCGGTGTGATGTTCATGGTGGTGATCGGAACCTTCGCCTGGAATTCGCTGAAGATCATGCGCAAGGTGCCTTTGATGGATGCGTTCGTGATCGTACTGGTGACAGTCGTCACCGTGATGGAAGACCTTGCGGTGGCTGTTGTGGTCGGTGTTATTGTCTCTGCCCTGGCTTATGCATGGAATAACGCCAAACGCATCCACGCGGTTACGCGCGACTCGGAAACGGAAGAAGGGGCGAAGGTCTATGAAATTCAGGGCCCGCTGTTCTTTGGCTCGTCCGAGGGCTTCGTGGAGCTGTTCGACGTAACAAACGACCCCGAGACCGTCATCATCGACTTTGCAGCCAGCCGTGTCGTGGACCAATCCGCGCTGCAGGCTATCGAAAACATCGCCGCCAAATACGAAGCGGCTGGCAAACGCGTCATGCTGCGGCACCTGAGCCGTGACTGTCATACACTGCTGAACAAGGCCGGCCATCTGATGGTCGACAGCGATGATGACCCGGATTACGAACTGGCTGTGGATTATTCGGTCCGCACCGGTATTCTGGGCGGGCACTGAATACGCGAAAGGGCGGCCGGATTGGCCTCCTTATATCTCAGAAGCAATGCGCTCCAACGCATCGATATTGCCTGAAAGCAAGGCATCTTCGGCCCGAGTGATTGTTTCTGCGGGCCAATCCCACCATCGCAAGTCTTGCAGCCTTTCAATCACATCGCGATCAAAACGATAGCGCCGGACTTTTGCCGGATTTCCGGTAACGACTGCATAGGGTGGAACCTGACCCCGCACGACCGAGCCTGCGCCAACAATCGCGCCATTTCCGATCTGCGCTCCGGGTAAAATCAAAGCTCCGTAACCGATCCAGACATCGTGCCCGATAACGGTATCACGTGTATCAGGCTGGTAGCCTGACATGCGATCCGGATCGAAGATTGGAAATGGAAAGCAGGTCAAGCCATCGGTCGCGTGATTTGCGGAGGCAGTGATAAACCTTACTCCATGAGCGATTTGGCAGAACTTGCCCAGCATCAGCTTTTCTTCTGAAAAGGGAAACAGATACGGTGCAAGCCGCTGCGCCCAGTCCTTCGGTGCATCGAAATCCGAAGCATAAGTGTAAGCTCCTGCCTCAAAGCGGGGATGATCGATGACCTGAGACAGAAACACTGTTCCGTTGTGGCTAGAGCCGTCGGGCAGAACAATCGGATATCTGCGTGTAGGATCAGGCAGTGGCATTAGTCATCCGGGCGTGAAAGGCTGAACAATTCTGTCACCACAGAATAGTCCCGATAACCCAACCGCGCGAGCGGGTTGAATGAGGTCACGTCAAATTTGCCGTCACGGATGTGGTCATCGTGCAGGTGCACACCAGTGACCTCTCCGAACACCACCCGATTGGACTCACCCGGCAGAGTTACGATCTGGGTAAGTTTGCATTCCAGCGCTGCGGGCGCTCCCTCGACCCGAGAGCAATTGATGGTTTCGCATTCAACTGGTGTTAGCCCAGCATGAGTGAACTCGTCGACGTGCTTTTCCAAACCCTCTGAGCTGGCATTCATTGCGTCGCGATGCGCATGGGCCACCACGTTGACGCAGAATACCTTCGTGGCCTCGATATTGGCGATGCTGTCCTTGCCGCCATCCTGATCGTGTTTGGAGCCGGTTGAGGCGAACATCACCTGAGGCGGTGTATAAGCGACACCATTGAAGAAGGAATACGGGGCCAGGTTGTTGATCCCGTCAGCATCGCGCGTCGAAATCCAGCCGATCGGGCGTGGGGTTATGATGGCGTTGAAGGGGTTGTGCGGCAGGCCGTGGCCGTCTTCGGGGCGATAGAACATATGGACTCCAAGCGTTTGCCCAAGGCCTATCGAAGTGCTAGGGCGATTTCCAGCAAGGATAAGAGGGCGCGCGTGCAGCAATTCAAGATCAGGCCGGAAGAGCCGGAAGACTGGTGGGAGGTCGAAGCGCTCTATGACCTGTGCTTTGCTCCGGGGCGCGAGGCGTTGTCGTCTTATCGTCTGCGCGATGACGTGCCGCCTGTCGCTGGCCTGTCGCAGGTCGCGCGCGATGGGCAGGGCATTCTGGCTGGTGCAATCCGGTTTTGGCCCGTGCATGTGGGTGAACATGACGCGCTGCTGCTAGGTCCAGTGGCGGTCCACCCGACCCATCAAGGCGAAGGGTTAGGCGGATATCTGATCCATCAGGGGGTAGAGGCCGGGCGCGCCAAAGGGTGGGATCGCGTCATGCTTGTGGGCGATGCGCCCTATTATGCCCGGTTCGGGTTCACCCCGCTGACGGGTGTCGAAATGCCCCCGCCCACCAACCCTGATCGCATACTGGGTTTGGAACTGACCCCCGGAGTTTGGTCCGAAATTCAGGGGCTTGTTAGTCGCTGGACCCGTTGACCCATTGAAAACCCGCTGCAAAGTCCCGATGTTTTCAGGACAGGAGGGCACAGATGCAGGACGTGGTTCTTGTCGAAAAACTCGATCCTGAGGCCGAGCTTGATCGGCTTGCGCAGCTGTACGGTGCGGCAGGTGGCGCAGGAGTGAATCTGCTGAACAAGCTTGGTGGTTCGGCGGAATCCTTGTTGGATCAGTTACCTAAGCCGGTGCGAGAAGGTCTGACCGAAGCAACCGAACAGGCGCTTTGGCTTGCCATGCATGCGGCCGAAGGCTCTCGGCGTGCCGTGCCGGACCAGAAACCATGGGTCAACACAGCCTTGACTACTGCCATGGGCGCAGCCGGAGGTCTGGGTGGAGTGTCCACAGCACTTGTCGAGCTGCCCGCGACAACCGCCATGATGCTGCGCGCGATCCAAGGCGCAGCGATGCGGGAAGGATTTGATCCGACCGCCGAGAACGTGAAATTCGACTCGATCCGAGTGTTGTCAGCCGCAGGTCCTTTGGCCGAGGATGACGGGGCTGATCTGGGCTTTTTCTCAATGCGCATGACCCTGACCGGACCGACCATGCAACGCCTCATCGCGATGGTGGCGCCGCGCCTGTCCGTAGTGCTGGGCCAGAAGCTGGCGGCGCAGTCTGTACCGTTGCTTGGGGCGCTTGCTGGGGGCGGTACAAATTTTGTCTATACCCGCTACTACCAGCAGATCGCGCATGTGCATTTTGGGCTGCGTCGATTGGCGATTGATGCCGACATCCCTCATGACGAGCTGGTGCGGCGTTTGTCGGGGCGGATGGCTCTGAACAAGGGGGCTTTCCCGTAAAGCTTGGCAGACTCTGCCGGATATGATAAATATCACTTTATAAACCGCAACATAAGCGGAGCGAGCAGTGGATATGAACCGTGTTTGACGGGCGCAGTAATGGTGCGATTGCCGGGCTTTCGGCAGAAAACCTCTCCCTTTCCGGGGCGCTGCCTGTTTATTCTCAATCCGCTGCGCTTTGCTATCGAACCAATGACGGCCTGCCCGAGATTTTGTTGATCACAACGCGCAGGGCGCGGCGCTGGATCATCCCGAAGGGGTGGTTGATCAACGGGCTGACCCCGTCTGAAACAGCCGCCCGCGAGGCCTGGGAAGAGGCTGGTGTTTTGGGGCAGTGCGGAAGCGAAAGCCTTGGTCGGTTTGCCTATATCAAGAACCGGCCTGGCAAGTCATCGGCGCTGTGTCTGGTTGATGTGTTTCCGCTGCATGTGCAGCGATCCGAGGCGCATTTTCCCGAAGCGGGTGAGCGCAGGCGCAAATGGGTTTCGCCCAAAAAGGCGTCATCGAAAGTGGCGTCGCCTGATCTCGCCGCGCTTTTGGGTGGATTCGGGCTGCACCGGCAGTAGCGCGACAAGATCAAGACTTGATATTGCCATGTTGGTCGGTATCTATTCGCCAACCGGATTTTGGATGTGATATGATTCAATACGCATTGAAATGCAGCAATGACCACAGCTTTGACAGTTGGTTTCAATCCGCAGCCGCCTTTGACAAACTGTCAGCGGCCGGGTTGGTAACCTGCGCGGTATGCGGCTGCGACAAGGTGGAAAAGGCGGTGATGACACCGCGTGTCCGGCCTGCGCGCAAGGCGGTGACCGAGGTTGCACCAGCGCAGCCTTCTGCGGATGAGATCAGCATGGCAACACCTTCGCCCGAGATCGCTGAGGTCCTTAGCGAACTGCGTCGAAAGGTCGAGGAAAACTCGGACTATGTGGGCAAGGATTTCGCCAAAGAAGCCCGCAAAATCCATCTGGGGGATGCGCCCGAGCGCGCGATCTATGGTGAGGCCAAGCCCGAAGAGGCGCAATCGCTGATTGAAGACGGCGTGCCGGTCGCACCGTTGCCGTTTGTTCCTAGCCGCAAGACCAACTGACCCATGCACATCGTTGTTACGGGCGCGAACCGAGGGATCGGGAAAACCGTTGCGGATCAATACCGTGCAGAAGGTCATGAAGTGACCGGAACTGCCCGAGACGGTAGCGCAGATATCGTGCTGGATGTCTCGGACCCAGAACAGCACGCTGCAATGGCCGAGCAACTGCGAGGCCGCCAGATTGACCTGCTGATCTGCAATGCGGGCGTTTATCTGGACAAAGGACACGACATTAGTGGCTATCCCGCCGAGATGTGGGCGCAAAGCTTCGCCGCCAACGTGACAGGCGTGTTTCTTACCATCCAGTCCTTGTTGCCGAACCTGCGAACCGCGCGGGGCCGGATCGCCATCGTTTCGTCTCAGATGGCGTCACATACGCGCGCGCCGGGTGGCAGCTATATCTACCGTGCGTCAAAGGCGGCGGCGCTGAATTTGGGCCGCAACCTAGCGACTGACCTACAGGCGGATGGCATTGCGGTGGGAATCTACCATCCGGGCTGGGTGCAGACGGACATGGGCGGAGCTGCGGCAGAGATCACGGTCGATCAGGCGGCAAACGGCTTGATCGAGCGATTTGCGGCTCTCTCGCTCGATACTACCGGTTGTTTTGAAACCTGGGATGGTCGGGCGCACCCTTACTGAGAGTTCAGGGCCGCCTTGGGGATTTCGTAGACTTCACCGGGATCAATGAAGATCACCATGATATCACCGCGTTTCTCATAGGTCAGTTTCGATGTCGAACTGCTGGAATCCGGCACGCCTTTGGTGAAGTAAATCCGCCGGACCTCGCCAGTGTTCAACTGAACCGCCAACGTCGCCGTTCCATCTTCGCGCTTCCGCAATTCGGCCGGACAACTGGCCAGTGTATCACCTGCCAATGCAGCGCATGGAACGGTGCCTAATGAGTTCTCGCCATCCGTTCCCGATAAGGTTGCCACTTGGGCATTTGCGGCAGTCGAAACCAGGCTTAGGGCAAGGGCAAAGCGGAACATTGAAATCCTCGTGGAATAAGACTTTGACCGAACGCTTACACCACGCACGACCAAAGTAAAGCACTGCGGTGCAGACTTTGCCCACTTGCCCTTGCGCCCCCCCTCGCATAAGAGGCACGGGATCAGAAATTCAAGGCGCGGAGACACTAGCCCCCATGCCCGTACTCGTGATGAAATTCGGCGGCACATCGGTCGCCAATCTGGACCGGATCCGCCGTGCTGCCAAACGGGTTGGTGTCGAGGTAGCCAAAGGCTATGACGTCATCGTCATCGTTTCGGCGATGTCCGGCAAGACCAACGAGCTGGTGGGCTGGGTCGATGAAATCTCTCCGCTCTATGACGCGCGCGAATATGATGCCGTTGTCTCCTCTGGTGAAAACGTTACAGCTGGCCTGATGGCGCTGACCCTGCAGGAAATGGACATCCCGGCGCGCAGCTGGCAGGGTTGGCAGGTGCCGCTGATCACCAACGGTGCCCATTCAGCGGCCCGGATCGAAGAAATCCCGCCCGAGAATATCAACCAGAAATTCGGCGAAGGGATGCGCGTTGCGGTGGTCGCGGGCTTCCAGGGCATCAGCCCCGAAGGTCGCATCACCACGCTGGGTCGGGGCGGTTCGGACACCACTGCCGTGGCTTTTGCTGCCGCTTTCGAAGCCGAGCGCTGCGACATCTATACGGATGTGGACGGTGTCTATACGACCGACCCGCGCATCTGTGAAAAGGCGCGCAAGCTGGACAAAATCTCGTTCGAGGAAATGCTCGAACTGGCCTCGCTGGGGGCCAAAGTGCTTCAAACCCGCTCGGTCGAGCTGGCGATGCGCTACAAGGTGAAACTGCGCGTTCTCTCAAGCTTTGAGGAACAATCCGACGAGGCCGGTACACTGGTCTGCGACGAGGAGGATATCATGGAATCCAATGTTGTGGCCGGTGTGGCCTATTCCCGCGACGAAGCCAAGATGACCGTCGTTTCCGTGGCGGACCGTCCCGGCATCGCCTCGATCATCTTTACCGCGCTCAGCGACGAGGGCGTGAACGTGGACATGATCGTCCAGAATATCTCGGACGAAGGGCGCACCGACATGACCTTCTCCTGTCCGACCAATCAGGTCTCCCGCGCCGAAAAGGCATTGCTGGCGATCAAGGATCAGGGTGAGCTGAACTACGCCGAACTGGTTGCGGATGAGGATGTTTGCAAGGTCTCAGTTGTTGGGATCGGTATGCGCTCGCAATCCGGTGTTGCGGCCAAGATGTTCAAGATTCTCTCGGATGAGGGGATTAACATCAAGGTCATTACAACCTCCGAGATTAAAATTTCCGTCCTGATCGACAGGAAATACATGGAACTTGCGGTTCAGGCACTGCATGATGCCTTTGAACTGGACAAGGCGGCCTGAGCTTTCAGCCAAGTGTCCTGTCTGAAACCGTAACGTGGGTGGGCCATGGCGGAAGGCACGGAAACAGAATCTCGCAAGCTGCTGGGACGGCTGCGCGAAGAAATGGCGAGCGAAGCCGCCGGTCAGGAACGTCTTGACCGGATCACGCACCTGATCGCCGACAGTACCGGTCGCGAAGTTTGCTCGATCTACCTGTTTCGGGATGAGGATACGCTTGAACTGTGCGCCACCGAAGGTCTGTCCCCAGAAGCGGTGCACAAGACGCGGATGCGTATGGGCGAAGGGCTGGTCGGTCGCGTCGCCAAATCTGGCAAGGTGGTGAATACGGCGGACGCGCCCTCGGCCAAGGGCTTTCGGTACATGCCGGAAACTGGCGAGGAACGGTATTCGTCCTTTCTTGGTGTGCCGGTACAGCGTCTGGGTCAGAAACTGGGCGTGCTGGTGGTTCAGTCCCGGGACGCGCGCGAGTTTTCGGCGGATGAGGTTTATGCGCTGGAAGTTGTCGCGATGGTTCTGGCCGAAATGGCCGAACTGGGCGCGTTCGTCGGCGAAGGCGCGGCCTTGTCACCGCTGCACCAGCAATCGGTGCAACTTACCGGTGGCCCGGCGCAGGAGGGATCTGCTGAAGGCCATGTCTGGCTGCATGAACCTCGTGTTGTTGTCACCAATCCCATTGCCGAAGACCCGCATCGTGAGCGTGAGCGGCTGACCGAGGCCGTTGAAGAGCTACGCGTCGGCGTCGACAAGATGCTTGAGATTTCTCAGGGCGGCGACAAAGAGCAGTTGCAGGTTCTGGAAGCCTACCGGATGTTCGCCAACTCCAAGGGTTGGATGCGCCGGATGGAGGAGGACATCGCTCTTGGTCTCAGCGCAGAGGCGGCGGTCGAGAAAGAACAATCTCAGGCGCGGGCTCGCATGGGGCAGGTCACCGATCCGTATTTACGTGAACGGTTGGCCGATCTGGACGACCTCAGCAATCGGTTGCTGCGAATTTTGACTGGACAGGGTAACGGAAATGGGGCTGACCTGCCGCCCGATCCGATCCTAATTGCGCGAAATATCGGCCCCGGTGATCTGCTGGAATATGGCCGTTCTCTCAAAGGGATCGTATTGGAAGAAGGCTCGGTCGGAAGCCATGCCACTATCGTGGCGCGCGCGTTGGCGATCCCACTGGTGGTGCATGTAGGTCGCATCACCACCGAAGCCCTGAACGGCGATCACATTCTGGTTGATGGCGATAGCGGTGTCGTTCATCTGCGCCCCGAAGACACCGTTGTTAGTGCATTCCGTGACAAGATCGCGATGGAGGCCAAAGCGCAGGAGCGCTACGCCTCGATCCGTGAAACGCCCACCGTTACTCAGGATGGTGCGCGAATCAACATGGTGATGAACGCGGGCCTGATGGCCGATTTGCCCTCGCTTAGTACCTCTGGCGCCGAAGGAGTGGGCCTGTTCCGCACCGAACTGCAGTTTCTGATCCGCAATCAGATGCCCAAGCGATCCGAGCTGGTGACGCAATACAAACGTGTCCTGGATGCTGCGGGAGAAAAGCGCGTGGTGTTCCGCACGCTCGATATCGGGTCAGATAAGGTTCTGCCTTATATGAAACATGTGGAAGAGCCGAACCCGGCGCTGGGCTGGCGGGCGATCCGGGTGGGTCTGGACAAGCGCGGCGTGATGCGGATGCAGTTGCAGGCGCTGATCCGGGCCGCCGATGGCCGCCCCCTGACGATCATGTTCCCGTTTGTCGCGCAGGCTGACGAATTCCGTGAGGCGCGCTGGGAGGTCAAGAAAACGATCGAGCGTGAACGGCGCCTGGGCCATGTTCTGCCTGAATCGCTCGAAGTGGGGGCGATGCTGGAAACGCCTTCACTTGCCTTTGCGCCGCAGAAGTTCTTTGACGAAGTCGGCTTTATCTCGATCGGTGGGAACGACCTGAAACAGTTTTTCTTCGCCGCCGACCGCGAAAATGAACTGGTTCGCCGTCGCTACGATACGCTGAATGTCAGCTTTCTGAGTTTCATTGAACGTATCGTTGAGAGATGCTCGATCTCGGACACACCGCTCAGCTTCTGTGGCGAAGATGCCGGTCGCCCGGTCGAGGCGCTGTGTCTCGCGGCCATGGGCATCCGTACCCTTTCGATGCGCCCGGCCTCAATCGGGCCGGTCAAAAGCCTGTTGTTGCGGTCGAACCTTCAGGATGTGCGTAAAATTATCGCCGATGCCCGCCATCGCGGGGAACAATCCGTGCGTCCGGCGGTGATGGACTGGCTGCGGACGCAGTCCTGACTGATCTTCCGCGATGCCAGCTGCAAATCCGCGCTTGATTTTTGCGCTCAGGTTTTCTATTCAGCCGGTGAATGTTAGCGATAACATAGCTAATGGCGCACATGCGTTTTAATCCCGGGCTGAAACCTCGCTTATGCTGGCGGGGAATTCGAAAGGAGCCTTGCAATGGTCTCACGCGTAATTCCGGTAGATCCGTTCGACCTTGTGTTGTTCGGCGCGACGGGCGATTTGGCGCAGCGTAAAATCCTGCCGGGCCTCTATCATCGCTTCGAAGTCGGCCAGATGCCTGAGAATGCGCGCATCATTGGAACCGCCCGATCCGACATGGACAGCGACGGGTTCCGTGAACAGCTGCGTGCGTCGATGCAAGAGTTTGCGCCGGGTTTTAAAAAGGATACGCTTGATCGCTTTCTGTCCCGCGTCGAGTATGTTCCGGTAGATGCGCTTGGCGATGCGGGTTGGTCTGACCTTGCGAAAACGCTGCGACCGGATGTGGTACGCGCTTTCTATCTGTCAGTAGGCCCAAGCCTTTTCTCGGGCATCGCCCAACGTCTGAACGAGCACGGCCTGTCCACACCTGACAGTCGTATCGTGGTCGAGAAACCCTTTGGTCACGATCTGGCATCAGCCAAAGCGTTGAACGAAGGGCTGCGGGCCTGTTTTGAAGAACATCAGATTTACCGGATCGATCATTATCTGGGCAAGGAAACCGTGCAGAACCTGATGGCGCTGCGCTTTGCCAATTCGCTTTTCGAACCGCTCTGGAACGCCACTCATGTTGATAACGTCCAGATCACCGTGGCCGAAACCGTGGGCGTCGAAGGGCGCGGTGCTTATTATGATCAGTCCGGCGCGATGCGGGACATGATCCAGAACCATCTGGTTCAATTGCTGTGCCTGACAGCGATGGAACCGCCTTCGAAATTCTCACCCAACGCGGTGCGCGATGAGAAAGTCAAAGTGATCGAAGCGCTGGAGCCGGTGGAACCCAAGGATATCGCTCGTGGTCAGTACCGCACCGAAAAAGGGGGCGATGGCTATCTGGATCACGTCGGCAACCCCGCCAGCCGTACCGAAAGCTTCATTGCGCTGAAGGCGCATATCGGCAACTGGCGCTGGGCCGGTGTCCCGTTTTATCTGCGGACCGGCAAGCGCCTGCGCGCACGTGAATCCGAGATTGCAGTGTTCTTCCGCGACCCGCCGCATACGATTTTTCCGAATGTCGGACCATTGCATGGCAACGTGCTGGTGATCCGCCTGCAACCGGATGAAGGCATCACGCTCCGCACCACCATCAAGGAACCGGGGCAGGGCGGGTTCCGCCTGTCCGACGTTGCACTCGATATGAGTTTCGCTGATGCGCTGGGCGATGACGGCCAATCCCCGGATGCCTATGAACGCTTGATCATGGATGTCATCCGCGGCGACCAGACTTTGTTCATGCGCGGGGATGAAGCCGAGGCCGCATGGGCCTGGGTCGATCCCATCATTCACGGCTGGGAAGAGCGTGGAGATAAGCCCGCGAAATACGATCAGGGCAGTTCGGGGCCTGAAGAAGCATTGATGCTGATGCATCGCGATGGACGCCGCTGGCGTCAGATCGGAGGGTAATCATGGTCAACACAGTTATATCCGACGTCACCAAACGCATCATCGACCGCAGCGCCGATCTGCGTGGCCCGCATCTTGAACGAATGGAGCAGGCCAAATCCAAGGGCCCTGCGCGTGCGCACCTGTCCTGCAGCGGGCAGGCCCACGCCTATGCCGGGGCGGGCGAAGATCAGGACTCTATGGCCACCGGCACGGCTGGCAATCTGGGGATCGTTACCGCCTATAACGATATGCTCTCGGCCCATCAGCCTTTCGAACGCTACCCGGCCCTGATCCGCGATGCGATCCGCGCAGCAGGCGGCACAGCGCAGGTTGCAGGCGGCGTGCCAGCCATGTGCGACGGCGTCACGCAAGGCGAGGCGGGGATGGAACTCTCGCTGTTCTCGCGCGATGTGATCGCGCTGGCGACCGGAGTGGCGCTAAGCCACAACACTTATGACGCCGCCGTTTTCCTGGGCGTCTGTGACAAGATCGTGCCCGGCCTGATCATCGGCGCGCAAGCCTTTGGGCATCTTCCTGCCGTCTTCCTGCCTGCAGGTCCGATGACCAGTGGCCTGCCGAATGACGAAAAGGCCAAGGTCCGCCAGAAATTCGCCGCCGGAGAGGTGGGCCGCGAAGAGCTGATGAAGGCCGAAATGGCCGCATATCACGGCCCCGGCACCTGCACCTTCTACGGAACTGCCAACACCAACCAGATGCTGATGGAATTCATGGGCCTGCACCTGCCAGGGTCCAGCTTCATCAACCCCAACACCCCCCTGCGCGATGCCCTGACCGAGGAAGGCGCGCGCCGCGCCCTGTCTCTCAGCGCGCTGGGCAATCACTACACACCGGTCTGCCAGATCCTTGATGAGCGCGCTTTCGTCAATGGCATCGTCGGCCTGATGGCCACCGGTGGCTCCACCAACCTACTTATCCACCTGATCGCCATGGCGCGTGCCGGTGGTATCGTGCTGGACTGGGAGGATTTTTCCGACATCTCCGCTGTCGTGCCTTTGGTCGCGCGCGTCTATCCCAACGGTCTGGCAGACGTGAACCACTTCCACGCTGCGGGTGGCCTGGGCTTTGCCATTGGCACGCTGCTGGAAGATGGCTTGCTGCACCCCGATACGCTGACTGTCGCGGGGCAGGGCCTGCACAACTACACCAAAGAACCCAAGCTGAAAGACGGCGAGTTGGTCTGGGAAGAGGGCGCGGGCCACAGTCTGAACGAAAAGATCGTCCGCCCGGCCAAAAATCCGTTCCAACCCACGGGCGGGCTCTCTCGCTTGACAGGCAATCTGGGCACAGGGGTCATGAAGGTGTCGGCTGTAGCACCTGAACACCAAGTGGTCGAAGCGCCCGTGCGTGTATTCCACGACCAGAACGCCGTTAAAGCCGCTTTCAAAGCCGGAGAATTCACCGATGACGTCATCGTTGTTGTTCGCTTCCAAGGGCCAAAAGCCAACGGTATGCCTGAACTTCATTCGCTGACGCCGATCCTGTCGATCCTGCAGGGCAGGGGGCAGAAGGTGGCTCTGGTCACCGATGGCCGTATGTCGGGCGCATCCGGCAAAGTGCCCGCCGCCATCCATGTCTGCCCCGAGGCGCTGGATGGTGGACCGATCGCCTATCTGCAAGACGGCGACCAGTTGCGCGTTGATGCGGTCAAGGGCGAGTTGGAAATCCTGACCCCTGGTGTTCTCGACCGCAATCCGGCCACCGCCGACCTTACGGCAAACCAATACGGCGTTGGCCGTGACCTCTTCGGCGCCTTCCGTCAGAATGTCGGCTCAGCCGACGCCGGCGCCAGCATTTTCGGAGTGTAACCCAATGTCCAAAACCCAACGCACCCGCGAGATCTGCGCGCTGGCCCCGATTGTTCCAGTCCTGGTCGTCGACGACGTGGCCCATGCGCGCCCGTTGGCCGAAGCTTTGGTCGCCGGTGGCCTCCCGGCGCTTGAAGTCACCTTGCGCACTCCCGCCGCGCTCGACGCGATCCGCGCCATGGCCGACGTCCCCGGCGGTGTTGTTGGGGCGGGTACACTGGTCACACCCGAAGATGTCCGCGCTGTCAAAGAGGCTGGCGCTCAGTTCGGCGTCTCGCCCGGTGCAACCGATGCCCTGATCGCCGCCTGCGAAGCCGAAGGTCTGCCCCTTCTCCCCGGTGCGGCTACTGCAAGCGAAGCCATGGCTCTGCTGGAAAAGGGCTATGACATGCTGAAATTCTTCCCCGCCGAGGCCTCAGGAGGGGCTCCCGCCCTAAAAGCGATCGGCGCACCGCTACCGCAGATCACCTTCTGCCCAACTGGTGGCGTATCGCCGTCAAATGCCCTCGATTACCTGTCACTGTCGAATGTTGTCTGCGCCGGCGGCAGCTGGGTCGCGCCGAAGCAGATGGTTCAAAACGGTGATTGGTCCGGGATCGAAACACTTGCCCGCGAGGCCGCCAGTCTGCTGGATTGACGCCGCAGGGCAAGACGCTAGGGTAGGCCTCAATTCAAACAGGTTGCCCTCATGACAAACCAAACCTCCCTCGCGCATGGGCGCGAGTATCTGGCCATCCCCGGCCCTTCGGTCATGCCCGATACGGTGCTGCAAGCGATGCACCGTCCGTCGCCCAATATCTATGACGGTGAATTGATCGAGATGATGCCCGCGCTCACCCGAGATCTGAAACGCGTTGCCGGAACTCAGCACAACGTCGCCATCTATATCGCTAATGGTCACGGTACATGGGAGGCTGCGCTTTCCAACGTCATTGCACCCGGTGAAACCGTGCTTGCCCCGGCCTCTGGCCGATTCACCCACGGTTGGGCCGAGATGGCCGAAGGAATCGGCGCCAAGGTTGACCTGATCGATTTCGGAATGTCCTCGCCCTGGGATCTTGACCGCATCGCCGAGGCCCTGCGTAACGATACCAGCCACAAGATCAAAGCGGTCCTTGCGGTCCACGTCGATACCTCCACTTCGATCCGCAACGATATCCCGGCCCTGCGCGCCTTGCTCGACGACCTCGGCCACCCTGCTTTGCTGATGGCCGATTGTATCGCATCCATGGGCTGCGACCGGTTTGAGATGGACGCCTGGGGCGTCGACGTCACTGTCACGGCTTGCCAAAAGGGGCTTATGACCCCGGCGGGCACCGGCTTTGTCTTCTTCAACGACAAGGCGCAAGCCAAGCGCGCCACAATGCCCCGCGTCTCGCATTATTGGGACTGGCAACCACGCGCCAATCCAGATCTGTTCTATCAGTATTTTAACGGCACCGCGCCAACCCACCACCTGTATGGCCTGCGCGCCGCGCTCGACCTGATCCATGGCGAAGGGATCGAACAGGTCTGGGCCCGCCACGAACACCTGGCAACGGCCATCTGGGCCGCCTGTGAAATCTGGGCGCAAGGTGGCGCGCTGCATTTCAACGTCGCCGACCCGGCCCATCGCAGCCACGCGGTCACTGCCCTCCGCCTGACCGAGGGGCGCGGCACGCCGCTGCGCAGCTATACCGAAACCCAACTGGGTCTGACGCTGGGCATCGGTCTGGGAATGGAGGATTGGGACGGCTGCTTCCGCCTTGGCCACATGGGGCACGTAAACGCTCAAATGGTCATGGCCATGCTGGGTGGCGTCGAAACCGCTATGGCTGCGCTCGATATCCCCCGTGGTCAGGGTGCGCTCGAAGCCGCCGCCGCGACGCTGGCCGGATAAGCCCGATCCGCCTCTTCATCTGGCCCGAAATACCTTCGGGGGAAATCGCGCATGTGCGCGATAGGGGGCAGACAGCCCCCTTTACGAGGCTCGGGCTTTTGCCAAGGCCGTGGGCAGAGCAGCTTCAAACGCCGCCATTTCCGCCTCACCTCCGCAGCTGACCCGAATGCACCGGTTCTGGGGCGCGGCAAATGGCATCCGCACGAACACGCCTTGTTCAACGAGCGTGTCCAACAAGGCCTTGGCAAACACCCCATCGCGCCCACAATCAATCGCGACAAAGTTTGTCGCAGACGGCAAAGGCACCAGACCATTCGACCGTGAAATCTCTTCGATGCGGTTCCGGGACCCGGCAATCCTTTGCTGCACATGCGTCAGCCAATCTTCATCTTTTAGCGCGGCCAACGCCCCTGCCTGCGCGGCTCGGTTCATGCCGAAATGGTTGCGCACTTTGTTGAAGCTCGCAATCAACTCGGGCGAGCCGATAGCGTAGCCTACCCGCGCCCCGGCCATGCCATAAACCTTGGAAAACGTTCGCATCCGGATCACACGTGAATCATCAGCAGCGACAGGTGCAGCGGTCCCTTCGGGCGCGCATTCGACATATGCCTCGTCAAGAACCACTAAACAGCCCTCTGGCAAAGCCTCCAGAGCGGACACGATATCCTCACCTGAATGCCATGTTCCCATCGGGTTGTCCGGGTTGGCCAGATAGACCAACTTGGCGTCTACCTCCGCCGCTTTGGCGAACAGCGCCGTCGGGTCCTCGTGATCGTCGTGGTAGGGGACCTTGTGCAATACCCCACCAAACCCGGCCACGTGGTAATTGAAAGTCGGATAAGCTCCATCCGAAGTCACAACTGCATCGCCGTGACCAACCAGCAGGCGCACCAGATAGCCCAGCAACCCGTCAATGCCTTCGCCAACCACGATGTTTTCAGGCGCAACCCCATGATGTACCGCCAGCGCATGGCGTAGTTCGTAATTCTCGGGATCGCCATACATCCATATCTCGCCTGCGGCCCGTTGCATTGCATCGATGGCGCGCGGGGACGGGCCAAACACGCTTTCATTCGCACCGATCCGGGCCACGAAGGGCGCGCCACGTTGGCGCTCCTGCGTTTCGGGGCCGACAAAAGGCACGGTCGCGGGCAGCGTGAGGGCAAGCGGGGTATAACGAGGACCAGTCATGGCCGCAGATAAGCGCAACCGATCAGGCGGGGCAAGCCTTGCCAGAAGTTCAAAGGAGGCTTCGGATGCGCGGTTTGCCCTGACGTCGCTGTGGCGCTGCTGGCGTCTTGCTGGCATGTTTATACAGCAAATCACGCCCCGGAGGTCCCATGTCCCGCGTATCAGTCGAATACAAAGACCACATCGCCCATGTCACGCTGACTCGCGGCGACAAGATGAACGCGCTGGACGATGCGATGATCAAGGCGATCCTTTCGGCCGGCCAAGAAGTCGCCGCAGCCGATATCCGCGCCGTGGTGCTATCGGGAGAGGGCAAGAGCTTTTGCGCAGGGCTCGATATGGCCAGCTTTGCCAGCATGGCACACACAGACCCAACCGAATGGCTGATGACCCGCAGCCACGAAGATGCCAACGAAATGCAGGAACTTGCCTTGATCTGGCGGCGCGTCCCGGTGCCGGTGATCTGCGCTATTCAAGGCGTCGCCTATGGCGGTGGGCTACAGATCGCGCTGGGTGCCGACATCCGCATCGCGCATCCCGAAGCCAAGCTGGCAGTGATGGAGATGAAATGGGGCATTATCCCCGACATGGGCGGCATGGTTCTGCTGCCAGAGCTCGTGCGCTCGGACGTGCTGCGCCTGCTGACCTATACCGCCCGCCCTATCGGTGCGCCACAGGCGGCAGATTGGGGGCTTGTTACCAAACTGTCGGATGATCCCCTGACCGAAGCGCTGGCGCTGGCCGAGGACATCGCGGGTAAAAGCCCGTCCGCCATCCGCGCCGCCAAACGGTTGATTGATGTGGCCGAAACCCGTGACCGTGCTGATGTGCTGTTGGCCGAATCTACCGAACAGGTCGACCTGATCGGTAAGTCGGATCAAATGGAAGTTGTCATGGCACAGATGCAGGGCCGAAAGCCCGAGTTCAAATGATCACCGCATGAATGCGCGCCGTGCATCACGGGCCATGTTGTATCGCATCTCAAGATCAGCAATCTTTGCCATTGCGGCCCTGCGGTCCTGATTGTCAGTCAGCGCTGCAAACTCCTTGCGGGCGGCGTCGAGCTGTTTCTTGATGTCGAACTCCTCGGGCAGAACTCCGGCCTGCGCCATGATCCGATGACCCGCAGCAATGGCGGGATCGCCTTGTGCCTCGCCCGAGCGGTCGGGTAACGGGGCACCTTCGCCTTCAAGACCCTGCAGTTGGCCTTCGGCCTGCGCCTTTTTGATCTGGCGTTCAATCAGTTTTCCAAGCGATCCGAACATGCGCTCATTTTACCGCCTGAGGGGTTCTGATGAAAGGGCTCAGCGCACTCGGTTTGTTGCCAGATATGCGATACCCCCAGCCAACAGCCCCCAGACTGCCGCGCCCAACCCAAAAACCGTTATTCCAGAGGCCGTAATGGCCAGTGTCAAAATAGCCGCTTCGCGCTCGACAGGGACGTCCAGCGCGGCATGCATGGCATTGGCCAGGACCCCGATCAGGGCCACACCTGCCAGAGTGCCCATAAGCAGCGGGTCGGCATGGGCGGCAAAACTGGTGATCGCCACGGCAAAGATACCGAAGAGGCAGTAGAACACGCCACCCATGATTGCCGACCAATAACGCTGCGCCGGATCGGGGTGGCTTTCCTCGTTGGAACACATCGCTGCGGTGATTGCGGCCAGGCAGGTTGCGGGCGCCCCGAAAGGGGCCGAAAGCATGCTTGCGCCACCGACGGATGAAAACAACCGGCCGGGAACAGGATCAAAGCCAAAGCTGCGCATCACCGCGACGCCGGGGATATTCTGTGTCGCCATCGTGACGATAAACAGCGGTACGCCGATCCCGATGGCCGACGCGACCGAGAATGATGGCATGGTCCAGATCGGAGCCGCGATCAAACGATCCGGCATCAATTGGGCATCTCCTGCGTTCAGCGACACAATGATAGCCGCCGCGACCACAGCTGCCGGAACCGCGATCAATCGATTGAAACGGCCCGCGACAAACCACGTCAGGATCACCGGCAACGCCTGCCATGGAATCTCGATCGCCGCCTTGAAGGGCACAAGGCATAGTGGCAAGAGCACGCCTGCCAGCATTGCTTGCGCCAGTGTTGTGGGAATTGCTGCTGCCAATCGTCCCAGCGGCTTCCACAGCCCTGCCAGAACCGTTAATGCTCCGGCGCACAGGAACGCACCAATCGCGCCTGAAAATCCCTCGACCGGGGTGGCCGAGACGGCTAACAGAGCGGCCCCCGGAGTCGACCACGCAACGCTGATCGGCATTTTGTACCGCAGGCTGAGGACGATGGCTGCAAGCCCCATGGCAATCGCCGCACTCATCAGACCCGAGGCGGCTTCCTGCGATGAAGCTCCCATCGCGCCCAACCCCTGCAGTACGATGGGAAACGAGCTGAAGAACCCGACAATGGCCACAACCAACCCGGTTGAGACGGTCTGCATCGGAGGGAAAGATCGCATCGTCAGTGCCTCGCCAGGTTGTGTCGTCGAAGTGCTAACAAGCGGGGCGTGGCGTGAACAAGGGGAAAGCTCTGAGGGTAAAGAAAAACCTCACCGCCGGTTGGGTGGTGAGGTTCGATTTCAATATATCAGCAGCAGGAAAAAGATCAGGCGATTTCAGCCAAACGGGCGAGAGCTTCGTTTAGCTTGGCTTCTTCTTCTTCGCGGGCGGCAAGGTTAGCTTTGGCTTCCGCAACAACCTCTTCCGGGGCCGATGCCACGAATTTCGGGTTGTTCAGGCGTCCGCGCAGACCGCCGAGTTCCTTGGCCAACTTGCCTTTGGCTTTTTCCAGCCGTTCCTTTTCCGCACCAATGTCGATGATGTCCGCCAGTGGCAGGCCAAAGGAGGCACCGGGGGCGGCAATCGAGATCGTGCCCTTGGGCAGTTCATCCGCCTTGGTCAGGCTGTCGATCCGCGCCAGACGTTTGATCAGCGCTTCGTTGCGGTCCCATGCCGCTTGGCCGTGCGCGTCAATCTCCGTCACCAGCATCGGCACGTAGAGGCCAGCAGGAACCCGCATCTGTGCGCGGGCCGAGCGGGTGTTTTCGATCACCGAGATCACCCAGTTCATTTCTCGATCCGCATCCGCGTCGATCAGGTCGGCAGCCGCATAGGTCGGCCAATCTGCGTGTACAACCATTTTGGCACGCTTACCAGTCAGGCCCCACAGCTCTTCGGTGATGAAAGGCATGATCGGGTGCAGCAGAACCATGCACTGATCCAGAACCCAGCGCATGGTGGCGCGGGTCTCGGCCTGTGCCTCGGTGTCGTCGCCTTGCAGCAAGGGTTTAGAGAGTTCCACGTACCAGTCGCAGACCTTGCCCCAGACAAAGGCGTAGAGCCCGTTGGCCGCGTCGTTGAAACGATAGCTTTCCAGCGCCGCGTCGACCTCTTCCCGCACACGGGCGGTTTCACCGATGATCCAGCGGTTCACGGCGGCTTTGGGTTTCAGGTCAGTCACGTCCAGTTGCGGGACAGCGTCGGTGAAGACCTCATTCATCTCGGCAAAGCGGACGGCGTTCCACAGTTTGGTGCCGAAGTTTCGGTAACCTGTGATGCGCTCGCGCGACAGTTTCAGTACCCCGCCAATAGCCGCCATTGAGGCATTGGTAAAGCGCAGCGCGTCAGCACCGAATTCGTCCACGATCTCCAACGGGTCGATCACGTTGCCGGTGGTTTTGGACATCTTCTTGCCCTTCTCGTCGCGGACGAGCTGGTGCAGATACACGGTGTGGAACGGGATTTCTTTCACCACCGCCAGTTGCATCATCATCATCCGCGCGACCCAGAAGAACAGGATGTCAAAGCCGGTGATCAACACATCGGTTGGGAAATAGCGCTCTAACTCTTCGGTCTTTTCGGGCCAGCCCAGCGTGCCGATAGGCCAGAGGCCGGAAGAGAACCATGTGTCGAGTACGTCGGGGTCGCGCCAAACCGGGTAGACCAGCTTAGTCGGATCTTGTTCGACTGCGTATTGAGCAAGGCTTTCGGCGAACTGATGGATCGCTTCCTGCTTATCGGCAACTTCGATGACCGTCGCGTGGCTCAGCGGGCTGGGTATATTGGCATTGTCGTCGAGGAATTTCTCTGTAACGGCCTCAAGGCTTGCCGCGCATTCCATGACATTGCCACGATGCAGCATGCCGCCTTCGTTGAGCAAACGACCCAATTCGACCAAATCAAGGTCGCCGTCGTTTTCGTCGTCCTTGAAATTCTCAGCCGAGAGATCGAGACCATACCAAACCGGTATCTGATGCCCCCACCATAGCTGGCGCGAGATGCACCACGGCTCGATGTTTTCCAGCCAGTGGTAATAGGTCTTCTCGCCCGACTCGGGGATGATCTTGACAGTGCCGTCCTTGACCGCGTCCAGCGCAGGGCCGACGACCTTGGCGGCGTCGACGAACCATTGGTCGGTGAACATCGGCTCGATGACGACTTTCGAGCGGTCGCCGAAGGGCTGCATGATCGGTTTGCTTTCGACCAGCGGCACCAGCTTGTCCGCGCCTTCGTGTTCCGGCTTTAAAGCGGTCGAACCCAGACGTTGATCATCCGCGCGAGTCATGACAGCCAGACCGTCTGCAGTGATCTCCTCAACCACCTTCGCGCGGGCCTCGAACCGGTCGAGCCCGCGCAGGTGATCCGGGATCAGGTTGATCGCGTCGATCTCATTCTCGGTGAACTCGCGGCCCCGCGCATATTCCTGCGCCAAATCGGCCGCTTCGGCGTAAGGCGCGCCGTCTGCCCGCATCGCACCCTTGGTGTCCATCAGGCGGTACATCGGAATGCCGCCGCGCTTGGCAACCATGTTGTCATTGAAGTCATGCGCGCCGGTGATCTTCACCGCGCCCGAGCCGAAATCGGGATCGGGATAGTCATCGGTGATGATGGGGATCTGACGGCGATGCTCTTTCGGCCCAACCGGGATTTCGCAGAGTTTCCCGACAATGGGCGCATAGCGCTCATCGGATGGGTGAACCGCAACTGCGCCGTCGCCGAGCATGGTTTCGGGGCGGGTCGTGGCGATCGAGATATAGTCGCGCTCTTCCTCCAGCACGATATTCCCGTCCTCATCTTTCTCGACGTAGGTATAGGTCTCACCGCCCGCCAGCGGATACTTGAAGTGCCACATATGGCCCGCAACTTCGATATTCTCGACCTCAAGGTCCGAAATCGCGGTCTCGAAATGCGGGTCCCAGTTGACCAACCGCTTGCCGCGATAGATCAGACCCTTTTCGTACATGTCGACAAAGACCTTGATCACCGCGTCGTGAAAATTCGCAGAATTTTCGTGCCCGGTGCGCGGGTCACGCGGCGCACCCGCCATGGTGAAGGCGTTGCGCGACCAATCGCAGGACGAGCCCAGGCGCTTGAGCTGCTCGATGATCGTGCCGCCGTATTCTCCCTTCCATTCCCAGACCTTGTCCAGAAACGCCTCACGTCCCAGCTCACGACGTCCCGGCTGCTGGGTGTTGGCCAACATCTTTTCCACCTGCATCTGCGTGGCGATACCAGCGTGGTCCTGACCGGGCTGCCATAGCGTGTCGAACCCGCGCATCCGGTGCCAGCGGGTCAGAACATCCTGCAGCGTGTTGTTGAACGCGTGGCCCACATGCAGCGCACCCGTCACGTTCGGCGGTGGGATCATGATGGTAAAGCTCTCGTCGCGCGATTTGTTCGCGCCTGCCTTGAAGGCTCCGGCCTCTTCCCAGGCCTTGTAGATGCGGGCCTCGGCTTCGGCCGCGTTGAATGTCTTTTCCATCGCCATGGGGTGCGTCCTGCGTCATCAATCTCGGGTCAGCGCCTGCAATAGCGAATGCGTAAGGGAAGGGGAAGGGTCTGCGCGGCGGTCCTGCAATGATCAGCCGGGATTTGATGGGGCGGGCGCATAAAGATCCAGCTTTTCGCTGGCCCCTTGCCCCATCGCCTTGGCCTGATCGCTGCGGATGCGCGCGTGCAGGTCCAGCGCCTCAGGAGCAAACAGCTCGGTCGGCTCAGGGATATGGATGAAATTCCCCACCCGGTCCTCGCCCCGCGCCAGAATGGCATAGTCGCGATCCGCCACTTTTTGCTGCGCATTGGGGTTGAGATAACGGATAGCCAGGCCAATTCGACGATCATCAGATACGTTCGGCCCTGACCCATGAATGGTCAGCCCATGGTGCAGCGACATCTGGCCGGGCTGCAACTCGATATGGGTTTTGTCTTCCTCCGCGACATCGACTGCCACCTCTTGCCCACGCGACAGCAGGTTGTTGTCGGAGAACGTATCATCATGCGGCAGGATCGGGTTCTTGTGGCTGGCCTTCACGAAATCCATGCAGCCACTTTCAACCGTCGCAGGGGACAGGGCGATCCAGGCGGTCAACTGGTCCGAGGTTTCACCCATACCCCAATATGTCAGGTCCTGATGCATGCCCACCACTTGCGTCGTACGCGGTTCCTTGATGAACAGCTCAGCTGACCACAGCAGCAGGTCTGGGCCCAAAACACCTTCGACAACGTCCAAAACGCGCGGATCCAACGCGATGCGAGTGGCAAATGGCATCACCACATGCGCGTTGATGCGTTTGTACATGTTCAGGGGTAGCGGCAGGTCAGCCTCGCGCCAGCTGGCCTCGACATCCTCCAACTCGGCACGGTACCCGGCGGCTTCTGCGGCAGAGAACACGGGGATCGGAAATATAAACCCATCATCCCAATAGGCCTTGGCACTTTGGCTGTCCAATCGGCCATTCGTCAGCTTGATTTCTTTGGGCATGGAAACCTCCACTCGACTGAATTTAGGTTCAGCCTAGGCGCGGCCCAGATCGGCGCGCAACGCTGTTTCCAGACATGAATGTCGCTTTCAGACCGTGCGGAGTTAATTTTCTCAGCCACTGGACAAGGTCCTGCTTCACGCTAGGGTCGCGCATTCAGGCAGCCAGAGGATCATCCCATGGAAAAATTCGGCAAAAGCCAGCCCGTCAAACGAACCGAGGACCAGCGGTTTCTGACCGGGCAGGGGCAATACATGGACGATTCTGTGCCCGAGAATGCGCTGTTCGCAGCATTCTTTCGCAGCCCGGTGGCGCATGCCACGATCACGTCGCTGGACCTTGAAGATGCACGTACAGCGGATGGGGTGCGCTTGGTCATGACGCTGGAAGATCTGACTGCTGCCGGGATCGATACGGTGATGAACGCGACTACAGTCGCCAACCGCGACGGCAGTCAAGGCGCTGCGTCCGAGCGGAACATGCTGGCCAAGGACCGCGTGCGTTTCGTCGGAGAACCCGTTGCGGTCGTCATTGCCGACTCGTTGTTACAGGCCCGCGATGCAGCCGAATTGATCTGGATGGAAACCGAGGACCTGCCGGTCAAGACGGATGTCGCTGCGGGTGGGGAACCTTTGCATCCACAAGCCCCCGACAACCGCGCCTTTGACTGGGGCTTGGGTGATGAGAAGGCGACCAATGCCGCCTTTCATGCAGCGGCGCGCACCGTCGCGCTGAACGTGCATGACAACCGGGTCATCGTGAGCTCGATCGAACCGCGTGGCTGTCAGGCCGATTGGTCGGGTGGCCGTATGCATTTCTCATATGGCGGGCAGGGTGTCTGGGGGATGAAAGCGCAACTGGCACAAAAGCTGAAACTGGACCCCGAGGCGATCCGTGTTACTACGCCAGATGTCGGCGGCGGATTTGGTATGAAGGCGATGCCTTACCCCGAATATTTCACCGTTGCTGTTGCTGCCATGAAACTGGGCCAGCCCGTGCACTGGATGTCGGACCGGTCCGAAGCGATGTTGTCAGATCACCACGGCCGTGACCTGACGTCGCTGGCGGAACTTGCCTTTGATGCCGATCACAAGATCACCGCCTATCGGGTTCACAGCAAGATCAACCTTGGTGCCTATAACAGCCATTTCGCGCAGGCGATCCAGACCAGCCTGTTCAGTAAGGTTTTGATGGGTGTCTACGATGTTCAGACCACCTACTTGCGGGTCGAAGGATTCTTCACCAACACCACGCAGGTCGACGCCTATCGCGGTGCCGGGCGACCCGAGGCGATCTATGTGCTGGAACGCGTCATGGACCGTGCTGCGCGTGAGTTGGGGATTGATCCGTGGGAGTTGCGGCGCAAGAATTTCATCCGACCCGAAGCTTTCCCCTATAAGACCGCAACCGGCGAAACCTATGATGTGGGTGAGTTCAACATGGTCCTCAGCCGCGCCGCCGAACAGACTACGGGCTTCGAGGCCCGCAAGGCGGCGGATGCGGAAAACGGCCTGATCCGGGGTCAGGGGCTTTGTTACTATATCGAAAGTATTTTGGGAGACCCTTCCGAAGGCGCGAAGATCGAGTTTTGCGAGGACAGAACGGTGAACCTCTATGTCGGCACTCAGTCCAATGGGCAAGGGCACGAGACCGTCTACGCCCAGTTCCTTTCGGACCAGACAGGGATTCCTTCGCACCTGATCAATGTTGTGCAAGGCGACACGGACAGGCTGGCGCAGGGCGGCGGAACCGGCGGATCACGCTCGGTAACGACCCAAAGCAACGCGACACTGGTCACAGTTGATACGATGATCGCCGCATTCACGCCCTATCTTGCGGATAAGATGGGGGTCGAGGAAAGCGATGTGACCTTCGACCATGAAACCTTCCGCGCGCCGGGGTCCAACCTGACCCCCACGCTGACCGAGGCGGCCGAGATGGCGCGCGCAGACGGGCGCACCGATCTGTTGCAGCACGAAGCCCGCGCCACGCTAGATGCACGCAGCTATCCCAATGGTGCACATGTTGCCGAAGTCGTTATCGATTCTTTCACTGGTGAAACATGGGTCGACCGCTACACGGTGGTGGATGATTTCGGCAATCTTATCAACCCGATGCTGGCCGAGGGGCAGGTACATGGCGGCGTGGTTCAGGGTATCGGCCAAGCACTGACCGAGCATGTTGTTCATGATGCCGAGGGGCAACTGCTCACGGCTTCGTTCATGGACTACGCCTTGCCCCGCGCTGCTGAGATACCCATGATAGAGTTTACCTCGGCGCCGGTTCCGTCAACCGCCAACCCGATGGGGATGAAAGGCTGTGGCGAGGCAGGCACCGTGGGCGCACTGGCCGCAGTGGCGAACGCGGTACAGGATGCGCTCTGGGATCACGGGGTGCGGCAGGCGGATATGCCTTTCACACCTCACAAAGTTTGGGAATTGTTGACGCATGGTTCTGTCGCGGCTGAGTAGAAAGGTACTGGGATGGCTCGGACGGCCTCTGCGGTCCGAGCACTCGGCCGAAACGCGCCACCGCGAACCTGTCAGCCATGTCATCATTCTTGACGGCACCATGTCGACTCTGGAAGCAGGGCGGGAAACCCACGCGGGCCAGACCCTGCGCCTGTGCTGCGAGATGGGCAGCCAGGTTTCGGTTTTCTACGAATCCGGCGTGCAGTGGGAAAGCTGGAAGTCGACTATGGACGTGATGATGGGGCGGGGTATCAACCGTCAGATTCGGCGGGCCTATGGTTATTTGGCTTCGCGTTACAAACCCGGTGATAAGATCTTTTTCATCGGCTATTCACGCGGCGCATACGGGGTCCGCAGCCTTGCAGGCGTGATCGATGCTATCGGGTTGCTCAAGGCCGAACACGCCACCGTCCGCAACATCAAACAGGCCTATCGACACTATGAATGTAACGCCAATGGCGAAGCGGCGGCGGTCTTTCGTCGGGAGTTCTGTCACGAGGATGTCGCCATCGAGATGGTCGGCGTCTGGGACACGGTCAAGGCGCTGGGCCTGCGCCTGCCGCTGCTGTGGCGCTGGGCCGAGGAACGCCATGCCTTCCACAACCACCAGCTTGGCCCGGCCACCCGCCACGGCTATCACGCCATGGCGCTGGACGAGACCCGCGAGGTGTTCGAGCCGGTGCTGTGGAAATGCACGCCTGACTTCAAAGGCCATATCGAGCAGGTTTGGTTCCGCGGCACCCACGGCGATGTTGGCGGCCAGTTAAACGGGTTCGAAGAGGCCCGCCCCCTCAGCAACATCTCGTTGATCTGGATGCTGGACAAGGCCGAGTTGCACGGCCTGCCCCTGCCCGAAGGTTGGCGCGACCGTTTCCCCACCGACCCCCACGCCCGCTCGGTTGGCACATGGCGCGGCTGGGGAAAGATCTTCCTGCTGCGCAAGCATCGCAAAGTGGGACGTGACCGGTCAGAGAAGCTGCATGTCTCGGTCTCACCGGATGAGCTGCCCGGCTGGGTGCCGATGCCGGATTTGCCGTCACATCCAGCGCAGTGAAAGGCTAATCATATACCAGCGGTTCCAAGATCACCGACACTACAATGTCAGGTTCGAGCCCTTTTGCGCCATTCGCGCTTTCCAAGAAAAACTTCGTTTGCGCGCCATTTCCATGTTATTGTGCCACATTGGATACAATTATTTGGAGCCAAAGGTGCGAAAATTCCTTTCGATCATGACCGCGACCATTTCTGCTGCAATTCTCCTAGGCGCTTGTACACCAACGGTAAAGCCCCCGAAGACAACCAGATCAATCGATTTCAAAAATGTACCAGATCAGAAATTCATGGTTGGCGGACTTGGGGCCGGAAATCCCAAAATGGTGTCGGTACGCGATCTGACGGATCAGCAATTCAAAACTGTAATGAACTGTGGCGCGAGAGAGAACATCGCGAATTGTGCTAAGCGCCGCGGGAGTATTTTTTTTGGCGGCCGTGCGTTCAAAGATAGTTTGTCCGGTATCACCGGCAGAGCTCTTCTTCGAACCGCGCAAGGAGGTAGAAACACACAAAACAAATGGGATGTAAAGGTAAAGGGTCAGATCCTAGATGAATGCCTCCATGCGAATATTCCGGGCTATCACTACAAAGATGGCAATTTGCGCCTATGCGTGATCATGCGTACAATCATAGCCAATCCTCAGAACGACAATGAGAAGGTCCGATACCAATATTTCCATATCGAGGCCACCTCCGCGACGGTCGATGAAAAGGACTTAACCAACGAGGACAACGTGTTCCCAGATGCGGCGAAGGCCACCGGCCTCGAAGTTTCGAAAGGAATGGCAGACGGGTTTGACCGCAAACTATATGCGCATGGTGCAAATATCGAAATCGTTAATTACTGGGAAGCCAACGAGAAAGAAGCCAAGGACCCTATTGAATGGACGGCTTATACGAAAGCCTCGGGTGGTCCTCGGCGCATTAGGGATTACTTTAGGTCCAATCCAGATGCCTGTGTCGACATGATGTTCCCGGGACCAATTGTGCCTGAAAAGCTTGCTTCTGGCGCGGCCGAGGGAGTTCACTACTGTCTGGGCCGTTGCAAAAATCCGCCTGTCGTCAATACACGTTGAACGCGCTGTGCGCATAAATCGGCCGGTTTGTCCCGCACAGCCGGCGTTCCAGTCTAAAACACCCTCGCAGTTTTCAGCGAGGGTGTTTTCTTTGCAAGAGCTCGTTACGCCTTGTGTCGAGCCCGACTATGCAGCGCTTCCGGTAAGAGGCGTGGCGAAACGCCTGCGCCCTTTTCACGTTCTATAGTAATGATTTAGGTTCTTGTGTTCCCAATCACCGCCGACGGTCGCGGCGCGAGCTCATTGGCTGGAACGCCACGCCCACATGCGCTTCGCAATAGGGTTTGCCTGCCTCGACGGGCAGGCCGCAGAACCAGAAATCCTCGGTCGCGGGGTCGCCGACAGGCCATTTGCAGGTCTTTTCGGTCAGCTCCATCAAAGACAGCTTCTTGGCCTTCTTTTCAATCTCGTTGACCTTGGCCAAAGCCTCGGGGCTGATCTCATTGGCCGACGGTTGCGGAGGCAGCGGCTGGCCGGCGGGTATGATCTGGCGACGGGCCGGGGTGACCGGTTTGGCCTCGGGGGCTGGCACCGGACGGGCCGGTTCAGTCTTGGGTGTCGGTTTCGGTTTGGCCTCGGCCTTGGGCGCGGGGGCCGGTTTTTCCTTAGGCTCGGCCTTTGCCGGGCTTGCACCGGTGGCGCGATTCGACAGACCCAGACGGTGCACCTTGCCGATCACCGCATTGCGGGTCACGCCGCCCAGTTCCTTGGCGATCTGGCTGGCCGACTGGCCCTCGCCCCACATCTTTTTCAGCAGCTCTACACGCTCGTCAGTCCAGGACATCATTTGCCTTTCAAAAGCGGAAAGCGGCCCCGGATTCGGGCCGCCTTGGGAAATCATCTCAGCGCCCTATTCTAAACACTGCAGCCCGAGTTACAAGCGGTCTTCGAATCAGGTATGGGGCAGAGCATGCATAATCTCATGGATCACGACGCACGCCGCTTTGGCGCGGTGAATTGGATGGGCCTCTATACACTGGCGCAGCGCGAAACCCTGCGCTTTCTGGCCGTGTGGACGCAGACCCTGCTGGCACCGCTGGTGACGGCAGGCCTGTTCCTGCTGATCTTCAACATTGCCATTGGTCCCAGCCGACCGGATGTGATGGGGGTGCCGTTTCTGACCTTTCTGGCACCGGGCATCATGATGATGACCGTGATTCAGAACGCCTTTGCCAATACATCGTCATCGATGGTGATCGCCAAGGTTCAGGGCAATATCGTCGATACGCTGATGCCGCCGCTATCGCCGCTGGAAATCCTGTTGGGTTATCTGGCCGGAGGCATCGCCCGCGGAATCCTGATCGCCCTTGTTGTCGCAATCGCTCTGGCGTTGGTTCTGGGCATCGTGCCGCAGAACCCGCTGATCGCACTGATATTCGTGGTTTTAGGTGGCGCGTTCATGGGCGCGCTTGGGCTTTTTGCCGGGATTTTTGCCAACAAGTTTGACCAGATGGCGGCGATCACCAACTTCATCGTCACGCCTTTGGCTTTCTTGTCCGGCACTTTCTATTCTGTGCAGGCGCTACCGCCAGTGCTCAATCGGCTAAGCCATGCGAACCCGGTCTTCTATCTGATTGACGGGTTGCGCTATGGGATGATCGGCGTGTCCGACAGCTCTCCTTGGTTGGGCATGGCGATCTGCGCCAGCGCGACATTGTTGGTTGGAGGATTGACCTGGCAGATGTTGCGCACCGGCTACCGGCTCAAGGCCTGACGGTGTATCGCCTCGCGCCAGACCAGAATCAGACCTCCGGTCAGGATGATGGCCGAGCCGATCATGCTGATCCCATCCGGTATCACCTTGAATACCGCGAAATCGTAGACGGCAGCGAAGATCAGGGTGGCGTAGCTGATCGGTGCCACAAAAGAGGCATCCGCCCGCGCCATTCCGTTGACGAAACAAGCCTGCGCACAGGCCATTAGCACACCAATCGAAGCCAGCGCCGCCCATTGCTGAGGCGTCGGCATCTGGAAAACGAAACTTACCGCGACTGTCGCAATGGTCAGACCCATCGCATTGTTGATCAGCAGAATCTGGATCGGTATTTCTCGGCCCGAGAGCTTTTTGATAAAGATCAGTTCCATTCCAATTATCACTGCTGCGGTCAGGGCCAGTAATGCAGCGGGTTGAAAGCTAGCGGGCGTTGGACGCAACAGAACCAAAGCACCGATCAAGGCTACGAAGGCGGCTAACCAGCGCCACGGGCCGACACCTTCTTTCAGCAGCGGGATCGCCAACATCATGGCAAAGACCGGGTTCAGGAACGAGATCGCCGTCGCATCCGCAATCGGTATGAAAGCAACGGATGCAAACATCAGCGTGATCCCCAGCCAGCCGAAGCTCGTCCGTCCGATATGCAGACCCCAATGCGGGCGGCTCAGGCGGGGGCGCATGATGCCGACGGCTGTCACGATTACCAGAAAGGCAAACAGAAACCGTCCATGGCTGATCTGCATCGGATGCAGGGCAGGGCCAAGCACATCCGTCCCCAGTGCTTTCGCCAGCAATGTGGTCCCTGCGAGAAGGGCGCTGGCCGCAAGGATCAGCAGGGCCGCAAGGGCAGGATTCTGACGTATCGGTGTCATGGTTCAGCCGTGCGCCAGCGTCGGGTAAATGACAAGCGGTAAATCCCGGTCTCAGAATGATTTTTGCCCCGATCGCAAAAACGGGGTTTTCAGACCCGGTGCACCCCGCTATACGGCCTCACATGATCAATACCGCACATATCCTGCGCCTCCGACGCCGACGCCTGACCGCATAATCGGCCCGTTTGATCCATTTGCGCTGTCCAAATCCGCGCAAACCCCACCAAATCAGTTGACGACCATGGCCCCAGTGTATCACTCACAGGGCTCAAGCTATTCGAAAAGGATGATCCGATGATCCCGTCCGTTCTGCCGACCTATAACCGCGCGCCCCTGACATTCGTGAAGGGCGAAGGCGCCTGGCTGACCGAGGCGGATGGCCGACGTTTTCTGGATCTGGGCGCAGGCATAGCGGTGAACGCGCTGGGTCATGCGCATCCGGCGCTGGTGGCGGCCCTGACGGAACAGGCGCATGCGCTGTGGCATGTTTCAAACCTCTATAACATCCCGCAACAGCAGGCACTGGCGGACAAGCTGGTGGAACACACCTTTGCCGATACGGTGTTCTTCACCAATTCGGGCACCGAATCCTGCGAATTGGCCGTCAAAATGGCCCGCAAGTATTTTTATGACAAAGGTCAGCCCGAGAAGGTCGAGATCATCACCTTCGACGGCTCATTCCATGGCCGGTCATCGGCGGGTATCGCCGCCGCCGGGTCCGAGAAGATGACCAAAGGCTTTGGACCGCTGCTTCCCGGCTTTGTGCATCTGACATTCGGAGACCTCGACGGCGTCACCAACGCCATCACCGACACCACGGCAGCCATCCTGATCGAACCGGTTCAGGGCGAAGGCGGCATCCGCCCCGTTCCGGATGCAGAGCTGAAAGCCTTGCGCCAGATTTGCGATGATAACGGCCTTTTGCTGATCCTCGATGAGGTCCAATGCGGCGTTGGACGGACCGGCAAACTCTTTGCCCATGAATGGGCCGGCATCACGCCGGATATCATGATGGTCGCCAAAGGCATCGGCGGCGGTTTTCCTCTGGGTGCGGTTCTGGCCACCGAAGAGGCCGCCAGCGGCATGACGGCAGGCACCCACGGCTCGACCTATGGCGGCAACCCCTTGGGCTGCGCTGTAGGCTGCGCGGTGATCGATCAGGTCGCTACTCCGGCCTTCCTCGAAGGGGTGAATCGCAAGGCAGGCCTGCTGCGTCAGAAGCTCGAAGGCCTGATCGCGGACCACCCCGAAGTATTCGAGGAGGTGCGCGGCTCAGGCCTGATGCTAGGCCTGAAATGCAAGCCCACCAATATCGACGTGGTCAACGCTGGCTATGACAACGAGGTCATAACGGTTCCCGCCGCAGATAACGTGATCCGCCTGCTGCCGCCGCTGACCCTCACCGAGGATGACATCGCACAAGCCCTGATCCGCCTCGAGAAAACTGCGGCACAAGTCGAAAACGCAATGGCTTCGGCCTGAACTCGCCTGATTAAAAAGTGAATTAAAATGAACCACTTCCTTGATATCCACAAAACTGACGCAGGTGATCTGCGGAACATGATCGATCAGGCCAGCGCGATGAAACAGGCGCGCCTTGGGCGTCCCAAAGCCGCCCCCGACGACGAGCAGCCTCTGGCAGGCCGCATGGTTGCGCTGATCTTTGAAAAGCCATCAACGCGGACCCGCGTGTCCTTCGATGTTGGCGTGCGCCAAATGGGCGGGCAGACCATGGTGCTGTCCGGCAAGGACATGCAGCTGGGCCATGGCGAGACCATCGCCGACACCGCCCGGGTCCTGTCGCGCTATGTCGACATGATCATGATCCGGACCTTTGATGAAACCATCCTGACCGAGATGTCCGAATACTCGGACGTTCCCGTCATCAATGGTCTGACCGATCGTACACATCCCTGCCAGATCATGGCCGATGTGCTGACCTATGAAGAGCATCGCGGCCCCATCGCAGGAAAAAAGGTCGTTTGGACCGGCGACGGCAACAATGTCTGCGCTTCATTTCTGCATGCCGCCGGTCAATTCGGTTTCGACCTGACATTCACCGGCCCGGCGCAGCTGGACCCGGAAGAAGAATTTATGGGGCTTGCACGCCAGAAGGGCTCGAAAATCGTGATCGAACGGGACCCGCACAAAGCTGTTGAAGGGGCCGACCTCGTGGTCGCCGATACTTGGGTCTCAATGCACGATTCTCAATCCGCGAAGGAGCGCCGCCACAACATGCTGCGCCCCTATCAGGTCAACGCCGAGCTGATGTCGCATGCCAAGCCAGACGCGTTGTTCATGCACTGCCTGCCTGCGCACCGCGAAGAAGAGGCCACATCCGAGGTCATGGACGGCCCGAACTCGGTGATCTTTGACGAGGCCGAAAACCGCCTGCATGCGCAAAAAGCCGTGATGCGCTGGTGTCTGGGCGTCTGAGGCCGACAGCAATCTGGGAGAGCCATAGATGGCTCTCTTAAATCTCGGAGCAACCAATGCCACACATCACTCTGGAATTCTCTGCCGGGCTCGAAAAAACTCATGATTTTCAAGCCATCTGTGAGCAGCTCTATTCCGAGCTCGCCGCGCATGAAGAATTCGATGCCCCAACACTCAAAATCCGTGCCACCTCGTTTCCGTATTTCCGCATCGGGACCGAACCGCAGACCTTCATTCATGCCACGCTCTTGTTGCTGCAAGGCCGAAATGAGGCAACGCGCGCCGAGTTGAACGCGATCATTCTGAATGTTCTGGCTGCGTCTGCGCCCACGGTCGGCAGTATCACCGTGCGGGATGTTGAAATAGATCGCGCGACCTATGCCAAACGCCTGTCAGCCTGACGCGGCCCCGGTATGCGTATGGGATGACTAAACGCGTCGGGTCACATCCCAGACCCGTAGTCTGGCGAGCGTAGCGACGCACGCCAGAACTAACAGCACACACAATGCGATCTTGGTCATGATCTCCATTGTGCCCTCAATCAGCAGGGCGTGTACGACACTGCCCAGAATGGTTACCAGCGCCAGTCCTGTGTGCCCCAGACGCCAGAGCCGAAATCGCAGGTTCAGGCGTAGCCGCAAAACACCCATTGTTGCTGCAGCAAAACCCGTCCACATCGCGATCACACCCCAGACGGAAAAGGGTGTGGCTGATACGAATAGAAGCGCGTCCACGGCATCCGGCGGGCTCGTGATCCACAAACCGCCCACATGGATTACGATCGCTGCGACAAGGGCCAGACCGCACCGCCTGTGCCATAAGCGGCTGCGCACAGGTGAAAGCCCAGGCAACCAGCGTCCGGCCAGCAAGGGTTGCATCAGCAGAAGGCACATCCCGACGATGCCCGCAAACCCGGCTAGGATGTAGATCGGCTCGCGCCACGCCAGATAAGGGCTGAATGCTGCCGCGATAACCGGCACCAGAAGGGCGACAATCAACGCTGCCCAGATCAGTATGCGCCTCAACACGTATCAGGCAGGCTGCAAGACGAAATGCGCGGCAAGCGTTTTATCCTTCGCGCTCGACATCACCGGGCGTAGGAAAACCGTTTCGAATTCGCCGCTGTCATAGGCCAGATGCCCGTGCGGTTGGCCAAAGGCGGGCACGATTTGTGGCATCTCAAGCCGAAATTCACCGTTCGCATCCGTCAGCGTCGCCCCATGGCTGCGCTGGTCGCGCTCGTGCCCTTCGGTCGTATGCGCCCAGATCTGGATACGCTGGCCGGGCAAGGGGGCTCCGTCGCCTGCGCGGCGCACGGTGCCGGTCATCCAGAAACCTCCGCCGCCGATGCGCTGCACAATAGGGGCGCCGGGGCGATAGTTGTTCGATCCGCCCCGCATGGACGGGGTCGGTGCAACGCCCTGCGCCCGCGCGGGCGTGGTCAGCCCGGCCGTGCCTAGCGCTGCAAAACAGCCCGCCGTAACCAACGCGCTGCGGCGGGTAAGAAGAACGTGCGACATCGAGAGGGCTCCTTTCGATAACGGGCATGTTGTCTGGCCTGATACTCAATCTAGCACGTTTGTTGCGAAAGCCGAGTTAAGCTGGTCTGAAGATCGGGTCATTTCATCACCGTCACGTGAGCGTTGCCGCCGTTTCCGCACATCGTGCACTGTATATGTGCACTCATGCGCTATGCCCGACAATAAATCATACTATATTCCACATTATCAAACATATTGAAGCCCAAGCCAGATCCTGACCTAAGGGAGAGCGAGAATGAGCTGGAATCCGACCCATACACCCGACTGCCGGTCCGAGAACCCGGCGCTGGACAGCCTGATCATCCCCCGTGCCCGTGATCTGGGCGGGTTCGAGGTGCGCCGCGCGCTACCCTCGGTCAAACGGCAACTGGTCGGCCCCTTCATCTTCTTCGACCAAATGGGTCCGGCCGAATTCATCACCGAAGGCGGTATTGACGTACGGCCGCATCCCCATATCGGACTGGGTACCGTGACCTATTTATATCAGGGCGAGTTTGAACACCGCGACAGTCTCGGCACGCATCAGATGATCTATCCCGGCGAGGTCAACTGGATGGTCGCTGGGCGTGGTGTGACCCATTCCGAACGTACCAGTGACCAAACACGCGGCAAGAAACACAGCCTGTTTGGCATCCAGACTTGGATCGCCCTGCCCGAAACTCACGAAGATATGGCCCCCGATTTCGAACACCACAAACAGGGCGCGTTGCCCCATATTCAGGATGCAGGCGTCAGCGCCCGCCTGATCCTTGGTTCCGCCTATGGCGAAACCAGCCCGGTCACCATGCTGTCCGAGACCTTTTATCTCGACGTCCAGCTCGAACCGGGTGCCTCCTTCCCGCTGCCCGACAATCACGAGGATCGCGGTGTCTATGTCACCACAGGCTCGGTCGAGATCGCAGGCGACAGCTGTGAGGCGGGTCGCATGATGGTCTTCCGCCCCGGCGATCACCTGTCCGTGAAGGCCGGACCACTGGGTGCGCGGCTGTTGCTGCTGGGCGGCGCGACCTTGAACGAAGATCGCTACATCTGGTGGAACTTCGTCTCCTCCTCGAAGGAGAAGATAGAAACCGCCACACGCGAATGGAAAACTGCCGACTGGGCGAACGGCGCCTTCCACCTGCCGCCCGGTGATGATCAGGAGTTCATTCCGATCTCGGAAGACCTCGAACGCACCCGACCCAGACGCGCCCGCGTCTGACCTCACGTCACGCTGGCTCCGTTGAACGATCCCGGCGATCCTTGGAGGCACAGCGGAGGTAAGCCATGAATATTGTCATCGCCGGTGCAGGCAGCATTGGCTGCTTTTGCGGCGCATTGCTGGCCGCAGCGGGACACAGCGTGACACTGCTGGGTCGCGCGCGGGTGCTGAACGCCATCCGGGGACAGGGGCTGACGGTGACAGATTTCTCGAACCTGCATCGTCACGTCGCCGCCGCACAACTCACGCTCAGCGAAGACCCTGCCTGTCTCGGGGATGCCGAGTTGGTCATCGTCACGGTAAAAACCGGCGCGACCGCCGAGATGGCAACGCTGATCGCCGCACACGCCACGGAAACGGCCCCGGTTCTGTCTTGGCAGAATGGGCTCGAGAACGCCCGCACCCTGCGCACCGCTCTTCCCGGACGCGACGTTCGGGCTGGAATGGTGCCCTTCAACGTGGTGCCGACGGGCCCGGCAACCTATCACCGTGCCACATCGGGTGAGATCGTCATCGAGCGTGGCTCCCGGTCTCTGGCTGAACGCCTAAGCGCCCCAGATCTACCCGTCAGCGAAAGCGACCAGATCGAGGCAGTGCAATGGGGTAAGCTGGTGATCAACCTCAACAATGCATTGAACGCATTGTCCGGCCTGACCTTGCAAAACCAACTGCTCGACCGAAACTGGCGTCGCCTGATGGCTGATCAGATGGCCGAGGCGCAGCGTGTTTTGAAAGTCGCCGAGATCGAGGCCACCTCCACAACGCCACTACCCGCATGGATGACACCGCACATTCTACGTCTGCCAACGCCAATTTTTATACGAATTGCGGCAAAAATGCTGACCATCGACCCAAACGCGCGCACCTCGATGGCTTATGATCTGACGGCGGGACGCCCGACCGAAATCGACAGTCTACAGGGCGAAATCATCAAACTCGGCCAACAGTACGCGATCCCAACCCCGATCAATAGCCGAGTCTCTCAACTCATCCACCAATCACCGGACACGCCGCTCACAGTCGACCAGATCATAACCTGATCCGTCTCTTCATCTGGCCTAAAATACCTCGGAGCGCGAGGCAGAGCCTCGCAAATTCCGATCAAGCGAACGCAGTCAAAACCCAGAAAATTAGCGCCGACATCACTGCCGCTGCCGGTACCGTGATCACCCAGGCCGCCACGATGGTCATGAAATGCGACCGCCGCACCAGCTTGCGCCGCCGCCGTTCCTCGCGCGCCAGTCGCAGCTCTGCCGGTCGCTGGCGGTTCGAGTATTTCCACCGCCGCTCAGCATGCCACTCCCGATAGAAGCCAACACCAAAGACGGCCCCAACCGCGATATGAGTCGAACTGACCGGCAGACCCAGCCAACTGGCGACGATGACCGTGATCGCCGCCGATAGCGCGACACAGAACGCCCGCATCGGGTTCAGCTTGGTGATCTGGCTGCCGACCATACGGATCAGCTTGGGACCGAACAGGAATAGGCCGAACGAGATGCCAAACGCGCCGATCACCATGACCCATGTCGGGATCGATACTTTCGTGGCAAAATCTCCGAACTCGGCCGCATGCACGATTGCCGCCAATGGACCCACCGCATTGGCCACATCATTGGCCCCATGCGCAAAGCTCAGAAATGTGGCCGAAATCACCAGAGGCAGACCAAACAATGTCTTCAACGACCGGGTCCGGTTCTCCAACCCTTCAGACTTGCGCTTGACCCACGGTACCGTCGCAGCCCAGACCAGGCCGCCAAAGGTCAGACCGATCAAAAGGGCAAATTGAAGATCAATTTTGACGATCCGCTTCAGGCCTTTGACCGACAAGTAGGTGGCAAACGCCCCTGCCATCACGGCAACCAGAATGGGCACCCAGCGCCGCGCTGCCGCGATCTTGTCGTCCTGATACTGGATCTTGTGTTTGATCAATGCCAGAAAGGCGGCTGCAATCATCCCGCCCAAAACGGGTGAGATCACCCAACTGGCGGCAATCGCGCTCATCGTGCCCCAACTCACCGCACTTAGGCCCGCCGCAGCAATGCCGGCACCCATCACGCCGCCGACCACCGAATGCGTGGTCGAAACCGGTGCCCCGACCCAGGTAGCCAGATTGACCCACAGTGCCGACGATATCAGGGCCGCCATCATCGCCCAGATGAACACATTGCTGTTCTGCACCGACATCGGATCGATGATGCCCTTAGAGATGGTCGAAACCACATCCCCCCCTGCCAGCAACGCACCTGCGCTTTCTGCGATGGCGGCAATCAGGATGGCTCCGCCCATGGTCAGAGCATTGGCCCCAACTGCCGGGCCCATATTGTTGGCCACGTCGTTGGCACCGATATTGATCGCCATGTAAGCGCCGAATGCCGCAGCTGCGACAACGATCACGCCACCATCGGCCCGTCCGAACAGAAGCGCTGCAGCCAAACCTGCCAGCGCGATAAAGGCCAGTGCAATTCCGGGGGCCAACAGAGGACGCGATACTTGGGCATTGGCGTGCTCAACGCGCGAGATACGCTGTAGGTCACGGTCCAGTGCGTGCCAACGGGCTTTAGTGGGGTGGTCTGACATCGGTTCACAACGGCTGTTTTGAATGATGCCCGCCGCTAAACGGTTCCAATGGGCGCGGCAACCTTTGTCATCAGTTTTTTACAATATTGTTACAATTGCAGTAGCAAGTCGCGCAATTCCGGCTCTTGCACGCGTTCGGCGGCCACCTTCGGGGACACCCAGCAGCGCTTACGCTGATCGGATTCCGGGAATACATCCGCCAGTCCGGTCACCTCGATCCGATAAACGCTGGTGATAACCGGCAACGCCGTGCCGTCATCCAACCTTTTGTCGTAAGAGTAATGACCAACGGGATCTTTCTGCACCTCAGTCGCGCGCACTCCAGCCTCTTCCCAGGCTTCCCGCAATGCGGTTTCCGGCCCGTTGAGCCCATCAATGGGCCAGCCTTTGGGGATAATCCAGCGTCCGGTGCCCCGACTGGTGATCAACAGAACGTCGTCACCGGGACCTGCCTTGCGGGTACACAACGCAGCAACCTGCACCCGGCTTGGGCGCTGGATCAGCGGTCGCGCGACTTCTTCCCAGATGTTGCGTATCCATGTCGTCATGTCAGGCCTGCTCGGGCGTATTCTTTTTGTAATTCGAAGAAGTTACATAATCATGTATTACTGAGTTAACAATACCGCCCTCGGATAACCGCAAAATATGGCCTGAACTTTCAGTGTTTCGTGTATTTTTGCAGCAATTTGTGCGCTTTCCGCCGTTTCCGCCAATGAGGCTTATCAACGCCCACCTGATCAACTTAGCCTTTGCGCCGCTTCGCGCGAAGCGTTGGATCCGCCTGAGTTGGATCTTCGGGCCAGGGATGTTTTGGGTACTGCGCCCGCATGTCCTTGCGCACATCGGCATATGACCCGGCCCAGAATCCGGGCAGATCACGGGTGATCTGGATCGGTCGCTGGGCCGGTGACAGCAGCGTGATCTTCAAAGGCTCGCCCCCAACCACCGGATGTTGCGTAACGCCGAATACCTCTTGCAGCCTAACCGAGATTTCGGGCACAGCACCGCCATAGTCAATTGGCAGCTTGCGGCCCAACGGAGTCACAAACGAGCCCGGCGCCCGCCGATCCAGTTCCTGCATCTGGTCCCAGTCCAGCCGGGCGCGCAGCGCGGGCAGCAGGTCGAACCGCTTCCAGTCATCGGCATTGCGCACGCCCGAGAGCATCGGCAGCAGCCAGTCTTCCAGCGTTTCCATCAGCCCGGTTTCCGAGAAGTCCGGCAGATCAGCGCCTTCCGCGCGGATCAACTCGACCCGAGCGGCCAATCGCGCTGCGGCCCCGGTCAGCCGCACACCCAGATCGCGCACCCCGTCCAACATCGCCTGCGCCAATGCATCCCCGGGGACATCTTTCCAGATGCGGTCGTCCAGCGTGATCGCTCCGAACCGCTCTTGCCTGCGCGCCACCACACGGCGTTCGCGTTTCGACCAGTCGCAGCTGTCGACCCGCGCGATCTGATCGCCGAATAGATCGCGAATTTCCCCCTCGGAAATCTGCGCTGCCATGCGCACGCGCGCTTCACGCGGGTTCCCATCCGTATCCGTCACCACAAGATAGGGTGCACCCGCCAACGTATCACCGGCTTCCAGCACGACGCCTTTGCCACCCGACAGGACATAACGCGGGACATCTCCCTTGCGTCGCTGTCCGATGCGATCGGGATAGGCCAGCGCCGCCATCGCTGCCGGGCTCAGACCGCCCGCATCCTTAGATTGCGCGCGCAACCGTTTTGCTTCGCCCTTGATCCGATCCAGCGCGCCCATGTTGACCTGCCAGACCCGATTGCGCTGAAACGCGCGCACGTCCAGCAGCACCTCAAGCCTCAAAGACAGATCGACCGGCGCGCCCCGCAGCGGATCGCGTTCCGCCATCAGCGCCGCCAGTGTCGCGGCCTCAGGTCCCGCGTGCAGCAGCATGTGCCCCAGCCGAGGATGCAGCGGCAGCGCCGCCAGCGCCCGCCCATGTTCGGTGATCCTACCTTTGCCATCCAGGGCACCCAGCATCGCCAGCAACGCGCGCGCCTCGGCCAGCGTGCCTTCGGGCGGCGCGGTCAGAAACGCAAGATCACCCGGTTCTGCGCCCCAGAGCGACAATTCCAACGCCAGCCCGGTCAGATCGGCTGCCTCGATCTCGGCAGGCGGGTAGGCGGCTAGTGCACCTTCTTCGCCCTTGGACCACAACCGATAGCAGACACCTTCGGCCACACGCCCCGCACGGCCTGCGCGCTGCGTCGCTTCGGCCCGCGTCACCCGCTCGGTCACCAGCTGCGACATGCCTGATCCGGGATCGAACCGTGCCCGCCGGGCTTGCCCCATATCGACCACCACGCGGATATCGGGAATAGTCAGCGAGGTTTCGGCAATCGACGTCGCCAGAACCACCTTGCGACCTTGCTTAACCGGCGCAATCGCCGCGCGCTGGGCGGCAAAGGGCAGTGCTCCGAACAAAGGCCGCACTGAACAGGTGTCGGGTAGACGGCTGGCCAAAGCCGCCTCGGCCCGCCGAATTTCACCTTCACCGGGCAGGAACACCAGCATGCCCCCTTTGGTTTCCCGTTCGGCTCGCACCACCAGATCGATCAGCGCGTCCAGTCGCCGCGCCTGCGGCGCCAAAGGCCGGTCCAACCAGCGGGTCTCGACCGGATAGCTGTGCCCTTCGGATGTCACCAGAGGCGCGTTCATCAGCTGGCCCACCGGTTCAGCATCCAGCGTCGCGGACATCGCCAGCAAGATCAGGTCATCGCGCAACGCTCCAGTCACCTCAAGGCACAGTGCAAGCCCAAGATCGGCGTTCAGGGACCGTTCGTGGAATTCATCGAATATCACAGCACCTACGCCGGGCAGGTCAGGTTCGGATTGCAGCATCCGTGTCAGGATACCTTCGGTCACAACCTCGATGTGCGTCGCCTTTGAAACTTTCACGTCTCCACGGACACGATAGCCCACGGTCTGGCCCACGGGCTCACCCAGCGTCTCAGCCATGCGTTCGGCGGCGGCGCGGGCGGCCAGCCGCCGGGGTTCCAGCATGACGATCCGGCCCTCGCACAGACCGGCCTGCAGCATCTCAAGCGGCACGCGGGTTGTCTTGCCCGCACCCGGCGGCGCCTGCAGCACCGCGCGCCCATGCGTTCGCAAGGCGTTCAGAAGATCGGGAATGGCGTCATCAATGGGCAACCGGGTCATATCGCCTTATCGCCAAAGCCTCGGCCAAGGTCCAGCGTCGCCAAACTCAGCTCCGGTTGGGGCTGGACAAACCGGGTCATCCCCCCTCATCTAGGGCAAATTCCAGCCGGGGACTTACCGATGAACATTGCCGAGCTTGGCGACAGGATCTTGAACGGAGAGCGCAGGGCATTGGCCCGTGCGATCACACTGGTCGAAAGCGGGCGTGAAGATCATCGAGCGCAGGCAACCGCGCTGCTGGATCAATTGAGCGGCGCCGGACGCCAGGCGTTGCGGATCGGCCTGTCGGGCACGCCGGGTGTAGGCAAATCGACCTTTATCGAAAGCTTCGGCATGATGCTGACGGGGCTGGGGCTGCGCGTTGCGGTTCTTGCAGTTGACCCTAGCTCGGCCCGTTCGGGGGGCTCGATCCTGGGCGACAAGACTCGCATGGAAAGGCTGAGCCGCGAGAAAAACGCCTTTATCCGCCCGTCCCCCAGCCAGAGCCATCTTGGTGGCGTGGCGCGACGCACACGCGAAGCGATTGCACTTTGTGAGGCGGCTGGTTTTGACGTCGTGCTGATTGAAACCGTGGGTGTGGGCCAATCGGAAACCGTTGTGGCCGAGATGTCTGACCTGTTCCTGCTGCTGCTGGCCCCGGCGGGCGGCGATGAGTTGCAGGGCGTCAAGCGCGGCATCATGGAGATGGCTGACATGATCCTGATCAACAAGGCGGATGGCGATCTGAAAGCGACTGCCACCCGCACCTGCGCCGATTACGCGGGCGCGCTGCGTCTGCTGCGCAAACGCCCGCAGGATCCCGAAGGGTTTCCCAAGGCCATGACCGTTTCAGCGGTTGAAGAGCATGGGCTGGAACAGGCCTGGGACGAGATGCAGGCCCTGACAACCTGGCGGCGCGAAGCCGGGCATTGGGTATCGAACCGCGCCACACAGGCACAATACTGGTTCGAGCAAGAGGTACGCCACGCATTGCTTGCGCGTCTCGAAACGCCACAGATGCGCAGTCGGATGAGCGATCTTGGCGCTCAGGTCAGTGCGGGCCACCTCAGCCCATCGGCGGCGGCCGAACAAATCCTCTCCGGGCTGTCCGACGCGTAACACTCTGGCGGTATGATGCGTGCGCGGCTGGTGCGCTGACCGCTAATCGTGTATTAAAGCTACATATATTGTTGTGTTTGAGTGTAAGTCACTGCGTTTGAACCGGGTTGAGAAAGGGCTTGGTCAGCTCGGATCGTGCCCGGATTCTCCGAGGAACGGGACACGTCAGAATGCCCAATATCAATGGTACCAACGGCGACGACGATATCGATGTCACAAATGACAACGGTACTCTGAACGGAAACCCGGCGACGCCTCCGGTGACCGGTATCCGCGGCCGTGGCGGCGATGACGATATCACCATCACCAATAGCACCATTGCCAACAATGTCCTGGGCAATGCAGGCACCGACACGATCATTGTCACCAACAGTACGGTTGGCGGGCGCATCGCTAGCGGGTCCGATGCGGATACGGTTGATATCAGCGGGTCAACCGTCGGCGATATCCGGCTTGGTGCCGGTAATGACACGCTGAATTTCACCAGCACCACGGTGTCGGGTGACATTCGCGGCGGCAGCGGAACCGACACGCTGAACCTCCCTGAGGGCACTGTTATCACGGACGATACTTTCGGGGTGATTACGGTCGAAGACGGGGTTGGTTATTCAGTCTCTAGCGGCACATTTACCCTGCCTTCAGGCATCACCGTCACGTATTCAGCGTTCGAGAACGGGTCGGGTATGCCCTGTTTCACGCGCGATACATTGATCACGACACAGGATGGGCGATCCCTGATCCAGTCGTTGCGCACTGGTGATCTGGTCCACACTCTTGGGCAGGGCCTACACCCGATCCGTTGGATCGGGCGGCGCGAATTTGATCGCTTCCAGCTTGAAGCCAACCCCAGACTCTGGCCTGTGCGTATCCTTGCAGGGGCATTGGGCGAGGGGCTGCCGCATCGCGATCTGCTGGTCTCGCGCCAGCATCGGATGCTGGCGCACTCAAAGATCGCCCAACGCATGTTCGGCACGACCGAGGTTCTGATTCCGGCCATCAAACTCACCGCAATGCCGGATATCTACGTTGATGAAAGCGTGGAAAGCGTCGAGTATTACCACCTGCTGTTCGACCGCCATCAGGTGATCTTTGCCGAGGATGCGCCAACCGAAAGCCTCTATACCGGCCCCGAAGCGCTGAAAATGCTGAGCGCCGCGTCGCGTCGCGAGATATTCGAGATTTTTCCCGAACTGACAGACCTTGACTATCGCGCCGACCCGGCCCGCATGATCCCCGGCGGGCGGCTGCAAGCGCAGTTGATCACGCGGCATTTGAAGAATAACAAGCCACTATTGCGGATGCCTCGGATCTGAACTGCCAAGGAATTCAAGAAGGGGCAAAGATTTCGCCGCAGCCGTCTTGACCCTCCGCGCGATTCCCACTAAACGCATCCAACCAGTTTTCGGGCGCGACTTCGGGTTGCGCCCCTTGTGATTTGGCCGCGGGTCTTGTACCCGGCCTCCAGAAACAAAGGAAGAAACCATGTCGCGCCGTTGCGAACTGACCGGAAAAGGCCCGATGACTGGCAACAATGTCAGCCACGCCAAAAACAGAACTCGTCGCCGTTTTCTGCCCAACCTGAACGACGTTACCCTGCAGTCGGAAACTCTGGGTCGTGGCGTCAAGCTGCGCATCTCGGCAGCTGCCCTGCGCTCGGTCGACCACCGCGGTGGTCTGGACGCGTTCCTGGCCAAAGCCAAGGATGACGAGCTGTCGGCGAACGCCCTGAAAGTGAAGAAAGAAATCGCCAAGGCACAAGCCTCGGCCTAAGCGCTTTCTCACGCAAGAATTCAGCCCTGCACCCTGCGGTGTGGGGCTTTTCTTTTTTGCATTCGCTGCCCCTGTGCGAATAATTGTCTCTGAAATGGTAATAAAACGCCCCGCTTCGTGACGTTGTTCACAGAACGCCTGCTGAATATCGCATATGTTTATGCATATTCATGTTGAGGGGGTTACCATGTCACTCAAAGCAAAGAATTTTCTGTTTTTACTGCCACGATCAATTGCAAAAGCTGTGATCCGCTGCACCCGGATGCAGCGCCGGGTAAACCGACTGCATACGGGGATGAATGCCGAGGCGTTCAGGCCGCCGAAAAGCTGAGCTAGGCCATACTGTCTCAGCCACTGCTTTGCGCTTGAAGCCGGTTCAGCGGGCGGCGTATATACCAAGCTGACATGACAGGCTTTTTCCGCACATTTCTGCCTTATGCGCTGTCCTTGATGGTGATCCTTACCGGGCAGGGACTGGCCGTGTCGCGGGGTATGGAGCGCGCGGTCGGGCAGATGGTTTTGTGCACCGGCAGCGGGCCGGTCGTCGTCTATATGGACGAAGACGGCCAACCGACCCGCGCACCGCAATACTGCCCTGACTACGCGCTCAACCTGCTGGGCGCGATCCATGAAGCCTCGGTTGCCGTACCTCCGGCCCCGCCGCGCGCGCTCCCCGCGCCGTCGCTCCTTTCCCAGCATCTGATTGCCGCGCCGCTGCCGCGACACCCAGCTCGTGCCCCGCCGGTTTCTGCCTGATTCCAGTTTCCAAACTCTATCAGACAGTTACCAAGGAGAGGCATAATGACCCTCAAATCCAGCCTGCTTGCAGTCCTGACTACCTTTTCGCTGACCGGTGCGGCGCTGGCTGCCGATACCATCTCGGTCGAAGACCCTTATGCACGGTCTTCGGGCAAAACCGCGAAGGCGGGTGCCGCCTTCATGATGATCCAGAATCAAGGCGATACCGATGACCGCCTGATCGGCGTGACCTCGGATGCGGCTGCCCGAGTGGAACTGCACACTCATAAGGTTGACGAAAACGGTGTCGCCAAGATGGTGCATGTGAAGGAAGGCTTCGCCATTCCGGCGGGCGAAACCCACATGCTGAAACGCGGCGGTGATCACGTCATGTTCATGGGCCTGACAGCGCCCTTCGAACAGGGAGGGAGCGTTCCCGTCACACTGATCTTCGAAAACGCCGGAGAGGTCGCGGTCGAGATCCCGGTCGATCTTGAGCGCCAGGACAAAGGCGGCCATTCGAACTAACGCCTATCTTCAGGCTGTGGTACAGCCATCATCCATACGTCAGGCCGGGCAATGCCCGGCCTGTTGCGTCATCTGTTGACGGTTTTCATCTCCAATCGATCGCCCGCTTTTTTGAACCGTGCCGCCAGAAAGAACATCACCACCGCCGAGGTCAGCGCGAAGAAGGCAATTGCCCAGCCCAACGCCACCATGCCGCTGCCGGGCCAGAAGATCAGCACCAGCCCGACGATGAGTGCGAAGATACCTGAATTACGCACCGTTGCGCGCTCGGGGTCTTGTGGATGCATTTGCGGCAGCGCCATGAACGAGCCGATCGCAACGAACAGCGCCATCGCCCCCATGAGGGTGAACGCCAGCCAGGCCACGCCCTGTGGCCAGATCAGCAACACCAAACCGATCAGCGCGGCACCGATACCGACGCCTCCGATCAGCCCGCGCCGCCCAAAACCCAGCCAGGTCAGCGCGCCATCCAGAATCAGCAGCGCCCCTACCAATCGCAGCAGTAATGAGATGCTGCTGGTCGGCCAGAACAGCGCTGCAATCCCGATCAGACCCGCGAGAATTCCACGCAGCAGAAAGGTCCACCACAGGCTGGCCAGATTGGTACTTAACGTATCGCGCGCGTCGATACTGCTGTCGTCAAGGATTTCTCCGTCTTTGGGCGGTAGATCGGTCATGTCACTCACTCGGGTTTGCGTTTTCTGCACCATAGACGGGAAGACGCGCCGCTGTCTGCCCCTATCGCGTGCTGCCTCGCGCCAACAGCTCTTCGACCCAGCGCGGTACTGCCTCTGAGGCTGGCCCCAGCCGGGTTTCATCAAAAATTCCGGCGGATGGCTCAAGGTTCAATTCGATCGTCCGCGCGCCCACGGCCCGCGCCTCTTGTACAAACCCTGCCGCCGGATAAACCTGCCCTGAGGTGCCGATCGAGGCGAACAGCGATGCTTCCATCAGATGGTCGTAGATCTCATCCATGAAATATGGCATCTCGCCGAACCATACCACGTCGGGCCGGGCCGAGGGCTGGTGACAGGACGGGCAGGGCTCACCCACATCCATTTCGGGTGGCGAAGCCCAACGATATCCGCACGCCGCACACAAAGCCCCAGCCAAGGTGCCATGCATATGGATCACATGCGCGGCCCCTCCTGCCTCGTGCAGGCTGTCGACATTCTGGGTGACAAGGATCACCTCTCCAGGCCAGCCCTGCTGCAGCCGGGCCAGCGCCTGATGCGCCGCGTTGGGCTGCGCCTTGGCGGCCTGTACTCGGCGGGCATTGTAAAACTGATGCACCAGCGACGGATTGCGGGCAAAGCCCTCGGGCGTGGCCACATCCTCGATCCGGTGCTGCGCCCACAGGCCCCCTTCATCGCGGAACGTGCCCAACCCGCTTTCGGCGGAAATCCCGGCCCCGGTCAGAATGACGATCTTTTCCATACCTGCCCCACGCGCTAAACCTCTCTTATGTCACACCGTATCCTTTTCGTCTGCCTGGGCAATATCTGCCGGTCCCCCGCCGCCGAGGGTGCTTTTCGCGCCCGCGCCCCGCATCACCAGACCGACAGCGCCGGAACCTCGGGCTGGCATATCGGAGACCCGCCCTACGGCCCAATGCAAAAGGCCGCCCGCGCGCGTGATATCGACCTCAGCGACCTACGCGCGCGCCAGTTCGTGGCCGAGGATTTCAACCACTTCGACCTGATCATCGGAATGGACGCAGAAAACATCGCGAACATCGAAGATTTGCGCCCGGACGGCAACGACACCCCGGTCCGCCTGTTGACCGATTTCGCCCCCCATACCGGTGCCGACCATGTGCCTGACCCGTACTACACCCGGGATTTCGACGGCGTTCTGGACCTGATCGAACAGGCCGTGGCGGGGCTGGATGCGCATGTACGGGCTCAGTGGTAGTTTTGCCTTGCGTATTCAATCAATCCAGAGCGACAGCATGTTTGAGCCCAAAACCAACGTTTATTTGGCCTCCGCAGGCTGCATCGCAATCAGCGACAGGGGTCAAACCATCCGCCTTCTAAGCGCATACCCTTGTGCCTATGCAGATAGTCGCATTAAGTGCATGGAATAGTAATCCGATCCCCAATGGTCATTTGATGGAATGATACAAATTCCTGATGCACGCACGAGGCTGTCATCAGCACACATAAATCTCCAAGCTCCAAGAGCGACTGCAGCCAGCTAATCCAAATGAGTTAGACATATGATCACAGGCACGTTTAACCAGCTGAATACCCCAAAGGTTAGTGACAAAAAATGAACGACGAGCGCGCGCTGTTCCTGCACGAAATTCTGTCACCGGAAAGGCTAACGCGAGTGGTGGATGTGGGTGCCAATCCTCTTGGCGCTACCCCATATTCAACCCTCCTGAAGAACCGCATATGCGATGTCTGGGGTTTCGAACCACAGCAAGATGCATTTGCACGGCTCTCTGAAGAGGGAGGAGAAAATGAAACCTATCTTCCTTATGCGATCGGCAGAGGAGGAAGTGAGCGCCTTCATGTTTGCAAGGGAAGCGGCTTCACTTCGCTATTCGAGCCCAACCCCGACTTCATCAGAGTTATGGGAAGGTGGCCCAGGCAAATGCGGGTCGAAGAAGTTGTGCCAATAACCACCCATCGGCTGGACGACCTGAAAGAGCTGCCAGAGTTCGATCTGCTGAAGATTGACGTGCAGGGCGGAGAATTGGACGTATTCAGGAATGCGCGCGAAAAACTCAAGAATGCGGTTGCTGTGATATCCGAAATCGCAATGGTGCCGCTTTACAAAGGTCAGCCACTGCTTGACTCACAAATGAGCGAGTTGTCTGCGCAGGGATTTCATTTCCACAAGTTTCTTTTTCTAAAATCGATGGCGGTCAAGACCCGTGCCTCGTCCCGCCTGAAGATGCGCGCTATGCGCAATCAGGCCATCGATGGCGACGCCGTGTTCCTGAAAAGGTTCTTCGCACTGGAGGACTCACCGACAGAAAGCTTGAAACATCTTGCGATCCTGGCGGACGCAGTGTTTCAAAGCCCCGATGTCGCACTTATGGCTCTGGAAGTGCTGGCTGATCGCGACGTTGTCAAAGAGGCTGAACTGGACGCCTACGAGGCGTTAGTAGAAGCTGAATTCAGCAGGTAAGAACAGCCTTTATTCCGGACATACTAACGCTCATTAAACGTCTTTTGGTTTGCAGGACGGATCACGCATGGCTCAAATAAAAGAGCCTGGATGCTCACTTTCCGGTTCACCCCACCACCTTCAACTGACCAGCTAACCACGGCAATTGCGCAATCGCTGGATCAACGATCTGGCTGCGCATCAGGCGTCGGATCATGTCGGCCACCTCCTGCGGTACCTGATCGGACCAGTCGGTCCGTGTAAACAAGGAAATGGTGCGCGCGAATTCACCGAACGGGGCAGGGTGCGCCTCCATCCCGTCGTGGAAGCGGGCGGCGCGCATATAGCCCAGCGGCGTGGTAATCGCCCAGCCGAGGCCGCGCGCAACCATCGCCATCAGCGCGAGGTGTGAGCCGATTTCGAACCGTTCCTCGAACTCCAGCTGCTGCCGGGCCAGATGGCTTTCGATCTGACGGCTGATCAACTGCTCGCGGGCATAGCGCAGAAAGGGCAGATCCTGCACTGGTTGCGCAACGCTCTTAGGCGCGACCAGAATGAACGGATCCTGCACCAGCGGATATTCGACCACGCCCTCCAGCACCTCGCCAGAATGGGCCGAGACCGCCATGTGCAGGCGCTGCGCTTCCAGCTCGGCAAACAGGTCCAGGCTGGGCAGCGTGATCAGCTTGAATTTCGACCGGGTCAGACTGTCGGCCAGCAACGTCGCCAATCGCGGCGTCAGGTCGTTGTCGAAATCGTCGATCAAGCCGATGGACAGGGTGGTCAGATGCCCCAGATCCATCACCGCCAGTTCGCCTTGCGCCATCTGCAACTCGGCCAGCACTGCCTCGGCCCGCGCCAGGAAACTGCGGCCGGCCTGCGTCAGTCGCATCGGTCGCCGCCCGTGATCCACCAGATCGGTGCCCAAAGCCTTTTCCAGATTGCGCAACTGCTGGGACACCGAGGGCTGGCTGAGCCCCGTGATCTCGGCCGCCTGCGCTACCGATCCGGTCCGCGCCAGCGCCTCGAACACCTCAAGGCCCCGCAGGGTCAGCCCTTTCATCACCATCGCACATACCTTTCGCTGCGCCATTTCTGAGGCGCAGCAGGCATCAGGTCAAGGATTGACAGGGCTCAGTTGCAGATCGCTTGCGCCATCTGGCCAAAGTTCTGATACCGATCCCACAGCGCATCATCGCGCGCGGTCTGCGACATCTTCAACTCCTGCGCCTGATGCGGGTTGGTGAACCACTTGGCGACGGTCTTCTGATCACTACGCGTCAGCGCCTGATCCGCCACGCGCTGAATACACCGGCACCGCGCCCGCGTCGCTGCCTCACGGTCAGATGCCAGACACGCCCGCTTGATCTGCGCCGCGTCCACCGTGTGGGCCACCGACGTCAGCGATGCCGCACAAAATGCGATTAAGAGGAACTGTTTCATACTCGAGCCTCGTTTTTTGCCTGCCCGGACGGGTCTTATGCCCCTCTCGGTCTGCGGCGGAGTATGAATCAAAGTGGATTCGGGATCAATTGGGTGGTTCGAAAAAGTGATTGCACGCGGCTGGGATGTCGCGTTTTCTGGCCAGACATTGTTTAAATCTCTTTCATGAGACCACTATGCTTAAGAAATACGGGCGCACGTTCCATCTGCCGGAGTCTCCCGGGGCCACCAGCGATGATAAGATCATGTCCAGCGTTGATAAACTGGCTTCGGCTGATGAGGTCGTCTTCACCGAAAAACTGGACGGTGAGAATACAACGATTCATAGTCAGGGCTGCCACCCTCGCAGTATTGACGCGCGATATCACCCGTCCCGAGATTGGATGAAGGCCTTCGCTACCGGAATTTCGCCACAGCTTGACGAAGATGAGCGCATAGTCGGTGAATATCTGTTTGCGCGCCACTCGATAGCGTACTCGGCGTTGCCGACTTATTTCCTGGGCTTCGCCTGGATCAAGGCAATGCGCGTGCAATCGTGGGACGCGACGCTTTCACGCTTTCTCGAGCTGGGGATTACTGCCGTTCCCGAACTCTATCGCGGACGGTTCTCTGTTAAGGTTGTGGCAGATGTGATCGCGGGCCTGGATCTGGATACTCAGGAGGGTTTTGTCGTTCGCACAACTGCAGCGTTTAACGAAGAAGACATGCCCACTCACCTCGCGAAATACGTGCGCGAGGGTCACGTGCAAAGTGATACGCATTGGATGAACGCGGAGTTGGTCAAAAACAGGTTGCTCTGAACGGTCAGAGGCCTCGCAATCAAAGGGTTTCGCTGGGGCTTCGTCCCACCTTGACCACAGCCCATTTCCGACGCATATCCCCAACCCATGACAGACCTCGCTCATATCCGCAATTTCTCCATCGTCGCGCATATCGACCATGGCAAATCCACCCTTGCTGACCGGCTCATCCAAGAGACCGGAACGGTTAAGGATCGCGACATGAAGGAACAGCTGCTCGACAGCATGGATATCGAGCGCGAGCGTGGCATCACCATCAAGGCCAACACGGTTCGCATCGACTATACCGCCGACAACGGCGAAGCATACGTGCTGAACCTGATCGACACCCCCGGCCACGTGGACTTTGCCTATGAGGTCAGCCGGTCGATGCGCGCGGTCGAGGGCTCTCTGCTGGTCGTGGACTCGACCCAAGGGGTTGAGGCGCAGACGCTTGCGAATGTCTATCAAGCCATCGACGCCGATCATGAGATCGTACCGGTGCTGAACAAGATCGACCTGCCCGCGTCGGACTGTGACCGCGTGGCGGAACAGATCGAGGATGTGATCGGCATCGACGCGACCGACGCCATTCAGGTCTCGGCTAAAACGGGGCAGGGCATCCACGAAACGCTAGAAGCCATCGTACAGCAACTGCCCGCGCCGCAGGGCAATCTGGACGCGCCGCTCAAGGCGATGTTGGTGGATTCGTGGTACGACGCCTATCTGGGCGTCATCGTTCTGGTCCGCATCATGGACGGTACGCTGAAAAAGGGGATGCGGGTCAAGTTCATGTCGAACAACACCCTGCACCACGTGGACCGCGTCGGCGTCTTCCGCCCTGAGATGGAGATGGTCGACTCGCTTGGCCCCGGCGAGATCGGTTTCCTGACCGCCTCGATCAAACAGGTCCGCGACACCCGCGTTGGCGACACCATCACCAATGACCGCAACGGCACCGAAGAGGCCCTGACGGGCTTCAAACCCGCGCAGCCGGTGGTGTTCTGCGGCCTCTTCCCCGTCGATAGTTCCGAATTCGAAGACCTGCGCGATGCGATCGACAAACTGGCCCTGAACGACGCCAGCTTCAGCTTTGAAATGGAAACCTCGGCGGCGCTGGGCTTTGGCTTCCGCTGCGGTTTCCTCGGCCTTCTGCACCTAGAGGTCATCCGCGACCGCATCGAACGCGAATATGATATCGAGCTCATCACCACCGCGCCGTCGGTGATCTATCACGTCTACATGAAAGACGGCGAGATGATCGAGCTGCACAACCCTGCCGACATGCCCGATCCGTCCAAGGTCGACCATATCGAGGAACCGCGCATCAAGGCGACCATCCTTGTTCCGGACGAATACCTCGGCGACGTGCTGAAACTCTGCCAGGACCGCCGCGGCATCCAGCTGGACCTGACCTATGCGGGCACCCGCGCCATGGTCGTCTATGACCTGCCGCTGAACGAGGTCGTCTTTGACTTCTACGACCGCCTGAAATCGGTGACCAAGGGCTATGCCTCGTTCGACTATCAGATGACCGGTTATACCGAGGATAATCTGGTCAAGATGTCGGTGCTGGTGAATGACGAACCGGTCGACGCGCTGTCGACCATGGTTCACCGCGACCGGGCCGAGATGCGGGGCCGGGCGATGTGCGAAAAGCTCAAGGACCTGATCCCGCGCCACATGTTCAAAATCCCGATCCAGGCCGCCATCGGAGGCAAGGTCATCGCCCGCGAGACCCTCTCGGCCTTGCGCAAGGACGTGACCGCCAAATGCTACGGAGGCGACGCCACGCGGAAACGCAAACTGCTGGACAAGCAGAAGGCGGGTAAGAAGAAGATGCGCCAGTTCGGGAAAGTGGATATCCCGCAGGAGGCGTTTATTTCAGCGTTGAAGATGGACAGCTAAGGCTGTCCTTCCTCTCCGTTGATCGGTTCTATACGGCCTCAGGATCAGCGTCACTCTGACCAAGTTCCGCGAGTTCACTCCAAACCGCTCTTGGGATATCCCAATCCGCCCATTCGAGTGTTTGTCTCACATGCTGTGGCCAAGTCACTCCACACACCGTTGACGCAATTTTTGCGTCCCGCATCGAGAATTGCAGCGCTAAGGCGCCTAAGGGCACGTCAAAGCGGGCACAGATTTCCTCAACCGCGCGCACAGGTGCGAGCGTTTCTTCTGTTGCTGGCCGATAGACGTAGAAATGATGGATTGCGCTGCCTCTGGCCAAGATTCCGCCGGCGTAAGGCGCTGCGTTCAATACCGTAACGTCCTTCGAGTTGGCCAGTTCGATCAGCGGCGCCGCATTCATGTTTACAAGCGTGTGCCGGTTGTGAGTCATCACCACGTCGAAATCCCGTTCGCGCAGCATTGGCATCAACACATCCAACTGCCCGCCCGCCAGACCAACTGCAGTTGCCAATCCTTCCTCTTTAATTTTGAATAATTCGTCCAGCGCACCTCCGCTGCGGGTAATCTCAGTTACGTCACCAGCGTATTCCGGGTCGTGCAGATGAAGGATGTCCACGCGATCTACCTCAAGAGCCTTGAGGCTTTGTTCAAAGGACCGCCGCGCTTGGGCGGCGTCGAAAACATTCGTTTCCATGTCACGGTCTACTTTTGTGGACAGAACGCGGCCTTTCGGGCAGCCACCGAGTTCACGGATGACACTCCCGATGCGCTCCTCGCTACGCCCCAACGCATAGCCTCGGGCGGTGTCGATAAAACCGTCGGGCCGGGCAAGTATGGCACGTATGGTCTCGCGCGCCCTATTCTCATCAACTTCGTAACCGTAAATCTGTGGAATGTTGCCTATACCGGTTGATCCAAAGCCAATTCGTGGGATTCGCACTCCGGTTTGACCTATTTCGCAAAGTGTTGTCATTGCACCCCTCCCCAGTCGCATATGAATAATTGAATTTTGAACAGGTCGACCCATCACTGCAAGTTCGGGGGCAAAAAAACACTAGAAGAAAAGCGAGAATGGAACCTGAAACTGTGACCCACCTCACAGCCCTAAATCAGCCCATCTGCTACAGTTGACCCAACGGCAACCTTTGCAGGAGGCCCATATGTCTACATCGCTTGTTCCCCTTATCGCTTTTGGATCAGCAGGCCTTTATTCCGTTGCCATGATCGCGATGAAGTTCTGGTGGAAACTCCCCGGCGTGGGTCTTGGTCTACTGATCGTCGCGACCCTGCTGGCCGGGGCCACGCTCGAACTCGCCGCTCTGCGCGAGGAACGGCTGGGCATCATCTATACCGGCATTCTTGGGGCCGAAGTGGTTCTGATCGCCATCGCCTCATTCTTTCTGTTCGGCGAGAACTTCTCGTATCGCGAGGCGGCAGGTATCGGTCTGGTCATCCTCGGCACCGCGCTGGCCTGGGCCTGACGCAAACATTACCGGTTCATGAAGTTTCCCTTAGGTAAGTTGTAACCGGCGCACCTCCGCCCAATCTGTATGCCACAGCAAGGATGTTCGCTTTTGAACTCCAAAGGGTCGCTTTCAGGAGGAGATCCCCATGACCAGATATATGACCGCCGGAGCCGCCGCTCTGGCCACGTCCCTCGCCCTCGGAACCGCAGCACTGGCCGATACCACACCGGATCTGCGCGGCACGTGGTTGGGAAGTTATACGACCGTGCAGCCCAGCCATTATTACAAGGGGGATCAGCCCCGCTTTAATCAGGCCGAATGGATGCTCGACGTCCAGATGCAGGAAGACAATGTCTTCTGGGGCCCCAGCAAATGGCGCCGTGAGGGCGACACTGAATGGAATGAATACGAGGCCACCGGAACCATCAGCCTCGATGGGTCTGGCTCGATCGGCATCGTTGAAACTTCCCCGCTGGTGATTGGCGCCAATGCGTTGATCGATGCGCGGTACGAGGATGGCAAGATCTTTGCCGATTTCCGTAGCCTGCGGAACGGAACGACCTACAGCACAGTTCTGGAACGTCAGGTGAACTGAAGCGTTTCCGGCCCGATCGGATGTTAAAGGGGGTTAATGCCGCTGAGATTTGTGACTGCGGCAGGAGTAGTAGGTACCCCGGTCAGGTCGGAGCGCTTCTCATAAACAACAGTCTCCACAGGGAGGCGACGGGCCGGGCGGCGATCTCGCCGCCCGCGACAGGGTCCAGACCCCCGCGTTTGAGAATGCGGCGTTCCTCGGCACGGGTCATCTGGATCTCGCGGACCTTCAGCGCGGCGTCGCGCGCGGTGAGGTAAGAACCGTCCGGCCCAGGTTCCATCCCCGGAATACCACGCCCCTTCGACCACCACCCGCGCACCCCGCTGAGCGGGTGTTTGCGTCCGATGGTGTCATCATCCATTAACTCCCAAATCCGCTGCGCCTCGTTCATCGACACCAGTGCGGCGATCGGTTTGCCATAACGGGTCAGCGCGATCACTTGCCGGGGGTCTTGCGACAAGGTGGCCAGTTCGCCCAAACGGGCGCGAGCTTGAGAAATGGTCAGGCGCATAGACGAATCTCCGGTTGTACGATTCGAAAGATTGGGGGCTTGAGTGTTGTACAACTCGGACAATACCCCCCTAATTCAGCGCGCGGGACCTTCGCAGGTGCAGAAACCAAGCGAATTCTGGCCCGAGATCCATATTTGACTTTTTCCATCCCCAAGCCTGCGCGATGACGCGAATTCTCGGGTTATCCACATGGCTCTCCCGGCGGATATCAACAGCTTATCCCCGTCTAATTTTTATGCTGCAGTGCTATTTTCTTGCCGGATCATGACGCTGATGTAACAGTCTGGTTACTGCTTCTGATCTTCGGAACAGGGGCGGGACGCAAGGGCCAAGGGGGCCACGGCAGCTAAGGCGGATTTTAGGATTTGTTTTTAGTTGCAATGGCTTACCGGTGGTGGAGCAGGTGGTCTGGGCTTCGGTTCGGGTTAGATGCTCAGCCTCTCAGAAGGTCCGTGCGGACTGCGACGCGACATAGCGCGTGTGGCAGTGGCCAAAGTCCCTTCGGGGGCCGAGGCAACTGGACCGAGAAGCCCCTCGGGCGGAACGGACCGGCAAGGCGTCAGGAGTGTCCGCAAGGATGCATGCAAAGACCGCGTCTGAGCACCTGACGCCTTTTCCTTTTTGAGAACCCAAGGTTCATACAGGCTATCACGCACCACCCTCCGGACCAGAACGGGGTTCTTTCGCTTGCGCAAAAGAACCCCGTCAAAGTGTCAGAAATGCAATGCCGCGTCTATGCACCTGTACCGGCACACTACTCGGGTTGAGTCGGTGTGGCAACTACATATTGCGGGTAAGCGTTGCCTGAACGCAACATCCCGTCACGATCAGATGTTTTCCTGCACGTCCTCGGCCGCGTTCTGGATGGCATCTCCGGCGTTTTCGATATCTTTGCCAGCGCCCTTTGCGGTTTCGCATGCGGTCAAGGTGAACAGGGCCAGGCCAATCAGAATTGCGCGGATCATCGGTTGCTCCATAAGTGCTTGTTTCGAATTGACTAGCAGCTTTCCCGGGCCATAGCTACAGGTTTTGCATGGCCGATTTCGAAGGGCTAAATACTAGGCTCAGGTCGCATCCTGAGCGCAAAACAGTTCGTACACCACTTCCAGTATTCGGGCTGGTCGATCATCTGCCAGCCGGTAATATATCGCCTTGCCTTCGCGACGAGGAACAACCAGCCCCTCAAGTCTGAGCCGCGACAGTTGCTGAGAAACGGCGGCTTGGCGGGCCGATAGCAATTGTTCCAGTTCAGTAACGGATTTCTCGCCCGAGACGAGGTGACACAGGATCATCAAACGCCCTTCGTGGCTTATGGCTTTCAGAAAGTTCGATGCGCGCGTCGCGTTTTCAACCATCCGGTCAAGGTCGCCGGGTGACATATCCTCGGTCATTTGCGGAAAAGCCATGATCGTATTCCCTCGTTAGTGCCGCCGAATCCCGGCGCCTGACCGGCGCCGCATCCGCAGCGAGAACTCTTGGTACAATTTCCAGGCATGTATTTCCATATGCATGGATCAAAATAGCGTGATGTAACCAGCACGTTTCCGCGCAATCCGTCAACCGACCTGTAGCGGCGTGTGCATTCGGGTCGTGCAGGTAGACGGAATTCGTGGGAACGTTCGGCCCCCCTTGCAGCCCCCCTGTGGCGGCACTAAGACTCGGGTAACTACTCTTCGGGTAATGTCCCGATCCATCGCAAAACAGGCAGGTTCCGAATGTTCGATCCAGTTGATACATATATGAACACACTCGTCCCCATGGTCGTCGAGCAGACCAGCCGGGGCGAGCGCGCATACGACATCTTCTCGCGCCTTCTGAAAGAGCGGATCATTTTCATCAACGGCCCCATCCATGACGGTATGAGCCATTTGGTGGTCGCTCAGCTGCTGCACCTTGAGGCGGAAAATCCGAACAAGGAAATCTCGATCTACATCAACTCTCCCGGTGGCGTGGTCACCAGTGGTTTGTCGATTTACGACACAATGCAGTATATCAAGCCGAAATGTTCCACATTGGTGATCGGTCAGGCGGCGTCGATGGGTTCGGTTCTGCTGGCCGGGGGCGAGAAGGGGATGCGCTTTTCGCTGCCTAACAGCCGGATCATGGTGCACCAGCCCAGCGGCGGTTATCAGGGCCAGGCGAGCGACATCATGATCCACGCGGCCGAGACGCAAAAGCTGAAAGATCGCCTGTATGACATCTATGTGCGCCATACCGGGCAGACCAAAAAGGCGGTTGAAAAGGCGCTGGATCGTGACAATTTCATGAGCCCGGAAGAGGCCAAGGATTGGGGCCATATCGACGAGATCGTCGAGAACCGCGCCAAGATGGATGGTGACGAGGCCTAGGTTCAAATCCGCGCGCGTCCGGCGTGAGGGATGATTTTGAGATTGTAGCTGCCAGAACGCTGGCCTAAGCTGCAGGCATATACGGCAAGCGCGGCCCTTGAGAGGGGCCGCTGAGACGGAGCCCGAGGGGTAAAGCATGGCGACGAATTCAGGCGGTGACGGCAAGAACACGCTCTATTGCAGCTTTTGCGGCAAAAGCCAGCATGAGGTGCGTAAGCTGATCGCAGGCCCGACCGTGTTCATCTGCGATGAGTGTGTCGAGCTGTGCATGGATATCATTCGCGAGGAAACCAAGGCCAGCGGTCTGAAATCCTCGGACGGTGTGCCAACACCCAAGGATATCTGCGAAGTGCTGGATGACTATGTGATCGGTCAGGCCACCGCCAAGCGGGTGCTGTCGGTTGCGGTACATAACCACTACAAGCGTCTCAATCATGCCCAGAAAGCGGGCAGCGATATAGAACTGGCAAAATCCAACATCTTGCTGATTGGCCCCACCGGCTGCGGCAAAACCCTGCTGGCGCAAACGCTGGCGCGGATTCTTGACGTGCCGTTTACGATGGCGGACGCGACCACGCTTACCGAAGCCGGTTATGTGGGTGAAGATGTTGAAAACATCATCCTCAAACTGTTGCAGGCCAGCGAATACAATGTCGAACGCGCACAGCGCGGCATCGTCTATATTGACGAGGTCGATAAGATCACCCGCAAGTCTGAAAACCCTTCGATCACCCGCGATGTATCGGGCGAGGGCGTTCAGCAGGCCCTGCTGAAACTGATGGAAGGCACCGTGGCCAGCGTTCCGCCGCAGGGTGGGCGCAAACATCCGCAGCAGGAATTCCTGCAGGTGGATACCACGAACATCCTGTTCATCTGTGGCGGTGCATTCGCCGGACTAGACAAGATCATTGCACAGCGTGGCAAAGGCTCGGCCATGGGCTTTGGTGCCGACGTGCGTGACAATGACGAGCGCGGCGTGGGCGAGATCTTCAAGGATCTGGAACCCGAAGACCTGCTGAAATTTGGCCTGATCCCCGAATTCGTCGGCCGTCTGCCGGTTCTGGCGACGCTGGAAGATCTGGACGAAGACGCTTTGGTCACCATCCTGACCAGCCCGAAGAACGCTCTGGTCAAGCAATACCAGCGGTTGTTTGAGTTGGAAGATGCGGAACTGGCCTTTACCGATGATGCGCTGAAGGCGATCGCCAAGAAAGCGATCGAGCGTAAAACCGGTGCACGTGGTCTGCGTTCTATTCTGGAAGACATCCTGCTGGATACAATGTTCGAACTGCCAGGCATGAAGAACGTGACCGAAGTTGTGGTCAACGAAGAGGCTGTGACGTCGGACTCTCAGCCATTGATCATCTACGCAGACGCGGCGGAATCGGCTTCGGCGGGTTGAACCGCATAGATCAATGCACACACGGCGCGGCAATGTCCGCGCCGTTTTCGTTTGAGGACACGATGACAGTAAGACGTATCTCTTCGGGTGGTGAGTTTGAAGCCAAGGTTGGCTATTGCCGCGCGGTTGTCGCGGGTGGTTGGGTTCATGTTGCGGGAACTGTTGGGCAAGGTGAAACGGTCGTGGAGCAATGCCGCTCGGCGCTGTCTATCATCGAAAACGCGCTGGCCGAGGCGGGTGCTTCATTCTCTGATGTCGTGCGCATCACTTATATGCTGCCGGATCGAACCGAATTTGAACCTTGCTGGCCCATTCTGGCCGAAACCTTTGGTGCGAACCCTCCTGCAGCGACGATGATCGAATGCGGATTGATCGATCCGAAATACCGGATTGAAATTGAAGTCACCGCTATCCTGCCGGAATGACGCAGGTAGCGCTGGCAGTACTGGACCTTAGCGTGCCTTTGGTCCATATCTTCGGGGACAGAAATGCCGGAGGCAGCCGATGGGAATCCTAAACAGTCTTTTGCGGGCCGTGACCTGGTGGAACGGGGCCACCCTGAACACGCAGTTCTACACTGCGCGCAAGGGGATCAAGGTCGGTGAGGACGACGAGGGCAACGTGTTCTATCGCAATGCTGACGACAGCAAGCGCTGGGTGATTTTCAATGGCGAAGCCGAGGCCAGCCGGATCGATCCCGATTGGCATGGCTGGCTGCACCGCACATGGGATGAACCGCCAACCGATAAACCTCTGGCGCACAAGTCCTGGGAAAAACCGCATCAGGAGAATCTGACCGGCACCGTGCTGGCCTATGCACCTGCCGGTTCTCTGCGTCGTGCCGATCCGGTTGAACGTAGCGATTACGAGGCGTGGAGCCCGGAATAAGCGAGGCCAGATGTCTAATCATACGAAGACCGAAGTTATCGTCGGCGGTGCCGTGCTGGCCTGCGCCATTGCGTTCGGTGTTTACGCCAGCCAATCCACAGGCCTGTCTCAATCCGGCGCAGGATACGAGCTGGGCGCGTCTTTCCGCTCGCTCGAAGGTGTGGGCGTCGGCACGGATGTACGCCTTGCCGGGGTCAAGATCGGGACGGTGACTGGCGTTACGCTAAACTCTGATACGTACCGCGCGGACACCCGATTTTCCGTGGCAGATGGTGTTCTTATTCCAGACGATAGCGCCGCTGTGATTTCTTCCGAAGGCTTGCTGGGTGGCAACTTTGTTGAGGTTATGCCGGGCGGTTCCCCGTTCTATTTTGAGGCGGGTGATGAGATTACCGATACGCAAGGCGCGGTCAGCCTGATCTCGTTGCTGGTCAAATTCGTGGCCGGGGACGGAAGCGAATGATCCACGCTGCACTGGTGGCTCTGATAGTCACCGCAACCGGAGCTGCTGCGCAGCAAAAGGTCGAATCCGGCCCCGGCGCCATGTTGCGCGGGTTGGACAAGGTCAGCGGGCAGACGGTGGACATCGAAATGCAGAACGGCGAGACCACGTCGGTCTTTGGTCTGGATGTCGCGCTGGGTGATTGTCGCTATCCAGCCGAAAACCCGACAGGTGACGCCTTTGCCTATTTGACTATCTGGGAACAGGGCAAGGCGCAGCAGCTGTTTGATGGCTGGATGATTGCGACCTCACCCGCGCTGAACGCGTTGGATCACGCCCGCTACGATGTCTGGGTGATCCGTTGTATCACACCCTGAGGGGTCTGCTGCAGATCAGCGGTGAAATCTGCTTTCAGGTCAAGCGCTTGTTTCAATTCGCTATGATAAACCGCACGCGGGATCTCGATCGCGCCTAACGAGGCCAGATGCGCCGTCAGAAACTGCGTATCGAACAGCGTGAACCCGGTTTGGCGCAGTCGATCCACCAGATAGGCAAGTGCAATCTTCGATGCGTCCGTGCGACGCGAGAACATGCTTTCGCCAAAAAAGGCCGCGCCGAGGACTACGCCGTAAACGCCGCCAATCAGTGAAGCGCCGTCCCAGACTTCGAGGGAATGCGCGCGGCCGGTCCGGTTTAGTTCCTGATACAGACGGCGCAGTTCGGGATTGATCCAGGTATCCGATCGGTCGGCGCAGCCATCCACGACGCCCGCAAAATCGCGATTGATGCTTACCGAAAACCCACAGGTCCGGATACGCCGCGCTAGGCTGCGGGAGATGTGGAACCCATCCAGAGGGAACACGCCGCGAAACTTCGGGTCGACCCAGAACAACTCGGGGTCGTCGCGATGCTCGGCCATCGGAAAAATGCCGATGGAATAGCCATGGAGCAGAAGTTCAGGGGAAAGGCTCATGCCGGGTGCCTCGGGGCCGAAGGGGGGTTATCCTTCGGCCCTTTGGTCAGATTAGGCCATGTTCTCCGCAAGCCAGTGCTCCAGCCAGTGGATGTTGTACTCGCCGCTGTGCAGGTCAGGTTCCTGCAGCAGGGCGTGGAACAGCGGCACGGTGGTGTCGATACCGTCGACGATCAACTCGCCCAAAGCACGTTCCAGACGGGCCAAAGCTTCAGCCCGGTCACGGCCCTGAACGATCAGTTTGGCGATCAACGAGTCGTAATACGGCGGGATCGAATAGCCGTCATAGAGCGCGGAATCCATCCGCACGCCCAGACCACCTGGCGCGTGATAGGCCGTAATCTTGCCCGGGCAGGGCGAGAAGTTCGGCAGTTTTTCCGCGTTGATGCGAACCTCGATGGCGTGGCCATTGATCTCGAGATCGTCCTGACCGAACGACATGTCCTCACCAGCGGCGACGCGGATTTGTTCGCGCACCAGATCGACGCCGAAGATGCCTTCGGTCACGGGGTGTTCCACTTGTAGACGCGTGTTCATTTCAATGAAGTAGAACTCGCCATTTTCATAAAGGAACTCGATGGTGCCCGCGCCGATATAGTTGATCTTGGCGACCGCGTCGGCGCAGATCTTACCGATCTTCGCACGTTCTTCCGGCGTGATACTGGGGCCGGGGGCTTCTTCGAACACCTTCTGGTGGCGACGCTGCAGCGAACAGTCGCGTTCGCCCAAATGCACTGCCTTTCCCTTGCCATCGCCGAAGACCTGAATCTCGATATGGCGGGGGGTGGTCAGATATTTCTCGATATAGACCTCATCATTGCCAAAGGCGGCCTTGCCCTCGGCGCGTGCGGTCATGAAGGCGCTTTCCATCTCATCGGCGTTTTGTGCCACCTTCATGCCGCGACCGCCGCCGCCGGCGGTGGCCTTGATGATCACGGGATAGCCGAATTCCTCGCCGATACGCTTGGCGTCGGCCAGCGTGGGAACGCCGCCGTCCGAACCGGGAACGCAAGGTACACCCAGTTCCTTCATCGTGTCCTTGGCGGTGATCTTGTCACCCATGACACGAATATGCTCGGCGGTGGGTCCGATGAAGGTAATGCCGTGATCTTCGACGATCTGCACGAACTCGGCATTCTCGGACAGGAAGCCATAGCCGGGATGGATCGCCTGCGCGCCGGTGATTTCACAGGCCGAGATGATCGCGGGCACGGACAGATAGCTTTGCGGGCTGGGCGGGGGGCCGATGCAGACCGATTCGTCCGCCATGCGCACATGCATCGCATCGCTGTCGGCGGTGGAGTGCACGGCAACCGTCTTGATCCCCATCTCGCGCGCAGCACGGATCACACGCAGGGCGATCTCGCCTCGGTTGGCAATCAGGATTTTGTCGAACATGGGCCCGCCTTACTCAACGATGACCAGAGGCGTGCCGAATTCCACAGCATCACCATCGCCGACCAGAATGCGTTTGATGGTGCCCGACTTGGGTGCGTGGATGTGGTTCATTGTCTTCATGGCTTCGACAATCAATAGCGTGTCACCTTCCGAGACCGATGCACCGACCGAGATAAACGCAGGCGCGCCCGGTTCCGGTTGCATGTAAACCGTACCCACCATGGGCGAGGTCACAGCGCCTGGATGGCTGGCGGGATCATCCACGGCAGCGGGTGCTTCGGCAGCGGCCGGCGCGGCAGCAGGTGCGGCAACCGGTGCAGCCGCAGGAACCGCAACCTGAACCGGAGCGGCCACGGTCTGCGACATGCGGCTGACACGGACATTCAGGCTGTCTTCCTCGCCATATTCGCGCTTGACCTGCAATTCGGTCAGGTCATTCTCGCGCAGCAGTTCGGCCAGTGCCTTGATAAACGCGACATCCGCTTCGTGTTTGGTATCTGTCATGAGTGTCCTCGAAGGTTCCCCTATGCCCGTCTGTTTGCTGCGGGCTTGGTTTGATTACGCAGGGTTATAAGCCATGCAGACGGCCATGAAAAGCGCCGTCTAAGCCTGCCAAATGGGGGTTTTTGCGCGAATTACGAGGGCTGTCGCGATTACAGCGGCGTTCCAGACAATTTTGCGACCAGTTCTGGTAGCTTGCGGGCTCCGTATTTTTCCAAAAGTCGGGCGCGATAGGCCTCGATCGTGCGGTAACTTAGCCCAAGTTCAACGCCAATTTCCTTCGCGGATAAACCCCGGCATGACAGGATGGCCACTTCGCGTTCGCGGGTTGTCAATTGCACCAAGGGGCGCTCTTCCGAGATGTCCGAAAAGCTCCATATCCCGTGCCGGAACGGATCGTCTGGCGTCAGCGAACGCCCCCGCGCTCGGCACCAGAACAGGTCACCGTCGCGTCGCCGCATCACCCGTTCGTCTGTGTAATAGCCTGTATCGCGCATCACCTGCAGACTACGCGCGCCGATCCGTTCCCAATCGGCGACCGAAGGATAAAGATGCAGCAGGGGCATGTTGCGATAGTCAACCTCATCCCCGCCAAAGGTCCGCGCAAATTGCAGATTGCACCGTCGGATGATCCGGTTCTCAAGCTCAACAAGGCCGATGGGGGCGTATTCAAAGGCGGGATCGCTCATGTTCTTATGGTGACGGGTATTGCGTCGAAAGAGAAGGGTGGGCGGCAGGAAAGGGTGGGTTTCTTTCTCTGGCCGTTGTCAAAGTTGTAAATCTTCTTTGAAAATTAGTCGGCAACAGATAATAATTACTTAGTTAATCTGAAAATGCAGCCGCAGTAGCCAAGGACATAAACGCCATGCGCGACACGCTGACCGGCAGCCGGATACGCGAAAGACGGCAAATCTCTGGGCTGCGACAGGCGGAACTGGCGCGGCAGGTGGGGATTTCGGCATCGTATCTGAACCTGATCGAGCACAACCGCCGCCGCATTGGGGGCAAACTGCTTGTCGATATCGCGGCGGCTTTGTCCGTCGAGCCGTCGCTGCTGACTCAAGGGATCGAAGAGACGCTCATCGCCGCTCTGCGCGAGGCCGCGGCGGATGCAGTCGGCCAAAAGGCCGAGGTGGACGGGCTGGAAGAATTCGCCGGCCGCTTTCCCGGTTGGTCGGGTGTTCTGGCGCAGATGCATCGCCGCGTAGTGTCGCTGGAGCGCACTGTCGAAGTTCTTTCCGACCGACTGACCCATGACCCGCATCTGGCGGCCTCAATGCACGAGGTGCTGTCGACCGCCGCCGCCATCCGCTCAACAGCTGCAATCTTGGCTGAACCGGGAGAGATCGAACCGGAATGGCGCGACCGTTTCCATCGCAACTTGCATCAGGATGCCGAACGACTGGCCGAAAGCTCCAAAGCGCTGGTGACCTATCTGGATGACAGTGACGGGCAGCGCGATCTGCGCGGTATCCCACTGGACGCGGTCGAGGCGTTTTTTGCCGAGCAAGGATATCATTTCCCGGAACTCGAAGCCGGTGGGCAATTGACCGAAGTGCCGCTGGATGGGCTCGATTCCGCTGCGGCCAACACTGTGGCTTCGGGGTTGCTGGACCTTTATGCCGCCGACGCGCGCGCTATGCCGCTGGATCAGGTGTGTGCCGCGCTGGATGCAGCAAACCCCGATCCTCTGGCGTTGGCGACGGTGTTTTCAGTGGACCTTGCTTCGGTGCTGCGACGGTTGGCCTTTCTGCCTGAAGGCACGCTGGCGCGTCCGGCTGGCTTGGTGATTTGCGACGCCTCCGGCAGCGTTCTGTTTTTTAAACCCGCGCCGGGGTTTGCCCTGCCGCGCCATGGCGAGGCCTGTCCGCTCTGGCCCTTGTTCACCGCCTTGAATCGGCCCTTGGTCCCGATCCGGAAACGGGTCGTTCAGCTTGGTCGAACTGCTGCTGAGTTTGAGTGTTTTGCAATCGCAACCCCTCAGCCAGCTAAGGAATTCGGAGCCGAGCCGGTCTACCGATCGGTCATGCTGGTGCTGCCGGTCGAAGACACGGTGCAGCCTGCGGAAAACGCGGCGCAAGCCGGAGCCAGTTGTCGGATATGCCCGAAACGCGAATGCAGCGCGCGGCGCGAGCCATCGATCCTGAGCGAAGGGTTTTGACAGTTTCGTGACACAGCGCTTAATCTGGGCTGGACGGGTGGCCGGACGTGCAATCCGTCATGGGGAGGATATGCAAATATGAGCCGCAAGGTTCTGTTGATCGAGGATGAGCCCAACATCACCGAGGCGATCCGGTTTCTGCTGACACGCGAGGGGTGGCAGGTTGAAACCCATGCCGAGGGAACGGATGCGGTGCAGGTGATTCTGTCCGCGCGGCCCAATCTGGTGATTCTGGATGTGATGTTGCCGGGAAAAAGCGGGATGGATGTGCTGCGTGATCTGCGCGAACATGATGATATGAAGGCGTTGCCGGTTTTGATGCTGACCGCGCGCGGGCAATCCCGGGATCGTGAAATGGCCGAACAGGCAGGGGTCAGCCGATTCATGACCAAGCCGTTTTCGAACACCGAAGTCCTGACAGCGGTGCGCGACCTGCATGCGCAGGCGTCTCAGTTATGAGCTCCGCGGGCGACGGCAAAGATCGGCCCTCGCCAGTTCGTCCGTCCCTGTTTCTGGAACGGCAAAGCTATCGTCGGCGCAGGCTGGCGGATGCAGCGCGGCTGCTGCCGTTTCTAGGTGCCGCAATGCTCGCGCTGCCGCTTCTATGGCCGGATGATAGCGCAGGCGCCGAGGCTCTGTCGCTATCGACGGCCATGTTCTACATCTTTGCGTGCTGGGGTGTTCTGATCCTGATCAGCGTGATCTTCGGCTTCGTCGCCAAACGCATGACCGCGCGCGAGACTGCCGAGCCCGAGGCCGAGACATGGCAACCCTGAATGTCCTGATTCTGGTCTGTCTGGGCTATGTGGTTCTTCTGTTCGGTGTCGCCTTCGCAGCGGACCGGCTGGCTGCGCGTGGCGGCGGGAAATGGTTGCGTTCCCCGCTGATCTACACCCTGTCACTGTCGATCTATTGCACTGCATGGACGTTTTATGGCGCGGTTGGCAACGCCGCGCGTTCTGGGCTTGAATTCGTAACCATCTATCTGGGTCCTACACTGGTGATGATCAGTTGGTGGTGGGGCCTGCGCAAACTCGTGCGCATCGGACGCAGCCAGCGCGTGACGTCGATCGCTGACCTGATCTCGTCACGATACGGCAAGTCCAACACACTGGCGGTCTGCGTGACCATTCTGGCGGTGTTGGGCGGCACGCCTTATATCGCGCTGCAATTGCAGTCGATCACGCTGTCCTTTTCGATCTTTGCCGAGGCCGATCCCTCAGGTCTCTATCGCGAAGGCTCTAGCGTGTTCTGGGTCGCGGCGGGCTTGGCCGTCTTCGCGATCCTGTTCGGGACGCGCAATCTGGATGCCAATGAGCGCCACCACGGCGTTGTTACCGCTATTGCGTTGGAATCTGTGGTGAAACTCTTCGCCCTTCTGGCCGTTGGCATCTTTGTTGTCTGGGGCGTCGCTGGCGGCTTGGGGCCGATGATGGATCAGATCGATGCCTCGGAAATTGGCCAATGGCATGTGGATGCCGGGCGCTGGACCACTTTCATTTTTCTTTCGGCAGCGGCCTTTGTCTGCCTGCCACGGATGTTTCAGGTCATGGTGGTCGAGAATGACGATGAAAGCCACCTGCGCACCGCCGCCTGGGCCTTTCCGCTCTACCTGCTGCTGATGAGCTTGTTTGTCGTGCCCATCGCCGTCGTTGGGTTGGACCTGATGCCCGAAGGCTCGAACCCCGACCTGTTTGTGCTGACCGTGCCGCTGTCGCAGGGCAATGACTGGTTGGCGATGCTGTCGTTCATCGGCGGGTTTTCCTCGGCCACATCAATGGTGATCGTTACAGCGATGGCGCTGTCAACCATGGTCTCGAACCATGTGGTCATGCCGATCTGGCTGAATACGCAGGAAGGCACCGCGTCGGTCTCTGGTGATGTGCGAACAGTCGTGCTGATGGCACGACGTGTCTCGATCGCGGCGATCATGGCGTTGGGCTATTTCTACTTCCAGCTTTCGGGGGGCGGGGCTGCCCTGACCTCGATCGGGCTGGTGGCCTTTGCCGGGATTTCCCAGATTCTGCCCGCACTGGTGGGCGGCCTGTTCTGGCGCGGCGCGACCCGAACTGGGGCGTTGGTCGGGCTCAGCGTCGGGTTCTTTCTCTGGATTTACACACTGCTGCTGCCTGGCATGGGTGGCGGCATTGTCCCGGCATCGGTGATTGAAAACGGGCCCTTCGGCTGGGGTTGGCTCCGCCCGCAGGCGTTGTTCGGGATCGAAGGGATCGACCCGATGGTGCATACGGTCATGTGGTCGCTGTCGCTGAATACAATCGCCTTCTGTGTCGCCTCGATGCTCAGCTTCCCCAGCCCGCTGGAACGCCTTCAGGGTGCGCAATTCGTAAATGTATTTGACCATTCAGTTTCAGCCCGTGGCTGGACCGGTTCGGTTGCGCAAAGCGAAGACCTGATGATCATGACCCAGCGGATTCTGGGCACTATTCCCGCGCAAGAGTTCTTTCAAGCCGAAGCCGAGCGCCAGAATGGTCGCCCCGGACGACTGCCCGAGCCTACGCCGCAGTTTCTGGAACGACTGGAACGCGAACTCAGCGGCTCGGTCGGGGCCGCAACCGCCCATGCGATGATCGGTCAGATCGTTGGCGGGGCGTCTGTGTCTGTCGAAGACCTGTTGGCCGTTGCCGACGAGTCCGCGCAGATGTTGGAATATTCCAGCCAACTTGAGGCGAAATCGACTGAGCTCAGCCGCACAGCGCGGCAATTGCGCGAGGCGAATGCCAAGCTTACGCAAGTCTCGAAACAGAAAGACGCGTTTCTTAGCCAGGTCAGCCACGAATTGCGCACGCCCATGACCTCGATTCGGGCGTTTTCTGAAATTATGCGCGACACCGATGGCCTCAGCGCCGAGGAACAAATCCGTTATGCTGCGATCATACATGATGAGTCGCTGCGTCTGACCCGGCTACTGGATGATCTGCTCGACCTTAGCGTGCTGGAAAGCGGCCAGGTTAGCCTGAACATGGGCGAAGCCACCCTAAGCGAAGTTCTGGACCGCGCCGTTTCAAGCGCGCTGGCGGGCAGCGATCGAAAGATTGGCGTACGGCGGGTGCGCGCAAGTGAACGTATCCCGCTGCACACGGATCTCGATCGGCTGGGGCAGGTGTTCATCAACCTGATTTCCAACGCCCAGAAATATTGCGACGCCATTGAACCGGTGCTGACCATCTCGGCCCATGATGTCGGCGGGCAAGTGGTAATCGATTTCATCGACAACGGTGGTGGTATCCCGGCCGAGGCGCAATCGATGGTATTCGAAAAATTTGCCCGCGTCGGCTCGGACAAGGCAGGCGGGGCAGGGTTGGGGCTGGCGATCTGCCGAGAGATTATGCAGCGCTTGGGCGGCGAAGTTGCCTATCTGCCGGGGCAGGGAGGGGCGGCCTTCCGCGTCAGCCTTCCGCTGGCTTTTCGTCAGGCCGCGCAATGAGGGCGTCTTAAAGACATTCGTAACCTCCGCCGGGTTAGACAAATCGTCATCGCATCGACAAACGGCGGAACGGGGCCATGACCACATCAGCACTGGCACGAAAGCTTTCAGCGGGGCAATGCGGTGCCGACACGCCCCGCTCGGTCCTGCGCGCCTTGCGGCTGGGGTTGGCACGCGCCTCCGGCGAAAGCATGGGGCTGGCGCTGTCGGTCATCGGGGCAAAGCAGGCCGTACGTGCGCAGGAAGATATAGCCGACCGGCTGAATGAGGGGTGGTTGATGCTGCTGTTTACCTCGGATCAGGGCGGCCTGGCCGCGGCCTGTCTGGACCCGGGTTGCGTCTCTGCCATCGTCCAGCAGCAAACGATTGCCATGGTCACCTCTGACCCACCACCCGAGCGTGCGTTTACCGACACCGACGCTGCCATGGTCGCCCCTCTGATCGAGGATATGCTGAGCCGGGCGCTGAAACTGGTTGAGTCCCCGGCAGACATGGCCAGCCTGTCCGGGTATGAGTTCACCTCACGCGCCGAGGGTCGGCGCGCACTGAACCTGGCGCTGGTGGATGAGGTCTATCGCATGTTTGATCTGACGGTCGAACTTGCCGGTGGTCCGCGTCAGGGCGAGGTCTGTATCCTGCTGCCCGAGCGCCCGCTCTCGGATCAGGAACAGGTTGCGGATATCACCCAATCGGGGGTGAATCTGGATCAGGCATCCGGGGTAATTCGGGCTGAGCTGAACACCGTGATCTGCCGCCTGTCTTTGCCGTTGACAGCGCTTTCGGAATTGTCCGTCGGGGATGTCCTGCCGCTGCAGGGCGCGCGGGTGGATCGGGTTGAAGTTCTGTCAATCGATCGTGCCCGAACCGCCATCGGACGTCTGGGTCAGTGCGGCGGAATGCGTGCGGTACGGATCAACGAACAAGGCCCTCCTACTGCGTTGCCCGCCAAGGACTGCGCCGGATTTCTGGCCAGCAAATCAAGCTTGACGCCCTCGGCTCCGGATGACGAGATGTCGTCCCCGCTTGATGACGATATTGTAGCGCATGATCTGACGACCGAGGATTCCCTCCTGGAACCCGACGACTTGTTGCCTGCCAGTTCCGAACAGCGTGTCACGGAAATCTCGCACCTCGCCGGTCTACCAGCGCCCGAAGGCAATGGCCGCGACTAAGAGGCTTATCCGCGCCCTCGCAGCTGTTCCAATGCCGGGCGTAACCCGTCGAGCGCATAGCCCGCTTTTCCGGTCGCATCGAGGATTTCATCCGTGCTTAGCCGATCGCATTGTCCCAGCGCCCAGACCACCGAACATCGTGTGCCAGAGGCGCAATAGGCCAGAACCGGCCCGCTGCAGCTTTCGGCCAGATCGCGTTGCAGCGCCACGTTTTCCGGTGTCATCGTCTGGTGTGTCAACTCCAGAACCTCATATTCCATCCCGGCCTCGCGAACGGCTTGACCGATGGCGTCTGACTGCTGATCCGGCGGAACTTCGGTATTGGGACGGTTGCAGATCACCTTGACGAAACCGGCCTCGGCAATGGCTGGCACGTCCTCCACCGAGATCTGAGGTGAGACGGCGTAGCGGGGGGTTATCGGTCGAATCTCCATGGCAATTGCTTAGGCTGCGTCGGCGATCCTGTCCAGTTGCGCACCCAGCTTTGGTGCCGCAAACATGCCCGCGATCATCGCAATCAGGAACACAATCCCGCCAACGCCTCCATATCCAAGCGAGGCCATCGCCGGGCCCGGGCACAAACCCGCCAATCCCCAACCGACGCCGAACAGGACCGACCCGACGATCAGACGGCGATCCAGTTCAACACGGGGCGGGGCGGGGAACTGTCCGCCCACAAAAGGGACCCTGTTCCGTGTCAATCGCCACGCCACCAGCATCGGCAGGATCGCCCCGCCCATGACAAAGGCGAGCGTCGGGTCCCAATTGCCGAACACATCCAGCCACCCCTGCACCTTGGTGGTGTCGGTCATGCCTGAGATCAAAAGCCCGATGCCGAACAGCGATCCGGCGAGAAAAGCAAACACTGCGCGCATTAGATCACCCCCAAAGCATGGCGAAACAGCGCAACCGTCAGGCCACCTGCAAGGATGTAGAACACCGTTGCGACGATCCCGCGCAACGAGAAGCGAGAAATCCCACAAACGCCGTGACCCGACGTGCAGCCATTGGCGATCCGTGTTCCAGCCCCCACCAGCAGCCCAGCAAGGATCACGATCGCCAGATCCGGGGTCAAATGGGTCTCGGCCTGCGGCGCAATCAATGGGCGCAGCAAAAAGGGCATCCCGATCAAGCCCGCGACGAAAGCCAGGCGTTCAGTCATTACGCTCCGGTCGCTGCGTTCCAGCAGCCCGCCCAATATGCCGCTCGCCCCCATGATCCGCCCATTACACAGCAGATAAACGCTGGCACCCAGCCCGATCAGCAGACCACCAGCCAGACCCGAAATCCATTCGATATTCATTGTCTCGTCTGCCCTCGTATCATAGCTTATTGACTGGGATTTTCATGAATACGTCGCCCTGCTCATCCGCTGGTGGCATCTGACCGGCCCGCATATTGACCTGCAGCGAGGGCAAAATCAGGCGCGGCATCGCAAGGGTTGCATCCCGCGCATCGCGCATCTCGACAAATTCTTCGACGCTGCGGCCCTGACCGATATGAACGTTCAGCGCCTTTTGTTCGCCAACCGTGGTCTCCCACGCGTATTCATCGCGACCAGGCGCTTTGTAATCATGGCCTACAAAAATCCGCGTCTCGTCGGGCAGAGACAGGATTTTCTGGATCGAGGCATACAGGTCCGCCGATGACCCGCCGGGAAAATCGCATCGGGCAGTTCCGAAATCCGGCATGAACAGCGTATCGCCCACAAAGGCCGCATCGCCGATCACATAGGTCATGCAGGCGGGCGTATGGCCTGGCGTGTGCAAAACGTCCCCGCGCATCTGGCCGATGTGAAAGCTGGACCCTTCGGCAAACAGTGCATCGAACTGGCTGCCATCACGCTGAAACTCGGTGCCTTCGTTGAAGACCTTGCCGAACGTGTCCTGAACGACCACGATATTCTCGCCAATCCCGATCTGACCACCCAGCTTTTCCTGTAGGTAAGGGGCTGCTGACAGGTGGTCGGCATGGACATGGCTTTCCAGAATCCATTCCACCTTCAGTCCCTGTGCCGTCACATAGTCGACAATCTGGTCGGCCGAGCTGGTATCGGTCCGCCCCGAGGCGTGATCGAAATCCAATACACTGTCGATGATGGCGCAGGCCTGCCCCTGAGGTTCCTGCACAACGTAAGAGACGGTGAAGGTCTGCGGGTCGAAAAAAGCTTTCACACTGGGCGTCATGGGTTCCTCCGTTCAGCTTGTATACATATAACAATAGTGGAATATGTTTAAAGCCCCTAATCACGAGTTGATGTCTGTCAAAGCAATCTCCGCAATTTGAGCGTATGCTTTAGGCGACCACGGACATATTGACGGTTTTTTGCCTGACTAGGCAAGAATTCGCGATGTTTTGTTTCGGTCTCGTGCTCGTCTTAAACTCGTTACCTATATCAGGCACATTGGCACCATATGGGAGGAAGGAAATGACTGCTCAGGATCTTTTTACCGAAGCGGAACGGCTTGAACAAAAGCTGAATGGTGCGTGTCTTGAGACCCGGCTCGAGCTTCAGCCACATGTCAGCATGGTTCTGGATAAAATGCGCGCGCAGGGGGTTCATATCCCATCGCGCTTGCGTCGGCTGGATGCTGCGCTATGCGAAGACGTGCTTGAGGCGCGGTTCGACAATATGCCGATCTGATCGATCTGGTTATCCCAGCGAAATGCCCAGGATAACCATCATCAGCCCAAGTACCGACAGGAAAAGCGACGCCAGATTCCAAGGCAGAACACCCTGAACTGCAGCGCGCAACTCGTCATCCGTCAGGTTGGCTTTGCGCGCTTTCATCACTTGCAGGATGCACCAGACCAGACCGACCAGCCCGGCCACAGACAGGGCGGCCCCGCCCCAGACGATAATGTCGAACATGGTTGTTTACGCTCACCCTTTGGATCCGTGACCGCGCTTATCGGATCGGCGCAGGTCAGACAAGCCCACCGTGCAGAATGCACGCTTGCGGTCGGGTCGGTGCCGATGTATCCGGCACCTTATTTTCAGCCCTTGGGAGAGACGCAGATGGAAGACATCACCGAAGATCAGGCCGCAGCCAACTACCGAGTGACCGCAGGCGAGCTGCGCCAGTTCGTCGAACGGTTCGAGCGTCTTGAGGCCGAAAAGAAAGACATCGCTGACCAGCAGAAAGAGGTCATGGCCGAGGCCAAGGCCCGCGGCTACGACACCAAGGTCATGCGCAAAGTCGTCGCTCTTCGCAAGCGCGACAAGGACGACATCGCCGAGGAAGAGGCGGTACTGGAAATGTACAAGGAAGCGCTGGGCATGTAGCGTCGGCCGCTCACGGATTCAAGAAACGGATATCTGGCATGGTCTGCAGCCGTGCCAGATCCTGCTCATAAAGCTCGGTAAAGGCGGTAACGATATCTTCGTTCCAGCCAGGCAGCTCCACCTCTTCTTCGATTTCATCCGTCAGTGCATGCTGCTGAAACACCTGCGCCAGCCTGCCCCTGAGCACGGGATCATTGGGGGCCGCTTGATGCTCTAACAAGCTCTGAATCTCCTGTTTACCCATGTCTGAGACAAGTGAGGACAGCAGCGCGTATTCCTGTTCCAGCGGCGTGTCCTCGGGTAGCCCTACAAGTGCGCGCGCGATGTCGCCGCAGATCAGCGGCGAATCCTCATTGCTCCACAAAGTGATTTTGACATCTGGCGCTAGGTCGCGAATGTCTTCGATCATGGCGAGCCAACTCAGGCAACTCAGATCGGTGGTGGCAATGATATGCTCGCGCTCAGGCGCCGACAGCAGCATCAGCACCTTGGGAATAAAGCTGCCGGGATTACGTAGCCCCACGAATAGCTCAACCGTCGAATCGCTGAACAGATTATCCAGATAGGCCAACCTTTGACCGGCATTCGCGTAAAATTGCCCATCCATGATGATGGAAGGTCGTTCCCCCAGGTAAAGCGCGCTCGACAAGATCGCCCGGTCAACCTGCTGCCCGTTGGGGAACAGTTTATGAAATCGCGCCAGTGTATCCTGATGTGATGGCCGGTCGGCAGAGGGTTTCAGCGCAGGTCGAAAGATCTTTCTGAACGGACGAAGCCCCCAGAAGGCAGTATGATTTCCCGCAACCAGATCCGCATTCACCTGCAGTAGATTGAGCAGGTGATCATGGTCGGTAAAGTGCGCTCCGGCTTGGATGACCATCTGCATATCGGAATTGTCCTCACCTCGGTCGGGATCGCCGCTTGGGTTACAACCTGTCCCCGGTGCAGTCAAATTCGGATGAGGCCTGTTATTACTGTTATCCTAAGGCAAACCAGCACAAAGTTAAGATGACCCGAAATTTCGGGCTTGCAGTCCCTGTTCCGAGATATTAATCGACACCCAGTGCCCCTATAGCTCAGCTGGTAGAGCAACTGATTTGTAATCAGTAGGTCCGCGGTTCGAGTCCGTGTGGGGGCACCATCTTTTCAATGGGTTACAGAGTCAGAGACAGGATGAATGCAATCCTGTGCTACCCTCGTGCTACCTGTGTGTGTTGCGAAACCCAGATTGGAGAAACTGCGCGCGCATTGAAAACCCAGTTTCTCCAATCTGGCAGAGCCAAAATAGCCAGGGAAAAAAGACAACTTGATTTGAAACTTGGCAGGTTTTGCCAACTACATACTATCCGCTAGCTCAATCAAAACCCTTGCTGGCCATAAGCCATGCAATGTCAGCCTGCCATATGCCTTCGGTTGGGGTAGAGCTGGCTGACGTGTGTCGCCTTTTCAACTTTGTTACAATCTTCCCTGGTGATGGGGTTCTGTCGCCGTCAGTATGGGGCGGGGGCAAAAACTCAGATACTCGTTTGGTGTCCGTACCGGCACAGAGGATCATTGTCGCGCGGGTCAATCGATCCCCTGTTTGTTTCGGTTACGTTGCCTAGCTTGGCGGATAAGCCTCTGGAAAATGCACGGTCATGTCGAAAGCGCCAGGTTCTTCCTGTGCAATTTTGGACATCGTTGAGTATAGGCAGAAGCTAACCTTCCTGATCAGATCAATAAATGCCAGCTGATCCCGCCATTTGTAAAACTGCAGTCCTTCGTCATGCTGGGCGATTACCGCATAGAATGGTCGGTCCTTGTCTATATCGATTGGCTCCGCTTTTGCCGCGAAGTTCATCATTTCGGCATCCGAATGTGCGACAAGCTTGTTTCTCAGCTTAATAACCCGGTTGTGCAGCTTCTTTTGATCTTCTGTAAGTTCGGCTCGGATTTGCTTCATTGAAAGCCGTGGAACCTTACTTTTGCCGTCGGAAAACGGTCGTGAATAAGAAACTATAGCAGTATGTTCATAACAGCGAAAACGTCTCAGCTCTACATGACTGTAGCGTTCGTTTTCGTCAGCTTCTTGCGTGAAATCTGCAGCGCTAAGTGCCAATTGAAAGTCACCTAACGCGCTGATCATTCTCATCCGTTGTAGCTTGATTTTTTCCTGCACGAATAGACCCTTTGCGACAGGCTTTCTGTTTCCTTGCTTGGCACTAATTTCTTCTGCTCACTCTTACGTCTGTAAAACCGGGGGGCCATCAAATCACTCCCACCTAGAACGACCAAATGCTTGCTCCAACTCGGCCCGAGTGGGTTGATACCCTTGGCCGTTGTCGTCAGGGCCAAACAAAAGGTACCCAACTACAGCAAGGATCAATATGCCAGATATTATTTCGCTGATCGGCATCGTTTGTGGATTGTCTTCGATTGGGGGAGTTGAGATAGACCTACACTTTGTTTTCGCAGTCTTTTTCTCATGGTTACCTCGAGCAATTGGCAGAAGTTCGTCGTAAAGCAACCGCTCGCGCTCGAATACTACATCAACCCGCCAACACTTACCGAGGTAGAGTGTTGGTATGGCAGGTGGTTCGCAGCAAGTGTAGAACAGCTCGCCGTCATTTTCAGTCTGCAAAGGCATTTTTGAGGATAGGTTCAATTGTTTGATTGCAGCTAGCTATAAACCCTAATTCCAAATGAGAGAAGGAAGTGATCTGCTTTCGCACTTGCGCCAAGCTACAGCTATCGCGCCGTAGGCAGTGCCGAGTTCCCCGCCAAAACGTTTTGCCCACAACGCCGCATGTTCGGCAGACTGAGCGCTCAAATAATTGAAATTTGTAGCATCGGGGTCGACCCCCATCGCTCTTGCGGCAATTGGCATCTCTGTTTTCATGCACCGATTAAAGTAGACTTTATTTACAACCCAGTAGCCTCCTGCAGCAACGGCGATCCAAACCAAAATCCAGGCGATACTGCGCAATATCCGCTTTATTTTAGGTAATGTTGAATGTGCCGAAGTCGCAAGATGTTGCGATAGCTGCTTCCCATCAGAGAGTAGTTTTGAAATATCGTCCTCAGCGGGAAATACGATCTCGCCAGTCTGCTCAATTCGAGTGGCCAATGTCGCGAACCTGCGGGAACGTTCTTCATGTTCTTTGGCTAATTTGAGCAATCTTGAGCTGTGCTTACTTCCGTGTGCGGATAGCGCCTCGTTTGCAATCTTAGCCGCTGCTGAGGCTTCGGCTTTGGATCGCTCTTTCCAATACTCACTCGAGCCTGTCGCGTGAAGGTGAGAAATCTGATCTGACATAGGCAGTTACCCTTCAATCATCGCAAACAGTAACCTGCCTGAGACAACCGAGTGCGCGCAGCTGTCGTCTCAAACTTTTGGTACCTACCGCCTGAATATCGCGCGCAATCAAGCGCGTAACCATTGGCAATCAAAACTGCCGCTACGTCGTTTCCGTTGGCGTAGCAAACCCCAATCATGCGGTCATACGACCTTTCGCCGTTGAGTTCGCAGGTGACAGTCTGACGATGTACGATCTTCGACATAGCAGCTTTTGCTTGCTGCCCTGCTTCAGTACCCAGCTCCATCGCGTCAACACCGTTTAGGCGGACCTTTATGCCTGACAAAACGATTGTGTCGCCGTCGATAACTCGGGCTTTGCCTTCGATAACCTGGCCTGCATACGCCATGCTGCTCACCAGAGCGAATACCAGGCAGGTAATCCAAGAAACATGTTTCATGCGAATTTCTCACCAAACAACTTAGGTCTTGCAGCCTTTGCAGCCGACGTTCACTCGAACCCAAGAGATTTGGCTAATCGGCATTGCGTTTTTTTTCACCGTTTTATCTTAGTATTGGAAGCCCAACTCGCTGAGTTTGTTCTCTTCCCAAATTCGATACGTCAGAAAGTATGAAATTGACGAGCGAATGCTCTCCCGTGAGAGCGGAAAGTAAAGGTTCCCATCATAGATCAACTTTAAGTCGGCGCATCTCACTTCATAGTAACCTTGGCCCATTTGGTTTTCGTTCATCAGTGTGATCGGCCGCGGTATGTCATTTGTGTCTTCAGGCAAATCCCATCCGATTATCGGATACGAACCCAGGCGTTCATTTTGGTAGGGATTTTCGATTAGGTGTCCGACTTCTGCAGTCTCCATTAATCGAGCGCCTTCACGTTCCGCGTGTCGCTCGATTGACGTGCGAGCATCCAATAGCCTTCCGAACTCTTCTTCGTTTATCGCATCATCTGCTTCGGCTTCTTCCACCCTCTTGTTGGCGATTACAGCCTTCTTGGCGGCTTCTAGGTAAACAGAGAAATCAGGCGTATTTTCCACTGCGCTTATTATATCGCGACCTGAGAAAATCAGCTGGATGGTGCATTCTGAACCGGCAGACAGGGCATTCAGTTTCAATTTAGACCTTCCTTAGAGTGCATTTCACGAATTCCGGGTTTCCAAAACCTGTCGATCAAACGGCTAAAGTTGACCAATGCTTTTTGCATGTTTGAGACGCCAACGCCCGGGTGCGTTCAACTTTCGCTAGGCTCAATGGCAGTGATATGGTTTTTTGCCTGCATGACAGCATTGACCTTGCGGGCTGTCTTTGCGGCAACCACCACCGTGCGCCACATCTCTTGTGACAGAGAATGTTGGCTGGATCGGCTGTTTTGCATACGCAGGTACTGCGAAGATCATGGTCGCAGTGCTGAATACGGCGAACAAGCTTTTCATGTGAAAAGTCTCCAAAAATCAAATCCATTACAAAGTGGGAGATGGTGACTGTGTGTCTTTGATGCTTGCCTTCTCCTGTCATTCTCTTTCGATTTTCTGCCAAAAATAGAATTGCGGCGCATATGTTTAACGCCTTCTTTATCGGGCAGCAGACACTTGATGGAAACCGGTCAACGTCAGCTTTGCGGACAAAGCGGCCATTGGTCTAGAGATCGGCAACGACCGCTTTTGAGAGCAGAGTTACTCGCAAAAAGCGCTAGTTGTTTGCTGACTTAGCAAGCACGACCTTGAAAGTGGCACCGAACTCGACCCGACCATCTGCCTTTCGGTAAGGCTCGATCGCCGAACGATGTGCTTCATCCACCGTCTCCTTTCCCGCCAGGCTTATGGCTTTAGCAGCTACGCCAGATGCGGCCAGGCCCGCAATTGCAGCTTGTTCGTCAGGATAGGACCAAGGACTGGCGACATCGAATACATCGAATGCCTCGAACCCACCTTTCTCGACAAACTGACGTAGAACATTGTCATCAGACAAAGCGAATGGGCCCGGTGCGTTGGGTGGAGGCGGCGGCAAGAGCGGCTTCAAAACTGTGACTACCTCAGCGGCTTCCATGCCTTCTGGGTCGCCCCAAGTCGCGATGGCAATTGTGCCACCGGGTGCAAGGACGCGTTTCACTTCGGACAAAGCCTCGGCGACATCCCCAGCATATTGGATCGCGTTGAAGCTTGTCACCAGATCAAAGCTGCCATCTGGAAATGGGAGCTGCTGCAAATCCCCTACGTGAAAGGCTGCTGCCGGTAACCGGGACTGGGCAATGTCGATCAATGCACTTGATGCATCTAGACCAGTCACCACCGCTCCCAGCGCGCTGGCTTTTGCGGCCGCCATTCCTGCCCCGCAGCCGATATCAAGATATCTTGTCCCCTCGCTCACGCCAGTATGGTCGAGAACCGCGTCAAATACAGGTGCAATGGAGGCCTCCTGATACTTGGCCCAATCCTGCGCCCGATGGCCCCACATCTCTCCGTTAGCGACCCCTGTCATGGTGCTGTCCCGTGTCATCGTTTTCTCCTCACTTTGCGATGACCAACTCAACCATGGCGCAGTTCAGTCAGAGTAGTGCGTGGAAGGTACTGATGCTGGTACTTCAGGCGTACTAGCCCAAGTGCGTTTGCTGGGTATGATGGGCAGTGAGGAGTTTCTTATGAACGTCAAACCATACGGTCTTCTATGCCCGATTTCCCGTGCCAGCCAATTACTGGAACCAAGATGGACTATTCCAATCCTGACTGAGATTTGGGCCGGAGCCACCAGGTTCAACACATTGCGACGACGTCTGGGCAGCATCTCTCCCGGCGTACTTTCACGGCGACTTTCGGAGATGGAGCACAATGGTCTAGTTGAGCGTGTCGAAGACAAAGCAACGGGTGCTGTGGACTATTTCCGTACGCCGAAGTCCGAAGCGTTGGAACCTGTCATCAAGGCGCTCGGGGTCTGGGCACAACAGAACATTGAGGCAGAGGTCGCGCTCGCTGGAACACTTGCCTCACCTATGATGTGGAAATGTCAAAGCGTGCTCCAGGTAGATGCTCTGCCTGACAAGCGATCCGTGATCCGCTTTCATTTCAGGGATGAGCCAACGGACTATGACACATTTTGGTTTTTGGCCCAGCGGGGAATGCCTCCTGAACTTTGCGTCCACGATCCTGATCTCGACGTTGACCTATATGTTGAAACAACATTGGTCGCGATGGGTGGCATCATCATGGGGCGAACAACACTGGCAAAGGAGACGGAACTGGGGTCTTTCTTTCTCAGTGGTGATCCACGACTGGCTCGGACATTTCAAAACTGGCTGCCCCCCGCACCTTACGCCAAGGTTCCTGACATCCTTCCACTACGACCGTAATGAGAACACCGGACGTTCGCTTAGCGCGTAGCATTTGGGAGGTTTGGGCTCAACGCCGTCATCTGACAAATTCTGTCGGATGACGGTTTCGGGCCTGACAGCGGACATTTGGAGATCGTTTTCAGCCTCACCTACTTGGTGTTTTGGAGGCTTGAGAAGTCAGCCTATTTCATGCTGACTTCTTGGCCCGTCTTGCCTTCTGATCCAGATAAGCTTTGCGTCCTTTCAGGTATGGCTCGCTATCCAACGGAGCCAACGGCCACTTGCCTGTATGCGGCAATATGGCGGTGACTTTGATCTTCTAATCATCGACACACTGTCAGTTTTCATGGGCCTGACTGAAGGCATGGAATTGAACAGCAACTCAGATGTGTTGGGCTTTCTTAATGCCTGCCGCGTTGAGTTTCGAAAGGATGGCAATGCGGACCAAGAACCCGTGTTCTTCGGCGGCAGTGCGTAGAGAGCCTTTTGGTACGTTAAGAAGTTCGGCGGCTTGCTCGATGGTTAAGAGCTTAGTCACGCTTGTCTACCTCCAGTGTTCGGCTGCCTCAGTCAGAAAGCCGCTTATACGCCTTTCGCCGCTCCACAAAGGCAATATCACCCTCGGTACGCACGTTAACTAGCGCCGGTGGTATTATTGAGCGCTTGCCATCAGATTGAACTCGCTCGTGGGCGCGTCTCAGGTGAGGCCTCGGGCTGGCGCGTATGCCGCCGCGATCCACGCTTTCTTTGGGGGAATTGAGCGCGGTTAGATACTCACCTGCGTCAGTATTGTAGTGCGCGGGGATTGGAGATTTGCCGAGTCGCTTACGCCTTGTATTCTTGACACTAGGTGCGCGCTTTAAATCGATCCGGCAGCCCCGTGTGTTCAGAATGGCCACAGCTAGCGGGTATTGGGAAAGTGACGCTATTTCCTCTGGATCGGAATTTTGCATCCCGGAAGCCGCTCGTAAGATTTTTGTGCCGTCTCGGGTATGGTGAAATCGAAACTGTGCAGTGTTAGGGGTTCGGCGGGTCATCAATAAAAATTGACTAACATCAACCACGCCGTCCGCTTGGGGCCTAACCACTTCTAGCAAAGTCATGGGTTTGCTTTCTCCATCAACTTCCAGAGTGAAGTAGTCGAAGACAAAAGCCCAGGGGTGTAAACTGAATGGCTGGAGCACTTGATCCTTGAGTCCTTCGACCACATCAACCACACGCTCATGATCCAAATTGGCGCTGCTGAATGATCCCAAGGCAAATATCCGGCCCTCATCTACAACACCCTGTGGGACTATGTTGCGGCTTACCAATTTGGGCATCATCTCTAATGTTCGGGACAGTTTCATGACGGCATCATTGCCTCAAGTTTTAGCGGAGTGCCAGTAACCAGTTGCTTCCGTTTTGGATTTCCTGGTTGGGCTGGGTGACATTCGCAAAGATTGCATCACTTAGTAGCGCGGAGTTTAGCCTTATGCCGGAACGAGAAGTGGTCTATGTCGCCATCGACAAGGCGAGAATTGAAAAACTAGAGCGTCAACTAAATCGCATGGAGGCCGCGCTGAATGTGCTGCTCAAACCAAAGCGCCAAGATTGGATAACTGTTCAGGAATGCTCCAAGCTAGTAGGCCGAAGTGAGTCCACAGTAAGCCGCTGGGTGCGTGAGGGCAGAATTGAAGCTAAGTCTGTAGGTGGGCAGCGACTGGTCAGGAACCCCTGCTAAATTCGCTAACCTGCTAAACGGCTGCAAGAGGGCCTTGAAACAGGGTTCCCCCGCTATTCACCGCTAGAAAGCGGGCTTTTGCTCAAGTCTGAGCTAAACCCTATGCGCAATTATCTCGTGAGGGGTGCGCGCAGTTTAAACGCATTCGCAATCGCACTGTCTGTCGTGGCGTGTTTGTATTTTGAGTTGTGCGACACGCAATTACACAAAAACAAAGCTTGCTAGGAATCCAAACATAATTCCCATTGATGCTGTTGAGAGTGTTAAGAATAGGTTCAACATTGGATTCTCAAGCCTCAATAAATGAATAGTTTTGACAGTGATGTGCCAAAGGAGGGTCTCCTTTAGTATGCAGAGTATTGTTGAATGGACAGAGAACGCGCTGTTAATACGCGGTTAACAATCAGACGTCCAACTGCCGCCTCGTCGACCACGGTCCCCATACTCATCCCAATGTTTCCTCTCCAGCGAGGGCAAGTTGTTAGGTGCATTCTAATTGGCGGTGCTCAACTTAACACGAAGGTATAAACCCCAGATTTGGAGATTTAGTTTCCATTTTGGGAACAATGTTAATGCGGGATGAACGACGCGTTTCAAAAGAATTCAACATCGCTCAGCTACCGTTGATCCGCACACACATTGTGAGCACGCTTTAGCCTTGGGTAAGAGCGAGATTAGAGCAGAACACAGATGAAAGGATAAACTAAAATGAAGCCAGCAAATTTGCCAAATGCGTCTCAAAAAGCAAGAGACGTCCTAGCGGAACTGGAGCTTGAGTTTCCCGAAGTCGGTGCACCTGAAAACGTCGAACTGCCTGATTTACTTGAACTGCCGGTTGGAGTGTCTTCTCTAGAGGCACCGATTCTACCAGATTTAACGCTACCCGAACAGGCAATGAGTGAAATAGAAATTCCGGCCGCAATGCTACCCATGGAAGTTTTCGACCTGGGCTAAGCAGTTGCTGCGCGCGAGATTGTTGCCTCTTGTTCGCTACCATTAGCATAGTCTCTATGAGGCCAGCCTTGGGAGGGGGGGGCGCACCTGTTAACGCAGCGGTCTCGGGTGCAAGCCATTTCGCGCCGAAGCAATGCTTGGTTTGCTGACATGGGTCGCCAAAACGCAACTGGCGAAACATCTCGCAAAAAGAAAAGAGCTTTGGGAACAAAGGGTTCTAGGTGGGTCAACTTGTCCCACCAAGGGGCCACAGCACGGACCGCAGGTTCCGCGTTGGTTCAACTATATTTAGCTATGCTGTTTCTGAAGGAAAAAGGCACTGCATCGCGATTGGTGGGGGTGATAAAATGTTCCATGCTGACAATTCAAACCTGGTTGATGACTATCAGAAATGGGCGAATTGGACCATACACCCAAAGAGAAGGCAGCTTAAATTGACCGATTACGCTTCGGGGTTTGTAGTTGCGCTTTCAGCCTTTGTTGCTGGAGACTTTCATCACTACTTGATTTTTTAGAACCGATGCGGCGCTAGAAGGCAATCATTCTCGCCAGACAAGTCGCTTGAACGAAAACCGGCAAATTCGAAGTATTTTCGAAATCCCTGACTAAGGGTCGACCAATGCGGTTCTCCAACCCATTTTTACGGTATTGTTGCATTTTTGGGTGGCACCAGTGGGATTATCTGACGCCAAATGATAGGGCATGCAATCGATGTAGGCGCGTTCAATACCGTGCTGGAAATGGCTATTCCTGGATCGACAAATAGGAAGGGGCCTCTCTCCTAATGCTGGCTGTGCGTGGGGCTCAGACGTTGACGTGGCCTAGAATCCTGTCGGTATCGGCAAGGATGACTTGGTTCACGCCATCATCCACAAGGCCATCCACTCGGGCGGATATGCGGGGCCGTGGTGTTCATCCGCTATTGGCGGCTGGATTGTCTGTGAACCTTAACAAACCTTAACAGCCGACGCAGTTTTGCGCCCGCCGAATGCTAGGTTATGACCTGAAGTATTCTGATGTCCGAAAGGCTGGGATTTCTTTCCTGCCTGCAGAAAAGGGCCTGCGTTTTCCTATCCATGATAACGGAAAGCCCTTACTGGTTTTGTTGAATTTATTTTGCCCATAGACCGCCTCGGAAAACGGTTGAACTACTTACTATTCCTTACCACAGTGCTGTTTTTCTTTTCCCGCAAAGACCGCCTCCGAAAACGGCTGGTGTTCTTGTATAAACCTCGCTGCTGGTTTGGTTCGAATGTCAGGTTTTGTCAGGTTCGCGTTATTAAGCGCCGTGCATTTGGCGCGAAACCAATCAGGTTTATTGGTGAGTCGGTCCAATTCTTAGGAGAAAACCAATGGCCGACTATACCAGATGCCACCTATGCGATTGCCCGATACAAGATGACGCCCCTTGGTACGGACGGAACCAATGGGGCATTGCGATATGTCACCGTTGTACGAAATCCGGTACGACCGAGGGGCTTTCAAAAGGCCAAGAAGTCCGCTTCAACGAGTTCATGGAGCAACACGGTTTCGTTGTTCTGCTGAAACGCAATGAGCGTGGTTTTGCTATGCTTCCTGTCGAAGTCGTAGCAATCGTACCCGCGTCAAAACCTTAGGGTATTCTTAGGGTGAATTCCCCAACAGCGACAAAATTAACGCATGGTTTTGGTGACTAACTGCTTGGCATTGCTTTTTTCTTTGGGAATTGCGTAGCATTCACACGCGATGCTGCGCAAAAACCAATGCAGGATCGAAGTACTGGAGGCAGTTTTGACTGAGCGCGTTCAGACACGGTCAACGCTCAAAACAATCGAGGTTCCACGTGACCTCGTTGGTAAGCCTGCTGGCGTTTTTTTTCTGTTGAACGAGATTGAGCGCCGGAAATCGCAATCAAAAAGGGCGACAGATAGCGGGCGGTTCGAACTGAAGCCGTTCATGCTAGTAGATGAGTTTATCTTTAATCAGCGTGCTTGAAACATAGGTTCCATTTCAGGCCACATCTGACGTTTTTACCACTCGTTAACCAACCTTTGAGCATGGTCTAGGGATTGGTGCATGGAGTGGTAGCCATGAAGAAAACGGCGATACTGGACAATCTCAAAGAGGTCATAAGCCGCGATAGGAAAAGGTTCGGCAAGCTAGTTAAGCATGATGGGCGAGGTGGCTTTTCTGAGGAAGAATTGAAGGGATTGGATGAGCTGTACGCACGCAGCCCACCACCCGACGCCGTAACTGAACCTGCACACCCGCCGTCATACGTGTATCGAGACCGACTTTCACGAAAGAATGCTGCTGGTGGTGGCCTGATTAAGGACGACGACGGCGCTAACCGGCCTCACTATTGGGGGCACCGAGAGCGACTGCGGCAACGCTTTCTCAAAGGCGGTCACGATCCAATGCCCGAATATGAGCTACTGGAACTGCTGTTGTTCAACGCAATCCCGAGGATCGACGTCAAACCTTTGTCAAAACGCCTGCTTGCAGAGTTCGGCGACCTAAACGGGGTTATTGCGGCATCAAAGCATCGTATTCTGAAGGTGGATGGGGCTAACGAATGGGTTTTCTATCACCTGCGCGTTGTCGAAGCCTTCGGGCACAGAATGGCGCAGGCACAGATAATGAAGCGGGATGTTGTGTCGTCGTGGGAAGACTTGGTGACCTACTGCCGAACCGCAATGGCGCATCGCGAGGTTGAACAATTCCGGGTTCTCTACATGGATCGCAAGAATGTTCTGATTGCTGATGAAGAACAGGCCAAGGGTACAGTTGACCACGTTCCGGTCTATCCGCGTGAGGTTGTGAAACGTGCCTTGGAACTGAACGCCAGTTCGCTCATCCTCGTCCACAACCATCCATCTGGCGACCCGACGCCCAGTAACTCCGATATTGTCATGACCGAACGAATTATGGATGCCTGTGACACAATGGGCATTGTCATTCATGACCATGTTATCATTGGGAAGAAGGAAGAATATTCCTTTAGTGCTAATGGCTTGCTCATGCGCGATTAGCGGCGTAGCTGTATATCGCCGATTGCCATTGAAAGAATGCCAATGATTGAACTCATCTTAGTTTTGGCGCTTTGTGTTTTCATCGGAAGCTCGATTGGGAAAGTGCTTACCTGGTGGGTAAACAAGAAGTTGGATCAGCGAGCAGAACGTCGGTCTAATACTGCAAAGCAAGGAAAACCGTCTTGATACGCTTTATCTGCCTGATTGCCTTGCTAACCGGCTGCGCTTCAGACGGCATTGTGTCTTCCGATATTTATGTCCGAGATGCGGATACGATTGTTCTATTTGGAAAGAAAGGGACGCCTGTTCGCTTTGAAGGTGTCGATGCTCCCGAACTGGAAACCCAAGAGGGACAGGTCAGCAAGCAGTGGATGATAGACTATGCGATGGGAAAATACGCTAAGACGCCGACAAAACAGTAGAGAGCAGCGAAGCTACGAACACCATTCCGAGTTTGTTTTAGCGATGAGTTTGAATGAGCCGCTGCCGCACAGGTCCGCTTCACCTTGTGCAAGCTCCAGTTCGAATGCCTCAATGAGCGGCGCAATCAATTGCTCGTCCAGCATATAGAATGACACCGCATCCCGAGCGCCGCGAGAAAGCACGTTGTCAGCATTCCAACCCCAGCGTCCCCGTCCGGCATGAGTATTTAGCCAGCAATGTATCTCACTAAGCTTGTAGCCGAACCCTTCTTCGGGAACTTGAACCCGCACTCTGATTGGGAAGTACTTCTCATCCGCTGCTTTCTTCGGTGATCTGCTGCGCGTGACCATTACGCCTCGATAACGTCGATTAACTCCGGCCCGTCATCATCGCGGCCAATCGGTGCGACCTTGTGATAACGCATACGCCCATCCCATTCCGTGCCCAAGTTCTGCGCTTCGTCGTGGTCAATCTCGCCTGACATCCACGGCACAAGGTTCTCGTTCGTTAGAATTACCGGTGACCGTGCATGTATGTGTTCGATTTGATGCAACGCAGGGCGAGTGAGAATTGTGCAGGTGTTCAGACCAGACGAGAGGCGCGAGTAGAGGCCTGCGAAATACATGCAGGGGTCATTGGTATCTGTCTTGATAACCCAAGGCTGTTTGGCCCCCTTTGGGCCTGTCCATTCATAGTAGAAACTGGCCGGGATAATGCATCTGCTGCTCTTCCAGGCGACCCGGAATGAACCTAGCTCATGCGCTGTTTCAATCTTCGCGTTGAAAGTGGTTGGCTTCCACTGTTTCACGTCTTCCTTGAACCAGTGCGGTACAAGCCACCAGCGGGCCGTGGAGCTAATCAGTCGCTCTTCATGGATGAACGCCAAATCCAACATCTGAGTTGGCTTGACGTTCCAGCTCATTGACAGGTCTTTGGCGTTTGGATCGCGCTCAGTTGGGATAGGAACGCCGTTCACGATCCAGTTCTGCAGAGCATAAAGCTCCGCCCACGTCATTTCGGGTCTGCCGAGTCGTCCGCACATTCGGTGAGCTTAGCAAAACAGGGGGAACGTTTGGTGAACTTTTTGATGGTTGGCGACGAGACTGGCGGCAATTGTGCGGACTAAACGGACAACCGACGAATAAACCAAACGAGCCGCTTTGCCTTGAATAAATGTCGCAGGGATATCACAGTCATATGATGAAGCTTTTGTTGCACCGATATCTTCAAGTTCGTCTCAGCATCGAAAATTCACGGATTTGGGAATTTGCCACAAAGACCACCTTAAGACTTGTAATCAGTTCATTGATTGTCTTCACGGCTGCAATGCTCACGATGCTTGTCTCAGTCTTTCTCTTCACTTGGAGCAAGGTTCTCGGTTTATTGGCCTGCGCCGCATTTGTAGCGCTATTGTTAGTCCTCAACATTTTGGCAGATGAAGGTCGTCGGAGGCAAAAGGGGCGTTAGGGGCTCGTAGCAGACATTCGAAGTCAGCAAGACGGGAGCGGAGCTAAGGCTGCAAAGCAGGACAAAGCTGTGGCTCGTCGAATATCTAAAGACGAATTATCAAATGCGTGATAGCTCCAGATTATGGCAACGACATCTGCGCGAATTCGACCGTCGATCCCTAACGCACTTGCGGTTATTGGTGTCCTTTTTGCTTCAATCTGTTTCGGACTGGTTCCCTATTTTAGCCGTAACCTGACTGAACAGGGCGTCGCGCCTTATGCTGTCGCATTTTATCGCTATGTTGTTGCGGCATTCCTTCTGCTTCCTGTTCTCATCCTGCACCGAAAAGCATGGCGAGAGATAACTTGGGGCCTGTCAGCCGGAGCCATAATGGGACTTGGTTGGATCGGATATGTGACGGCGCTGGAGAAGTTGCCCGCATCGACAGTGGGTGTGCTATACATGACCTATCCGGTGTTCACCCTAGTCATTGCCTGGGCTGTGTTTAGCGATGCACCCACGCGACGCGCCATGTTGGCCGCTGCTCTGATTGTGGTCGCGGCTGTCATTGCTGGTTCGCCCGCGTCAGTCCCTACAGAGCATGTACCAACGCTGCTTATATCACTTGCCGCTCCATTCGGGTTTGGCTTCGGAATTTGCGTCCTGGTGCACAGGTTGTCACGGATTGCGCCATTAGCGCGCATAGCGTCAGTTTCTCTAGGGTCTGTTCTTGGCCTCGCTCCGCTCATTCTCGGTGCTGACGTTGGAGAGCTTCTCCCGCGCGAGCAATCTGATTGGCTTCTCATAGCTGGTATTGGACTAGTCACCGCGTTCGTGCCCCAGCTAATTTACACGATTTGCTCACCTGTCATCGGAGCTTCCCAAACTGCAGTAGTCGGGAGCATCGAGTTACCTACGATGTTTGCCGTGGGATTTTTTGCCTTTGGAGAAGCCATCTCTTTGCTTCAAGCTTTGGCATGTGCCTTAGTGTTGGGCGCAATCGTGATTACAAGAAGTAGAAAGACGCGCACCGTATCTACCGTGCTCGCAAATTCACCGAGACGTTAGTAGTGGGCTAATAGCCGACATCCGACCAAGTCGATGTGTTAGTGCAGAACTCGAAATTTGCTGACAATAGGCCTGCCGAACACCCCCCATTTATGGCGGGCTGAATATGACGGGTTTTTTGTGCTATACTGTGCGGGCCTCCCGGTTCGGGAGAAGGGGAAGAACCCACCGTCTCACAAATGATTGAGAGTGAAGGTGGTGAGGGGCTGGATGAGGGGGTCTTAGCCAGCCCCTCTCTCTTGAGGGGGTATCCGGAGTGGTAGTGTTGTTCCGTTAAACCCAATCTACCCCGTTAGCGCCTTGTCCGAAATTGGGGGATTCCCGTAGACCTCTTATTTTCTTATCTCAGACACAATTCAAACACGCTGCACCGATAACAAGCAGGTGCGGCGCGTCGTGATGGGATTAGCGATTTCAATGAGGGGGTACGAGTTTGGCGCGTCGCACCATAAGCGCTCGACCGTTAGTCTTCTTTATTAAGTTTTGATTAATCTCGAATCAAACAGACGCTGATATCTTGTACGCTAGACGCGCCAGAGCCACTTACTCAGATAACTATTTGGTATTTGAGAGGCAATCGAGATGAACAAAGCACTGTTAACCTGTGCGCTTGCGACCTCACTGCTCTTGGCTGCTTGCGGGGCTCCGACGACGCCAACTCAGGCGCAAGTACAGCATGACGCTCGCTGTGCTGCCGGAATCCTTGGTGGCGCTGCCCTTGGGGGAGTCGTTGGAAATCGGTTCGGTGGCGGTACAGGTAAGACACTCGCGACTGCAGCAGGTGCAGGCGTTGGGATGTATGCAGGCCAGGCAGCGTGCAATTAACAACCTTGCAGTAAACCCTCGTACCCCAGCCTTGTTTTGCTCCGCAAATATTGGCTTCGCAGGACATTTAGGTCCCCTTGTCTGGTGGCTGCGCGCCAAGTTTCGCAGGTGTGCGAAATGCAAGGTCAGTTGGCTTAGCAGCAACACCCTAACTGCGTTGTTTCTCGCCAATGGGGTTCGCGGGTCGGAACTGACAAAGCATAACCGTTATGGGGCAGGGTATCAGTGCCTTGCCCCTTCATGCGGTGTCTTTCGGTTGATTGTTATCCAATCACGACCCGGATGGGCGCACTTGCTCGGGGTGCTCGTCCTCGGCCACCACCTCGTCCGAAGGTTTCAGAGACAAGGGCGGGTCCTCAGGCTCTTCCGATATCGGGGCAGGGGCGGCAGGTGTTTTGGCCAATACCTCCTCGGGGCCTGGAACTGCGCGCGCGGTTGGGGCGGTGCCCTCATCCACAGGTTCGGTCTGTTCGGGTTCTTCCAGCGCTATTGCCCGACGAAACACCAGAACATTCCGCCAGTTGGTCGTCGATCCGGTCAGGCCCGAACGTTCTTCGCTGGGCAGCAGTTCGGCGCGTTGGTATTCCCAGCCGTCCTGACCCAACTGGTTCAGCAATTGCTCGATCGAGGTGGCAAACCGGCTCTCGGGCGTTTTAACGCCTTTCGCTTTGGTGCCTTTTTGCGGAGCGGGGACAACTTTGTATTCGTAGCGCTGCATCAATTGGTCCTGATTGCCTGACCCGATCAAATTAACATTTTGGCAGGCGGGTGAAAGCCAAGATCACGCATTGGCGAATTTCGGCCCGCACTGTTGCCTTAGCTCCGCGCTGCCTTGCTGACCAGCGACAGGCAGGTTTCGGTCGCGACCGCCATATCCTGGACCGAGATCCACTCCAGCGGACCGTGAATGCACTGCATGCCCGTAAAGATATTCGGTGTTGGTGTGCCGAACTCGGTCAGGCGCGAGCCGTCGGTGCCACCCCGGATCGGGACAGATACGGGCTCGATCCCCTGTTCCCGACAAGCGTCGCGCGCCAGATCGACCGGGGTCATGTCCTTTTCCAGCCAATAACGCATGTTGCGGTACTGATGACTGATATCGCAAGTGATGGTCGCACGTGGTTCGGTCGCCTGCACAGCGGCGCAGACCTGACGGACAATATCGCGCTGGGCTTCCAACGCCTCCATCTCGAAATCGCGCAGGATCAGCTTGATCTCCATCTCGGATGAGCCGCCATTCATGTCGGTCACATGGATGAACCCTTCGCGCCCGTCTGTCACTTCGGGCGTCATCGTCGCCTGAGGCAAGGTCTGCACGATCTTTGCCGCCAAATGCGCCGCGTTTACCATTTTGTCCTTGGCCAATCCGGGGTGGATCGACACACCGGTGATCTTGATCACCGCGCGGTCGGCCGAGAAGCTTTCAAATTCGATCTCACCCAGTTCCTGCCCGTCCAGCGTATAGGCGAAATCCGCGCCCAGATCTTTGGGCAGCTGTTCGGTAACACCGCGCCCGATCTCTTCATCCGGGGTAAAAGCGATGCGAATCGGACCGTGGTGCACGTCCTTGTTCTCAAGCAGGTGTCGCGCCATCGTCATCAGGATCGAAACGCCCGCCTTGTCATCGGCCCCCAGTAGCGTGGTGCCTGAGGCGGTGATCAGGTCATGCCCGATCTTCTCGGCCAGATAGGGGTGTTCTTCGGGCGAAAGCACCAGATCGGGGTCATCGGGGAATGTAATCTCGCCGCCATTATACCCCTTGATCACCCGCGGCTTGACCCCGGTTGCGTTGAACTGAGGCGCGGTGTCTACATGCGCCAGAAACCCGATGGTCGGTCCTTCGGCCGTACCAGGGATGGTTGCCACCACGACGCTGTCACCAGTCATCTCAACATCCTGCGCACCGATTTCGGTAAGCTCTTGCTTCAGCAGGTTCAGCATGTCGAACTGGATTTCGGTGCTGGGGGTCGATGGCGAGGTCTCATCGCTCTGGCTGTCGATGGCGGCATAGCGCACCAACCGGGTTTCCAGTTCCTGATCGAAACGATTTTTCATAGATGCTCACCTCTCTGACTTGGCGAGATGAGAATGCGCATTCAGGCGGGGAGTCAAGCCGATGGCTTGCCCGATTTGAGCGCTCTGAAATTAAGTTTTCGTTATGTACAAGTCGAACAAACCCCTGTCCGGGGTTTGTACAACTCGGAAGATTTACGAACCCAGCTTTTTACTGACCAATTCATTAACGGCCTTCGGGTTGGCCTTGCCGCCGGTGGCCTTCATCACCTGACCGACGAACCAACCGGCCAGTTTCGGGTTCACCTTGGCCTTCTCAACCTGTGCCGGATTGGCCGAGATGATCTCGTCCAAAGCGGCCTCGATCGCGCCGGTATCTGTCACCTGTTTCATGCCGCGGTCTTCAACGATCTGCGCCGGGTCACCGCCTTCGGTATAGACGATTTCGAACAGATCCTTGGCGATCTTGCCCGAGATGGCATCCGACGAAATCAGATCAATGATACCCGCCAACTGAGCCGGAGACACCGGAGACTCGGTGATGTCGTGGTCTTCTTTTTTCAGGCGACCAAACAGTTCGTTGATGACCCAGTTCGCGGCCAGCTTGCCGCTGCGCCCCTTGGCGACCTCTTCGAAATAAGCCGCTGATTCCACCTCGGCGGTCAGCACCGATGCGTCATAGTCGGTCAGGCCGAACGCACTGATAAAACGAGCTTTTTTATCGTCTGGCAGCTCGGGCAGATTGGCGGCGATGTCATCCACCCATGCCTGTTCGATCTCCAGCGGCAACAGATCGGGGTCAGGGAAGTAGCGATAGTCATGCGCCTCTTCTTTAGATCTCATCGAGCGTGTCTCACCCTTGTCCGGGTCATACAGACGGGTTTCCTGATCAATCTCGCCACCCGCTTCGACGATTGCGATCTGACGGCGGGCTTCGACCTCAATCGCCTGCTGGATGAACCGCATCGAGTTCATGTTCTTGATCTCGCAGCGCGTGCCCAGGTGCGAAAAGTCCTGTGTTTCCTGATACTTCTCGTAAGCACCCGGCAAACAGATCGAAACGTTTACGTCCGCCCGCAAGTTGCCGTTCTGCATATTGCCGTCGCAGGTGCCTAAGTAACGCATGATCTGACGCAGCTTGGCGATGTAAGCCGCGGCCTCTTCTGGGCCACGAATATCGGGGCGCGAAACGATCTCCATCAGGCACACACCGGTCCGGTTCAGGTCGACAAAGGACATATGCGGGTCCATGTCGTGGATCGATTTGCCCGCGTCCTGCTCCATGTGGATACGCTCGATCCGTACCATACGCGCGGTTCCATCACCCATTTCGACCAGCACTTCGCCTTCACCCACAATAGGCTGATAAAGCTGGGAAATTTGGTAACCCTGCGGCAGGTCTGGGTAGAAATAGTTCTTGCGGTCAAACGCCGATTTCAAGTTGATATCCGCTTTCAGACCCAGCCCGGTGCGCACGGCCTGTTCAACGCAATACTCGTTGATCACTGGCAGCATGCCGGGCATCGCAGCGTCCACGAAGGCCACGTTCGAATTCGGCTCGGCCCCGAATTGGGTTGATGCACCCGAGAACAGCTTGGCATTGGATGAGACCTGAGCGTGCACCTCCATCCCGATCACCAGTTCCCAATCGTGCTTGGCCCCGGCAATGGTTTTGGGTTTGGGCATTTCGTATGTCAGGTCGAGCATGGCGCGCCTCATTTCCGCAGAAGTCTAAGCCTGCGTATTAGGCCCGGCGCGCCAAAGGGGCAAGGGGCAATGGCGCTTTAGTTCCCCGAGAACTGCAGCCCCGACGGTGTAAAGGTCACACTCTGCCCACTGCGCAACTCATCCCGCAACAGATTGGCGATCGCCTTCAGCGCATCGCGGCGACCACGGGCGGCAAAACGCTCGGCCGAGTTGACGCGAAGGCTGTTATTGAACCCGTTAGCCGCATGGGCCCAGATCAGCGGATGCAGTTCGGTCATGTGATCGCGGATCAGCCAGTTTGCGGCCTCGCAAATCTGTTTGCGGGCGATATCGGCGCGCGGGTTCTGGCCCATTCTGTTCTGCAGTGTGACAGAGCAATAGGCCGCCAGCAGGTTGATTGTCTGCTGATCCGGACGACGTGCAACGATATCGCGCAAACCTTCAATGAAGTATTCGACATCCACCCGCGCGCAGGCCTCGTCATCCAGCGCGATGGCGTCGAATTGCACCCAGGTATACCCACCCGCACCCCAATTTTTCTGGGTCCGTGCGGCGTTTCGCAAGGCTTGCACCTCAAGCTGTTCATAGCTGCCGAACCAGCGCGGCAGCAGGTGGCTGCCCATCGCACGCATGTGGCGATGGTTCTGGGGATCCAGCGTGATCAGGGCCTCGTATTTATCAGCAACGCGGGTGCGCGGATCAATGTGTCCTGCCAGCAAGGCGCAATCCGCTGCAGCAATCGCCGGACTGTCGGGCAGCGCAGCGCGGCATTTCGGAAGCAGCGCAGCAGCCCGGTCGAAATGCGCGGCACAACGGGATTGGTGCAGCGCCGGCAGCGTGTCCGGGTGCGCCGTCCCGCGCCAGGCCCACGCCAAATCGATATGGGCCAAGGCAACCACAAGCGTGATCATCGGATCATCGGGATGGTTCTGAATCTCGCCTTCCAATTCCGAGATCCCGCCCAGCAGATCATAGTCTGACAGTGCTTTGCCGTCCGACAGCGCGTGCTCGGCCGCCAAAACCACATCGGACCGGGCCCCAAATGCCAACAGCTCGGAGATCGGCTGCCCGCAAGGGGTAGCCTTGCGCCCCTCATCTGCAGCGCGCATCTCCAGCGACAGTTCTGCCCACATATCCTGCCGCGCCAGATGGCGGCCACGTTCGATCACCTGATGCCCGATCGCATCATTTTCATCTGATTCTGCGATTGGGATGTTCAACTGCCCCGAGGCGACAAGCCATGCAGTAGCATCGGCGACGGACGCAGGCAGAGGTGTAGGGGTGGGATCAGAAGAACCGACAATACGGGCGGCAAAAGCCTTCAAAGACCAAAACATGGCAAAACTCGAACTGGAACAAACTTGTAACCCGTCCAGTTTGCCAAAAAATCTGCTCAAATCAAGACTGCGTCGCGGAGAACCCGCGATTCAGGTGCCAATGTGGCCCAGACTCCATGAATCGTTTCAGAAAACTCTAAAATGATGTCGTTCGACCGCGAATCCCGCCTGATTCAGGACCATTTCGAATTGCTTGTGTGGTGGCAGTGATTCATCGGGTAAACGCACGCGTTTGTCGGATTTCAGAACCGCTGAGACGCGCACCGAGAAATCCCACCGCGTGTCAAACCGGAATCGATCCACCTCGGACAGCTTGAGTTGTCCCTGACGTTGGCCGGTGTGCCAACGCAGGGTTTCATCGGTCAGCTCCATACCTGCGCTGGTGTCCTTGATGACATCCCACAGCGCGGGCAGGGTAGTCAGGGCCAGAAGCGCCATCAGCCACCAGACCGCGTTCAGCAGGATCATCAAAGCGATCAACATCGCGTAAACGCCGATCAGGATCAGAACCGTTCGCTGATTTCGGTTCTGTCGAGTGAACGTAAACGCGGTCATGCGCCCAAGATGCGCGTGACCATTTCGGTCGTGTCCCGGGACAGGTTCGGCGTGTCGGCAATGCGATTCAGTTGTGCAAGTATTAAGGCCTGACGGTCGGCGTCATAGCGTTTCCAAGTTTGGAACACGCTGCACATCCTGGCGGTGGTCTGCGGGTTTACTGGATCAAGTCGGATCAACCAGTCTGCCAGCAGCGCGTAACCTGCTCCGTTCGCTTGGTGGAAGCCTGCGTGGTTGCCTGCCAGGGATCCCATCAAGGCGCGGAAACGATTTGGGTTTTTCCAATTAAAATCAGCATGCTCGGTCAACCTGTGCGCGGTCTCAACCGATTTTTCCGGTCCGGTCATCAAGACCTGCATGGCGAACCACTTGTCCATGACCAGCCGGTCATGCTGCCATTGATCATAGAAGGCGGCCAGCTCACGTTCGCCTTTGCCCGCGCGTAGCAGACAAGACAACGCGGCCAACTGCAGGGTCATGTTGTCAGCACGTGCATATTGCTCTGCGGCCTTGGCACCTCCATCCAGTCTCGAGGTCAGCGCAAGCGCCGCGCTGCCCAAGGCGCGTTTGCCTGATTGTTCAGCGTCCGGCTGATAAGCCGCGTCCACCAGCGTTTCACTGTTCAGACGAGGGAGCAGGTCTTGAACGTGTTGCGCCGTGGCTTGACGCAAAGTCTCAACCGCTCGCCAGATCGCCATCGGGTCGGGGGTGATGCCCTTGTCAAATAGTGTTGCGGCCAGTTCCGATTGCGTCGGCAGACCCAGCATCAGTGCCCGGTAGGCCGGGTCCAGCGCCTCATTCCGTAGCACTGCCAGCAAGCCGTCAAGGTAGTCGGTATCAGGCGTTGCCTCATCGGTGATCATGCGCAGCAGGGTGTCCTCGGCTAGCGACCGCCCTGCCTGCCAGCGGTTGAACGGGTCGGTGTCATGAGCCAGAAGGAGGGCGCGTTCGGCATTGCTGATCTCATGTTCAAGGATCACAGGGGCCGAGAAATCACGCAGGATCGAGGGCACAGGTTTGGCCGCGAGACCGGTAAAGATAAAACTCTGCTCGGCTTCGGTCAGTTCCAGCACTTCGGTCGCACGTATCTCGTCCCCGTTTGGACTAAGCAGACCCACAGCGATAGGGATGACCTGAGGTTGCTTGTCCTCTTGACCCGGCGTCGGCTCGGTCCGTTGGCGCAGCGTCAGGGTATAGGTGCCATCAGTCCAGTCTTCGGCAACTGAGACACGGGGGGTACCGGATTGGCTGTACCAACGTTTGAACTGGGTCAGGTCGCGGCCCGTAGTGTCTTCGAATACTTTCAGCCAATCTTCGATCGTGCAGGACTGCCCGTCGTGGTGATCGAAGTACAGGTCCAGTGCTTTGCTGTAGGCCTCATCCCCGACCAGCCGTTTCAGCATCCCGATCACCTCGGCGCCTTTTTCATAGACGGTTGAGGTGTAGAAGTTGTTGATTTCCTGAAAGCTTTCGGGGCGGACCGGGTGCGAGAGTGGCCCGTTATCTTCGGGGAATTGCCGCGCGCGCAGGTCGATGGCATCGTGGATACGTTTTACAGGGGCCGAGCGCATATCCGAAGTGAACTGCGCGTCGCGGAACACAGTCAGGCCCTCTTTCAGGCACAGCTGGAACCAGTCACGGCAAGTGATGCGGTTGCCGGTCCAGTTGTGGAAGTACTCATGTGCGATGATCGCCTCGATCCGTTCGAAATTCATATCGGTCGAGGTTTCAGGGCTGGCTAGAACGGCGGAGGAGTTGAAGATGTTCAGCCCCTTGTTCTCCATAGCGCCCATGTTGAAATCGTCCACGGCCACAATGTTGAACACGTCCAGATCGTATTCGCGGCCATAGACGTCCTCATCCCATTTCATTGACTTTTTAAGGGCTTCCATGCCAAAGGCGCATTTGCCTTCATCGCCGGGGCGGACCCAGAGATTTAGTTCGACGTCGCGACCGGATTTGGTGGTGAAGTTGTCTGACGTGGCCACCAGATTTCCAGCAACGAGTGCAAAGAGATAGGCTGGTTTTGGCCAAGGATCGTGCCATTCCGCGCTGTTCCAATCAGAAATGACCGGGTTGCCATTGGACAGCATAACCGCCGGTGTGTCGGATACAATGCGTACGGTGAATACACTCATCACATCGGGGCGGTCGGGATAATAGGTAATCTTGCGAAACCCTTCGGCCTCGCATTGGGTGCAATACATGCCGTTCGACATATACAGCCCCTCAAGCGCGGTGTTGTTGCCGGGATCGATCTCGACCACGGCCTCCCACACGAAAGGCGCGTCTGGAACCGTTGCGGTGAGGCCTTCGGTGGTCACCTCAGGCGCGATCACGTCGCCATCAATTGCGGCACGGATCAGCTTTAGCTCTTCGCCATGCAGAAAAAACGTGCGGTCGGTCGCCTCGGGGTTCGGGCGGAAGGCGATGCGGGAAGTGACGCGAGTGGCGTGTGCGGCCAGATCGAAGGTCAGATGCACACTGTCCACTAGAAACCCGAACGGAGTGTAGTCTTTCAGATAAATCGTTGTGGGGGCGGCGTCGCGCATCGGGGGCCTCATCGACTGGGAATCTGGCGAGACGTTATGGGCTTCGCGCGGACGCTGCAACCGATGTGCCATTGCCGCTGTTCATTTGAGACGGTTCGCGCTGGGTCAAATGCCCCTCATGTCGGGACAGAAGTTGCCTATCGGAAACGAACGCCCTAATTGAGGAGCGCATACAATGGCACACAATCGTAGGGGATTCGGAATATGAGCAGCAGAGAGACCCGCAACGGGCTGCAGATTGACCCGGTTCTGGTGGATTTCATCGAACAGAAGGCGCTGCCGGGCACGGAAGTTTCGGCAATTGATTTCTGGGCGGGTCTGGCGCGCTTGGCCAATGAACTTGGGCCGAAAAACCGGGCGCTGCTGGACAAGCGGGCTGACATTCAGGGCCGGATCGATGGCTGGCACGCGGCGCGGCGGGGGTTGCCCATTGACGCGGCTGAATATCAGTCTTTTCTGCGTGAGATTGGGTATCTGGTAGAGGAAGGCGACGATTTCGAGATCGAGACAGCCAGTGTCGACCCTGAAATCGCGCTAATCCCCGGACCGCAATTGGTTGTGCCGATCACCAACGCGCGCTTTGCGTTGAATGCCGCAAATGCGCGCTGGGGCAGTTTATATGATGCGCTTTATGGAACAGATGCGTTAGGCGATCTGCCGACAGGCAAGGCTTATGACGCCGGGCGCGGTGCGCGGGTCATCGCCTGGGCGAAGGCGTTCCTGGATGAGGCTGTGCCGCTATCCGAAGGGTCCTGGGCGGAGGTCTCCGGGTTAAGCGTTAAGCACGGTGCGCTGATGCCGAAGCTCGCCGACCCGTCTCAGTTCGCAGGCTACGCTGGCGCAGCTGAAGCACCGGAGTTTGTATTGCTAAGCAACAACGGGTTGCACATTCAAGTCAGGATTGATGCGCATAGCACAATTGGCGCCACCGATCCTGCAGGTATTTCTGATGTCCGTTTGGAATCCGCGCTTTCGACCATCATGGATTGCGAGGATTCTGTTGCTTGTGTCGACGCGACCGACAAGGTGTTGGCCTATGGAAACTGGCTTGGCTTGATGGCCGGCAACCTGACCGAAGAGGTTACGAAAGGCGGCACAACCTTCACGCGCAAGCTTGCCGGGGATTTGGCCTACATGGCTCCGAATGGCACGCCAGCCACTCTGAAAGGTCGGTCGCTGATGCTGGTGCGAAATGTGGGCCATCTAATGACGAACCCCGCAGTGCTGGATGCCGAAGGGCGCGAGATTGGTGAAGGTTTGATGGACGCGCTCTGCACAACGCTGATCGCCATGCATGACCTGAAGCGCGAGGGCGGGAACTCGGTCAAGGGGTCGGTCTATGTGGTCAAACCCAAGATGCACGGGCCCGAGGAGGTGGCGTTTTCGGTCGAGATTTTCGACATGGTCGAGGACATCCTGGGCCTGCCACGCAATACGGTGAAGCTGGGCATTATGGATGAAGAGCGGCGCACATCGGCCAACCTCAAGGAATGCATCCGGGCCGCAAAATCGCGCGTGGCCTTTATCAATACCGGATTCCTGGATCGGACGGGGGATGAGATTCATACTTCTATGGAAGCAGGCCCGATGCTGCCGAAGGGCGATATCAAGGATACGCCATGGATTGCGTCTTACGAGGATCGCAATGTGGATATCGGACTGGTCTGCGGCCTGAAAGGCAGAGCGCAAATTGGCAAGGGTATGTGGGCCATGCCCGATCGGATGGCGGACATGCTGGCGACCAAGATCGGCCACCCGCAATCCGGTGCAACCTGCGCCTGGGTGCCGTCACCTACTGCGGCAACGCTTCACGCAACCCACTATCACAAGATCGATGTGATGGCGCGCCAGGATGAATTGGCCGCTGGTGGGGCTCGTGGTACGTTGAATGATCTGCTGACCATACCTCTGCTGGGCGGGCGTAATCTCAGCGCTGGTGAGATCACCCGTGAGATCGAAAACAACGCACAAGGAATCTTGGGCTATGTTGTGCGCTGGATTGATCAGGGTGTTGGCTGTTCGAAAGTTCCGGATATCAACGACATAGGTCTGATGGAGGACCGCGCGACCTGCCGGATTTCTTCGCAGGCTCTGGCCAACTGGTTGCACCACGATGTGGTCAGTCAGGAACAGGTGATGGCGGCGATGCAGAAAATGGCCGCGGTAGTGGACCGTCAGAACGAAGGCGATCCGGCCTACAGGCCCATGGCACCGGGTTTTGACGGGGTGGCGTTTCAGGCGGCTTGTGATCTGGTGTTCCGGGGGCGGGTGCAGCCCTCGGGTTATACCGAGCCTGTGCTGCACGCCCGTCGCCTGGAACTGAAGGCAAGTTTGAGCTAGGGGCAAGGGCAGGAACGAGGGGGCTGTCTGCCCCCTCGTGCTCCCCCGAAGGTATTTTTGGCCAGATGAAAAGGATCGGGCATGAACATTTCATTGCGCAAAGCGCGGACCATCATTCGTAAAGCTCTGGAAAAAGGGCGCGAGATGGAGCTGAAACCGCTCTCGGTTGTTGTCCTGGACGCCGGAGGCCACGTGATCTCGTTCGAACGCGAAGATGGCGCCGCGCCGGGGCGTTTTGCAATCGCACATGGCAAGGCTTACGGATCGGTAATGCTAGGTATGGCGGGGACCGCGCAGATGCAGCGGGCCGAAGGGCAGGCCTATTTCATGGCGGCCGTGAACGGGGTTTATGGCGGTCAGGTTGTTCCGGTTCCTGGCGGTGTGCTGCTGCGTGACCGCAAGGGTGCGGTGGTTGGTGCCGTAGGTGTAACCGGCGACACTTCGGATAATGACGCAGCGGCCGCGTTGGCAGGTATCGAAGCCGCTGGGTTGACGGGCGAGATCTGACCCCTTTATCGAACTTCATCAGGGATGTGCGTCGCTGAACACGCGCTTGCGCTACCATGCAGGGTCTGTGCCGTTGCGCGCGGCCAAACCTGCCGATAGGTTTTGCAGGAAATGAGCGATACAAGGGACTTGGAATGGCGCGCCCCGTCGTTGGAATAATCGGCAACTCTTATCTGATGAATGATCAGTATCCGACCCATGCGGGCGGAACGATGAATTCCGAGGCGGTCTCGAACGTGTCTGACTGTCTGCCGCTACTGATCCCCGCCGACCCGCGTTATGTAGCGGTTGATGAGTTGCTCGAGGTTTGCGACGGCTTCCTGTTGACCGGCGGCCGTCCGAACGTTCACCCCGAAGAATATGGCGAGCCCGCGACCGAGGCGCATGGTGAGTTTGACCGCGCGCGGGATGCAATCACGCTGCCTTTAATCCGGGCTTGTGCTGAGCGAGGCCAGCCGTTCTTTGGGATTTGTCGCGGGTTTCAAGAAGTAAACGTCGCCTTGGGTGGTACGCTCTACCCTGAGATTCGTGACCTCCCGGGGCGTCAGAACCACCGGATGCCACCCGACGGCACTTTGGAGGAGAAGTTTGCTCTGCGCCATGTCGTGTCGCTAACCGAAGGTGGTGTGTTCCACCGCCTGCTGGGCGCGGCCGAAGTGATGACCAATACGTTACACGGACAAGGGATCAAGACGCTGGGCGAGAATGTGGTGATCGATGGCCACGCGCCTGATGGCACGCCCGAGGCGATCTATGTCGAGGATGCCCCCGGCTTTACCCTTTCGGTCCAATGGCACCCTGAATGGGACGCGGCGAATGACCCGGTCTCGCGGCCATTGTTCAAGGAATTTGGTCGCGCCGTATACGATTGGAAAAACGCGAAAACGGTCGGGGCGATCCGGCAGTCTGCATAGTCACGCCAATCTGTCGATGGATCGTTCTAAGGTTTGCCGGCAACATTCGAATAAAAAGATAATTGGATTTCTTCCCTGAACCGCGAATTTGCGCCGAGATACCCTTGGCCATATTCAAATCTGACTGGGTTCGGAGAAGTTCATGCACAGCTTTTCAGGAAAGTACCCTCGCGGTTTAAGAGAATTCGTTCCTGCGGCACTTTTTTCGGCGGTCCTGGGAACTGCTGGGCATGCGCAACAATGCAGCTCGGCCGGAGACCTGCTTTACATCGGGCGAACACCTGACTCTTCATCCTCATTGTGGTTATCGCAGACGGAAAGCGGTGCTTTTCGTCTGGAGGCTGCACAGGGCAACACGACCGTTGATACCTGGAGCCGATCTCGGCCTGGAGTTCATCTAAGCTTGTCTCCCTTCGTATCTAATGGATCAGGGGGCGTTCATCGTCTGTTCAAACGCGGAGGGGCACCAAATGGGCGCGACTGTCTGATCGATACGCAAAACCAAAAAAGAGATTGGACCCTGCCGGGTTGGGGTGGTGGCAATGGTGGCGGCGGGGGAGGAAACGGAGGCGGCTCGGGTGGATCCGGCGGCGGTTCCGGGGGTGGCTTCGGCGGTGGCGGCGGCTCGGGTGGATCAGGTGGCGGATTCGGAGGCGGGGGCGGCTTTGGAGGCGGCGGTTCCGGGGGTGGCTTCGGCGGTGGCGGCGGCTCGGGCGGATCCGGTGGTGGCTCTGGTGGCGGATCCGGTGGTGGCTCTGGTGGCGGTTCCGGAGGGTCGGGCGGTGGAATTGGCAACATAGGCGAGACAGGTCGACCCGTTAATCCGCTCTACGTAAGTGGGCGACCATCGGGCGATGACCAAGCCTGCGTGGCGGATGCGACGGGTAAGCTTGACCCTGCCTTGTGCGATCCGGTTGTCGGCCCTCCGCTGACGGAGGGGCGCGAGTTTGGGCCAGAATCTGTTTGGAATGTATGGACCAATTTCACCTACACAGACATTGAAGACACCCGTGGAAACAGCGAACTGGATGTGAACGACAGCTTTTTCGAAATTGGGATCGACCGTCTTGTCCAAGAAAACCTCGTGCTTGGTTTGCAGCTTGAATACGAAAACACTCAGCTGGACGGCTTTCAGGGGCAGTTTTCTCAGGATGCTTCGGGATTCGCGATCGGACCCTATTTCGCCTGGCGGATGTCTGAGAGGTGGGTTCTAAACGGTCTCGCCACGATCGGTCGCTTCTCCACGGATGTGGATGTGCTGGAGCTGAGCGGTGATTTTGATCGCACCCGTTGGCGCGCGAATCTCGAGGCAATCGGACAATATGAGGCTGGAGCTTACTTAATTCGTCCGTCGATCTCGTTTGATTACTATAATTACAGTGCCGAGGATTACGATCTCACCGGGACGTATCTGGGAAATCCAGCCGAGTTTATTGGTGAAATCCAAGAAGCAAAATACAGTGCCCTAACGCCCGAGGTCGAAGTAAGTCGTCCGTTCTTCAATGGCAGCTCTGTCATTTCACCTTATGCATCGCTCAGCGCGACCTATTGGTTTGAACGCGAGAACTTAGGGGGTGGAACAGTTGCAAACACTGACAATGATGTTGTTTGGTCAACCCGTTTGGGTGTGAGAGGACGCACAAGCAAGACGGTGTTTCTGGAGGCTTCAATCGGATATCTCGACATGTTCGAAAGTGATTTTGAAGCGACGGAAGCTGAAATCTTTCTCTCTGTCAACTTCTAAGGCCATCAGGAAGAGCGAGCGCCGACCCAGAGCCGGGTCGGCGCAAATTGATCATACGAGCAAGTCGAACTGCTTGTTCAGCGGCAAGCTGCGCGCGCGTTGGCCGGTCAGGTCGAACAGCGCGTTGCCCAAAGCGGGCATCGACGGCGGTGTCCCCGGTTCACCGACACCGCCCAGATGTTTGTTGGTCTCGAGTATCCGGACTTCCGTGATCGGTGTGCTTTGCATCCTTAACGCATCATAATCCGGGAAATTATACTGTTCGACCTCACCATCGGCAAAGGTGATCTCTTCTTGAACGGCGGCAGACAATCCGTAGATCATGCCGCCGATCATCTGCGCCTCGACCGTCGCCGGATCCAAAGCCAAGCCGACATCGCAGGCGATCCAGGCCTTGTTGATGCGGATGGTGCCGTCTTCGTCCACCACTTCGATGACCTGTGCGACCGGGGTGCCAAAGCTGTAGGCCATTGCCACGCCACGTCCGACACCATCGGGGGTTTTGCCGGTCCAGCCTGACATCTCTTTCACGGCCTCCAGGCACCCCGCAGCCGGGGCGAACTCGGACCTCGCCAACTCCAGCCGGAACTCCAGCGGGTCGCGCGCGGCGGCATGGGCCATTTCATCCAGGAAGGTCTCGTGGAAGAAGGCATTGTGGCTGTTGCCGACCGAGCGCCAGAAACCAACCGGTACAGCCAAATCGGCAACGTGACCACTCATTCTGTAGTTCGGCACCGCGTAGGGCTGGTTGAAAAAGCCTTCGACCAGAACCTTGTCGGGGCCGCCGCCAGAGAAACCCGTCACACGTTCGACCGCTTGGTGGGTCGGGGATTGCGAAGCAACCTTACCGTCGATCAGAACGGCCTTGCCATCCTTCACTGCCCCCCGCATGCGCGCCATCGCGCCGGGGCGGTAGAAATCGTGACGCATATCCTCTTCGCGGCTCCACGTCGTTTGCACAGGGGTGCCTGGAATGGCCATGGCGACCTTTGTGGCGATCTCGCCGAAATCCAACTCGCCCCGGCGGCCGAAACCGCCGCCCAGATAGGTGGTGTGAATCTCAACCGCTTCGGTATCTAGACCGGCGGTGTTGGCTGCGCGGATCTGGATCAGGGTCGGGGCCTGATTGCCGCACCACAGGTCCAGCTTGTTACTGGTATAGAGCGCCGTGGCGTTCATCGGTTCCATTGTGGCGTGGGCCAGATAGGGCACGGTATATTCTGCCGTAATCTCGGTGGCACCTTCAGGAAGCGTTTCGACATCGCCTTCATCGCGCATGGTCGAGTTCGGGGCGTCATCAAACGCCTTGGCAATTTGCGCGAATACCGCATCAGTATCGGGCGGATAGGGGGCATCGCCCCAATCCACGTCAATCGCCTCGACCGCCTGCATGGCAAGCCAAGTGTTGTTGGCAATCACCGCGACGCCCGTGCCCAGATCGACGATCTTTTCAACGCCGGGCATAGCTTCTGCAGCACTGGCGTCAAAGCCGTTCATTGCCCCGCCCAGCTTGGGGTTCATGCGGACCGAGGCGAATTTCAGGCCCTCTGGCCTTACATCGATGCCAAAGGTGGCGGTGCCGGTGGATTTGCCCGGAATGTCGACGCGGGGCAGGGATTTGCCGATCAAACGCCATTCGGACGGATCACGCAAGGAAACCTCGGGCGGTTCGATCTGGCCTGCGGCCTCGGCCAGTTCGCTATAGGGAATGCGCGTGCCATCCGGGGCAACCACAGCACCATTTTCGGTCATGAGTTGATCGCGATCGACCCCCAGTTGGTCCGCGGCAGCCTGCTTCAAGGTTTCTCGCGCAGTAGCGCCGGCCATCCGCATCCGTTCGAACCCGTCTTTCATCGAGGTTGAGCCGCCGGTAACCTGCAGGCTTAACGTTTTGCCCAGAACACCCAGTGCCTCACCCAGATTGTGCTGGAAATCCGAGATGTCATAGCCCTTGCCTGGCAGGCTTTCCCCCATAAGAGCATGGTTGTAATAGGCGGCAGCAGCAGGTCCGTGCAGCACACGGATTTCGTCCAGCTCAACATCCAGCTCCTCGGCGATCAGTGCTGCCCAGGTGGTCATAACGCCCTGACCCATTTCAGCGCGGGGCGCGAACAGGGTCACGCCCTGCTGGTCGATCAGAACAAAGGGGCTAAGCGCGGTTTCCCTGTCACGCGGTTTCAGCGGGTTCGCAGCTGGACGCGTGACGTAGTAGGCACCGAAGGCCACTCCACCTACGATGGCGGCAGATCCGATCAGGAATGTGCGGCGAACGATTTTACCGATACGTCCCATGGCTCAAGCCTCCTTCAACTTGGCAGCGGCATCATGGATGGCCGCGCGGATGCGAGGATAGGTGCCACAGCGGCAAAGGTTGCCTTGCATCGCATCGTCGATGTCTTCGTCCGTTGGGGCCGGGTTTTCAGCCAGTAGCGATGCGGCCTGCATGATCTGGCCCGACTGGCAGTAACCACATTGGGCCACTTGGTGGTCAACCCAGGCCTTCTGGATCGTTGCCATGGCGTCAGGCGTGCCAAGCCCCTCGATCGTGGTGACATCACCCCAAACATCCGAGAGCGCTACCTGGCAGGACCGCACGGCCTCACCATCAATATGAACGGTGCAGGCACCGCAGGCAGCCACACCACAGCCGAACTTGGTACCGGTTAGTCCAACCTCATCACGCAGAACCCATAACAAGGGCACATCATCAGGCAGATCAACCTGATGGGTCTTTCCGTTGATCTTAAGGGCCGTCGCCATGGCGCACCTCTCTTAGCTTTGGCTGGTTTCTGACATAATTAATGAAATGTGTCAGCTTGTCAATTGACAAAATGAACAAGAAGTGTCAGAGGTTCTCGCATGACGAGTGTAAGTGAAGATTCCAAGACAGCGGCCATTCTGAAATCGGCATTTCAGGCCTTTGCGACCTATGGGTTTAAGAAAACTTCGATGGATGACATTGCCAAAGGGGCAGGGATGTCCCGGCCTGCGGTCTATCTGCATTTCAAGAATAAAGAGGCCATCGTTAGCGAACTGACGCAGTTTTATTATGGCGAGAAAGTTACCCTAGTCGCTGAAGCCTTGGCCAGCGAAGGTCCTTTGCCTCAGATCCTCGCTCAGGCGATCGAGGCGCAATCAAACGGGATGGCTGAAATTTTGGCCTCACCTCATGGGCTTGAAATGCTGGACGCGACCAAATCCATGTCGACGGATATCGTTCAGGAGGGCGAGGCCAAATTGACGCGACTTTACGCCGAATGGTTACGGCGCGAGGATGCGGCAGGTCGCGCGCATTTGCCTGTCGGCCCGGATGAGGCCGCAAAGACAATCACCACATCGCTGAAGGGCGTCAAGATGACAGCCTCCAGCGCTGAAGAGTTCGAACAAGGCATTTCGCAATTGGCCACGCTTTTGGGCGCGGCGCTTGAGGTCAGGTGACGCGCTGACGGATTTTGTATTCCGGTTTGTCCCACAGCTTGTTGGTTATGATATCGGCCAGAATTTGGGCGGCCTGTTCTACATCCCCTTCATCGACATATAGCGGTGTGAAGCCAAACCGCATGATATCGGGCGCTCGGAAATCGCCGATCACGCCACGCGCGATCAAAGCCTGCATGGCAGCGTATCCTTCATCAAAATGAAACGATACTTGACTTCCGCGCTGGGCTGGATCGCGGGGGCTTGCGAGTGTCAATCCCGGGCAGGTAGCCTCAACCCGGGTAATGAATAATTCGGTCAATTCGATTGACTTGGCGCGCACATCGGCCATTTCAGCCATGTCCCAGATATCCATCGCTGCCGACAGCGCTGCCATCTGAATGACCGGAGGGGTTCCGACCCGCATCCTCTCGATTCCCGCGCCGGGGCGATAGTCGAGATCGAAGGCAAAGGGGGCTTCATGCCCCAACCAGCCCGAAAGCGCCGGGCGCACGCGATCCGACAGACGCGGAGCGACATAGACGAACGCTGGCGCGCCGGGACCGCCATTGAGGTACTTATACGTGCAGCCAACAGCGAAATCCGCGTTGCAACCGGACAGATCGACCGGGATTGCCCCCGCAGAATGGGCAAGGTCCCAGACGGTCACGACACCGTTCGCGTGGGCCAGTTCGGTCAAAGCCTTCATGTCATGCATACGGCCGGAGCGATAATCGACCTCGGTCAGCATCAGAACGGCGACCTCTTCGGTGATATGTGCAGCGACGTTTTCGGGATCGACCACGCGCAGTTCGTAATCCGTCCCCAGTGATCGCAACAGCCCATCTGCCATGTAAAGATCCGACGGGAAGTTGCCGTTGTCCGACAGGACCACCTTGCGGGTCGGGTTCAGCTCCAGCGCTGAGGCGACCGCCTGATAAACCTTGATCGACAGAGTATCGCCCACCACGACGCTGCCGGGCTCTGCCCCGATCAGCCGTCCGATCCGATCCCCCAGGCCGGTCGGCATACCCATCCACCCGGCTTTGTTCCAGCCGGTGATCAGCAACTGACCCCATTCGTCCTTCATCATGCTTCCGACACGGTCACCGGCTGATTTCGGCAACGGGCCCAGAGAGTTACCGTCGAGATAAAGAACACCCTCGGGCAGGTGAAACATGGATTTGGTTTTGGCGAAATCGGTCATGGCGAGGCTTTGTCTTTCTGAAACAGTCAGGTTGTAACTGGCTATCTGATACCGTTGTGTCTGTCTATTGGTGCGGGTTGTCCAGCGCCCTGGGTCGATGCGACACCCTGCGCTTTTGCCAATGCGGTCAGAAAACGATAGGAGAGCGATCAGAAGCGACATCTGCCACCATGTGTCGCCGCGTGAAGGGACAGCCATGCGCCTGATCGACATACCACCTGTTTGGCTTGTGGGCTTTGCCTTGCTCGCCTGGGTCCAGGCCCGCGTGTTGCCGCTGGGGTTGTCTCTGGATGGGGCGGTGACAGATCTGCTCAGCGGCATACTAATCGGTGGCGGTATCATTCTGGCCGTGATGGCGGTAATCGAGTTCCGCCGGCACAAAACCACGGTCTTTCCGCACGAAACACCCTCGACCATGGTGCAGACCGGGATTTATAAGCGCAGCCGCAATCCAATCTATGTGGGTGATGTGTTGATCCTGACCGGGCTGATCCTGCGTTTTGACGCGGTGTTGTCGCTGGTGCTGATCCCGGTTTTTGTCTGGGTGCTGGAACGCCGCTTTATCATACCCGAGGAAGACCGTCTGCGCCGCACATTCCGCGCCGATTTCGCCCGGTATGAACGCAAGACCCGGCGCTGGATATAAGGGTGTGGTCATCATGACACAGCGTCATAATTGCTGCGCTTGCGAAATAATCTTGCGCAGGATACATGTCTGCTTGTCATTCTATGCTGAACACCCACCTGGCCTGAATCAAAAATTAGGGGGAACCGACTGGTGAAAATTGGGACGCCAAAGGAAACGTACAAGGGCGAGAACCGGGTCGCGATGACTCCGGACTCGGCTGTGCAGTTGCAGAAACTGGGCTATGAGTGCCTGATCGAAAAGGGTGCAGGCGCTGCTGCGGGGTTTTCGGACGCCGCATATGAAGCCGCAGGCGTTGAGGTCATGAAGACCGCCGCCTCGCTTTGGAAGGCGGCGGATATTGTTGCCAAGGTGCGTCAGCCCGATGCCACCGAACTGAAGCGTCTGACCAAGGATAAGACCCTGATTTCCTTCTTTAACCCGGCTGGGAATGAAGATGGGATGGAGGCCGCCAAATCCAAGGGCGCGACCGTGATCGCGATGGAGATGGTCCCGCGTATCTCGCGCGCGCAGAAGATGGACGCGCTGTCTTCGATGGCCAATATCGCCGGGTACCGTGCTGTGATCGAGGCAGGCAACAACTTTGGCCGTTTCTTCACCGGTCAGGTGACGGCGGCCGGTAAGGTGCCGCCTGCCAAGGTGCTGATCGTTGGTGCCGGTGTGGCTGGTCTGGCCGCGATTGGGACCTCAACCTCGCTGGGTGCGATCACCTATGCGTTCGACGTGCGCCCCGAAGTGGCCGAGCAGGTCGAATCCATGGGGGCTGAGTTCGTCTATCTGGATTTTGAGGAAGAACAGCAGGACGGTGCATCGACTGGTGGCTACGCATCGGTCCAGTCGGAAGAATTCCGCAACGCCCAGCTTGCCAAGTTCCGGGAACTGGCGCCCGAGATGGACATCGTCATCACCACGGCGCTGATCCCCAACCGTGAGGCACCTGAGCTTTGGACCAAAGATATGGTCGAGAGCATGAAGCCGGGTTCGGTCATCGTTGACCTTGCAGCGGAAAAGGGCGGCAACTGTAAATTGACGGTGCCGGATGAGAAGATCGTGACCGACAATGGCGTGACCATTATCGGCTATACCGACTTCCCCAGCCGGATGGCGGCGCAGTCATCGTCTCTGTACGCGACCAATATCCGTCACATGATGGCTGACCTGACACCCGAGAAGGACGGCAAGGTCAATCACGACATGGAAGATGACGTGATCCGTGGCGCGACCGTGACCCATGAGGGCGAGATCACCTTCCCGCCACCTCCGCCCAAGGTGCAGGCGATTGCGGCACAGCCTAAGGCCGAGGTCAAGGAACTGACACCGGAAGAGAAAAGGGCGCAGGAAATCGCGGCCTTCAAAGCGCAGACCAAGCAACAGTTCACGTTGCTGGGCGTCGGCGGTGCGTTGATGTTGCTGGTGGGGTTGATCGCTCCGGCCAGCTTCATGCAGCATTTCATCGTCTTTGTGCTGGCGATCTTTGTGGGCTTCCAGGTGATCTGGAATGTGAGCCACAGCCTGCACACACCACTGATGGCGATCACCAACGCGATCTCGTCGATCATTATCGTTGGGGCCTTAATGCAGATCGGATCAGGATCTTTCCTTGTCATTCTGCTGGCAGCGCTTAGCGTCTTCATGGCCGGAATCAACATCTTCGGCGGCTTCCTCGTAACCCGGCGCATGCTCGCCATGTTCCAGAAATCTTAAGGAGGCCGGGCAAATGGAATTTGGCTTCACTACTGCCGCCTATGTCGTTGCGGCTGTCCTTTTCATCCTGTCTCTGGGTGGATTGTCGAACCAAGAAAGCGCCAAGCGGGCGGTCTGGTATGGCATTGTTGGTATGGCGCTGGCGGTTTTTGCCACGCTGGTTGGTCCGGGTTCAGGCCTGTGGCTGCTGTCGTTGCTGCTGATCGCGGGCGGTGGTCTGATCGGTCAGTATGTGGCGCAACGCGTGCAGATGACCGAGATGCCGCAGCTTGTGGCCGCGATGCATTCGCTGGTGGGTCTCGCGGCTGTGTTCGTGGGATTCAATGCCCATTTCGAGATCGGCAATGTGGCGCAAGTCATGGCGATTGCTGACAGCGCGTCTCAGGCGGACCTGTCCGATCTGGGGGCGTTCGCCAAGCTGATCGCGAAGAAGACCGCGGCCGAACTGGCGATCCTGCATGTTGAGCTGTTCCTCGGTATCTTCATCGGTGCGATCACCTTTACTGGATCGGTCGTGGCTTATGGCAAGTTGGCGGGCAAGGTGACCTCGGCGGCGACCAAGCTTCCGGGCGGTCATGCTCTGAACGCGGGTGCGGCTGCTTTGTCGTTGATCTGTCTGATCTGGTACACCAATTCGGGCGGTTTCTTCCCGCTGTTCTTGATGACGCTGGCAGCGCTGTTCATCGGTTATCACCTGATCATGGGCATCGGCGGGGCCGACATGCCGGTGGTTGTGTCGATGCTGAACAGCTATTCGGGTTGGGCGGCTGCGGCCATCGGCTTCTCGCTAGGCAACGACCTGCTGATCGTGGTTGGTGCATTGGTGGGCTCGTCTGGTGCAATCCTGTCCTACATCATGTGTAAGGCGATGAACCGTCACTTTGTCAGCGTGATCTTAGGTGGCTTTGGTGGCCCGCAAGGCGAGCAGATGGCTGTTGAGGGCGAGCAGATTGCCATTGAGGCAGATGGCGTAGCTGCAGCGCTGAATGACGCAGATAGTATCGTCATCATCCCCGGCTACGGCATGGCCGTGGCGCAGGCGCAGCAGTCGGTGTCCGAGCTGGTCCGCAAGCTGCGCGCCAAGGGCAAGAACGTGCGCTTTGCGATCCACCCCGTTGCCGGTCGTCTGCCGGGCCACATGAACGTGCTGCTGGCCGAGGCGAAGGTGCCGTATGACATTGTTCTGGAGATGGACGAGATCAACGACGACTTCCCGGATACGGATGTGGCCATCGTGATTGGCTCGAACGATATCGTGAACCCTGCGGCGCAGGAAGACCCGAACAGCCCCATCGCCGGGATGCCGGTGTTGGAATGCTGGAAAGCCAAGCAGGTGTTTGTGTCCAAGCGTGGTCAGGGCACCGGCTATTCGGGCATCGAGAACCCGCTGTTCTTCAAGGAGAACACCCGCATGTTCTATGGCGACGCCAAGGCTTCGCTCGACAAGCTGTTGCCCATGATCGATTGATCAGAAGGGACAATCTGATTGCAAAGGGCGCCTGAGGGCGCCCTTTTCTTTTGTGATGAGATGGGGGCTTGCCTCCAACCCCCTCAAGGTTTTTTAGCCATATGAAGCAAGCGGGCTGTGTTAAACTTGGCGAGTGTTCGGGATAGTCGGAGGCAGACCATGCAGAAGGTAAATGGAATTGGCGGGATATTCTTTCGGGCCCGTGATCCGCAGGCGTTGAGTGCTTGGTATGAGAAGCATTTGGGCGTCAATCACTACGATCCTGTGCCCTGGAAGCAGCGGGAAGGATATACGGTGTTCGCACCCTTTGCGCAGGACACCGAGTATTTCGGCCGCTCCGAGCAGCAATGGATGATCAATTTTCGTGTTGATGACCTGAGCGCGTTGATCGACCAACTACAGAACGCCGGAATCACCGTCGAGACGAACCCGAAGTGGGACAGCGAGGTCGGGAAATTCGCCCGCATCCACGATCCTGAAGGCAATCCCATCGAGCTATGGGAGCCGAATCAATAAGATAGCGGGATTGTATACCGTTGTATCCTTGTAAGTAATTGAAATAAATAAACAATTGATGTTGTGTCGGTCTGCCTTATAGTGCCGGTGATACACCGGAGCCTTACATGACGCCCATAGACAATCATCCGCTTCGCTATACGCTGGCCAATGAACTGCATGCACGCCCATTTCCGGTTGCACCCTTGCCCAGCACGGTTGTGTTTCTGGCGATCAAGAAGCCCAAAGAAGCGGCTACGCGCGATCGTGGCGAGGATATGGCCCACCTGATCAATCTGCTGGATCGCCACGGCGCGCAGCACCCTCAGCCAGAAGCCACTCACTACGCGGGTCAGATCGGGCGTCATTGGCTGAAATGGGAACAACATACCGAGTTTGTGACCTATACCGCGATCACTCCGAACGTCAGTGAACGTGCGTTCAATCCGGCAGACTTTGAGGTGTTTCCGCCAGACTGGTTGATTGCGAGCCCGGGGCAGCGGGTGACATCGGCCTTAATTCGCGTGGTCGAGTACGAGGGAGATGAGGCGGCAAAGGCTTCGCTGGCTCAGTGGTTCGAGCCGGAAAGCCTAGCAGTGGCGCGGGTGCTGGATGATGCTGCGATCTGCGCTTGCGATTTCCGAATTGATCCGGCGGGGCATATGCGCCTTGCGATGTTTGTCAAGAAAGGCACCGGGCGGCGTCGGACCGGGCGGATCGTTCAGCGGCTGTGCGAGATTGAGACCTACAAGGCAATGTCGATGCTGGGATTTGCACGGGTCAAGCAACTGATGCCGCGCATCGGCGAACTGGATGGTCAATTGACCCGCCTGATGGGGCAGATGTCCGATGAAACAGCCCACCCGGACGAATTGTTGCCGGATCTTCTGTCTACTTCGATCGAGCTTGAGACACTTTCGGCACGGTGTTCTTTTCGGTTCGGCGCCACGGGTGCCTATGAGGCGATTGTTAATCAGCGCATCGAAGTGTTGCGTGAGCAAAGATTCAATGGACGTCAGAGTTTTGCCGATTTCATGATGCGTCGTTATGACCCCGCGATGCGGACGGTGAAATCAACCGAGCGACGTTTGCAGGCCTTGTCCGACAGGGCTATTCGCGCCGGCGACCTGTTGCGTACCCGTGTCGATGTCGAACGCAGCGCTCAAAACCAGGCTCTGCTGGAAAGCATGGACCGACGTGCTGATCTGGCCCTTAGATTGCAGCACACAGTCGAGGGATTATCTGTGGTGGCGATCAGCTACTATGCGGTGTCTCTGGTCAGCTACTTGCTCTACCCACTGACGCAGGCCGGGATTAGCAAAGGGATGCTGACGGCAATTGTGACCGTGCCTGTCATCCTTGCCGTTTGGTTCGGGGTGCGCCAGATCCGGAAGCGAATTGAATAAGCGGTCTATGCCGGGCGACGAATGATCTGTAGAACGGGTGGCGTTTGGCAGATTTTATGAGGATTCCCTGTGATCGGTATTGTTGCGGCGTGGCGGGCTGTGGCCGCCATGTTTATCCTGAACGGTGCGCTGTTCGGCATCTGGGCATCGCGCATACCTGCGGTTCGGGACAGGCTGGATCTGACGCACGAGGCGCTAGGGCTTGGTTTGCTGTTCATGGCTGCAGGGGCCGTGTGTTCGTTTCCGATCACAGGCCGTTTGACCGACAAGTTTGGGGCAGTGGCGATCACGCGGGTTATCGCGGTTCTCTATACCTTTTCCCTGATTCTTTTGGCTCTCGCCGGCGGGTTCTGGTCGCTTGCGGCGTTTCTGTTTGTGTTCGGAGCTTTCCATGGCTCGATGGATGTTGCGATGAACGCCTGGGCGGCAGAGGTCGAACAGGCCTATGACAAACCGGTCATGTCGTCCTTTCACGCGATGTGGAGCCTTGGAGCTGGGCTGGGGGCGCTCAGCGGATACGGTGCCGTACAGATGGGGCTGTCAGTGTTGCAACATTTTCTGCTAGCGGGTGGCGTTGTCGTCGCGCTTGCGCTTGTTTTGTCTTGGGTACGCTGGACTTCGAAACGATCGGCTTCGAAACCTGGATCGGTGTTCGCTTTGCCATCGGGTGCCCTGATCCTTGTGGGTTTCACAGCGCTGTGCGGCGCTTTGGGCGAAGGGGCTGTTGCGGATTGGAGCGCGATTTTCCTGCGTGACGTTACCGGTGCGGCTGAGAGTATCGCGGCGTTGGGCTATGCGGTCTTCTCGGTCACAATGGTTGCGTTCCGGCTTGCGGGCGGGGTGGTGATCGCGCGTTTCGGGCCTGTTGCAACAGCACGATTTGGCGGCGTTTGCGCCGCGCTGGGCGTGTTTGGCGTAGTATCGGCGGGAGGGGCAGGATTGGCTTTGGCAGGTTTTGCTCTGATGGGAGTGGGCTATGCGGTAATCATGCCTCTGGCCTTTAGCCGTGCGGCCAACGACCCGCATGTCCCGCCCGGACAGGCGATCGCAAGCGTCGCGACATTGGGATACGGAGGGTTGTTGATCGGGCCGCCTCTGATCGGATTTCTGGCCGAGTTGATGACGCTGAGATTTGCCTTTGCAGTTCTTTTACCGCTGGCCGTTCTTATCATCGTATTGGCCGGCGCGCTGAAGCGCGCCGACTAAGTTTGCTTATCGTCCGCGAATACGTGGATCCAGCGCATCGCGCAGGCCGTCACCCAGATAATTTACACTGAGGACGGTTAGTGAGATCGCCAGTCCGGGCCAGAACACGCGCTCAGGGTATTGCTGCAGATAGTCGACGCCATCGAAGAGCAGCCGACCCCATGTCGGGAAGTCCGGCGGAAATCCGAGGCCGAGGAAGGAAAGCGCGCTTTCGGTGATGATCGCAGTTGCAATCCCCAGCGTGGCCGACACCATGATCGGAGACAGAACATTCGGCAGGATGTGCCGGGTGATGATCTGGCCATTGCTGGTGCCGATGGACCGGGCGGCCAGAACGAACTCACGCTCTTTGATCGCCAGCACATCGCCGCGCACGATCCGCGCTGTGGGCATCCATGAGGTGATGCCGATGGCGCAGACGATCAGGATGAAGATTCCACGCTCTAACCCGAAGGCAGCAGATAGCGGCTCGCGGAAGAGCAGCATCATGACCAGCAGCAGCGGTAGCAACGGCAAGGCCAAGAACAGATCCGTCAGGCGCATCAGTGGGCCATCCAGCCGTTTGAAAAACCCGGCCAGAACACCGATGAACGAGCCCAGAAACAGCGCCAACAGCATCGCGGTGATGCCGACTGACACCGATGTCTGACCGCCTGACATCATGCGAGCTAGGATATCGCGGCCCAACTGGTCGGTGCCAAAGGGATGCGCCCAACTGGGGCCCTGATTGCGCGAACGGATGTCGATCTGAGTGGGGTCGATGCTCCATAAGTATGGGCCCAGATAGACGCCTGCGACGATGAAGATGAACAGAATCGCTCCGATCATCGCGCCTTTGTGGGTCTTGAACTGATCCCAGACATCGCGCCATTGGCTCCGCGGTGGGGTGGCCAGTTCTTCCATCACATCGGTGGTTGGCAGCGCTGTCGAGGCGGGCGCAAGCCCTTCGTCCGGGACCAGTGTATCGGTACGATCATGATCAGTCATAACGAATCCTCGGGTCCAGAATGCCATAGAGAACGTCGGCGATCAGATTGAACAGGACGATCAGCACGGCAAATATGAAGGTCAGGGTTTGGACCATCGGCAAGTCATTGGCCTGAATAGCCCCGATCAACAACTGGCCGATGCCGTTCACTTTGAACACCTGCTCGGTAATGATCGCTCCGCCGAAGATGGCCGGAATACCCAGCGCGATAACGGTGACCACAGGGATCATCGAGTTGCGCAGGACGTGGACCATGACGACCGTGTATTCGCTGAGGCCCTTGGCGCGGGCGGTGCGGACATAATCCTGATTAAGGTTGTCCAGCATCGAGGCGCGCATGAATCGGCTGAGCTGTGCGGTGATCTGCAGAGCCAGAACCATGACCGGCATGATCATCTGTTTGAGCTGTACAACAAAGCTGTCCCAGCTATTGACCACATGGGTAGTGTCATAGATCGACGGGAACCACCCAAGCTGGACTGAGAAGATCACGATCACCAATACGCCCGAGAAGAACGGCGGTACCGAGAAGCCGACCATCGACACGAATGTGCCCATCTGGTCGAACCAGGAATACTGCCGGTAAGCCGAATAGATACCGATGGGCAGAGCGATCAGGATGGCGACCACATAAGCGGTGCCAACAACCCACAGGGTCTGCGGGATGCGCTGAACGACGATGTCCATGACGGGTGAGCGGGTCTGCCACGAAATCACGCGCAGGTCACCTTCGGAGAAGGTTGTACCAAAGATCGAGTCGACCAGAACCTGCGGTTCGATCCAGAAGAACTGCACGATCCATTTCCAGAACCGGATATGCATCGGCTGACCGAGGCCCAGTGCCTCGCGCATCTTCTCTTTGACTTCGGGGGGGACGGTAAGTGGAACCTGCGCCATCGGATCGCCGGGTGCGAGTTCGAGGAGCAGGAAGATGACGAGGCTGATGAACAGTAGCGTGGGAACGGCCAGCACCAGTCGTCTGATGGTAAAGTTGAGCATTAAGAGGCGCCTTTATATGCGTCTTCTTGTTGGAGTGGTCTGCAAATGACCGCGCCCCGATATGGGTCGGGGCGCGGTTTTGCAAGATTAACGCTTAGGAACCGGTCTTGCGGTACCAGTCCGCAATGTTCCACAGCTCGCTGTCCCAAACGTTCAGGACAACGCCACCCAGCGTATTGGCGTGTGCCGACAGACGACCACGGTGCACCAGCGGGATCATTCCGCCATTTTCAACCATGATGTCGTTCAGCTGACGCGCGATCTGCGCGCGCTCATCCGCACCTGCGGTTTCGGCCAGTTTGCCATGCAGCTTGTCGAACTCTTCGTTGCAGAAACGGCTGATGTTCTCGCCCTGCCACTGGCTTTCAGGCTTGGGTGCCTTGTCGCACAGGCCGTTGCCCAGATAGGACTGCGGGTCAGTGCCGTTGAAGGTGTTGGCATACATTTCAACGTCGGCATAGAACTTCTGGAAGGTGTCAGGCGAACCCGGATCACCACCAAAGAAGACCGAAGCGTTGATGTTGCGCAGCTCAGTTTCGATACCGATTTGGCTCCACCATTCTTTGATCAGCGCCTGGAAGTCCTGGCGAACTGCGTTGGTAGAGGTCTGGTAGACAATCTTCAGCGGTACACCGTCTTTTTCACGGATTCCATCGCCATCGGAATCAACGATACCCGCGTCATCCAGAAGCTTCTTGGCACCTTCTATATCCTGAGTATCGCAGCTGAATGTGTCGGAATTCACCGCGGCAGGCGCAGGTACCCAGTTGCAGGTAACCTTACCGGCCTGACCGTAGCCGATTTCAACCAGCAGCGGCCGGTCGATGGCCAGCGACATGGCCTTGTAAACAGCAGGGTCCTGCAGGAACGGGTGCGGATGCGTTGCAGTCGAACGCTCGCCCTCCGGCAGATCTGGCGACGGGTTGGTCTGGTTCAGCATGATGCGTTCCACCAGCGGGCCGAAGCCTGCGACCGGAGTACCTTTGCCGCCTTCCTGCATCTGCGCGATCACTTCAGGCGCAAGCTGCAAGTTCCAGGCATAGTCAAATTCGCCGGTTTCCATGACCGCACGACCAGCAGCAGTTGCATCGCCACCGCCTTTGAATGTCACCGTTGCGAACGCAGGCTTTGCCGGGTCACGGTAGTTATCATTGGCCTTGAAAGTGATCACGTCATTTGGCTTGAACTCGGTGACAACAAACGGGCCTGTGCCGATCGGGTTAAAGTTCTGCTCGGTGCATTCGGGCGCTTTGGCTCCCATGCAATCCGCGAACTGTGCCGCCTGGATGATCGGGCTCTCACCACCCACGAACGGGCCGTAAGGGAACGGGGTCGGCGCATCGAATGTGACTTTGACGGTCAGATCATCGACAGCTTCGACATTGGTGACACCTTCAAATTTGGTCACCTGCGCACAACCGCCTTCTGGGTCCATGCAATAGTTTGCAGTGAACACTACATCAGCGGAGGTGAAAGGTGTGCCGTCTGACCAGGTGATTCCCGGCGCGATTTTCCAAGTGATCGAGGTCAGGTCTTCGCTGACGCCACCATTTGCAACTGTCGGAATTTCGGATGCCAGGAACGGAACCATTTCGCCATCTTGATTGTACCGGGCGAGCGGCTCAATCACTAGCGACGCGGATTCCACATCCTTGGTGCCACCCGAAAGGAACGGGTTCAGGATCGATGGGGCTTGCCAGTAAATGATGCTGACATTGCCGTCCGATCCACGCTCGGCCATGGCCATCGGGGCCATTGCCGTGCTTGCAATCGCACCAAGCAAAAGGGTTTTGATTTTCATCATACACTCCATGTTGGACACATACGTGTCTCGATTATCTCCGCGATGCCCGCGGGTTAGGCGTGGCCGTCAAAAGGGATAAGGATTTGGAATCAAACGGAAACGATTGTATCGCCTTCGTGTATTCAGACCTCTCCCCAGAACGGTTACGCGGCGTATCGAAACAGAGTTTTGGAAAATTGCAAGCCTTGCCTTGCGAAATTTGACCTATCGGTTTGACTTTTCACATCTGCCCGCCTTAGCGTTTGGCACCCAATCCGAAAAGCCGCCAAGGGGAGAGCGCGCGTGCTGGATCAGCCAATTGCCCAGATCAAAAAACTGCGGGTCGAATTTCAAACTAAAGATGGCCCAGTGGTGGGCGTCGAGGACGTCTCGTTCGAGGTCAACCCAGGCGAAACCGTCTGTATCGTGGGCGAATCGGGGTCGGGCAAATCAGTCTCATCTCTATCGCTGATGCGCTTGGTCGAGTTCGGCGGCGGTGAAATTGCTGGCGGGCAACTGCTTTTCGATCGCCGCGGTGGCGAGGAAATGGATCTGTCCCACGCCGATCAAGATCTGATGAAGCAGATTCGCGGAAATGAGATCGGAATGATCTTTCAGGAGCCGATGACGGCCTTGAACCCGGTTTTCACCGTCGGACGGCAGCTCACCGAAGGATTGCGAATCCACAAGGACATGAACAAAGCGCAGGCCGAAGAGCGCGCGCTGGAATTATTGCGTCAGGTGCGCATCCCCGAGCCCGAGCGACGTTTGAAGCAATATCCGCATGAACTGTCCGGTGGCATGCGCCAGCGTGTGGTGATCGCCATGGCCATGGCGTGTGAGCCTCGCCTGCTGATTGCGGATGAACCCACTACTGCATTGGATGTGACCATCCAGGCCGAGATTCTGGCGCTGATGGACCGCCTCAAACGCGAGACCGGAACGGCGGTGATGTTTATCACCCATGACATGGCTGTGGTCGCGCAGATGGCGGACCGCGTGGTGGTTATGTTCCGCGGCAACAAGGTCGAGGAAGGCACCGTCAAAGAAATCTTCGAAAACCCGCAGCACGATTACACCAAGGCGTTGCTGGCGGCGGTTCCGAAATTGGGCGAGATGCAGGGTAAAGCCGCGCCCGAGCCAATGAAACTGCTGGGTGAGGAAGGCCAGAAGATCGCTCCGATCCCGGGTACGAACGAAGTGTTGCTGACGGTCAAGAACCTGACCACGCGATTTGCGGTGAAAGGCGGATTGCTGCGCCGGACCATCTCGAACGTGCATGCAGTCGAAGATGTCTCGTTCACGCTGAACCGGGGGCAAACACTCAGCCTCGTTGGCGAATCTGGGTGTGGCAAGTCGTCGGCAGGGCGCTCGATCCTGCGGTTGGTGGAGCCGATGGCGGGTGAGGTCGATCTGGACGGTGTCGACATCATGAAGCTGGACCAGGCCGGCCTGCGCAAAGCGCGGCTGGACATGCAGATGATCTTTCAGGATCCGTTCGCCTCGCTGAACCCGCAGATGCAATTGGTTGATCAGGTCGCCGAACCGATGCGGAACTATGGGGTTGCGTCGGGGTCAGAACTGCAGGACCGCGTGGCGCAACTGTTCGACAAAGTGCAACTGCCGCGCAGCTTCATGCGCCGCTTCCCGCATGAGATGTCGGGTGGTCAGCGGCAACGGATTGCGATTGCGCGAGCACTGGCGCTGAATCCCAAGCTAATCATCGCGGATGAGGCCGTTTCGGCGCTGGACGTCTCGGTTCAGGCGCAGGTGCTGAATCTGATGATGGAGCTGCAGTCCGAGCTTGGCCTCAGCTATCTGTTCATCAGCCATGACATGGCGGTGGTCGAGAGGGTTAGTCACCATGTCGGTGTGATGTATCTGGGCCGCATTGTCGAACTGGGCCCGCGTGCTCGGGTGTTTGAGAACCCACAGCACCCTTATACGCAGGCACTGATGAAGGCGGTACCAATTGCCGACCCGAACAAGCGCAAGTCGGAAAAAGACTTGAACTTCAAACCGATCCCGTCGCCAATTCATCCGATTGGATACGCGCCCGAACCCTCGCAATACAACGAGGTTGAACCGGGCCATTTTGTTTTGACCACTGACAGCGGATATTGACCCTCATGGCTGAGCGCCTGTCTCCGCTAGAGATCATGACTAAGCTGATCTCATTCCCGACTGTCAGTCGCGATACGAATTTACCGCTGGTGGATTGGGTCGAGGCGTATCTGCAAAGCCACGGGATCGAACCGCATCGTTGGCCTGATCCGGATCAGCCGCATAAGGCGGCTCTGTTCGCGCATGTCGGCCCGTGGGAAGAGGGCGCGATTGTCCTATCAGGTCACACTGATGTTGTTCCCATCGATGGCCAGCCTTGGGACACCGATCCATTTGTCGTGACCGAGAAAGATGGCAAGTATTTCGGGCGTGGCACCTGCGACATGAAGGGCTTTGACGCGCTGGCGATCTGGGCCTTGGTCGAGGCGCATCACGATGACACCAAACGCCCCCTGCAACTGGCGTTGAGCTTTGATGAAGAGGTTGGCTGCACCGGCGCGCCGCCGATGATCGCCCACATGCAGGAGGTTCTGCCCAAAGGATCAGCCGTGATTGTGGGCGAGCCGTCGATGATGCAGGCCGTCACCGGCCATAAGGGCGGGTTTGGCTTTGACACGCATGTGGTGGGGTTCGAAGTTCACAGCTCAATCATGCACACAGGCGTCAATGCGATCATGGAGGCCGCGCCGCTGATCAATTGGGCCAATGATTGGAACGCCGAGAATATGGCGGCGCAACCTTCAGACATTGCGTCAGTGTTCGATCCGCCTTGGACTACCTGCCATGTTGGTATGATCGAAGGCGGAACCGCGCATAATATCACTGCCAAAGACTGTCGCTTCATGATGGATTTCCGCACCGTTCCGGACGATGAAAAATCGGTCTGGCAGAAGGCCTATTTCGATAAGGTTCGTGAAGTCGAGGCGCGGATGCAAGCGGTTCATCCCGACGCCCGGATCGAGCTGTCCGAGCATTTTTCGATCCCAGGTCTTGTGCCTGAAGAAGATGGCGAGGCTGAGACGCTGGTGCGCGCGCTCACCGGTGACAATGCGACACATGTGGTAAGCTATGGCACCGAGGCGGGGCAGTTTCAGGAAGCTGGTTATTCCGCTGTTATCTGCGGCCCAGGTGATATCGCGCAGGCCCATCAGCCGAATGAGTTCATTACGATTTCTCAATTCAACGCAGGTCAAAAATTTATGGAGCGTCTGGTAAAGAGGCTCTGCGAATAACATCTCAAAGGAGAGGTTAAAGATGCCCGTCAAGAACCGGCTCGCCGAAATGCATGGCGAGATCACCAAATGGCGCCGTCACCTGCATATGCATCCCGAGCTGATGTATGATGTGGAAGAAACGGCAGGGTTTGTGGTCGACCGACTGAAGGAGTTCGGTGTGGATGAGATCACGCCCGGCATCGGCAAGACTGGCGTGGTTGCCGTGATCAAGGGACGTCAGGATACGCTAGGCCGTGTTATCGGGCTGCGTGCCGACATGGATGCGCTGCCCATAGAAGAGGCGACGGGACTGGACTATGCTTCGACCGTTTCTGGTAAGATGCATGCCTGTGGTCATGACGGTCATACCTCGATGCTGTTGGGCGCCGCGCAGTATCTGGCCGAGACGAGGAATTTTGACGGTACCGTTGTGTTGATTTTCCAGCCTGCCGAAGAAGGCGGGGCAGGTGGTCTGGCCATGTGTCAGGACGGGCTGATGGAGCGCTGGGGTATTCAAGAAGTCTATGGCATGCACAACATGCCTGGGATGCCGGTTGGTGAGTTTGCCATTCGACCAGGCGCATTGCTGGCTTCTTCGGATGAATTCGAAATTGTTGTAACGGGTAAAGGCGGTCATGCTGCCGCCCCGCATGAGGCGGTAGATACAACGCTGATTGCGTCGCACATTGTTGTAGCTTTGCAATCAGTGGTGTCCCGTACCGTGGACCCTATCAAAAGGGTGGTGCTGACCGTCGGGACATTTGAAACCGATAGTGTGGCCTCGAATGTGATTGCCCATACGGTGCGGTTGCGGGGAACTGTTCGCACACTTGACCCAGAATATCGAAAGGTCGCTGAAGAACGCGTGCGCCGGATCGCCGAGGACACTGCCTCGGCCTTTGGAGCTTCGGCTAAGATGACGTGGACACCGGGCTATCCGGTGACGGTGAATTCGGACGATGAAACCATCTATGCTGCTGAGGCCGCGCAGGCCGTGGCAGGCAAGGTCAATGACAGCACCGATCCAATCATGCCGTCAGAAGATTTTGCTTACATGCTTGAAGAACGGCCCGGAGCCTACATCTTTATCGGAAACGGGGACACGGCCATGTGCCATCACCCGGAATACAACTTCGATGACGACGCCATTCCCGCCGGTTGCAGCTGGTTTGCCGAGCTGGTGGAACGACGATTACCCGTCGCCTGATTTGGGAGGATCAGATGCCAATCAAGAACCGACTTGCCGAAATGCACGAAGAAATCACCGGTTGGCGGCGGGATATTCATCAACATCCTGAGATCCTTTATGACACCCACCGCACCAGCGCCTTGGTGGCTGAAAAGCTGAAAGAGTTCGGTTGCGATGAGGTTGTGACGGGCATTGGCCGCACCGGTGTTGTTGGCGTCATCAAGGGCAAGACCGACACGCAGGGCCGTGTGATCGGCCTGCGTGCCGATATGGACGCGCTGCCGATGCAGGAGCAGACGGGCCTTGATTATGCCTCGAAAACCGATGGCGCCATGCATGCCTGTGGCCATGATGGCCATACGGCGATGGTGTTGGGCGCGGCGAAATACTTGTCTGAGACGCGGAACTTCGACGGCACGGCCATTGTGATTTTCCAACCAGCGGAAGAAGGCGGCAATGGGGCCGAGGCGATGTGCAAAGACGGTCTGATGGATCGGTTCGGCATTCAGGAAGTCTATGCCATGCACAATGTGCCAGGTGTGCCGACGGGGCAGTTCGCGATCCGGTCTGGCCCGCTGCTGGCGGCTGCGGATGAGTTCGACATTCATCTGGAAGGTCGAGGCGGCCACGCGGCGAAACCGCATGAAACAATTGATACTACAGTGATGTTGTCGCAACTGATCGTGGCACTTCAGACCATCGTGTCGCGTAACGCGGACCCTATTTTACAGGCGGTTCTGTCTGTGACTTCGGTCGAGACCTCATCCAAAGCGTTCAATGTGATCCCTCAATCGGCGCAGGTGCGCGGTACTGTACGAACGCATTCGAACGAAATGCGCGACCTGATCGAGACGCGGCTAAGCGAGGTGGCTGAGGGTATTGCTGAAACCTTCGGTGGCACTGTCAAAGTCTCATACACGCGTGGAGTTCCGGTGACGATCAACGCCGAAGAACAGACGGAATTTGCCGCTGAGGCCGCCATTTCCGTAGGTGGCAGCTGTGATGAAGCGCCCATGGTGATGGGCGGCGAAGATTTCTCGTTCATGCTGGAAGAACGCCCCGGAGCGTTCATCGTGCTGGGCAATGGCGACAGCGCCGGGCTGCACCACCCTGAATACAATTTTAACGATGAGATCATCCCGATGGGATGCTCCTGGTTTGCCGAAATGGTCGAGCGCCGGATGCCGGCGGCTTGAATTAGGAGAGAGAAGACATGCCAGTTAAGAACCGCTTTGCCGAATTGCAGGCCGAAATCACCGAATGGCGACGGGATATTCATGAAAACCCCGAGATTCTGTTTGAAACCCACCGCACCAGTGCTTTGGTCGCGGACAAACTGAAAGAGTTCGGCTGCGACGAGGTCGTTGCCGGGATCGGTCGCACCGGGGTTGTCGGTGTGATCAAGGGCAAATCAGACTCGAGTGGCAAAGTCATCGGTCTGCGTGCTGATATGGATGCGCTGCCGATTCACGAGGCGACGGGGTTGGATTACGCCTCGAAAACCGATGGGGCGATGCATGCTTGTGGCCATGATGGACATACGGCGATGCTGCTCGGGGCGGCGAAATACCTTTCGGAAACGCGTAATTTTGACGGTACTGTAGTGGTGATCTTCCAGCCCGCTGAAGAAGGTGGCGGCGGTGGTCGCGAAATGTGCGAAGACGGCATGATGGCGCGCTGGAACATTCAGGAAGTCTACGGCATGCACAACTGGCCGGGCCGTCCGGTCGGCAGCTTCTCGATCCGTCCGGGTTCGTTCTTTGCCGCGACCGATCAGTTCGACATCACCTTTGAAGGACGCGGTGGCCACGCCGCGAAACCGCAGGAGACCGTGGATACGACCGTGATGACCGCGCAGGCGGTTCTGGCGTTGCAGACGATTGCCTCGCGCAATGCCGACCCGATCGATCAGGTCGTGGTGTCTGTGACATCATTCGAGACATCCTCGAAGGCGTTCAATGTCATTCCTCAAACTGTGCAGATCAAAGGCACCGTACGTACCATGAGCAAAGAGATGCGCGATCTTGCCGAGAAACGGATCAACGAGATTTGCGCAGGAGTTGCAGCGACCTTTGGTGGCACGGCGGATGTGACCTATATTCGTGGCTATCCGGTGATGGTGAACAGTGACGAGCAGACCGATTTCGCGGCCGAGGTGGCGAAATCGGTCTCGGGCAGCTGTGACGAGGCGCCCCTTGTCATGGGGGGTGAGGATTTTGCCTTTATGCTCGAAGAGCGTCCGGGGGCTTATATTCTGGTGGGCAATGGAGATACGGCCATGGTTCATCATCCCGAGTATAATTTCAACGACGAGGCTATTCCTGCCGGGTGTAGTTGGTGGGCCGAGATTGTTGAGCAGCGGATGCCTGCTGCTTGATGGGAAGGGTGGGGGCTCTGCCCCCACACCCCCGAGATATTTTTAGCCAGATGAAGACGGATCAGTGTGTTTTGTCAGCCGAGGGAGAGGCGAGCGCAGAGCGTGTCGATTACTGCATCCAACGCAGATTTCTGTGTTTTCACGCAGGCGTTGGCCGCCATTCGTGCGGTGTGCAGTTCAGAGGCATCTGATAGCCAGAGAGCAACGGCATCTGATAGCGCGTTGGCCGAATTGATCCGGACGGCGCCGCCCGATTTGATGAGCGGCTCAAAGGTTTCGGCGAAGTTGAAATAGCCGGGACCGGTGATCACCGCAGCCCCCGCCTGAACTGGTTCAAAGGGGTTATGGCCGCCGATCTCTTTCAGCGATCCCCCCAGGAAAACAATGGGGCAGAGGGCGTACCAGGTTCCGGTTTCCCCCAATGTATCCGCGACATAGACCTGTGTGTCTGCTGTTATTATCTGATCAGCGCTACGTTGAGCGGTGGATAGCCCTGCATCGCTGGCTAGCTTCAAGACCTCATCCCGGCGTTCTGGATGGCGCGGGATCAGCAGCAGTAGCAAGTCAGGCCAGCGCCGCAGCAACGCTTTGTGGGCTGCCAATACGGCCTCCTCTTCGCCTGCATGGGTCGAACTGGCAATCCACAGCGGGCGACCATTTATCTGCGCCTGGGTATTGGTCAGGATGTCCTGAACCACGGGCAAGGGGTCAGACATGGCCTTGAGGTTGGTGCCGGGCTGTACGCGATCCGCGTCTGCACCAATTGCGATCAGATTGGCGGCGGTTTTGTCGTTCTGGGTCAGAAATACCTTGAAATGATCCAGAATGAAGCGCGCAGTATTGGGGCGCTTATTCCAACTGTCCACTGATTTGTCAGATAGCCGGGCATTCAAGAGCGCCAGTGGCGTGCCGCGATTTGCGGCCTCTACGATCAGCCGGGGCCAGATTTCACTTTCTACAAAGATGCCTGCATCGGGTTTCCAGTGGTCCAGAAACTCGCGCACCGGAGCGGCGCTGTCCAATGGCGGATACTGGTGGCGCGTCCGGGCAGGCAAGCGCTTAGCAATCAACGTCGCCGAGGTCGGGGTGCCTGAGGTGATGAGAAACTCAGCATTCGGCAGGCGCTGCCCCAGACGGTTGATCAGGCTTAGAACCGATAGGCTTTCACCCACACTGGCCGCGTGAAACCAGATCAGCTGCCCATCTGGGCGCGGCAAACTGGCATGGCCAAGCCGTTCTTGCTGGCGGCTTTCGGGAACACCCGCAGCGTGTAGTTTGTTGCGTACTTTCCGCCAAATCAGGGGTTCGGCAATAGATATGAGACCGCAGTACAGTTTGTACAGCAGCGTCGGCTGCGCGCATCTATCGGGCATCTCAGCCGCCCGTATGACTCATGTGGCGGCTCATCTGACCGTCGACGGCTTGCCGGGAATAGTCGAAATCATGGCCCTTGGGCTTGAGATTGATGGCTGCGCGGATCGCGTCTTCCAACGGTTTCTCGGTATCGGGATGATCGCGCAGGGGTGCGCGCAGATCAGCCATATCTTCCTGGCCAAGGCACATGTAGATCTCACCAGTGCAGGTCAGGCGCACGCGGTTGCAGCTTTCGCAGAAGTTATGGCTGAGTGGCGTTATGAAACCGATCTTTTGACCGGTCTCTTCAAGCCTGACATACCGCGCCGGGCCACCTGTCCGTTCGGCCAGATCAGTGACCGTATAGTGGTTCTGGTATTCCTTGCGGACGTCCTTGAGCGACCAATACTGATCCAGCCGGTCTTCGTTGCCTATGTCGCCCATGGGCATCACCTCGATCCAGGTCAGATCCATATCACGTTCGGCACACCATTCGGTGATCTTGGGTAGCTCGGGCTCGTTGAACCCTTTCAGAGCGACAGCGTTGATCTTGATCCGCAGGCCAGCCTTCTGCGCTGCGTCAATGCCGTTCAGCACCTGTTTCAGGCGGCCCCATCGGGTGACCTTGGCAAATTTGTCTTCATCCAGCGTATCGAGCGATACATTCACGCGCCGCACGCCCGCTGCGTAAAGATCATCCGCAAATCGGTGCAATTGTGATCCGTTGGTTGTCAGCGTCAGCTCCTTCAGGGCGCCGCTGTCCAGATGTCGGGTCATGCTGTTGAAGAATGACATGATGTTTCGCCTAACCAGTGGTTCGCCCCCGGTGATGCGCAATTTCTCGACGCCCAAATTGACGAAAGTCGTGCACATACGATCCAACTCTTCCAGAGTCAGAAGGTCTTTTTTGGGAAGAAACTTCATATCTTCGGACATGCAGTAGACGCAGCGGAAATCGCAGCGATCCGTAACGGAGACGCGAAGATAGGTGATGGCGCGGGCAAACGGGTCTATAAGCGGAGCTGTCATGGCTCATAGGTAAAGCGGAGGCATGTTCGCGGCAAGTGCCATCTGCGTTTTGGACTGGTACAGTTAGGCGCAGCGCTCTAGGTTTTGTGTTATGAAATATGCTTTGGTTTTAGCTTTTAGCCTCGTTGCCGGTTGCGATGCCGTTCGGTCCACGACGGATCGGGTGTTTGGGAGTTCACCCAGCGAGACGGCGGCTGAACCCGTTGCAGCAGAGGCGGAGGAGGTAACCCCTGAGCCTGTGGCCGCCGCCGGATGGTCCGGGGCCAAAACAACGGTTGCCGGTCTGGGCGATCCCAACACACCGGGGCGTTGGTTGCAGACGCCGCTGGTTCAGACTGAAATCAACGGTCGCGTGGTTGTGCCGCGCACGGGGGCGCAGGCCTATGTCACGCTTATTCCTGCGCCAGGCCCCGAAGGCGGTGGCGGACGGCTGTCGCTTGAAGCCATGCGCGCGCTGTTGGTGCCATATGACGAGTTGGTGGAACTGGAAGTCTATTCCGACTGAGCGCGCAGGTATTTCCCAGCCTCTTTGCGGGCAAAGGGTTTCATGTTTGCGCCGTGCGTTTCCAGAAACGCGACTACGCGCTCTGGATCATGCTTTGACAATTCGCGCAGCCACCATGCGATGGCTTTCTGGATAAACCATTCCCGATCGGAGACATACGTGGCAGCCCAGCCGAGTATGCGGTCGCGGCATGCCAGGTCTTCCGGTTTGGGATGGTTCTGTTTGGTCCAGGGCAAGGTGGCGACCAGCGCGGCGCGTTTGGTCCACATGTGGCCCGACGTGGTCCAACGTTCGACCTGATCCAGCCGGGTTGGATCAGCCGAAAGGCGCTTTTGCATCGCCATACAGGCATGATCTGCCACGGCCCAGGCATCGAAATCCGGCAGCCAGCTTTGCAACAGATCCCACACCGCGTCATCCGGTCGGATGCGGGCTTGGGTCAGCAGCTTTGCGGCCGCGACCCGTGCCTCGTGAATGTTGGTCTGCCACAAACTGTCGGCGATGGCGATGCGGTCAGCGACTTCAAGTTCGCGTCGCCACGCCTTGGTCAGATCGTTCAGAACCGGGTTCGGAACGCCCAGATAGTGGCGGTCTACCTTGTGGTAGGCCGCCACCTGTTCTGCGCGCTCAGGATCGGCATGTGCTTTGATCTGATCCAGATAGGCTTGCATGACCGGTCACTCGACCGTGACGGATTTTGCCAGATTGCGGGGCTGATCCACATCTGTGCCTTTGGCCACAGCCGTATGATAGGCCAGCAGCTGCGCAGGCACCGAATAGAGGATCGGGGCAAGGCTGGTGTGGACATGCGGCATACGGATCGTGCTCCAAACACCATCTTCAGCCTCAGAGATTCCATCATCGTCGGAGACAAGGATAACCTTGCCCTTGCGCGCCATCACCTCCTGCATATTCGACACTGTTTTGTCGAACACGGCATCACGCGGGGCCATGACAACAACCGGCATATGCTTGTCGATCAGGGCGATGGGGCCGTGTTTCAGCTCACCCGACGCATAACCTTCGGCGTGGATGTAGCTGATTTCCTTGAGCTTCAGCGCACCTTCCATGGCTAGCGGGTACATGAGGCCGCGGCCCAGGAACAGCACGTCGCGCGCCTCAGACAGGCGCTGGGCGGATTGGCGAATAGCGTCGTTCTGATCCAGCGCAGCATTCAGCACAGTCGGCAACCCGCGAAGGGCGGCCGCGTGATCCGCGATCTCTTCATCGGTCAGCGTGCCTCGATCTGCAGCGGCCCTGAGGGCAAGCATCAGCAACACGCTAAGCTGACAGGTGAACGCCTTGGTCGAGGCAACACCGATCTCAACACCCGCATGGATCGGCAGCGCCACATCGCTTTCGCGCGCAATCGAGCTTTCCGCGACATTGACGACCGAGACGATCTTGTCTGCCTTGCCTTCGCAATAGCGCAGGGCAGCAAGCGTGTCGGCGGTTTCGCCCGACTGGCTTACGAACAGCGCCAACGTCCGGTCAGAGATGGGAGGTTCGCGATAGCGGAACTCGCTGGCGATATCGACTTCAACCGGCATCTTGGCCAGCTGCTCGAACCAGTATTTCGCCGTCAGGCAGGCATAGAATGCGGTGCCGCAAGCCACCATGGTCAGACGGTCCAGCTTGGTGAAATCCAGACCGTCACCGGGCAATACGACCTGATCGCCTCCGGTCGGAAGATACGAGCGGATGGCTTCGGCCACCACAACAGGCTGTTCGGCAATTTCCTTGGCCATATAATGCTTGTGGCCGCCTTTGTCGGCACGGGTCTGATCGATTTGAATTTGCCGAATTTCGCGGTTGGCAAGCTCTCCCGATTCGGTTCGAATCTCAAGCGACGTGCGGGTCAGAACCGCACGGTCCCCTTCCTCAAGGTATGTAATACGATCAGTCAAAGGCGCCAGAGCGATTGCGTCAGACCCGACAAACATCTCACCGTCGCCGTGACCAATTGCCAGGGGTGAACCCTTGCGCGCTGCGACAATCAGGTCTTCTTGACCGTCGAACAGAAAGGCGAGCGCAAATGCACCTTTGAGTCGATCAATGGTTTTAAACGCGGCGTCGACCGGAGACAGCCCTTCGGACATGTAGCGTTCCGTCATCAGGGCAACGGTTTCAGTGTCGGTATCCGTCACGAAACCGACCCCATTCTCGGCCAGTTCGGCCCGCAGTTCACGATAGTTTTCAACGATGCCGTTGTGCACTACGGCGACAGGCCCGGCCTTGTGCGGATGTGCATTGTTAACCGATGGGGCACCATGGGTGGCCCAGCGTGTGTGACCGATACCGGATTTACCTGGAAGGGGGTTATGAACCAGAAGGTCGCTTAGGTTCACCAACTTGCCGACGGCCCGTCGGCGGCCCAAAGCGCCATCGTTCACGGTCGCAATACCGGCGCTGTCATAACCGCGATACTCAAGCCGCTTCAGTGCTTCGACCAGGATAGGGGCAGCTTCGTGACTGCCCAGAACACCAACAATTCCACACATAACTCAGGCTCCTTTGTCGCGGCGAGCCTTCTTCGCCTTCAACATTTCAAACAATTTACGCGCATAGCCGGGTTTGTTTTCCTGCTTGGAACGCGCTACGGCCAATGCGTCTGGCTCAATATCCTTGGTCACTACGGTCCCCGTGGCGGTCATCGCGCCATCACCCAGAGTGACCGGGGCCACCAGCATCGTGTTCGATCCAATGAACACGTTTTCCCCGATGGTTGTTTTATGCTTCATCACGCCATCATAGTTACATGTGATGGTTCCCGCGCCGATATTGGTCGCCGCCCCGACCGAAGCGTCGCCGATATAGCTAAGGTGATTCACCTTTGCGCCTTCGGCGATTTCGGCATTTTTGATCTCGACAAAGTTGCCAATTTTGGCGTTTTCAGCCAGCTCTGTACCCGGACGCAGCCGGGCATAGGGTCCGACCACCGAACCTCGGCTAACATGGCAGCCTTCGAGATGTGAAAACGCCCGGATCGTTGCGCCGCTTTCCACGGTCACTCCGGGGCCGAAAACCACATTGGGTTCAATGACGGTGTCGCGGCCAATGACGGTATCTGCGGCCAGATACACGGTTTCAGGGGCCATCAGAGTGACCCCCAGATCCAGCAATGCAGACCGTGCTTGCACCTGAAATACCGCATCAGCCGCCGCCAGGTCAGTGCGCGAATTGATGCCCAGCGTCTGAGCTTCGTCGCAGGCAACCGCAGTTACGGACAGCCCTTGGCGGCGGGCGATCTCGACTACGTCGGTCAGATAGTATTCACCCGAAGCGTTATCATTGCCAACTGCATCGATCAGTGAGAACAAGGTCTCGGAATCGCATGCCAAAAGTCCTGAGTTACAGAAGGTTATAGTGCGCTCTTCATCTGTGGCATCCTTGAATTCGACGATCCGCTCTAGGGCGTCCCCGTTCATCACAAGGCGGCCATAACGGGCGGGGTCTGCAGCTTCGAATCCAAGAATGACCAGATCGTTTTTTGCGCGCGCTTCGATCATCCGCTGCAGGGTGTCGGGCTGTAGAAACGGGGTGTCACCATAGAGGACGACCACATCCCCCTGAAAGCCCTCCAGCGCTGCACGCGCCTGCGCAACCGCGTGGGCGGTGCCAAGTTGTTCTTCCTGCACCGCAATGCTGGCGTTTTCATCTTCGGCTTCAGCCACACGCGCGACTGCTTCCGCACCGTGGCCGGTAACAATCACCGTGCGCTCGGGCGACAGGACAGCACCGGCGCGCATGGCGTGAACCAGCATTGGGGCCTGAGCGATCGGATGCAGGACTTTGGGAATATCAGAGTTCATCCTTGTGCCTTTTCCGGCGGCAAGAATGACAAGGGCAGTGCTCATGAAATCGTTTTCTCTTTTGTTTTGTCGCCGCCCGTTTTATCCGCTGTGGGCAAAGGCGCAAGCGGTTCAGCCATCAAAGAAGATTGCCGTTTGCAACACGACATGGCGGAATCCCGCCGGTTCAGGAGGTGAGCATGCGAACGGTAATCTTTGATCTGGATGGAACTTTGGCGGATACATCTGGTGATTTGCTGGCCGCTGCAAACCATTGTTTTCGCGAGATGGGTCATGGGGATGTTCTGTCGCCCGAGCTTGATGCGGCGGTATCGGTACGCGGTGCACGCTTGATGTTGTCCCATGGATTGAAGCGGGTCGGCGCCTATGATGCGGATGTTGTCGAAGCCTATTATCCGGTCTTTTTGGACGTCTATGGGCAGGCGATCGATACGCATACCTATTTCTATCCCGGTGCGCTTGAAGCCGTCGAAACACTGAAAGATGCAGGTTATGGCGTGGGGATTTGCACCAACAAGCCCGAAGGCCTGGCTGATTTGCTGCTGACCCGGATGGGTGTCCGTGATCACTTTGCTTCACTGATCGGTGCAGACACATTACCGGTGCGGAAACCCGACCCTGAACCGTTACGCGAAGCAGCGCGTCGCGCGGGAGGGCACCCTGACCACTGTGTATTGGTCGGCGACTCAGATACCGACCGAAATACGGCGCGGGCTGCAGGAGTGCCGTCGGTACTGGTGACATTCGGCCCGTCGGGCGATGAGATGGCTGCGCTGGAGCCCGAGGCGTTGTTGCATCATTTTGATGATTTACCGAAACTGGTCTCCGATTTGATCGGAGCGGCGGCCTGATCCCTTGACCCGCTTAACACTCAGCATAAAAACGGATCCATGACTGAGACATTCACAGGTAATTTCACCCAGCAAGAACCCATTCCCGAAGAGGCGATCAAGGCCGCCTTGGCCGTTTTGCGCCATGGTCGTTTGCACCGCTACAATGTTGCCCCTGGCGAGTTGAGCGAGACGGCTTTGTTGGAGCAGGAATTCGCCGCCCAGATGGGGGCGAAATACTGTCTGGCGGTCTCGTCGGGTGGCTACGCTCTGGCCACTGCGTTGCGTGCGGTGGGGGTCAAGCCGGGCGATCCGGTTCTAACCAACGCGTTCACTCTGGCGCCGGTGCCGGGGGCGATTGCGTCGGTAAGCGCAAAGCCGGTCTTCGTTGGTGTGACCGAAGCCCTGACCATCGATCTGGATGATCTTGAGGTCAAGCTGGATCAGGCGAAAGTACTAATGCTTAGTCACATGCGAGGGCATCTGTGCGATATGGATCGCCTGATGCAGATGTGTGATGCGGCGGGTGTGATCGTGATCGAAGATTGCGCCCATACCATGGGTGCCGCCTGGCGCGGGCAGCTGTCTGGGCGGCAGGGGGCCATCGGATGTTACTCGTGCCAGACCTATAAACATGTCAATTCGGGCGAGGGCGGGTTGCTGATCACGGATGATCCGGAACTGGCCGCCAAGGCTACGATGTTGTCCGGGTCTTACATGCTTTATGAACGCCATCTGGCCGCGCCTGGGCCGGAAGTGTTCGAGCAGATCAAGTACACAACCCCCAATGTCTCGGGTCGGATGGATAATTTGCGTGCAGCGATCTTACGTCCGCAGTTGCGTGATCTTGATCGGCAGGTACAGCGTTGGAATGAACGCTATGTTGAGATTGAGCATGGCCTGCATGAAACGCCGGGTTTGACGATGGTGGAGCGGCCTGATGCTGAGACCTATGTCGGTTCATCGATACAATTCCTGTTGCTGGACTGGACACCCGAGCGCATTGCCGAGGTAATCCAGCGTTGCGCCGCGCGCGGGGTCGAACTGAAGTGGTTCGGGGGGGCTGAACCGTCGGGCTTTACCTCACGCTATGACAGTTGGCGTTATACCGACAGCGCCCCGATGCCGGTCAGTGATCGGATATTGGCAGGGATCATGGATATGCGCGTTCCACTGACCTTTTCGCTGGAAGATTGTGCCCAGATTGCGCGCATTATCCGGGCTGAAGTCAGCGCTGTCTATCAATCATAGTCCAGCGGAGTGCGCTTTCAACGCACGCTCGATTTATCTGAAAACGCCGCCCCTTGTCGGGCGGCGTTTTGCGTTGGCCTGCGTGTCGTCATTGACCCGAGGAGGAAACGCTGCTATCTGATTATTGAACGCTTGTTCATTAATGCAATCGGAGGAGCCCTGCATGTTTATGGCCACAATGCAATTCGATCTGGGCGAGGACGTGAACGCCCTGCGTGAGATGGTGCACCGCTGGGCTCAGGAGCGGGTCAAGCCGATGGCGGCCGAGATCGACGCGTCCAATGCCTTTCCGAATGAGCTGTGGAAAGAAATGGGTGAGCTTGGCTTGTTGGGCGTCACAGTCCCTGAAGAATATGGCGGGGCCGGTATGTCCTATCTGGCGCATACGGTGGCAGTTGAGGAAGTGGCGCGCGCCTCGGCCTCGGTATCTTTGTCCTATGGGGCGCATTCGAACTTGTGCGTGAACCAGATCAAGCTGAACGGAACGGATGAGCAGAAGCAAAAATATCTGCCCCGTCTGATTTCGGGTGAGCATGTCGGGGCGTTGGCTATGTCCGAGCCCTCGGCTGGGTCGGATGTGGTTTCCATGAAGCTACGCGCTGAAAAGCGAAACGATCACTATCGGCTGAATGGCAACAAATACTGGATCACCAACGGGCCGGATGCAGACACTCTGGTCGTCTATGCCAAGACCGATCCGGACGCCGGGTCAAAGGGGATCACGGCCTTTCTGATCGAGAAAGAGATGACCGGGTTTTCGACTTCGCCTCATTTCGACAAGCTTGGCATGCGCGGCTCGAACACCGCTGAGTTGATCTTTGAAGATGTTGAAGTGCCGTTCGAGAATGTTCTGGGCGAAGAAGGGCGGGGTGTAGCCGTTCTGATGTCCGGTCTGGACTATGAGCGTGTGGTTCTTGCGGGTATTGGAACCGGGATCATGGCCGCCTGCTTGGATGAAGTGATGCCCTATCTGGCCGAGCGTAAGCAGTTCGGAAAACCGATCGGTAGCTTCCAGCTCATGCAAGGCAAGATCGCGGATATGTACACAGCCATGAATTCGGCGCGGGCCTATGTCTACGAAGTTGCCAAGGCATGCGACCGCGGGGATGTAACCCGTCAGGATGCTGCAGCGTGCTGCCTATATGCCTCGGAACAGGCGATGGTGCAGGCGCATCAGGCCGTTCAGGCGTTGGGTGGTGCCGGATTCCTGTCGGATTCGCCGGTCAGCCGGATTTTCCGAGATGCAAAGCTGATGGAGATTGGCGCGGGCACCAGCGAAATCCGCCGCATGCTGATTGGGCGCGAAATGATGAACGAGATGTTGTGACCGAAAACCCCGCAGTTCATTGAACCACGGGGCTTTTTGCGATTGGATCAGAAACGATGAACGTAGGACAGGCCAATCAGGAATGGGTCGATTTCGGCGGTGCCGATGTCGTTGCCGTCAAGTTTGACGTCCGAGTCGATGTCGAACCAGCGCACGTTCAGACGCACCGCGCCTTTTTCCGTGACCATGTAATCCAGACCGGCCTGCAGAGAAACGCCGAAGGAGTTGTCCAGATCGAGATCGCCCAAAGGCGAATCTTCCTCGAAGAAGATGGTGTAGTTCAGACCAGCGCCGACATAGGGCTTCCACGCGCTATTGGTCGGGAAGTGATAGTTCAGCGACAGAGTAGGCGGAAGATGCTTGACGCTGCCCGCGTCAACGCTGCCACCGAGAGTGACGTCATGCTTGTAGGGGGTCGAGGCCAAGAGCTCGATCCCGAGATTGTCCTGAACGAAGTATTCGACGGTGAAAATCGGACGGGTGTCCGAGTCGATTTCGGCGTCGAACCCGGCCAGAGTCCCATTGTCGGATTTGGGGTCCAGATAGCCGACACCAACACCGACTGTCCAATCGCCCTGGGATTGGGCGAAGGCTGGGGCAGCCAGAGCGACAAGTGCGGTAGAAAGGGTCAAAGCGGCGAGTTTCTTTGTCATATTCGTGCCTTTGCTTGCGTTGATGCCGATGTTTTGGATGCCGCGGCGCAGAAATGCTCTGATCTGCATCAAACTCCGGAAATTGCTGAATCGGGGAGGCTAGCTGCAACCGCTAATGAAATAAGGGAAAATCAGCATGCATCCCGCTGAGCGCATACCGGGTTTGCGCGGCGACCAAAGCTGGGCGATTTCTGATCGGCTGAACATGGCGCAGCAATGCCTGTCGCAACAATCCGATCGGGTTGCTTTGCTGGACCTGACCCGGGGCGATCCGAGCGTGGTAACATTTGGCGAACTGGAGTTTATGGTTGATGGCATCGCTCGCGCGTTGATAGCTCGGGTCCAACCAGGGGACCGGGTTGGCGTCTTGCTCAGCCAGTCGCCGTGGTGTGCCGCCGCGCATCTGGCGATCTGGAAGATCGGCGCGATTTCGGTGCCGTTGTTCAAGCTGTTCAAACACGATGCGCTGGCATCGCGCGTCAGAGATGCAGGTGCGCGGATCGTATTGACCGATGCGGAAGGGTCTGCGTTACTGGGTGAATTGGCCCAACCGCTTTTGGTTGATGAGATTAGGCAGGAAGGGCAACCGGTGCCCTTTGCTGATACCGGCCCCGAGGATCCGGCAGTCCTAATCTACACGTCCGGCACTACTGGCAGCCCCAAGGGTGCGCTGCATGGTCATCGTGTGCTGCTGGGCCACCTGCCGGGCGTCTCGATCAGCCACAACCACCTGCGTGAAGGGGATTGCCTGTGGACGCCAGCAGACTGGGCGTGGATCGGCGGCTTGTTCGACGTTCTGATGCCCGGGCTTGCGCTGGGCGTTCCGGTGGTCGCCACGCGGTTGGACAAATTCACCCCACAGGCCTGCGCCGATGTGATCGCGCGGGCGGGGGTGCGGAACGTCTTCTTTCCACCGACGGCTTTACGGATGCTCAAAGCTGCGGATCAGTCGATACCGGGATTGCGGTCGGTAGCGTCTGGGGGCGAGCCTTTGGGCGCTGAGATGTTGGCTTGGGGCCAGCAGGCCTTTGGTCTGACGATCAACGAGTTTTATGGTCAGACGGAATGCAACATGGTTGTTTCGTCCTGTGCCCACGACTTCCCCGTGCAACCCGGCTGTATCGGTAAACCGGTGCCTGGTCATGAGGTGGCGGTAATTGACGATCACGGCCTACCGACGACGGAGGAAGGCGATGTTGCCATCCGGCGCGGTTCGACCTCAATGCTGCTGGAATACTGGAATAATCCGCAAGCAACGGCTGAGAAATTCCGAGGTGATTGGCTGATCACCGGTGACCGTGGCGTGTGGGAGGGCGATTATCTGCGCTTTGTCGGTCGGGATGATGACGTGATTACCTCGGCAGGTTACCGGATTGGCCCGGCTGAGATCGAGGATTGCCTGCTGACCCACCCGGCAGTGGCAACGGTGGGCGTGGTCGGCAAGCCCGATGAGCTGCGGACCGAGATCGTGAAGGCCTATGTGGTGTTGAAGCCGGGGGCTGAGGCGTCGGGCGCTGAGTTGCAGGACTGGGTCAAGGACCGTCTGGCGCAGTATTCCTATCCGCGCGAAGTGGCGTTTCTGGAAGAGTTGCCGATGACGGTGACGGGAAAGGTGATCCGGAAGGAATTGAAGGCGCGGGCTGCAGGGGAGGCAATTACATGATGCGAATTGCACTTGCTGCGACGCTCGTACCATCGCTTGTTTCCGCTCAGGGCGCTTGGGTAGACCAGTCGTATATTCAACAATGTTTTTCTCAGACGCAGCAGGGCGATAGCATGTCATCATGTCTCGGCGCAGCTGCCAATGCCTGCCAAACGATACCGGGAAATGAAACAACCCTTGGCATCACCGAGTGTATTCAAGCCGAAACCCAAATTTGGGATTCATATCTAAACGAACAGTATAAACAGCGTCGAGCAGAACTGGCTGAACAAAGTCCCGAACTTTCGGACCAGTTGCGAGATGCTCAACGCGCATGGATCGGGTTTCGGGATGCTGAATGTGCTCTGGCCTACGGCATATGGTCTGATGGAACGATACGCTCGATTGTTGCCGCAAATTGCCTGCTGACCGAAACCGCTGAACGCGCTGTGGAATTGCGCGACTTGGGGAAGATGGAATGAAAATAAAATCCAAAGCCATACCAACCTCTGAGGGGTTTAAGGCGAACCGAGCCGCACATCTGGATGCGCTGGCACATATTGCGGATGCCGCCGAAGCGGCCCGCATGGGTGGCGGTGAAAAATCGCGGACGCGGCATGAATCGCGGGGCAAGATGCTGCCGCGTCGTCGGGTGGCGAACCTGCTCGATCCGGGTTCTCCGTTCTTGGAAATCGGCGCGACGGCGGCACATGGGATGTATGGAGATGCCGCGCCCTGTGCCGGGGTGATCGCGGGGATTGGCCGAGTGCAGGGGCGCGAGGTCATGGTGGTGTGCAACGATGCCACTGTGAAAGGCGGCACATACTATCCGATGACTGTCAAGAAACACCTCCGCGCGCAGGAGATTGCCGAGGAAAACCATCTGCCCTGCATCTATCTGGTCGATAGCGGCGGCGCAAACCTGCCTAATCAGGATGAGGTTTTCCCCGACCGCGATCACTTTGGCCGCATCTTCTATAATCAGGCGCGGATGAGCGCGAAGGGGATTGCTCAGATCGCCGTTGTAATGGGGTCGTGTACGGCGGGCGGGGCTTACGTTCCGGCGATGTCCGACGTGACGATCATCGTGAAAGAGCAGGGGACGATCTTTTTGGCCGGACCGCCTTTGGTCAAGGCCGCGACGGGGGAGGTTGTGACAGCCGAAGATCTGGGTGGTGGCGATGTGCATACGCGCCTGTCCGGCGTGGCGGATTATCTGGCCGAGGACGATGCGCATGCGTTGGCCCTGGCACGGCGGGCCGTCGGGTCGTTGGGGGGTGCCGGGCTGAAGCCTGGCCTACATTTCGAAACACCGGAAGAGCCTGCCTATGATCCCGAGGAAATTTTGGGCGTAGTTCCGGCCGATCTGCGGACGCCCTATGACATCCGCGAGGTGATTGCGCGGCTGGTCGATGGCTCTCGGTTCGACGAGTTCAAACCGCGATTTGGTGAGACGCTGGTGACCGGTTTTGCCCATGTCAAAGGCTGCCCGGTCGGGATCATTGCCAACAACGGTGTGTTGTTTTCTGAGGCCGCGCAGAAGGGTGCGCATTTTGTCGAACTGTGCTCGCAGCGCAAAACCCCGCTGGTCTTCCTGCAGAACATCACCGGCTTCATGGTCGGCCGCAAATACGAAAACGAAGGCATCGCGCGGCACGGGGCCAAGATGGTGACGGCGGTGGCGACGACGAGCGTTCCAAAGATCACAATGCTTGTCGGAGGGTCCTTCGGAGCTGGAAACTACGGCATGGCAGGACGCGCCTATCAGCCTCGGTTCCTGTGGACTTGGCCGAATTCGCGTATCTCAGTGATGGGGGGCGAGCAAGCTGCAGGTGTCCTAGCGACTGTCAAACGCGACGGGATCGAACGACAGGGCGGCACATGGTCGGCTGAGGAAGAAGCTGAATTCAAGCGCCCGACGCTGGACATGTTCGAAGAACAATCCCACCCGCTCTACGCGTCGGCGCGGTTGTGGGATGACGGCATCATCGACCCGCGCAAATCGCGCGATGTGTTGGCATTGTCGCTGAGTGCCGCACTTAACGCCCCGATTGAGGAGACACGTTTCGGCGTGTTCAGGATGTAAGATGAGCGTTTCATTGAATGAAGCAATGGCCCGCTACCTGGGCGCGCAGACCTTCAAGTTTGGAGACAGCGCATCGCTAAGCGCCGAGCTGCTGGCGTTGGTAAGATTAGGCCGAAAAACGGCGACATGTGGTGCTTTGCGAGACTACCCAGAAGGCAGTGCTGATACCCCGGTCGTTGGGCGTCAGGATATTGCGCTGGAATGGGATGATCGCCCCGCTTTGGTGATCGAAACGGTCGAGGTCTCGACCTGCCGATATTGCGATGTGACCGAAGACTTTGCGTTGGCCGAGGGTGAGAATGAAACGCTTGAGGGATGGCGCGAGGATCATCGCCGGTATTTCGAACGCAATGGCGGGTTCGATCCCGAGATGGAATTGCTGTGCGAACGCTTCCGCCTTGTCGAAGATCTGGCGGTTAAGGGGTAAGCTATGTTTAACAAAATCCTGATTGCCAACCGCGGCGAGATCGCCTGCCGAGTCATGGAAACTGCTCAGAAGATGGGCGTATCTTGTGTGGCTGTGTATTCGGATGCTGATGCATCGGCCAAGCATGCGCAGATGGCGGATGAAGCGGTGCATATTGGTGGCGCGGCCCCAGCCGAAAGCTATCTGAAGGGTGATGTGATCATTCAGGCGGCGCTGGATACAGGAGCGCAGGCGATCCATCCTGGTTATGGGTTCTTGTCCGAAAACCCGGATTTTGTGGATGCAGTCGAGGCTGCAGGTCTGACCTTCATCGGGCCATCGGCGGACGCGATCCGCAAGATGGGCCTTAAGGATGCAGCCAAGGTATTGATGGAGGACGCAGGAGTTCCCGTCGTCCCCGGCTATCATGGCGACAATCAGGACCCTGAACATCTGGCTGGCGCGGCAGATACCATCGGGTATCCCGTTTTGATCAAGGCCGTTGCAGGTGGTGGTGGCAAGGGGATGCGGCTGGTCGAGGCGCCCGAGGAGTTCTCGGCTGCATTGGACAGCGCGCGCGGTGAGGCAAAGACGGCGTTCGGTAACGATGCTGTACTTGTCGAGAAATTCGTCGCCAAGCCCCGCCATATCGAGGTGCAGGTGTTCGGCGATGGCACCCATGCGGTGCATCTGTTTGAACGCGACTGCTCGTTGCAGCGGCGACATCAGAAAGTGATCGAAGAGGCCCCAGCCCCTGGAATGACTGCCGAGATGCGTGAGGCGATGGGGCAGGCGGGCGTGCGTGCGGCTGAGGCGATTGGATACAAGGGCGCAGGGACGGTTGAGTTCATCGTCGATGCCTCGGACGGGCTACGCCCGGATCGGTTCTGGTTTATGGAGATGAACACGCGCCTGCAAGTCGAGCACCCGGTGACCGAGGCCATTACCGGCGTCGATCTGGTCGAATGGCAGTTGCGCGTAGCAGCGGGTGAAAGCCTGCCGAAGCGGCAGGGCGATTTGTCGATCCGCGGGCATTCCTTTGAGGCGAGGCTTTATGCCGAAGATGTGCCCAAAGGCTTTCTGCCTGCGACGGGTACGCTGACTCATCTACAGTTCCCGGAAGGCTGCCGTGCCGACAGTGGCGTGCGCGCCGGGGATACGATCAGCCCATGGTACGACCCTATGATCGCCAAGGTCGTGGTGCATGGCCCGACACGCGCGGTCGCTTTGGAAAATCTCCACCGGACCTTGCGCCAGACCGAGGTCGCCGGGACTGTCACAAATCTCGCCTTCCTTGGTGCTCTGACGCGGCACAGCGGGTTTGCGTCGGGCGACGTGGATACCGGGCTGATCGGGCGGGATCTTGATGATCTGGTGCAGGAAGCTGGCGTAAGCAACGCTTCGGCGGTGGCTGCGGCGATGACGGCGTTGGGTCTGGCCGAGACGGTCTCTGAAACGGGCTTTACGCTATGGGCACCGTTACATCGCGCTGTGCAGTTACTGCGGGACGGAGAGGTTGTTGATCTGGATGTCCAGGTCGAAGGCCCGGATCGGCAGATTTGGGAGATCGAAGGTGTGCAGCTTGTTGCGCGGCGGCGTGGCGCTGGCTGGACCATCGATGGGACACCCATGCCCAATGTTGTCATGGCCGGGTCACAGGTCACTGTATTCGACGACTATGGGCAGGTATTTGAGGTCATTGACCCTCTGGACCGCGATGCCAGTGCTGCAGGTGACACCAACGTGATCGAGGCGCCGATGCCCGGGCTGGTCAAGGCCGTCTTCGCCTCGGCGGGGCAGGAGGTGAAAGAGGGCGACCGGCTGGCCATTCTGGAAGCCATGAAGATGGAGCATTCTCTATTAGCCGCCCGCGATGGCGTGGTTGCAGAAGTGCTGGCCGAAGCGGGGGCACAGGTCGAGGCAGGTGCGGCGTTGGTTCGGTTGGCCGAGGATTGATCTGTTCGGCCCGTGGATTGCGTGGCAAAGTCGGGCCATCCGCAATTGAAACGATAAGAAACCGGGAAGGGATGCGCTGATGAAAGAACGGGTCGAAATATTCGAGGTCGGGCCACGCGACGGCCTGCAGAACGAACAGCGCGAGATCCCGGTGGCCGAGAAGGTCGCCTTGGTCGATTGCCTCAGCCGGGCCGGTTTCAACCGGATCGAAGTTGCCAGTTTTGTCTCACCGAAATGGGTCCCGCAAATGGCGGGCAGCGGTGAAGTTATGGCTGGAATCACACGGACCGAAGGCGTGCGGTACGCTGCGCTGACGCCGAATATGCGCGGGTATGAGGACGCGTTGGCAGCCAAGGCAGATGAGATCGCTGTGTTTGCTTCGGCGTCCGAGGGATTCTCGAAAGCGAACATAAACGCGACGATTGCCGAATCCATCGAACGGTTTGTGCCCATTCTTGAAGCGGCACGACATATTGATCTGCCCGTCCGGGGCTATGTCTCGTGCGTGACCGACTGTCCCTATGACGGCCCGACCCCACCCGAGAAGGTGGCCGAGGTGGCGGACGCGCTGTTTGCCCATGGCTGCTATGAGATTTCGCTGGGGGACACAATTGGGCAGGGAACACCGGACAAGATTGCTCATATGCTGCTGGCCGTGCGCGAACGAGTGCCGGTTACCCGGCTTGCAGGACATTTTCATGATACCAACGGGCGGGCAATCGACAACATAGACGCTTCGCTTGCCTTGGGTGTGCGGGTATTTGATACCGCCGTGGGCGGGCTGGGTGGTTGCCCTTATGCGCCGGGTGCGGCCGGTAATGTCGCAACCGAAGCCGTGACCGCACATCTGGAACGGTTGGGATATGAGACCGGTCTGGATGTGCCGGTTCTGGAACAGGCGGCGCGCATGGCGCGGGCAATGCGGGCGGAATAAGATATGTTCGAGACCATTACGCTGAACACAGACGCGCGTGGCGTGGCCACTCTGACGCTGGATCGACCCGAGAAGCACAACGCACTGTCGGCGCAGATGATTGCAGAGCTAACCCAGGCCGCTGGGCAATTGGCAAATGATGATGCGGTGCGGGTGGTGGTTCTGGCCGCCTCGGGCAAGAGCTTTTGCGCCGGGGGAGATCTGGGTTGGATGCAGGCGCAGATGGCTGCCGATCCCGAGACGCGTTTTGCCGAAGCGCGCAAGCTGGCTGAGATGCTGAATGCCTTAAATACGCTGCCCAAACCCTTGATCGGCGCGTTGCAGGGAAACGCGTTTGGTGGTGGTGTTGGGATGGCCTCGGTCTGCGATGTGGCGATCGGCGTGGAAAGCCTGAAGATGGGTCTGACCGAAACGCGGCTTGGCCTGATCCCGGCGACGATTGGACCCTATGTCATTGCCCGAATGGGCGAAGCACGTTCGCGGCGCGTCTTTATGTCTGCCCGCCTGTTCGAAGCGGCGGAAGCGGTCGAACTGGGCCTGTTGACCCGCGCGGTGCCCGCTGTGGCGTTGGCTGACGCGGTCGAAGCTGAAGTGCTTCCCTATCTGTCCTGTGCACCCGGTGCGGTGTCTTCGGCCAAGCAGCTGATCCAGTCACTGGGGCCGCGAATTGATGACGCGGTGATTGACCACACCATTCGACAGCTTGTCGCGCGTTGGGAAACTGATGAGGCGCAAGAGGGAATCGGCGCCTTTTTCGACAAACGAAAACCTGCATGGATTAGTTAGGTTTAGCCGATCACTTTGTTCCAGAAGTGTTCTCCGCAATAGCCCGCTGGATGATTGTAACAATGCCGACCTGCGCGTTTCTGTTCGGTTGACCCTCTGACCCCACAGGGATAGAGAATGTCCAGTCAAATTGCCAATTGACGGCGCACCCTTTCGGGACTTGCGCAGGAAAGGAGCTATACGTGGAAGACCTGCTGCGGGAGTACCTCCCGATTCTGGTGTTTCTGGCCGTTGCCGTAGGCCTTGGAATCGTACTGATTCTGGCTGCTGTGGTCCTGGCTGTCCGCAATCCCGACCCCGAAAAGGTCAGCGCCTATGAATGTGGTTTCAACGCCTTCGACGATGCGCGAATGAAGTTTGATGTCCGATTCTATCTGGTCGCGATTCTCTTCATCATCTTTGATCTGGAAATCGCCTTCCTGTTCCCCTGGGCCGTTGGCTTCAAAGACATCAGCGATGTTGGGTTCTGGTCGATGATGGTGTTTCTGGCGGTGCTGACCATCGGCTTTGCCTATGAATGGAAGAAAGGGGCCCTGGAATGGGAGTGATGACGGGCGCAAACACCGCCGGCGTCGACAAGGAAGTCGCCACCCAGGCCCTGAACGCAGAACTGCAGGACAAGGGATTTCTGCTGACCTCGACCGAGGACATCATCAACTGGGCGCGGACCGGATCCTTGCACTGGATGACCTTTGGTCTGGCCTGCTGCGCGGTAGAGATGATGCACACCTCGATGCCACGGTATGACGCGGAACGGTTCGGCATCGCGCCTCGTGCGTCTCCGCGCCAGTCTGATGTGATGATCGTCGCTGGAACGCTGACCAACAAGATGGCTCCGGCGCTGCGCAAGGTTTATGACCAGATGCCCGAGCCGCGCTATGTGATCTCGATGGGCTCCTGCGCGAATGGCGGTGGGTACTATCACTATTCTTATTCGGTCGTTCGTGGATGTGATCGGGTTGTTCCGGTGGACATCTACGTGCCCGGCTGCCCGCCAACCGCTGAGGCGCTTCTGTACGGACTGATGCAGCTACAACGCAAAATCCGCCGCACCGGCACGATTGTACGCTAAGGGAGAGGGCAGATGAGCGAAGCACTCAAAGAACTCGGCGCGCAACTGGAATTGAAACGGACCGATTGCGTTCTGTCCTGGGATGTGACCCATGGTGAGCTGAACGTCGATGTGGCTCCTTCGAATCTGGTGGAATTCATTGAGTTTCTCAAAAGTGACCGGACCTGCCAGTTCTCGACCCTGGTTGACATCACCGGCGTCGACTACCCCGAACGGGCCAAGCGGTTCGATGTGGTCTACCACTTCCTGTCAATGTATCAGAACCAGCGCATTCGCTTGCGAGTCTCGATCCGAGAAGATGACATGGTGCCTTCAATCGTGGACGTGCACCCCTCTGCCAATTGGTTCGAGCGCGAGGTGTTCGACATGTTCGGCATCCTGTTCTCGGGTCATCCAGACTTGCGACGCATCCTTACGGATTATGGTTTCCGCGGCTATCCGCTGCGCAAGGATTTCCCGACCACTGGCTATACTGAAGTCCGCTATGACGAAGCGCAAAAGCGCGTGGTCTACGAACCGGTCTCATTGGTTCAGGAATACCGTCAATTTGATTTCATGTCCCCGTGGGAAGGTGCGAACTACATTCTTCCGGGGGATGAAAAACAGGAGTCGTAAGTCATGGAGTTCCTGATCTGGATTGCCGTCACGGTTGCCACGATTATCCCGATGCTGAAGCTGCTACCGCATTTCGGGATCGAGAAATACTGGGTCGTAGCCTGCGTCATCCCGATTGGAACGCTGATCCTGATTTGGATCATGGCCATGAAACTGCAAGAGATGGAGCGCCGCTGATGGGTCTGGGGGAACTGATTGCGTTGGGGGCGCTTGGGGTTCTGCTGGCTGGGGCCGCTGCCAAGGCAGCTGAGGCGGAAAAGGTCCGGGTACGGGCCGAAGCGAAGAAGAAACGAGGGCGTTGATGGACGGCTCAAGATACGATGACGGCAGCACGGACGCGCTGAGCGGAGAACAGAAGATCCGCAACTTCAACATTAACTTCGGCCCGCAACACCCTGCGGCGCACGGAGTTCTGCGACTTGTACTTGAGCTAGACGGCGAGATCGTCGAACGTTGCGACCCGCATATCGGTCTGTTGCACCGTGGTACCGAAAAGCTGATGGAAAGTCGGACGTATCTGCAGAATCTGCCGTATTTCGACCGTCTTGATTACGTGGCACCGATGAACCAGGAACATGCCTGGTGTCTGGCCATCGAAAAACTGACCGGTGTTGAAGTGCCGCGTCGCGGCTCGCTGATCCGCGTTTTGTATTCCGAGATCGGTCGTATTCTTAACCACCTGCTGAACGTGACCACTCAGGCCATGGACGTTGGCGCGCTGACCCCGCCTCTGTGGGGATTTGAAGAGCGTGAAAAGCTGATGGTGTTCTACGAGCGTGCCTGTGGTGCCCGCCTGCACGCCGCCTATTTCCGCCCCGGAGGCGTGCATCAGGACCTGCCGCTGGAACTGCTGGACGATATCGAGGCTTGGAGCCACGAGTTTCCCGCCGTTCTCGATGACATCGACGGCCTGTTGACCGAAAACCGCATCTTCAAACAGCGCAACGCCGATATTGGTGTCGTGACCGAGGATGACATTCAGAAATACGGCTTCTCGGGCGTAATGGTGCGCGGATCGGGGCTGGCATGGGACCTGCGCCGCGCGCAGCCCTATGAATGCTATGACGAGTTCGAGTTCCAGATTCCCGTCGGAAAGAACGGCGATTGCTATGACCGCTATCTGGTGCGCATGGAAGAGATGCGCCAGTCGCTGCTGATCATCCGTCAGGCCATCGCCAAAATCCGCAACTGTCCCGGCGACGTGCTGGCGCGCGGCAAGATCACCCCGCCGAAACGCTCGGACATGAAGACCTCGATGGAAAGTCTGATCCATCACTTCAAGCTGTATACCGAAGGCTTCCACGTCCCCGCAGGCGAGGTCTATGCCGCTGTCGAAGCCCCCAAGGGCGAGTTCGGCGTCTATCTGGTCGCCGACGGCACCAATAAGCCCTACCGCGCCAAACTCCGCGCGCCGGGGTTCCTGCACTTGCAAGCCATGGACCACGTCGCCGGAGGCCACCAACTGGCCGACGTCGCCGCGATTATCGGCACCATGGACGTCGTATTTGGAGAGATTGACCGCTAATGCTCCGCCGTCTTCACGCCGAACAACCCGAAAGCTTCGCCTTCACCGCTGCTAACCAGCAATGGGCCGAAGCGCAAATAACCAAATATCCCGAGGGGCGTCAGGCCAGTGCGGTCATCCCGCTGCTGTGGCGCGCGCAGGAGCAGGAGGGATGGCTGAGCCGTCCGGCGATCGAATCCGTCGCCGACATGCTTGGTATGGCCTATATCCGCGTTCTTGAGGTTGCCTCGTTCTACTTCATGTTCCAACTGCAGCCGGTTGGTTCGGTTGCGCATATTCAGGTCTGTGGCACTACGTCCTGCATGATTTGCGGGGCCGAGGACCTGATTGCGGTTTGCAAGGAAAAGATCGCTGCAAAGCCGCATGAACTGTCTGCTGATGGCAAGCTGAGCTGGGAAGAGGTGGAATGCCTCGGATCTTGCACCAACGCCCCGATGGCGCAGATCGGTAAGGATTACTACGAAGATCTGACGACCGAGAGCTTTGGCAAGATTCTCGATGATCTGGTGGCGGGCAAAGTGCCGACTCCGGGTCCTCAGAACGGGCGCTATGCGGCGGAACCTCTGAAGGGGCTGACCAGCCTGACGGAGTATGACAGCGGCAGAACGCAGTATAACGCAAGTGTTCAGCTTGCGAGCGATCTGGGCGATACGGTCAAGCGCATCGACGGAACCGAAGTTCCGATCCTGACGCCGTGGCTGGGCAAGGATGGCAAGGCTGCTGCTACAAATGCCGCGCCGAAGCCGCCCAAAGCGCCGGCTTCGGCGAAGCCAGCGGTGAAACAAGCCGCTGAGGCGAAAGCAGCGAAAGAGGATCAGCCGGAAACGCTGAGCAGTGCGCGCGATGGCAAGCCCGATGATCTGAAGATGCTGAAGGGCGTAGGTCCGAAGCTGGAAGAGACTCTGAACGAGTTGGGCTTTTACCACTATAACCAGATCGCTGCCTGGACACCCGAGCAAGTGGCCTGGGTGGATGCACGGCTGAAATTCAAAGGCCGGATCGAGCGGGACGGGTGGATCGAACAAGCCGCGAAATTGGCTTCAGGTGAAAAGACCGAGTTCGCCAAACGTGCCAAGGAAGACGGCACTTACGAGGACTAGATGGGTGCCCGTTCGGGGCATCAGGACGATATGGATAAAGACAAGGAACTGGCCATAGCCCGCAAGGGCCGACATATCGGCATCGTCATCGCCGTGACGATGGTGATTTGGCTGGCCATGAATTTGTTCATCGGCCCGGCGCTGGGCTTGACCGCACGCTATGCGCTGCTGTTTGATTTTGCCGCTCTGGCAGGTTTCATCTATGCGGGCGTCAACATTTTTCAACTCTGGCGCATGCGTCAGGACAGCCAAAGGTAACTGAGCGATGCTGAAGGATCAGGACAGGATCTTTACCAACATCTACGGGATGCACGAGCGCACTTTGAAAGGCGCGCAGGCCCGGGGGCATTGGGACGGCACCGCTGGCCTGATTGAAAAGGGCCGTGACTGGATCATCCAGACGATGAAGGATTCAGGTCTGCGCGGCCGTGGTGGTGCGGGTTTCCCGACCGGTCTGAAATGGTCTTTCATGCCCAAGGAAAGCGATGGTCGCCCGGCTTATCTGGTGGTGAACGCGGATGAATCCGAACCCGGGACGTGCAAAGACCGCGAGATTATGCGTCATGATCCGCACACGCTGATCGAGGGGTGCCTGATCGCGTCTTTCGCAATGAACGCGCATACTTGCTACATCTACCTGCGCGGCGAATACATCCGCGAGCGTGAGGCTCTGCAGGCCGCGATTGACGAAGCCTATGACGCGGGTCTGCTCGGGAAGAATGCTGCTGGTTCCGGCTGGGATTTCGACCTGTTCCTGCATCACGGCGCTGGGGCTTATATCTGCGGCGAGGAAACTGCTCTGATCGAAAGCCTTGAGGGCAAGAAGGGTATGCCGCGCATGAAGCCTCCGTTTCCGGCGGGTGCGGGTCTTTATGGTTGCCCGACCACGGTGAACAATGTGGAATCGATTGCCGTTGTGCCCACGATTCTGCGGCGTGGTGCCGACTGGTTCGCAGGCTTTGGCCGTCAGAACAACGCGGGCACCAAGCTGTTTGCGATCTCGGGCCATGTGAATAACCCCTGTGTCGTCGAAGAGGCGATGTCGATCTCCTTCGAAGAGCTGATTGAAACCCATTGCGGCGGCATTCGTGGCGGCTGGGACAATCTGCTGGCGGTAATACCCGGCGGGTCTTCGGTGCCATGCGTGCGCGGTGAGAACATGCGCGACGCGATCATGGATTTTGACTATCTGCGCGGAGAACTGGGCTCGGGTCTGGGCACGGCAGCGGTCATCGTGATGGACAGGTCCACCGACATCATCAAGGCAATCTGGCGGTTGTCGAAGTTCTACAAGCACGAAAGCTGCGGCCAGTGTACGCCGTGTCGCGAAGGTACCGGTTGGATGATGCGCGTGATGGATCGTCTTGTACGCGGTGAAGCCGAACTGGAAGAGATCGACATGCTGTTTGACGTCACCAAACAGGTTGAAGGCCACACGATCTGCGCCCTTGGCGATGCGGCGGCCTGGCCGATCCAAGGTCTGATCCGCAATTTCCGAGAAGAAATAGAGGACCGCATCAAGGCCCAGAAATCGGGCCGCATGGGTGCGATGGCAGCGGAGTAAAATCGATGGAAGTCTATGCCGAATATTCCCACGCGATCGCCGCTTTGGTGATCTTTACCCTGATCGTTCTGTTCATGTCGCCGTTCTCGGCGCTTGCAAAGGCGAGCAAGGGGCTGGCACCGGGGGCAACTCCGGATCAGGATTATTCGGACAGGGCCTATCGTTTGAACCGCGCCTATCTGAACGGCACAGAAACACTGCCTGCCTTTTTGACTGTTACAGTCGCGGCGATCCTGTTGGGGGCCAGCCCGTTCTGGGTGAACCTGCTGGCCTCAATAGCGCTGCTGGCGCGGGTTGTTATGTTGGTGATTCACCTGCGCGGGATCGGCAAGCCGCATAGCGGGGTCCGGTCTGTTGCTTATGTGGTTGGATGGGCCTGCATGTTCATTCTTGGCCTTATTGCTTTGGTGGCCGCGTTTTGATCCAGCCCGAAGGATATCATCTGGCCGAGTTGAATGTCGGCCGTTTGTTGGCGCCAACAGACGATCCGCGTGTGGCTGAATTCATGGCCAACCTGGATCGCGTCAACGGGCTTGGCAAGCGGATGTCTGGCTTTGTCTGGATGATGGAAGGCTCGGGCGAGCCGGGAACAGGCAACACCGAAAACAGCATCGGGGATGATCCGCAATTCGTCGCGAACCTGACGGTTTGGGAAGACGTCGCCAGCCTTGAGAAATTTGTTTGGGGGACTATCCACAAACAGTTCTACGAGCGTCGGCAAGAGTGGTTCGAAATCCTTGGCGAACAACATTTTGTCATGTGGTGGGTGCGGGAAGGGCATTGCCCCAGTTTGGCCGAAGCGCTGGATCGTCTGGAAAAGCTGCGCTCGGAAGGTCCCAGCGAGCATGCCTTTGGGTGGGCAGAATTGAAACAGGCCAGCAAGTGGCGCGACAATCGTTGCGTACAGGTCGCGGCGGAGTGAACGGGATGTTGATTCATACGCTTTCTCCTGCGCATCAGCGGATGCCACAAGCGCCAGCCACGAAACAGGAGTGGTCATGATGGCGAAACGCGTATTCGTAATGACAATGGTATTGGTGGGAAGCTTACTTGTATCTGCCTGCGGTACAGCGAAATCGAGGGCGACCCGCGTGGCGTTTGACGGCATTTTCTTCAACGCCAACGCTAAACACGTGGATAAGAAGACGACACCTACCGATTTCACTGTGACTGTGAATGGCGTTTCGCAGTCATTGGAAGGCGCACGCGAAGCGGGCCGCTATGAGGCGACAAAATTCTGCATTCAGAATTTTGGATCGTCCAGAATTGTATGGAAGGTTGGGCCGGAGACCGAGCCGCAAAATCTACGGATCGAAAACGATAAGCTGACGTATGCCGGAAGCTGTCAGCGACCATGAGCCACCGTATCGCATATCACGGCAAAACCCATGGGCTGTTATTGCATAGCAGCCCGGCTGACCGCCGTCTTGGGAATCCCAAGACGAAAGGAAATGTCATGACTGTTGTACGACTTCTGGCCGCGATTTGCGCGATTTCGATGCCTGTAATGGCCGAAGCCAAACCACCCTTGAGGGATGTCAAAGAGATCGACAACGAACTCTACTACATCGCGATCGCAAATGAGATTTCGGAGTACTGTCCGTCGATCAGCGGGCGTCGACTTAAGGCGATTGGAGTGATGTGGGATCTGCGGTCCAAGGCGAACAAACTGGGATATTCGGACAAGGAAATCCGCGCCTATGTGGACTCGGATGCCGAGAAAGACAGGATGCGTGCCAAGGGTGAGGCGTATCTGACCCAAAACGGCGTGTCTTATGAAAATCCCAATTCTTTCTGCACGTTGGGGCGGAAAGAGATTGAAAGAAACAGCGCCATCGGCGTGTATTTGAGGGCGAACTAGCGATGTCTGACCTCCGCAAAGTCAATATCGACGGGCAGGAAATCGAAGTCGATGGCGCGATGACACTGATCCAGGCCTGCGAGCAGGCCGGGGTCGAAGTGCCGCGCTTTTGCTATCACGAGCGTCTGTCGATTGCCGGGAACTGCCGGATGTGTCTGGTCGAGGTCGTGGGCGGCCCGCCGAAACCGGCGGCCTCCTGCGCGATGCAGGTGCGCGATCTGCGTCCGGGTCCCGAAGGGCAGGCACCGGTGGTCAAGACGAACTCGCCCATGGTCAAGAAGGCCCGCGAAGGGGTGATGGAGTTTCTGCTGATCAACCACCCGCTGGATTGCCCGATCTGCGATCAGGGCGGCGAGTGTGACTTGCAGGATCAGGCCATGGCCTATGGTCTGTCAGGCACGCGCTTCAAAGAAGCCAAGCGTGCCGTGGATGATCTGGACCTTGGTCCGCTGGTAGGCACCGCGATGACTCGCTGCATCAGTTGTACCCGTTGCGTGCGCTTCACCACAGAGGTCGCCGGGATCACCCAGATGGGGCAGACCGGGCGGGGCGAGGATGCCGAGATCACCTCGTACCTGAACCAGACGCTGGATTCGAACCTGCAGGGCAACATCATCGATCTGTGCCCGGTAGGGGCGTTGACCTCGAAGCCATATGCCTTCACCGCGCGCCCTTGGGAACTGAACAAAACCGAGAGTATCGACGTGATGGATGCTTTGGGCTCAAGCATCCGTGTAGATACCAAAGGGCGTGAAGTGATGCGCTTTCTGCCGCGCAACCATGACGGTGTGAACGAGGAATGGATCAGCGACAAGACCCGCTTTGTCTGGGACGGCTTAAGGCGTCAGCGACTGGACAGGCCTTATGTGCGGGAAAACGGCAAGCTGCGTCCTGCCACATGGCCAGAGGCACTGAACAAAGCTGCTGAGGTTCTTAAGGGGGCCGAGAAACCGGCTGGGATCGTAGGTGATCTGGCTCCGGTTGAGGCCATCTATGCGCTGAAACAGATGATCGAAGGGCAAGGCGGTATCGTTGAGTGCCGCACCGACGGCGCCAAACTGCCTGCGGGTAACCGAGCAGCCTATGCCGGGACCGCGGCAATCGAAGATATTGATGCGGCTGAACGTATCCTGTTGATCGGGACCAACCCGCGTGACGAGGCTCCGGTTTTGAATGCTCGTATCCGCAAGGCCTGGGCACACGGCGCCGAGGTGGCCCTGGTCGGGCCTGCCGTCGATCTGACCTATGAGTATCACCATGTAGGCAGCGACCGTGCCGCGCTGCAGACCATCGTTGATATGGGTGGTGATGATGAGATCAAGGGCAAGCGCTCTCTTGTCATCGTCGGGCAGGGCGCGCTGCAGGAGGCCGATGGCTCTGCCGTTCTGGCCGCCGCGCAAGCCATTGCAAGCAATACCGAAAGTGGGCTGATCGTTCTGCACACCGCGGCATCGCGCGTAGGTGCGATGGATGTGGATGCAACCAACGAAGGTGGCATGGAGGCGGTCAACGCGGCCGATGTGATCTATAACCTCGGTGCTGACGAAGTCGAGATCGGCGAGGGTGCTTTTGTGATCTATCAGGGCAGTCACGGCGATCGTGGCGCGCACCGCGCAGATGTGATCCTGCCGGGGGCGGCTTACACAGAAGAAAACGGTCTGTTCGTGAACACCGAAGGGCGCCCTCAACTCGCCATGCGCGCAGGCTTTGCACCGGGAGAGGCCAAGGAAAACTGGGCAATCCTAAGGGCGTTGTCTGCCGAGCTGGGGGCTACTCTGCCCTATGATACATTGGCTCAGTTGCGCACCTCCTTGCTCGAATCTGTTCCGCATCTGGCGCGCATTGATGAGGTGATTGAGAATGAAGCAGCGGCGCTACAAGCCGGAAAATTGGGTGAAGCCAGCTTCCGCAATGCAATCAAGGATTTCTACCTGACCAACCCGATTGCCCGCGCCTCGCAATTGATGGCCGAACTATCGGCACAGGCGCAGACCCGCAAGACTGAGAAGATTGCGGCTGAATGAACCAGAAACGTTTCATATCGCAGACGTACGCGGTGCCCGGGTGGCAGATAGCCGCGCCAGATTTGCGTGTGAAATTGAAGATTAAGGGTGGCGTACAGACGGCAGATGCTGTTTACACCAACGCGCCGACCCAGCCGCAGATTGCGCAGGCATCTGGCCTTTGCATCGCACGCGGAAACCAAAATACCCACGGTGTGAGGACCAATGGCTGACTTCTTTAACACCCCAGGCGGAATAGCTATCATCATTCTGGCGCAAGTGCTTGCTGTTATTGCGTTCGTGATGATCTCGCTGTTGTTCCTCGTTTACGGCGACCGCAAGATCTGGGCCGCCGTCCAGATGCGTCGCGGCCCCAATGTTGTCGGCGTATACGGCCTGCTGCAATCGGTGGCGGACGCACTGAAATATGTGGTGAAAGAGGTCGTCATTCCCGCAGGTGCCGACCGTACGGTGTTTATCCTCGCACCATTGACCAGTTTTGTCCTTGCGATGATCGCCTGGGCGGTGATCCCGTTCAACGATGGCTGGGTCCTGTCGGACATCAACGTCGCCATCCTCTATGTCTTCGCAGTCTCATCGCTTGAGGTTTATGGCGTGATTATGGGTGGTTGGGCGTCGAATTCAAAGTATCCATTCCTTGGGTCGCTGCGCTCTGCCGCGCAGATGATATCATACGAGGTATCCATCGGTCTGATCATCATCGGCATCATCATCTCGACCGGTTCGATGAACTTTGGTGATATCGTCCGCGCACAGGATGGCTCGTTCGGGTTCTTCAGCTGGTACTGGCTGCCGCATTTCCCGATGGTGTTCCTGTTTTTCATCTCGGCATTGGCTGAAACCAACCGGCCACCCTTCGATCTGCCCGAGGCGGAATCGGAACTGGTTGCAGGCTATCAGGTCGAATACTCGGCCACGCCTTTCCTGCTTTTCATGGCTGGTGAATACATCGCCATCTTCCTGATGTGTGCTCTGACCACACTGCTGTTCTTTGGCGGTTGGCTGTCCCCGATCCCAGGCCTGCCTGACGGCGTATTGTGGATGGTTGCCAAGATGGCGTTCTTCTTCTTCATCTTCGCGATGGTCAAGGCGATCACACCCCGCTACCGCTATGATCAGTTGATGCGCCTGGGTTGGAAAGTGTTCTTGCCGTTCAGCCTCGTCTGGGTCGTCTTCGTGGCCTTCGCGGCGAAATTCGACTGGTTCTGGGGCGCGTTTGCCCGTTGGAGCGTAGGAGGCTGATATGACTCAAATCGACTACACCCGCGCCGCCAAGTATTTCCTGCTGCAGGACTTCTGGGTCGGAATGAAATTGGGCTTGAAATACTTCTTCGCCCCAAAAGCGACCGTGAACTACCCGCATGAAAAGGGGCCCTTGTCCCCGCGGTTCCGGGGTGAACATGCCCTGCGCCGTTATCCGAACGGTGAGGAACGCTGCATCGCCTGCAAACTGTGCGAAGCGATCTGTCCTGCACAAGCCATCACCATCGATGCCGAGCCGCGCGAAGACGGAAGCCGCCGCACCACGCGCTATGACATCGACATGACTAAATGCATCTATTGCGGTTTCTGCCAGGAGGCATGTCCGGTTGATGCCATCGTCGAGGGCCCGAATTTCGAATTCGCCACCGAAACCCGGGAAGAGTTGTTCTACGACAAGCAGAAACTGCTGGATAATGGCGAACGCTGGGAAGCCGAAATCGCTCGCAATCTGGAAATGGACGCGCCGTACAGATGAGTGACAGTCCAACAAATCCGTTCGAGCTGATGATGAAGCAAGCTCAGGACATGGCCAAGGCGATGAACCCGGCGATGGAAAATTTCTCGCCCAAAGGGTTCGAGGCGCTGTGGCCGACCATGCCGAAAGAGGTCATGGAGATGATGTTCGGCAATACCGTCAACAAGGACGGGCTGGACGCCAAAACGCGCCTTCTGCTGACGCTGGCCGGGCTGACCTGTCAGGGCGCTCAGGCGGACTCGGCGGTGCGTCAGACCGTGCGCCACGCGCTTGAGGCTGGCGCCAAAAAACAAGAGATCGTGGAAACGATCGGTCAGATGTCGGTCTTTGCCGGCATCCCGGCCATGACCCGTGCGCTCGATCTGGCGCAAGAGGTCATGGGTGATAACGAGGATGAGGATCAATGACCGTCTTTGCCTTCTATCTGTTTGCCATCAGCGCCATCACCGGCGGGCTGTTCACGGTGATCAGCCGCCAGCCGGTGCATTCGGTGCTGTGGCTGATCCTGTCCTTTCTGTCCTCTGCGGGCCTGTTCGTGCTGCTGGGGGCCGAGTTCGTGGCGATGCTGCTGATTATCGTTTATGTCGGCGCGGTTGCGGTTCTGTTCCTCTTCGTGGTGATGATGCTGGATGTGGACTTTGCCGAGCTGAAGGCCGAGATGGCGCGCTACATGCCGCTGGCGCTGTTGATCGGATTGGTGATCCTGATGCAGTTCGTCATGGCCATCGGAGCATGGGACAGCGCGCAGGGTGCCGCCGCCAATCTGGCGCAGCCGGTACCGAGCGACCGCCACAACACTGAGGCGCTCGGCGTCATTCTATACGATCAATACTTCCTTCTGTTCCAACTGGCGGGCCTGATCCTGCTGGTGGCCATGATCGGTGCCATTGTGCTGACACTGCGCCACCGTCAGGACATCAAGCGTCAGGACATCATCGGCCAGATGATGCGCGACCCGGCCAAAGCGATGGAGTTGAAGGACGTGAAACCGGGGCAGGGACTTTGAGACGATGATCGGACTTGAACACTATCTTACGGTCGCGGCGACGCTATTCGTCATCGGCATCTTCGGTCTCTTCCTGAACCGCAAGAACGTCATCATCCTGCTGATGAGCATCGAGTTGATGCTGCTGGCGGTGAATATCAACCTCGTGGCGTTCTCTAGTTTCCTCGGCGATCTGGTCGGGCAGGTCTTTACGCTGTTCGTGTTGACAGTTGCGGCGGCTGAGGCGGCGATTGGCCTTGCCATTCTGGTCTGCTTCTTCCGCAACCGTGGCACCATCGCGGTTGAAGACGTCAATATGATGAAGGGGTAAGAGAATATGGAAACCACCATCCTCTTTGCCCCGCTCGTGGGTGCGTTGATCTGCGGTTTTGGCTGGCGCTTCATTGGTGAGAAAGCCGCCATGTGGACCGCAACGGGCCTGCTGTTTCTGGCCTGCCTGCTCAGCTGGATCGTCTTCCTTTCATTTGATGGCCACACCCAGCAGATCGAGATCATGCGCTGGATCGAAAGTGGTTCGCTGTCGACAAGCTGGGCCATTCGTCTGGACCGTCTGACGGCGATCATGCTGATCGTGGTGACGACCGTTTCGGCGCTGGTTCACTTGTATTCATTCGGCTACATGGATCACGACCCGCAATGGCGTGAAGGCGAAAGCTATAAGCCGCGTTTCTTTGCCTATCTGTCGTTCTTCACCTTCGCCATGCTGATGCTGGTGACGGCGGACAATCTGGTTCAGATGTTCTTTGGCTGGGAAGGCGTGGGTGTCGCCTCGTACCTGCTGATCGGGTTCTATTATCGCAAGCCCAGCGCCAATGCAGCGGCGATGAAAGCGTTCATCGTGAACCGAGTGGGCGATTTCGGCTTTGCGCTGGGGATCTTCGCGCTGTTCTTCCTGACCGACAGCATCAATTTCTCAGACATATTCGCGTCGGCCCCGGCATTGGCGGAGGAAAAACTGAGCTTCCTCTGGGGTGAGTGGACTGCGATCGAGGTGATCTGTGTTCTGCTGTTCATCGGCGCGATGGGTAAATCGGCGCAGTTGATACTACACACCTGGCTGCCGGATGCGATGGAAGGTCCGACCCCTGTGTCCGCGCTGATCCACGCTGCGACCATGGTTACCGCAGGTGTGTTCCTGGTCTGCCGTATGTCGCCGCTGATGGAGTTCGCACCGGGGGCCACCGGGTTCATAGCCTTCCTTGGCGCTTCGACTGCGTTTTTCGCAGCAACCGTGGGCTTGGTGCAGACCGATATCAAGCGGGTCATTGCGTATTCGACCTGTTCGCAATTGGGTTACATGTTTGTCGCCGCCGGCGTTGGCATGTACTCAGCCGCGATGTTCCATCTGCTGACGCACGCGTTCTTCAAGGCGCTACTGTTCCTTGGTGCCGGTTCAGTGATCCATGCGATGCATCATGAGCAGGAGATGACCGAGTACGGCGGTCTGCGGAAGAAAATCCCCTATACGTTCTGGGCGATGATGATCGGCACGCTGGCCATTACCGGTGTGGGCATCCCGCTGACCACGTTTGGCTTCGCCGGGTTCCTGTCGAAGGATGCCATAATCGAAAGCGCCTTTGTAGGTGGCACAGGTTATGCCTTCTGGATGTTGGTAATCGCAGCGGTGTTCACCTCATTCTACAGCTGGCGTCTGATATTCCTGACCTTCTATGGCGAGCCGCGTGGCGACAAGCATACGCATGAGCACGCGCATGAAAGTCCGATGGTCATGCTGGTCCCGTTGGGGGTACTGTCTCTGGGCGCGGTGTTCTCGGGGATGCTGTGGTACAACCAGTTCTTCGGCTACACCGATAAAGTGGCCAAGTTCTACGGTATTCCGCTGGCGGAAGAGACCGGCGGTCATGGCGAAGTTGCCGCAGACGCATCTCATGGTGAGGCCAAGGCAGATGACGACCAATTCGACGCGAAGGCTGATAAAGGCGAGGGTGACTACAAGGCGGACAAAAAGCATGCCAGCTTTGGCGGTGAGCCGGGCGAAGGCGCGCTGTATATGGCACCTGACAACAATGTCCTGAACGATGCGCATGAGGCTCCGAAATGGGTCAAAGTATCGCCTTTTGTTGCCATGCTGCTGGGTTTTGTCGTCGCCTATTGGTTCTACATCGTGAACACGTCGTTGCCCGCACGTCTGGCGGCGAACCAGCGGCCGCTGTACCTGTTTCTCAAGAACAAGTGGTACTTTGACGAGATCTACGACGCGATCTTTGTCAAACCTACCGTTGCGCTGGGTCGGTTCCTGTGGAAACGCGGTGACGGCAACACGATTGATGGCTTCCTGAACGGGGTTTCGATGGGCGTGGTGCCCTTCTTCACCCGCCTCGCAGGCAAAGCTCAGACGGGTTACATCTTTACTTACGCCTTCTGGATGGTTTTGGGCATCGCCGCTCTTGTCACCTGGATGTCGATCGGCGGAGGCGCAAACTAATGGACAATATCCTATCTATTGTCACCTTCATCCCCGCCATCGCAGCAGGCATTCTGGCCCTGTTTCTGCATGGCGAGGACGTAGCCGCGCAGCGCAACGCCAAATGGGTTGCGCTGGTGGCCACAACCGTGACCTTTCTGGTCTCAATCGGCATCTATACCGGCTTTGATCCGTCCAACACCGGCTTCCAGATGGTGGAAGAGGGCGAGTGGCTGCTGGGCTTGAAGTACAAGATGGGTGTCGATGGTATCAGCGTTCTTTTCGTGCTGCTGACCACCTTCATCATGCCGCTGACCATTCTGGCCAGCTGGCAGGTCACGGACCGGGTCAAGGAATACATGATCGCATTCCTGCTGCTGGAAACGCTGATGCTGGGCGTGTTCATGGCGCTGGATCTCGTGCTGTTTTACCTGTTCTTCGAGGCGGGCCTGATCCCGATGTTCCTGATCATCGGTATCTGGGGTGGCAAGGACCGCATCTATGCCAGCTTCAAGTTTTTCCTATACACCTTCCTCGGCTCGGTGCTGATGCTGGTGGCGATGGTTGCGATGTATGCGGATGCGGGCACCACGGATATCGAAGCGCTGATGAGCCATCAGTTCTCGTCCGAAGGGTTCAGCGTACTGGGCATCTATATCGTCGGCGGCATGCAGACGCTGATGTTCCTGGCCTTCTTCGCGTCGTTCGCGGTGAAGATGCCGATGTGGCCGGTGCATACCTGGTTGCCGGATGCGCACGTTCAGGCGCCGACGGCAGGTTCGGTCGTGCTGGCGGCGATCCTGTTGAAGATGGGCGGCTATGGCTTCCTGCGCTTCAGCCTGCCGATGTTCCCGGTGGGGTCTGCGGTGATGACCGATGTGGTGCTGTGGATGTCGGCGATTGCTGTTGTCTACACCTCTCTGGTCGCGCTGGTGCAGGAGGATATGAAGAAGCTGATCGCCTATTCCTCGGTCGCGCATATGGGCTTTGTGACCATGGGTATCTTTGCAGCGAACCAGCAGGGCATTGATGGCGCGATCTTCCAGATGCTCAGTCATGGGTTCATATCCGCAGCGCTCTTCCTGTGTGTTGGCGTGATCTATGACCGGATGCACACCCGCGATATCGAGGCGTATGGCGGTTTGGTCATCCGGATGCCGGCTTACGCTCTGGTCTTCATGCTGTTCACCATGGCCAATGTCGGCTTGCCTGGTACATCGGGCTTCATCGGGGAATTCCTGACCCTGATGGGCGCTTTCCAGGTCAACACCTGGGTGACGGCTGTGGCTGCAACCGGTGTGATCTTCTCAGCGGGCTATGCGCTGTGGCTCTATCGCCGGGTAGTTTTTGGAGATCTGATCAAGGAAAGCCTCAAGGCCATCACAGACATGAGTTCGCGCGAGCGGCTGATCTTCGCGCCGCTGATCGTGATGACCATTCTGCTTGGGGTTTATCCCTCGCTGGTGACCGATGTGATCGGGCAATCCACCGCAGCGCTAATCTCGAACTATGACACGGCTCTGGCCGCGGCTGAAGCCGCAACCCAGACAGCCGCTTCGCATTAAGGGGGCTTTGGAGACATGATCCAGGCTGATCTGACAATCATCCTGCCGGAAATTGTTCTGGCAATTTATGCGATGGCGGCGCTGATCGGGGCTGTCTACACCACCAAGGATGCTCTGGCTCCCATGCTGGTCTGGGCCACTTCAGGTCTGATGGCAGTGTTGGCAATCTGGATTGCGATGAATGGCGAAGGTACCAACGTGGCCTTCAACGGCATGTTTGTGGATGACGGCTTTGCTCGATTTGCAAAGGTTGCGATTCTGCTGTCTGCCGCTGCGGTATTGCTGATGAGCCAGGAATATATGGCGCGCCGCGATCTGTTGCGCTTTGAATATCCTCTGCTGGTCGCACTTGCGGCTGTAGGCATGATGATGATGGTTAGCGCAGGCGATCTGATGTCGCTTTATATGGGGCTTGAGCTGCAGTCGCTGTCGCTTTACGTCGTGGCCGCCTTGCGGCGCGACAGTGCCAAATCCACCGAAGCCGGTTTGAAATACTTCGTGCTGGGCGCGTTGAGTTCTGGCTTGCTGCTCTATGGTGCGTCGCTGGTTTACGGCTTCACTGGCACCACGCTGTTCTCGGGCATCATCCAAACGGTGCATCATGGAGATGTCTCGATTGGCCTCCTGTTTGGCCTGGTGTTCATGATCTCGGGTCTGGCCTTCAAGGTCTCGGCCGTGCCGTTCCACATGTGGACGCCGGATGTGTATGAAGGGTCACCGACCCCGATTACCGCGTTCTTCGCCACCGCTCCGAAAGTGGCTGCGATGGCCTTGTTCGCGCGCTTGATGCATGACGCATTCGGAGGCGTGATCAAGGATTGGCAGCAAGTGATCGTGCTGCTTTCGGTCCTGTCGATGTTGCTGGGCGCGGTTGCGGCCATCGGGCAGCGTGACATCAAGCGGCTGATGGCGTTTTCGTCGATTGCCCATATGGGATACGCTCTGATCGGACTGGCCGCCGGGACCGAGATGGGCATCAAGGCAATGCTGATGTATCTGGCCATCTATGTGACGATGAATATCGGAACCTTCGCATTCATCCTGATGATGGAGCGTGATGGCAAACCGGTCACTGATATTGATGCGCTACGTCAGTTCTCGAAGCGCGATCCGGGCAAAGCTCTGGCGGTCCTGATCCTGATGTTCAGTCTGGCGGGCGTGCCACCGATGCTGGGCTTCTTCGCCAAGTTCGGCGTCTGGCAAGCGGGTATCGATGCCGACCTGTTCGGGCTGGTGATCGTCTCGGCCATCGCCTCGGTCATCGGTGCGTTCTACTATCTGCGGATCGTGTTCTACATGTATTTCGGGGCGGAGAATGAAGACCCGATCGAGATCCGCTCGACCCCGGTTTTGTGGGCAGCGCTGATGGGCTCTGCGGCTCTGATGTTGATTGGCGTATTTTATCAGTTCGGTGTGGAAGGGGCAGCTTCAGCTGCTGCGACGACGCTTGTCAACTGATACTGCCGCGTTTCGATCAACCGAGGCTCGGTCGCGCGACCGGGCCTTTTTGACATGAGCGAATGGCCGCAGGGATATGGCCTGCATATACTGAAAGAAGTCGACAGTACTCTGAATGAGGCGGTGCGGCTTGCGCCAACAGCGACCGGTCCGGTCTGGATCATGGCCCATCATCAGACCGCCGCGCGTGGTCGGCGCGGGCGAGCCTGGGCCAACCCCAAAGGTAATCTGGCAGCGACTTTGCTGATGCGCCCGCCGGGTGATCCGGAACAGGCGGCCCTTCGAAGTTTTGTCGCAGCGCTCGCCCTGTATGATGCCTGTGTGGCGGTAACGGGGCGCGCAGTAGGTTTGGCACTGAAATGGCCCAATGACGTGCTGCTCAACGGCGGAAAACTAGCGGGTATCCTGCTAGAAAGCACGGGGCAGGGCCGGGGGGTGTCACATCTGGCGATAGGGGTTGGGGTGAACCTGTCCGAGGCACCGGGCACTGATCGCGTCGAAGCCGGAGCGGTGCGACCTGTTTCTCTGCTCTCGGAAACCGGCGCGCTCACCACCCCCGAGGATTTTCTGACCGAACTGGCGGTAGCTTATGCGCATTATGAGACCCAGTTCATGACCTACGGGTTCGAACCGATCCGCACCGCCTGGCTATCCCGAGCAGCGCGGTTGGGCGAAGTCATAACCGCTCGTACAGCCACGTCCGAAACGGTTGGAACCTTCGAAACGGTAGACGTGGGTGGCAGCCTTGTCCTAAACACCGCCAAGGGCCGGGTCAGCATTCCGGCTGCGGATGTGTACTTCTGAAAGGGGCGCGGGATGCTTCTGGCGATTGATTGCGGCAATACCAACACCGTTTTCTCGATCTGGGATGGCGAAAAGTTTCTGTGCACCCTGCGCACCTCAACTCATCATGCCCGCACAGCGGACGCATATTTCACTTGGTATTCAACCTTGGTGAAACACTACGGTATCGAAGCTGATATCTCGGATGTGATCATCGCCTCAACCGTGCCACGCGTGGTGTTCAACCTGCGGGTCTTTGCTGATCGCTTTTTTGGATGCCGGCCGATTGTTGTTGGCAAGCCAGATTGCCTGCTGCCGGTCAATCCGCGCGTGGACGAAGGCACCGTGCCCGGTCCGGACCGGTTGGCCAACGCGGCGGCGGCGTTCGACCGCCATGGCGGCAATGTGGTTGTGGTTGACTTTGGGACGGCTACGAATTTCGACGTAGTCGCAGCCGACGGCGCCTATGTCGGTGGTATCATCGCCCCTGGCGTGAACCTGAGCCTTGAGGCACTGCATCAGGGTGCCGCGGCGTTGCCGCATATCGACATCACGAGGCCCGAAAAAGTGATTGGAACAAACACGGTTGGCTGTATCCAGTCCGGCGTGTATTGGGGATATTCCGGCCTGATCGAAGGGCTGATCTCGCGCGTGAAAGCTGAATACGGAATGGCGATGAAAGTCGTCGGTACCGGTGGCCTGGCGCCTCTGTTTGACCAGGCTGACGTGGGTTTTGACGCTATCGAGGATGATCTGACGATGCACGGGTTGACCGTGATACATCGCTATAACAAGGAAAATGGCTCAACATGAGCAGTGAACGACTGATCTATCTGCCGCTGGGCGGTGCAGGCGAAATCGGCATGAATGCCTATGTCTATGGTTACGGTAAGCCGGGGCAAGAGCGGTTGATCCTTGTGGATCTTGGCGTTGCCTTCCCGGACATGGACACCTCGCCCGGCGTGGATCTGATCTTTGCAGACATCACCTGGTTGAAAGAGCGCGCCGATCAGCTGGAAGCAGTTTTTGTCACTCACGCGCACGAAGATCATGTCGGGGCGGTGGCCCACTGTTATGAGGCTTTAGGCGCGCCGGTCTACGCGCGCGCTTTTACCGCCAATATCGCGCGTCGCAAGATGGAAGAACGCGGCCACCCGACCGAGGCGGTGCAAACTGCGTCTCCATGGCCCGAACAGATCAAGGCTGGCCCGTTTACCGTTGGTTTCCTGCCGGTTTCGCATTCCATCCCTGAAAGTGCAGGGCTCGTTATCGACTCGCCTGCCGGACGCGTGGTGCATACGGGGGATTTCAAGCTCGATTCCAACCCGGTCGTGGGCGAACCATTCGATCCCGATCTGTGGGCCGAGGTGGCAAAGCCCGGCGTCAAAGCGTTGATCTGTGACAGTACTAATGTGTTCTCAAGCCATCCCGGGCGTTCGGAATCCGAAGTCGGCCCCGAGATCACCCGTCTGGTTCAAGAGGCCAGCGGCATGGTCATCGCAACCACGTTTGCCTCGAACGTGGCACGCGTGAAAACGCTGGCAGAGGCGGGACAGAAAGCCGGCCGTTCGGTCGTTCTGCTGGGTCGTGCGATGCGGCGTATGATCGAGGCGGCGACCGAGACCGGCATCCTGACCGATTTTCCAAAGGTTATCAGCGCCGAAGAGGCCGTCGACGTGCCGCGCGCGAACCTGATGTTGATTGTGACTGGCAGCCAAGGCGAACGCCGCGCAGCCAGCGCCCAACTGGCGCGCGGTAAGTATCGCGGACTAGAAGCGAAAGAGGGCGATCTGTTTCTGTTCTCGTCCAAGACTATTCCCGGCAATGAACGTGGCGTGATCCGCATCATGAACCAGCTCAGTGAGAAGGGCGTGGATGTGGTCGATGACAGCTCTGGTCTGTATCACGTCTCGGGTCACGCCAACCGGCCTGATCTTGAGAAGGTTCACGCTCTGATCGATCCGCAGATGGTCATCCCGATGCATGGCGAACACCGCCACTTGCGTGAGCATGCCAAACTGGCCGAAGCGGGCGGACGTACTGGGATTCTCGCTGTTAACGGCACTATGCTGGATCTGACTGGGAATGCGCCCAAAGTGGCGGATTATATCGAGACTGGCCGGACCTATCTGGATGGTACAGTCAAAATCGGCGCCTTGGACGGCGTGGTGCGCGACCGGATTCGCATGGCGCTGAACGGCCATATCACCATCACGGTGATATTGGACGAAGAAGACGAACCGCTGGGTGAGCCGTGGTGCGATACGATGGGCCTGCCCGAAATGGGATCATCCCGCGCGGGGCTGATTGAGGTGCTGGAAGAGGACCTGAACCAGTTCCTGATGCGTGCGGGCGCAAAGACGCTGCGTGATGACGACAAACTGGAAGAAGGGTTGCGCCGGATCGCACGTCAGACCGCGCAGGCCGAGATCGGCAAGAAACCCGAGGTAACAGTGGTTGTTAGCCGAATGCGTTAATCTGCATAGGGCATCGGATAGCCCCGAAGCTGCAGGAAAAGGCTGGCCTCTTCGTTGTTGAGAAAGAAGGGAACGGTTTCAGGCGGGTTCGGGTCCTCTGCACGGGCAGCGACTTCGGCCAGAACAACTTCGGTGATGAAGGGCAGGTCGAACTCCCGCGCTTGGCTGATCTTGACCCATTGCAAATGCGATAGCTCGTCCGAGGCATGGGTGAAGTCGTCAAGATCCCCCTGAATCGCGTCCGCATCGACCAGAAAGAACCTGGCGTCGAACCGGCGGGGTCGCCCCGGTGGTGTGACTGCGCGAAAGACAAATTGCAGTGCTTCCGCAGACGGCAGGTAGCCCATCGCCGCAAAGCTTTGCCAATCGGCCGGGATCGCGCCTTGCCAATTCCCTTGTTGTCCCAGAACAAGCCCGGTTTCTTCCCACAACTCTCGGATCGCCGCGACAGCCAGAGAGGTCTGCAAGTTTGGCGCTGATTGTTGTGACAGGCGATCGGTGCATAGATCGGGCAATGGCGTACTGAGCGGGATGCCTGCATCGGAAGCATCAACCGCGCCGCCCGGGAATACGAATTTGTTCGGCATGAACGCAGCCTTGGCACCGCGTTGGCCCATCAGGATCGACGGGTCTGTGAACCGATCACGCAATACGATTACGGTAGCAGCATCCCGGATTGCGGTTTTATCCGCCGTCATCCGGCCTTGCCAAACCCGTGCATCCGCCGCGCCCATTGATAGGCGACAACGGCCCCTTTGAGACGGGGCAGAAGGAACAGGGATAGCGCGACGCAGCCGATCGAGAATGCAATCGCCATGGTCCATGGATCGGGACGCCACTGCACGTAAGAGACATGAAGGGCGGGTGCCAGAAGGTGCCCCACCAGCAGGATCGTCAGGTAGGCCGGGCCGTCATCAGCGCGATGATGGAACAATTCCTGCCCGCATTCCGAACAGGTGTCATTCACCTTGAGATAGCTGTGCAACAGCGCACCCTCACCGCAATTCGGGCATTTGCACCGGAACCCTCGGATCAATGCGGGTTTTGTTGGGCGGTCTTCTTCGAGCGAACTGTCAATAGTTTGGTCAATCATATGTATCTCGCGCATCTTTCCTGGAGGCATATAGGCAGGATCAGACCCAACGGAAAAGGGGGGTGCGTCGCTTTGTGGCGCTGCTGCTTAGCGTATCATTTTCTATTGGCGTTTCAAATAAAGCAAAAAAAGTTGTGCCGGAAGCGACGGAAACCCGCCCAAGCCGCGTTTGAATAGGTATCAACAGCGGCAAATGGCCGCCAAATTCAGGGAACTATGTAATGAAAACCAAAAGCTTCATTTCGGCAATCGTCGTAGCTGCAGTTACTGTGACCGGCACTTCCGCTTTGGCCAAGGGCCCGCGTGCGACATTTCAGGAACTGGATGCCGACGGGGACGGGCAGGTGACTCAGGCCGAGATCGAGACACATCGCAACCAGAAATTCACCGCTGCCGATACGGATGGCGACGGCCAACTGAGCGTCGAAGAAATGCAGGCCGCGGCGCAGACCAAGGCCAACGAGCGTGTTACCAAGATGTTCGAAAAGCACGACGCAAATGCGGATGGTTTCCTTAGCGAAGATGAATTGCCGAAACCGCGCCGCGCCTCCAAGATGTTCGAGCGCATCGATGCCGACGGCAACGGTTCGATCTCAGAACAGGAATACGCGGATGCAAAAGACAAAATGGGCCGGAAACACAAGCGGCATCAGAAGTCGGACACCGACAACAACTGATGCGGGATGGAGGATCTGACCTCTTATCCCGACATCGAGCATGGCGGAACACCTGCCATGCCCGAGCCCAGCGACGAAGAGTTGCTGGGCCGGTTTTCTGATGGCGATGCTACGGCGGCCCGCCTGCTGACCGGGCGGTTGGGGCCGCGAAGTTATTCCGTGGCTTTGCGAATGCTGGGAAACCCAGCAGAAGCAGAGGACGTGACGCAAGAAGCGATGATGCGCCTTTGGAAGATGGCACCTGACTGGGTGCCGGGGCAGGCGCAGTTATCGACCTGGCTCTATCGCGTAACACTGAATCTATGTGTGGACTTGCGCCGGAAAAAGCGGCCTCAAGCGTTGGACAATGTGGCCGAACCCGAAGATGAGACTGCCAGTGTGGTCGACCAGATGCAGGAGAGTGCCCGCAAGGACGCGTTGCAGGCTGCATTGGAGCATTTGCCGGACCGGCAGCGGCAGGCTGTGGTTCTGCGGCACATCGAAGAATTGTCCAATCCCGAAATCGCGGGGATCATGGATATTTCGGTCGAGGCGGTTGAAAGCCTGACCGCGCGTGGCAAACGATCTCTGACCGCGATACTGGCGGGGCGTCGGGATGAACTGGGGTACGAACATGGCTGATCAAGATAACGAACTCGACCATCTGTTTGCACGGGCGCGTGCAGCGCGGGATACGTTTCCTGACGATCTTGCTGTTCGCATCGAAACGGATGCTGAAGCCATACGTCTGGCCCGAACCGCAAGACCGCAGCGGCGGACATGGCGGCAAAAGATAGGCGTTATCGGGGGGTGGCAAGGGTTGAGCGGTCTTGTGGCCGCAAGCGCAGCTGGCGTCTGGATCGGGTTCTCCGCTCCGGCCTTCTTGCCGGACCCTGTTGATTATTTCATCTCACAAGAGACGACCTATCTGATGGCCGATCTGAATTTAGACGAAAACTATCTGGAGGACGCAGAATGAGCGATCATCCCGCACCCAAACGCAAATGGATGCCGATATTGCTGGTTGTCTCTCTTGCTTTGAATCTGCTGATTGTCGGAGTCATTTTGGGTGCGGCATTGCGCTTCAAAGGAAGCGCTCATGCCGATGCGCCTCCGGGATTTGGCCCGGCGCTGTATTATGCGCTGCCAAAGTCGGATCGAAAGGCTCTGAGAGGTGAGTTGTCGGACCTGCGCGGAAAAGGATCACATCGGCGCAAGCAGGATTTTACTGCTCTTAGTCAAGTGCTTAGGGCCGTGCCTTTCGATCCCGCAGCGGTTGCGAGTCTTTTGGCACAGCAGTCGAAGGCAACTGCTGATCTGCAGACTGCGCTTCATCAGCAATGGCTGGCCCAGATCTCGGCCATGAATGATGACCAACGTGCCGCTTACGCGGACCGGCTGGAGGACGTAGTTAAACGCGGCCCGCGCAAACACAAAAAACGGGACTGACTAGTCACGCTGCGCTTTGCCGAATCTGTACCTGGTTGCGGCCTGCTTTTTTGGCGGCATAAAGTGCTTTGTCCGCCGAGCTGATCAATCGACCAACCGGGTCTGTTTCGCCTGGATGAGAAAGTTCGGGCGGGGTACATAATTTCACCCCCACGCTGATCGTTACGGGTACTGGGGCTGGACGATCCGGCAGCTGAAAAGGTGTTTCGCAAATTGTTTCACAGATCTGCTTCGCTTGCTTCAGCGCTTGGTCGGTTGAGGCATTCGGTAGCCCGATCATGAACTCTTCGCCGCCGATACGCGCGACAAAACCGGTTTTTCCTATCACGACTCGCAGCCTTTTCGCGGTTTCGGTCAGAACCAAATCCCCCGCGGCGTGACCGTAACGGTCATTGATTGCCTTGAAGTGGTCCAGATCGGCCAGCATCACGGCGAATCCGTGTTCCGTTTCTGGGGCCTGATGCGCGATCTGGTCCAGCGCGCGCATCGCATAGCGGCGATTGAACAGTCCGGTCAGCGGATCGATCAGGGATTCGGCCAAATCCCTGCGCAATGTCGCTCGCAATCTGTCGTCTCGGGTCTTGCGGGCGATCAGAGTTTCAAGCCGCAAGCATATCTCATCTGTCTGAAACCCGCCCATGCAGACCGCGTCAGCACCTCGGTCCAGCGCCTCGGCCGCAAGTGCGGGATTATCATCCGGCAACACACCGATCAGCACCGTATTTCGTGTCGCGCCGCGCGACCGAAGATCTGCCAGAAGGTTCCGCCCCGAGCTATTCGGTGCAAGCTCAACAACAATCGCGTCCGGGATCGTTCCGGACAGGATGCCTTTGAGATCAGGCAGAGTATGGCCGGTCACACGATGCCGGGTTTGATGGGTCAGAGCATTACTCCACAACGCGCTGGTTCGAACTGTTTGCGTCAGGATCGCGATCTCTGCCGTCGATGGCGGGGCGATCAGCACCTGTGGCGCCTCGCCAAAGCCAATGGTTTGGACCGAACCTTCGATGTTTAATTCCTGCCGTTCGGCGCGCGTACGTAACAAGCTGCGCACGCGGGCCAATAGAAGAGTATCTTTGAACGGATAGCCAAGCACATCGTCCAGCCCGTCCGACAGTGCTTTCAACCGCGCTGCTTTGTCGTTTTGCGGTGCAATCGCCACAATCGGCACATCGATCAGGGCAGGATCTGCCGTCATCACTTTCTTAACATCCACAGCGGTTCCGTCGGGCAGAGTTTGCGCTGTAAGAACCAGATCAGGCCGTGTCCGCCGCAGCAATGCACCAAGCCCGGCCAGTTTCTCACCCTGCACGACATGGTACCAGGCGGCCGTCAACTGAACCTTGAGCATTATACGATTGGTCGAAACACCGTCGAGGACGAGTATGGTGCCTTGTACAGACATAGCCATTCACCGTTTGATTGCATGCGTTGCTAAAGTGTTTATGAGTCTGGTTAACAAACCCTTTCCAACACAGTGTCCGAGGCCAGTTTATGCCGATCTCCGCCAATTCCGCTGAAACTCTGGCCCTGAATGTGCTGGGCTGGCTGGTGGGAAATGATGAGTTGCTGCCCGTTTTCCTGGGGGCGACAGGTGCCTCGGAACAAGATTTGCGCGACCGTGCGGGTGAGGCTGAATTTCTTGGGTCTGTGTTGGACTTTCTGCTGCTTGACGATTCATGGGTGATCGCTTTTTGTGACGCCAATTCCGTGCCCTACGAAGAGCCGGGTCAAGCCCGTGCCGCGTTGTCCGGAATTTCGGATATGCACTGGACCTAACCCAAAGGAAATTTGTTTCATGGCAATCGACGGCCTCGTGTTCGACAAGGACGGTACTCTTTTTGATTTTGCAGCCACTTGGGGTGCGTTCGGGCGTATCGCGATGCTGCAGCTCTCTGATGGAGATGTGCAGCGCGCGACCGAGTTGGGGAAGGCCATCGGATTTGATTTTGAACAAGAGAGCTACGACCCGAATAGCGTAGTCATCGCCGGAACGGTCGATGAAGTTGCTGCAGCCCTTACACCGCATTTGCCTGAGGTATCTTTGGGGCACCTGATCGAAACACTCAACCGGGCGTCAGCGAACGCAGAGCAGATCCAAGCCGTTCCCTTGGCACCATTCCTTGCCGAGCTGCGTCGCGCCGGGCTGAAACTGGGCGTTGCGACGAACGATGCTGAAATGCCGGCCCTGCAGCACCTGCAGTCCGTTGGTGTGCGAGACCATTTTGATTTTGTAGCCGGATATGACAGCGGACATGGTTACAAGCCAGGTCCGGGGCAGCTATTGGCCTTTGCTCAGCATGTCGAGGTCGCGCCATCTCGTGTTGCGATGGTTGGTGACAGTCTTCACGATCTAGAGGCGGGACGCGCCGCAGGGATGGTCACCATCGGGGTTCTGACCGGCATGGCGACGGCCAAAACACTCGAACCGCTGGCGGATGTCGTCTTGCCCAACATCGGGCACATTCCCGGCTGGTTGTCGAAAACCGAATAACCTCGGTTCCAAATCGCCGGGTTGGATAATAAAACCGACAACTCTTGTCGCAGACAGAACGGCGATGCTGAGTCTTCGGGGCTTTCATAGGAGTGAAAGCGCGGAGGATGGTGATGGCTGAGAGCAAGACACGCAAACGTCGCGGTGGTGGACGCGCGGGCGCAGCCGCGAGGCGCGGCGCGGCGGTGATCGAGCAGATGCCCTGGAACCCGCCCACAAACATCGACAAGCCAATCGAGCCGTTGGGACCCGAGGGAATCGAAGCGGTTCACGAAGGTGCCATGCGGATTCTCGAAGAGATCGGCATCGAGTTCTACAATCAAGAAGCCATCGGGATCCTGCGCAAGGCGGGCTGTACAATTTCCGGCGACAACGTCCGTATGGACCGGGATTTCGTGATGGAAATGGTGAGCAAGGCGCCCAACAAATTTACCATCACGCCGCGCAACCCGGAGCATCAGATCGAGATTGGTGGCAAGACCATTCTGTTCGGCAATGTTTCATCCCCACCAAATTATTGGGACATGGAAATCGGAAAAAAAGTGCCCGGCACCCGGCGGATGTGTCAGGACCTGCTGAAGCTGACGCAATACTTCAACTGTATCCACTTTGCAGGTGGATATCCGGTTGAGCCGGTCGATATCCACGCCAGCATACGGCACCTTGATGTGCTTTATGACAAGCTGACCCTGACTGATAAGGCAATGCATGCCTATTCGCTGGGGAAAGAGCGCGTCGAAGACGTGATGGAGATGGTGCGTATCGCGGGTGGCCTGAGCCACGAGGAATTCGAGGCCACGCCCCGGATGTACACTAACATCAACTCGACCTCACCGTTGAAACACGACCATCCAATGATCGATGGCTGCCTACGGCTGGCGCGGCGTGGGCAGGCAATTGTCGTGACGCCTTTCACTCTGGCCGGGGCGATGGCCCCTGTGACGATGGCTGGCGCAGTGGCACAATCGCTTGCCGAAGCGCTGTGCGCGATTGCGTTGTTTCAGTACGTTCGCCCGGGTATTCCATGCGTGATCGGGACCTTTACTTCGAATGTCGATATGAAATCTGGTGCGCCTGCATTCGGGACACCGGAATACATGCGCTCGACCCAGATGACTGGGCAGATGGCACGGTATTATGGCTTGCCTATGCGGTCCTCGGGCGTTTGCGCGGCAAATGTGCCCGATGGGCAGTCGGTTTGGGAAACCTCGAATTCCCTTTGGGCGGCGGTGCAGTCAGGCACCAACATGGTATATCATGCGGCAGGCTGGCTTGAAGGAGGCCTTATCGCAAGCCCCGAGAAATTCATCATGGATTGCGAAATCCTGCAGCAGATTCAGCGGTATATGCAGCCGGAACTGACAGCAACGGGCCCGGATGACATCGCCCTTGAAGCGATCCGGTCTGTTGGGAACGACGGGCATTTCTTTGGCATCCAACATACGCAAGATCGTTATACCACCGCATTTTATCAGCCGTTCCTGAGTGACTGGAAAAACTTCGAAGCCTGGGAAGCAGCTGGTGGTATCTGGACTGCGGAACGTGCCCATCGGATGTTTAAGGAGATCGTGAACAATTTCGATGCCCCGAAGATGGATGAGGCGATCCGCGAGGAGCTGGCCGAGTTTGTTGAGCGCCGCAAGGCCGAAGGCGGTGCGCCGACCGATTTCTGATCGCTGCCCAATCAGCCCTTCAGTTTGGGATTGGATCGGATTCTCATAGTCCCGTATCGGATTTTGGGTGTTTGTTAAGCTTTCTGCGATCACTTGAGAGTGTCTTTCAATCTGAGGCGACTCATGCACGGGCTGATCAACAGGGCGATCCAATCCTTTGTCTGCACCACCTACGGGCGTCAATGCTGGTTGCGCGCGACTCATACGGCCGGGCTGGGATTTGACGAGTTCGAGGCGATGTTGATCTATGACACGGAGATATCGACCCGAGTGCTCGACGCTTTGTGCGCTGACTTGAACCGCCCAAAATCCGAATTTCTTGAGGATTTGGGCACTTATCTGGTCTCACACTCGAACATGGAAGATCTACGCAGGTTATTGCGTTTTGGCGGGGTCACCTATTTGGAGTTTCTGCATTCGCTTGATGATCTGTCGGATCGCGTCCGCCTTGCTGTGTCCGATCTGAGATTGCCGGATTTGGAATTGCAGGAACACTCGCCCGGGGAATATCACCTGCATTGCACTCCTGATTTGCCGGGGTATTCCAGCGTCATGACCGGTGTACTGCGAGCCATGGCGGATGACTATGGGGCGTTGGTGATCCTGTCCAATGAAGGGTGCCAAAACGGGGCTGAGTTGATTTCAATCACATTGATCGAAAGCGCGTTTGCCGAAGGGCGTCACTTTGATCTTGGGGCACGTAAATCATGATCAAGACCGCAGATCTTGGACAGTTGCTGGACACCTTATGTCCGATGTTCGTCCTTGTAGATGACATGGGGCGGATCGGGCAGGTTGGACCAACTCTGCAGAAGCTACGTCCGGATCGGCCTATGGTCGGCCGAAGCTTTCTGGATGTCTTTGAACTGGTGCGCCCTCGCTCAATCACGACAGTAGCTGCGCTGATGATGGTGCCGGACCGAAAGCTACACCTCAGGTTTCAAGACCGGCCGCAGACTGCGTTCAAAGGTCTGATCGCGCCGTTTCCTGGCGGTAGCGGGGCGGTCATCAACCTGTCGTTTGGAATTTCGATACTGGATGCGGTACGCGACTATTCTCTGACCAGCACCGATTTCCCGGGCACTGATCTGGCCATAGAATTGTTGTATCTGGTCGAGGCAAATTCTGCCGCGATGGAAGCGTCACGCTCGCTGAACTTGCGTCTGCAAGGTGCGATGCTGGCGGCAGAAGAACAAGCCTACACGGATACGTTGACCGGGCTGAAAAATCGACGTGCGATGGATCATATTCTAGGGCATTTGATTTCGGCGAAATCGAGTTTTGCAATGATGCATCTGGATCTGGATTTCTTCAAATCGGTCAATGATCGATTGGGGCATGCTGCAGGGGACTATGTTCTGCAGCAAGCAGCAAAGATCATGCTGGACGTCACACGCAGCGACGACACGGTTGCCCGAGTCGGGGGTGATGAGTTTGTCTTGATTTTTAAGGGCATGAACGATCGTACAAAGCTTGATGGTATTGCAGGGCGCCTGATTTCACGCCTGCGCAAGCCGATGCAGTTCGATGGGGCAACCTGCCGTATATCGGCAAGTATTGGTACAGCACTCTCGACACAATTCGAAGTGCCCAAGGCCGAGGATATTCTTCATGCCGCCGATCTGGCTTTATACGCCGCGAAACGAAGCGGGCGATCCTGCCACCGTTTCTATTGCGAGCTATCGGATGCGCAGCAATCCGGTTGACTGCAGGTGGCCCCCCATTGCTTCGCTACTGTGTATCCAACACCGCCGCGATGTGTCGTTTGACCTGAGGAAGCTCTGAAATCACGGGCATTACGTGTCCGTGAAAGCTGGCGCGGGCAAGTTCCTCGGGCACATCTTCCAAAACATGGCCTCCGCTGCAGGCAAAAAACGGCAGGCACAGCGCCTTGCCACCGCACCCGGTGGCGGCGTCCGCAATTGATGGGGTTTGCTCAACGAACCCGGTGCGAATGCTATTGAACGCGGTAAGCCGACCCAGATTCTCGGCGAAACCCTTTGCGACAATGGCCGGATTGGCGCTGCGGCCCGAGCCATGTGCAGCGATCACAAGATCTGTGTCCGCCGCGCTCCAAACCCTGTTCGTCAGTTCCTGATGTATGGCCGCTGTAATCAGGGCTGGCAGTTCGGGATCGATACCCATGGGGTCCAGAATCGTGACAGAACGCTGGCCAATCCGCTTTGGCAGAGCGCTGGTGACAAACCAGCCGCGCGCCATGAATAAGGGGTAGATAACTGTGTCGCTGGTCAATCCATCAAGGCAATTTTCCAACGACTGCGGGGCTGCCAATGTGGCCGACGATACCGAAACCCGTTGACATAACTCATCTACCTCTCGCGCAAAGGCTGCTAGCGCAGCTTCTGCAGGTGCAGGGTCCGAGGGTTGGCCATGGGCGACGATAACGGCGTGTGTCATGCAGGGCTCCGGATAGGTTCTGCGATAGATGTATTGCTGGCAGGCAGAGTCAATGTTGTGTCGGCACTTTCGTCATCCCAAGAGGGTCAGCCACAACCAGACCGTCAATATTGACACGGTCGTTCCGATCAGAACCGACGACGCGGCCACACGTTTGGCATGTCCGTACATGTTTGCGAAGATGTAGCTATTGATCCCCGGCGCCATCGCTGCGGTAAGAACGCCCGAGCGGAACAGGTCTTGCGGCAGCGCCAGAGATGACCCGAAGAACCAAACCAGGCTCGGGTGCAGCATCAATGAGATACAGCAGACGAAAATAATGGTACGCAGATCGCCCTCGGGTCGGTACTTAACCAGCACGCCCCCCAGCGCGAACAGGGCACCGGGCAAGGCCGCGCGGGTGATCAGGTTCAAGGCTTCGTCTACAACTCCGGGTATGGCCAGTCCAGTGAGGTTTACGACAAACCCCAACGAGATCCCAAGAATGAGTGCATTCTTGAACATGGCCGACAGCACGGATTTCAACATCAGCACTCCGCCGTTGCCGCGGTTTCGAAGCACCTCCATCACCGTGATGCCGAGGCAATAGCAAAAGGGTGAGTGGAACGCGATGATTGTGAAGTTGCCAACTAAATTTTCGACCCCATAGGCGCGCTCGGTAATAGGCAACCCCAAGAGGACCGAGTTTGAAAACAGACAGCAAAATCCAATAGCAACCGAATCCTCCCACGCTCGTCCGAAGATCAGGCGCGCACCGATCATACCAGCGACAAAACACAGGCCAGCTGCTGAATAGAAACTGACCAAAAGCCGAGGATCGAAGCTGGTGCCGAGATCGAGATTGGCAATGGCGAGAAACAGTAGGCAGGGAATGGCAAAGTTCTGCGTGAAACTCATTAACCCATCGATATGGGTTTCGCGAAAATAGCCGAACCTCGTCGCCGTGTATCCGGCACCGATGACCAGAAACACCGGCAGGATGACATCAATCAGGCTTTGTAACATGGCGGCGCCATACGGGGTATCGTAAGCGCGTGCAGCAGCATGCCTTACAGGGCGTGCCGGATCACCATGCCATCATAGGCAGGCGTGATATGATCCGGTGTTTCCGCATCGACCGTCGCATAATCCAGATCGATATGCATGTTGGTCAAAACGGCGCGTTTTGGTTTCAATTGGTCGATCCACTCCAGCGTCTTTTCCAGATGGGCATGTGTCGGATGCGGAGAGCGGCGCAGGGCGTCAATAATCAGGCAATCCAGATTCGCCAGTTCAGTCATGCTCTCATCATAAAGCTCTGCTACATCAGGCAGATAGACGATGTTTCCCATTCTGAAGCCAAGCGCATCAATCGATCCGTGGTTCACGCGAAATGGCCGAAGTGGGATCGTGCCACCAGGGCCGGAAATTTCGAACGGCCCATTGATTGTTTTGAGGTCGAGTATGGGCGGATAGGGCGATCCCTCGGGCTGAACGAAGGCATAGCCAAACCGGCTGAGCAGATCGTTCTGCGTGTCACCATCGGCCCAGACGGGGACGCGGGTTTTCATATTGAAAACGATCATCCGCAGATCGTCGATCCCATTCATGTGGTCGGCGTGGGAATGCGTGTAGACGACACCGTCCAATCGCCCCGTCCCGGTGTCCAGCAATTGGCTACGCATATCAGGTGAGGTGTCGATCAGAACCGAAGTAGTCCCGTCCGGCCCGTCCCGTTCGACCAGTAACGAGCATCGCCGACGCTGGTTTTTCGGGTTTTCCGGATCACAATCGCCCCAATGTCCCCCGAGACGGGGGACGCCACCGGATGACCCGCAGCCCAGAATTGTCAGGCGCAGCTCGCTCATGCAGCCGCCTTGTATGTGGCGGCTTTAGTGAAGAGCCGATCAAAATTGGCCTGCGTTTTTGCGGCGAAATCTGCGTAATCCAATCCGAAGACCTCAGCCCCTTTACGGGCGGTGTGTGCGGTATAGGCGGGCTCATTCCGTTTACCGCGATATGGTGGGGGGGCAAGATAGGGCGCATCGGTTTCGACCAGAATTCGGTCAACAGGTGCCGAAGCGAAGATATCGCGCAGTTCCTGGCTTCTTGGGAAGGCCGCGATGCCGGACATGGACAGGTAAAAGCCCAGATCAAGCGCGGCCCGGGCCAGTTCAGCCGATGAAGAGAAACAATGCATGACGCAGGAATAGGGCGCATTGCGATGCTCTTCGGCCAGAATGCGGGCCATGTCGTCATCAGCCGCGCGCGCGTGGATGATCAATGGCAGGCCAGTGCGCTGGGCGGCCTCGATATGGATGCGCAGTGATTGTTTCTGCACATCCGCCGACTCGGCCGTGTAGTGATAATCAAGCCCGCTTTCCCCAATGCCCACGAACTTGGGATGCTTAGCCAATGCGACCAGCTCATCGACCGTGGCCATCGGCTCATCAGCGGCGCTCATCGGGTGGGTGCCTGCAGCGTAGAAGACTGGGGCGTGAGCCTCGGCGATGGCGCGCACAGCGGGTTCGTTGCGCAGCCGGGTGCAGATGGTCACCATGCGGGTCACGCCAGCCTCGGCAGCGCGGGCGACGATATCATCCAACTGACCGTCGAAATCAGGGAAATCCAGATGGCAGTGGCTGTCGGTAATTTCGGGGGTGAGGCTCATCAGCTGTGACCGGCGGTTTCCTGTATCTTGAACACCGTATCTAGGACAAGCGAGGCAGGGTCAAGGTTCACCGCCTGCCCATGCCGCGCGCGCGTCGTGATGAGCGCGGCGACCTCCGCCCATTGGCGGGCCTTGTGCTGCGAGTTAGAGAGGCGCGACAGAGTTTCAGCCTCATTCGGGGCGGCCTCTGGTATGGGGGTGGCACCTTTTGCACCTGTCAGCGCCAAACGCGAGAGCGCAACGTCGATCAGTGAAAGCAGCAGATCAAACCGTTCGGCAGCCCCCCGCTGAGCTGCCGCTTCTGCCAGTTTCAGGGCGCGCTGGCGGTCGAGCCGGGGAAGGGAGCCCAGAATTGCAATCAGCTCGGCATAAAGCTCTAGCCCGCCGAGATTGATCAAGCGGACGGCATCACCCACTGAACCGGCGGCGAGGGCTGCCAAATGCTCGGCCCGACTAGGGATTTTTGTGCCGGTCTGCGCTAGCGCGGCCTGCATGTCATCTGCGCCAAGGGGTGAAAGCCGCAGCGTGCGGCAACGCGAACGGATGGTCGGCAGCAGGCGCGAAGGTTGGTGTGAAACCAGCAGCAGCGTCGTGCGCGCTGGGGGTTCTTCGAGCATTTTCAGCAGCGCATTGGCGGCGCTGACATTCATTTCATCCGCTGAATCGACGATAACAACCCGGCGACCACCATCGGCAGAGGACAGGCCGAAGAACTTGCCCAGTTTGCGGATGTCATCGACAACAATTTCGTTGCGCAGCCGTCCCTGATCGTTGACGGACCGGGTGATTGCGGCAAGGCCGGGCTCGGCCCCCGCCTGGATACGGTGTGCGACGGGGTGGTCCGGGTCGATGTCCAACGTCTCAGGCGCAGGAGGGGCACCAAACAACCCGCCTTCATCTGCCGGAGGTGTGGCCAACAAAAACTGTGCAATGCGCCAGGCAAGGGTAGCCTTGCCCACGCCGCGCGGCCCCGTTAGCAACCAGCCGTGGTGCAGCCGGTCCGAGTTATACGCGGTTAAAAACGCCTCTTGGGCCGCATCCTGTCCGAACAGCTTGAGAGTTTCGCGCGGATGCGGGGCACCAGGGGCCTGATCCGGTGTTTGGATATCGTCGCTCATGTCAGCTCAATTGCAGTGACGCCATGACAATATCTGTCACATCCCGCGCAACGCTGTCCATGTCCCGATTGCCGTCGACCACGTGGAAACGGTCAGAGAATTCTTGGGCCAGACCCAGAAAACCTGCCCGCATCTGTTGTTGAAGATCCAAACCGAAATCTTCGAACCGTTCTTCGGTGCCCTGACGACCTTTGGCGCGCAACAGGCCTGTTTCCGGGTCCATATCGATCAGCAATGTCATATCTGGCTCTCGCCGGATCATCAAGCTGTGCAACTGATCTACCAAACCCCGCAGATCGCCGCGCGACAGACCTTGATACATCCGGGTACTGTCGGCAAAGCGATCGCAGATCACAACCTTGCCCTCTGCCAACGCGGGTTCAATCGTGCGCTCAAGATGATCGCGCCGGGCAGCGGTGAACAGCAGGATCTCGGTCTCGGCCGACCAGCGGTCCGGATCACCCTGCAGCACAAGGCTGCGAATTTCTTCTGCCCCGTCCGATCCGCCGGGCTCGCGCGTCAGAACGACGTCGCGGCCTTGATGCCGCAAGTGCTCGGCCAGCAGGCGCGCCTGCGTGGACTTGCCTGATCCGTCAATGCCTTCGAAGGTCAGAAACGTTCCGCGCGCTGTCACATTTGCTCCAGCGGAGTGTTGATCACTTCTTTCAGAACGATGCCACCCACGGTCAACATACGCACGACAAACCCGCCCAAGGGAACATCCTTTTCCGCAACCAGCGGGCGGCGGATTTCGGGCAATCCCTCGGGTTGGATCACAAGCTCGGCCAATTGCTGGCCTTTGCTGACCGGTGCGTTGATAGGGCCGTCATAGACAACCTCGGCCTTGATGTCCTTGTCGCCCAAAACGGGGAACAGCAAGGTCAGATCACCCTCGGGCACCAATCCCACAGTCTTTTCCGCCCCCATCCAAAGCTTGGCCTGGGCTACTGGTTCTTCTGATTTGGCAACTGTCCTCTCGACAAAATTTCGAAACGACCAGTTAACCACGGCCTCAGCCTCCTCTGCGCGCTTGGCGGTGCTGTCGAGCCCTGAAAGAACAAAGACAACCCGTCGGTCGCCTTGTTTGGCAGAACCGACCAAACCATATCCTGCCTCTTGAGTATGGCCCGTCTTGAGGCCATCGGCCCCGATATCCAGCTTCAGCAGCGGATTGCGGTTCCGCGCGTTCGAGGGCGCGCGACCATCGAATTCGAACTCTTCTTCGGCAAACAGGGGATAGTACTCGGGGAAATCGGTGATCAGCCGGTCGGCCAGAACCGCCAGATCGTGCACTGACATCATGTGCCCAGCTGCAGGCCAGCCGTTGGAATTGGCGAAGTTCGAGTTGTTCATGCCCATCTGCTGCGCACGCTGGGTCATGAAGCGGGCAAACCCGGCCTCGCTTCCGTCGGGGCTGAGCGCTTCGGCGATCACGACACAGGCGTCATTGCCCGAAAGCACGATGATCCCGCGCAGAAGATCTTCGACCCGGACACGATCCTGCGTGTTCAGGAACATGGTCGAGCCGCCATAGCTCATCGCATGCTCCGAGACGGGCAAAGTTTCGTCCAGCGTCAGGCGGCCATCGCGTAGGGCTTCAAACGCGACATAAAGCGTCATGAGCTTCGACATGGACGCCGGGGGCAGAGGCTGATCGGCGTCTTTCGACAATAGTACAGTGCCGGTTTTCTGGTCCATTACATAAGCCGCGCGCGCGGTGGTATCGAAGGAATGGGCGGGCAGCGCCAACAGCGCCAGCCCGAGAGCCAGAGTGGTGGATCGCAAAGCGGAAAGCATCATGGGCCTCCTGTTCGGTCAGTTCTTTGCCGTGAAAGCATCGGTAAACCCAAGGTCTTTCACATCGTTCAACATCGCCCGGCGTTCCGCGCGGGTCGCAACAGGCCCAACCAGAACGCGCCAGACCGATGAGCCCTCGCTTTTCAGCTCGAACACTTCGGCAGCCATACCGTTGCGGCGAATCTTGTCTGCCGCGCTCTTGGCGTTGGATTCTACGCTGAAGGTGCCAGCCTGAACAAAGGGTTTTGCCAATCCGCCGGTTGCCGCAGTGCTTGCTGCAGCTGGCGCCGCCGCCGTTGGCTCAGAGGCCTCGATAGCCGCTGCTGCGCCGGCAATCGGGTCCAGAGGCGTTTCGGTGATTGCGTCAGGGTCTTTCTTTTGCCACCACTTGCGTTTGGCCGGTTTTTCAGCCGGTGCCGTCAGTTCGGGATCGGACAGGGCAGCGGTTTGCGCAGCGGTCTGCGTTTCTGACGGCGCAGTCTCGGCCTCGGCAGCCGCTGCAGTTGCTGCGCCAGCTGCTGCGGCCGCGGTCTCATCGCTTGGTTTCTTCTGCCACCATTTGCGTTTGGCCGGTTTCTCTGGGGCGGGAGCCTCGGTCGCGGCTAGTTCGGTGGTCGGGGCTTCTGCACTGGGTGCGTCATCATCCGACGAGGCAACAACCGCTGCACCGGCAACGACCGCAGCCCCGGCCGCTGTTTCGGTGCTGGGTTTTTTCTGCCACCACTTGCGCTTTTGAGGCTTTTCAGCAGCGCCCGTTTCCGAGGCGTCCGCTGTGACAGTGGCATCCGCATCCTCTGCACTATCTGTGTCTTCGGCAGGTTCTGCTTCGACTGGTGCGGGGGGTTCTTCAATGGCCTCACGTCGCAGCGCGACAACCTGAACCTTGGTCGGAGCACCAGCCAGCATTCCCAACTGCTCAGCCGCGGATGACGAAACCTGCAGCGCGGGCCCCGGCAAATTCCGCTCACGGCGGAACAGGGCACCCGTTACCGATTTGTTGTTGGCGGTATTCTTGATCAGCACACGTTCGGGTTGCGTTACATCGGGATGCGCCACCCAGATACCACCCAGCGATGGCCGTCCGTCCCACAGCCCGGCTTCGGTGACCTGAAAAACCTCGGGCGCTTCGACATCGCGCTGATTGGTCGAGGCGGCCTCTGGGAACAATTCAAACCGGTTGGTGTTGTCCGCATCTTCGGCTGCGGTATCCTCAGGCGGGTCCTCTGTTGTAAGTAGCCCTTCTTCACACCCAGCCAATGCTGTCATGGCCACGACCAAAATTGCCAGCCGTTGTGGCCCAAAGCGTGTGCCCGTAGCTCGCTCCATTTTCTCAATCCCTTGCCTGACAAGGCCGTTTGGCCGCGCCCCACCGCGTCATTGCTGGTTCTTGTTGCCAGTCTTGTGCGGTCTTTCCCGCAGATCATAGCGCGGGCGTCGGGCCATGGAAAGACTGCTGCTTTCGCTTCGGCAAGATTTCCCGCTTTATGGCTTGCCTCCGCGCTCAACTCGTCATAGACCCAGCCTCACGCGGGGAGGTGGCAGAGTGGTCGAATGCGGCGGTCTTGAAAACCGTTGAACGTGAGAGCGTTCCCAGGGTTCGAATCCCTGTCTCCCCGCCACTCATACCCGTCTCACTTCAGTCGAATTTTCTGATCCAGAATTGTGCCGTAATTCCCGCGCGTTGGCGTATGCGCTTTCAATCAGAGACTGAGCAGACCGTACACTCAGAGTGCAATTCAGGCCCAAGTCTCAGTGCCGCATTTTGGCGGGGTCGCTTTGGGCTGGATTTCCCTGATACCCGGCAATTTACAGGGAATTTCTGCAAACCAAGTCTGGAACCCGACATTTCAGATGTCACAACTCTATTTTTTCCAATAGCTTAGGCTGCAAATTCCCTAAATCATGGAACAGGGAATTTTCTCGTGGGAACAGGGAATTGTTCCGACGGATCAGGGAGGGCGAACCCCGTATCAGGGACGCAGGATCTGGAGCCATCAAAAGCCGAACTGGCGTTCCTGTTCGGACCAATCAAGTGGGTGGGTCACGCTGACCAGACGCTTGAGTGTGAGTTCGGGCGGCTGGGTGCCGTCGAGAATCGCGGCCTGAATCTTCGGGGAGAGAAAGGCGAGCTGGGCGCGGGTGCGGATGAAGGCGCCGGGGACGCTTTCGCGGCGTGCGATCTCCATCAGTTGAACTCCGGCTTTTAGATCGCGCGCCCAGCCATGGGCGCGGATCAGCATGGACCGGAGGTGAGGATCAGGTTGGGGTGCCATGTCTCCGGCGATAACCTTGGCCTCAACGCCGCGGCGGCGCAGATCGAAAGATGCGGTGATGTGTATGAGATCCGGGTGCAGATGGTCCGCAGCCATGCCAAATGCGCTTGCCAGAGTTTTGGGGCTCAATTCGAGGTCGATCTGTCCTCGTGCAATTTTGCCTTTGGTCAGAAGAGCAGCGCCGACCTGACCGCCTTGGCGTTGAAGCCGGGTTACTAAATCCGCAACTGAAGTCTGAACCGCCTCCGCTAACCCGGCCTCCGGCTGCGCCAGTACCTGATGCGCGACGGCGGCGTCTTGCAGATGTCTGACGATGACATCAATGACCGCGTTTTCCAGCGCCGGTCCGGGCAGTCGCCAGCCGGAAGTATCCTTGCCGCCCGAGATCAATCTATTGGAGACATAGTAGCGCAACCGTCTGCCTTTGCGCGTGGTGTGGGTTGGCGTCAACCGATCACCTGTCTTATCCCTCAGACGACCCGTAAGCCAGGCGCCGGGGTCATTGGTACGTTGGCGCTCATTGGGTGTAGGGTCTGCACGGGATCGCCGCGACGCTTGGCGCATTTTCTCCTGCACCCGGTCCCAGATGTCCTGGTCGATGATCGCCGGATGTTGTCCGTTCCAGATCTTATCCTTGTGGCGGATTTTACCGAGATAGACCGGGTTGCGCAGCAGATAGTAGATCTGGCCGCGTGACAGCGGACAATCTCCCTTCACGCTTCCATCTTCCCGAACTACCCGTTTAGACCGCAACCGTTCTGCTGTTGCCCGTTCTTCTACTTTGCGCAGGCACCCCAGTTCCCCATAAAGACCAAAGAGAAGCCGGACGGTTCCGGCCTCCTTCTCATTCACCACCAGCGTTCTTGCCTTCGGATCGGGGTGGCGGTCATAACCAAGGGGCAGGTTACCACCCATCCAGAGCCCTTTTTTCTTGGAGGCGGCAATCTTGTCACGAATACGTTCCGCAGTGACTTCCCGTTCGAACTGGGCAAAGGACAACAGCACATTGAGGGTCAGCCGGCCCATGGACGATGAGGTGTTGAAGGCCTGTGTAACCGAGACAAAAGAACAGTTCGCCTTTTCCAACCGTTCGACCAGCTTGGAGAAGTCGGCAAGCGACCGGGTCAGCCGGTCAATCTTGTAAACCACGACCATGTCGATGCGCCCGGCATCGATCTCTTCAAGAAGGCGCTGAAGGGCAGGGCGCTCTAGGGTGCCGCCCGACAGGCCACCGTCATCGTAGCGGACTGGCAATAAGGTCCAGCCTTCATGTCGCTGGCTGGCGATATAGGCTGCGCAGGCCTCATATTGCGCGTCCAGGGAATTAAAGTCCTGATCCAGACCATCTTCTGAGGACCTGCGTGTGTATATGGCGCATCGGATTTTGCGGCGCGGGCTCATTTGGCCCCCTTGCTGGTGAGCCCAAAGAAACGCGGCCCTGACCAATGCGCGCCGGTAATCTCTCGGGCGATGGCGGAGAGCGAGCGATAGGACCGACCGTTCCAAGTGAAGCCGTTCCCTGTCACATCGACCATATGGGTCACGCCATTCCACTCGCGCAGCAAGCGCCCGCCGGGATTTAGGGTAGGACAGGCAGGCCGGGGCTTCTTCTCAGCGCCCTTGTCCAGCGTGGCTTTGACCTGCCGGGGTAGCCCGCCATGACGGCGGGACTGCATCTCAAAGGCGATAAAACGGCGCAGGAAAGGTTGGCTGAGCATGGCGGGTGCGGGTTGATCAAACAGTCGCTGCCAAAGCGTGACCAGATCCGATCGACCCATGGTGGCCAGATCGGCAACATCGCTCGTCTTCGTCATGACTCTTCTCCTGTTCCCGCCGTCAGGTGATACGTGGATGGTCCATTTGGTTTGTCGGATGCCCGCCGTTCAATTGTGACGCCTTTTTTCCGCAGACCGCTTAGAGCTGCTCGGACCGAATGAGGCTGCCACCCCGTTGTTTTGCAGAGCGCCTCAAGGCTGGCGCCGCTCGGGCGACGCAACAAAGCTTGCACCTTGTCAATTTTGGTTGGTTTGGATTTGGACATGTATCGTCTCCTCTGATCTGGGGCTGGCGGAATGCCGAACCCCCGTACCGAGGAGCGCCCGAATGGCTCGGGCGTGGGTTCAGTGATGCGTGGTTCACAGCAACAGTCCAGCTCTTTCTGGGGCAATCCGAAGAGGGCTGTGTTATGCCGGGCGTTGCTGCTGTACCCCCGATTATTCGTCAACAATCTTAATTGGTTACTTTTTGCTTGGGGGTTGCAATTGCAAAAGCCCGCGCATAGATTCTAGCCAGCCCTGCAAGGGACAAGGTCCCACGGGGAGGTGGATACATCTCCCAGGCAGCATTCGGCGCCGCATTTTTTGAAGCGGATAAGACCGAGAGCATTCGAAGGGGCAACGAACCGGATCGATTGGTCCGGAGAGTTGTTAATCGTGCTCTCTCCGAATTCCCAACACGATCCTTTCTTGTCGACGCTAACGAGCGTCAAACGAAAGGAGGCGGCTATGTCTGCCAAGAAAACACACAACGACGCCAAGGTGTCCAACACGCCGATCTGGATGGCGGACAAAGTCATCCAATCCCAGGTCAGCCAGATCAAGCCTTACGCCAACAACAACCGCGTGCACGCGGCCAAGAATATCGACAAGCTCAAAGCGTCGGTGGCCAAGTTTGGCTTTGTCACCCCGATCCTGTTGGATGGTTCGGGCACAATCATCGCGGGTCATGGCCGCTATGAGGCCGCCAAGGCTCTGGGGTTGAAGTCTGTGCCGACGGTTGTCGCGGATCACTTGTCAGATGCTGAAGTACGCGCCCTGCGCATCGCGGATAACAAGCTGGCGGAATTGTCCGACTGGAACAAAGCGGCGCTGCAGATCGAGTTTGCCGAGCTGATGGATCTCAGCCTTGATGGCGAGCTGGACTTTGATCTGGACATCACCGGGTTCGAAACACCGGAGATCGACATCATCATCGATAGTGCGGGCCAGGCCACAGAGACGGAAGCGGAATCTGTTGAGACGCCGAACCCTGCGGTACCTGTCATCACGCAGCCGGGCGACCTCTGGGTTCTCGGAGATCATCGCATCTTCTGCGGGGATGCCCTGCAAGCCCAGAGCTACGAGATGCTGCTGGATGGCGAGACCCCGCATATGGTGTTCACTGATCCTCCTTACAATGTGCCGGTCAATGGGCATGTCCGTTGCGGCACCGGCGGCGATCATCGCGAATTTGCCATGGCGTCGGGAGAAATGTCGGATAGCGAGTTCCGTGGCTTTCTCTCGGACGTGAACAACCGGCTGTTTGACTGCTTGCCGGGCGGGGGCATTGCGATGATCTGTATGGACTGGCGTCACATCGAAGAACTGATTGCGGCGGGCAAGGCAGGCGGCTTTGATCTCATCAACCTCTGTGTCTGGAACAAGACGAACGGAGGCATGGGCAGCCTTTATCGCTCCAAGCACGAGCTGGTTGCGATCTTCAAGAAGCCTGGTGCGCCGCACATCAACAACGTCGAGCTGGGCAAACACGGGCGCAACCGGACCAATGTCTGGGATTATGCCGGTGTGAACAGCTTTGGGGCAGGGCGTGAAGCGGATCTCGCTGATCATCCCACGGTGAAGCCAACGGCCCTGTTCGCGGATGCCATCATGGATGTGAGTCATCGCGGCGATGTCGTGCTGGACGCCTTTGGCGGGTCCGGTGCAACCTTGCTGGCCGCTGAGAAAACCGGACGCCGGGCGCGGCTTATTGAGTTCGACCCTGTTTACGTCGACGTCGCCATCCGTCGTTGGCAGGAGATGACCGGTGAGAGCGCCGTGCATGCCGTCACGGGGCAAACGTTCGATGCGCGTTCTGCGGCCAGCGACACCGCCTCGAAGCAGGAGGCGGATCATGTCTGACGATACGAAAGATTACGAAGTGGGCTACGGCAAACCGCCTAAAGCAACCCAATTCAAGAAAGGCCGATCCGGCAATCCGAAAGGGCGGCCGAAAGGTGCCAAAGGGGTGAATGCCAGCTTGAAACGTGAATTGGAAACCAAGATTACGGTTCGCGAAGGCAGCCACGAAATCCGGATTTCCAAGGCGGAGGCAATTGCCAAGCGGCTCACGGCTGGCGCGTTGAAGGGCGACACGAAATTGTTGATGGCGCTGCTGAAGCTGGACGCAGATCTGTTCAACACAAGTGACATGGACGCGCAAGAAACCGTCCGTGCGGTTGAGCCGGACGCTGTCGACTACGACATCCTCCGGGATTTCTTTTCCAGTCACCCGGATGGTGACGGCGGTCCGGAAGATGAGGAGGCCAATGATGTCAGCTCCTGATCCCAAAATGGTCCGGCAGGTCGCTCGCGAGGTTTGCCGGGATAATTTCTTTCCCTTCGTGTGGCGTGTGTTTGGCACGCTGCACCAGGGGACTGACCGCGGCTTTGATCCGGCCTGGCATGTGCGTGCTATGTGCCATGAGTTGGACAACGTACGCATCGGCGAGAACAAGCGATTGATCATCAACATTCCGCCGCGGTGCCTGAAATCCGTAACAGTGGCTGTTGCGTATGTTGCCTATCTTCTGGGTCATAACCCCAGCGCCAAAATCATTGTTGCCAGCTACGGGCTGGATCTGGCGCGTAAACATTCCGAGGATTGTCGTCGGATCATGTCTGCGCGCTGGTACCGGGAAATGTTCCCTGAAACGGTCTTGGCTAAAAAGGGCAACACCTCAGAAGAAATCCGCACCACAAAGGGAGGCAGCCGTAAGGCTGTCTCCATCGGAAGTTCTGTCACCGGTCATGGCGCTGATTACATCATCATCGATGACCTGCTGAAAGCTGGAGATGCGGGCTCCGAGGCCGAGCTGGTCAAGGCACAGGAGTTCATTGAGGGGACCTTGCTGTCGCGCTTCGACAACCCGGCCGAAGGGCGCGTGGTCATGGTTGCACAACGGCTGCACGAGATGGATCCGCCGGGTTATCTGCTTGAACGTGGGACCTATCGGCACCTGAATCTGCCTGCCATCGCCGAAGAACATGAGAAGGTGCCTCTCGGGCGTGGAAGGGTCATGTGCCGCAAACCAGGTGATCTCCTGTGCCCGTCCCGTTTGGATCAGAACACGCTGGATACAAAACGTCGTGAAATGGGCGCAGCTGTGTTCAATTGCCAGTATCAGCAGAACCCGATTGCGCCAGATGGCTCGCCGCTGCGCTGGGAGTGGTTCGGCACCTATGAGACCGTCGAAGATCGTCGCTGGTTCCAACTGGTTGTTCAAAGCTGGGATACGGGGATGTCTGCGGATCCGCGATCCGACTTCTCGGCCTGTACGACCTGGGGGTTCCGAGAAAACGCGTGGTACCTTCTCGACGTCTGGCGCGGGCAGGTAGACTACCCAGACCTAAAAGCCAAGGCACTGCAGCTTGTCGGTCGTTGGGATCCCGATCGTGTTCTGATCGAAGATGCGGCCTCCGGCAAACCGCTTCTGGACGAATTGTTTCGTGATAACCGTCGGCGCTACGAACGCATTAAACCCGACAAAGACAAGGAAACCCGGTTCCAGTCCGCTTGCGGTCCTGTCGAAGAGGGCAAGGTGTATCTGCCTGCAGACGCACCCTGGCTGCCGGTATTCAAACGAGAGCTTCAGTCCTTTCCACGCGGGCGCAACGACGATCAGGTCGACAGCTTTGCCCATTTTCTGAACTGGTCCAAGGGACCGGGCTTCTACCGGGCATTGGGCCGGGACCACCGGATCAACATCGAACGTCGGGAGCGCAATCGAGAGAGGGTCAGACGGCGGTAAAACCTCAGCGTCAAGCTTGAAAACTCGTTGAATATTGCTGGGAGGGCCGATGTCGGACCAATCCTGAGAGCGGCCCCAATGACCGCTCGCAACCACAAACCAGTCTCATCGCCAATGCCGTCGGATGACTGCTTCGAGCCCAAAGCAGTCAATCGTTTGACTTTTTTGAGCATTTCACAAAACTCACCGTGTATCACGATTGGGTGTACTCTCGCTTATCAAATAAGAGGAGAAAGCTGATGGAAACACTGGGCCCGACACTTGCGGCACTAAGCGTTCAGCGTGCATTAATTCTTAAGTTGTCACTGGGGGTCTTGGCTTATGTGTTAGTGGTGGACGACGCGCAGGCCCAAAGCGCACAGGGTTGCGTTGAATTGGGCTCTTCTCGGATAGAATATTCTTCCGGATCTGAAAGCACTCGCGTTAATCAAACAATTTCAACGACGGAACGCACGTGTCTGCCGATCCCAAACGGACCCATAACAGGACTTACAATTGGTAACTCCTCTATCACGTCCTCAGGTGAAATTGAATTGTATGTTCCTGGCCAAAATACCGTTCCAAGCAATGCTTCAGTTTTAACTCTTCTGAATGTTGATGTCGCCGCAGGCAGCGGAGACTTTGTATCCCGGGAAGCGTTGGCAACAAACATCAACGGGAAGCTCAGAGTGAACCTCATTGGAACTTCGATTGGTTCCGGCAGATCAATGACGTTCGTTCCGTTCAACGGCGCGAATATCGACCCCACTGAAGTTTACTTCCAGTCAGACCGACCGTTAACCTACGACAACCTTACCGTTATAGGGGCTACCGAAGTGGTTTTCGGGGCGTACTATATCCAAACCCGGGTTGCCGAGGCTTCTGATTTCACACTGACGAATAGTTCGATTTCTTCAACCAGTGACATGGCGATAGCGGCAGGCACGACCGTTCGGCTCGATGCAGCAAGCAGTTTGAACACCGTAAACTTTGAGAATTTTGGCACGCTGGCCGGAACGGGAACCGTGAACGCATTCAACTTCACAGTTAAGAACGGAGGGGTGCTTTCGCCGGGCTTTTCAATTGGTACGCTTAACAATAGTGGCGGTATCGCCTTTGAAACTGGGTCAAGGATCTTAAGTGAAGTCGATCCGACGGCCGGTCAGAAAGCCGATTTGGTGTCATCCAGCGGGCCCGTTACAGGGATTAACCGCGCCACTATACAAGTCGAAGCCGCTCGTCCCGGCCTGACTGCGCAGGACTATGCTGCTGGCAACGACTACACGGTTTTTCAAGCCTCGCGTTTCGATGGAAACTCCCCAACTCTTGTTGCCGGAGGATCTCTGCCCGCCCTATCCAGTCTGAGTATCTCAAACACGCCAACCGCGGACGGTAGAATCGACATAGCGTTTTCGACCCTCCCCGTCTCGAGCTTACCGCAGCATCCAGCAGTTGTAGGATCACCCAATGCAAGCAATCTCGCTGGTGCGGTGGCCAACACTGCAATCAAGTCACCTGGAACCATTCTGACCAACGGCACAACCTTGGGCAATGCAGTTAACACGCTTACCAATTCAGGTTTGGCTGGGTTTAATCGTGTGCACGCAGAGCCCTATTCCTCCAATTTGACCGTTGGGCTTGAGCAACTTGACCTGATAACAAACACTGTGCTGAGCCATGCTGACTGCCGCAAGTATCAAGCGGTTGGCTTCAGCAATGCGGATCAACCCGTTGCAGAAGGCGACATCGACTCGGCCCAGAGCCCAAGCGGCGCAATAGACTGCTCTGATCGGCGCTGGTGGATCGACACGGCCTATGTGAGCGGGGACGTTGATGGAAGCAATGGCCTTGGGACATTCGACTATTCGCTGGGCACGATTTTGGTCGGAGCGGATGTCGCAAGCACCGATAGAGGTGTGGTCGGCGTGTACGCAGGTTTTGGGACATCCTCCATGGATGTACACGATCAAGTCGATCAGGACTTTTCGACCGACAGCTATCATGTGGGCGTCTATGGGCGCACAACAACCGGAACTTGGGAGTTCTCCGGGCTGGTCGGTTACATGTTCGGTGAAACCGACGCCAAGCGAAATAACCCTTCTGTTGATGGCTTTACGGGAGGCGAGGCTAAATCGGATTTGGACCAAGAGGGCATCCATGCCGGTATCCAGGCACGGAAGCTGTTTAACCTGGACAGCGGTGCAAGGGTTTCTACGGTTTTTGGATTGAACTACGGGCGTATCCAACAAGGTTCAGGCACAGAGACGGGCGGTGGTGATTTCAATTACTCGATTGAAAAAGCGAACGCAGAATCGCTGGTCGCTTCTATTGGAATTGACTACCAGCGGGATTTCTTGACAGAGAATGGTGTGCTAACCCCAATCGCTTTTGCTCGTTACGAGTATGATTTTTTTGCCAACAAGGACAGTGAACACGAAATCACTGTCACGAGCCCGATATTTGGGACATTCACGCAAGTCGGACAAAACCGAGGCGCCAATGGTTTCGTTCTTGGGCTTGGACTGGGCTATCAGATTTCTGATCTGGCAAGACTAACAGCAGGATATGGCTATTCTGTCCGCTCCAATGGCCAAGAACATGGCCTAGGTGCGAATTTAAGTGTTCGGTTCTGATTTGTCCGTACGGTTGTTTCAACCTTAGGAATCGCACACACCGACCATCGTTGTTGTGCCTTCACAATCGAACCCAGTGGACGTCCGCTTTGTCCCGCATACCGGTCGTTTGCTGCAACTTGCTTGAATGTCCACTGTGCGGGACCGAGCGGCCATTTGATCACGCCGCGAGTACTTGTGCAGAAGCGGCGCGAAAATCGCTGCGTTGCAGCCAATGTTATCAGGCCAGTCATTCATAGTCACGGGGAAGCCTTGATCACATACTCCTCTTTCGCCGCACTCAGGCCAGACAATTTCTTTCGGTAGTTCACCAAGGATCTTGGTCACCGGCAGTTTCAAAAACTACCTGCCCTGGCGGTACTTGCATTGCGACAAGGGAAACTTCCTTGACACTATTCTGGCTAAGGACCACAAAAGTGCATTGGTGAAAGTTACTCGTCGCCGCGATGCTGCCGGCTTCGATGATCCAATGGCCTTCAGAATAACTGTAGCATGTGCCCCAGCATAGGAACGGGTTTCGCTGGGGTCTTCGCTATGAGCTCGTTCCTCGCAAGCATTCGCAACTGTCACCTGACAAGCCCCAGTCATCGGGTGACCAATTAAAGAAGGCGCCGTATGAACAGCACATGGCTCATAAATTGCGTGCTTGATGCCCGATAGATCAGGTCTCAGGCTCCGCTTCATTCAGTCATTCATCGTGTTTTTGCGCCGCGTTCTTTGCCTGATCCCGACACTCTTGGTGTTGCTCTCAGGAACGCAGCTTCCTGCCCAAGTCGCAGGCAATGCCGACGGATCGGTTTGTGACGAAGGTTTCGAAAACAAGAACGGATCGTGTCAAAGAGCAAACGCACCTCAAAATGCGCATTTGACCGGCAGTTCCTATGGTCCAGTTTGGGAATGCAACCATGGATTCCAGCGTGTTGGAGATCTTTGTGAGGAAATAGCAGTTCCTAAAAACGCATATCTTGCATCGACTGGAGATCGATGGGAGTGCAATCGGCTCTTCCGACGAGTCGGAGAAAAATGCGAAGAATTGATTGCGCCTCAAAATGGGTACGTCGAAACCCGGTTTGGCGCACAGGAAGTACACTGTGACTGGGGATTTCGTAAGGAAGACCAGGATTGTGTTGCGATTAGTGTCCCGAGCAACGGCCGCCTGACTGACAAAAACAGCGCGGATGGTTGGGTGTGCCTCAGAGGTTTCAGAGAAACGGAGAGCGGTTGCGAACCGGTGGCAATTCCACAGCATGCATACCTTGCACCTGAAACCTACTCTGGATGGAAATGTGAACGTGGCTTTCGCTCAAACCAGGACAGGTGCGTTGCGATCCTTATCCCTTCCAACGCTCATTTGAATCGAAGAGGTGATGGTTGGGAATGTAATCGACCGTTCACAAGACAGAACGATAAGTGCGCCGAAAATTTGCCGTGAAAATAGGTTGCTGGAAATCAATATCGCCTGACAAATCCGGAAGGACCAAGCCGTGAACCATAACTCGATTGACGAAAACCTGGGCAAAATGCTCAAGGCCGAAAGGGCGCATCGCTGGTCCTACAGAGCGAAGATGTTTATCGCGTTATTGGTGTTTGTTGCGGCCATAATTGTGGTGGTGTTTCTCTGATGCGCAAAAATGCCCCTCAAGTAACCCTTCCCGGTTCAAAGATGTCAGCTCGTGGTCTGGAACAAAGAGCATTTCAGGACCGCAGTGTTCGTGAGCCGCGGAACGCTGACGTAGCAGGAGTGATTGAAGAAGAATTTGGAAAGTACTTGATTAAGGCTGGCATCCTGAGCGGTAACAGCGTTGCGCGCGCATTCCCTAAGCCACCGGCTAAAACGCAGACAATGATTGCTGATGCAGTCGGTGAAACACCAGCATTGGCCATCGAAGCATTAAAAGAAATTCTCGGTGAACGAGACAGGAAACGTAGCGGTCAACGCCGTTTGGAGGGAAATTCCGGCACCCTCGTTCCCAGCGAAAGAGAATATGCCGAGGCACTGCGACAAATCAGGCTGACCCCTGCGCAGGTCACAATGCTCAAAGCACTTACAATCGCAGGCAAGGACGGTCTGACCATTGGTCACTTGTCTCAGGCAGCCGGTTACAAATCGCGCGAGGCCTCCATCAAAGTTTTCAAGAAAATCGGACTATTGATCGCAGAATACCTGGAACTAGACCTACCCGAAGCCGGATCGGTACAGAATGATGGCGCCGCTCAGGTCCTGGCATTTTCTCACATCGAAAGTGTCGATGAGCCAGCAACTTGGATTATGCATCAGGAACTGCGCGATGCTGTTCGTTCGGTTCTATGACGTACGTTCCAGCCCCCGCTTTTGTAGCGAACTCTGAACCGGAACAAATGCACGAAAGGTTACCTACGTAGCTTATGTTGGAGAAAAGACCATATCCGCTCGACCTGATCTATGTCCCTGTAAAACGGGCGAAAACGCTTGATCAACAAAAAGTCCTGACACTGGCCGAAGATATCCTGAAAAACGGCCAGAAGACCCCGATCCAGATACGCGCGGACAACAAGCGGTTCGTGCTGATTGAAGGCCTTCACCGACTAGAGGCCATTCGCGCCCTCGGCGGTGATACTGTCGACGCCTTTTTGGTGCGCGCCAGATTACACTAAACTCTTGTTGGGATTGGCGTTCGACAAAGCCTGAGAAAACGTCAGCAGGCGCTGACTTTCTTCATCCCAAAGATGCAATCGTGCGCAATGAAGGCTCTCATATAGAGTAATACGCTGGCAATTTTCCAACTCGGAATGGTCACGCAAAACCTCGTTTAGCCGATAAAACGGTATGCGGCTGGCAAGGTGGTGAACATGGTGCACACCGATATTGGCAGAGAACCACCGCAGGATGCCTGGCAGGGCGTAGTGAGAACTTCCATAGAATGCGGCGTTCTGAAGATTCCACACTTCTTCCCGCTCCCAAGTCGTGTGTTCAAACTGGTGTTGAATATAGAATAGCCAAATACCAATCGATGCGGCGACGATCATGGTTGGAAGGAATACAAAAACCAGTACATCCAGGCCTCCGGTCCAAAAAATCAGAGCCAGGACCACCGCAATCGCGGCGTTTGTTCCCATTGCACTTGCCCAATTCAGCCAGCCTGACCGCATGAAACCAAAGGGCAAGCGATTTTGAAAAAAGAACGTGTAGACCGGTACTATACAGAACAGGAAGAAGGGGTTCCGGATTAACCTGTAAGCGGCACGCCCGAACCAATTCCGTTTCAGGTATTCCTCAATGGTCAATGTAGGAATGTCACCCATACCACGCCGATCAAGGTTACCGGTTGAGGCATGGTGAATCGCATGGCTTTGCCGCCAGACGTCATAGGGTGTCAGGGCGAGAACACCCAGAACCCGGCCGGTCCAATTGCAAACGGTGCGGCTTCTAAAGAAAGATCCGTGACCACAATCATGCATGATGATGAAGATACGCACCAGAAATGCGGCGTTCAGGATGGCCAATAGAACAGTGACCCAGATACTAAGGGATAGCGCAAACCACGCTGCGCCCCATAGCGCGAAAAAGGGGATGACAGTGATTGTCAGTTCAATAACGCTACGCTTCGTATCGGGCACACGGTATTGCGCGAGCGCCCGGGTCAATTCCTGCTGTTGCAACTGACTTGTTCTCCAAGGGCTTTTAGCAGCCCATTGTGCAAACGGGCACCCCATAAGGGTGCCCGTAAAAGGTCAGGCCAGTGCCAGATTGGCGGCGCTGTCGCGCCCGTCACGGCCAGCTTCGACGTCAAAAGTGACCTTCTGGCCGTCCTTCAATTCGCTGATGCCGGAACGCTCAAGTGCTGAGATATGCACGAACACATCGCGCTTGCCATCTTCAGGTTCGATAAAGCCAAAACCTTTGGTCGAGTTGAACCATTTTACTGTGCCATTTGCCATGGTGGAAGTCTCCTAATACTTGCCGCCCGCATTATTGCGGCGACTCGGCGTGGTCGGTCTGAATCGAAAGACTGAACGCCGAGTTTGGGAGACAGCAGGTCGAAAAAGAAAAACGTAAGCCCTGTGTATATGGACTTCGAGTACACACGATACAAGCCTTGATACAACGGAAAGCAACAGAAGATCTAAGTCTGCCCAGCCCAATTTGGGACAAAGATAAGCAGAACCATTGCTCTGTGGTTCGGAAATCAGAGGTCGGCTTCCGATAAAACCTGCCGAATGCGTATGCAGCAAATTGATTGCTCAGGCACGGCAGGTAGGGCTCACTGTCCGAAATCGCCGCGTGCTTCAAGAACACCGCGGCAAGGCACAAATGTTCATTGAGTGATTGAAACATTGCTAAATCAACGAGTTGACCTCTCTAACGAACGGTAGATTCTGCGCGGCCCGAATCTTGGGTCATGCTGCGTTGGCATAGGGCGACTGCGAGCCTCAAAGTGCCATTAGTAGGTCCGTATCTGCGCAAGCATCGGGCAAGAAACGTTCCCGATGTTACAGTTGGCCGTAAGTTCATTCAGGGCGGCCTCCAATCGCTTAAGTTCGATTATCTTCATACGCACATTGGAGATATGAAGCTCGGCCAGTTCCTTAACGGATTGGCAATCCTCGCTATCACCTTCGGATAGGTTGAGAAGCACCTTTGCATCGGCAAGCGCAAAACCCAAGTCTCGGCACTTCCTTAGAAAACAAAGCCGTCCCACATCGTGCGCAGAGTACATGCGTCGATTATTCGATGCCCTTTCTGGTTTCGGCACGATCCCTTCGCGTTCGTAGTAGCGGATAGTATCAATTCCGACACCGCTTTGCCGGGATGCCTCCCCAATCGCAAACATGTGCGATTTCCTGTCTTGATCCTGTAGTGGCTACAGAAGTTAAACGAGAGGTTGTTGTCTCTACAACTCCGCGCGACGTAGTCCATCAGGGAAACAGAATGCAGAAGTACCTTAGCCTCAGCTATTTGGGATCGCTATCAGCGCTTGGCGTCGCGACTTGCTGCGTTTTGCCCATGACGATGATGTTACTGGGGCTGGGTGGCAGTTGGTTGGCAATCTTTGGGAAGGTTGCCGCAGCGAGTTACTATGTGCTGACGATGTCAACGGCGCTCGTCGTGATATCATGGATGGTATCTTATCGGCGCGGTTCCTTGCCGACGTTGAAATGGTGGCTTGCAGGAACGACTCTAATCACCGGCGTGGGTTGGGTCGTTGTGTTTAACGAGGCATGGATTAACGATTACCTGATCATGCAGATGTGAGACTATGACAAAACAAACTGTAGTCCTAGAAAGCACCCTGATTTGCCCGAAGTGCGGCCACAGTGAAACCGAGCAAATGCCAACGGATGCTTGCCAGTGGTTCTATGAATGCAAGTCGTGCAAAACAGTTTTGAAGCCGTTGGAAGGCGACTGTTGTGTTTACTGTTCATATGCCACGGTCCCGTGTCCACCAATTCAGCTAGGCGATAGCTGTTGCGGATGAAGTGAAGGACGGTTTTGTTGAGCGAACTGTGAGCCGCCGCCGCGAGCATCGCTGCTATTTGCATGAATGACAGTTTTTTCCGCTGCTTGGCCGCACAAGGTATTCGGCAGTTGCAGTGTCGTTACTGCTGCAAGCGCATGCAGCAATAAAATCCAGGGTACAGGTTGTGCTCAATGCAGTCTTTAGCTGTACCAGGCTTAAATGTCCGCTCTGCGGACTTTATTGCCATTGGATCAAAGTCGGCTATGCGGACAAAGCAGACATTGGAAGATTGCTCTCGCGACCCACAAGTCAACTATTGTCGGAGTTCATCTTGCGATAGTCAGAGGGCGTCAGTCCCGTCACCTTCCTAAATGCGCGGCTGAAATTATTTGCGGTTTCATATCCTAGCATGGAGGAGATACTGGAGACTGTCTCGCGCGTATCTGTGAGGAGTTCCTCGGCCCTTGCTACCCTGACATCGTTGACGATTTCGCGAAAACGAACCCCTTCGGTTGCTAACTTCCGTTGTAGTGTGCGAACGCCAAGATCGAGCGAACGCGCGGTGGCATCAATCGACATTTCCTCCCGATGAAGTTGTTGCCAAACCACTTCCTCGACTTGTCCTCTAAGTGTTTGAGGTGGGCCGCCCAATCGTTCGCGAGAAATATCTCCGACGGTTGTCGAGCCGCCGGTAAGTTTTTTGGGCGTGGTTTCGGCTCGCAAAGCCGATGCATCAAAATCAACCCCAAGCCGGGAGGCGTTCCAGATTACAGGACAAGCGTAGGTGTCTTCTGCCTCGACAAATCCAGGAACCTTCGGGAAGTCCAAGAGCACGGCAGATGGCTTCCAGTCGCTTCCTAAATACGCGCGGAATATGCTCAAAAAAACCCCAACGGCCGAGAAGCCGATGTCCGGATACGCGAAATGCGAGCGAAGTCCAAAACGATAACAGTAGCGCGCGCTTGTGCCCGAAGTTTCAAGCCACGCGCGATCCGTAGACGAATGAAATGGCATGACGGCAGAAGCTCGTATTAGCGCTGCCCCCAGCGTTGGAGCAGAAAGAACGTAACTCCCCCAGGCGCCGTAGTCAGCGACAGTGAGATACGGTGACCACAACAATCCGATGTTTTGTTGTCCCGTGGATCGTGCGGCTTCGTGCACAAAGGTCGCCAAGGCATGCTCCGAGATGTAACCGCCTCTTTCCTCAATGAAGTGAACAGGAAGATCGGCAGAGTCAAAAGCACGCAACAAGCGTCTTTCCCCAGCGGCCTCAAGCACAAACTGGGGCATCGCGCCCAAGGCCTTAGCCGAAATCATCGGTGGTAGGTTCAATCCGTCAACCCGCTTGTTCGCCCGCGTGTCGTGAAATGATACGCATCGGCTGAACGGATGTGCAAGCTTTCCCTAAACAGCAGGGAGCATTGCAATATGAAAATACTTCGGCCATTACACGGCGGTTTTTCGATGCATTTTTTGGGAATGGTGCTCGGCGCAGGTATTTCTGCTTCACCAGTTTTCTCCCAGTCCTTCAACGACACGGGCGACATCCTTGCACGATCAGCCGAGGTCGAGGACATCGAGTACAAGATTATGGTGCAGCGTGCCACCCAGACGGCCATCTGGGGAATGCCTGCCGCCGGTATGATCGATTTCCTCAAGGGCATTCGCCGCGACCTCGGTGGCGACTACAATGACATCATTTATCTCAACAAGCCGTTCGACTCCAAACATGGGTTTCTTACGGCCAACGATGTTACGGCCTATGCTTGGGCTTCAATGACCTCCGAACCCGGTCCCCTTGTCATTGAAGTGCCCGCTGCCACCGACAAGGTGAACTACTTCGGTACAATCGTGAATGCTTGGGATGTTCCTATTGTGGACGTAGGTCCCGATGGTTTCGATGAAGGTGCCGGCGGCAAGTACCTCATGCTACCCCCAGGCTACGAAGGGGAAATGTCGCTGGAGGAATTAACTGAAGCGGGATACCTTCCCTTTGAAACAGATACCTACGAATATGGTTTTTCGTTCCGGCCAAAACTGACGAATGGCGGAACGGACACCGATGCGGCCGAGTACGCTCAGACGATCAAAGTGTACTACCTGTCTGAGGCTGACAATCCACCACCCAACAACTATCTCGAAGCGTCAGAAGTGCCGTACGACTCGCTTCCATACTACAACGAGACCTTCTTTCAGGACTTGAATGATTACGTTCAAAACAACCCCGTCAGACAACAAGACAAGGTCATGGTAAATTTCCTGAAGGATCTCGGGATCGAAAAGGGAAAACCTTTCGAACCATCGGAAATTCAGTTGAAAGCAATGAATGAGGGTTTGTTGTTGGCGTATGCCTCTATGCAGAACTACTTTGTTACGCCCGGCAAAGCCATGATACCGCTCTGGGTCGACGATAGCGGCGAGATGAAAAGCCAGTGGCTGATATGGGACTTTGCCGAAGGTCAACCCGAGGCAGGCTTCCCGTATGAGACTGAGACAGAGGTACTTGTGGATGCGCGTGCGGGCGGCAGCTACTTCTGGATCACGTACCTGCCGAAACAACTCGGTGGCGGTACCTTTTATCTGACGGGCCTTCGCGACAGCGACGGCGACATGTACGACCACAATCAGACTTACAGACTTAACGTGCCAGCAGACACACCTGCCGACGATTTCTGGTCCGTGATTGTTTATTCGATGGAGACCAAGAGCTTCATCCGGAACGTTGATCCAGTGGGTCTGTCCGAGCGCGACACAGACTCTATGCAAACCGATGAAGACGGTTCTTACGACATCTTTTTTGGACCGGAGGCACCGGAAGGCAAGGAAAGCAACTGGATACCAACCACAGAGCCGTACTTCCTTTTGTTCCGTCTATATGGGCCGCAAGACGGATGGTTGGAAAGTGGCTGGATGCTGGGCGATCTAGAAAAAGTAAACTGATCAAAACAAACAAAAATTCCCAATGGAGTGAACAATGAAAACAAAGTCGTTAGCCGTGCTGACCGCCCTGGTACTCGCATCGCAATCTCCAGCCCAAGAGTACAAGGCTGAAGTTCCGGATAGCATAATCGTACCGGATCAGGTGGAGACACGATTTGGAACGTTGGAATATTTTGACGGCTTGCCGACGCCGGATACAGCTAAGCTGTCGTATAACGCATTAAATTTCATGCGTGGCATGCAGGTATTCATGGATGGAATGCCTGCAGCCTCAACATATGCAATGTGTCACGGGCTCGAAGAGGGCGCTGGCGTTGATCCGATGAAGATCGGGATCTTTGAAGACCTGTATAACGCCCGTTCGCTTCTTCTCACGCCGAACACCACGACAATCTACATTCTTAACTGTACGGACCTGTCCGAAGGGCCAGTGGTTTACGACGTGCCGCCGGGCATGCTGGGGTTCGTGAACGATGCCTATATGCGTTATGTCACTGACATCGGGAACGCTGGGCCTGACGCTGGCGAGGGTGGGAAGTTCTTGATCGTTCCGCCCGACTATGAAGGTGAGTTGCCGGACGACGGTTACTATATTGTGAAGCCGCCAAGCTATCGGAACTGGTTTCTGTTGCGTGCGTTTTATGGGGAAGACGGCGTTGGAGCCGCAGTGGATCGTGTGAAGGAAACTCTTCGTGTTTACCGGTGGGAAGACCGCGACGCGCCGCCCGATCAGGAATTTGTGAACCTGACTGATCTTCAGTTCAACACGATACACGCCAATGACTTTTCCTTCTTTGAAGAGATGAAGGCCGTTGTAGACAACGAAGCGGAAGGAGCACTTCCCGATGAATTGATGGGAGCAATGTTCTCGCTGGGTATCCGAAAAGGTGAACCATTTGAACCCGATGACGAACTGAGGCTGCTGCTCACAGAGGCAGTCGCATTGGGCACGGCGGCGGCTAAGTCGTTGAATTTTGCTCCTCGCTCGCGTGCGCCATTCTACTATGACGAAGGGTATTGGAAGACGGCGTTCGTCGGTGGCAATCATGAGTTCCAGGCGGGGGACGTGAAAATCCTCGATGCGCGGACCCTGTTCCACTACTACGCGACTGGCATTACGCCTGCCATGGTTGCACAAAAGGTTGGTGTCGGGTCGCAATATGCGCTGGCAAACCGGGACAGTGACGGGAACTACTTCGATGGGAGCAACACCTATTCCGTCACCATCCCGCCAAATCCGCCCGCGCAGGATTACTGGTCTTTCGTCGTTTACGACACCCAAACCCGTTCACTGCTCGAAACTGATCAGAAACTCGCAGGGGTCGACAGCAACCAAGCTACATTGGAAGCGAATGAAGACGGAAGTTACACTGTCTGGTTCGCGCCTGAAGCGCCTGAAGGCAAAGAGGGCAACTGGATACAGACGATGCCGGGCAAATCTTGGTCGACCGTACTGCGATTGTATGGCCCTCTCGAGCCTTGGTTCGACGGATCGTGGCGCCCGGGCGAGATCGAACTTATGGAGTGATAGACTGTCAATTTAGCGCCCTAACAGTTCGCTATCGAGAACGAGATGTCGTGCCATGTGAGTGCGCATCCCGAACAACGCGACAACAACCAGGGGAGGGCGGCAACTACCTCGTAGTGCCGCCCTTCTGTTTGTCTGCTATCGCGCTAAATTGTAGCGTGTCATCGACATTGTGGTTGCATCGATCATGCTCATGAATCGTTCAGCAGCGGGTGCTGATGCAAAGCTATCCATGGACGCTTGGGCGTCTTCGGCACTTTCCCAGTTAACTACCACTGCCCATTTGCCATCTGTGAATGCAGCTTGGCGCGAGACAAAGCCTGGTTGTTTGCTGACATGCTCATCTTCGATGACTTTATCAACAGGTTCGAACTCTTGCGGTGTAACGCCTTCAGCAAGGTCCATCGTCACAATTTCAATGACGCCGACGTCTTGTGCCATTGCGTTACCTCCTACGAGCATTATCAGGGTGATCAAGAACGCTTTCATGATGGCACCCGATCAAAACTTTCCATTGTCGTGGGCCATCTCGGACGGGATGTCCGCGATTACGTCCCAATGCTCAACGATCTTGCCGTCTTCGACGCGGAACAGGTCATAGAAGGCAGTCGGCTTGTCGGCAAACGTGCCCTCGGAGGCGGTGAAGACAAAGTTGCCCTCGGCCACAACAATGTGGACGTCCGTGTAGATCATCTGGATGCCTTGCTCGGCCATGCCTGCAAGAGCCGCACCCAAACCGTCCAGACCGTCAGCAATGTTGCTGTTGTGCTGTATGTAGGTCTCCGTCGACAGAAATTCGGTTATCCGGTCAACGTCGCCATCCTTCAGGATGGTGTGCACAAAGTCTGTGACCAGCGCCTTGTTCTCAGCGGTCTTATCCAGATCGGTTATCTCAGTTGGACCATCGGTCTGAGTATGACCCGACGGGTTCGGCGGTGTGATTGGTGTCAGGTTGTCCCAGTGTTCTGCAACCTTTCCGTCCTCGACGCGGAAGACATCAAAGCCAACCAAGGTGTCTGCACCAAACGCCTGGGCGTTGTTGTAGGTGGTATGCAGGACGACGATATCGCCCTCCGTGATGACCCGGTGGATGTCCACCTCGATCCCGCTTTCCTTAAGACCGGGGATAAACCCCAGGATTGGAGCGGCACCTGTGGGTACAGCAGGGTTGTGCTGAATGTAGTCATTTGCCAGCAGTTGTTCGGCTGCGGTTGCGTCGAAGTTGACGAAAATGGCGGCTACAGCCTCCAATACGAGCTCTTTAGGTGTCATTGTTGTTGTCCTCTCTTGGTTTGATTTGACGATATTCACGCGGCGCATGCTTGCGCCGAGTTGATCGTGAATTCAGTGCCCCACGGGTCGACCTTGCGGCCGGGCGTGAGAGTTTTGGGGTCTGCCAACAGCTCAACACTTGTGAGACCAGTGGCCCCAGCAGAGCGCGAGCCTGCTCCCTTGGATTGCCAAGCGTTTGTAGCTAGGTGGTGATGGTAGCCACCGGACCCGAACCAGCGGGCTGAGGGCAGCTCAAAGGTCTGAACCATACTCAGTTCGTCAGTAACGAATTTCGCTGCTTTGCTGACATCACCGACACGTAAATGAACGTGTCCGATGACTGTGCCTTGTGGTGCGCCTTGCCACTGTGTGGCATCTTCTGTGAGTGATTTCAGATCGAGCGGGTGCGTTGTCATGTGGACGGTATCGCCCTCGCGTTTCCACATTTTGCGAGGCAGGTCACGATAGATTTCGATGCCGTTTCCTTCGGGATCGTTCAGATAAAGCGCCTCGCTGACACCGTGGTGGGATGCCCCGTCCAGGCGAACACCGCGCTCATCCGCGTAGATCAGCCATGCGCCGAGGTCTTGTTTGGAAGGCAACAGAAATGCCGTGTGAAACAGCCCCGCCTCTTTAGGAAAGGGTTTGGCGTTTCGGTCCTGGCGCAGCTCGATCAGCGTTCCAGCCTCGGTGCCGAGGTAGGCGCTTTCACCGTCGCGTTCGATCAGGCCGAGGCCAATCACGTCTTCATAGAAGGTGGCGGTCTTATCCAGATCGCGCACCGTCAGGGCGACCTGACCTATTGAGATGGGGGCGTCTGACGCTGCCATGTTCTTTTCTCCTGCGATTAAGCTTGAGAGGAACTTAGCGATGGTCTTTTCTCCATAAAATGGCGATAAGAGCGAGTGTGTATCGCGCAAATGGAGACAATTCTATGGACCGGATCGACGGGATGCAGAGCTTCGTGGCTGTTGTGGAATCCGGTTCTTTTGCCGCCGCCGGACAACGGCTTGGCATTTCAAACAAGCTGGTCAGCAAGCGTGTCGCACAGCTCGAAAACATGGTTGGGCTGAATCTTCTCCATCGCACCACCAGGTCTATGTCGCTGACCCACGAGGGGGAGCGATATCTGGAAGGAGCGCGACGAGTGCTGGCTGAGATGGAGCAGTTGGAGACTGAGTTTGACGCTTCAGAGGGCTTGAAGGGCATCGTTCGTGTGGCCGCGCCCCTTACCTATGGCGACACGGCGGTGGCTAAAGCAGCAAGCCGCTTCGTAGAGCAACACCCGAACGTCACGGTCGAATTGGACTTGTCGGATCATTATGCCGATCTGGCCAAGGGCGGTTTCGATATCGCAATACGGATCGGCGCGCTCAGTGACTCCAGTTTGGTCGTTCGCAAGCTTGGTGAAACGCATATGAAAGTCGTCGCGACCCCTTCCTACCTTGAAGAACATGGCGCACCTTCACATCCTGCGGAACTCTCGGACCACATTTGCATTCGAGATGCGAACAACCCGGATCCAAACCGCTGGCCCTTCCAGATCGAAGGGCAAACCGTGCAGGTGCCTGTCTCTGGCCCATTTCTCGCAAACAGTCCTCCCGCCTGCCTCGTTCCGACGCGCGCAGGGAGCGGCATCTTCATATGCCCAGATGTGTTTTTGGGGGACGACCTTGAAACCGGACGTCTTGTGCAACTCTTTCCGGAGTTCCATTCCCGCACTTTGCCGATCCAAAGCGTGCAGTTGCCTTCGGCCTTTCGAAAGCCGCGTGTTAAGTCCTTTGTCGAGTTTATGCGTGAAGAGATTCGAGCGTAGGAAGTCCAAAGCAGTCACTCGCGCTATGCGCAGCATTTGGTAGGTATGGGCTCAATCCCGCTGTTTTCCGCATTCTGCCCGAACGGCGGGTGTAGAGTCTTCGAATGCCCGCTTTGGATGAAAGTCACGGCAACTCTGCGGGCCGAATGGGCAGAAGACTTGTGGGGTGGTTCGCGACAAGCGGTGATGGGTGGTGCGCTCAACCAGAAGGCGGTTCACATAACACCCCCACTGCGATGTTCGTACTGTGTTATCGTGGCGCAGAACATCCGGTGGTCGCAAAGCATGCCATTTGACAGTCCGTCCACTATTGTCGCAATGCGCAATAGAGTGTGATCTCGTAGCACTGCGCCCAATGACGGATTTCAGAAACCAGATCTAAACCCGGCGCAATTCTGAGACGACTCGGGTTTCTTGGAGCGAGAGCATCAATCGGGATGCGGCGTCGAACGTAGATTTTTTGACGTTTTTTGCACTTTTGATTTCGCCGGCCCAAAATGTGTTGCCGGTGATACGACTATTACTTTGGAGATATACGAATTTGCAAAGACACCGCAGGCACTGGCGACATTCAACATTGTCTTGAACGCTCAATGACACCCTACTTTCGGTTGCAATAGGATCTGTTTCCATATGGCTGTTTCGTCGTAAAGGGTCCACTCACGACGAAGCTTTGGTTTTCCTGTAACCAATTCACCGTATTCGGCGTGGGTTGCTCCCAGGACGAAAACCTCGGCACCTGTCGGCTCACCAAATGCGCCATATCCTTCGTGTATTCCGTGAAGCGTCCAGCGAACGGCGGCACGAGGTGGCATCGCGGGATCATCACGACCAATTATATGGTGTATCTTGAATTCAGCCGTTGGGAAGCTGGCCCGCAATCCCATCCAAGGTCTTGTCAGAAGAACTTGCCTTGAGGCGGGCAGGGGGCTTTCGTAGCTTTTGCCCATGACCAAATCTGCCTCATTCAAGTACTTCAAAACCAGCCCTGAGATCATCCGCCTTGCGGTGATGCTGTATATCCGGTTCCCGCTCTCGCTTCGGAATGTCGAAGATCTGCTGCACGAGCGAGGCATCGACGTTAGCCATGAAACTGTCCGCTATTGGTGGAACAGGTTTGGCCCGATGTTTGCATCAGAGATCCGAAGAAAACGGGTTCAGCAACTCCGAGCCTTTTCCAAATGGAAGTGGCACTTAGACGAAGTATTCGTGAAAGTGAACGGCAAACGCCACTACCTCTGGCGTGCCGTCGATCACGAAGGTGAAGTGCTTGAGGCCGTCGTCACTAAGCGTCGAAACAAGGCTGCAGCACTGAAATTCCTCAAGAAATTGATGAAGCGACACGGTTGCGCCGAAGAGATCGTCACAGATCGCTTCGCCTCCTACAAGGCTGCGCTCAGAGAAATAGGCGCGCTCGAAAAACAACAGACGGGCCGGTGGCTCAACAACCGCGTCGAGAATTCGCATCTGCCGTTTCGACGGCGCGAACGCGCGATGCAGCGTTTCAGGCGCATGCGAAGTTTACAGAAATTCGCCTCCGTCCATTCCTCCGTCTACAACCACTTCAACCAGGAAAGATCGCTGACCAGCCGAGACACCTTCAAGCTGACCCGCGCCGCCGCTCTCAGCGAGTGGCGTCAACTTTGTTCCGGATAGGTTCGCAGCTTCCGCGGCAAACTGAGACTGGTTCGAATTCGTCTGACAGCACCTTTCCTGAAACGGTCTTGGCTAAAAAGGGCAACACCTCAGAAGAAATCCGCACCACAAAGGGAGGCAGCCGTAAGGCTGTCTCCATTGGAAGTTCTGTCACCGGTCATGGCGCTGACTACATCATCATCGATGACCTGCTGAAAGCTGGAGATGCCGGCTCCGAAGCCGAGCTGGTCAAGGCGCAGGAGTTCATTGAGGGGACCTTGTTGTCGCGCTTCGACAATCCGGCCGAAGGGCGTGTGGTTATGGTTGCGCAACGGTTGCACGAGATGGATCCGCCGGGTTATCTGCTCGAACGCGGGACCTATCGGCATCTGAATCTGCCTGCCATCGCCGAAGACCATGAGGTGGTTCCTCTTGGGCTTGGAAGGGGCATGCGCCGCAAACCGGGTGATCTCCTGTGCCCGTCCCGTTTGGATCAGCAAACGCTGGATACCAAGCGCCGCGAAATGGGCGCGGCCGTGTTCAATTGCCAGTATCAGCAGAACCCCATTGCTCCCGACGGGTCGCCTTTGCGCTGGGAGTGGTTTGGCACCTACGAGACCATCGAAGATCGCCGCTGGTTCCAACTGGTGGTTCAGAGCTGGGATACGGGCATGTCGGCAGACCCCCGGTCTGATTTCTCTGTCTGTACAACCTGGGGGTTCCGCGAAAATGCGTGGTATCTTATCGACGTCTGGCGCGGGCAGGTAGACTACCCAGACCTAAAAGCCAAGGCACTGCAACTTGTCGGCCGTTGGGATCCCGATCGTGTCCTGATCGAAGATGCGGCCTCAGGCAAACCTCTTTTGGACGAGCTGTTTCGTGATGACCGTCGGCGCTACGAACGCATTAAACCCGACAAGGACAAGGAAACCCGGTTCCAGTCCGCTTGCGGTCCTGTCGAAGAGGGCAAGGTTTATCTACCTGCAGATGCACCCTGGCTGCCGGTATTCAAACGAGAGCTTCAATCCTTTCCACGCGGACGCAACGACGATCAGGTCGACAGCTTTGCCCACTTTGTGAACTGGTCCAAGGGAGTGGGGTTTTATCGGGCGCTAGGCCATGATCATCAGATAAACATCGAACGTCGCGAGCGCCGTCGCGAGCGGATCAGACGGCGGTAGAACCTCAGCGTCAAGCTTGAAATCTCGTTGAATAGTACTGGGAGGGCCGATGTCGGACCAATCCTGAAAGCGGCCCCAATGACCGCTCGCAACCACAAACCGGTCTAATCGCTAATGCCGTCGGATGACGGCTTTGAGCCCAAAGGCGACTTAGGCTATGGGCGCAGCATTTGTCGTTTTGGGCGGAAAGCAGGCATTCGCTGCGCTTTGCGCCAATGACCGCATTGCGGACTAATGCGGCCGCTCAATGGTCACCGGCGCGACGACCGCTTTCTATCGAATGCAATCTTGGCGTTCTTTCCAACATAGATTGTCCAGACGGAGACTTTCCACAAAATTGGGCCGTGCCTCAGCGACCCGCTACAGTGGCCTGATAAGCGTCAAGCTCAGTGATCAGCTCAGTACCTATAGGCGCGTCGTTTCTGGCGCAAAATTCAGACCACACCGCTCCGTAGGGTAGGTCCTTCAGTTCTTCTGTCACAACAAACCGGCTTGTGAAATCCAGCGCGTCCTCCGCTGCTCGCAAGCGATCCCAGGGCTTCAGAAGCGCCTGCAGAAGCGCCTTTTGCATGTTGCGCGTGCCGATAACCCAAGCGGCCGTGCGGCTGATCGTGGCGTCGAAGAAATCAAGCCCGATATGGGTCTTGCCCAACAGGTCGCCGCTGACCAGTTCATGTGCCATCGCCAGGATGTCATCGTTCAGCATGATCACATGGTCGCTGTCCCAACGCATAGGGCGCGACACGTGCAGCAAAAGCTCATCCAGAGACAGGGCCACGGCGCTCAGTTTGTCGGCGATATTCTCGGTCGGGTGGAAGTGCCCCATGTCGAGGCACAGCAGTGTCTTGTTGCGGATCGCATAGCCCATGTAGAACTCATGGCTGCCCACCGTGCAGGCCTCGACCCCGATGCCGAAAAGCTTGGATTCGACCGCATCCAGCATATCCGATTTCGCCTGGGCCAGCATGGTGTCGAGCGAGGCCTCAAGCCGGGCCCTTGCCGCCATACGGTCGATAGGAAGGTCCTTGAACCCATCCGGAACCCAAATGTTGTTGATGCAGGGTGAACCAAGCGCGGCTCCCATCTGCGCCGCGATGTCCCGCGTGCGTTTTCCATGTTCGATCCAAAAGTCCCTGATGCCCTTGTCGGGGTGTGCCAACGTCAGGTTGTCATCGGCCTTTTGATGGGCAAAGAAAGTCGGGTTGAAATCCAGCCCGATGCCGATGCCCTTGGCCCAGTCGACCCATGGCGCGAAATGGCGATACTCGATCTCATCACGGTCCGGGGTATCGTCTGTGTCCATGTACATCGCGTGCAGATTCAACCGATGTGACCCGGGGATATTTGCATAGGCAAACTCAAGATCCGCCCGCAGTTCGTCGGGGTTGCGGGCCCGGCCGGGATGGTTTCCGGTTGCCTGAATGCCCCCGCCCGAGGTGGCGGTCTGGTTTTCGAACCCCACCACGTCATCGCCTTGCCAACAGTGAACGGAAATCGGGATGCCCTTCAGAGCCTTGATTGCAGCATCAGTGTCGACGCCCCAGTCAGCGAATTGCGCTTTGGCGCTTTCATAGCTCATGGACCGTCTCCCTATCGCGTGAAGGCCTGAACGTTGCCCGCATCAACGTTCAGAATGTTACCCGTGGATTTGGCCGACGTCTCGGCGGCGAAGAAATAACAGGCCTCGGCAATATCTTCCGGCAGGACTGAGCGTTTCAGCATGGATCGGTTGCGGTACATCTCTTCCAGCCCCTCCTTATCCGTGCCGTAGGTCGAAGCCCGCTGATCCAGCCAATCGCCTTCCCAGATCTTGGAACCCCGCAACACCGCATCCGGGTTCACAACGTTGACCCTGATCCCGGCCTCAGCACCTTCAAGCGCAAGGCAACGGGCCAAGTGGATTTCCGAGGCCTTCGCCGTGCAATAGGCCGAGGCATTGGGCGAGGCGGCAAGCCCGTTTTTCGAAGCCACGAAAACGATAGATCCGCCCATGTCCTGCACCCGCATGATCTTGAAAGTTTCCCGGCTGACGAGGAAATACCCCGTGGACAAGATGTCCATGTTCTTGTTCCAAAGGTCGAGGGACGTTTCCTCAACCGGGGCAGAGGATGCGATCCCGGCGTTCGAGACAAGGATGTCGATGCCGCCAAATTCGATGGATGTTTCAGCCAACGCCTGGGCCACGGCATTTTCATCCGTGACGTCCATCAGGACGGTGCAAACGACGTCCTTGCCGAACTGCTGGGTCAGGACCCCTTCCGTCGCGGTGAGGCTTTCAGGATTGATGTCGGCCAGCACGACACAGGCGCCCTCGGACAGATAACGTTCTGCCGTTGCCGACCCTATGCCGCCGGCGCCGCCGGTGACCAGCGCGACGCGACCAGCCAGCGATTTTGGTTTCGGCATGCGCTGCAACTTGGCTTCTTCCAACAGCCAGTATTCAATGTCAAAAGCTTCCTGCTCTGGCAGGCCGCAGTATTCGCTGACGGCACTTGCCCCGCGCATAACATTGATCGCGTTGACGTAGAATTCGCCGGAAATGCGGGCCGTGCCCTTGTCTTTGGCAAATGTGATCATGCCAACCCCGGGGATCAGGTAGACAACCGCGTTGGGGTCTCTAAGCGCAGGCGAGTTATCGTGTTTGCAACGGTTGTAGTAAGCCGTGTAGTCCTCACGATAGGCCGCGACTTGCGCGGGCAGGCCTTCAAGCACTGCGTCGATGTTGTTGTGGGCCGGGTCGAAGCCGACGACCAAAGGACGGATCTTAGTGCGCAGGAAATGGTCGGGGCAGGACGTACCAAGGGCCGCCAGCGCCTCCATGTCCTTAGAATTCACGAACTCAAGCACCGAGTCGCTGTCGTTGAAATGCCCGACCATGAGCTGGTTGCCACTGACAAAGCCACGGATCGCGGGCATCAGCCTGGCGGCAACGGCCCGCCTACCTTCCCGGGCGAGGCTCTGGTGGACCGCTCCGCCAAAGGCCGGAACATCGGCGGTCTTCTCGGCCAACCACTTGGTCGCGACGTTGATCACGTCGATGGTGCAGTAATAGCAGTCTTTCGCCGTGTCAGCCCATGTGAACAATCCGTGACTTTCAAGGACAACGCCATCGGCATCCGGGTTTTCCAGGCAGAACTTTTCAAGCCACAGGCCCAGTTCATACCCCGGCCGTTTCCACGGCAGCCAACCGATCCGGTCACCGAAAATTTCCTGGGTCAGCTCCTTCGAATTCTTCGACGCTGCGATCGCAATAATCGCGTCGGCGTGGACGTGATCGACATGTTTGCGCGGCACATAGGCGTGCAAGGGCGTGTCAATTGAAGCCGCGCGCGGGTTCAGTTTGAAGGTGCAGTGGGGCAGATAGCCGACCATTTCATCTTCAAACTCGACCCCGCGATAAAGCCCCTTCAGCGCGTTCAGCTTGTCCATGTATAGCGTGGAGAAGCCGTCAAGTTTCATGGACCCGATGTCACCGCCGGAACCCTTGACCCAGAGCACCTCGACCTCTTTGCCGGACAGTGGGTCGGTTTCCATGACCTTCGCAGAGGTATTGCCACCGCCATAGTTTGTGACGCGCTTATCCGATCCCAGCGTGTTGGAGCGATAGAGAAGCAGTTCCGATTCGGACATACCACCTGCCACAGCGTCATCCCAGCGGTTCTCAAGAAGCTGATTTTCGATGGATTTCAACGTTCTGCCCTCCTCACGATGCAGCGGTCGGTACTGCACCATCGCATTTAGGCTTAGTAGTGTGCATCGTTATGTCAATCAAAAACAATCACAATCAGTCATTCTGCAATGCAGAATGATTGAAAGTGATCGAAAATGATTGACAGCTGCGGCGAATCTGCGCAGCGTGGAGTGAATGGGAGGTGGCTTTGCACGAAAAAGAACGCCATAGGATCATCATTTCTGCGGTGCAGGATCGCCCCGTCGTGACGGTTGGGGACCTGTGCACCTTGACCGGCGTGTCCGAAGCCACCATCCGGCGCGACATTTCAACACTTCACATGAAACAGAAGGTACGCCGTGTCAGAGGCGGCGCTGAGGCGATAACGCCACCTCAGTTCGCCGGGCTGGCGGGCCGTCCGTTCGTCGTCAACGAAACCATGAATATCGCAGCGAAGCAGGCGATTGCGCGCGCGGCGGTTGAGATGTGTAGCGAAGGTGACAGCATCATCATCAACGGGGGCACAACGACCTTTCAGATGGTGCATCCGCTGGCCAACCGCAGGATGCAGGTCTTTACCAATTCGTTCCCGATTGCTGAGCACCTGCTGAAGCATTCGAAGAACACGATCATGTTGTCAGGCGGCGCGATCTACCGGGAACAGAACATAATCCTGTCGCCCTTTGACAACGACGTGACCCGCAACTTCTATGCAAAGCGCATGTTCATGGGGGCGCAGGGGCTGGGCCCCATCGGCCTGATGGAGGCCGATCCGCTTTTGATCCAGGCAGAACAGAAACTGATCGGACAGGCGGATGAGCTTATCGTTCTGGTCGACAGTTCGAAATTCGCGCAGCGCTCCAGCCTGGTGCTTTGCCAGTTGGACCGGATCACGACCGTGATCACCGACGAAGGAATTCCTGACAAGGCGGCGGCCATGCTTGAGGCTGCCGATGTGAATCTGATCGTTGCCCAGTCGGGCAGCGGTCAAGAAAACGAGGTGGCCTCTTGACCGCCTCCGAAACCCGAGACCCAAACATGACTTTCTGGGAGGAACTATCATGAAGCGTCGTACTTTCACATCACTTGTCGCAGGGATGAGCCTTGCTGCCGGTATGTTTGGCACCACGGCGATGGCGCAGGACAACATGCGCATCGCTCTGGTCGTAAAAGCGCTTGGGATCGGCTTCTTTGAAGCGGCCGCCGAAGGCGCTGAAGAGGCTGCCGGAGAGCTTGGCAATGTCGAGATCATCTACACCGGCCCGACCGACACCACTGCGGAAGGTCAGATCGAGGTCATCAACTCCCTGATCGCGCAGGGTGTCGACGCCATCGCGATTTCGGCAAACGACCCCGATGCACTTGTGCCAGCGCTGAAACGCGCGATGGACCGCGGTATCACCGTGATTTCCTGGGACTCGGGTGTGGCTGAAGGCGGACGCCAAATGCACCTGAACCCATCCTCGACCCCGCTGATCGGCAATACGATCATCAAGCTTGCCGCGGATCACATGCCGGATGGTGGTGAAGTCGCGATACTGTCGGCGTCGGCCACGGCAACCAACCAGAACGCCTGGATCGAGGCCGCGAAAGAGGTTCTTCCGAACTATGACGGCGTAGATCTGGTGGCCACCGTCTATGGCGACGACCTCAGCGACAAATCCTACCGAGAAGCACAGGGCCTCATGGCATCCTACCCTAACCTGAAGGCGATCATCGCGCCAACGACCGTTGGCATCCTGGCGTCCTGCCAGGCGGTGACCGACGCGGGCAAGATCGGTGAGATCAACGTGACCGGTCTGGGCCTCCCGTCCGAGATGGCAGGCTGTGTTGATAGCGGTGCAACCAAGAGCTTCGCAATCTGGAACCCGATTGACCTTGGCTACTCGGCCACCATGCTTGCGCACGCAATCGCCAACGGTGCTGAAACCGGTGCCGGTGCCGAAATCCCGATGGGCCGCATGGGCTCGGTGACGCTGGATGACACCGGCTCGGCAGCCATGGCTGATCCGTTCACCTACGACAGCTCGAACATCGAACAGTTCAAGTCGATCTTCTAATCTGAACGACGTGTCTGGGCGTGTGCGATGACCCACGCCCCGACACCCCATTCTTCCCACATCCAGAAACACCGTCCATGCAGTTGGAATTGAGACCAGACGTGTCGAACGCCGCCGCCCCTACACCGCTTCTGAGCCTGTCCGGCGTGACCAAGACATTTCCCGGCGTGCGGGCCCTTTCAGATGTTTCGCTAAACCTCTACCCGGGCAAGGTCACGGCATTGGTGGGCGAAAACGGTGCTGGCAAGTCTACCGTGGTGAAGGTTCTGACGGGCATTTATCAACCCGACGAGGGTGACATCCGGATCGATGGCGAGGCTCTCAGTTTCCCGACACCGCAATCCGCCGAAACTGCTGGCGTGACCGCCATCCATCAGGAAACCGTCCTTTTCGACGAACTGACGGTGGCGGAAAACATATTTCTCGGCCATGCGCCAAAGGGGCGATTTGGCCTGATCGACAAAACTGCCATGGCGACCCGTGCGCGCGAGATTCTGGATGGAATCGGGGCCAAGATTGATCCGGGCGCGACGCTCAAGGACCTTGGAACCGCGAACAAGCACCTGGTTGCCATTTCCCGGGCGCTGTCCATCGACGCGCGCGTTGTGATCATGGACGAACCGACCGCAGCCCTCAGTCAGAAAGAAATCGAAGAGCTTTACGAACTCGTTGAAAGCCTGAAGGCGCAAGGCAAGGCGATCCTCTTCATTAGCCACAAGTTTGACGAGATCTTCCGCATCGCCGATTTCTACACCGTCTATCGCGACGGCCAGATGGTCGGCGAAGGGGCGATTGTAGATGTCAGCGAGCCGGAACTGGTCAAGCTCATGGTAGGCCGCGACGTCAGCCAGATTTTCCCCGAACGCGACCACAACGTCGGCCACGATATCCTCGAAGTCGCAGGGTACGACCACCCGACCGAATTCGCGGATATCGGTTTCACGCTCAGGCGCGGCGAAATACTCGGGTTTTACGGGCTGGTCGGCGCAGGTCGGTCCGAATTCATGCAGGCCCTTTTCGGGATCACCCGCCTCTCGGGCGGAAGCTTGAGGATCGACGGGGCACCGGTTTCGATTGCATCGCCCGCCGACGCGGTCGCAAGTGGCATCGTCTATGTCCCGGAGGACCGGGGCAAGCAAGGCACAATCAGCGCGCTGCCGATTTTTCAGAACGTGACGCTGCCGTCACTCGCTCGCACCTCGCGCAAGGGGTTCATCAGGCTGGCCGAGGAATTCAAGCTGGCGCGGGAATATACCGAACGTCTCGACCTGCGCGCCGCTTCGCTGGACACCGATGTCGGCAACCTGTCGGGCGGCAACCAGCAGAAGGTCGTGATCGCCAAATGGCTCGCCACCCAGCCCAAGGTCATCATCCTGGACGAACCCACCAAGGGCATCGACATCGGGTCCAAGGCCGCCGTGCATGAATTCATGGCGGAGCTTGCCGCGCAAGGGCTCGCCGTCATCATGGTCAGTTCCGAAATCCCCGAGATCGTGGGCATGTCGGACCGTGTGATCGTCATGCGCGAGGGGCGCATAGTGGCGGAACTGGCCCGCGACCAGATCACGCCCGAAACGCTTGTCAGCCACGCCGCAGGGATCAGGGAAGCCGCGCAATGAAACGTATCCTCGCCTCCCGCGAACTTTTGCTGCTGGTCGCCATCGCATTGGTGCTTGGCATCATCTCAAGCCGCTTCCCGGCGTTCATCACGCTGTCGAACCTGGCTACCGTCTTCAACGACACCTCGCCGCTGATCCTGCTGGCTATCGGCCAGATGATCGTGATCTTGACGAAGTGCATCGACCTCTCGGTCGCCGCCAACCTCGCGCTGACCGGCATGGTCGTGTCCCTGATCAATATCTCGGCACCAGGTCTGCCGATTATCGTAACGCTGGCCGTGGCCACTGGGTTCGGGGCGTGCCTTGGAATGTTCAACGGTATCCTTGTGTGGAAACTGGACATCCCGCCTATCGTGGTGACGCTTGGCACCATGACCATCTTCCGGGGAACCATCTTCCTTCTGACCGAGGGCAAATGGGTCAACAGCCACGAGATGAGCGACACTTTCAAGGCATTCCCGCGCACCGAGCTTCTTGGCCTTCCGGTGCTAAGCTGGTTTGCCATCGCGGCGGTGATCCTTTTCACCATTGTCATGACCCGCACCACCCTGGGCCGCGCCTTCTACGCTGCCGGGGGCAACCCCCATGCGGCGACCTATGCCGGGATCAACGTGGGCCGGACCCAGTTCTGGGCCTTCACGATCTCTGGCGCGCTGGCCGGTCTGACCGGCTACCTCTGGGTCTCTCGCTTCGCGGTTGCTTATGTCGATGTTGCTGGGGGGTTTGAATTGACCGTCGTGGCGGCCTGCGTCATTGGCGGCGTGTCGATCATGGGTGGCATCGGTTCGGTCCCCGGCGCGCTGCTGGGCGCGCTGTTCCTCGGCATCATTGCCAATGCCCTGCCGGTCGTGAACATCTCTCCCTTCTGGCAGATGGCCATCTCGGGCGGTGCGATCATCATCGCGGTTGTTCTAAACGCCCAGGCCAACCGGACGAAGGGCCGCGTCATCCTAAAACGCGCGGAGCACGCGACATGACCACGACGGCACGCTCGATCCCCGATCGCCTGCGCTCGCCGCTGGAGCGGAACCTAAAAAGCTGGGAAAGCCTGCTGATGCTGGTCGCAATCGGCATCTTCATCGCCAACAGTTTCGCCTCACCCTATTTCCTGAATGCCTGGAACCTCTCCGACGCGACCTTCAACTTCACCGAAAAGGCGATGATCGCCTTTGCCATGGCCCTGCTTATAATCTCTGGCGAAATCGACCTCAGCGTCGCCGCAATCATCGCACTGGCTTCGACCGCCATTGGCGCCGCCGTGCAGGCGGGTGTCGGGACAGAGGGGCTGGTCCTCATCGGTCTGGCCGTCGGTCTGGCCTGTGGCGCGGTAAACGGTTTCCTCGTCACCGGCCTTGGCTTGCCATCCATCGTCGTCACCATCGGCACGATGAGCCTTTTCCGCGGGATCAGTTTCATCGTGTTGGGCGATCAGGTCTACAAGGGCTATCCAGCCGATTTCGCCTTTTTCGGGCAGGGCTATGTCTGGTGGGTGATTTCCTTCGAATTCGTCCTCTTCGCCATCATTGCGGTGATCTACGCGGTCGTCCTGCACATGACCAATTTCGGCCGCGCGGTCTATGCCATCGGAAACAATGCCACGGGGGCGCTGTTTTCGGGCATTCGGGTGGGCCGGGTGAAGTTCACCCTGTTCCTGCTGACGGGCCTGATGTCCGGGGTCGCCGCCGTCTGCCTGACATCCCGCCTCGGCTCGACCCGACCCTCCATTGCCTTCGGGTGGGAGCTTGAGATCGTGACCATGGTCGTCCTTGGCGGGGTCAACATCCTCGGCGGCTCCGGCTCCATCCCCGGCGTTGTGATCGCGGCCTTTGTCATGGGGCTTGTGACTTTCGGACTTGGCTTGCTGAACGTGCCCGGTATCGTGATGTCGATTGTTATCGGGGCGTTGCTGATCACGGTCATCGCGCTGCCCCGGCTCTGGTCGATGTGGAGGGGCTGACATGGAAAAATACGCCTTCAAGATGAAGCTCAACCCGGGCTGCAGGGATGAATACGAAAAGCGCCACGATGAGATTTGGCCAGAGCTTGCCACGCTGCTGAAAGACGCGGGCGTGTCTGACTATTCGATCCATCTGGACGAAGAAACGAACATTCTTTTTGGCGTCCTTTGGCGCACCGACGACCACAAAATGGATGCCTTGCCCCGCAACGAGATCATGCAGCGATGGTGGGCGCATATGGCGGACATAATGGAAACCAAGCCCGACAACGAACCCGTGGCGGTGCCGCTGACGCCCGTCTTCCACATGCCATGACCCCCCGGCACGTCGCCGTCATCGACATCGGCAAGACCAACGCCAAGCTTGCGCTGGTCGATGCGACTGACATGTCCGAAGTGGAGGTACTGACCCGGCCTAACGTGGTTCTCGTCGCTCCACCCTATCCGCACTTTGATGTTGAGGCGATCTGGCGCTTCCTTCTGGACGGGTTGGAGCAGTTTCAGAAGGCGCACGGCGTAGATGCCATTTCCATCACGACCCACGGGGCGTCTTGTGCCCTGATCGCGCCAGACGGCGCCCTTGCTGCCCCGATCCTCGACTATGAGCACACAGGCCCTGATGATCTGGCCGCGGCGTACGACGCCATCCGCCCGCCCTTTGAGGAAACCGGATCGCAAAGGTTGCCGATGGGTCTGAACCTGGGTGCGCAGTTGCATTGGCAATTTGAGCAGGACCCCGCGCTTCGCGAACGCACCGCCGCCATTGTTACCTATCCGCAGTACTGGGGGCATCGCCTGACAGGAGTGCCGGCCAGCGACGTGTCGTCCCTTGGTTGTCACACGGATCTGTGGAAACCGTCCAAGGCGCACTATTCTTCGTTGGTCGAACGGTTGGGTATATCTGAAAAAATGGCGCCCGCGCGCAAATCTGCGGAGGTTCTCGGACCCGTGTTGCCGCAGGTCGCATCGCAAACCGGCCTGCGCTTTGACACGCCGGTGTACTGCGGTATCCACGATTCAAACGCATCGCTTTTGCCTCATATACTGACCCGAACCGGGCCGTTTTCCGTCGTTTCGACCGGGACATGGGTCATTGCCATGACCATCGGCGGCGAAGAAGTAACTCTGGAACCTTCGCGTGACACGCTTCTTAACGTCAACGCACTGGGTGCCCCGGTACCCTCCGCCCGTTTCATGGGGGGACGCGAGTTCGAGTTGGCGATGAACGGTCAAACCACTCAATGTGCAGAGCAATTCCTTGACCTGGTCGCGAAAGACGGCCCCATGCTCTTGCCCGCAATGGTCCCGGACAGCGGACCGTTTCAGGGGCAAAAACACAGCTGGATGGGGTCAGAGCCTTTGCCCGGAACCCAGGAACGCGCGGCGGCGGTGAGTTTTTACCTCGGATTGATGACCGCGGAATGCCTGTCGCTGACCGGACACAAGGGCCCCATTATCGTCGAAGGTCCATTTGCCAGGAACAAAGGCTTCGCCAGTATGCTCGCCGCGGCGACAAACTGCAGGGTCGACGCGACCGTCACCGCAACAGGGACGAGCCAGGGAGCCGCCCTCTTGGCGACAGGCGCACTCCCCGAGCGCGCGGCCTTCGACGTCGAAACCTATTTTCACAAGACCGACGTGAGCTACCAACGTTACGCGAACAGTTGGCACAGAGCCGCAAAAGCAGGCCTGGAACCACGCCCATAGGATACCCTAAAAACCTGCACGGAACTCCGATTTCAGACATTGGGGACCAGCGTGAAACTGAACGGAATGGGCTCGAACCAGACCTTCGATGCGGCTGACGCAAATGGCCGCTTTGGGCCGAGTAACTCACGGAAGAAAGGGTAGGGACCCATACTGCGGGGCTTCCGAGGTCTGCTAGTTGCCCTTGAGTACTTCACCAATCAAATGGTTCATAACCTCCTTGTAGACCTCCGGATCGCCCCCATAGGCGATCTCAAGAGCGGCGCGATCAAACGCGGCCGACAACAAATTAGTCAAAGCATCGATCTGTTTTGGTGAATGCTTAGGAAGAGCCCGCGAAAGCCCTTCACGAAGTTCCTCTGTTCCATTGGCCCGGGTCAACGCGACAGCGGTGCTGTGCCCTAATACCGCTGGGGCCTCTTCCATCAGGAGGCGCACCCGACCTGGAACCAACATCGCATCAAAAAAGGCATTCGATCCTGTCACCATGGCCTGTTCGGGATCGGCCACATTGCGCGTTTCCTGGTCAATATGGTGTGAGATTGCTTTGGCCTCCTCTTCTGCGACGGCGCGGAAAAGGTCAGCCTTGTCCTTGAAATGATGATACAGCGCGCCGCGGGTTACGCTGGCCCTACGCACGATGTCTGGGGTTGCAGTATCGGCAAATCCCGAATTCACAAACAGTTCTCGGGCAGCTTCTACGAGTTTGGCACGCGTTTCGGCGCGTCGGTCTGCCTGGCTGCGTCGGGCGGGTTTTTCTGTGGGCAAATCTAGCGGCTCCGAATATCACTACAAGCACCTTACATACATCTTGCATGTATTTGCAAATCTATGATACATACAAAGTGCATGTAAGTTAGGGAGGTCAAAAATGCGTGTCACTCAATATTATCCGGTCATTCAGTCTGAAACGGTTTCTGAGACGGCAGAGTTCTACAAACGTCACTTTGGCTTCCGCTCGGCATTCGAGGCGGATTGGTATGTGCATCTACAAAGTGAAGTGGATTCGTCGGTCAACCTCGCGATCGTCCAGTCGGACCACGAGACGATCCCGGAGATTTCCCGCGGTGCGTCTACGGGCATGATCCTTAATTTTGAAGTCGAGGATGTCGACAAAGTGGATGAACGACTTCGGTCGGAAGGAGTTCCGGTGGCAAAGTCACTTGTGAGCGAGCCGTTTGGCCAACGCCATGCGATATATCGCGATCCAAACGGGGTACTGATTGATGTTATCACTCAGATCCCACCCTCAGAGGAATTCCTGTCTCAATATGCAGCCGACGCGGTACCGTCGTAATTCGTGGTGCCGGATGGCCAGGTTGGTTCGAAGCAGTTGGAACGATTTGCCCGCGTGTAAAGCGACCAATTCTGGACAGATCAGTGACCCTTGCCGAGTTGGCCACCTTTGATACTGGGGCGGCCTTGTTATCTGTGCCCTTGTTCGAACGCTACACCGAACACGGCCGCCTGATACAACCCTTCAGTGAAGCCGTTAACGCTGGTAAATACTGCTTCGCCTAGCCTTCGGATCGCCCCGCAACGGATGCTATGGGTAAATTTGCAGAATGGCTGACCGCCAACGGAGCCACTGAATTGAGTGACTTCACGGACCAGAACCGCGCAAATTGATCTGCATCAATATTTGGACCGCAAACGAGAGTTATGGCGAACGGAAACAGTTTGGATGAAGTCGCGGTGACAAAAGAAAAAGTTGGCCGAGTTGTCTGGCACGATCTTTTCACGCCTGATGTGGAAGCTTCCAGGTCATTTTACGAAAGCGTGGCAGGTTGGAGCTATATTGTCGAACACGCCACAGATTTCGCATGGGGCGGCGGCCATCGAGATTTTGTCCTCGCAACTCTCGATGGAGAGGCAGGGGCCGGGGTCGTTTCTCAAAATCAGGTGCTCTTTGAAGGGTGGATTCCTTATGTTGAAGTCGAAGATGTAGATCAGGCCGCCAAACTCGCCGTCAAGCTTGAAGGATCAGTAGTGAAACCTCCCTTTGAAGTTCCGGGGGTTGGCCGGAACTGCCTCTTACGTGATCCGCTTGGCGCATTCTTCGGTATATCAGTTTTGCTTCACGACTATCCTGTCCCCGCTCGTCAGTTTACGCACGAACACTACCTATCTCGCGGCGGCGCATTCCCGGACAACTTCTACCACCAAATGTTCGGATGGAATCTCTCACCTGCTAGAAACGTACCTTCGTCACAGAGACCAATTAGTCTAAAAGACGAAGTGTTGGCGATATGTGCAGCGGAACCTGCAGTTCCCAACAACAACGTGGCGTGGGCGCCGGGTGTTCGCGTCGACTTTCTCGAAAACGCGCTCAGCAAGATCAACTCAGGCTCAGGTTCCGTGCTTGCTCGTCATCAGAAAAATAAAAATACTTTTGAGAAGGGTCTGGTATGCGATGCAACTGGGGCATTGTGCTGTGTCGTCCAGAATTGATGCTCGGTCGAAAGGTTCGCAGTCTATTGTCTATAACGGCATCCTCAAGTGGGTCAAAAATCTCAAATCTGACTTTAGTACAAGTGTAACCCAATTCCACTTTGCCCCGTTAGAGATAATACATTTAGCGCCAGTTTTCACAATCGCAGCGAAGGCAGGAAAGCGCGCTGCTAGCGAAGTGTGCGAGAACCATACTTGAGGTTCGGGTCGGGGCGATTGCACTTGATAGTTGTTAGAATTGTGAGCACGCAACATCCTGATGCGAAACGGCATTGTTTGGCCTTGAAAACAAGGACCGGCTATTCCAGAAATCCGTCGATGGTCGAGGCGACGTCAACGGCGGTTTTCACATCAGACATGCTGGTGTTCTCAAAGGCGCTGCCGCTTTCGACACTTGGCCTGAGCCTCTCATAAATGGATAGGATTTCCTCTTCCAGTTTGGTCGGCTTTTCTTCGGACCAGCTGGCCTTGGTTTTTGCGATATCCGTCGCAAGTTTCATCAGATCAAGGCGCTGAGGCAGAGTTAGCATTGGTTGGTTCCGGGTCTGTTTGCGATGTCAGGACCAGCCTACGCACAGTGGTCGAACGGGCAGAGTTAGTCACCGTTAAATTCCTGACGGCCGGACCTCAGTCCAGCGCCCCGGTTGCGCGCAGCGCCTCAGTCATTTTCTGTGAGATGTCAGATGGCACATGCCAGATCGCGTAGAGCGTCTGGATAAAACGGTCAACATCGGGAATGTTGGTCTTCAGGGCCAACAGGGTTGAATCCAGGTCGGCGTCCGGTTCCGTGTAAGGGATGCACATAAGCTCAAGCACTTCAGAACCATTCCACATGCCACCACCGACTTTGCGCGCCGCTGAACGCGCGCCGCTGTAATCATCTTTCATGAAACAGATCAGGAACGTGCTTGCGTGGTACCAGCCGGGCGGGTTGGGGCTCAGCTCGATCGCGCGGGCGCTCAGTCTCGCGGCCTGTTCAAGATCGCCGCGCAACGCAAAGCAGGCCGCCAGATCGGCCAACATGTCTGGATAATTCGGATTGGCCCGCAATGCTTTAGCGGCCGCTTCTTCAAAGCTTTCGAACTCTCCACGATGAAAATGGGTCAAAAACAACGCGTGCTGGCCGGTTGCGTTCAGCGGATCCAGAGCGACCGACCGCTGTGCGGCCTCCAGCGCGCGATCAAAGGGCGGGGGGGACTTGCGAAAATTGAACCCGCCGCGCAGTTCGTCGCCGTAGACAATCGCGAGCATCCCCCAGGCGCCGGCATATTCGGGATCAATCTCAACGGCGCGCTCCAGCAGGTCGCGGACCTTCTTGTGTTTTTTAACCGTGGGTTCACGCCAGTATTCGGTGGCCAGCAACCTGCACTGATAGGCATCCAGCGTGTGCGTCTGTGCCCTGCGCTGCACTGCACCTGTTCGATGGATCACTCCGTGGGGTTCCGCGATTTCCGTGGCGATCCGGGCGGCGATATCGTCCTGAATTTCAAATAGGCTGTCCGCGCTCAGGTCGCGGTCATAAGTGTCCGCGGAAACCTGTTGGCCGGTTTCCGCGTCAATAAGCTGGGCGGTGACGCGCAGCTTGTTGTCCCAATGTCGCACGCTGCCTTCGACCAGATATTGGACGTCGAGTTCGCTTCCGACCGCGCGCGGATCGCGGCCGCGGCCGCGAAAGCGAAAGGTGACGTGCCGGGACAGCACGCTCACCTCGCGAAACCGGGCGATGGCCGAGATGATTTCCTCGGTAAACCCATCGGCCAGATATTCCTGCGACGGGTCTCCGCTCAAGTTGTCAAAGGGCATCACGGCCACCGCGACCCGTCCGGTTGCCGCCGGGGGCGTTTCGGCATCGGTCCGGCGTTCGGGGTCAAACGCGATCTCAAAAACCGGGGCGTAGGACCCCTTGGGAATATGTATTCGAACCGGGTCCTCGCGCCCTTCCTGAGCGTAATAGAGATCCAGCCGGCTGCGCATTTTATTGGCCTGAACCCGAACGATCGTGTCGATGGTGGGGTCGAAATCCTCGGGCTTGTCGAAAACGTCAATGCCGATTGCATAGCCTTTCAGCGTCTCGGACCGACCCGCTAGCGCTTCGCCGACAATATGCGACAGAAAGCGGTTCAGGCGCGTGGTATCCGCGAAATGCGGACTGACGAGGACGCGCTTCAACTGTTCCTGAATAGCGCTTGGATCGATGGCAGAGCTTACTTCGGCAAGCATGTTTCCCTCCGTCGCTCAACTTTGTCCGATGACGAGCAGCGCCACAAGACAGCGCGACGGTTTAACCGTGACTCACTCGGATGCGGGCCGTGGATCTGCGAGGGTCTGGGCCATGGCGCTCAAAAGAGCCCAGCAAACATATGACCCATGAAAGGACTGAACCATGACAACATTTTCCGAATTCGTACAGAAAGCCAAAGACGACTATACCCGTGTCGAGGACGAGCTGAAATCGTTCGAACAGAAGGTCAAGGACGCGGGCGACGCGACCGACAAGTGGACCCAGGAGCAGGTGACAAAGCTGCAATCCGATCTGCAGGAAGCAAAAGACAAGGTCACTGACCTTGCCGATCGCATCCAGAAAGAAGGCGAAGACGCTGTGACGGACGCGCATGATCAGGCGAAGAACCATTGGGAAGCCTTGCACGCCGCCGTTGCCGCCTATCGCGATCATCTCGACAAGTCGGTCGCCTGACCCTGATCCTGGAGGTCGACATGACTGATTCAGTTAATGAAACCGTGCCGAAACCCGCGCTCATGGAAGAGGTCGCCGGTTGGCAGCCTCGACCGGTCTGGCTGATTGTGCTCGGCGTCGCCATGCTCTGTGTAGGGCTGTGCGCCGTAGCCTTCCCGCTGATGTCCACGCTCGCTGTCGAAGCCTTTGTCGGCGTGGCCCTGCTGGGCGGAGGCATCGTCACAGCGATTCAGGCATTTGCGGAAAAGGCGTGGAAAGGGTTCTTCTGGCTGTTGGCCATCGGTGTTCTGAACGCGCTTGCGGGGCTTGTTCTGTTGCTTGATCCGTTCGGCGGCGTTCTGGCACTGACCCTTGCGCTTGGCGCGGTTTTTCTGGCCGAAGGTGTGTTGCGGATCGTAATTGCCATTCGGTCGCGTCAGGAGCGGCCCATGGCGCTGATGATTGCGTCCGGCGCGATGGCCATCCTGCTTGGCGGCCTGATCCTGACCGGTATCGTCAATGGCTCGTCCCTTGTTCTGCTGGGGGTTCTTGCCGGCCTGAACCTGATTTTCGCCGGTGTGTCCCTGATGTCTTTGGGGCTGTCGCAGCGGTCCTCGGCGCATGGGGGTCCACAAGCTTAAGCGTGTCCTGGCAGACCCGGAATGGCAGGGGCATCTGATGCTCCTGCTTTCCGTTTTCACAGCGCCGCTATTTTCCTTGCCAGGTGCTTGCTGCCCGAGTGTCTTCAAACAGCCAGACCATGCGGTCCAGAAACCACAGCTTCCCACCCATAACCAGCAGCAACCCCAGAAGCGTCGGCCAGAATTGAAGCTGCCAAAGCCCCCAGACCAAGGGGCCGATTCCGACCGCGCTGACTGCGGCCAGAATAAGAGTCATCCGGCGGTGCCTTGCAGGGATCGGCGATTTCGCGCGCGCAAGCCAGATCCGTTCCCCAAGTACACCTTTGGACATCCAGTTTTCCGGATTGCCCGTTTTGCGGAAGGCGCGGGGGTTCCACCATGTCCAGAATACAACAACAACGACCGGAACAAGGCACCACCAGCCCAGCCAAACCCGGCTCCAGACGGCCAGAACGAACAGGGGCGGGATGCTCAGGCGGCTCCAGCCGCTCCACGGGTTGGTGTGCCGGTCCCAGACGTCGTCGGACATCGTCATGAGCTGTTCCAGAATGCTGCGATCGGTCATCGAACCCTCTTCCGAAGCTGGATCGCAATTATGGCCGTTTCTGCCCGTGTCGGCCAGAGCGGCAGGCAACGCGCGCTGCCCTGGCCAAAGGCATCAAAGACCGGAGATATCCACATACACCCGGTAATCCGCGATCCTGTCCTCGCGAAAGTTGAACCGTGCAGCAAAGCGCACGTCGTGCGTGCTTTGGTCCTTGCGCGTATAGTGAACGGTGCCGTCGCAGAACGCAGTATCGCCGCTGGACCAGATGCCGGTGATGGTATGTTGCATACCCTGGATCGTGGCAAAGAACCCTGCGTTCGCGGCTTGCACGGCTGTGCGCCCGTCAATCTGTTCGAAATTGCCAAGCTGGAACTGCACGTCTTCGGTGACATGCTCGACAACGCCGGCTTCGTCCAGCGCGTCAACAGCGGTGTAAAGGGATGCGATCCGGGGCGCGTGGGCCGCTGTGGTGGGGGCAGTGATTTGCATGTTTTGGTTTCCTTTTCTGTTTGAAAGTTATCGGTGGGTCTAAGTCTGGTTGGCCTGTGACCGACGGTGCAGGACCGGCGGGAGTTTCAGGTGACCGTTGGTGACGGCTAGCCCAAGGAACAGGATTGCGAGGGACCCCAGCAGCCCAAGGCCAAGAGGTTCCCGAAAGACAATTGCCCCGATTGCGATGCCGGAAAGCGTGGCAAAATAGCCGACCTGGGCGAACCCAACGCCATCCGTGCGCCGCTGTACTTCGAAGGTCAGCGCATAGCTGAGCGCAGTGATGGATCCGATGCCGAAGATTGCGCCAAGCAGGGCAGGGGGCACCGAGACGTCGCTGATTGTGGTGCCGCGTCCCAGTATTAGGGCGGAAATCAGCAACAGCTGTGACAGAAGCGTTCCGGTCGCCAGCCCCAACGGATCGCCGCCGGGCGGGTAGGCATAGCTGCGAAAGACGTTGCCGCAGGCCAGAAACAAGGGCCCCAAAAGCGACAGGGCAATCCACGCCGGCTCGACTCCCGACAGGTCAAACCCACCCATGGTGGCAAGGCTGACCCCGGCAAGGCCGATCAGAATACCAACCAGGCGGTGCAACGGCAGCATCCTGCGCGCGATCAGTGCCGTTATCGCAAAGGTAAACAGCGGTGACAGCGTGACGAGGGCGGAATAGAACCCAAGGCTCACATGCTCCAGCACCAGAAACCCGATCACAGCGGGGCCGCTGACACCGAAAACTCCGGCGCCGACATAATAGGGAATGTGCCGCGCGTTGAGCGCCACGCGCTTCTGCGACAGCAAACACAACGCCAACAGCGCGATGCTGGCCAGCAAAACCTGCCAGAACAAAGCGGTCAGAGCTGATATTCCTGCCATCGAGACGAATTTGGACAAAGTGAAACTGACCCCCACCAGGACACCGATGGCCATGATCAGCGCGGATACAGGGGATCTTCTGACAATATCAGGCATCACGCGGCCCCCATTTCCGGCACATCGGTTAAGCGCAGAGAAGCCGGGCCGATCGGGATAATTCCGCTGGGGTTGATGTGCCGATGGCTGAGGAAGTAGTGCTGACGGATATGGGCCATGTCCACAGTGTCAGCCACGCCCGGCAACCGCATGATGTCGGCCAGATAGCGGGACAGGGCAACATAGTCGCTGATGCGTTTGTAGTCGGTCTTGAAGTGGGTCACATAGACCGGGTCAAACCGCAGAAGCGTCGGAAACAGCTTCAGGTCAACCTCTGTCAGCACGTCTCCGGCTAGGAACCGGCGTTGGCCAAGCGTTTCTTCAATCGCGTCGAGGCAGGCAAAGAGCGCCGTTACGGCCTCGCCATACGCGATCTGGCTGGTTGCAAACCCGGCGCGATAGACGCCTTCGCGGATCGGTGACTGAATTTGTTCGGCGATCCGGTCGATTTCGTCGCAAAGATGGGACGGGCGAAGATCGGGTCCCGCGGTATCGGGAAACGCCGTCTGAAGCATGCGCATGATCTCGGCCGATTCGGTGCTGACGATCCGGCCTGTATCCGTGTCCAGTAGCACAGGCACGCTGATCGGACCCGTGTAATCCGGCTTGGCGTGCTGATAGACTTCGTAAAGGAAGCGGGTGCGTTCTACACCGCTTTGATCGTTGAACAGCGTCTGGTCGATGACCCAGCCGTTTTCCGACATGACCGGGTCCATCCATGTGATGCTGAACGCATTGCGTAAGCCTTTCAAAGTTAGAATCAGATCGACGCCATGACACCAGGGGCAGGCTTTGGACAGGTAAAGGTGGTATCGGCCGGGCGTGTTCGGAAACGGGGCGCCTGGTTGCACGCTGATGTGGCTCGTGAATGGGCTTTGCAGGCGGTGAAAACGACCGTCCGAGGCGAGCGGTCTGTCACGCAGAACTCCGTTGATAAGCATCTTGGGCATGGCAGCCTCCGGCGTTAACAGGACATGCAGATACCTATTAGGCTTTCTATTTGATGATAATCGTGTGAATTTGAAACTTATAGGTGAGAATAATTCGCCCAAAGGATCGCAAAACATGACTGAAATTGGCGCTATCCCTGTGTTTGTGGCCGTGGCGGACCATGGCGGTTTCGCAGCCGCCGCCCGGCATCTGGGTCTTACAAAATCAGCGGTCAGCAAGCGGATCGGCGTGCTGGAGGCCCATCTGGGAACGCAGCTCTTTCATCGGTCGACACGGTCCATTTCCCTTACCGAGGCGGGCGATATCTATCTGGCCCACGCGGCGCAGGCGCTTGACGCAGCGCAGGACGCCGAAGACGCAGTTGCGGCGTTGCAGGGGCAACCGGTTGGATTACTAAGGCTCAGTACACCCATGTCCTTTGGACAACTGCATGTTGCGCCTATGATTGCTGCATTCCTCAGGCAATATCCGGGGATCAGAATTGACCTGACGATGGATGACAAATTTGTCGATCTCGTCGAAGGGGGCATCGACGTGGCCTTACGCGCCGGAACGTTGCCGAACTCGGCCCTGATCGCACGCAAACTCGCCCCGATCCACAGCGTGATTGTCGCTGCGCCGGACTATCTTGCGCAGTCCGGAACGCCAGAAACACCTGAGGATCTTCTGGCGCATTCCTGCCTTCACTACGCCTATTCGCGCGACCCTTCGGAATGGCGCTTAGCCGGGCCCGCGGGTGACATGCGCGTTCAGACATCTGGTGTTCTGCGCGTGAACAACAGTGAAGCCCTGTGCACCGTGCTGCTTGACGGTCTTGGTATCGGCCGCCTGCCGACCTTTATTGCCGGAGCCCACTTGACCAGTGGCCGTCTGGTCAGGGTGCTGCCCGAGTATCGCCTGCCTGAACAGGCGCTGTACGCAGTCTTCCCTGAACGAAAGCACATGCCAGCGAAAGTTCGCGCGTTTTTGGATTTCGTCGTAGAACGCATCGGGCACGACGTGCCTTATTGGGATATGGATGCAGGTCCGCTTTAGGGGCAAGGGCCGATGATACTCTAACATTAAACCTGGACCGACCAAGAACACCCAAAGTGCGGGGCAGTCCGGCAATGTCTTCTTCGGGGAATGCTGTAGTGCAGAGTCGGATATTCTTGAACGGCTGGATTGGGCCGCTAACGAAAGCGGCCCATAGTAGTCAGATTTCAATGGCCTCTGCTATGGCAAGTGCATCCTCAAGCTCAACACCGAGATACCGAACGGTACTGTCCATCTTGGTATGCCCAAGCAAGAGTTGTACCGCGCGCAGATTGCCTGTCTTCTTGTGAATTTGAGTGACCTTTGTCCGCCGCATTGAATGCGTGCCATATGCGCTTGCTTCCAAACCTATAGACGTGACCCAATCACGCACGATCCGCGCATACTGGCGCGTTGAAATGTGCAAACGCTCATGGAAACGCCCTGGCCAAAGGTATTCAGACCCAACCATAAGTTCATCTTCCATCCACTTCTCGACAGAGGCCCGAGTTCCTTCAGAAATTTCGAAGCGGACGGGTTTCTGAGTTTTACTTTGCAGCACGGAAGCCCGCTCCTTGATCTGACCAGAGGCCATGATGTCAACGACTTTCATCTTAACCAAGTCGCAGCCGCGCAACTTGCTGTCGATGGCCATATTGAAGAGAGCGAGGTCGCGATGGTTCTCTGCGAGCTCCAATCTTACTCGAATTGCCCAGACGTGTTTGGGTTTTAACGGCCGTTTTTGACCGACGATGCGTCCCTTGTTCCAAGCAGGGCGAAGCGCGCGAATGGCAGGTAAATTTGGTGTTTCCATAACTGATCCTCCTTTCCGCCATTCCCGCCCACAACGACAACCCGACGTTGACGAAAGAGGATATCACAGGATGCCGCGTTGCCGCCGAGATCGGCTGCGAATCCTACCTCCCAAAGGCCGCAAAGTGAAACTCTTTTAGGTGCACCAAAATTAGACCTTGGTCACCGTGAGACGTGCTTATCACCGCAGATTTCACTGGGCGAAGTTACGAACATGTTGCGGGTGCCGGCGTCACAGTCGGAGTACATGCACCGAACACTGAGCATGGCGAACAACGAGAGCAGCCGTGGAACCCAAAAAGAACTCTTTCATCCCAGGTTTGTGTGAAGCGAGGACGATACAGTCGATGCCATGTTTGTTGGCGTATTCAGTGATTGCGCGACCTGCCGATTGGCTCTCGAGCAAGATAGACGACACGTCGGTCTCACTTGTTAGGCGCTCGGCCAAGCGCGCCTTTGCTTTTTGGAGAGATTTTTCTGCGATCCCTTCATCCATATAGTACATTATCTGTCTATTTGGGGGCTCATGGATATGCGCGGCAGTGATTTTTCCACCTTCGGATACAAGGGCATGTGCCGCCACAAGCGCGTGTTCACTGATGCCATGCTCGAGAGACAGCGCGACTAGAATATTTTTGTACATTTTAAACCTCCGTATTTAGGTTTTCAGTTTTCTTCTGCGAACTGGCCTCTCCCACTTCATCTTTAGGAGGGCGCTCAGGCACCCCAGCCGTAAGGTTGGGGTGCGTGCTATTTCGTCTTGGGCTTATTTGTGCTTTCCCGTCGCTACCTGCTGAGCAGGAGGTCCGGCAGGAACAGGGCCAACTCTGGTACAAAAGTTGTCAACATCAGCGTTGGGAGCCAGGCAAAGACGATGAAGATCAAAGTCGGCCATAACATGCGCGAAACCGGTTCATCACAGACCTGCGCACCAAGATAGAGTAAAGGTGCAGTCGGAGGGGTGATGTTCGCCATACCTAAGTTCACGCCAATCACGGCCGCAAAATGGATGGGATCCATGCCGGTGCTCTGAGCAATGGGCAGCAGGATTGGTGTTGCCAGAAGCAGACCCGAAATATCATCCATGAGCATCCCGATCAGGATCATCACGACGTTGATCATCAGAAGGATGATGACCGGATTGTCCGAAACGGAATAGACCAGATCCTTGGCCAACTGAGGTGCACCCTGCGAGATCAGGTTGTCCGACACGATCAGAACCATGAAGATCATGACCATGACCACACCAATCGTAACACCGGAATTCTGGATCGTCTGGGCCAGGGTTTTCCAGGTCAGGCCACGATAGAAGTAGATCGCGATTGGGATCGAGTAGACCACTGCGATACCGGCGGCTTCGGTCGGTGTCATGATACCACCATAGATACCGCCAAGGATGATCAACGGCATCATAAGCGCAGGTCCGGCCAGGCGCGCCTGAACTCCGAATGTCGGCAGGAACGGTTTAGGACGTTCCGTCAGGTTGATGTCGTCATACTTCCGCAGCATGAACTGATTAACGATTATCAAAAGCGTGATCAGGATGATCGCCGGAATGACCGTGGACAAGAAGCACTTCAGTACGTGCTGCTGTGCAACCCAGCCATAAAGGATGTGAGACGAACTCGGCGGGATCAACAGACCCAACGGGCTGGCCGCCACGATCAGAGCCGCCGATTGCCCACCCGGATAGTTGGCCTTTTTCAGGTGGGGCATCATGATGCCGCCAATACAGGTCAGCGTCGCATTTGCACTACCAGAGATGGAGCCGAAAACCCCACAGGCCAATACCCCCGCGGCGCTCAGACCGCCTTTGATATGGCCAATGAACATTTCAGCCAGTGAGACGAGCGGGGCGGCAATTTTACCTTTTTCCATGATGCCACCTGCAATCATGAAGAGCGGGATCGCCAGAAGTACCAGTGAGCGGATGCCTGTGGAGCCGGTCGGCAAATAACCGGTGATGGATTGATCTCCGACAATGGCGATGAAAATCAAAACCGATCCGAATGCCACATAAACGCTGACGCCCAATAGCAGCATGAAACAGACAATAAGAAGACTTCCTCCGATGATCATTGGGTTTCTCCTTTTTGCATTTCCGATCTCAAGGGAAGGCCAAGCCCCTTACGGATATGCACGTACAAGTATGCAGCCGTGAACGTTGCCATGAAGCCAAAGGCAATCATGATTCCAATCCGCCAGGTCACAAACGGAATACGCAGCACCGGGGTTGCGCGCAGTCGAGGAAAAGAGAAGTCATCGATCAGCGAGACGTAACACGCATACATAAGAAACAGGATTACCAGCACCTCGACTGTCAGAACGACAAAGCCGCGCCACCAGATCAATCGGGGGTTTTGGATCACAATGCCAAGAATGTCCGCGTTGATATGCAGGTTGCGGGCAGAAGCCAGAACAGCACCTGCAAAAAAGCCTATGATGCTGATGCCCAGAAGCCATTCTTCATAGGCAAAAAGATCGCCACCAAATCCATACCGGATGACAACAACGGCCCCAAACGTGAATGCCATCAGGAAACCGGAAAACATAACGATCTGTCTCATGACGAACGCCACTGCTTTCAATGGATACCCAATTACGACCGGCAGCTCGTCAGTGATTTTTTGAGAGCTTTTCTTTTCTGCGCTTTCAACGACCAATGGACGTTCAGCTTCTGTACTAGACATCTTTCTCCCTCCCTTTGTTGAGCTAAAGACCAAAAAAGGGCCAACTGATTTGCTGGCCCTTTTCTTTATGTTTATTGCTGTTCTTTAGCTGCCAGCAGGCGGTCGATGATGTCCTGACCGACGTTTTGTGCCATCGCGGGCCAGACCGTTTCCTGAACATGAGCGGCCATCGCAGCCTGTTCTTCGTCGCTCAGGCGCAGGATGGTGTAGCCTTTGTCGAGCAATTTCTGACCGAAGACTTCGTCATTCTCACGGTTGTATGCAAAGAAGTCTTCCGAGGCTTTGGTCATCGCAGCTTGCAGCGCGGCACGCTGTTCGTCGTTCAGTTTGTCGAGTGTCCGCTGCGACGCGTAGAATGTAGTCAGCTCTGAGATCGAGTTGTATTCGACAAAATGGGTGCCAACATCCGACTTGGCGAAGATCGAGTAGGTCGCGGTCTTGGTGCAGCAGATCGCCCCATCGACGATACCGGCCTGAAGTGCGGGAAAGATGTCGCCCCATGCCATGGTTGTTGCCTGGTAACCCAATTCTTCAACCATCGACTTCACGACGCTGGACGACCAGACACGAATGTTCATGCCCTTGTCGTCAAATGTGTTCCAGTTCTCGGGCTCTTGCGACGAGACAATCCCAATGAAGCCTTCAGGGTTCTGCGCCATCACGCGGACACCGTATTCGTCGGTGATCTCTTGCAGGATGGTGTTGAATTCGGAATCCATGTTGAGCAGGGTATTCTCCATGTCATCCCAACCCCCAAGCAGGAACGGCATGGATAGAAACTCAAGGCGCGGATCCGTGTCGGCATAGATAAACGCCGAGGCCAGATCGATATTGCCACGTGCAACATCTTCGAACAGCGCCTCACCGGAGCCCAACTGGTTTGCCGGGAAAACCTCGACCTTCAGGCCGACATTCGCAGCTGCAACATCCGCTGCGACCTGTTCCATCATCTTCGTGCCCTGATGATCGATCGGGAATACGCCGGCAAAACGCAGAGTCATGTCTTCCGCGAATGCAGCAGTCGACATCAGGGCGCTCAGTGCTCCTGCTGCCATACCTGTGGTAAACTTATTAAAACTCATCGGTTATCTCCTCCTGGTTGACGAGTAACGCCCGCCCAGCGGCGTGCTGGAGCGGGCGTTGATTTGCTGATGTCAGCAAAGTTCCGGGGCGATGAACTCGTATCCAAGGTCATCGGCCACAGCCTTGTACGTCACCTTTCCGTGGGCCACGTTCAGGCCATTCATCAGGTGACGATTGTCTGCAAGCGCCTGCTTCCAGCCATTGTTGGCAATAGCCAGAGCGTGCGGCAGCGTGACGTTGTTCAGTGCATAGGTCGAGGTTCGGGCGACTGCGCCCGGCATGTTGGCGACGCAGTAATGAACAACATCGTCGACAACATAGGTAGGCTCTGCGTGAGTGGTGGCTTTGGACGTTTCAAAGCAGCCGCCCTGATCGATCGCCACGTCCACGACGACCGCACCGGGTTTCATTTTCGAGATCAGCTCGCGCGAGACCAGCTTGGGCGCAGCAGCGCCCGGGATCAGAACCGCGCCAACAACCAGATCGGCATTGGTGACTTCTTCCTCCAGTGCAGCTTTGGTTGAATAGACAACCTTGGCCGAGGCCTCGAAGTGGTTTTCCAGCTTCTCCAGAACTGCAGGGTTACGGTCCAGAATGGTCACGTCCGCGTGCAGGCCGACGGCCATCTGGGCCGCGTTGAAGCCAACGACACCACCGCCGATGACCACAACTTTGCCCGGCTTCACACCAGGCACGCCGCCCAGCAATACGCCCAGACCGCCCTTGGCCTTTTCCAACGCGCTGGCCCCGGCTTGGATCGACATGCGACCGGCAACCTGGCTCATCGGTTTCAGCAGGGGCAGACCGCCATTGTCGTCGGTGACGGTCTCATAAGCGATGCAGACAGCGCCCGAGTCGACCAGATCTTTGGTTTGTTCCGGGTCGGGGGCCAGATGCAAATAGGTATAAAGGATCTGACCTTCACGCAGCATGGTGCGCTCAACGGCCTGAGGTTCCTTCACCTTCACAATCATCTCTGCATTGGCAAAGATATCGGCTGCAGTTGCAGCAATTTCGGCTCCGGCAGCGCGATAGGCGTCGTCATCTGCGCCAATGCCAGTCCCGGCATTGGTCTCTACGATGACGTTGTGACCATGCGAGACCAGTTCCGCGACGCTTTCGGGGGTCAGGCCAACCCGATATTCATGGTTCTTGATTTCCTTGGGAACACCAATGAACATGTTCTTCACTCCTTGGATCGAATGATCATTTCGCCGTAGGCATCACAAACTCAGCACCTTCCGAGATGCTCTCGGGCCAGCGCTGCATGATGGATTTCTGCTTGGTGTAGAAACGCACACCCTCTTCGCCATAGGCGTGCATGTCTCCGAACAGGCTCTTCTTCCAGCCGCCAAAGCCGTGCCAGGCCATCGGAACCGGGATCGGAACGTTCACGCCGACCATGCCGACCTGAACCTGCTTGCCAAACTCACGTGCAGCATTGCCGTCGCGGGTGAACAACGACACGCCGTTGCCAAACTCGTGGTCGTTGATCAGTTGCAGGCCTTCGGCAAAGTTCGAGACGCGGACGCAGGACAAGACGGGGCCAAAGATCTCTTCCTTGTAGATCTTCATGTCGGGTGTGACGTTGTCGAACAGGGTACCGCCCAGGAAAAACCCTTCTTCATGCCCTTCGACGGTATAGTCGCGACCGTCGACCAACAGGTCCGCACCTTCTTCGATGCCAGAGTCGATGTACCCTTTGATGCGGTCACGTGCGGCGGCGGTGACAATCGGCCCCATCTCGGCGTCCAGCTCTAGGCCATTCTTGACCTTCAGAGTTTCGGCGCGCTCTTTCAGAACTGGCATGAGTTTGTCGGCAGCATCACCAACCAGCAGAGCAACCGAGATAGCCATGCAGCGTTCGCCTGCCGAGCCAAAGGCTGCGCCGATCAGGGCGTCGGCGGTCTTGTTCATGTCGGCATCGGGCATAACCAGCATGTGGTTCTTTGCGCCACCCAGAGCCTGAACGCGTTTGCCGTGCCGCGCGCCAACTTCATAGATGTAGTTCGCGATCGGGGTCGAACCGACGAAGGACACGGCCTTGACGTCGTCGTTCTCCAACAACGCATCCACGGCGACCTTGTCACCTTGTACGACGTTGAACACACCATCAGGGAAACCGGCTTTCTGCATCAGATCCGCGTACAGCAGCGCTGCGGACGGATCGGTCGGCGACGGCTTCAGGATAAAGGTATTGCCTGCGGCGATGGCGATCGGGAACATCCACATCGGCACCATGACCGGGAAGTTGAAGGGAGTGATCCCAGCCACAACGCCCAACGCCTGACGCGTTGTCCAGTTGTCCATTCCGGTGGAGACCTGCTCGGTGTAATCGCCTTTGAGGAGTTGCGGGATACCGCAGGCAAACTCGATGATATCAATACCACGCTCAACTTCGCCTTGGGCGTCAGTGAACACCTTGCCATGCTCAACCGTGATGGCGCGTGCCAGATCGCCCTTATGCTCGCGTACCAGGGCCAGAAAGTTGTTCATAAGGCGGGCGCGGCGGATTGGCGGTGTGTTCGACCACTTCGGGAACGCGGCTTTGGCAGCGGCCACTGCGTCGTCGACAGTCTGGACGTTCGCCAGTGACACCTCGCCGGTTTGTGCCCCGGTTGCGGGGTTGAATACCGGCTGGGTCTTTTCGCTGGAAGGAACAGTGATTTGGCCATTAATGTAGTGGCCGATCAAGGTGATCGGGGATACATCTTTCATGATGTCAGTCCTTTTTGGGGTTAGAAGTCAGGGGTTATGGCAAGTCAGCCAATACCTCTCCAAGTGTTCGACAAAGTGTCGTTATTTCGGGCTCCGAGATGATTAGTGGTGGCGACAAGGCGATGATGTCACCTGTGACACGGATCATTATTCCCGCGTCCCAGGCCCGTTTCATCGCATCATAGCCCCGTGCACCCGGTGCGCCCTCTCGTGGTGCCAGCTCGACCGCGCCCACCAGTCCCAGATTGCGAATATCGATGACATTCGGCAGATCCCTGAGGCTGTGAAGCTGATCCTCCCAAGGCCCCGACAGCAACGCAGCGCGGCGGAACAGGTCGTTCTGTTTGTAGCTTTCCAGCGTAGCCAGCGCAGCGGCGCAGGACACAGGGTTGGCGGAATAGGTATAGCCGTGGAACAGCTCGATCGGCGCATCTGCGTTTTCCATCGCCGATGCATAGATCTTGTCTGAAACGACGACCGCACCCATCGGGATGACACCGTTGGTCAGTCCTTTTGCCGTCGTGATGATGTCCGGCTTCACATCGAAATACTCGGATGCTGTCGCGGCCCCCAAACGACCAAAGGCGGTGATGACCTCGTCGAAAATCAGCAGAATGCCATGACGGTCACAGATTTCGCGTAGCCGCTGCAGGTATCCTTTCGGCGGCAGAAGCACACCGGTGGACCCGGCCATCGGCTCAACGATCACTGCCGCAATTGTCGATGCATCGTGAAGCGCGACCAACCGTTCCAGATCATCCGCCAGTTCAGCGCCGTGTTCCGGGCAGCCGCGTGAAAAGGCATTTTGCTCTGGATCATGCGTGTGGCGCAGATGATCCACCCCTGTCAGGAGCGTCCCGAAATGCATCCGGTTCTTCACGATGCCGCCGACCGAAATGCCACCGAAGCCGGTACCGTGGTAACCACGCTCACGCCCGATCAAACGCGTGCGCGCCCCATCCCCGCGCATGCGGTGGTAATGCAGCGCGATCTTGAGCGCCGTATCGACAGACTCGGAGCCAGAATTGGTGAAGAAAGCGTGGCTCATCCCCTCAGGCATCATCGCTGTCAGCTTTGCCGACAACTCAAATGCCTGAGGGTGGGAGAACTGGAAGTTCGGTGCATAATCCAACTCGTGCACCTGTTTCTGAACCGCTTCAACGATCAGCGGATCACGGTGACCCGCGTTGACGCACCACAGTCCGGCGGTGCCATCCATGACCTTCCGACCATCAGAACTGGTGTAGTACATCCCCTCGGCTGTTTGGATCATTCGGGGCTCGCGAAGGAAATCACGATTGGCCGAAAACGGCATCCAAAACGATGACATTGTGTTGGGTTGATCGAGCACGTTCATTCCTCGTGAAACAGATTTTCATTTGATGACAAATCCTTGCAGAGTTCAGATCTTCAGCACATCCGGTTTTATTTTAATCTGTAAGTTATTGAAAAAAATCATTGCACCCCTAAAATGCTTTCGATCCAAAGCAAGAAAGCACTAGAGTAACGGTATTGTCATCAGATCTCGAAACAGCCCGTCGTCTAAAGTTGATTCGGACGACCAAAGGCCTCAGTCAACGCGAAATGGCCAAACGCGCGGGAGTGGGTAGCGGAACGATTTCTCAAATCGAAAGCGGTTCGACCCAACCTTCTGTGGCTTTGCTAAAGAAGATCCTTGCCTCGGTAGACGTCAATTTGGGCTTCTTCTTCAGTTTTGAATTGCAAAACGAGGAGTCGTTTTTTTACCCGCACGAAAGGATGCGCGACTTGGGATCACCTGGAGTCTCCTATTTGCTTGTCGCAGGAGAGCGCCGAGACAGAAAACTCCAGATGCTCATAGAAGAGTACGATGTCGGTGCCGACTCGGGCCGATCTGAACTGTCGCACGAAGGAGAGGAATGTGCGGTTGTGATAGAGGGCCGCCTTGAAGTGACCGTAGATGGGCAGTCCAGGGTTCTGGGTCCCGGGGACGCATACTACTTCTCAAGCATATTGCCACACAGGTTTCGGAATGCCGGCGATATGCCATGCAAAGTGATCAGCGCCTGCACTCCTTCGTCGTTCTGACTAAATGAAAGAGCTCTTTTGTGAGCGTTTTCAATATTTCTCGGGATAGTCAAACTCGACGACCAATTTAGAATGTACAAATGCAATCGGCACTCACAACCAGGGGCCATTTGCCGCCTTTCTCGCGCGATCCTCGGCGGTGGGCTTTTTAGATTTCGCGCGTGCAGCGAATGGCCGGAATGCGGGCTGCACCCGCAGAAAATCGGTGCCGTGCTGAATGTCGGTTAAGGGCCGTTGTCACACAGCCCGACAAAATGACTTATCGGCAGCTTTGTCCGCAAGGCGGTCATTCAAACAGAACGCAGCGAACGGTTGTTATGCTCGAACCAGACCTTCGATGTGGCTGGTGCAAATGGCCGCTTTGGGCCGTTCGCCACACTTGTTTGAAGCTCAGGCACGCCATGCTGGCCAGTTATGCCGTCGACCTTAAGCGTCCGGTGTCGGCTATCCACTCCATGGTCAGGCGACAAGTCCTAGCTCTTTGTCGGTGGCTGTAACCGCATACTTTTCCCTCGGGGGCATGGGCCTTGACTGCCAGGGCGGCTCAAAGGCGAAGCTTGAAACGCTGCGACCGTCAGGTAGGGCGCCGTTTCCAGCCCCGAGCGCGTAGTCGTAGTAGAGTTTGACGATCTCTTCTTCAGTCACCTGCGATGTTTCTGGATGCGCCATGCATGCATCACGCCACGCTCGTACCCGGTCATAATCTTTGCCAACGGGTAGTTTGAACCCTTCGTAGTAGTCAAGGAACCAAAACCGCTTGAACATCGGGGTAAAAACAGCCTCTGCCAAACCGAAGTCATCGAACAGGAATGGGCCAGTCGGATTATGATGAGCTAAGAAATCATCAAGGTCTCGATAGAGCGCGAGGAGTTTATTCAAATGCTCATCTCGGCGCGCATGATCCTGATTCAGGACAAAGAGATAGCCTGCCATTGTAAAGGGTCCTTCGAGGGCTACTAACATCGACTCAATGGCGTGCTCGGCAGGATCACTGCGGCGCAGCGGTGCCCCTGGCAGCGCCTCATCAAGATAGCGCAGGATCACGAGGCTTTCTTTTAATATGCGGCCGTCGCTGGTTTCCAGCACGGGCAAGGCTGTCGTCCCTCGGGTCTTGGCTAGCAATTCGGGATCGCGCGGCTTGGTGATGTCTACGACACGAAATTCCACGGCATCCGTCAGTCCGCGCAGCGCCAGTAGGATTTCCAGTCGCTGCGAGAAGGGACAGACAGGGATATGATAGACGATGTGTTTCTTAGTCATGGTATCAATCCAACGGCGGGCCAGTGAAGGTCATGTTGTGCCGCTTGGCGCTCTCTTCAATAGCAGGCATGTCCTCGGGAATGCGGCACTGACCGGCTGCCATGTCGGAAAAGAAGCCTTCGAATCCGCCGGGTGTCAGGATCACGAGATGGCGGCAAGGTTCGTCGTCTGTCACTTTGAAGGTATGTTCCTTGCCTCGTGGGATGAATACGCTTTCGCCGGCCCCTGCGGTGAACTCCTCGCCTTCCAACCAGAACCTGCATGTGCCGGTCAGTATTACAAAGGTTTCGTCTTCGTTTTGATGAACATGGCGCGGAGGGCCGCTACCCGCAGGGGACCAGCTTTCCACGATGGACATAGCGCCGCCTGTCTGTTCTGGGCTGAGGATGGTTTTGTATTTTACGCCGAGCCATTCGATGGCCCCGTCGATTTGGGCCAAGTCCTTCATCGTTTCTCTCCATTGTTATTGGATTGAAACGAAAGCGCTTCCGTTGACAGAAGCCTATCCGAAGGCCAACCTATCAGGCAAACCGCAATATCAAATATAGGGTATCGGCCAGGTGAATTTCGCTACACTGGACCTCAATCTTTTGCGCGTATTGGACGCCCTCATTAGCGAAGGCTCAACCGTCAAGGCGGCCGACAAGCTCGCCATGTCGCAATCCGCAGTCTCTGGTGCATTGTCGCGTCTTCGTCATGCCTTGGACGATCCCCTTTTTGTCCGGCAGGGAAACCGTTTGGTCGCTACCGATTACGCGTCCAGGATTGAATTCGGTTTGCGCGAAGAACTCGAACGTCTGGAAGCTTTGCTAGCGCCGCCAGCTACCTTTGATCCGCGAACCGCTGAAGGCACTTTCCGGATTGCTGCCAGCGATTTTTTCGCGGAACTCCTGATGCCACCCTTGGGTGATCTCCTGCAAAAGTCGGCGCCCAATCTACGAGCGCAGCTGGTTGATCTGGTTCCGAATGACTATGTGGCCAGCCTTGAACGACGCAACGCTGACATTGCGCTGATCCCGGATTTGGCGCTTCCGGACTGGGTCAATCGAGAGCCGCTCTTCCGTTCGCCGTTCCACGTTATCGCGCGCAAGGGAAACCCAAGGATTGCGGGGCTAAAGGAAGGGACGCAAATGCACATGGATACGTTCTGCGTTCTCCACCATGTCTTGTTCTCTCCTGAAGGGAATCTGGCTGCGATGGGCGATGCTGCCCTTAATCGCGTCGGAAAACAGCGACAGGTTGCTATGACCGTGCCTGTCTTTAGTGGCGTTTGCCGTGCGGTTAGCGAAAGCGACCTTATCGCGCTTGTACCCGCGCAGCTTGCAAAGAAAGTGGCCAAGACATTCGGACTGAACGTGTTCGAACCTCCCATGCGTATTGAACCAGCGTTGATCATCGGCATCTGGCACAAGCGTTCAGACAACGCCCCGATGGCGGCCTGGATGCGTAGCCAGGTCTTCGAATTGATGAAGGCGTTGGACTTAGACAGTTAGTTTAACTGTCCTACGCTGCGCCTGTCGGAAAGATGCAAATTAATGTTTCGAATAACAAAACCAAAATAGATTCAATCAGCCAATGCAGATTTTTTGCGCAGCCGCAGCAAACAACCGCTTGGTCCCGTAACTCGGGTGTTCGCTGCAACTTGCTTGAACGTTTCCAATGCGGACAAACCCGCCATTCCCTAAAAAAAACGGGTAGGCATACCTTTTGAATGATCGCTTCCACGGTCTTTGGTCAATTCGAGATCTTAGTTACCGATCATTCCACTGCAAGTTTTCAGGTATTAGGCAAGTTGCCGGTTCTAACAAACTAAGAACGTGGTAGTGTTTTCGAGCCAACTTGCGGGAAGTAGCCATGAGTCAACGCCGTCTTGCTGCAATCGTGTCTCTCGATGTCGTCGGCTTCAGTCGGATGATGCAGGGCGGCTCCAAGCTACTTCTCAAAACACTGAACACCTTGTACCGCGATTTGGTAACGCCGATCGTTGAGCAAAAATCTGGCCGGGTTGTCAAACTGTTGGGCGACGGAGCGTTGATTGAATTTCTGTCAGCAGGAAACGCCTTAGAAGCGGCAATTGCGATCCAAACGGAGCTAAGAGAGCCAGACCATCCCTATTTGGTTCCGGAACGTATCCAGCTTAGAGCGGGTTTGCATGTCGGCGACGTCACCGTCGATGGCGACGATATCTTCGGAGACGGCGTCAACATCGCTGCGCGGCTCCAATCGGCAGCTGAACCCGGGGGCATTCTGGTCTCAAAGGTACTTTGTGATCTTGCCGGAGCGGACTATGCCAAACGTTTGCGCCGAGAAGGGCTTCACACGTTCAAAGGCATTGAACAGCCGATCGAAGTTTTGTCGATCAACTTCACCGATGAACATGTGTCCAAATCGCGCGCTAACTTCGCCAAAACACAGGAAATTCGTTATTGCAAAACTAGCGACAACATTAGTCTGGCCTGGAGCTCAGTTAGGGACGGTCCTCCGGTCGTAAAGGCGCCAAGTTGGATTGGGCACTTGGAGCTTGACTGGCGCAATCCGGGGAAAGCTCCAATTTACACTTCCATCGCTCAACGACATCGTTTGGTCCGTTTTGATGCCAGGCTCAACGGTCTATCCGACTGGGATGCAGAAACTTGCACGTTCGAACGGTTCGTTGATGACTTGGAAACCGTTTTTGACGCAGCGGGTATCAAACGCGCGCCGATCCTTGCGATATCGCAGGGGTCCGCAGTGGCAGCTGCCTTCGCAGCGCGCCGACCTGACCGTGTGTCTGCGATCGTAATGATAGGTGGGTTCCCTATTGGTCGGGCAAAAAGAACGTCGCAAAAAGATGTGGAACGCGCCAACGCAATTAAGCAAATGATGACTGCCGGGTGGGACGATGATTATCCGTCTCTGCGTGATTTAATGGCGCAAATCATCGTGCCGGGCGCGAGCCAAGAAGAACGGCGGCAATATGCCGAAGATATGCGCAAGATGATTTCACCCAAAAACATGGGGCGGTATCGCGGCGTGATTGATAACATCGATATCTCACCGATATTGTCCAAGGTCGAGGTGCCGTGCCTTGTTTGTCATGGGACCAGTGACAGGATGCAACCGGTCGAACAAGGACGATTGTTTGCAAAGGGATTACCCAACGCGAAGTTCATCGCCTACGAAAGCTCGAACCATACCATCCCGGACAACGACCCGGAATGGCCACGTTTTGAGAGGGACGCCTTGGCTTTCTTGGCTGAACACTGCTGAATTATTGCTCCAAGTGCCTTCGGGTCTGGCTCTATTGCTCTCAAAACAAATGCAACAAGAGTACTTCGCCAGATTTATGGAACACAGAGTTGCGATAAATGCAGTCAGGCTCTCCTACGCCCAAGACGGCGAGGGAGAGCCGGTCGTCTTTGTTCATGGATCGAATGCGGATCATCGCGTTTGGGATGCGCACCGCGATTTAATCGCTCCACATCCTTTGCAGCTTCCGCGAAAGTAGACGTTCAAGCAAGTTGTGGTGAATGACTGCAACGCGGACAAAGCTGCCTAACAAAGATGCAACGAACTTGTTTGCCAAGTCCGCCTCAACACAAATGCTGCTAAAAAACTCGGCCAACTAAGAGGCTTAAGAAGTCGTAATGATCAATTAATAATCGCCAAATGAAAGCGCATTAAATTCATTGTGTTACATAGTTCTGAGTTGGAAAAGGCGTTGGAATACGATGGTGTATGCAATCAGCGTAGATATTGCGCTTTCTGCCATGAAAGTTTCTTCAGCAGTTCAGGAAAGAGATGACCAGCTTTACGCGATGGGCGTGTGTGAGGCCATGGGACTTTCCGCGTGTGAAGCCGCTGTGGTGATTTTGGCTAAAGACGGCGAGTTTGAAAGACCAAAGGACACTGAAATCTGCATCAAAAAATGGGCATGTGAAGGAAGAATGGATCCAACAGAACCGGCTGTGGCCGGTGCTCTTTCAAGGCTGGGTTATTCCGCGATTTAATCCCGATAGAATAGGTGTTCGGTGACGGCGAGGCAAAGCCTGTTGTCCTGCGGTCTGTAGTGCGGATTGCGGTTTTTCACCTTTAAATCGTTCTAGCTCTGGTCTTGCAAATTCAGCTCAAGGTATCGAGCCAGCACTTTCGGGAGGAGTTGAAAGTGCTGGCCCGTGCGTTGGCGCTCCCTGTTGGCTTTTTCGCCGCCGCTTTTGCTGGCTTACTCTGGGAGGAGCGAGGACCAGCAAATTTCGTGCAATCTTCTATCCTGAGGGTCTACTTTTCTATTCGTCAGCCATCAATTTCGCGGCATATTCCGGGATATCGGATCGCGAGATTCCGATCTGAGCGAGCTGATGGTCGTTCATATTCGAAAGTGTGGAGAGCATCCGGGCCGTTTGAAGCGCCTTAAAGGCCGCATTTGCCGTGGCTCCGATCCTCGCCAGGAAGCTGATTGATAGGGCGATGGCGTGACCACGATCTGTACCAGCCGTTTGGGTGTTAGCAGCCATATGCAGCCTCCATAGCAAGTCTTTTGATGCTACTGCGCGGAATGCCCAGGTCTGTCAGGTCGCGGTCAGATAGCACCGAGAGCTCATAATACGTTGCGCGATAAACCCTGCGTTTGGCCTGTGCCTTTCGCATCGTGTCCAGTTTTTGATGAAAGAACGTGCGGCCAGCTTCGAATACGACATCCAGCGCGCTGTTTGATCGTGTAATTGCCATGATATTGCCTCGTCCGTTGCTGCAGTGCAGTAATTATGCTGCAATGCAGAGATACGTCTATTTGGTAGCGCTCACAATTTGGCAATCTGGCATAGGCCCCATGCCAGATTGGAACAGCAAGGGTCATGACATGGATATTTCTGCGCAAATGTTAATTTTTGCGACCGTGGTCGAGCAAGGAAGCATATCTGCGGCTGCACGATCAATGGGGCAAACTCCGTCGGCTGTGAGCAAGCAGATCGGGTTGCTTGAAGATCAGGTTCACTACCGCCTTCTGAATCGCACCAGAACGGGTATCTCTCCAACACTGGAAGGCCAAGCTTTCTACGAAAAATGCAAAGCGATGGCTGACAAATTCAATGAAGCCAAAGCGATGATCCATAGCTTTGACGGTGTCCCACGCGGAGAACTCAGGATCGCGTCCACGGTTGCATTTGGTAAGTCCCAACTGATTCCTGCCTTGCCAGAGTTCATGAATGAAAACCCTGAAGTTCAAATGTCTTTGGATCTGACCGACCGAGAAATTGATCTTCGGAGTGAAGGGTTCGATGCGGCGATCTGCTTTGCGGAACAACGCAAGAATCCAGATATGGTCATCAGGCGCATTATGCAGAGTCGAAGGGTGCTATGTGCCTCACCTGAATACCTTGAGCGTTCTGGAACACCATCGAGTTTTGCCGAATTGGCTGAGCACAATTGCTTGAGAGTTGCTGGGAGAAGCCAGCGGAACGCTTGGGACAGCATCGAACCGAACCCAGGCGAAAAATTTGAAGCAACGGGCAGTTTTGAGGGAAACAGCACCGATGTCGTCTTTCGAGCCGCTCTCGCTGGCATCGGGATCGCACGGCTGCCCTGCTATATGGCAAACATTAAATTTAGCTCCGGCGAACTTGTCCACGTAATGCCTGAGTATGCACCACCCAGCACAGATATTGTCGTAATGTTTGCCGAAAGGCGGAATCTGGCACCAAAAACCCGCGCGTTCGTAGATTATCTCGCGCGGCGGTTTCGGGATTCTGATTAAGACCAAAGGAACGGCTAACTACGTATAGAAACGGTCGCAGTTGTCCAAGTTTATCCAAACCCATCTGTTGTGACTGTCTAAAAACCCGGCAGAGATTGAAAGAAAACTGACTGGGCCCCTCGATCAAAAATCTATTAGCGGTTGGTAGATGCAGAATTGATGAATTCAACCTAAGAGGAGCCATTATCCGGACACATGATTAATGGCTGCTATCAGCGGCATTAAAGTGATAGTGCGCTTAACCCACAGATGAGCTGAACACCTAACGATGGATCGCTTCACCTAAATCCGCTTCGACAATATTTTCCAATCGTTTCGACTCTAAAAAACACCCAATGGTTGGGGTAGTAGGCCAAGACCTGGTCGCGGACACGCTGACTGCGAAAGTCAAATTTCTAGGGCCTCTGAGGGCTTGGCCAAGATGAACCGTGGATTGCCATGAAGCGATATCAACGCATGGCTGACTTCGTAGCTTGCACCAATTACCTCAGATAGGTGTTGAACCAATCAATGGTGCGGTCCCAGGCCAATTTTGCCATCGATTCATCGTATCGTGGCGTGCTGTCGTTATGAAAGCCGTGGTTAGCATTTTCGTAGATGTAGGCCTCGTAGACTTTTTCGTTGGATTGAAGAGCAGCTTCAAAATCTGGCCAACCTGCATTGATACGTTCATCAAGCTCCCCCATCTGAATCAGCAGTGGTGCCTGAATTTTGGCTACATCTTCGGCTGCTGGCTGGCGGCCATAGAACGGCACGCCTGCCGCTAGTTCCGGGTAGGCCACCGCAATTGCGCTGACCACACCACCGCCATAGCAGAAACCCACAGCGCCAACCTTCCCGGTGCAGTCTTCTCGATTCAATAGGTATTCAAAGCCATTGAAGAAATCATTCATCAGCTCGATCCGATCGACCGTCTTTTGCAACTCGCGCCCATCAGCATCGTTGCCTGGGTATCCGCCAACCGACGTCAGACCGTCTGGAGCTAGAGCCATAAAGCCTGCTTTCGCCAAGCGTCGCGCCACATCTTCGATGTAGGGATTAAGGCCGCGGTTTTCGTGGATCACCAGCACTGCTGGCAGCGGCTCATCCACACCAGCAGGCCGGACAAGGTAGCCCCGTACGTCGCCGGTTCCATTTGGTGAGGGATAGGTGATGTAGTCTGCATGGATATCGGGATCGTTGAATGATACCTGCTCGGCCAATGCATAGTTCGGGCTGAGCATGTTCAGCAACGCGACCGCAGATAAACCGCCAACCGCGAACTTACCTGCGCGATCCAGAAACTGACGCTTAGTGATTTTACCGTGCGCGTAAAAATCGTACAGGTCCAGTAGTTCCTGGTCGAAGTCTTTTGCCGTCATGCGAGTCATGGTCAATCTCCTAATGAGTTTGGCAGTCTGAAGGGTACGTAGTATTCGATCTGAAGATTTTGATTTTATTTGGTTTTTTAAAAGCCCTGTCCAACGTCACGCAGCCTTGAGATGCTCCAAGGCAGCCTGAGTGCCGCCTCCGTTATGTGGCATACCGCTCTTGGCTAGCCCCATCTCTACGCCAGAAAGGGTGGCCATCAACATTAGGTCGTTGAAGTCGCCCAAATGACCAATGCGGAATACCTTGTCGGCTACCTTGGACAGACCATTTCCTAGTGAGATGTCATAGTGCTCAAGCGCCGCAGCACGAAACGCATCGGCGGAGTGACCCTCTGGGACCTTAACCGCAGTCAAGACGCCCGATTCCTGACCTTGATGTGTGCACAAAACCTCAAGACCCCAGGCGCGCACGGCAGCCCGTGTCGCGGCTCCGTGTCGGGCATGACGGGCAAAAACGTTGTCCAACCCTTCCTCGTGCAACATGTCGATGGCCTCATTTAATCCATAGAGAAGATTGGTGCCGGGGGTGTAAGGAAAGAACCCCTTCTGATTTGGTCCGACCATATCTTGCCAATCCCAGTAACTTCGCGGCGTGGTCACGGATTGTGAGTGTTTCAGAGCCCGATCGCTCACGGCGTTGAAGCTCAAACCAGGCGGTAACATCAATCCCTTTTGCGAGCCGGAGACACACACATCGACCCCCCAGTCATCGAACCGAAAATCAATCGACGCAAGGCCGGAGATGGAGTCCACGATTAGAAGTGCAGGGTGCTTGGCTGCGTCTATGGCCCTCCGCACTTCCTCAATTGGTGTGACTGACCCGGTTGACGTTTCGTTGTGAACGACGCAAACCGCCTTGATGCCGTGCTGCTCGTCTGCACGTAGACGGTCTTCAATCTGATTGGGGTCCGCGCCGCCACGCCAATCTCCTTCAATCAGCTCTGGTCGCAGCCCTAGTTTTCCAGCCAAGTTGCACCACATGAAGGCGAAATGCCCTGTTTCGAACATCAGAACTTTTTCGCCAGGCGAAACCGTGTTCACAAGTGCGGCTTCCCATGCGCCGGTGCCGGATGAAGGATAGATAAAGACGTTCTGTTTTGTCCTGAAAATCGTCTTTATGCCATTTAGGGCCTTGTTCCCCACTTCAGCAAAATCCGGTCCTCGATGATCAATGGTCTGCGTGCTTATGGCTTTCAGGATGCGCTCTGGCACAGCACTCGGCCCTGGAATCTGCAAAAAATGTCTGCCCGCCTGACGCATTTGAACTCATCCTTACGCTGGTGCCAAAAGAGAGGCGCTATTACTTATTGCAAAAGTTAATTATGAATTCATTATTCAGTCAACGGTGAAGTGAAGCGTTTTATAAGACTTGAAGGGAAGGGAAGGCGAACCTGATGGTGGAGAATGGATCGTTGTACCGCCGACTGTTGTCTGATGTACGGGGAGAGGTGATGTCAGATCCGGCATCGCTTGCTCGATACTCGACAGATGCCTCAATTTATCAGATGACACCGGACGCTGTGGTGATCCCTCGGTCCACTGAAGATGTCCAAGCTGTAATGTCCATTGCGCGGGACGAAGGAAGTTCGGTTCTGCCTCGCGGCGGCGGCACCTCGCAATGCGGGCAAACGGTCAATCAAGGTGTTGTACTGGACAACACAAAACACTTGAATCGTATTCTAGACGTAGATGTTGAGAAGCGTATTGCGTGCGTTCAACCCGGTGTTGTTCTGGATCAATTGAACCAAGCGTTGAAGCAGCATGGCCTGTGGTTTCCCGTGGATCCTTCAACAGCGTCCCGTTGCACTCTTGGGGGGATGGCGGCAAACAATTCTTCAGGCGGAAAGTCTCTCCGATACGGGATCATGCGAGACAACGTCCGTGCGATAAACGCAATCACGGTTGATGGTACGGAAGCGCGGTTCAGCGCTGATACGGCCGCATCAGGCGATTATGCGGATCTTGTTGGTGATATGCGCGCTCTTGGGCGTCGCGAGGCTGCCGAAATAAACGCTCGTTTTCCTAAAGTCCAGCGCCGCGTGGGCGGGTACAATATCGACGCCCTTGTAGGTAACGACATCAACATGTCCCATTTATTGGTGGGGTCAGAAGGCACATTGGCCTATTTCACAGAACTGGAACTAAGCCTGGCTCATCTGCCGGGAGCGAAAGTTACCGGCGTGTGCCATTTCCAGACATTTCGTGCTGCAATGGAGGCCACCCAGCACATCGTTACACTCAACCCGCAGGCGGTAGAGTTGATAGACGACACCATGATTGCATTGGGGCGAGAAATCCCAATGTTTAGCGAAACGATTAATGCATTTGTTGAAGGCAATCCCGAAGCCCTGCTGCTGGTGGAGTTTGCCGAGGGCAGCGCCGAGGCCAATGCTGCAAAACTGGTCGAACTTTCGCAACTGATGGGAGATCTCGGTTTTGCTTTCAGCGGTGCGGAACATCGGTGGGGCGGCGTTGTCTCTGTTACGGACAAATCTTTGCAGAATGCTATCGCCGAGTACCGAAAATCCGGGTTGAATGTCATGATGTCGATGAAAGAGGCAGGCAAACCGATCTCTTTTGTCGAAGATTGCGCCGTCCCTTTGCCCGACCTCGCCGATTACACCGCTGGCCTAACCGAAATATTTGCCCGGCATGGCACAAGGGGAACATGGTACGCGCATGCCTCGGTGGGGTGTTTGCACGTGCGCCCTGTGCTGAACATGCGGCAAGACAAAGACGTCCGGACAATGAGGGCGATCGCCGAAGAAACATTTGAACTGGTCAAAAAGTATAAAGGATCTCATTCAGGTGAACATGGTGACGGGATCGTACGATCAGAATTTCATGAAAAGATGTTCGGTAAGCGTATCGTTTCTGCGTTTGAACAGATTAAGAAACGGTTTGATCCTAATGGGGTAATGAATCCTGGCAAGATCGTGAACGCGCCCGCCATGGATAACCGCCGACTGTTCCGCTACGGTCAGGACTATTCGGTTCCTGAATTCGAAACGACGCTGGACTGGTCTGCTTGGCCGGGTGCCGGAGGAGGGTTTCAGGGCGCCGTCGAGATGTGCAACAATAATGGTGCATGTCGCAAGCTCAAGGGCGGCGTTATGTGCCCTTCTTTCCGAGCGACCCGAGACGAGCGAGACGCTACACGTGGGCGGGCAAATTCGTTGCGGTTTGCCATCAGCGGGCAGATGCCGGGCGGTTTGTCGTCTGATGCCATGTTGGACACAATGAAGTACTGTGTGTCATGCAAAGCTTGCGCTCGGGAATGTCCGACTGGCATCGACATGGCGCGAATGAAAATCGAAGTATTGTCAGCAAAGCGTAAAAAAGATGGGCTGACGTTGGCAGACAAATTGATAGCTTACCTGCCCCGATATGCGCCAAAAGCCGCGAAAGTCGCGTGGTTTGTGAATTTACGAAACAAAATTGGACTCTCGCGTAAGCTATTGGAGGGACCTACTGGTATTTCAGCGCGACGCGATCTGCCAGTGTGGTCTTCTGCTCCGTTCCGTGATGTCGAAGCTCAGGACAATGATCCGCAGGTGTTGCTGTTTGCCGATGTGTTCAACCGGTATTTCGAACCGGAAAATTTGCGCGCTGCCGTCCGGGTTTTGCGGGCAACAGGATTTCGGGTGGCCGTGGCGCGAGACGATCGATCTGACAGGGCTTTGGATTGCGGACGTACTCTCTTGGCTATGGGGTGCGTGGACGAAGCGCGACACGAGGCACAACGCGTGATTGACGCGACACGAGATGCGGTTGCAAAAGGTGTTCCAGTGGTCGGGCTCGAACCTTCCTCTATCCTCACTTTCCGGGATGAATTTTTAGCGCTTTGCCCGGGGCCGGAAACGGAGATGTTGTCGAACGCAACGTGTACCTTTGAGGAATTTCTGGCCGATCAGCCGGACTTGCCCCTGAAGCCATTGGATCGCCCGATTTATTTGCATGGGCATTGCCACCAGAAAGCACACGGTGCCGTCACACCGATGCTTGACCTTTTGAAGCGTATTCCAGGGGCACAAGTTCACATGATTGAAAGCAGTTGTTGTGGCATGGCAGGGGCATTTGGATATTCGCCCGACACTATCGATGTTTCGATAAAGATGGCACAACTCGACTTGTTCCCGGCGTTGGAAGTCGCGCCCGTAGATGCAGTTATCGTGGCAGACGGGACATCTTGCCGCCATCAAATCGCCGAAGGTACGCAGCATCAAGCTATGCACGTCGCACGCCTCTTGGATATGGTTCTTGATGTTTAGGAAATGGAAATGAACCTGACGGACAGCATTAATCGCCCGACCCTTCACGAAGAACTGGTCGAAAGGCTACGTAACCTGGTTGTCGAAGATGTTTTAAAGCCGGGTGAAAAAGTGCCCGAGAAACAGCTTTGCGACTCGTTGGGGGTCTCACGGACACCCTTGCGAGAAGCTTTAAAGGTGCTTGCGTCAGAAGGCTTTGTGGTACTTCAAGCCAACCGGGGGGCCCGCGTCGCAAGTGTCACGCGAGAGGAATTGGAGAATACGTTTCCAGTGCTTGCGACGCTTGAGCAACTGGCGGGAGAGTTGGCATGTCAGCACATGGATTCCGCTGAAATTGAACTAATCGAACGTCGCCATGCCGATATGCTGAAAGCCTATAATTCACATGACCGACAGGCATATTTTAAGGCCAATCAGGACATTCATCAGGCACTGATACGTGGCGCGCGAAACGATATTCTTGCGAGCCACCACAAGCTGTTAGCCGCACGGGTCCGCCGCGCACGTTTTATGGCCAACTTGTCGGACGAGCGCTGGGCGCAGGCCATTGACGAACATGAAGCCATGATGGAGTTACTCAGGGCCCGTAATGCTGACGGGCTTGGAAAATCCATGAAGCTCCACATGATGAATAAACTTTCTGCACTTGTGAAAGCGCTGGAGGCAGAGGACGAGGCACCTCTCTAAACTCTCGTCAAAAGCGCCTACCAGCTTCCCACGGATGTGCTGCTAGTCGGTGCTGAGACTAGGAAACAGAGGGGATAGCCCACAGTCCTCAGCAAGTTTGTTGAGGTCTCGACAAAGAACGGGGTTCAGCCTCACACCTTCTTTGCGGCGGGCTTCTGCGGCAGCCGTTTTGCCGTCTCCGGGCAAGCGCACCGGGTCATGACCGGGCAGGGGGGGGGATGCGCGCATTTCAGAGAAGACGCGAGCTGCGTGAGAAGCAAAGTCATTGCCCATCCCAAAGGCTGCCGGATTGAGCGCCATAACGAACTGGCCGGTATTTGTGGATGAAGTTGTGTCCGAGGTGAAATTGACCACATCAGAGCCGAAGGCCGCACCGTTTAAGACCCCGGCTATCAACCCGATAGCTACGGAAAGACCGAACCCTTTCGGACCGCCGATTGGCAAAAGAAACCCTTCTGACTTTAGGGCGGGGTCCGTCAATGGGTTCCCATCACGCCCAACCATCCAGCCTTCGGGCATAGGCTTGCCTTGCTGCAGCAGGGTTTTGATCTTACCCATCGCGGCTACGGTCGTCGCCATATCAAACACAAACGGGTCGGGACCATCGGCGGGGGCGGAAAAAGCAATGGGATTGGTACCAAGAAGCAAGTCACTACCGCCATAGGGCGGGACGTGGTTCGCGCTGCCCACTGCCGCGGCCATACCAAGCAGCCCTGCCTCGGCTTGTGGACGTACATAAAGTGCCAGTGGTCCAGCATGATTGCCGCGCCGAACACCAACCCATCCGATGCCGGCCTCTTTTGCCTTTTCAATTGCAAGATCCCGAGCCGCCGACATAGCCAGATGGCCGAGGCCGTCATCTCCGTCGATCAAAGCAGTTGCAGCGGTCTCATGTACTACTGTGACTTTTGGCGTAGGATTGGAGCCACCTCCCGCCAGCCGGGCTAGGTACTGTCGCAGGCGAAAAACACCGTGCGTGCCATAGCCATAAATGTCGGCCTCAACCATCGTCGAGGCCACCTTGTCCGCATCTGATTTTGGCACACCTCGAGTTTCGAGTGCGGCCGCCACAAATTCACGCAGGGTTTGGCAGTCAATTATCAAAGGCTCAGAAGTCATCTCTTCCCACCTGTTCCTTGTGCCAGAACACCAATTTACGCTGTGTCCAAACCACCGACGCAAATACGACCAGACCGACAAGGCTGAGATACAGGATTAACGAGAAGACGCGCGGCGTGTTGAGCTGCGAGGCGGCAACCCGAATAAGTTCGCCAAATCCCTTGCCACCGCCTAGGAATTCTCCTGTGATCGCACCGGCCATAACGCCGACTGCTCCGATCTTGAGGCCGGTAAAAATCTGCGGCAGGCCAGTCGGCAGTTTCATCTTGAACAATGTCTGCATCCGACTTGCGCCCATCGTCTTGAAAAGCATACGCGCGTTTTCATCGGCGGCGTGAAGCCCAGCCGCAGTACCGACCACGATTGGAAATGTCGCGATAAAGGCAGCAAGTGCCACCTTTGATTCAATACCAAAGCCCAACCACGCTACAAAGAGTGGGGCAAATGCCACTTTTGGCATGGTATCTATCGCCACCAGGTAAGGCATCACTGCCTTTTCACCAAATGCCGTTTCCCCCACCAATACGCCCAGCGAAAATCCGATCGCGATTGCCAGTGCAAAACCATAGATAACTTCTTTGATTGTGATCCACAGCGCCCCAAGCATATAGCCGCCAGTCAATAGATTTTGTCCCACGAAGATCATATCTTTCAGGGTTTCCAACGGTGTAGGCAGAATGATTGGGGAAACCAGCTTAAGGCTCGTAACAATTTGCCAAGTGCCGACGAAAACCACGAAGACAAAGGTCATCGCCAGCCAGCGTGGGACCGAGTCGATAAAGTGAACTTTTTGTTCCCATACCGTGTCTTCTGCGGTGTCGGCGTTTTTTAGGGCAGGTGAGTAGTTATGAACGTCGCTCACATTTCTTCTCCCTTATCCAGGAGGCCGCGAATGTAGTCTACAATAGCGCCAAACTTGGGTGTGGTCATCATATCCAACGTGCGTGGGCGTGGCAGATCGACCTTCACAATTTCGGCAATCCTGCCCGGGCGTGGTTTCAACACGACGATTTCGTCGGACAAAATAACGGCTTCCTGAATAGAGTGCGTAACAAGAAAAGCAGTCGCATCCTGTTCATGGCAAATCCGCTGCAGTTCCATATTCATCATGTCGCGTGACAGCTCGTCCAGCGCGCTGAATGGTTCGTCTAACAAAAGTACAGCTGGTTCTGTGATCAGCATACGGCAGATTGAGGCGCGCTGAGCCATGCCGCCCGACAATTCGTTCGGGTATACGTCTTCGAATCCCTTCAAGCCCACGATGTCCAATAGTTCGTGAGCCTTGCCCATTGCTTGCTTGGCGGCTGCCTTTCCGTCGCGGATCTCGATTGGCAATACGATGTTTTCCACCGCTGTTTTCCAGGGAAATAGTGTCGCCTGTTGAAACATCATACCAATGTCTCGACGGGGACCGGTGACTGGCAGGCCCTGTAGGATCACACGCCCTTTGGTGGGAGGGATCAGACCCGCCATGATCTTGAGCAGAGTGGATTTCCCGCACCCGCTGGACCCAATTACAGAAGTGAAGCTTCCTTTCCGTAGCGTCAGATTAATGTCCTCAAGCGCAACAACAAGGTTGCGTGCATAGGTCTTGCTTAAATGGGTCAATTCGTAGACCGGCGTGCCCAAGGGCGCGCCGGAAAACTCTTTTGCGGCTGCAGCGTTCATTTGCTGGCGGCCTCGTTGCCGATGGCGGCAAATTCATTGGTCCAGGCAGCGCTCAAGTCATCAAGCGGTCCCGGAATTTCGCCACCTGCAACAAGTGCGTCTTGCCATTCCTGCCAAACTTCGGCGGGGTACCATCCCAAACCGTTGCTTGGATCCGCTGCTATGGTTTTCGAACGTACGGCATCGAACAGCGCTGACTGGAACTCCTTGTCCTCGCCTTCCTGCGGATTGCCGTCCGCCAGGTGCTTCAACACAGCTTCGCGGTTGGCATCATCCAGCGCAAAGGCATGACCACGAGCGAAAGCGCGGCTCCAGGCCTCGACCAATTCGCGGTCGTTGGCGATTGTGTCGGCCATTGTGGCGATGCCGTTACCGAAGAAACGCCCGAATTCCGCAGGCGTAATGTCACGCACCGCCATTCCGCGTTGGTTCAGAATTGCCGTGTCAGCGGTGGAGGCGGAATACGCGTCGATTTCGCCATTCAGAAAAGCCGCGGTCGCAGGGCCACCGTCGCCGACAGTCAGGAAGGTATAATCTTCACCTTCTTTCATTCCTGCGCCGGTCATCACATTACGCGCAAAGCCCACTTCTGCGCCATCAGCTGTACCTGTCCCGATAACTTTGCCCCGCAACTCTTCAACGTTTTGGATGTCAGAGTCTTCGGGCACTGCAATGCCGAAGTTGCTGCGCGCCGCAACGTTGTAGATGTGAACCGCATCCACATCGCGCGAGCGCGCAGCAATCAGCGGGCCGGGGCCGGGGCGACCGAAGTGTGCTTGTCCTGCAGACAATGCCTGAAGCACGGCGCCTGAGCCGTTGATAGCCTCGACGGTCACGTTCAATCCTTCATCTGCGAAGTATCCTTCTCCAATGGCGACAAACACAGGAAATGAGTTGATTGCCGAAGGGCTGGGTTGCACGAAGGTGATTTCACGCAAGTCTTGCGCAAAACCCATTGTTCCTATTGCTCCTGCTACCGGAACAGCAGTAAGCAGGGACGCTGTGAAAGTCCTTCTGTTCATCATTGTAGTCTTCCTCCCTTGAATGTTGACGCCTCACAGTGATTGCTGCGTAGGAGCCATTACACGGCACGCACTTTGTTCCTTAGCGTGCCGATTTCGGAAACCTCGCAAACTACGACGTCCCCGTTTTTCAAAAACTGCGGCGGCTCCATTGCGTATCCGACGCCTGATGGCGTACCTGTCGCAATGATGTCTCCCGGTTCTAGTGTCAGGCCTTCTGACAAGGATGCGATCAACGTTGGAATGTCGAATATCATGTCCGACGTCATCCCGTTTTGGCGCTGCTCACCGTTAACTGTCAGTCCGATCGAAAGAGCTTGCGGATCGCTGATGGCATCGGCGGTCACGATGTAGGGACCGATTGGGCAAGATCCATCCAACCCTTTGCCTTTGAAGTACTGGCCGCCATGGCGGCGCTGTATGTCTCGGGCGGTTATGTCGTTCAGAATAGAATACCCAAAGACATGATTAAACGCATCTGCCTTGGTGATGTTGCGCCCGCGCTTCCCTATCACGACTGCCAACTCGACTTCGTAGTCGATGGACTGCGACACCGAGGGAAAGAGTAGGATGTCAGCGTCTGGCGCAACGACCGAGGTCGGCGGCTTGGTAAAGAAAACCGGATGCTCGGTGATGCCGATTTTCTCTTTTTGCGCCCGCTCGCCTTCTGCGATGTGCTCAGCGTAGTTTCGCCCCACGCAGAAAACGTTCTTGCGTGGCGTGGGAATGGGCGACAGAAGAGGCGCGTCTTCGGGGACGAGCAGGTCCTTGAGTTCGCCTGCCTCACCCGCGGCAACAACGGCACTCAACGCCTCCAGCGCGGTCGGACCGCCTTCGATAATCAGCTGCATCGTGCTTACATCAAGAGCCGTATCCGGCATGAGCATCTCAATAGCACGCGATACATCCAACCTGCTTCGATTGGGAAGCAATGCGACGCAAACGGCATGGCTATCTACTGAAACAGTCGCTAAACGCACTTGGCTCTCCTACTACATAATGGCGCCAACTTAGGTCACCGATCTTGGCAGGCGACTCAGATTTGGTTGTCACTTGCCCTTGAGTTTTTGCCGACTTGGCGTTTCAATCAATCAACCAATCAGCAAATTGGGTGGCAATGTGAGTGAGCCTACAGAACTTTCGCAACGTGTCCGGGAGCTGATCGACAATGCGGGATACCGGCACAACGATAGGCTTCCGCCTGAAAGGGAACTGTGCCAATGGCTAGGCACAACCCGAAATCAGCTGAGGCGCGTATTGGCCGAACTAGAGGCGCAGGGGCTTATCTGGCGGCATGTGGGTCGGGGCACGTTCGTTGGTGCCCGACCGGTTCTCAACTTAACGGACGTCACCTATTTGGGTGCACAGATCAAGCCTGAACAGGTTGTAGGTGTTCGGTTTACCATCGAACCGCAGCTTAGCCGTCTTGCTGCGCTTCATTCTACGCGTTCAGATCGCGAGCAAATGAGGCTCTGCGTTGAGAGGTGCCGAGCCGCAGAAGACTGGCGCACATATGAAGCATGGGACAATAATTTGCATCACGCGATAGCCCGGGCAACGCGTAATCAGCTTTTCCTGTATTTCTTCGAGACTCTAAATTCTGTCCGAAGGTCTATTGTGTGGGGACAACCCCGTAAAACCTACAAACCCCCCGATGATTATTCCAGTTTTCGAGAGCATGACTTGATCCTGTCGGCGATATCGAGTGGAGACGGAGAAGAGGCGGCGCAGGCCATGTTGGCTCATCTGAGATCCGTTTACTCCCGCGTGTTGCCAGCTAGTCTTGAGACCTACCGCTAAACCAGCGCCCGACCAATTTTGGAAATGGTTGGGCTAAGCTGCGGCTGAACCTCTTGCAAATCGTCGGTCACATTGGCGATGACTGAGACAAGAGCTACGTCTTTGCGAGCGTGGCACAGCATCGATCGGAACAACGCCATAGATTGGCAAACCGATCTTTGGCAATGAAATGTTCAGGAGTAAAGCGATGCACGATCATGTAATTCCCGCGGTGAAGGTTCACGAAATACCGGTAGAAGGCGAAGGTATGTTCCCGGTACGTCGGGTTTATTGCATTGGTCGAAACTACGCGGCGCACGCCATAGAAATGGGCCACGATCCAAATCGTGAACCCCCATTTTTCTTCCAAAAGAACCCTGACAACCTCGACCCATCTGGAGAATTTCCATATCCGGCTCACAGCTCGGACGTACATCATGAAGCTGAAATGTATGTGGCGCTTAAATCCGGCGGCACGAATATTTCTGTCGAAGATGCTCTAGATCATGTCTACGGCTACGGGCTTTCACTGGATATGACCCGTCGAGATCTACAGGGCGAAATGAAGAAAATGGGTCGACCTTGGGAAATTGGGAAGGCATTTGAGCGCTCAGCTCCATGCGGACCGGTGCACAAAGCAGAAGATGTTGGGCCACTCGACGAAGGCGCAATTCGCCTATCGGTGAACGGAGAAATTCGGCAGGAAGGTGATTTGAATCAGATGATCTGGAAAGTCCCTGAAATGATCTCTTACCTGAGCGATTACTTCGAACTTGCCGCCGGCGACGTTATCCTGTCTGGCACGCCCTCTGGAGTTGGTCCAGTAAACCGCGGCGATGTATTGGTGCTGTCGGTCGACAAATTGGGTAGCCTAACTGTCAAGGTAACGTAGCAACCACACCAAACACTCTTCGCAAAATAGGCCAATGCCTTTGTAAAGGGATCCCAGATGCCCCACTTAGTCGCCGAATTGATCGCACCCCATTCGGGCACTGCGAATGCTATCGGTGCCCCAGGTCGATCTTGGTTGAACTACCTGGGGCTGCGAGAGCTTTGCGCAAAGGTCAAAAAAGATCTCCATCAGATCGGAGTAGGTCGTGGCGACCGAGTGGCAATTGTGTTACCTAATGGCCCCGAAATGGCAACGGCCTTTATGTCCGTTGCCCAAGTGGCGACGACGGCACCTTTGAACCCGGCGTACACTTACGAAGAATACGTTTTCTACCTCAAGGATCTGAAGGCCAAGGCCCTTCTTGTAAACGAAAACGACGATGGACCTGCCGTAATAGCTGCTGGGGATCTTGGCATCGCAATCTTGAGGGCCTCTCACGAAAGCTTACATTCGGCTGGACAGTTCTCCATATTGTCCTGTGACCCAATTGGCACGGCGGACACATCCGCACCGGGTGAAGATGATGTCGCCCTGATACTGCACACGTCAGGAACTACGTCGAGTCCCAAAATCGTTCCTCTGACGCAGGCTAATATCTACGCATCCGCGCGAAATGTGGCTGCGTCTTTGAAACTGACAATCGACGATCGCTGTCTGAGTATTATGCCGCTGTTTCATATCCACGGGCTGATTGCGGCTGTTGCCGCGTCTTTAGGTGCTGGATCTCAAATTAGCTGCGCCCCTGGGTTCAACGCTCTTAGTTTTTTCTCGCAGGTCGCTGAAGTTAATCCGACGTGGTACACCGCAGTTCCGACAATGCATCAAGCTATACTTGCCCGAGCTGCACGAAACCAAACGATCATTGAGCAATCGCGGTTGCGCTTTCTTCGATCTTCTTCTGCTTCGTTGCCGGGCCCGGTAATGGAAGAGTTGGTGGCAACATTTAATGCGCCCGTCATCGAAGCCTACGGCATGACTGAGGCGACACATCAAATGTGTTGCAACCCGCTTGCTCCCCAAACGCAAAAACCCGGATCTGTTGGAATAGCAGCAGGCCCCGAAGTCAGAATTGCAGACGAGAACGAAAATACTCTGATCTCTTCACGGGACGTCGGAGAAATCGTTATCAGCGGTCCGAACGTGACGCCGGGGTACGAAAGCAACCCGCAGGCAAATGCCGACAATTTTTTTGAAGTGGACGGAAAAACTTGGTTTCGCACTGGCGACCAGGGTTCATTCGACGAAGAGAATTATCTGCGACTGACCGGTCGTCTTAAGGAGCTTATCAATCGCGGTGGAGAGAAAATCAGTCCACTTGAGGTTGACGCTGTACTCTTAAGCCACCCAGAAGTCGCTCAGGCAGTTTGTTTTGCCGTTCCCCACGAAAAACTGGGTGAAGACATAGCGGCAGCTGTGGTGCTTTCAGAAGGAGCGACGATCCAAGGTCAGGAGGTCAGGGCTTTTATCGGCGCGCGGCTCGCAAAATTCAAGGTGCCGACTTCGGTGGTTGTTCTTGAAGAAATTCCAAAAGGCGCGACTGGCAAGATACAAAGGATCGGACTAGCTGCTAAATTAGGACTGGTGAAGGCATAGACACATGAAAGTTTGTATCTTTGGTGCCGGAGCTATCGGAGGTTACGTTGCCGCGAAACTTGCACAGACTGATACAGAAGTCAGTGTCGTCGCGCGTGGCCCCCACTTGGCAGCAATGCAGGAAAAAGGACTGACCCTTCTTGAAGAAGGGCAGGATCCAGTCAGCGTTCCAATACGCGCTTCAGACAATGCTGCCGATCTCGGCCCACAAGACTATGTCTTCATCACACTGAAAGCGCATTCCGTCCCAGCAGTGGTAGACTCAATGCAGCCGTTGATTGCAGACGAGACAACCGTAGTTAGTGGAGTGAACGGGGTGCCCTGGTGGTACTTCCACAAACTAGGCGGTCCTTACCAGGGAACGAGGTTGGCTTCAGTCGATCCGGGAAATGTGCAGTGGGACGGTTTTGGACCAGATCGCGTCCTCGGATGTGTTGTTTATCCTGCCGCCGAGGTCATTGCTCCTGGATCAATCAAGCATATCGAAGGCAATCGTTTTTCGTTGGGCGAGCCCGATGGTGCTAAATCAGACCGTGCTGCCAAGCTTTCGGCTGCGCTATCCGCCGCCGGACTGCGTGCGCCCGTCAGACCAAGAATCCGGGATGAAATTTGGTTGAAACTGTGGGGTAACTTGTCGTTCAACCCGATTTCCGCTCTTACCCACTCAACTCTTGATGTCTTGTGTGTCGACGAAGGCACACGCTCCGTGGCACGCGGAATGATGCTCGAGGCTCAGGAAGTCGGTGAAAAACTTGGGGTTAAGTTCCCGATAGATGTTGAAAAACGCCTCGACGGCGGAGCGGCGGTTGGTGCGCACAAAACCTCTATGTGGCAGGATTTGGAGTTGCGCCGACCGATGGAAATTGATGCCTTGGTCTCGTCGGTGCAAGAACTGGGGCAACTTACAAGGACCTCAACGCCCATAATCGACATCGTCGCATCACTGATCAAACTGAGGGCAAAAGTCGCAGGTCTTTACTAGACTCTTTGTCGGCCTTGCAACGAGAGCATTGCTTGAGGCGGATAACTGATACGGTGGTCTTGTCAGAGAAACTTTGCTTGAGCGGGGCAGGGTGGTCGCATAGCTTCTGGCAATGACCAAACCCGTCTCGTTCAAATACTTCAAAACCAGCCCTGAGATCATTCGCCTGGCGGTGATGCTTTACATCCGTTTTCCGCTTTCATTGCGGAATGTCGAAGACCTGCTGCACGAGCGTGGCATTGATGTCAGCCACGAAACCGTCCGATATTGGTGGAATAGGTTCGGTCCGATGTTTGCCTCGGAAATTCGCAGAAAACGGGTCCAGCAATTGCGGGCATACTCAAGGTCGAAGTGGCATGTCGACGAAGTCTTCGTAAAGGTAAACGGTCGGCGGCACTACCTGTGGCGCGCCGTTGATCACGAAGGCGAGGTGCTTGAAGCCGTTGTCACCAAACGCCGAAACAAACAGGCAGCACTGAAATTTCTCAAGAAATTGATGCGGCGACACGGCGCTGCGGATGAAGTTGTCACCGATCGCTTCGCGTCATACCGAGCCGCGCTCAGAGATCTCGGTGCGACGGAAAAGCAGAAGACGGGCAGGTGGCTTAACAACCGGGTTGAGAACTCACACCTTCCGTTCCGACGAAGAGAACGCGCGATGCAGCGATTCAGGCGTATGCAAAGTTTACAGAAATTCGCCGCCGTCCACTCCTCCGTCTACAACCACTTTAACCAGGAGCGATCTCTAACCAGCCGAGGCACCTTCAAGCTGACACGCGCCGCTGCTCTCGCCGAGTGGCGCGAACTTGGCGCGGCATGAAGGACAGCTCTACTGGCCTAGTTGAGACTAGTTCGAATTTGTCTGACAGCACCTTCGGAACGTCGAAGATTTGTTGCACGAGCGAGGCATCGACGTGAGTCACGAAACTGTCCGGTATTGGTGGAACAGATTTGGCCCGATGTTTGCCTCTGAGATCCGAAGAAAGCGTGTTCAGCAATTGAGAGCATACTCCAAATGGAAGTGGCACGTGGATGAGGTTTTCGTGAAGGTGAATGGCAAGAGACACTACCTCTGGCGGGCCGTCGATCATGAGGGCGAAGTGCTGGAAGCAATCGTTACCAAACGCCGAAACAAGCAGGCGGCGTTGAAATTCCTCAGGAAATTGATGAAGCGGCACGGTAAAGTTGACGAAGTGGTCACCGATCGCTTCGCGTCGTATCGAGCTGCGTTCAGAGAAATGGGCGCGCTCGAAACACAAAAGACGGGAAGGTGGCTCAACAACCGCGTCGAGAACTCGCACCAGCCGTTTCGACGACGCGAACGCGCGATGCAACGTTTCAGGCGCATGCGAAGTCGACAGAAATTCGCCTCCGTCCATTTCTCCGTCTACAACCACTTCAACTAGGAAAGATCGCTGACCAGCCGAGACACCTTCAAGTTGACACGAAGCGCCGCTCTTAGCGAGTGGCGCGAACTTGGTGCTGGATAAAGGACAGCGTCACTGGCCTAATAGAGACGAGTTCGAATTCGTCTGACAGCACCCTTTTCATGGCGCTGCTCGCGAAAAGCTTTACGACATTGCCGACAGAAACCGATCCGAAAAGGATCAGGGATTGTCAGATTAAGCGACTTGCCAACCCTTTCAAACAAGATGACGCCGAGCGCCTGTTCCAGCGCGGCGACTTGCCGACCGACGGTTGGTTGGGTCTGCCCAAGCACGCGCGCTGCCGCGGAAAACGAACCTTCTTCTGCCGTTGCAAGAAAGGACCGAGCCTGGTTCCAATCGAAATTGATAGCGTTCCAATTCATGCATTAATGCATAACAGTTCTGCAATATCTGGCAATTCCATAGAATCGCGTTTTAATTTACTGGCCGCTGTGAAAAGTTTGAAAGAGAGATCAAAGATGGCTGCATTGTCCAATGATGCCGAGTTCTGGAGCAAGATTTCGCGCAGATATGCGGCTGATCCTATCCGGAACATGGAAGGGTATCTGAACACGCTCGAACGTTCAAAGTCCTACCTGCAAGCCGAAGACAGTGTGTTGGAAATCGGGTGTGGAACGGGGTCAACCGCGTTGCTACTGGCACCGCATGTGGCTCAAGTCACCGCCTCCGATCTCGCACCGGGGATGATCGAAATCGCAAACGAGAAACTCGCTGAAGAAGAGTTGGAGAATGTCACGTTCAAAGTGGCCGAGGTTCTACAGCACGATCCTGACGACGGTTCTTACGACGCTGTCCTCGCACATAATCTACTGCACCTTGTACCCGATATGGGCCATGCACTCGAACACATTGCGACCCTTGCAAAACCCGGTGGGGTATTCATTTCCAAGACCGTCTGCGCTCCAGAGAGTGGAGGGTTCAAATATGGCATAATCAGCCGAATAGCGATCCCGATTATGCAGGCGCTCGGGAAAGCTCCGTTCGTAAATTTTGTATCCGTTGCTGAACTCCAGCACGCTATTGAACGTGCGGGCTTCGATATCGTTGAGACAGCGGATCAAGCCGGGTTGTTGCCGAGCCGGTACATTGTCGCGAGAAAGCTGTGAAACAGTATTCGCGCCAGAATTACTTTGCATGCAAGGGACATCTCGGGCCATCAAATGAGTACAATGATGAAAGATGGGATTTCATTTGCGCGCCTTTCGGAAATCGACCCGAATGACATTTCGGTTCATATGTCCGACCCCCGGGTAGCAGAGCATATGCCGCTTTTGACGTTCAAATGGAATGTTGAGGTCGCAAGAGAATTTATCGCCAAAAAGGAAGGCTACTGGGCGCGGGACGGTCTTGGACATTGGGCGTTTTTGTCAGGCGGTCGGTATGTTGGTTGGGGGGGCTTTCAAAAAGAAGGTGGCGAGTGGGATTTTGGGTTGGTTTTGCGGCCCGACGCCTTTGGACTTGGGAAACGGATTTCCAAAATGGCAATCGACTTTGCGATCGCTGACAAACGTATCCCCTTTGTCACGTTTCTGCTGCCACCAAGTAGAAAAAACCTGGGTGCACTCCGGAAACTCGTTGCCAAACACATCGGCGAGATCGAATACGAAGATGCTCAGTTTCTCAAGTTTCGCCGGGATACGGAGTGAACTCTGTTCTTCCTGATTTTTCCCGGTGGTGCGCCAAATACCCGTTTGAAGGCTTTGTTGAACGCAGGCTCTGACAAGTATCCGATGTCAGAAGCAATCTGCGAGATAGGTTGATCGGTGGACACCAACCTTTCACTGGCCAGGTGCATACGCCACGTTGCAAGATACTGTATTGCTGGAACGCCTACCAACTCAGTGAACCGTGCCGCGAAAGCGGATCTGGACATACCAGCAACCTCCGCGAGAGACTCGACTGTCCAAGCCGCAGCAGGCGTACGGTGAATTGCGACTATCGTGCGCCCGATCTGCGGGTCTCGCGCAGCTTTTAACCAGCCTCGATCTGCATCGGGTGCGCTGTTCAGCCAACGACGAATGGCCTCAATGACAACCACATCGGCCAGTCGCGTGATCACGGTTTCGCCGCCCGGTCTCAATTCCCGCGCCTCTTTTGCGATGAATTGCAAAGTTGCCTGTAACCAGCTTCCGGCGTCCTCCTCCCAAGGGTCGATTTTGAGTACATCCGGAAGCAAGCACATCAACATATCACTGGCGGCGTGATCTATTCGGACCAAGCCGTACATGATGCCCGTCTCCGCGCCGCCGCCGCCGTTTTCCAGTGTTTCATAAAGCTCGGTTACCTTGCGAATGGGCAATTCCTCCAGCGACAAAAGCGGCGTGTCTTCTGAGCTAAAGAAACCGACCGGTGCTCCGTTGGTCATCAAGACCAGATCGCCTTTTTCGACCTCGAACGGGTCATCGTCACCGACCTTCATCAAGCACCGCCCGTGTGTGATGACCGCAAAGCTCAGTACGCCGGGAAATCCCGGTATCGATACGCCCCACGGTGCAGTCAAGCGAGACTGGCAATAGAATGTACCTGTCAATTTAAGTAAATGAAGGATTTCCCCCAGCGGATCGCCGATCGGCTGTGCCAGTGCATCTGGGTCAGGGACATGCGGTTCAACCTTGTTCATGTGGGGACCTTGGCTGAAATTTAGCTCTTCGTCTATTTACTTTGGACGATCGAATAAGAATTCCGGATTCTGAAGAATAGAACATCTCTATTTATTGCCTAATTTCGGGCCATCAAGTGAACTCATGGAGATGACCAATGATACAGCAGCCCATTCTTGTACTTGGCGCAACAGGCAAAACCGGATCGCGGATCGCGACACGTCTGGAAAAAAAAGGGCAGGCAGTCCGGCGCGCATCGCGGAACAGTGAAACGCCATTTGACTGGGACCAACCGCAGAGCTGGCCCGCAATCCTGGAAGGCGTCTCGTCTGCTTATATTTCTTACTTTCCTGACATCGCTTTTCCAGGCGCGGTTGAGCAAGTCGAAGCGTTCACAGCATTGGCTCGTGAAAAGGGACTACGGCGTCTTGTGCTGCTAACCGGGCGTGGCGAGTTGCATGCGGAACGAGCGGAAGCAGTCGTACGCAATTCCGGAGTTCCGTTCACTATCGTTCGTGCTGCATGGTTTGCGCAAAACTTCTCTGAAGGGGCATTGCTTGGTCCGGTCATGGCAGGTGTCTTGCCGATGCCCGCCGGCGATGTACGCGAACCAATCATCGACGTGGACGACATCGCCGATGTTGCCGTAGCTGCTTTGACAGAAGAAGGACACGATGGCGAACTGTACGAGGTCACGGGACCACGTCTCATGACGTTTGCCGACATGGCCGCAGAGATTTCGCGCGCCATGGGCAGGACTGTGCAATACCTGCCAATTTCATTCGAAGACTTCCACGCGGAAATCGCGCATGCGAATGGCGAGATGATGGCTGATGTGATTACGGACATCGCGCGTGAAACGCTGGACGGGCGCAATGCGAACCTCGCGGACGGGGTCCAGCGTGCGCTTGGACGCGCGCCACGCGACTTCGCCGACTTCGCAAACAAAGCTGAAATGTCTGGCGCGTGGACCAAAGCCGCATAAGCCAGGCCAAGGGACATTGGAGACAAACATGAAACTTGAAATTAGAGGCAGACTTATCTTGGGCATGTCCGGATTAACTGCATTCGCCGTAGGTCTGGCCATCACTCTGGACCCACAGTCTTTCTACGCCAACTACGGCATCGTACTCTCGCCGCAGCCAAACCTGATGAGTGAGTTGCGTGCACCTGCTGCCAACCTCTCGGTACTTGGCCTGATCATTTTAGGCGGAGCATTTTACCAAAAGTTGGTCCAGGCCTCAGCCTTGCTTGGGGCTACGGTTTTCTCAGCTTTCGCCGTGGGCAGAACAATCAGTTTCGTCCTCGATGGTTGGCCATCCGATAACATTCTTGCCGCATTTGCGATAGAGGTTTTGCTTGCGGTGTTGTGTTTGTGGGTTGTCGGTGGAAATGCGAAATCTGCAGCGCCGGCCTAAGACGGCTTTGTCCGCAAAGCAGACATTGAGTGAAACTCACTGAAAGTCAACATCGAGCCCACAGCAGAAAGGCTTGAAGGGTAGCGCGCCAACGGTCTGCTTTGCAGTTTACTTGCAGATCGGCAATTCCAGTGGTGGCTGTTTAGGCAAGGATGCTCTCCAACTATTTATGATAGGTTGGAGGCTACTTTTGGGCCAAAACTTTGGTGCGCCAATCGCTTTTAGGCAAGCTGCGTTCCAATAAACTCCAGCTCGAGAAAGTGATTTTCCCTTTTTTAACGCTTTGGTGACAGCGTTTATGTCTTTGGATTCTGGGTAGATGTAGAGGGTCGTCGGGTTCCCTTCTACAAGCGCCAAAATCTCTTTTGAGGCGGATTGTGACCAGGTTGTGCAACCATTGCTACGACCACCAGTGTAGTTCACAAGTTTTCCGTATGGGACATAACCGTCGTTGTCTGCATGAGTGCTTCTAGGTTTTTTGAACCTACACTGCCACTTCAGGAAGACAGCCGGATGGCCTCCGATGGCGCGCTCGCGAGCATTGCTCGTTTCTCCTTCACCATCAAACAAAAGAAACGTGCGGTAGAAAGGCTGCGTTTTGCCGGAATGACTGTGGTAACCTTTGAAGGACGTGCGGGTTTCAGCCGTCACATAGGCACCTCCGGCGGTTAGTTTAGAGCCCTCTGCATTGCTGAAGTTCTTCGCACATTGTCGGCCATTCGAAAAATTGGCGCGCAGGAGTTTTCTGCCATTGCCATAGCCGGACGAAACCGCTCGGAAGGACTTTTGTGACTCGCAGATGACAAAAAAACGCTTGCCCGGATTGCCGTTACTTGCAGTGCTGGGGCGGGTCGCATCCTTGGCAAGGTAGCAAGGGTTCCTGACTTCGCCTCGGCGTAGTTTCTTGATGTAAAGCGCTCGTGCCCTTTCCAAAACGATTGGCGCGATTTGCCCCTCACCTGTACCGACGTGCTTTTGTAGCCACGCTGGAACATCTTGCGTTATCGCATTGGCGCGGTCCGGTAGGGTACCCACCGACATGGCGATTGTTATGACCGAGAGTGCGAGACGGAGTGAATTCGTTAGCAACGGGAGATCTCCTGCTAGAATGTCCTCGGGGTCAGTCTAACACAATTCGTAAACGCAAGGATGCTGGTCAATTGTACGAACGAAGCCTCCCGTTGCCTCAAATCCCACTTTTCGTTGTGGAAGCTTTCTTACATCTTGGACAATAAATCTTGGGATGTTGCGTAGGTGTCTGGACATTCCGAGATTTGCTTCCAAATGAAGGCCATGATCACACGTCGAAAGCTCCTGTTGGTTACCGCAACCGCAATTTGTGCTCCGTATATTGCGCGGGGACGAACGGTGGCGCTGAATGATGCAATCAGCGGTCTTCCGCAGTTGCATTCACTTCAAATTCAACGCGGCGACGATGTCATTTTCGCGCAGGCCCATCAGGGTGCAGGCCTGGATAGGCCGGCCAATATTAAGTCTTGTTCGAAAAGCATCGTGGCTTTGTTGCTGGGGACAGCGATTAACCGGCAGGAAATTCCATCTGTAGAATCCACCTTGCAGGAGGTCGCTCCACGGCTTTTGCCCGCTAATACGACAGCCGGTTCCGAAAGCATTACGATGGAGGATCTGGTGACGCTGCGCGCAGGGCTCGAAAGAACTTCGGGCAGCAACTACGGAGAATGGATCAACTCTCCCAACTGGATCGCAGACGCGTTGACACGACCGATGGTTGCTGAGCCCGGACAGCAGATGCTCTATTCTACCGGATCGACCCATGTGCTTGGTGCAGCATTGACCGTTGCAACCGGACAAAGCCTATTGAGACTGACGCGTGAAAGGCTGGGTGCACCGCTTGGTATCGAGATACCTGCTTGGACGAGGGATCCACAGGGCTACTACTTGGGTGGAAATGAGATGGCGATTACGCCAAGATCGATGTTGAAAATCGCGGTCCTGCTTCGGGACCGCGGGGCTTTTGCCAATAGGCAAATCATTCCTGAGCGTTGGGTCTTGGAATCGACCAAGCCACACGGCCGTTCGCCTTTCTCCGGTTTGGATTACGGCTATGGCTGGTTTCTGTCCCCTTCAGGCTATGAGTTGGCACGTGGATATGGGGGCCAAATCATAGCGGCCCATCCTGATCGAAACCTTGCTGTCGCAATTACATCTGATCCTACGCGTCCGGCGCGTTCTGGAGGCTATTTTGGAGAATTGGTCAGATTGTTAGATGGTCCGATTTTGAATGCTACCTAGACGTTTCATAAACACTGCTTAGAGTTGGTCACGCTTGGCCTGGACGGCGCTGAACTATCAAACAGCCTTCGTCTTCCGTGGGCGGTGGAGCAATAGGAGCGCCGATTAAATTGCTATTTTGAAAGGTGAAAGAGGCGGTGGCCAGCTTTACTATGTTTCCAAAATCTCGCTTTGCCGGTCCAGTCATGTCGGTCAAAGATCCCGTTCAGATTTGGCTTGCTTGAGTGGCGCGATCCGTGCGCGGCATTGAGGACACTCCCAATTGGCGCAACTAAGACCGCTTCGAATTTGTCTTAGAGCAACACTCATTTGTTTCAAACGAGTTTGTAGACAGCCTAGTTTGGCGGCATAATCGCTCAACTCAGAGCTCACGAAGCTTGGTATTTAAGGTGTGTCTCGAATCGCGACCTGCCACCGGCACGAGTTGCCTAAAACAACGACGTTGAGCCCACAGACGCTTGATGAATACTGCTTTGTTTTCCTGTATTGTTCGGTTGCCAAATTTGGCCAAACGCCTCTTGGTTTTCTCGATCAGTTTTGAAAATGAAGCGAAGAAATACCTCAAGAGTTCGGCTTAGCTAATTGATTAAATAAGGATACAGGCCCGTGACCAGTCTGAAAGCAATCCACCATGCTGCAGTCATTTGTTCGGACTATGAACGGTCCAAGGCGTTTTATTCAGAGACGCTTGGTTTGAGGATTGTTGCTGAGAATTTCAGGGCTGAGCGGCAATCTTGGAAGCTGGATTTGGCGTTGCCGGACGGTTCTCAGATTGAACTGTTTTCCTTTCCCAACCCGCCCAAACGCACGTCTCGCCCCGAAGCGCGAGGTCTGCGGCATCTTGCGTTTGTTGTGGATGATGTCGAGGCGCTGAAAGACAGTCTGGAACAGAAAGGTGTCCTCGTCGAAGACATCCGTGTCGATGAATATACCGGCCATCGGTTCACTTTCTTCAGCGATCCGGACGAGCTTCCATTGGAGTTGTATGAAGCCAAGCCGATTGCATTGAAGTGATATGTCTCGTCTTCTAGGCTGAGCGAAGCAGGGAGGAGGGCGCATGGAAGTAAAACCTCTCACGGGTGGATTGGGTGCGGAAATCGTCGGGGCGGACATCCGGTGTGAAGATCAATTCGACGCAATTAAGTCAGCCTTCGCAGAGTATTCCGTTATCGCACTGAGGGGCCAAAGCGTTAGTCCACAAGAGCATCTGACCTTTGCGAGAAAGTTCGGCCCAATCAACGTGAACCGATTTTTCAAACCGGTTGACGGCCACCCAGAGATTGCCATGGTGTTGAAAGAGAAGGATCAGAAAGAAGCTGTGGGAGAGGGGTGGCATACTGACCACTCTTATGATCAGGAGCCTGCTATGGGCTCGATCCTGCACGCCCTAGAGGTTCCGCCCCAGGGTGGCGACACGCTGTTTGTGTCGATGGCTGCTGCCTACGAAGCTTTGTCGCCCACGATGCGTGGTTTCTTAGATGGTTTGTGGGCGGTGCATTCCTCTCGCCATGTCTTTGGCGCCAGCATCATGGACACAGAAGCCGCAAAAAGCGGCCGTTTGGGTAACGCCGAAGCTGCCACGCAAGACGCTTTGCACCCCGTGGTCATCACGCACCCTCTCAGCGGTAGGCGAGGGTTGTTCGTCAATCCCGTGTTCACGACCGAAATCAGAGGCTTGAGCGCGGATGAGTCTGCCGCGGTGCTGGGTATGATTTACGATCACTGCAAGCAGCCTGAATTCCAATGTCGTCTGCGTTGGCAGGAAGGGGATATCGCCATTTGGGATAACAGAGCGACGTGGCACAAGGCGATCAACGACTACCATGGGTTTCGACGTCTTATGCACAGGGTGACCGTGGAAGGGGTCGCTCTGACGCATTGATGCAAGTGGCGCTCGGCGAATTTCTGCGACTCAGTCAGAGTGTCGGCACGCCGTGAATCTCTTCGGTTCCCTATGATCGTTTTGGATGAGGCATCTAACGTCGCGTTTTTAGACATGTTTTCTGAACTTTAAGGCGCGCATAGAGTTTTTTCTTGCCAAAATTGGAACGTTCCACTAATTTTTTTGGAACGTTCCAATTTTTGGGGAGGTCAGATGAATTGGGTATTTGTCGGAGCGAGCACTATAGCTTCGCAATATATGTTGGACGCGGTGCGTCAGCAGGCAAGCAACGACGTGACCTGGGTCGTCAGCAATTCCCCTGACCGGGTGCAAACATGGGCTAAGGAGCACGGAATTCCCAATGCAACCACAGACCTGAACGCGGCGCTGTCTGACGACGGCGTGAAAGCCGTCTACATTTCCTCCACAAATGAGAAGCACCATGGTCAGGCGATGGCTGCCATCGCGGCTGGTAAGCATGTTCTATGTGAAAAGCCGCTCGGGATGACGCAAGCGGAAGCTGTCGAAATGGTGCGCGCAGCCGAAGCGGCTGGCGTGACTTTTGGTACAAATCACCACCTGCGATGCTCTGGCAGCCATCGTGCCATTCGTGATCTCATTGCAGACGGTCGCGTCGGCGACGTTCTTTCGCTGCGTATACATCACGCGGTACATTTGCCCGGGAACCTACAGGGGTGGCGCATTAACTCAGCAGATGCCGGCGGCGGCGTGATCCCCGACATCGTCGTTCATGATGCGGATGTCACGCGGTTCCTGCTCAATGAGGACCCGATTTCCGTCGTCGCGCAAATGGCCAGCTCTGGGATGGGGCAGGGGGTCGAAGACTCGTGCATGTCCGTGTGGACGATGCCATCGGGGGCGATGGTCACGACGCACGAAAGCTTTACGCACCCCTTTGCCGGGTCGGGCCTGCAAGTGCACGGGACCAAGGGCTCGATTTTTGCGGATGGCGTCATGACGCAGCGCCCTGTTGGGGCAATAAAACTGGTGACTGAAGCCGGAAGCGAAGAGATTCCGTTTTCGGACCACTCTCTCTATGTTCAAGGCGTTTCGGAATTTGTCTCCGCAGCGGCGGGACAAGGCCGTCCTGCTGCCGACGGACCTGACGGAGTGAAATCGCTGTCAATCGCGCTGAGCGTTCGTGAGGCCGCAGCGTCGGGTGAACGTATCAACATAGATTATGGCGGTTTCTGATGACCAAGCTTGTTTCCGTTTCCGAGGCCGTTTCTCGTATCCCAGACAATGCGGTTGTCACCGTGTCGTCGTCCTCTGCGCTCGGGTGCCCTAACCTCGTGCTGAAGGCACTTGGAGAACGGTTTCGCACAGAAGGGCATCCGCGCAACATTACAACGCTGCACCCTATAGCCGCCGGTGATATGTATGGCGTGAAGGGCATGGATTATCTGGCGCAGGATGGATTGCTAAGCCGCGTTCTTGCCGGATCTTACCCGTCGGGCCCTTCCAGCCTTGAGATGCCGGAAATCTGGAAAATGATCGTCGAGGATCGGGTCGCCGCATATAACGTGCCGTCGGGAATTCTGTTCGACATGCATCGCGAGGCCGCAGCGCATCGGCCTGGTGTTCTGACGCAAGTCGGGCTTGAAACCTTCGTGGACCCTGTCCGCGAAGGGTGCGCGATGAATGCGCGTGGCGCGGCAACGCCCATCGTGAACCGGAGAGAGTTCGACGGTCAGACCTGGCTGCACTTCCCAAACATCAACCCGAACGTATGTATTTTGCGCGCTACCACAGCGGATGAGTTCGGAAACCTGACCTATGAGCATGAAGGCGCTTATTTGGGCGGGCTAGAGCAAGCGATCTGCGTCCGCAACCACGGTGGGATCGTGATCGCACAGGTTCAACGTGTGACTGCCGCCGGAAGCCTGCGCCCCCATGAAGTGCGCGTGCCGGGGCATCTGGTCGACCTGATCGTTGAAGACCCGGAGCAGATGCAAACGACTGAAACGTCTTATGATCCTTCGATTTCTGGCCAGATCATGCGCCCTTGGGACAGCTTTTCACTGGCCGAGCATGGCGTCGAAAAGGTCATCGCGCGTCGCGCCGCTCAAGAACTCCGCAGCGGCATGAGCGCCAACTTGGGCTTTGGAATCAGCGCTATGGTCCCGCGTGTTTTGTTGGAAGAGGGCCATCCTCAGGCGGTGACATGGGCGATTGAACAGGGGGCCGTCGGTGGTGTCCCACTAACCGGCTTTGCCTTTGGGTGTGCATCCAACGCGCATGCCTATGTGCCGTCACCACAGCAATTCATCTATTTCCAGGGCGGCGGGTTCGATATGTCGTTCCTCTCGTTCCTCGAGGTCGATGTCGAAGGCAATGTGAACGTCTCCAAACTTGGTAAAAAACCCTATTTGACAGCAGGGTGCGGCGGTTTTGTCGATATCACCGCGCGGGCCAAAAAGATCGTGTTCTCGGGCTGGTTCGAAGCTGGCGCCAAGATTGATCTGGCGGAGGATGGTATCCGTGTGAATGCCCCAGGAAAATTCACCAAGATGGTGGATCAGGTCGAACATGTCACATTCTCGGGCCGCCGTGCCCGGGAAACCGGTCAGGATGTGCTCTATGTAACCGAGCGTTGCGTTATTCGCCTGACGGATCAGGGGCTGGTCGCGACGGAAATCATGCCCGGCATTGAGGTGCAGCGCGATATTGTCGAAGCTTCAGGCGGTCGCGTCAAAGTCGCGGAAAACGCGGTTCAGATGCCCAAGTCGCTATTCGCAGTTGGCTCGATGGGGATGACACTTTGAGCAAACTGCGCATTCATATCGAGGGTGCAACCGCCGTCCTGACTTTGGACAACGAGGCCAAGCTCAATGCGTTAACTGTAGATATACTGCGCGCGCTGGAAGCTGGCCTGACAGAGGTCGAGCGTGACGTGTCTATTCGTGCGCTTGTTCTGACGGGCGCGGGTGAAAAAGCGTTCTGTTGTGGGGCCGATATTGGCGCTTGGGGTGGTCTGAGCCCCGCTGAATTCGCGCGCCATTGGGTCCGTGATGGACATCGCATCTTTGACCGCCTGGCGCGGATCGGCAAGCCAACAATTGCTGCGATCAACGGTCATGCGTTCGGCGGTGGGCTAGAGCTGGCCAGTTGCTGCGATCTGCGCCTGATGACCCCGCGGTCCACGCTGGCTTTGCCTGAAGCTCGGGTTGGGATTGTACCCGGCTGGTCCGGGACACAGCGGTTGACCCGGCTGATCCCCGAAGCTGCGGTGAAAGAGATGGCACTCTTTGGGCGCCGTATTGGTGCTGACCGCGCCGTGGCCTTGGGCTTTGCGACCGAGGCGACTGACGACGTTCTGGCGCGCGCGCTTGAGATCACCGCCGAACTTAGCGAACTTTCGCCTCGCGCCACCGAAATCTCAAAAAACATGATCCATGCAGCGGTCGGTGAAGACACTCATGCCGTGGTCGAAACCCTTGGTAGCGCAGCGATTGCCGCCTCAGCGGACCGCGAAGAAGGCGTTGCCGCATTCATGGAAAAACGTAACCCCACATTTTCTGGCCTTTGACAATATGAAAGATATCACCATCAACCCTGCCATCCCGTTCGAGTTGCCGCCGTTGTTCGAAGGTCGGCATCTCATCGATGGCAGGTGGCAGAATAGCGCATCGGGTGAGACGTTCGAACGGCGCTCGCCCTCGCACGGGCACATCGTCAGCCGTTCGGCCTTGGGTGGCGAGGCTGAAGCCGAGGCCGCGATCCAGGCGGCGCGCAAGGTGTTCGACAGCGGTGATTGGAGCCGGGCATCAGGCAAAGAACGGGCCACCGTTTTGCTGAAGGTTGCCGACCTGATTGAGCAGAATGTCGACCGGATCGCGCTGATCGAAACGCTGGAAAGCGGTAAGCCGATCAGCCAATCCAAGGGCGAGGTCGGCGGTGCAGCAGACCTTTGGCGCTATGCGGCCTCATTGGCACGCAGCACACACGGCGACAGCCACAACACTCTTGGCGCAGACATGATGGGTATCGTGCTGAAGGAACCCATCGGTGTCGTGTCCATCATTACGCCGTGGAACTTCCCCTTCTGGATTCTCAGTCAGAAGCTGCCCTTCGCGTTGGCGGCTGGTTGCACCGTTGTTGTGAAGCCGTCTGAGATGACACCGTCGACAACCTTGATGCTGGGCGAGTTGCTGGTCGAAGCTGGATTGCCCGCCGGTGTATGCAATATCGTTCTGGGCTACGGAGTTCCCGTTGGCAGTGTGATGTCGAGCCATGACAGCGTGGACATGATCAGCTTTACGGGCTCAACAGCCGTGGGCAAGACGATCAGCGCAGTTGCGTCGGACACGCTCAAGAAAGTCGCGCTAGAGCTTGGGGGCAAAAACCCGCAGGTCATTTTTCCCGATGCCGATCTGGATGCAGCCGCTGATGCGGTTGTGTTTGGTGTCTATTTCAATGTTGGCCAGTGCTGCAATTCAAGCAGTCGCATCATTGTGCACGAAGACATAGCCGACGATTTCCGTGAGCGTGTCGTTGCCCTGTCGCGCAAAGTCAAATTCGGCGATCCTCTGGACCAGACGACGCAGGTTGGTGCTATCGTAACGTCCGAGCACAACTCAAAAATCGACGCGTACGTCAAGCAGGCGCAGGCTTCGGGTGCAACTATTGATCTGGGTGGTGAGCCGCTGGAGGTCGAAGGCTTGGGCGCTCAGTTCTACCAGCCGACGGTGATTTCTGATGTCTCGCCCGACATGCCAATAGCCCGGGATGAGGTATTCGGACCAGTTCTGTCTGTTTTGACGTTCAAAACACTGGACGAAGCAATCGCGCTAACCAATGATAGCGCTTACGGTCTGTCGGCAGGAGTCTGGAGCGAAAACGTTCACACCTGCCTCGAATTCGCCCGTCGTGCAGAAACGGGAACGGTCTGGACCAACACCTGGATGGACGGGTTCCCCGAGGTTGCATTCGGTGGGTTCAAGCAATCCGGGCAGGGGCGGGAAATCGGACGTTACGGGTTCGAGGAATTCTTCGAAGTGAAATCAGTGGTCATGCGCATCGGCAACAACCGAGCGCCATGGGTTCCGCAAGACTAAAGCCGGGCACCGGATTGGTCCCGAATAAGAAGAACGCATTAAGGGAGGAAACAAGAATGCGTAAATTTTTGAAGACAAAATCGCTGTTTGTGGCAGGTCTACTGTGCACGACCAGCCTTGCGCACGCTGAAGACGTGGAAGTTCTGCACTGGTGGACTTCTGGCGGTGAGGCTGCAGCATTGAACGTTCTCAAGGACGACCTCTCCGGACAGGGCATCGGCTGGACCGACATGCCTGTTGCAGGTGGCGGTGGTGAGCAGGCGATGACCGTTCTGCGCGCACGCGTCACCGCAGGCAACGCTCCAACAGCCGTTCAGGCTCTGGGCTTTGACATTCTAGACTGGGCCGATCAGGGCGCGCTGGCCGATCTGAACGAAGTGGCAGCCCAGGAAGGTTGGGATGACGTCGTCCCAGATGCGCTGAAAGCCTTCGCCAAGCATGACGGCAAATGGGTCTCGGCCCCTGTGAACGTGCATTCGACCAACTGGGTCTGGGCTAACAAGGCGGTGCTGGACGCCAACAGCATTGCACAGCCCACCAACTGGGACGAATTCGTCGCCGCAGTTGAGGCGTTGAAAGCTGCTGGTGTCACTCCGATCGCGCATGGTGGTCAGGCATGGCAGGACGCGACCGTGTTCGATGCTATCGCGATGTCGACGCTGGGGCCTGACGGCTACAAAGCGGCCTTCATCGACTTGGACGAGGAAACGCTGGGTGGCGACGCGATGAAAGAAGCGTTCGACCGTATGGCCTTTATCCGCGACAACGTGGATGAGAACTTCTCGGGTCGAGACTGGAACCTGGCGACAGCGATGGTCATCAACGGCGAAGCCGGCTTCCAGATGATGGGTGATTGGGCCAAAGGCGAATTCCTGAACGCGGGCAAAGTGCCGGGCGAAGACTTTTTGTGCTTCCGCTTCCCGGGTACTCAGGATCAGGTCACCTTCAACGCTGACCAGTTCATGATGTTTGATCAGGGCGGTTCGGTATCGGCCGAGCAAGCCGCGCTGGCCAGCGCGATCCTGTCGCCATCCTTCCAGATTGCTTTTAACAAGGTGAAGGGCTCTGTCCCGGCTCGTACTGACGTGGATGGCAGCGATCTGGATGCGTGTGGTCAGCAGGGCATGAAAGATTTGGCCGCCGCGGCTTCATCAGGCAACCTGTTCGGCTCGATGGCACACGGACATGCCGCGCCCGCGTCAGTCAAGAACGCCGTCTATGACGTGGTGACCGCCCACTTTAACGGCGAGTACGGCAGCGAAGATGCCGTGACCGAACTGGTTGACGCCGTTTCGATCGCCAAGTGATCCACAAGTGATCCTCCCGATGGGGCGGCGGTCTGGCCGCCCTGTCACCAAACGGGCGCAAAAGCTCCGATCTAACACGACTCGAACGAGGAGGGCGCGCCATGGCTGCTTCAGCCGACGCGGATTTTAAGACACGCCTTCAGAACTGGATACCCAAGCTGGTCCTGTCACCGTCGCTGGCGATGATGCTGGTCTTTGTCTACGGGTTCATTCTGTTTTCGGTCTACCTGTCATTCACCGACAGTCGCATCCTGCCGTCCTTTGGATGGGTCGGATGGGAAAACTACGACAAACTGTGGCGGCTGAGCCATTGGGAAACCTCGTTGATCAATATGGGGATTTTCGCGAGCCTATACATCGTGATCTGCACCTGTATCGGCCTGGGTCTGGCGATCTTCCTTGATCAGAAAATCCGGGGGGAAGGGCTGCTGCGTCCCATCTACCTCTATCCGATGGCTCTGAGCTTCATTGTCACCGGTACAGCCTGGAAGTGGTTCCTTGACCCTGGCATCGGGTTGGAAAACGTTATGCACACATGGGGCTGGACCAGCTTCGAGTTCGACTGGATAAAAAACCGTGATTACGCCATCTACACAGTTGTTCTAGCAGCCGTCTGGCAGACGAGCGGCTTCGTGATGGCAATGTTTCTGGCTGGCCTGCGTGGGATCGACAATGAAATTCTGCGGGCTGCGCAGATGGACGGCGCGTCGAACTGGAACCTCTATCGCCGGATCATTATCCCGCAACTACGACCAGCCTTCTTGTCGGCCTTCGTGATCCTCAGCCACCTGGCGATCAAGACCTTTGACCTTGTCATCGCCCTGACCGGGGGTGGCCCCGGTCGCGCCACAGAACTACCCGCGACCTTCATGTATTCTTACACGTTCACGCGAAACCAGATGGGGATCGGTGCGGCCTCGGCCACGATCATGCTGATGACCATTGCCGCGATCATGATCCCGTATCTTTACGCCGAATTGCGGGAGAAACGCTGATGTCTCAAGCTACTCAGGATACCGCAATCCGAACGGGCCGCGTTACGCGCACGTTGATATATCTGGTGCTGCTTCTGTTCGGTCTGTTCTACCTGCTGCCGCTTTATGTCATGCTGGTGAACTCGGTGAAGCCATTGGAAGAGATCACCGGCGGCGGCATGATGAACCTGCCGCAGGTATTCACGATTGAGCCGTGGCTCAAGGCGTGGTCTTCGGCGCAGATCGGCGTCGATCCGACAGGGCTGAAGCCCTACTTCTGGAACTCGATCAAGATGGTGGTTCCGGCGGTGATCGTCTCGACCATTCTTGGGGCGTTGAACGGCTATGTGCTGACCAAATGGCGCTTCAAGTACGACACCATCTTATTCGGTCTGATGCTGTTCGCCTGCTTCATCCCGTTCCAGATTGTTCTTATCCCGATGGCACGGATGTTGGGCATAATCGGGCTGGCAGGCACCACCTGGGGTCTTGCACTTGTCCACGTTGTCTACGGGATTGGCTTTACCACGCTGTACTTCCGCAACTACTACGCTGTGTTCCCGACCGAGCTGATCCGCGCGGCGCAGATTGATGGCGCTGGGTTCTTCCAGATTTTCTGGCGCATTCTTCTGCCCAGTTCCGGGCCGATCGCCGTGGTTTCGATCATCTGGCAGTTCACCAACATCTGGAATGACTTTCTGTTCGGCGCGTCCTTTGCCGATGCCAACAGCCAACCGATGACGGTGGCACTGAACAATCTGGTGCAGTCATCAACCGGTGTGAAGGAATACAACGTTCATTTTGCAGGCGCCATTCTGGCGGCCATGCCAACTCTGCTCGTCTACATCGTGGCCGGTCGATACTTCGTCCGCGGCCTGATGGCGGGTTCGGTGAAAGGATAAGACCTCATGGGTTTTCTAGACATAGACAACGCGACCAAATCCTACGGGGCGGTCGAGGTTCTGCACAAAGTCGACATCTCGGTGCAGGAAGGAGAGTTCCTGGTTCTGGTCGGCCCCTCGGGCTGTGGCAAATCCACTCTGCTGAACATGATCGCGGGGCTGGAAGAGATCACCAGCGGCGAAATCCGCATCAAGGATCAGGTGATGAACGGGGTGCACCCGTCCAACCGCAACATTGCCATGGTTTTCCAAAGCTATGCTTTGTATCCCAATATGACGGTCGGGCAGAACATCACTTTCGGTCTTGAGATGCATGGTGTGCCCAAGCCTGAACGCGACAAAGCGATGCAAGAAGTTGCCAAGCTCTTACAGATCGAGCAGTTGCTGGATCGTAAGCCCGGTCAGTTGTCGGGCGGTCAGCGCCAGCGGGTTGCAATGGGTCGCGCGTTAGTACGGAACCCTGATGTCTTTCTGTTCGATGAACCGCTCTCGAACCTCGATGCCAAGCTTCGCGTCGACATGCGAACCGAAATCAAGAAGCTGCATCAAAATCTCGGGACCACCATCGTCTATGTGACGCATGACCAGATCGAGGCGATGACGCTTTCAAGCCGGATCGCCGTGATGAACGGCGGTTATGTCCAACAGCTGGGTACGCCGCAGGAAATCTATGACATGCCTGCGAATATCTTCGTTGCAACATTCATGGGCTCGCCTGCGATGAACGTGGTACCGGCCAAGGTTACGGTTTTGAATGGCCACCCTCATGCAGAGGTCGCCGTTCATGACGGATCTATGGCGCAACTTCCGTTCAGCCAGGACAACTTGGCCGCATGGGATGGGCGCGAGATCTTGTTGGGAATCCGCCCAGAGACTATCACCGATATGGATGGCGCGGATCGAAAGTCGTCGAACATCGCGCAGATGGCCAACCGTATCGTGGTGACGGAGCCCGCTGGATCGGACACCTTCGTCTCGATGCAATTGGGCGGACGGGATGTGATCGCGCGTATGCGTTCGGATGCCGAAGTGGCACCGGGTCAGGATTTCAACTTTGCAGTGAACATGGAAAAGGCCGTGGCTTTTGATCCCGAAAGCGAGATGCGGATCCTTCCATGAATCGAGCTGACGTCATAATCATTGGGTCGGGTATCGGGGGGGCAACGCTGGCTGCTGCGCTGGCCCCGTCCGGTCGCCGCATTCTGATCCTTGAAAGAGGAGAGCGGTTGCAGCCCTCACCGCAGGATCGAGACCCAAAAGCGATCTTTGTCAATGGGCACTTTCGTCCCGATGAAACATGGCTGGACGGTGCAGGCAAACCTTTTAACCCCGGAAACTACTACTGCGTTGGTGGAAATTCTAAGTTCTACGGCGCAGCTTTGATACGCTATCGGAAAGAGGATTTTGAGCCGCGTCAGCATATGGGTGGTTACTCGCGCGGCTGGCCCATGCCCTATGAAGAGCTTGAGGCGGATTACACCACCGCGGAACAGCTTTACGACGCACGTGGGACCACCAAAGAGGACCCCACCGAACCGCCGCACAGTAGGGGTTACCCGCACCCACCTGTGCCGGATGAGGTTGATATTGCAAACCTGAGGAACCGGCTAAGCCACGCAGGCCTGACGCCATCCTCAGTGCCGTTGGGCGTGGATATTGAAACCTGGTTGCGGGCTGGGCAAACAACTTGGGATGCGTTTCCCAATACATGCGGCGGCAAAATGGACGCCGAAACCTGTGCCCTCGCCGAGGCATTGAAGCATAGGAATGTCGAGCTTTTAACTGACGCGCGTGTCCGAAAATTGAAGGCTGATGCCGTTGGTCGTGTCACAAGTGTCGAAGTTGATGGTCACGGTACCCTGCATGCGCAGGTCATCGTGCTTGCAGCAGGTGCGGTACAGTCCTCGGCACTGTTGCTGCAGTCCGCGAACGACAATTGTCCAACCGGTCTTGCCAATCGGTCCGATCAGGTCGGACGGAACTTTATGAACCACAATTGTTCGGCGGTGCTGGCCCTTCATCCGCTGCGTCGAAATAGGGCGGTCTATCAGAAAACGTTGATGTTTAACGACTATTACAACAGCGGCGGGCAGGGTGGTTTGCCATTGGGCAATATTCAGATGCTGGGAAAGATCACCGGGCCGATCCTTTCGTCGCAAACCAGCCTGCCGAGGCCAATTGCAGCGCTAATCGCCAATCGCAGCTTTGATTTCTATGCCATGTCCGAAGACCTGCCGAACCCAGACAGCCGGGTGACGGTCGAAGGAGACCAAATCACGCTGGACTGGAAACGCTCGAATTGGGCGGCGCACGAGGCCTTGGTTGCGCGGCTAAAGGCGCATCTGAAGCAGGCGGGGTTTCCTGTGGTACTGTCGCGACCATTTGATCGGTGCACTCCGTCGCATCAATGCGGCACAGCGCGGATGGGTAATGACCCGGCAAGCAGTGTCGTCGACACGTTCTGCCGCAGCCACGACCACAAGAACCTGTTCATCGCCGACGCGTCAGTTCTTCCGACATCTGCGGCAGTGAATCCGGCTCTTACTATAGCCGCACTCGCACTCCGGGCAGGTCGTCACATTATTGAAACGGAGTTTGCCGCATGACCGGAACAGCATTGGTGACCGGAGGACAACAGGGCATTGGACTCGGGGTGGCGCGCGCCTTGATCGCCGCAGGGTACAAGGTCGCAATAGCCTCTCGCTCGGCGCCCTACAAACCGGTCGTTGAGGCGACTTTGGCAGAGCTTGGCCCAAGCGCAATTTATGTGCAGCACGACGTGTCCGACATTGATCACGTTCCGGCGCTACTGGATCAGATCGAAGCCGATTTGGGCCCGATCACCGCGTTTATCAACAATGCAGGCGTAGGGGCGCCAGTGCGCGGTGACATGCTGGACCTGAAGCCCGAGAATTGGGATTTCGTGCAGAACATCAACCTGCGTGGCGCGTTTTTTCTGGCGCAAGAGGTGGCCCGGCGCATGTTGGAGCAGACGCAAGATACCTATCGTTCGATCACCTTTGTCACCTCTGTAAGCGCGACAATGGTATCGATCGAACGCGCCGATTACTGCGTGTCCAAGGCGGCCGCAGCGATGATGGCTCAGTTGTTCGCAGTACGCTTGGCCCCCGAAGGCATCGGTGTCTTTGAGCTACGACCGGGAATCATCGCGACCGAGATGACGGCGGGCGTGCGCGACAAGTATACCGACCGTATCGAGGGCGGTCTTGTTCCCGCGGCACGCTGGGGTGAGCCCGAGGATATTGGGTCAGTTGTCGTCCCACTGGTTCAAGGGCACATGCACTTTGCGAACGGTGCCGCCATCCCGGTGGATGGCGGCTTGTCGATTTCACGTCTGTAAGTCAGGGCACACAAGAATGTCTGAAGGATATGATTTCATTGTCATTGGTGGCGGCTCGGCAGGCTCGGTGATCGCTGCGCGTCTTTCGGAAGAACCATCGACGCGTGTGTTGTTGCTAGAGGCTGGCTCCACCGACCGTCACCCGTTCTTTCACCTGCCAGCCGGGTTCGCGAAGATGACCAAGGGTATCGGCAGCTGGGGCTGGTCCACGGTTCCGCAAAAGCACATGCAGAACAAGGTCTTCAACTACACCCAGGCCAAGGTGATCGGCGGAGGCTCTGCAATTAACGCGCAAATCTACACGCGGGGTGCAGCTCAGGACTACGATGACTGGAGACAGATGGGGTGCGAGGGGTGGAGTTATGCCGATGTGCTGCCCTATTTCAAAAAGTCCGAAGACAACGACACCTACGACGACGAATTTCACGGCAAGGGCGGACCGCTGGGCGTGTCCATGCCCGCAGCCCCTTTGCCAATCTGCGATGCCTACATCAAGGCCGCTGGGGAAGTGGGGATACCTGAAACACGCGATGTGAATGGGGCCAAACAAGATGGAGCGGGGTACTATCAGCTGACCCAGCGCAATGCGCGACGATCCTCTGCTGCGATGGCGTTTATCGCGCCGAACCGCAGCCGCCCGAACCTGACAGTGCGCACTGGCGCACAGGCCCGCCGCATTATGGTGGACAAGGGCAGGGCGACTGGTGTCGAGATGATGAACGGGGACAAGATCTCCGCCGCGAAAGAGGTCATTCTGTCCTCAGGTGCCATCGGTTCGCCGCGCTTGTTGCAACTGTCGGGAATTGGACCGGCGGATCATTTGGACAGCCTTGGCATCGACGCAGTTTTTCATCAGCCGCAGGTGGGCGCGAATTTGCAGGACCATCTGGATTTGTATTCCATCTGCGAAGTGACCGGCCCGCACACCTACGACCGTTTTGCTAAGCTGCACCTTTCAGCTTTTGCAGGCCTGCAATACCTTTTCACCCGCAAGGGACCGGTCGCGTCCAGCCTGTTCGAAACGGGTGGGTTCTGGTACGCAGACCCGGATGCGCGTTCGCCGGACCTTCAGATGCATCTAGGGCTTGGTACCGGCATTGAGGCAGGGGTCGAGGCGATGCCCAACGGTGGGGTTACACTGAACGCCTGTTTTCTGCGACCCAGGTCACGCGGATCCGTCCGATTGCAAAGCTCGGACCCTGCGATGATGCCGCTGATAGATCCCAACTATCTGGCGGATCCCTACGATCGCGAGATGTCCATTCGGGGCCTGAAGCTGGTGCAGAACATCCTCGCTCAGGATGCGTTGAAGCCGTACATCTTGGCAGAACGTTTGCCGGGCCCGGACGTGCGGACCGAGCAGGAGTATTTCGATTATATCTGTGTACACTCCAAAACATCGCACCACTGCGCTGGTACCTGTCGTATGGGCAGCGATGCCGAAGCCGTTCTGGACCCGCGCCTGCGGTTCAATGGGATCGAAGGGCTTCGCGTCGCGGATGCGTCGATTATGCCGACAGTGAATTCATCGAACACCAATGCACCTACAATCATGATCGGGGAAAAAGCTTCCGACATGATCAAACAAGATCAGGGTTTCTAAAAATGATCCGCCATATCGTACTGACCAAATTCCGCGCCGACGTGACCGAGGAGACAATCGGAGCCATCTACAAAGGTCTCGAGGACGTGTCCAAGGCCCTTCCCGGGGCCAGCGGGTTTACCGGGGGCCGCAGTGAGAGCCCCGAGCAGATCGAACGCGGATACATGCATGGGTTTGTGATCGACTTCAACGATTGGGGCGTGCTGGAGGCCTATCAGAACAACGAAACGCACAAAGCGCTGGGCGCGCAACTGGTTGAGAACGCCGTGGGTGGCATCGACGGCATTCTGGTTCTGGATTTGGAGGTTTGAGACAGTGAAATTGATTTTGCCAAATCCTGAGGGGCAGCTGGAACCCTATGCGCTGACCGGAAAGCCGTTAGTACCGCGCAAGCCGCAGGTGCCTCTGACGCGCACGGCCTTTGCGGCGGCTCATGTGGTTTCAGACCCGCTGGCGGAACGTAATCCCTGGGAGGGGCGTCCCGCAGTTGATTGGGAAGCGACCCTGCGATTTCGTCAGGGACTCTGGGATCAGGGGCTGGGTCTGGCCGAAGCCATGGATACCGCACAACGGGGTATGGGCGTCGATTGGGAGACCGCGCTGGAGCTGATCCAGCGCACAATGAAGGCTGCGCAGGCGCATCCGTTGTCGCCTCGGGTGGCTTGTGGGGCAGGGACTGATCACCTGCCTCTAAGCGCGTTGAACACAGCAGGTGAAATCCTGTCAGCCTACGAGCATCAGGCCGAGGCGATCGAAGCCGCCGGAGGGCAATTGATCCTCATGGCGTCACGCGCCTTCCCATCGATCAAGGCAGGTCCGGACACCTACCATGATGTATACCGCGCGCTGATCGATGGGGCTGCGGAGCCTGTAATCCTGCACTGGCTGGGCGATATGTTCGATCCTGCATTGACGGGCTATTGGGGTAGCACGGATATCGACGCGGCCAGCGACTTTGTACTGTCCCTGATCAACGAAAATCCCGCCAAGGTTGATGGGATAAAAATATCCTTGTTGGATCAGGCACATGAAGAATGCTTTCGCGCACGTTTGCCGGACGGCGTGCGCCTCTACACTGGTGACGATTTCAACTACGCCGAGCTTATTGCCGGGGATGGAGCGCATTTTTCCCACGCTCTGCTCGGCATTTTCGCTGCTATCGCCCCCGCCGCCAGCCAGGCGCTTGAGGCGTTGGCTATGGGCGACATGGATCGCTACAACGCGCTGTTCGCACCGACTATTCCCCTCAGTCGAGAGATTTTTAAGGCTCCGACGCGGTTCTACAAAGCCGGGATTGCCTATCTGGCATGGCTGAACGGAGCCCAGTCCCATTTCATCATGCCGAGTGGGTTCCAATCCAGCCGTGACATCTGCCACTACGCGCAAGTATTCAGATTGGCGGATCAGGCCGGTTTACTCTCAGACCCTGAACTGGCTAAAGCACGGATGACCACGCTTCTCAGCTTGCATGGAGTTGAACAATAGCCTGAATGCGAAGACCCACGATCATAGATGTCGCCAACTCGGCGGGCGTTTCCAAGTCGACGGTAAGCCTTGTGTTGCAGGGCAGTCCGCAGGTGAAGCCGGAGACACGCAAGCTCGTCCATACCGCGATGAAAGAGATCGGGTATGTCTATAACCGATCGGCGGCAAATCTGCGATCCACGGGAACGGCGCTAATAGGTTTGGTGATAAACGACCTGACCAACCCGTTTTTCACCGAGTTTGCGACTTCGTTGCAGATGGCGCTGGCGTCCCGAGGCTATGCGGTCGTATTGGCGAACACAAACGAAGACCCCGAACTTCAGGATCAAGTGGTGGGCGCGATGCTTGAGCACGGTGTTTCTGCTTTGATCCTATCGCCTGCTTATGGCGATGTCACAAACACCTTCTCCGCGGTAGAGCGAGCTGGCATTCCGTTGATGCAAGTCTTGCGACGGGTTGAAAGCGAAACAGGCAGATTTCCCTTTATCGCCCCTGATTACGCAGAGGGCGGACGCGCGGCAACGCAGTATCTGATCGAAACGGGCGCGCGGAACATCGCCTTTGTCGGTGGTCTGGATGGTGCCGAAGTCACTCAGGAAAGACTGTCCGGCTATATCAGTACGATGAAAGACAACCACTTGCAGCCTATTGTAAAAACAGGGGAATCCAGCCGATCATTTGGACATGAAACAACGGTCAACCTCTTCAAAGAGCATCCTGCGTGCGATGCCGCAGTCTGTTTCAATGATCTTGTTGCTTTTGGGATGATTAATGCCTGCCATGAAACTCAGGTAAAGATTGGCACGGAGTTTCAGATTGTCGGTTTCGACGACATCAAGGAAGCATCAGAATGCTGGCCAGCTTTGTCTACCGTACATTGCGGCGTCTCTGAGTTTGGAGAACAAGTTGCGGACACTGTTTTGCAGTGGTTGCAAGATGGTGCTACGCCAGCACAACCCACGCGGACTTCAACGCGCTTGGTATTGAGGCAAACTACGAAAGACACGGTGTAGCAAAAGACTATACCAGCCTTTGTCGAGAGGTCTTGTCAGAAGAGCTTTTGTTGAGCGGGACATAGCGGTCGCGTGCTTTTGCCATGACCAGACCTGCCTCTTTCAAAATCTTTGAAATTAGTCCCGTGATCATCCGCATTGCGGTGACGCTATACAATCGATTGCCGCTCTCGCTTCGAAATCTCGAAGATCTGCTGCAAAAGTTTGGCATCGAAGTGAGTTCCGAAACTTTCCACCAATGTGCTTATTGGTCTTGTCAGAAGAACTTTGATTGAGCGGGGTAGGGTTGTTGTGTAGCTTTTGCCCATGACCAGGCCTGCCTCATTCAAATACTTTAAAACCAGTCCCGAGATCATCCGCCTTGCGGTGATGCTGAACATCCGTTTCCCGCTCTCGCTTCGGAATGTCGAAGATTTGTTGCACGAGCGAAGCATCGACGTGAGCCAGGAAACCGTCCGATACTGGTGGAACAAGTTCGGCCCGATGTATGCATCAGAGATCCGAATATAACGGGTTCAGCAACTCCGTGCCTTTTCAAGATGGAAGTGGCACGTAGACGAAGTATTCGTGAAAGTGAACGGCAAACGCCACTACTTCTGGCGTGCCGTCGATCACTAAGGTGAAGTGCTTGAGGCCCTCGTCACCAAACGCCGAATCAAAGCTGCAGCACTGAAATTCCTCAAGAATTTGATGAAGCGGCACGGTTGCGCCGAAGAGATCGTCACAGATCGCTTCGCTTTCTACAAGGCTGCGCTCAAAGAAATGGGCGCGCTCAAAAAACAGCAGACGGGCAGGTGGCTCAATAAGCGCGTCGAGAATTCGCACCTACCGTTTCGACGACGCGAACGCGCGATGCAGCGTTTCAGGCGCATGCGAAGTTTGCAGAAATTCGTCTCCATCCATTCCTACGTCTACAACCACTTCAACCAGGAAAGATCGCTTGCCAGCAGAGACACCTTCAAGCTGACACGCAGCGCTGCTCTCGCCGGGTGGCGTCGACTTTGTTCCGGATAGGCTCGCGGTTTCCGCGGCAAACTGAGACTGGTTCGAATTCGTCTGACAGCACCTCCAGAACTGGAAACCCTGATATAGGAGATCAGAAATGCTGAATTTTCAGTCCTCGATGCTTCGCGCGGCAGGCGCAGTAGCCCCTTAAAGCGGTCTGACAGATTACCGATCTGAAGGCCGCCTCGTGAGCGGCCTTTTTTGTGTTTTCTTCACGTGGCGGCTTTCCATCATTAACATAGAGAACAATGCCAACCTTATCACTATACATCCCCTTCAAACGGTCGCGTGGCCTCTTGCTGCGGCTGGATGCTGTACTTGCCTTACAATCCAGCAAAGAACGGCCTCTTCTGCGCAAGCTAGCTGAACTGCCGGATTACCATAGGGAGGACGTCGGCCCCCCGCCACAGATTGAACGCCCACCGCCTTCACACCATCGGGTTCCTTTCTGAACAGCAAATCAAGCAAGGGCAGCTTGCTGCCCTTGCACTCAACTATGTCACAATGCCCGGTTTGCGAAATGAGGCTGTCTTTCCTATCGTGCAAGCTCGTCCGCACGCGAACCAAACCGTCCCTTCGCACCAACGATAACCAGTTGCCAATCGTTCTACACAGTCCAACGGCAGGTAAGTGCTTCGCGAATAGGGCTTGCGCCGGTGTCCAGAAGCCCGCGAAGCTGTTCAACTTTGAGTTTTTGTCTAGGAGGCAGCTCGCCGGTTAGGATCATTTCGCGTAACTTGACATCGCAGGTCATTCACTACTAAATTTGACAAAATTTATCGCGCGATAGGTTGTAATTTGGTGTGAGGTAAAATTTGCAACGTAAAATCCGAAATATGGAAGAGTTTGCAGCTATCAGTGGGATTTCTCGACCTACCGTCTCGAAGTATTTCAACGATCCTGAAAGCGTGCGTGCTTCCACAAGAAAAAAGATCGAAGCAGCGCTGGAAGAGTATGATTATCATCCGAATGTTTTCGCGATGAACCAAAACAGACGCACCACCAAGAACATTGGCGTTATAGTACCTAACTTAGCTGACCCGTTCTTTTCCGAGATCGGCAGACGTGTGGAGCTTGCATGCATTGAGGCCGGTTACAGCCCGATTTTACTCAGTTCACACGGTAATCCCGAAATGGAGCGAGATAACCTTAACTCGCTTAAATCCTTGAAACCAGCGGGTGTATTATTGGCACCATTCGGCAGGCTGTCTGATACAGACGCCGTAAAGGCATTTGATGCGGATATTCCGGTCGTCTTGTTTGACGCCAATATGCATAATGTCGGACGGGCATTTGTTGGTACCGATCATTTTCAAAGTGTTGACTTGATGGTTGAGTACCTCTGCCGCAGTGGCGAGCCGCCTTGCTTTTTCGAAATGAAGAAACCTCTGAACCCGAACGCCAACAAACACCGACAAGCCTATATCGAAAGCATGGAGCGGCACGGTAAAACGCCGAGCATTTTTCGAGTAAACGGAGAAGGCTGGGACTTCGAGGAAATTGGAAAAGTTGAAGGGGGTCGGCTTTTATCCGAGGGAGCATTCAGCACTAACACGATCCTGTGCAGCAATGATCGCTTTGCAATTGGTCTTTTGTCAGCCGCCTATGGCCTTGGCTTTAAGGTTGGTCATGGTCACGAATGTAACCTCAGGATTGCAGGCCACGATGATCACCCTTTTTCCAGATTTACTTGCCCCCCTCTGACGACAATCGCGCAAGATTACGAAGCTATCGCGAATTGGTCGGTGTCCACCCTGTTTGCATTGTTCGAGACGGGAGAGGCCCCGACCGAAAGGCAGGAAAAACTGTTTGAGGGCCGTTTGATCATGCGGGAGTCGGCCTGAGGCATTATTGGTCGCGCAACCATCCATAATTTTACGCGCGTAAATTTCTAATTGACTTCGCGTTGTGGTTTTGACTAAAGTCAAAGTCATCATCCAACGAGGAGGAGAATTAGGATGTCATTCAAACAAGCTCTATATGCGGCGACGGCAATGACACTCGTCACTGCAAGTGGCGCACTAGCAGAGAATCTTGTCATCGCCACCGTGAACAATGGTGACATGATTCGCATGCAGGGGTTGACTCAGGACTTCACTGATAAGACCGGCCACACGGTCGAGTGGGTCACATTGGAAGAAAACGTATTGCGCCAGCGTGTCACAACGGACATCGCCGCAAAGGGCGGTTCTTTCGACATCATGACCATTGGCATGTACGAAACACCGATTTGGGGCGCCAATGGATGGTTGGTATCGCTTGACGATCTTTCTGCTGAGTACGATGCGGATGATATTCTGCCAGCCATGCGAGCCGGTCTGAGCCACGACGGTACTCTCTATGCCGCGCCATTTTACGGCGAAAGCTCGATGATCATGTACCGGACTGACCTTATGGAGAAGGCCGGTCTGGAAATGCCTGAGGCGCCAACCTGGCAATTCATCCGCGAAGCTGCTGCAGCGATGACAGACCGTGACAATGACATCAACGGAATCTGCCTGCGCGGAAAAGCAGGCTGGGGTGAAGGCGGTGCCTTTATCACCGTAACCGGCAATTCCTTCGGTGCGCGCTGGTTTGACGAAGACTGGAATGCCCAGTTCGATCAGCCAGAGTGGAAAGAGGCGCTGACCTTCTTTGTCGACATGATGCAGGAATCCGGCCCAACCGGCTACGCGACCAACGGGTTCAATGAAAACCTGAACCTGTTCCAGCAGGGCAAGTGTGGCATGTGGATTGACGCCACCGTCGCGGCTTCGTTTGTAACCAATCCTGATGACTCAACTGTTGCCGACAAGGTTGGTTTCGCGCTAGCACCGAACAGTGAAGGTGTCGACAAGAAAGCAAACTGGCTTTGGGCATGGGCGCTGGCGGTTCCCGCCGGAACGCAAAAGGAAGCTGCAGCAAAAGCGTTCATCGAATGGGCAACGTCAAAAGACTATATTGAACTTGTCGCAGAAAACGAAGGTTGGGCGAACGTACCTCCGGGCGCGCGTACATCGCTTTACGAAAACCCCAACTATCAGGCGGTTCCCTTTGCCCAGAAGACGCTGGATTCAATTCTAGCTGCGGACCCGACAAACCCGACTGTGAAGCCGGTTCCGTATGTTGGCGTCCAGTTCGTGGCAATCCCGGAATTTGCGGGCATCGCGACGGAAGTGAGCCAGGAATTCTCTGCTGTCTATGCAGGTCAGCAGACCGTTGATGAGGCGCTTGCCAAAGCTCAGGCGCTGACAAACGACGCTATGGAAGCCGCTGGCTACCGCTAAGCGCTCCACCGGTCTCGGGCAACACTCTTCTCCCAAGTGTTTCCCGAGGCACCATAAATTTTCAATAACTATGCACTGTTTAAGATAGCCTCATGGCAATCAACAGAGGAGGTATGCCCGATGGCTACTAAACACTCCCGATCAGCGGCGCGGCTTATGATGGCCCCAGCAGTCATCTTGCTCCTCGGCTGGATGCTCGTGCCTCTGATCATGACGCTCATTTTCTCATTCAAGCAATACCTTCCACTGCGTGGAGGAGATCTTGGGTGGGTCGGTTTCGATAACTATGTTCGTTTCGTTAGCTCCAGCGCGTTCTGGCCGTCAGTGATAGCAACCCTGACCATCGTCGGTGGAGTTCTTTTAATCACCGTGATCCTTGGTGTGTTGCTGGCGATCTTGTTGAACCAACCAATGTGGGGGCAAGGTGTTGTCCGCATTCTGGTGATCGCACCATTCTTTGTCATGCCAACTGTTTCTGCGTTGGTGTGGAAGAATATGTTCATGGATCCGGTAAACGGTCTGTTCGCCCATCTGTGGCGCTTTTTAGGGGCTGAGCCGATCGCGTGGCTGTCTGAGGCTTCACTGCCTTCAATCGTCATGATCGTTTCCTGGCAATGGTTGCCGTTCGCAACGCTTATCCTGTTGACGGCAATCCAGTCTCTGGACGGTGAACAATTGGAAGCAGCAGAAATGGATGGTGCTCCGCCGCTGAAGCGGTTTGGTTACATCACTCTGCCACATCTCAGCCGTGCGATTACGATCGTGGTTCTTATCCAGACGATCTTCCTGCTGGCAATCTTTGCAGAAATATTTGTCACGACCGGAGGCGCGTTTGGCACCCGTACTCTGACCTATCTGATTTTCCAACGTGTTCTTGAAAGTCAGAATGTTGGCCTCGGTTCCGCTGGTGGTGTCTATGCAATCATTCTCGCCAACATCGTTGCGATCTTCCTGATGCGCATCGTCGGCAAGAACCTGGACGCGTGAGGAGGAAAAGATGGCCCGCGCAGTAACTCAACAACGTAAGATCATCAACACAGCCGCCGCTTGGGGTGTTGGACTGCTGATCTTTTTTCCGATCCTCTGGACTGTCCTGACCAGCTTCAAAACCGAAGCTACCGCAATCGCAGACCCTCCGGTGTTCCTGGCATTTGACTGGACGCTTGAAAACTACTCTGCGGTGATGGAGCGGTCCAACTACGCCCGGTTCCTTTGGAACTCGATCATCATCGCCGGGGGTTCGACAATATTGGGTATCATCGTGGCGGTCCCTGCGGCCTGGTCGATGGCTTTCGTTCCTTCCAATCGCACCAAGGACATTCTCCTCTGGATGCTGTCCACTAAAATGCTACCGGCGGTTGGTGTTCTGTACCCGATCTACCTGATCTGCATCAAACTTGGCATCCTCGACAGCCGAGGCGCGCTGGTCATCATCCTCATGCTGATGAATCTGCCGATCATCGTCTGGATGCTGTACACATACTTCAAGGAAATCCCAGGTGAGATCCTTGAAGCGGCCCGAATGGACGGTGCGACGCTGAAAGAGGAAATCCTTCACGTTCTCACACCGATGGCAGTTCCCGGCATAGCTTCGACCTTGCTGCTGAACTTCATTCTGGCCTGGAACGAGGCGTTTTGGACACTGAACCTTACAGCAGCTAATGCGGCTCCGCTGACGGCCTTCATTGCTAGCTACTCCAGCCCCGAAGGCCTGTTCTTTGCCAAACTCAGTGCAGCATCAACCATGGCCATTGCGCCGATCCTCATCCTTGGCTGGTTCAGCCAGAAACAACTTGTCAGCGGCCTGACCTTCGGCGCCGTCAAATAAGGAACTTGACCAATGGGACAAATCAAACTCAACCAAGTGACCAAAAGCTTCGGCGACGTTCAAGTCATTCCGCCGCTGGACCTGACAATTGGAGACGGCGAGTTCACGGTTTTTGTCGGGCCTTCGGGCTGCGGTAAATCCACACTATTGCGCCTGATCGCGGGACTCGAAGACATCACTACGGGTCATATCGAAATTGATGGCTCGGATGCTACTGACGTGCCCCCCGCAAAGCGCGGCTTGGCAATGGTCTTCCAGTCTTACGCCCTGTACCCGCATATGTCGGTGCGCAAAAACATCGCGTTCCCGATGAAAATGGCAGGGATCGATGAGGACGAACAAAATCGCCGGATTGAAGGAGCCGCAAAGGCGCTGAATCTTACCGATTATCTGGATCGGCGTCCGGGGCAATTGTCGGGCGGTCAGCGTCAGCGCGTTGCTATTGGCCGGGCAATTGTTCGGGAACCGGCGGCATTCCTTTTCGACGAACCGCTGTCCAACCTCGACGCGGCCCTGCGTGTTGGTATGCGGCTTGAAATCAGTGAACTTCACGAACGGCTCAAGACGACAATGATCTACGTGACCCACGACCAGGTTGAAGCCATGACCATGGCGGACAAGATCGTCGTTTTGCGGGCTGGCGTGATCGAACAGGTGGGGTCACCGCTAGAGCTCTATCACAGTCCACGTAACGAATTTGTCGCGGGGTTCATAGGGTCTCCGAAAATGAACCTGATCTCAGGTGCTGAGGCCGAGAAAAACGGGGCAACCACAATCGGCATTCGTCCTGAACACACAGATGTCAGCATGACTGATGGAATGTGGAAAGGCGTCGTTGGTGTGGCGGAGCACCTGGGATCGGACACCTTCATTCACGTCCATGACACGGGTCTTGCTGACATGGTCACCGTGCGGATTACAGGTGACATTCAGGCCAAGCACGGCGACACGATCTACCTGACACCGCAAATGGACAAGTTGCACAAGTTCGACGCTCAAGGTCTAAGGATCGAATAATGCAACTGGCTGGAAAAACAGCCCTGATCAGAGGTGCTGCCCGAGGAATCGGGCGGGCCTTTGCCGAAGCCTACGTCAGTGAAGGCGCTCGAGTCGCCATCGCCGACATCAATATTGATGGCGCTCGCCAAAGCGCTGCCGCACTTGGAGAAAATGCAATCGCGGTGGCTATGGATGTGACCGACCAGGCCAGCATCGACAACGCTGTGGGCAATACAATAGGGGAGTTCGGGCATATAGACATTCTGGTCAACAACGCAGCACTTTTCACAGCAGCCCCGATTGTTGAAATCGAACGCGCCGACTATCAACGCGCTTTTGACATCAATGTAGCGGGTACTCTCTTTACGACGCAGGCCGTAGCGCGGTGCATGATTGAGCGCGGGAAAGGTGGCAAGATCATCAACATGGCAAGTCAAGCCGGACGGCGCGGTGAGCCGTTGGTTGCAGTCTATTGCGCGACAAAAGCGGCGGTCATCAGCCTGACTCAGTCGGCGGCGCTGAACCTGATCAAGCACGGCATAAACGTGAATGCGATTTCTCCGGGTGTCGTCGACGGCGAGCACTGGGACGGCGTGGATGCGTTCTTTGCCAAGTATGAAGACAAGGCACCCGGACAAAAGAAACAGGAAGTTGATGCCGCCGTGCCCTACGGACGCATGGGCACACCGGACGATTTGACCGGAATGGCTGTTTTTCTGGCAAGTGATGCGGCGAACTACATCGTCGCACAAACTTATAACGTGGATGGTGGGCAATGGATGAGCTGATCTCCCTTTCGAATGCGACACTCGACCAGCTCACCGTCGAGCGCCCAAGATATGACCGTACCACCCTGAAACCAGGTATTATTCATGTGGGCGTCGGCAATTTCCACCGCGCGCATCAAGCATGGTACTTGCACCGATTAATGCAGCAAGGAAAAGCTGAAGATTGGGCCATCATCGGCGCGGGCGTACGACCCTATGATGCGACTATGCGGGAGAAACTGCTTGCACAGGATTGCCTCACGACCCTGATCGAGCTCGATCCTGAAAAAATCTCAGCTGAAGTCATAGGCTCGATGATCAACTACCTGCCTATTGAAGACGGCAACGGAGCGCTAATTCGCACGATGTCGAATCCGGCCATTCGCATCGTTTCTATGACTGTAACCGAAAGTGGCTACTACGTTGATCCAGTCACGAACGGGTTTGACGCCAACCACCCTGACGTTCAGCACGACGCCAAAAATCCTTTGGCGCCCCGAACAGTCTTTGGTGCCATAGTGGCCGCCCTTCGCGTGAGACGAGACGCAGGGCATGCGCCCTTCACCGGGCTAAGTTGCGACAATCTGCAAAGCAACGGTGACGTCCTTAGGCAAACCGTTGTTTCGATGGCTCGCATGTCCGACCCTGAACTGGCCGATTGGATTGACACCAACGCCACATTTCCGAATTCGATGGTGGATTGCATCGCCCCTTCGACCGGTCCAAGCGAACTTGCACTTGCCATAGATTTTGGCATTGACGATGCTGCTGTGGTCACGCACGAAGCGTATCGCCAATGGGTGATTGAAGACAATTTCTGCGCTGGGCGTCCGGACTGGGGTGAGGTTGGCGCAATCTTCACTGACGACGTTCATGCGTTTGAAGCTATGAAAATTCGAGTCCTCAATGCCGGGCATCAGGTGCTCGCAAATGTGGGTGAGATATTAGGGCTCAAGACGATTTCCGAATGCATGAGACACCCGGTTGTTTCGCAGTTTTTTGGTAAAGTTCAGAGAATAGAGATTGCGCCAACGGTTTCATCGGTTTCCGGAAAAAGTCCGGAAGAGTATGTAGGCCTCGTTGAAAGCAGGTTTTCAAATCCAAGGATTGTGGACACGACCAGACGCGTGGCTTTCGACGGTTCAGCGCGCCATACAGGTTTCGTTTTGCCGATATTGCGAGACCAGTTGAAGGCTGGGCGTTCCGTTACCGGTTTAGCGCTCGTCGAGGCGCTATGGGCACGTATGTGCGCAGGCACACGCGAAGATGGTAGTGTGATCGAGGCGAATGATCCGATTTGGGATAGACTGAGTGAGGCAGCCCTTGCCGCCAAGTCAAACCCGGCGGTCTGGCTTGAACAAAGTCGGATTTACGGTGACTTGAAGGACGCCAAACCGTTTTCCAGTTCGTTTTCCAAGTGGCTCGACATGGTTTGGCAGAATGGTTGCGAAGCTGCTCTTATCGCGTACGTTGATGAGGCTTGAGGCAAATCTGTGGGTGGTGTCACTCGTGCTTTTGGTAGGAAATACTGGTTGACCGATCAGGAGTGTAAATCGCGTAGATCGCGGATGTGTTGGACCCGTTATTAAGAAAGTCAGATAGGGCAGGCTTGCTCATCTGTGATCCCCCAAAGATTCTGGAGAAAAACGTGAAACCAGAACAGCTTAGAATGGCCCGCAACGCGCCTGGATTGTCTATGAAGGGATTTGCCGATTTGTCGCGGGTTTCTCATATGACCGTACACCGGTTTGAAGCCGGAAAAAGCGGCGTGAAGCACGCTATTATCGAAGCGATGCGCACAACTCTTGAAGCCGAAGGTGTTCAATTCCTCAATTATGGAAGTGTGTCTGACGGCATAGGCGTCGCAATCAAACCCAACCCGACCAAAACTATTGGCCCTGTTTAATCATGCACTCACAAATCCTCAGACATCTCAACTATTCGCTCGGCAAAGACGCAGTACATGCGTCGACCTATGATTGGCGAATGGCGGTTTCGCTAACGTTGCGCGACCGCATAGTTGACCCTTGGTTCGAAAGCACGCGCGAGACGTATCAGTCAGGCGCAAAACGTGTTTACTACCTTTCAATGGAGTTTTTGATTGGCCGACTTGTCGAAGACATGACCGCGAATCTGGGGCTGTTGGAAGAGGTTATGGAAGCTCTTGCGTAACTCGGCCAAGATGCGTCGGTCGTATTCAACGACGAACCTGATGCCGCCTTGGGGAATGGCGGCCTCGGACGGCTGGCGGCCTGTTTCATGGGCTCACTCGCTACTCTTGGCTTCCGGCTTATGGTTACGACATCCGCTATGAGCATGGCTTTTTTCGAGCAGAGTTTTGTCGAAGGTCAGCAGGTCGAAAAAGCGGAAACCTGGTTAAACCAGCGCTTCGCCTGAGAGTTTGAGCGTCCCGAAGTCCGATACCGGATCGCCTTTGGCGGCTATGTTTCCCATCACGATGGGAAGGCGGAATGGCATCCCGCCGATACGGTTCTGGCCCAAGCATTTGATACGCCGGTAGTTGGTTGGAAGGGCGCGTGGGGTGACACTCTGCGCCTATGGTCAGCCCGGTCTTGTCAGAAGAGCTTGTATTGAGGCGGGCAGGGGTGTTGCATAGCTTTTGCCCATGACCAGACCTGCCTCTTTCAAATACTTCAAAACCAGTCCCGATATCATCCGTCTTGCGGTAGTGTTGTACATCCGTTTCCCGCTCTCGCTTCGGAACGTCGAAGATTTGTTGCACGAGCGAGGCATCGACGTGAGTCACGAAACTGTCCGGTATTGGTGGAACAGATTTGGCCCGATGTTTGCCTCTGAGATCCGAAGAAAGCGTGTTCAGCAATTGAGAGCATACTCCAAATGGAAGTGGCACGTGGATGAGGTTTTCGTGAAGGTGAATGGCAAGAGACACTACCTCTGGCGGGCCGTCGATCATGAGGGCGAAGTGCTGGAAGCAATCGTTATCAAACGCCGAAACAAGCAGGCGGCGTTGAAATTCCTCAGGAAATTGATGAAGCGGCACGGTAAAGTTGACGAAGTGGTCACCGATCGCTTCGCGTCGTATCGAGCTGCGTTCAGAGAAATGGGCGCGCTCGAAACACAAAAGACGGGAAGGTGGCTCAACAACCGCGTCGAGAACTCGCACCAGCCGTTTCGACGACGCGAACGCGCGATGCAACGTTTCAGGCGCATGCGAAGTCGACAGAAATTCGCCTCCGTCCATTTCTCCGTCTACAACCACTTCAACTAGGAAAGATCGCTGACCAGCCGAGACACCTTCAAGTTGACACGAAGCGCCGCTCTTAGCGAGTGGCGCGAACTTGGTGCTGGATAAAGGACAGCGTCACTGGCCTAATAGAGACGAGTTCGAATTCGTCTGACAGCACCCTTTTCATGGCGCTGCTCGCGAAAAGCTTTACGACATTGCCGACAGAAACCGATCCGAAAAGGATCAGGGATTGTACGCATGATCGACGCGTGCTGGTGTTCCTCGACATCGCAAAAAGCGGACGTCGCCGTTGATGCAGCATGGAAACCTGTGGCAATTGCAGCAAGGCTGCCGCATTCCTAGCAGACTTACACGAGTAAGGTTTTAGCGTAGGAACTGCTCAATCACGGCTGCTTGTTGCTTTTTTCCATCCGGGTCTGCTTCGGTTTTCAGGCGAGTAAACGCCTCACCCCAGTTTGAAGTGCGAACGCGGATCGGCGGGTCAGAGGCTTCAATCACGCCCAAGACAACTGATGCCACTTGTTCCGAAGTTTGATAGTTATCGCTGCCATCCATTCGCGCCTGTGCGCCGCCAATATACTTCTGGAGAATAGGTAGATACTCATCCTCAAGCATCCCGCCCGTGGCCTCGACATGTTTCAGCACATTGGTCGCAAACTCGGATTGAATACCGCCCGGTTCAACTGTCGAGAAATGGATACCGAAATTGGGCGTGACGTAGCTGGCCAAAGCCTCAGTGTACCCCTCAACCGCGAACTTTGCGGCGCAGTAGATCTCGTTGAACGGCTGACCCACTAGGCCGCCTACGGATGAGATTGTGATGACGTGGCCCGAGCGTGCTGCGCGCATGTGTGGCATCACCGCTTTTGTGCAGCGCACGACACCCATGAAATTCACATCCATGACCCAGGCGACCTCTTCTTCGCTGGCTTGTTCGGTTGTACGAATAAATCCGGCACCCGCATTGTTGATCAGCTTATCGATCCGCCCCTCGTTCGCGATGATCTGATCGACTGCGGCGTTTACGCTGGCGCTGTCTTGCACGTCCAGCTCAAGCACGTTGAAATTGACGCCAGCGTCAGAGGCGGCCGCATCCAGGATGCCGCGCTTGGCGAGGTTTCGCATAGTAGCGTAGACAGTATGGCCCGCATGGGCCGCTTGTACGGCGATTTGAACACCAAGGCCGGTTGACGTGCCGGTGATCAGAATGACTTTGGGCATAATGGAAGCTCCGAATATCAAATGAATTGCTTGCGGCAACGATCCGATGTGTCGGGGCGAAGGTCAACAGCGGGACTTTAAAACGCCCAAAGCCTCATCGAAGGTATTCACATTCTCTTCTGCGCGCGCGGTCAGATGCGCGCCTTCCAAAAGGGCCAGTATCGCGCGGGACTCCGAGATCGGATCGGTGATACCGGTGATTGATTTATCCTCTTGGCCAAGCTTCAGGATCTCTTCGATTTGGGTAACCATCATGGCGCGGAATTTTCTGATCTTTTGGATCACGTCATCCGAAAGGCTTTCACGGCTGCTGATGAGCGACACGCAGAGACACAAGGTTTTCCCGTCATTGAGTGCATCCCGGTAGAGGTCGATCAGGGCCAGCATTTGCTCGGCCCCGGTTTTGTGTTCTACCCGGATGCGGTTGCACTCTGCCTGCAGGGTCTCATGATAGCGATCCATGAGTGCCGCCGACAGCGCTGCTTTGGTCGGGAAATGATAGTGGATTGACGCCTTGCGAATACCCACCGCCTCTGCCAGATCGGCATAGCTGAACCCGTCAAACCCCCTCGCGCGCGCAGCGTGTTCGGCAACATCCAGAAGGGCAGTCTTGGTATCACTCGTCATACGTGCTCAAACCTTTTCCGTCATGATCAGGGCCAGCGCGTTTTCCGCAGACTCCAGGGCGCCTTCGATATAGCCCCCGAACTGTGGTGCAACTTCGGTCCCGCCAAAGATTAGACGGCCATCCCACAGACGGGTCATCGCATGGGGCAGCCCGTATTGCGGATGAGCGTATAACGGCTGTTGATCCGCTTCGATAGAGGTGAACGGGTCAAAGGCCCAATCTTTAACAAAGAGTGTCTTTGGCTCCGCAGCTTCGGCGCCGAACAGCCTGGACAGTTGCCCTTTGAGCAACTGCCGCAGCCGTTCTTCGTTGCTACGGGTGCGCGGGGGTAAGCCGATAAAGCCGAACAACGCGTAAGGTCCGCCCTCGGCAGGGGAGGCGTCGTGTACTTCCACCATCGGCCCCCTGCGGCTCATCGCGTGACCGGACAGCCCGGCCGTGCGCCAGAACGGGTTATCATAGACAGCGATGACTTTGGCCTGGCCGGCCATCCAAGTCGCGATCCCAGTCATTGCCGCTAAAGCTTCATCTGGTAAAGCAGGTGAGAACGCGATCTTGCTCGCCACGCGAGGAGGGAGGGCCAGTACGACTTCCTGAGCATGGATGACCTGCCCAGTTTGAGCGGTCGCGGTGATCCCAGACGCAGACTTCTCTAACCCGACGATAGGCGCGGATAAGATGAGCCGCTTCGGCGGTATCTCAGCGGCAAGCGCATCAGTGAGGGCGCCCAGACCACCTTTCAAGCGATACGATCCTTGCATCGAGGCAAACCCGCGATCGCGCTCGACCTGGCCGATCTCGTTTTCAAAGCTGAGAGCGCCTGTTGAATATTGTTCGAACCACTCCAGACCGAGCCGCTTTATTAACGCTGCAATACGCGGCTGCCCGGGCCAGAACCAGGCGGGACCCATGTCGAAGTACCCACCCTCCAGCCTTTCCGTCAAGATACGTCCGCCCGGTCGACCCCGCGCTTCGACCAGCAGGTAGTCATGGTTTCGTGCCTGTAGCTGTCGCGCAAGGCAGAGGCCAGAAAGGCCTGCGCCAATGATCAGAGTTTGCGTCTGCATCGCTCAGAACCCCTCAGATGCCGGGCGCAGGTCCAGCTCATGGGTCCAGGTGGATTGCGGTTGATGGGCTAACTGCCAGTAGGCCTCGGCAATCTCGTCCGGTTTCATCATCTTCGACGGATCCAGCGAGTGCAAATCCCGCGAGCGGGGTGTATCGATGATCCCGTCCAAAACGACGTGCGAGATATGTACGCCAGCCGGTTGATATTCACGTGCCAGCGATTGTGTCAGCCCGCGCAGGGCGAACTTAGCCGACGCAAAAGCGGAAAACCGTGGGCCGCCGCGCAGCGACGCTGTGGCCCCCGAAACGATCAGCGCGCCACCACCGCCGCGCACCATCGGTTGCAGAACACATTGCCCCAGCAGGACCAAAGATTGCACCATTGATGTCCACGTTCTCTGATAGTCTTCCAATGCGGTTTCGGGGAATGGCGCGATCACCAGCTCAGCCGTATTGTGTACCACGAACTTCGGCGGGCCATGCGTAGCGATCAATTCAGAAATCACTGGCGCAACCGCACTCGGATCGGACAGATCGACCTGATGAAACGGCGCGATCGTTTCCTGCGGCTGCGTCCGTCCAAGACCAATGGCCGTCATGCCACCTGCCTGAAACCGCGCGAGAAGGGACTGGCCAAGGCCAGCCCCCGCACCGGCGACAATCGCCATAGGTTTCTTGCTACTCATGAATTAAACCACCGGTGGCTGTGCAAAGGGCAGGTGGCCAGTCTTCATCCAGACCTTCGCCCCGTCTGGGCCAGCCATAGCCGACAGCGCTTCACCCTCAGGCAGGCGTAGCCAGTCGTTCTTTTTCAGAACGTCACCGCCTGAGGTCAGAGATCCGCCAATCATTAACAGCTCGATACCACCCGGCGCATTCGAAGTAATCTCGGTGCCTGCATCAACATGGCTGTAAGTGACAACCTCGCGGTCATCCTTGTGCAGGGTCGCAGTGGCGACCCCGTTCACGGGTGCGGCCAGTTCGTCGGCCATGGTTTTGCGGAACTGATTGCGGTCCTCCATGTCGAACTGCCAGAGTTTGACGAAGATCGTGCAGCCGGGTTCTGAGCCGGGCGTGTGCCCGGTTGTGGGCGGATTGCGCACATAGGTGCCTTCCGGGAAATCGCCATGCTCATCCTGAAAGACGCCGTCCAGAACGATGAACTCTTCACCGCCTGTATGGGTGTGGGCCGAAAACTTGCTGCCTGGTGCATAGCGCACAATGGTGGTGGCGCGGGCGACTTCGCCACCAATTCGGTCCAGCATGCGCCGGTCCACACCCTTCATGGGCGAGGCCTGCCACTCAAGCTGATCAGAGTGAACAACGACACGCGAAGAGAAGTCCGAGTTGAGTTCCATGGGAGGGGTCCTTTCAACTTAAATGGCAGTTCTCGCTTAGCCGGCGATAGATGGACGGGCCGCCATCTTAGCACGCCAAGCTTGCAGGTTGGTCAGGGTTTCAGGAATTTCAACTTTGGCAAAATCGGCGAACGCCAATCCTGCAAAGGCGGTGATATCAGCCACCGAGAATGTGTCTCCGGCCAAGTATTCGTTTTCGGCCAATACCGCATCCAGATAGGCCATAGTGTTTCCGGCAACCTCTTTCTGTTTGTTGCCCCATTCGGCGCATTGATAGGTTTCCAGTTCCGGGCCGAGGCCAGGTGTGGCATGGTGGAAGTAGGTGCCGACCGCATTCAACAGACCGTTTTCCGCGCGCAGATTCATCATCGAGATTCGGGCGCGCTCTTGCGCAGTCACGCCGGTCAATGATGGGCCATCGAAGGTTGCGTCGATATATTCTGTGATCGCGTTGCATTGAGCGATGTGCGATCCATCTTCCAGTTCCAAACAAGGCACTGCGGCATCGGGGTTTTTGGCTTTGAACTCAGGGGTGCGATGTTCGCCGCCCATCACATCCACAGGGATGAATTCAACTTTGTCTGACGCGCCTTTTTCAGCCAGCGCAATACGAACACGGGCAGGGTTCGGGAACCCTTCGACATCATAAATCTTCATCTGAGTACCTCCGTCGGGGTTTGTACTTCATGTAATCTACCTATCAATAGGTAGATATTATTGCAAGCCTTTTTTACGTCTTGTCAGATTGAATTGCTCTGATGGTCTTTTCAGAAGAACTTTGCTTGAGCGGGGTAGGGGTGTTGCGTAGCTTTTGCGCATGACCAGACCTGCCTCTTTCAAATACTTAAAAACCAGTCCCGAGATCATCCGCCTTTCGGTGATGCTGTACATCCGTTTCTCGCTCTCGCTTCGGAATGTCGAAGATCTGCTGCACGAGCGAGGTATCGATGTCAGCCACGAAACTGTCCGATATTGGTGGAACAGGTTTGGCCCGATGTTTGTTGCTGAGATAAGGCAGAAGCGTGTTCAGCAACTCCGAGCCTTTTCAAAATGGAAGTGGCACGTTGACGAGACTTTCGTGAATGTGAATGGCAAGCGGCATTACCTCTGGCGGGCCGTAGATCATGAGGGCGAAGTACTGGAGGCCGTTGTCACCAAACGCCGAAACAAAGCTGCAGCGCTGAAATTCATCTAGAAACTGATGAAGCGATATGGTTGCGCCGATGAGATCGTGACCGACTGTTTTGCATTCTATAAGGCTGCACTCAGACACTAGGGCGTGCTAAAAAACAAAGGACGGGCAGGTGGCTCAATAACCCCGTCGAGAACTCGCACCTTCCTTTCCGACGGCGTGAACGCGCCATGCAGCGTTTCAGGCGCATGCGAAGTCTACAGAAATTCGCCTCCGTCCGTTCCTCCGTTTACGACCACTTCAACAAGGAAAGATCGCTAGCCAGTCGAGACACCTTGAAGCTAACCCGCGCCGCCACACTTAGCGAGTGGCGTCAACTTTGTTCCGGATAGGTTCGCTGTTTCTGCGGTAAACTGAGACTGGTTCGAATTCGCCTGACTGCACCGTTGCAGTTATAAAACTGTTCCCCGAGTCGGGCGGTTGTTTTCGATATTGAACTTCATTCCGTCTAGCAATTCTTCAAGATCCGGGCGCGCAGCAGGGCCATTCGAAATGTCGACCAACATCAAACTGCCATCTGGCCGAATTCCGAATGCGCCGGGCTCTGCAAACAGTGTCGTTGTCTCAGCCTCTGAAAGAGGGGCCGACACGTAGAGGCCAAGTGATCGCATCTGCGTTTCGGTCAATCCAAAGCCCAAATTAAATGTCCAACCGAACTCTTCCTTGTCGGCCAAAGCCTTTTCTTTAGAGTCGGCAGAAACGACCACCACATCCATGACGCTGCTCCAATCAGCCAGCATGGCGTTCAATTTATTGAGAAATCGCTTGCATCTGGGACAGTGACGCCCGCGATAGACGAAAAGCATCGTCCATCGATCTTTGGGCCGACCAATCTCTATTTCGCCACCGCAGACATCAAAAACACTGATCTGCTCGACGGGAGCATTCACTTTGGGTTTTTGCGACATGTCAGCTTCCTTTTTTTATTAAGAGAGAAACTCGAACACAAGCTTAGCTTCAAGTGTCTGCCTTTAAACTTGAATGTACTTTATTCACCCAACCAAGCTTGGCAGTGTTAGTGAAATCGCGGGTACAAAAGTGATAATCATTAATGCGAAGAGAATTGCCAAGTAGAAGGGCCATATTGTTCGCACGGCTTTCTCCATTGGCAATTTACCCACGGCGCAACCGACAAACAGGCAGGATCCGACCGGTGGTGTGCACAATCCTAATCCCAAATTCACGAGCAAGATCATCCCGAATTGCAGCGGATCAATCCCAAGGCTGTTGGCAACGGGTAGAAAAATGGGTGTGCAGATCAGAATTAGAGCTGCCATATCCATAATCATTCCAAGCAACAACAAAACCGCATTTACCATCAGCAGGATGAGTATCGGATTTTCTGTCAACCCAGTAAGCAGATCTACGGTTCTGTCCGGAACTCTGTAAAAGGTCAGCATGTAGGCAAACGCACCAGCGCATGCGATTAATATCATTACCATCGCCGTCGTGCGCACAGCAGAAGAGACGGCAATACAAAAGTTTTCCCACGTTATGCTTCTGTAGACGATCAGAGTGACCACAAATGCGTAAATGGCCCCAAAAGCTCCGGACTCCGTAACGGTGAAAATACCCGACAACACACCGCCGACGATAATCACAGCCGTCAATAGTCCTGGAATTGCACTGAAGAAGCTCACTACGAGCGCTGACCAACCCGGGAAAGTCTCAGCTTGATAACCTCTGCGCACCGCTACAAGGTACGCCGCCACAGCAAGGCAAAGGCACATTAAAACTCCTGGAACAACGCCCGCAAGAAACAGCTTCGAGATCGATATTCCACCCCCGGCTGCGATCGCGAAAATGATCATATTGTGACTGGGTGGAATAATTATACCGGCAATCGAGGACGTAACGGTCACGTTTATGGCGTAATCTGCATCGTAACCTTTCTCTTTCATCACAGGAACCAAGATAGACCCCAGTGCGGAAATGTCTGCGATGGCCGACCCTGAAATCCCCCCAAAAAGCATCGAAGAAAACACGTTCACAATTCCCAAGCCGCCGCGCACGGCCCCGACAGCGGCTGAAGCAAACCTGACGAGACGCATGGCTATCCCGCCGTGGAACATCAGTTCACCTGCAAAAATGAAGAACGGGATCGCCATCAACGAGAATACATTGATCCCGGAGACGATCCGCTGAAATCCGATCATCAAGGGTAAGCCTTCGAACCAAAATGCCGAAATGGCCGCTATTCCAAGCGCGAATGCTACAGGCGTTCCGATCAGAACGCAGAGGGCGAACACGCCAAGCAACAGAAGTATTCCCATCATTCGCCTCTATTCTATGCTGTCATTGCGCTCGTCAAAACCGACATAGAGGCGGATTAGATGACCAACGGAAAAGAGTAATATGAGTCCTCCGCCAATCGTGAGAGGCAATGAACGCAAGCCTTCGGGGACTTGAATCAATGGGATTAGCGATCCCCACTTAAAGATCGTAAGTCGAGCTCCGAACCACAGCATCAAGGCGCCGAACCCAGCCATAAGCACGTCTGTGCAGATAACCAAAATGGTCCTCACACGTGGAGGAACCGCAGAACGCACGAGAGACACGGACAAGTGCGTGTTATCGTGTACACCTACTGCCGCACCGAGAAACGCAATTGTCATGACGAGAAGCAAGGCGACTTGCTCGACCCAGGTCGGCGTCGCATTCAGAACATAGCGACCAAATACTAGCCATCCGAATATGACCGTGATGACAACCAGTGCGACACCGGTCAAAACCCGGCACACGTCGGCGATCCAATCCAGGATCTGGATCATCTTGCGCACAGATGTCGGGGGCAGGGAAGTATAACTCATTGGCTCACAACTCTTGATCAGGCGTCCGGACCCGCATGTGCGGGACCGGACAATATCAGACCCAATGTAGCTAAATCAGTCCGTCGCCTGGATAGTCTCGACAAGCGGGCGTAAATCGGGGTTCGTAGCAAAGTAGGCTTCGTAAACCGGGCCCATAGCCGCTTGGAACGGGGCTTTGTCTGCCACTTCATTCACGACCACACCAGCTTCTTCGACGGCTGTACGGCTGGCTGCTTCGCGCTCGGCCCACAATTGCCGCTGAAGTTTTGCAGATTCCTGAGCTGCCTCTCGAACCGCGGCCTGCATCTCAGGTGACAGTGCGTTGAACGTGTCGGTATTAATGCAGATACATTCGGGTATTATCAGGTGCTGAGACAGCGAATAGAAACCTGCAACTTCGAAGTGGCCAGTTGACTCGTATGATGGCCAGTTGTTTTCGGCACCATCGACGACACCGGTTTTCAGCGCCTGATAAACTTCGGCAAACGCCATTGGCGATGGGTTGCCACCAAGCTCAGAAATCATGCCTGTAAAGAGGTCATTATTCATGACCCGAACTTTCATTCCCTCAACATCGGCAGGTGCGTTGATTGCCTTTGTTCCGTTGTAGAAGGAGCGAGCGCCAGCGTCATACCACGCAAGAGGTGTCAAGCCTTTGGCTGCCATGCCCGCCGCAATTGCCTCGCCACCCTCACTGTCCAAGACGCGGAACATGTGCGGGACGTCTTTGAATATAAAGGGCAACGATACAACATTGGCCTCGGCGACAATCGGGCCAATTGGGCCCAGGTTAAAGTTGCCGACTTCCAATGCGCCTGCGCGGACCTGTTCAACCGCGTCGGGCTGACTGCCCAGCGTGCCCCCATGGAACATTTGAAGGCTGATTTCACCGCCAGTTTTTTCCGTAACGAGTTCTGCGAATTTGTCCATCGCGATGGTGTTTGGGTAACCATCCACGTGGATATTCCACCCGCGCCAATCCTCTGCGAAGGATGCGCTCCCGGTAATTGCGACCACGGTCGCGGCACTCATCAGCGTTTTAGTCAGTTTGATATTCATAATTTCCTCCCTAGAAAACAGACAGTTGACTCGATGCCCGGCGAAGGCCGGTTATGAAAAGAGCAGGCCTCCGTTGATGTCGATGTTCGCGCCCGTAATGAAAGCAGCGGCGTCTGAGGCCAGATAGGCGACCAGATTGGCGACATCTTCAGATGTGCCTTCGCGTTTAAGCGGCGTGGCGCCGGCCACGTTGGTCCGCACTTCGCTTTTTGTGAAGACATTGTGAAAATCGGTGTCGATCATGCCCGGGCAAACCGAATTTACCCGGATGTCCGGCCCCAGTTCTTTGGCCAATCCACGCGTCATCGTCATGACCGCACCCTTCGAGGCCGCATAGGCGACCGCGCCTGGGCCACCCCCGTCACGCCCCGCCTGACTCGCAAACCCGACGATCGCGCCGCCTTTTTTCATATGCGGCAACACGGCCTGAACAGTGCGAGCAAAAGAAGTGGTGTTCAGGTCCATGACATGGCACCAATGTTCCATATCCATCTCAGACAGGGTCTTCCGGGCCAGCAATCCGCCGGTCACGTGGGCAAGAATGTCGATCCGAGGTCCGAATGTCGCGATAGTCTCCGAGATCAGCCTTTCCACATCTGCACCGGAGGTCATGTCGCCCTGTATGGCAATCGCCTTACCTCCGGCAGCCGTTATTTCCTGAACCGCCGATTCCGCACCCGAAGATGAGCTGTGATAGTTGATCGCGATCGACGCTCCAGCCTTGGCCAGTTTCATGACGCAGGCGCGGCCAATGTCCCGTCCGCCGCCGGTTACGATCGCAACCTTCCCTGCCAGTTCCATGTTCGGGCCAATCTGTTCAGCGTTCAATTCGGTCATTTTCTTGCCCCCTTGGCTCCCCGGTCATCCAGTCAGTGCGCCCGTTTTGGTCTTTGAGCCTTAACGAGCATTCAGCCGTGTTGCCTATTGTAGTCGACTAGGATACTAGTATTGTCAACAAATTTGTTTGGGAGCCACAAAAGGCTTCGCACGGCCCGTGCTAAATGGATTGGCTGGAGATACATTGAGGAGTATCGGAGGGAGAGGCCTAGTGGCCCAGAATGCCGCCGGTGTTGGTCACGCGCAGAAAAAGGCAGGAAATGCAAAGTATTACGGATAAAATCGAGCGGCGCACAACCACTGACATCGTATATGAGAGTTTGTACGAGGCGATCGTTTCACTGGAAATTCTGCCGGGAACAAAACTGTCCGAAGCAGATATTGCAAAAAAGTTCGAAGTGTCGAGGCAGCCGGTCCGCGATGCTTTCAACAGGCTTGAGGCGCAGGATTTGCTGCTGATCCGACCACAGAAAGCCACGCGGGTACGTAGTTTTTCCATGGAACGGATCGGTCATGCGCGCTTTGTTCGCCTCTCGGTCGAGTTGGAAGTGGTGCGCGCTGCATGTCGGAACTGGAAGCCCGAATATTCGAAGCTGCTGGGGGGCAATCTCAAGCAGCAGAAAGACGTCGTTTCAAGGAACGAAGCCGAAAAGTTCCATCAGCTCGACTACGACTTTCACCGGCTGATTTGTGAGTTGAGCGGCAACCCACTGGCCTTCAATACGATTCAGGAATGCAAAAGAAAGATCGATCGCCTGTGCGTTTTGAGCCTAGGGCGCGAGAGCGAGGCCGACATTCTGGTTCGGGATCATGTTGAGCTGGCAAAAGCGCTAGCAGACCGCGACGAGGCGACTGCAACCGAGACGATACGCCGTCATTTGGGCCGCATCGACAAGACCATCGAGGAGGTTCACTCGAAACATGCCGAGTATTTCGAATAAATTGAACGCCGCCAACTGAATAAGGACCTCGCATTATGACCAAGAGCTATCCGATTGTATCACCTGCCTCAGGTGTCACGCGCCAGGTTTTGGCGGATAATGAAGACCTCATGATGGTTTCATTCCGGTTTGAAGAAGGTGCCGAAGGCGTGTTGCACGACCATCCGCATGTGCAGTCGACATTTGTGCGGTCCGGGCGGTTCAACTTTGTCATCGGAGATCAGGAGCGAGCGTTGGAACCCGGTGACAGCCTGATTATTCCGTCCGGTGTAAGCCATGGTTGTGTTTGCCTGGCTGCCGGAGAGTTGATCGACTGCTTCACGCCCAGGCGGGACGATTTTCTGTAAGGCGTTTTCCGTCCGCGCCATGACCTTTGGCCACGTTCTGCGCATTGAGGCAGGGTAGTCTATTTTCGGTGGGTCGGGCAGGGCGACGCCATATTCTGCGTTAGAAATAGGATCAATGACGGGCGACGCCGCAGCTCAGGTTAGGAATTGCGTATCTCGCGGGCTGATCCGATGCCGAGGATCAGGTCGGCGCATCGTTCGCCCAGCATCATGGCAGGTGCGTTTGTATTGCCGGCGTTGATGTCGGGCACGGCTGACATGTCGCACACCCGCAAGCTCTCGATTCCGCGCACGCGCATCCTGGCGTCCAGCACGGCCATTCCGTCGCCGTCCCGGCCCATTTTGGCAGTGCCCGCCGGGTGATAGTTGGTTTTTACGAATCGCTTGCAATGTGCTCGTAGCGTCTGGTCGTCGTCCGCTGTGGGAATGACGATTTCGCGAACCCTTTGAGCAAGCGGGCCCGACGTGAATGCCCGGCGAAAGAACCGCTGCCCCCGGATCATCTCTTGCATGTCGTCTTCATGCTTCAGAAGGTTTGGCGAGACCACTGGCATGGCGTGAGGATCGGCCGAGCGAAGCCGGACCTCTCCGCGTGATTTCGGTTTTACCACGACGGTCGTAACGGTCAGGCCAAAGTCATCCTGCACCTCGTCCAGAGCGTCGCGATCCAGATAAACAATTGGCACGCAAAAAGCTTGAATGGTCGGTTCTCCATCAGGAATCGACGGATTGACAAACGCGCCGGCTTCGACTCCGGCGGAAGTCACCGGTCCGCTGCCGAACAGTTTGAACTGGATGCCGTTGCGAAGCATCCGCCAGCCCTCACCTTGTTTGAAGTATCCGTAGGGACCGTTGGCAAAGGCGGTAATTGGAACTTCGGGGTGGTCGATCAGGTTCTGGCCAACCCCAGGCAATGGGCAGATCACGGGAATACCGTGATCGGCAAGATGTGCATCAGGTCCGATGCCTGATAGCATTAGGATTTTTGGCGTCACCAGAGCGCCCGCCGCAACGACAACTTCACCATCGCACCGGACCGTGTGGGCTCCGCGTTTGTCTCGATACTGCACGCCGACGGCCTTATCGTTTTCGATGATGACTTTGTTGACCGTTGCGCCAAGCTGGATGGTCAAGTTCGGGTTCGTCTCGAGAGGGGCGAGAAAAGCATAGGCCGACGAACTGCGCTTACCGGCGCGATTGGTGAACTGATAGAACCCGACACCGCGCTGCGTTGCGCCGTTGAAGTCCGTGTTGAATGGTTCGCCAAGGGCCTGCACCGACTGAACGAACCAACGTGACATGTCGTCGATATGCCCCGGATCCGAGACCTGCACCGGACCGTTGCTGCCATGCAGGTCATTGTGAAGCCTGTTATTGTCTTCCATTCTACGGAAGTAGGGCAGCACGTCATCCCATCCCCAGCCGACTCTGTCGTTGGTCTGTCGGAGCAGGTCGTCCCACGCGTCATAATCAGAATGGCGGCCACGCATATAGACCTGGGCATTCACAGACGACCCGCCACCCAGCACGTTGGCCTGCGGAATGTCATGCACGCGACCGTCCAGGTGGTCCTGCGGTTCGGTCTGGTGGTAGGTCATGAACTTGGACCCGTTGATCATCTTGAAGATACCCGGCGGCATGTCCAGCAACGGATGGCGGTGCGAATGCCCGGCCTCCAGCACCAGAACCCTGCACTTGCCCTGGTTGACCAGTCGCGCTGCAGCGGCTGCGCCGGCAGAGCCGCCGCCGATGACGATATGATCGAAGGTTTCCGTCATGAGTTCGCCTTCAGGCCCGGCGTTTGGGTTCGCTGATCGAGTCGCGCTCCACCAGTTCGCATTCAAGCTTCACGAGAGGGTGTCGCTGACCATCCGTCGGACCGTGGAACAACTGTTCGATGACCCAGCGTCCCATCGCCCTAGTTGGAAGGATCATCGAGGTCAGGGGGGGCGACAGGTGTCGCGCGGTTTCGTCATCGTCGAATCCGATGACCGAGATGTCCTCGGGGATGGATAGGCCAAGTTCCTTGAGCGCCTCATAGCAGCCGATTGCCATTCGATCATTCTGACAGAAAATGGCGGTTGGCGGAGAGGGCAGGTCCATCAATTCGCGCGTGGCAGCATAGCCTGCGCTGGGCAGCCAGTTGCCCTCGATGACCAAATCCTCGTCAAATGGGATGTCGGCGGAAGCAAGGGCGTTTCTGTACCCGGTCGTTCGCCCTGCGGCGCATTCCATGAACGGCTCGCCGGTGATGGTGGCGATTCGTTTGTGCCCCGCTTTGATCAGGGCGTTGGTCGCCGTATGTCCAGCAGCGACTTCGCCGGGGATCACCGCAGGAAAAGAGAGGTCGTCGCAAAAGCAGTTCAGCAGCAGAACCGGGGTTGCGGTCTGCCTGAGTATTTCCGGAACGACCACCCGCCGGGTGAAAACAGTTGCGTAAATGATGCCCGCAACCTGTTGGTCGAGGAAATACCTAAGCGTTCTGGGTTCGACCTCGGGGTCGTTTTGGGTTTCTGCCAGCAATACAAGATTTCCCGTGTCCCGAACGGCCTGTTTCACGCCATTAAACGCGTTTACCATTTCGGGGCTCGACGCCAGATCGTCCACGACAAAAGCGATGGTGCCGTCTAACGCCGAGGGCCGAGGCGCGCTGTCCTGGGGTTTCCTGAGTTGAGAGGGCATGGCGTATCCAAGCGTGTTGGCGGCGTCCAGGACTCTTTGCTTTGTGTCCTCGGAGATTTTGACGGAATCGTTCTTGTTTAGAACCAGCGATACTGTCGTCTGTGAGCACCCGGCGACGCGTGCAATATCATGCATCGTTATGCGCTGCCGGCCCGCGACTCGTCCCACGCCCCTGTGCTGCCCGGTCTCGTTCGCTTGATCGTTCATCGCTCAACCTTTTTGTTCGCTTCCTTTTTATCGACTATGAGGAGGACACGCAACTAATATTAGTGAATAGTAATTAATATTAGTGTTGACGAAATAATATTATTAGTGTTTTGATCGGCAGTGCGGTCGCCAATGTGGTCTGACCGAGCAAACGCGGGAGGCGAAATTGCGGTCTGTGGTGGGGGAGTTGGGTCAGGTGGTTCGGCATTCGATGTTCATCGATGGCCGCTTTACCGACTCTGACGCGGACACGGTTGGTGTCGAGAACCCTGCAAATGAAGAGATCGTTGCGCAAGTTCCAGATGGCGGTGCCGCTCATGCGGATGCGGCCGTCGAGGCGGCCCATCGTGCTTTTGGCTCGTGGTCCTCGCGCCCGGCGATCGAGCGGGCGCGACTGGTTCAGCGGTTGGCCGAAGCCATCCGGATTGACGCCGGGCGTCTGGCAGCCTTGATCACGGTCGAGCAGGGCAAGCCGATCACGCAGGCCCGAAGTGAAGTTGATGCTGCTGTTACCTTTCTTTGCCATGCGGCTGAAGAGGCCCGGAGGATTTCGGGTGACATAGTGGCTTCGGACAACAAGTCCGAGGAAATCCAGATCCGGCGTCATCCTTATGGCGTTGTTGTTGCGTTGACGGCCTGGAACTATCCGTTGGCATTGGCCGCCAGGAAAGTCGGGCCTGCGCTGGTCGCGGGCAACACTGTTGTTCTGTTGGGGCACGAAATCACGCCGCTGTCCGGTCTCGCGATCGCCGAGCTTGCCGAAAAGGTCGGGTTTCCGCCCGGTGTTCTGAATGTTCTGACAGGCAAGGGGCCGGTGGTAGGGCAGCGGTTGGTCGAACACCCCGATACCTCACTGATCACAATGACCGGCAGTACGCGCGCCGGCAAAGAGATTTTTCGCGCCGCGGCCGACCGGATCAAGGTTGTCCGGCTCGAGCTTGGCGGCAAGGCTCCGTTCATCGTGATGGAGGATGCGGATATTGACGCTGCTGTTTCGGCCGCCATCGCCGCCCGGTTTGCCAATTGCGGCCAGATTTGCACCTGCAACGAGCGTATGTATCTACATCGCGGCATTGCGGATCAATTTCTTGAAAAATTCGTGTCTGCGGCCTGCGCTTTGTCGATCGGGGATCCGATGGAGGACTGCGATCTGGGTCCCAAAGTAAGCAAGGCCGAGGTGTCCAAGGTCGACGAAATCATCAAGCGCAGCATCACGGAAGGTGCCACGGTCCATCTGGAAGGCGGGCCCCTGTTGGACAGCGCGCACCGCAAAGGACACTGGATGTCCCCGACGGTTCTCGAGGTCTCCGACAACGGCAATGCCGCGATGCAAGAGGAGGTATTTGGCCCTGTGGCGACAGCCATGCGAGTCGAAGATTTTGATCAGGCGATAGACGTAGCGAATGACACATCATTCGGGCTGTCTGCCTATCTCTTTACGGCATCGCACCGGCGATTGATGGAGGCCCCGAGCCGTTTGAAGTTCGGCGAATTGTACCTGAACCGCTCCAATGGTGAGGCCGTACAGGGATTTCACACCGGTTGGGGTTTGTCCGGGGTTGGGGGCGAAGACGGCGCGTATGGCTTCGATGGCTATCTGAGGAAACAGACGACTTACATGAATTGGGCATGACCTAAAACTCGCGGTCAAAACGGAGGCGACCGCACCAATGGAGGAGGAATAACCATGAAACGCAGAACTCTTTTGATCTCGACGGTTGTCGCAGGTGCGCTGTTGGGCACCACGGTGATCGCGCAGGATCTGCCACCGCTTGAGCAGAAGGATCGCTACAAGGTCGGCTTTGCGCAGATGGAGTCGAACAATCCGTGGCGCATTGCCGAGACAAAATCGTTCCATGATACGGCCGAGGCCTGTGGCTGGGACCTTATCGCGACGGATGCGGCCGGATCTGCGGCCAAGCAGGTTGCGGATGTGGACAGCATGATCGCCCAAGGCATCGACGTTCTGTTTCTGCCCCCGCGGGAAGAAAAGCCGTTGATCCCAGCCGTTATGAAAGCACGCGCCGCCGGCATTCCCACTTTTCTCGTGGACCGCTCGGTTGATCCGGCCGTCGCCAAGCCAGGCGAGCATTTCGTAGCATTCCTGGGATCGGACTTCATTGATCAGGGCAACCGGGCCGCACAGTGGCTGATGGAGAATTTCGACGGCGACAATGGCGTCATCGTCCAGTTGGAAGGCACGACTGGTTCTTCACCTGCAAATGACCGCAAAAAAGGTTTCGACGACGCGATTGCAGCGGATGACCGCTTTGAGATCGTGGCTTCTCAGACCGGTGACTTTGCGCGCGACCTGGGTCGTCAGGTGATGGAAACCCTGCTGCAGGCGCACCCCGATGTGAACGTGGTCTACGCCCACAATGACGAGATGGCGATCGGTGCGATCCAGGCTCTGGAACTGGCCGGCCGCAAGCCCGGCGAGGACGTGACCATCGTTTCGATCGACGGGACACGCGATGCACTTCAGGCTATTATCGATGGCAAGATGGGGGTGACGGTGGAAAGCTCACCCTTCTTCGGCCCTCTGGCTTGTGAAGTCATGAATAAATACGCGGCTGGCGAGGCGATCCCGGAATGGGTGAAAGTCGAAGATCGCATCTTTACCAAGGACAATGCGGCCGATCACATCGACGAAGCCTATTGATTCTCCCTGGTGGGTGGTGCTGGCCTGTGGTCGGCGCCGCCTGCAAGCAATCGGAGGAAGACATCTCATGAATGCGCTCGTCTCGATGTCGGGAATTGAAAAGTCGTTTGCCGGCGTACCGGCACTGAGCCAGGCCAACCTGGAAATCGCGCCCGGCGAGGTTCATGCGCTGATCGGCCAGAACGGTGCGGGCAAATCGACGATGATCAAAGTTCTGACCGGAGTTTACGATCGGGATGCCGGCGACGTTCATCTGGCGGGTGTGCCAAGCCGCATCTCCGCTCCACGCGAAGCGCAGGAATCCGGAATTGCCACCATCTATCAAGAGCTCAACCTGGTACCGCTGCGGTCAGTGACTGAAAACATCATCATGGGGTACGAGCCCAAACGTCTCGGCTTTCTGGTCGACTGGCGCGAGGGCAACAGGCGCGCACGCGAGGTGCTTACGCGCTTTGGCATAGATATCGACGTGACCGAGCCGTTAGGAAATTTCTCGACAGCGATCCAGCAGTTGGTTGCAATTGCGCGGGCTGTATCGCTGGATGCGAAACTTGTCATCATGGACGAACCCACGTCGTCGCTGGATGCCAGCGAAGTCGAGGTGCTGTTCGGTGTTGTGCGCGAGTTGAAGAAACAGGGCGTGTCTGTTCTTTATGTTTCGCATTTCCTCGATGAGCTGTTCCAAATATGCGATCGAGTCACAACGATGCGAGATGGGCGCACCGTCAGCACGCGTAACGTCCAGGACACGACCAAACTGGAAATGATCGCGGACATGCTGGGCCGCAACAAGGATGAGATCGCGGCAGATGGTTTGACGGACTTCGCCGGTGCCAAGGCCAAGAAAGGCGATATCGTTTTGCGGGCGGACTCTGTTTCAACAGGCCCGCGGCTGACGCATTTCGACCTCACTCTCCACCGCGGGGAAATCGTCGGGTTGGGCGGATTGCTGGGCTCTGGCCGGACCGAGGCGGCGCGCGCTTTGTTCGGAGTGGACGGGAAACGCAGCGGCGCAATCGAGTTGCATGGCACGGTCGGTCAACCGTCCGGACCGGGTGACGCGATCGCGAACGGCGTCGGCTTTCTGACCGAAGATCGCAAGGCCGAAGGAATCATTCCAGAAATGTCCGTGCGCGAGAACATGACGCTGGCCCTGCTGCCGAAACTGGCCAGCCGTGGTCAGATCGACTTTGCCCGCGAGCGCGAAATCGTTCAGGCGTTCATCGACGATCTGGGCATCAAGGCGGCGCATATGGACCAGCCCATTCGCGAGTTGTCCGGCGGCAACCAGCAGAAGGTGCTGCTTGCCCGTTGGCTGGCGACGCAGCCCGACATCCTGATACTCGACGAGCCGACCCGAGGCGTGGATGTTGGCGCCAAGCGAGAGATCCAATCGTTCATTCGGTCTTATGTCGAGAAGGGGTTTGGTGTCGTCCTCATCAGTTCGGAATTCGAAGAGCTGGTGGAAGGCGCCGATCGCATCGTGGTCATGCACGAGGGACGCTCGGTCAAGGAACTGACCAACCCCGGGGTTACCGAGAACATACTGGTGCGCGCGCTCGCGCATCATGAAGAAGGAACTGGTTCATGGACCGCGCAATGAAGTTGCCGCAACGGGTCGCATCAATGCCCTTCCGCTTTCACGGCGGCATCGCCGCGTTGGTCGCCCTATTAGTGTTCAACGCGTTTTTCACACCTAATTTCCTGCAACTGCAAACCCTGTTCGTAAATATCAGCCAGGTCGCTACGATCGCCATCGTGGCCATGGGGATGACGCTGGTAATCGCCACGGGTGGGATCGATCTGTCGGTTGGGGCGGTCATGGCGCTGGCGGGGGCGCTTGCTCCGCTGATCTTTCTGTCGGATCTGGGTGCTGCCAATCCGATGCTAGGCGTCACATTGGCCATTGTCCTGCCGCTGTTCATTGCGGCGCTATGCGGGGTATTCAACGGCGTGATGGTTGCCGTGTTGAACGTGCAGCCCATCGTTGCGACGCTCATTCTCTTCATCTCTGGTCGCGGTATTGCCCAAGTCTTGACGAACGGGAACCTGCAGACGTTTTCAAACCCTTCATTCAGTTATCTTGGAACTGGTAAAGTGCTTGGTTTGCCGTTCCAGGGCTGGCTGGCGCTAGCCATTGCCTGTGTGCTGTTTTGGGTGATCACCAGAACCACATGGGGCCGTTACCTGCTGGCCATTGGGGGCAATGAACGCGCGGCCTATCTGTCGGGTGGTCCCGTCCGACGGGTCAAGATCGGGGCCTATGTCATCTGCGCGGTGCTTGCGGGCTTAGCCGGTTTGATCGTGGTTGCAATCAACTCGGCCTCGGACGCCGCGCGCAACGGCAATCTGATGGAGCTTGATGCCATCGCGGCCGCGGTTGTTGGCGGGGCTCTTTTGCAAGGCGGGCGAGCGCCGATCTTTGGTGCCATACTGGGTGCCGTCATCATCCAGTTGGTCAAATATACATTGTTGGCCAACGGGGTAGAGGACGAAGTTGCACTGATCGCCAAAGCCGTCATCATTATTCTGGCCGTTTGGGTCCAGCAGTTTCGGAGGGCTTAATCGATGTTGGATGAAACGGCTTTTGACCTGCGAAAATACCTTCGACGTAATTCGGCCTCGGTGACGGTTTGGATCGCACTGCTGGCTTTGATTCTGTTCGGGCTGATGCGCTATGACAACTTTGGCAGCGCCTACAATTTCTCGTCTTTCCTGAATTACAACGCGATGTTCATCGCGATTGCGCTGGGCATGTGTTTTGTGATCATGACCGGCGGGATTGATCTGTCGGTCGGATCCGTGGCGGCCTTTACCTCGGTTGTTGCGGCCTATCTCAGCCCGTATGGGATTCAGGTTGCGTTGCCGGGGGCCGTTCTTGCCGGGGTTGGTTTCGGGGCGATCAACGCCTTTTGCATAATCATCCTTCGGATCCCGCCCTTCATCGCCACGCTGGCCACCATGCTGGCCGCAAAAGGCGGCGCATTGGTGATTTCGGGCGCCCAGACAATTTCGGTCGATTGGGGGTCGAACTTCACCAAGCTTGGCATGGGGCAGGCGTTTGGCATGTTTCCATGGGCGATCGTCATCGTGGCCGGACTGACTCTGGCACTTTGGTTGGTGCTGGAAAGAACAACCATCGGGCGGACCGTCTTGGCGATCGGTGGCAGCGAGGATGCCTCGAACCTCATGGGTCTCAAGGTCAATCGCGCCAAGGCTTTTGTCTACCTGCTGTCGGGGGGCTGTGCGGGGCTGGCCGGAGTCTTTCTGGCCTCGGGTTTTGGAGCTGGGCAACCCCTTGAAGGCATCGGATGGGAATTGTCAGCCATTGCTTCCGTGGTTGTAGGCGGTACTTTGTTGACGGGTGGGATGGGATCGATCCCTGCGACGGTCGCCGGAGCGCTGTTGCTGGGGCTGGTCTTCAACGTTCTAAACTTTGAAAACGGTCAGGGCACCATCAGTTTCAGTGCCTATTGGCAAATGGTCATACGTGGAGGCTTTCTATTTGCGGTCATCCTTTTACAGTCTCGGGTTATTGCTAGGCAGCAGAAGGTCTTAGGTTAATGAATCGCATAGAAAGTGTATCAGCGCGGCTGTTCAACGTTCCGCTCGCCGAAGTCCTAGTCGATGCCAAACATGGGGATCACACGTTTTTTCAATTGATCACTGTCACCATTCAAACCTCTGATGGGGTCGAGGGGGTCGGGTATACCTACACCGGGGGCAAGGGTGGTCATGCCATCTTAGCGATGATCCAGCATGACCTGGCACCGTTCCTTGTTGGACAAGACGCCGAACAGATCGAAAGCCTGTACGATGCCATGCAGTGGCACGTGCACTACGTCGCACGGGGTGGGATCGCCTCGTTTGCCATCTCGGCCGTGGATATTGCACTGTGGGATATTCGCGGCAGAACGCAGAATGCGCCATTGTGGCAGATGGCCGGTGGAGCGTCCAAACGGTGCAAGGCCTATGCCGGCGGGATCGACCTGAATTTCTCGTTGGAGAAACTGCTGCGTCAGACCGAAGGGTACCTTGCGCGTGGGTTCAACGCAGTCAAGATCAAGGTCGGTCAACCAGACCTGGCCGACGATCTTGCACGTGCCCGGGCGGTACGCGAGATGCTGGGGCCGGACCGGTTCTTCATGGTCGATGCGAATTACTCTATGAGTGTCGAACAGGCCATCGTCGCTGCCAGAGGGTTCGCCGACTGCGATATCCTGTGGTTCGAGGAACCGACAATTCCAGACGACTACAAAGGTTATAGCCAAATTGTCGAAGCGACGGGCGTTCCCCTTGCCATGGGTGAAAACCTGCACACCATACACGAATTTGAATACGCCTTTGATGACGCGAAACTGAGTTTTATCCAGCCCGATGCCTCAAACTGCGGTGGAATCACCGGCTGGCTGCGCGTGGCCGCGCTAAGCGCACAGCACGGCATTCCGGTTTGCAGTCATGGGATGCAGGAGCTGCACGTCAGCCTTGTTTCTGCGCAACCCAACGCAGGCTGGCTAGAAGTACACTCATTCCCGATAGACCAGTACACGACCCGTCCACTAGTTGTCGAAGACTGTCTGGCCGTGGCCCCGGATACCCCGGGAACCGGAGTGGAATTCGACTGGGACAAATTGAATGCGGAACACAAGGAGATGCATAGATGACGACCCAGACGATCACTGCCGCATACTACAGAGGTGAGAAGAGCTTTGCAGTAGAGCAAGCCCAAGCGACAGATCCGGGTCCCGGCGAGGCTGCCATTCGTGTTGCCTATTGTGGGATTTGCGGGACGGATATGCACGTCTACCACGGCAACATGGATGCCCGCGTCGGCCTGAACCGGGTGATTGGGCATGAGATGTCAGGTGTGGTCGAAGCGGTGGGCGAGGGCGTCGATACGGTCGAACCCGGCCAGAAGGTCGTTGTCCGACCGCTTGATCACTGCGGAGAATGCCCAGCTTGCAAGCGGGGGCATCAGCATATCTGTCAGAATCTCAAGTTTCTCGGCCTCGACACCGATGGCGCTATGCAAGAGATCTGGACTGTTCCGGCCCACACGTTGCACGTTCTGCCGGATGACTTGCGCATGGATCATGCGGCGCTGATCGAGCCGGTTGCCGTTGCCTGCCACGATGTGCGGCTGTCTGACCTGCAACCTGGAGAGGACGTTGTCGTTATCGGCGGCGGCCCGATTGGCATCCTGGTTGCCATGGTTGCGCGGGACGCGGGTGGAAATGTCGTAATTTCCGAAGTGAATCCGAACCGTCTTGCGATAGCTGAAAAACTTGGCTTTGACACGATCAACCCAATCGAAACCGATCTGGCGTCCACAATCAACGCGCGCACGGGCGACAAAGGGGCAGATGTAGTTTTCGAAGTGTCGGGAACGCAGCCCGGTGTTGATGCGATGACCGCTGTTGCAGCGACTCGGGCCCGGATCGTAATGGTCGCGATCCATGCTCAAAAGCCCCAGATCGACCTGTTCCAGTTCTTCTGGCGAGAGCTGCAACTGATCGGTGCTCGGGTCTATGAGCCAGAGGATTACGAGAAAGCCATTGCAGTTGTCGCCTCGGGCGGAGTGGACGCGGATGTTGTGATCACGGACGTCAGCCCTCTGGCAGACATCCAGGCCGCGTTCGAAGCACTGGATCGCAGCCCAAACGCAATGAAAAGCCTGATCGAAGTAGGACCGCGTTCATGAGTGTTTTGCAAAGTTTCGACCTGACGGGAAAGACGGCCCTTGTGACCGGGTGCAAACGCGGTATCGGGCGCGGTATGGCCGAAGCATTGGCATCGGCCGGAGCCAATATCATCGGAGTGTCCGCCTCGCTCGAGCTGTCTGGCTCGGATGTCGAAAAAGCCGTGACGGCGATGGGACGCAATTTCCGGGCCTACCAATGCGACTTCTCGGATCGCGCCGCGCTGCATGGGTTCATTGATCAGTTGAGGGCCGACGGACAAGCCCCTGATATACTTGTCAACAATGCCGGCACGATCAAACGCAAACCCGCCGCCGAACACCCGGACGACTGGTGGGACGAAGTGATGGAGGTGAACCTGTCCTCGCAGTTCGTTCTGTCACGCGAGATCGGCAAGGACATGCTGGCGCGCGGCTCGGGGAAGATCATCTTCACTGCATCGCTGCTGACATTTCAGGGTGGCATCACCGTTCCGGGCTATGCGGCCTCGAAAGGCGGGATTGGACAGCTGACCAAAGCCTTGGCCAACGAATGGGCCGGGCAGGGCGTAAACGTGAATGCGATCGCGCCTGGCTACATCGCGACCGACAACACCCAAGCCCTGCGGGATGATCCGGTCCGGTCGAAGTCGATCCTGGAACGAACACCCCAAGGCCGTTGGGGTACGCCTGTTGATTTTGCTGGACCGGTGGTCTTTCTGGCCTCCGCTGCGTCGGACTTCGTCAACGGTGAAATCCTTGTAGTCGACGGGGGCTGGATGGGGCGTTAGCACTGCGAACGCTCCATGTGATCCAAGGCATCACGTCCCGATGTAGTGCACCTTCAATCGGCGTGCCTTGGGTGCTTCCCGATGTTCGAACAGGTATAGGCTTTGTACGCGACCCAGCGGAAGCTGCCCCTGTTCGACCGGGATCGATACCTGAGTTTGCGTCAACAGCGCCCGCAGATGCGATGGAGCGTTGTCGTCCTCGGTCGGGCGGTGGTGATACTTGACTGGTGACTTGGGTACGAGTTTCTCGAAGAACGTCTCGATATCCTTGAGCACATCGGGATCGGCATTGGCCTGCACCAATAGCGCGGCACCGGTGTGGACGCACCAAAGGGTCAACAGGCCCGAGACAAATTCGTGTTCGGACACCGCACGCTGCACGATCCCGCTGATGTCTATGAGGGATTTGCCCGGCGTTTCAATGGACAGGTCAAAAAACTCTTGCTTCATCCAGCAGGCCCTTTCCTTGATTTCACGCGAACGCGCCCAGCTTTCTACACCCCATTTGGCATTCAGCAATGGGGATCAAACTTTTGATTTTGAACGCATATTGACTGCACGTTCATGCAAACAGGCTTTTGAACCTGTCCACACACAGACGAAAACCATCTTCGAAATTCCCGTTGCCGGGGTGATAAACGCTTTCGAAAGAAATGACGCCATCATAGCCGTCGGATCTGAGTGCGTCCGCGATGGGTTGGAACAATGGCGCAAGCTGACCTTCCCCCATGCGGCGCACTTCCAGTGTTGCCCGCGGCGTGTCGACCTTTACGTCCTTGATATGAATGTGACCCAGATAGCCGCCGCGCAGTTCTTCATAACCGTCCGGGTATGCCAGTTCATGGCACCAGCAGTTGTTTCCGGGGTCCCACAGCACTTTCAAAGAGTCTTTGGCGTCCAACTCGTCAATCAGCTTTCGGGCTGTATAGTTGGAATTGACCAGCGTGCCGTTTCCGGTTTCCACGACAAGCGTCACGCCCTCAGCTCTTGCCAGTTCAACCGCCGGCGCGATCAGCGGTGGCATCGAGTCCCATACCCCATGCGCTACGTTCCACTTCTCGGCGCCGTTTTTTCCCCACAGTATCTGCTCTTTTCGTTGCGTCATGATCCGAACCAGCGGAGACCCAACAACATGCGCCATGTCGATTACGCGTTTCAAGGCGTCCATATGCCGAGTGTGGAGGTCGTCGCCGGGCCTATTGGCAGCTGTCATCCCCGCAAAGATATGGCGCGACAGACATGACACAGGCTTGCCCCGGTCGCGCAAAAGCGCGTCGATCTCGGCAATTTGCTGCGGGGAATGATCCCCGACCTCCGCATCGCCAACGAATTGAAGCTCTGCATAGTCCAGGCTGAACTCGTCCATCACGTCCACGGCATGCCGCAGATCGCGGGAAATGCCGTCGCAAATTACACCCAATTTCATGTCCGGTCCCCTCAGCGATGCAATTCTGCGCCAACGATCTCTTCGATGACGCGAGTACACACCCAGTTGTCGCCATTCGGGTATTTAGTTTTTCCTGCGTGAAAGATCTGCATTGCGGATGACGCTGTGTGCATGGGAACGCCCAATGCACCGGCGAGTGCCAGCGAGATCGTCAGGTCCTTATGCATGGTTGCGATATGGCTGCCGGTGGCCTCGAACTTGCGATCAATGATGTTTTCAAGGGCGGAATTCACGACGCCGCACCCCGCGCTGGATGAGGAGAAAACATCAAGCAATGCCTGACCGCTGACACCGGCTTTGGCCGCCAGGGCCGCAGCCTCGAATGTGGCGGAAAAGATCGATCCGATCAGAGATTGCAGGCAGGCTTTCACGGTTTGCCCGTCGCCAGCGTTTTCTCCGACTCGATGAATTGTTGCAGACACTGCCTGCATGACTTCGGCGTTTCGGTCCAGCACATCCGCAGCACCGGCAGCCATCATCGTCAATGTGCCGTTCTGCGCGCCGGGAAACCCACCTGAGACCGGCGTGTCGATCAGATGTATGCCCGAGCCTTCCATATCCTGCCCGATGGCGCGGGCTTCGGTCGGGGTAATGGTCGCCGACAGGATGACCGTTCCGCCTTTGGCCATGTTCGCAACCAGCCCGTTTTCACCCAGAATGACATCGCGGGCCTGATCTCCGTTCATCACCATGACAAACACACTGGCGGCGTGTCGACCGACCTGTCCCACGCTGTCCTTGGGTCGGCCGCCCATGTCAGCAAATGCCGTCATGCGCGTCTCGCTCAGGTCGAAACCAGATGTTTCAAAGCCATTCTTGATCAGGTTCTTGGCAAGGCCGCTGCCCATGTCGCCAAGACCTATTACGCCTGCAGTATTCATTTGGGCTCCTCCCGATATTTCGCCGTTGCCGTATGGCAGGCGTTTCGAAAAATGATGCCTAATCGCATCGGTTTTCGCGGGAGTTTCACGCGTCTTGAACAGGCGTCGGGCGAGTCCGGAAGACACCCCGCTGCCCGTTTACGTAACGTAAGTAAACGAAGAATGCGGCGCTCAGGCAAGCAAAGAAGTGTTGCGGGCGAAAAGAAACCGCCTGATCCGACGCGTTAGGAGAACGCCGCCATGATGCCGCGCAGTTCCGCAAGCCCGCGCATACGCCCGATCAACGGATAGCCGGGAGTACTGTGTCCACCCAGATCGCTCAGCAGTTCTTGTCCGTGGTCGGGCCGCATCGGAATTTGCAAGTCGCCACGCCCTTGGGATTTGCGGCGGCGCTGTTCGTTCATCAGTTCGCGAATGGTGCCGACCATGTCGGTGTCGCCCTCCAGATGCGAGGCCTCAAAGAAGTCCGGCTTCTGGCTGTCTGATCCGGCGATGCGTTTGGTATTCCGCAGATGGACAAAGTGAATTCGGTCGCCATGCCTGCGCACGAAGTCCGGCCCATCAAATTCGGGGGAGACTCCCAGCGATCCGGTACACAACGTTGCGCCGTTCGCCAGCAAATCAACCGCATCCAGAACGACGCCGTAGTCATCGGTGCTGGACATGATCCGCGGCAGACCAAGCAACGAGAACGGCGGATCATCCGGATGACAGCACAAGCGTAGTTCTAGTTCTTGGGCGACTGGGGCGACCTCTGACAGGAAGTCGATCAGGTTTGCGCGAAGCCGGTCACGATCGATATGTGCATAGGTCTGCAACAAAGCGCGCACGTCCTGCACGCTCCACTGATCATTCGCGCCAGGCAGCCCTGCAGTGACATTGTGTTGCAACTGGGCCTTGGATTCATCCGACATGCGCAAGAAGCGATCCTTGGCCGTTTGCTGGACGACGCTGGAATAGTCTTCGGACGCGCCCGGTCGCTTGAGAATATGTATGTCGAAAACAGCAAAATCGGTCAGGTCGAACAGCATGGCTGTTCCGCCGTGCGGCTGCGGGGCGCGAAGGGCGGTGCGCGTCCAATCCAGGATTGGCATGAAGTTGTAGCAAACGACTTTGATGCCACGGGCGGACAGGGACCTGAGGCTGGACTTATACGCCTGCAGATGTTCAGCCATGTCTGCGGACTGTGTTTTGATCGCCTCGGAGACGGGCAGGCTTTCGACAACGTCCCAACTGTACCCGGCAGTAGCCAGAACTGCCTGCCGATCGGCGATGCTTGGTTCGTCCCAGGGCTGTCCCGGCGGGATGTGATGCAGCGCGGTGACGATGCCCTGAACCCCGACTTGATGGAGAGCGGCCAGGGCGATCGGATCATCGGGTCCGAACCAACGCCAGCATTGTTTCATGGCAGCCATCCTTCATACAGCGGGTGATCGGACCTGATGGGAAGAGCAACGCGCTGCCCGGTGCGCGCCGCGTGATAAATCGCGGTCACAAGGCCGATGGACGCGGCGCCATCCTTCAGCGTAACGGCCGAATTTGCCTCGGACCGCAGCGCCCTGCCGACTTCGGTAAAGAACCCTTCGAAACCTGTTGGCTCGTCAGTGGCGGCTGCAAGGGCCTCGTCGATAGCGGCTTGATTCACAGGGTCTCGCGCGACGAATGTCCAGGGCGTTTGACCCGGGGCATAGGGTTCGGTGCCAGAGGTGGCGGTCACCTTTTCAAAGACGAACCGCAGGCGGGTTTCGTCCGTGGCGGCGCCCAAGGTGATATTGCTTGTGCACAAAGCACCGGAAGTCATGCCAAAACAGATCGCGGCGCAGTCTTCGGTCTCGATCGGGTTGACCCGCGTTGTCGCCATTGCAGACACCCAGGCGATATCACCCGCAATATGAGTCAGCAGATCATGGTTGTGGATGGCATGGCCCAGCACTGCGCCGCCGCGTTCACCGGCCCATGTTCCTCGCCACGGCACTGCGTAATAGTCAGCCCCTCGGGACCAATGAGTTTCAAGCGCGGCAGTTTGGACCGCTCCGGTCAGGCCTGCGCGTTGCAAGTGGCGCAATTGGGCAAGTGACGGGCCCCACCGGTATTGAAACACCGGAAACACCTGCTTGCCCGCGTTGCGTGTGGCTGCCGTGATCCGATCCACATCTTGCATCGAGGTCGCAAGAGGCTTTTCGCAGACAACGTGTTTTCCTGCGGCCAGTGCCGCAAGCGTGGTTGGTACATGCAGATGCGGCGGCAGGCAGATGTCGATGACATCAATCGCCGGATCATCCAGAGCGTCCTGAATGTTGGTTAGTGCTCGAAAATCCGAGTTCTGCCGTATCTGTTCGATCCGGTCCGTATTCTGGTCGACCACGGCGGCTACGCGGAAGGTGCGGTCAAGCCGTTCCAGAGCGTCCAGATGTTGCGCACCGATACCTGCGCCAAGGATCGCAACGTTGATCATCTGCGTTCCGCCATTTCCTGCGCGTGCAGTGCCAGCTCCATGACCGTAAAGCAGTGGGTCTGTGTCATCGCGGTTTCGGTCCGGCTGCGGATGTCATCGGCCAGGCGCGCGAAGTAGGGAAGGCCGGCGTCGGCTGCGTCGATCTTTTGGCAGGTTTCACCATTGACGAGGATCAGATGGTCTGTCCCTGAGGCGCCACCCACATCGACGTATTTCCGCAACTCGATATATCCTTCGGTTCCGAGGATCGTCAGACGACCATCCCCCCAGTTTGGCAAGGCATCCGGCGTGAACCAGTCAACCCGGATGTACCCGGTACCATTCTCGCTTCTTAGATTGAGTTCTCCGAAATCCTGCAATCCGGGATCTTTGGGGTTTGCGTAGTTCGCCACATAAGCGTTCGTGATTTCTGCGGTTTTCGAACCTGTGTAATGCAAGAACTGATCGATTTGATGCGAGGCGATGTCGGTCAGAATGCCGCCATAGCGGTCACGCTGAAAAAACCAATCCGGCCGGGTTGCCCGGTTCAATCGGTGCGGGCCAAGCCCAACCGTCTGGATCACGCGCCCGATGGCACCGGACTCGACCAACTCGGTCGCCCGGGTGCTGACGGGCGTTTCAAATCGTTCGGAAAAATTCACCGACCAGATTCGACCGGTGTCGGCGGCCGCTCGCTTGATCTGGTCGAGTTGCTCGAACGTCGTGCAGCCCGGCTTGTCGCTCATGACATCCATGCCGTTTTGCATGGCGCGGATCGTCAACGCGGCCCTATCTGCCGGTATTGCCGAAATCAGCGCCAGATCCGCCCCACTGGTTAGGGCGTCTTCCAGTCGGGCCAGCCGCGGAATATCGGGAAACCTTTTGACGTAGCCCGGTAGCGTTTCCGGATCGCCTTGTGTCCAGTAGCCAACGCAGTCCGCGCCGATTTTACGCATGTTTTCCGTCATGCCATAGATATGGCGGTGGTCCAGGCCAAGGGCGACGCAGGTCAGGCTCATGAGATGACTCGTGTTTTCTGGCCGGTTCGATTGGCGATCTGCATCGCGTCTATGACGGCGTTGGTCAAAAGGGCACTGCGTCCGGTGGCCATGGGCAGCGTGCCATCGGCAACAGCCTTGGCGAAATCCTCGATGACCGCCTGATGCCAAGCATGGGTGAACGCCATGGGATCGGCCCCTCCGCCTGTGGCGGACGTTTCGCCAACCGTGGATTTATGATCATCGAAAGTCGTTAAGGTCAGGACACCTGACTCCAGATGCGCTTTGGCGCGTGTGCCTCGGATGGTAATGGACTCAGCGGCCCCGGGATATTCGGCAGTAGTCGCCATCATAGTGCCCACTGCGCCGTTATCCATTTCAAAGATTGTACCTGCCCAATCCTCAGCTTCGAGATCGTGTAACGGAGTTTTTCTCATCATGGCTTGAATGTCCGAGATCGGCCCCAGCAGCCACATCGCAAGGTCAAGCGTGTGGATTGCCTGCGAGATCATGACACCGCCTCCGTCGCGCGCATAAGTGCCGCGACCCGGCTCGTCATAGTAGCTCTGATCGCGCCACCAGGGGACACGGATCTCCACCGTGGCGATCGCGCCCAGCTCACCCTGTTCAATGGCTGATTTCAGCGCCTGCGAGGCGGCGCGGGCGCGGTGCTGAAAGACTATGCCCAGCGGCACACCGGATACCTCGCACTGCTCGACGATGGCCGTCGCGGCGCCCAGCGTTCTCTCGATGGGCTTTTCCATCAGGATCGGTTTCGAAGCGCTCGAAAGAACCCGAACCAACTCTGAGCGCTGATCGGGCGGTGTTGCGATGATCGCAAAGTCGACGTTTGGGTCGTCTGCGATTTCCTCGATCGAGCCGAATGCGCGGGTGCCGTTTCGCCGCGCGAACTCAGCTGCTTTTTCAGAGTTGCGCCCGAGGACGCCGGCAAGACTGAGGCCTTGATCCGATGCTTGAATGGCAGCGACATGCGTGCCCGAAACCATCCCCAAACCAATCAGCGCAATATTCATTCATTCCCCCGGATCACTCGGTCAGTCTGCGGGTTCGAACGGGAAAGATGCAACCATTAAAAACTGTGTTAACAATTGCGGGCAGCAGTATCGGAGGCAGAATTGACTGGCAATTTGAATGGCATGGCTGAAAACCTGTACTTGGGCATCAAGGACCTGCCAATCGTGTCTCCGCATGGTCACTGCGATCCGGGGTGGTTTGCAACCGATGAGCCGTTTCCCAACCCGGCAGAGCTGCTTGTGGTTCCCGACCATTACGTGTTCCGTATGCTCTATTCGCAGGGCGTTCCTTTGTCCGAACTTGGCGTTGGGGAAGAGGGGCGAAAGAAGGATCCCCGCGCCGTTTTTCGCACCTTTGCCGAACACTGGCATCTGTTTCTGGGAACGCCATCCCGGATCTGGATGAGCTACGTGCTGCACGAAACGCTGGGCGTGTCTGAGGCGTTGTCTTCTCGCACGGCTGACCTGATTTATGATGAGATCTCAGAAAAGCTGACGCGTCCCGAATTTCGCCCGAGGGCTTTGTTCGACAGGTTTGGGATCGAGGTTCTGGCCACCACGGATTCCGCTCTTGACGCACTCGTGGAGCATCGGGAGATCCGTACAAGCGGTTGGGGCGGGCGGGTTGTTCCGACGTTCCGCCCAGACGGGGTTTTGGATGGGGCGGACCCGGAGTTCGTACAGAACCTGAATAAGTTGGCCGAGCTGACAGACTGCGATCTGGACAGCTATGATGGCTACCTCAACGCGCTGCGAATGCGGCGGGCTTATTTCATCCAGCTGGGATGTACTGCCACCGACCACGGTATCGAACGCGTGAAGACCGAGTGGCTGGACGACCCGGAAGCGCTGTACCAGCGGCTGAGACGGCGGGAAGGTACCGAACAGGATGCTCGCCGGTTCTATGGGCATATGCTGATCGAAATGGCGCAGATGTCTGTCGATGATGGCCTGACAATGCAGATACATGCTGGCAGCAAGCGCAACACGAACCACGCGGTACTGCGGGACTTCGGACGGGACAAGGGGGCAGACATTCCAATCGCGATGGATTGGGCCACGGGCCTTGAGGCGCTGTTGAACCGGGTCGGTAACTCGGCGGAACTGCGCATCATTCTGTTCACACTGGACGAAAGCACCTATGCCCGCGAACTGGCCCCGATGGCGGGACATTGGCCGTGCCTTCGGATCGGGCCGCCTTGGTGGTTCCACGACAGCCCAGCCGGGATTGCGCGGTATTTCGATCAGGTCGTTGAAACGGCCGGATATTACAATCTGGCCGGATTCAATGACGACACGCGGGCTTTCCTGTCCATTCCTGCACGTCACGACCTGTGGCGACAGGGTGTGGCGATTCATCTGGCGGAGCAGGTTGCGCGCGGCTATTTCGATCGGGACAGTGCCGAGCATCTGGCGCGATTGCTGGCGGTCGATCTGGCGAAACAGGTTTACAGGTTGCAAAGCTAGATGGGTACAGTTCTTCATTTCGGCCTTGGAAACTTTGCCCGGGCGCATTTGCTGGATTACACGGATCAAGCGGGCGGATGGGACGTTGTCGGCGTCAGCCTGCGTTCATCCTCGGTTCGGGATGGATTGGCCCGACAGGGTTTTGAGTACGATTTGTGCGTACAGGGGCAGGGAGTCCGGCGCATCAAAGCTCTGCGAGACGTTCTGGTCGCGCCCAAGGATCGCGCAGAGATATTCGATGTGATGGCGGATGCCGAGATCATTTCGGCAACCGTAACCGAGAAAGGTTATCACTTGGACGCCGCGGGCAAGCTGAACCTTCAGGACCCGGCGATTGCCGCCGATCTGGCAGGGCAAGGGCCTGCGACGCTGATCGGGTTTTTAGCTTATGGCCTTGCGGAACGGCGCAAGCCAGTAACGGTACTAAGTTGTGACAATCGCATGGAAAACGGCAAGACGCTCGAAACGGCAGTTGCCGATTTTGCGGAAGCAGCCGGTCTGGACGTGAATTGGGACTCTGTTTGCTTTCCCAACGCGATGGTCGACCGGATCACACCGGCTACCACGGACGCCGTTCGCGCAATCAGCGGCGATCCTATGGCTGTTCCGACCGAGGCGTTCTCGGAGTGGGTGATCGAAGACAGTTTCGCCGGTCCACACCCGGATTGGCCGGGAGTGCAACTGGTCGATGACGTAGCCCCGCACGAGATGCGAAAGCTGCGCATGCTAAACGGTGCCCATTCCCTGTTGGCTTATGCCGGGTTGGAGCGGGGCCTGACCTACGTCCACGAAGCGGTTCGAGACCCGGTTTTGCGCCCGCTGGTTTCTGAGTTGATGAAGGATGCGGGCGCAACGCTGCCCGCTGCACTGCAAGCACAGGTTCCGGATTATGCAGAGGCTTTGTTGCGCCGCTTTGAAAACCCCGAGCTGGCGCACCGTCTGGACCAAATCGCAATGGATGGCAGCCAGAAGCTGCCGTATCGGTTTGTTCCCACACTCCGTGAGACCGGCTCTCAGGCGGTGATTGCAGGGATGCGGGCCTGGATCTCTTTTTGCATGTCCGAGATCGCAAAGGGCAGGGCGCTGAACGATCCTTGCGCATTGGAAATTGCCTCGGCTGTCAAGCAGCCGGACCCGGTAGCGCCGCTTTTGGGTCTCGTTGGCGCTGAGGATCTCGCGCCACTTATCCGGGAATGATCGCGCCGCGGAATTGAACAACGGTGGAAGCCAAATTGTGTCCAGCCATCAGGGCGTCGGCCTGTGATTTCCCCATCAGCAAGGCCGCGAGGTACCCACCGTTGAAACTGTCGCCCGCCGCTGTCGTATCCAGCACGTTTTTGGCAGGTTCATAGGTTTGGTCAGTGTTCTGACCGATGGACAAAGGGCCATTCTCTCCGCGTTTCAACGCACCAACACCGTGATGATCGGCAAAGCGTGCAGCCACCTGGTCCGCGCTTTCCCCGAACAATGCCATCTCGTCGTCAATGGACGGCAGGGCAATGTCTGCACGTTGCCAAAGCCGTTGGTTAATCTGCCGAGCGTGTTGGACGCTGTCCCAAAGACGCGGACGAAAGTTGCTGTCATATACCAACCGAACGGAAGAGCCTTCGAGCCAGTCCAGAAGCGCAAGCCTGACTGCATGCGGAAGAATGGCCACGGAAATCCCTGACAAGTACAGCACGTCGTAACCGTTCAGCGGGCTGAAGTCGTGATCGGCAAAAAGCTGACGGGCGGCCGCCTCGCTGCGCCAATAGGTAAAGCTGCGTTCACCGTCCGCAGATGTCGTGATCGCGTATAGTCCCGGAGAGGCGTTCGGAATGATGCGGATGCCGGATGTTCCGATGTCATGACTGGCGATGAAGTCCACGATACGCCTCGAGAACGGGTCGTCGCCTAGACATGTCACATACTCCACCTGCAGGTCAGGCGCGGCACGGTGCATGTAGATGGCCGTGTTCAGCGTATCCCCCGCGACGCCCACCTTTGCGCCGGTTTCCAGCATGGACAATTCGATCATTGCTTCGCCGATGCAGGCAATTCGCGTCATTTCTTTTCTCTTTTCCAGATGATGAGACCGGCAGCCATGATCAGCGCAGCCCCCGCCAACGTGAATGCGTCCGGTACCGTGTCAAAGAACAGATAACCCCAGATTGCCACGTAGATTAGGAACGAATAGGTGAATGGCATCAACTGGTTCGCCGTTCCAAACCGATGCGCGTTCGTCAGCAGCTGATGCCCGCACCAGCCAAACACACCAAGGCCGATCAGTACAATCAGGCTCCACGTGTTTTCTGGCTGGACCCAAAACCAGATGGCGAACGGCAACAGGACCACCGTACCGGTAAGCCCGAGGTAGAATTGCATAGTGTCAACGGCAACAACCCCGGACAGCCTGCGCGTCATAATCGAGTACAAAGCCAAAGCGGTGGCATTGTATACGATCAGCAGCATGGTCGGATGAAAGGCCGAACCAAACGGCCGTACGACAACCAACACCCCCAGAAAGCCCAGGATGATAGCCGCCCAACGCCATGGGCCCACGCTTTCTTTCAATACAAAGACGGACAGAAAGCACACGATGACCGGGCTTGAGAACATGATTGCCGACACAACGGTCAGTGGCAAAAACCGTAGGGCATAAAAATTGAAAACGGTCGCCGAGATCAGCAGCAAGGCCCGGCTTATCACCTGCCATGGATGGTCAGTCTTGAACCGACCGGCCTCTATCCCGCCCTTGGCGATCACGCCCACTGAGATCACGAAGTGCCCCGCATAGCGCATGAACGCCAACTGAAATGCTGGCACTCCGGCCAACGCCAACCACTTGGCCCCAAGGTCAACCAACGAAAAGAACAGCCACGCCATCAGCATCAGCACAATGCCAAGGCGCGGCAGGTCAGCGGTGGGGTTGGCGGAGACGGCCATCGATCAGGTGTTGAAACGCTTGACGTAGTAGTCAACCATCTGGCTTACCATGTCATCCGCCTGACCGTGGTCGCGGGCGTCATTCAGCGCCGAAAGCGCGCCCTGCGACATCAAGCTGATAACGCCTGCCTCGCGTGCCATACGGTCATAATACCCAAGGTCTTTTGCCGCGTTCTTGATCGCAAAGGCCAGCTGATTTGGGTCGCTCTCAACGCCATAGGCTTTGACGAAATCCATCATTCCGGAATGCAGCGGCCCTGCGGCCATCACATCATACAGCTGCTTGCGGTCAACACCGGTGATGTCAGCCATGGCAAAGGCTTCGGCCATCGCGTTCGCAACGGTCATTCCGAAGAAGTTGTTGATCAGCTTGATCGTGTGTCCGGACCCAACGGGGCCAAGGTAAAAAACGTTTTCGCCCAAATCTTTCAGTGTCGGCTCGGCCTTGTCAAAAGCAGCCTTGTCGCCAGACGTCATAATGTTGAGCTTGCCTTCCAGCGCGTGTGAAGGTGTCCGGCCAAGCGGTGCATCAAGATAGCTTCCGTCGGCTGCGGCAACCTCCTCGGCCAAGGCGCGTGTACTGCCAGGAAGCGAGGTGCCAAAGTCGATGACAATCGCGCCGGACTTCAATCCCGCAATCACTCCATCTGCACCGTGCATTCGGCTCTCGACCTGTTCGGAGGTGCCCATGCACAGCATCACGATGTCGCTGGCCTGAGCCAGTTCTTGGGCGTTTTGCATCTCGCGGGCGCCTCGGTCAATCGCGGCGTCCAGGTACGTGCGGTCGCGGTTTCCCAATACAGCGACCGAATATCCTTGGTCCAACAGTCGGCTCACCATGGCTCCGCCCATTAGTCCCAAGCCGATAAACCCGATTGATGGTTTGCTCATTGGTTTCCCTTTCCGTGAATGTGTCTGGTTTTTATTCTTGTGTTTGTTGCGGGCGGCTTTGCTTTTTTAATGCTCATATTGCCCGGTGGATAATCATTGGTTTTTGGGTGGTCCGGCATTTGGCCGGGCCGCATGTCCATCAGGCCGGCGCCCGCGCTCGAGTCGTTCGCGCCTTTAGCCCCTGTTCAATCCGTGATGTGACCTCGAGCGTTCGGGCTGCATCCTCGACGTCAATCAGTGGAGGAGCGCCATCGATCACGTCAAGGAAGTGATCCAGCTGCACCTCTAGCGGTGCGCGTTGTTGTTCCGGTCGTGTAAGTTGGTCTTTTTGGGCCGCAGTGCCCCAATCCTGTCCGCGCCACAGGGTCATGGAGGGAAAACTCACAGCGCCACTGGTTCCCGTGATCCAGATCATGTCCTGATGGGTCGTGCCGATGTTCGGGTTTTCGCCGGTTCCGGCCTCAAACCCCCAGGGGCTGGGTGCGGTATCGGCAAAGCTGATAGTGCCCGTCGCGCCGTTTTCGAATGCGATCGCGACAGCCCCGCTTTCGATCCTATCCGACCCGCGGATGGGCGCTCCGGGCAGGGCGACGACATCCGAGATTTCTCCGATCACAAAGCGCAGGACATCGATATCATGCACCAGATTGATCATGACTGGGCTGCCATCGGAAGTCCGCCAGTTCTGTTCAAAATAGCTGTCGGGTTTGCGCATGGCCCACAGCAACGAGACATTGATGACTTGTCCGATCGTACCTTGCGCGATCACCTCCTTCAGGTGTTGCAAGATTGTATGATACCGCCGATGGTGGCCTACAAGACTGCGGACATTGGCCTGGCGAACGGCCGTCTTCAGGCGCAGTGCATCATCGACCGACGCGGCAACCGGCTTTTCGATCAGCATGTGCCAACCGCGGGATGCGGCCAGAATGCCATGTTCGGCATGCAGGCGGGTCGGAGTGGCGATGATGACGCCATCTACCGGGTCCTGCACCTCGTCCATACTAGCAAAACGCGGCGCGTCGATCTGGATCGAGCCATCTGGATCGGCCAACCCGACCAACATGCAGCCGGGATGCTCAATCACGGCGCGGACGTGGCGGATACCGATTAATCCGCCGCCGGCTACAAGGATCCGTTTCACATCACCGCTCCGATTTGCCAGGGAACAAATTCGTAGTCACCCAAGCCCTGCGCCTCGGACTTGGTCCGCGCGCCAGAGGCGACTTGGAGCAGCCGTCGGTATATTTCCTGTCCTTTTTCTTCGACGCTGGCGCCTTTGCTCAGAATGTCGCCCGCATCCACGTCCATGTCCTCGGGCATGCGTGCTGCCAATTCAGAGTTGGTAGCGATTTTCAGCGTGGGTGCCGGTTTGGACCCAAATGCAGAGCCGCGTCCCGTGGTGAAGCACACAAGGTTGCACCCAGCCGCGATCTGCCCGGTCACCGAGGCCGGGTCATATCCGGGGCTGTCCATGAAGGTGAAGCCTTTGGCGGTGATGGGTTCGGCGTATTTGAATACACCGGTCAAAGGGGTGGTGCCGCCCTTCGCCGCTGCCCCCAGCGACTTCTCTAGGATGGTCGTCAGACCCCCTTGCTTGTTGCCGGGGCTTGGGTTGTTGTCCATCGAACCGTGATTGCGAGCGGTATAGTCCTGCCACCAATTGATCAGTCCGATCAGTTTTTCCCCAGTTGTGCGACTAAGGGCGCGGCGGGTCAAAAGGTGTTCGGCTCCGTAAATTTCGGGTGTTTCAGCAAGGACACCTGTGCCGCCTTGCGCAACCAACAGGTCGCAGGCATGTCCGAGCGCCGGGTTCGCGGTCACGCCGGACCAAGCGTCCGAGCCACCGCATTGCAGCGCAACCATCAGTTCGGACGCCGGGGCTTCGCTGCGCCTCGCCTCATTGGCAATGGGCAGCATCTGGTTGATCTTGCTGATGCCCATTTCCACGGTCCGGCGCAATCCGGCGACGTTCTGGATGTTCATCGTCTGGAAGATGGGACTTTGCTTCAGCCCATACGCGTCCAGCAGCCAGTCGATCTGGTTCATCTCGCAGCCTAGACCGACCATCAGAACGGCAGCGTGGTTGGGGTGTTTTGCAAACCCCCACATGACCCGTTGAAGGGCTTCAAAACCGTCGCCGGAATCGGCCATTCCGCAGCCCGTTCCATGGACAAAGGCCACCACGCCGTCGATGTTCGGAAACTCGGCCAGCTTGTCCGGCGTGAAGTGATTGGCGATCATGCGGGCCGCAGTTGCCGAACAGTTCACTGTGGTCAGAACCGCGATGTAATTGCGCGTGCCGACCCGACCGCTGTCCCGGTGGTAGCCCATGAATGTATCGACCGAGGTGGCAGGTTTGGTGGGCCTGTGATCCGTCGCAAACTCGTAGTCCACACTGGTGTTCCGGAACTCGACATTGTGGGTGTGCACATGGTCACCGGGTTCGATCGGTTGGGTGGCGTAACCGATGATCTGGGCGTATTTTCTGACCGGATCGCCGAGCGCAAGATTCCGCGTGGCGACCTTGTGCCCCGAGGGGATGCGCGCATTGGTCGTGACATCCTCGACCATACTGCCGGCCACCAGGTGCCGAGTTGCAACCACCACGCTATCCGTTCGATCTAAACGTACAAAAGTCATAATCAGCTTTCCTGGCGGCAGCAGCTAGGCGCAGAACGGTGAGTCCGATGTCCACCGGTGAATATCTATATGCGGCTTGCCAGACAGTCTTGCTCGCGCCGCCTCCCAATTGGACTTGCAGACGCGCCAATCTCGCAGCTCGGTTTCGGGGCGCGATCTGGACCTCGCGATGAAGCTGGGGAAATGATCTCGACCGGTCGGCTGGCCTGCCGCGCTAAAGCGGATGTCGAACGACCAGCGGAACCGGTCCGTTTTATTGATCAGCGAAGCGTGTGGCGTCAAAGGGTGAAACAGGATGATCCCGCCGGCCTTGACAGGAAGGGGCACGGCGCGGCCTTCATCAATGAACCCGTCGGCAATGCCTGTCTGCGTCCGGGCACAATGTGGCAGGATAGATTGGTCTTGTGCCATTGGCAGCACTTGCAGGCAGCCGTTTTCAACCGTTGCATCGTTGACGGCAATCCAAACCGTGACCATGTCGGTCTGATCAGCATCCTCCAGCGCAACCGCTCGGTCCTGATGCCAGTCCGTTGCGGTGATGTGCGCGCGCACCTCGTCCTTGGACAGCTTCAGGGCAGGTGGCTTCAGCCGAACGTGCTGGATTGGATTGCTCACCAACTCTGGCCCGATCAGCTGCTCGACGATGTCAAGCATGGGACGGGCCGTCAGCAAGTCGAACACTGCGGGCCCAATATGGAACGGTGTGTCCGCCATGATCCGATCGCCGGGCAGCGAGATGTCCAGCGGCTGGAAATAGTCGCATCCGGCCTGATAGGCGGACAGAAGTTTGTCCCAGAAGGTCATTCCGGACGGCTCATCCTTGACCAGTCCTTTTTTGTACCAACAGTCATAGAGCCGGTTCAGGACATCCGAGTATTCCGCTTGCACCCGACCCAGGACATCGCGGGGAATTACATCCTCAACCACGAGGTATCCATCGGTCTGGAACTTGCCAATTTGATCCTGTGTCAGCATGGGTGCAACCTCACAACAGCAGCGCGATGATGCCCGGCCAAATCAGAAGAACGGAAAGCGCCAGCAACTGGATCCCGATGAATGGCAGGAAGCCGCGGAAGATATCCGTCAGGCTAATATGTGGCGGGGCCACCGACTTCAGGTAGAACGCGGCCGGGCCGAAAGGGGGCGAGAGGAAGCTGACCTGCATGTTCATACAGAACACGACGCCGAACCAGATGGCGACATGACTCGGCTCCAACTGGCCAAAGACTCCGATTTCCTCGATAGGAAGGCGCAGGACGATCGGGAGAAAGACCGGAATGATCAACAGTACGATGCCGACCCAATCCATGAATGCGCCCATGAACAGCAAGATTAGCATCATTACCAGAATGACCAACATGGTCGGCAGCTCCTGGCCGACGATCAGGTCGGCCACGTATTGGGGCCCGCCAGCAATGGTGTAGGCACCCGCCAGCGCGGCGGCCCCGATCGTAACCCAGATGATGGTGCCTGTGGATTTTAACGTCCGCATCAAGCTGTCCCAAACCAGCTCGAACGATCCTTCGCCCCGCAGGATGGCGATGATCAGAACGGCGAAGGCGCCCATGCCTGCAGCCTCAGTGATCCCTGTGATCCCGCCATAGATCGAACCGAGCACGACGCCGATTACGACCAGCGGCGCGACGAGACCCTTGCCCATTTCCCAACCGATTTTTGCGCGTTGTCTGCCAAAGACGAAGAAAATCAGCAGAAGGGCGACGATCGTGATGCCGGCAAACCAGGGCAGGTAGTCAGCCGTTCCCAGCCTCGCGGGCTCACCCTGGCTGGCAGCGTTCGAGCCTGAGAGCTCGAAAAACGCGGCCCGGATAAACAGAACGGTGGAAAATCCGGCGACGACGATGCTCATGAAGGCACCAAACAGTTTGCGTTTCTCGGCTGGTTCGGGGTCGTTCGGGTCCGGTTCCGGCAGCGGAGCGTGATGAGGATTCAACCGCGTGCGGATGATGATGTACAGGATGATCATCGAGGCCAGCATGAAGCCGGGAATGAAAGACGCGGTGAACAGCGACTTGATCGAGGTTTCGGTGATCAGCCCATAGATGATCAGAACGATCGAGGGAGGGATCATGGTGCCCAGCGACCCAGAGGCGCAGATGACGCCGATCGCGAGATTCTGATCGTAGCCCAGGCGCAGCATCTGGGGCAGGGCGATAAGGCCCAGCAGGACAACCTCACCGCCGATGATGCCGGACATGGCTGCCATGATCACCGCCATGATCGAAGTCACGATCGCGATGCCGCCGCGTGTTCTGGACAGCCAGACATTCAGCGACGAATACATGTCGCGCGCGATCCCGGACCGCTCTAGCAGCGACGCCATGAAGATAAACAATGGCACGGATATGAGCACGTAGTCCGTTAAGAGCCCGTATATCTTCTGCGCCAGGATATAGAGCGGCCCAGTCCCTGGCCGACCGGTGAGAATCCCGTCGCCGAATGAAAACGGGTTTAAAAGCAGTGTCGGTTCGAACTTGAGCACAAGAACCAGAACCGCAAGCGAAGCCGAGGCCAGACCCAAGGGCATCCCGATCGCCAGAAGCACAATCAGGGCGACCATCAGGATGAGTGAGATTGTTCCAATGTCCATCAGTCTTGTCCCACCGCCCGTTTGATCATTTCAATTTCGTCTTCGTCCGGTTCATCTGTGTGGATTTCCGGTTCTTTGTTCCAATCCGCGACCAAGTTCAAAATTGCTTGCATTGCGACGAGCGTAATCACGATCAGCACCATCGGCTGCAACGTCGCCGGGATCGGAGGATTGAAGGCAGAGCCATAAAGCTCCCATTTGTAGAGCTTGTTGACGAACACCTGTTTGTAGCTGCCGTAGACAAGAAAGAAGGCAAATAGCACGATCAGTATAGTCGAAACCGTATCAAAAACGCGCTGAAGCCAACGTGGAACTGCGTCGTACATCAGGAATATTCGAATGTGACTGCGTTGCTGCATGGCGTAGTAGCCAGACATTAAAAACACAAAGCTGGCGAACCAGAGTGTCATTTCGTTCGCCCACTCGGTCGGCTTCTCCAGGATATAACGCATGAAGACTTCGTAGAGCATGACGACAGTCATGATTGCGATCATCATCATCGTCACTCGACCTATGAACAGGGCGAAACGGTCCATAACCGTCGAGCCTTCGAACTCCATCGTCGCCGGGCGCACGGTCTTGGTACCAATCACTGCAAGAAACGGTAGAAGGACGAGCGCGGCCATGTCGATGATGTCGACATACCCCCCGAATACGCCAGACAATTCGGGCGTAACGTCGCTGCGAAGATATATTTCAGTTACCTGACTTTTGAGGGATTCAGAGGTGTAAGGCAGCCAGTCCAATAGGAATGCGGGAAGATGCCAAACAAGCCAACTGGCTGTTGCGACGAAGGCCAACGGTATGAGCCATTCAATTAGTCCGCCTGAGTTCTTGTGCATCGCGTAACCCTCGTCCCTATCCTTCGATCCTGTAGTGATCGATAAAGTCTCGGTCCGGCTCGACACCCAATCCGGGGCCAGTCGGGATCATGACTCGGCCGTTGTTGGCCTTGACCTGATTTTGAATTTCCAGCGGTTCGGTCAGCAGATCGTCCCGAAACTTGTTGTCCGTTGTGTCGAACTCCAGCATCGGCTCCCATGGATGCAAGCCGCCTGGAATTGCGGGCATGGCCGCTAGTAAATGCAAATTAGTTGCGACGGCGATGGCGCTACCCCAGACGTGATTTACGACCGGAGTGAAATGTGCGTGGCATAGAGACAGTACCCTGAGATACTCTGAAACACCGCCCAAAGCACAAACCTCTGGCTGCGCGATATCGATGCCACGGTTTTCAAGAAGATTGCGCCATGCCCAGCGATTGAATACCGCCTCTCCGCCCGAGATGTTTACTTTAAGCGAAGTGCGCAGTTCGCGGTATCCGTCAATGTCTTCTGGCGCGACCGGTTCTTCGAACCAATATGCGTCCAGTTCTTCCAGCGCCCGACCGACAAAGAACGCGTCTGAAGTCGTATAGGCATGGTTTGCATCGACCATAAAAGGAAAGTCGTCACCAACTCCGCGTCGAACTGCTTCGCACAGTTTCACATCAGGCTTCGGGCCAAAGCCCGTTTTCATTTTGGTGGCGGTAAATCCCATTGCCTTGATCTTTGCGGCTTCATCCTCAAAACGGCTTGCAAGACTAGAAATCGGTTCATCCCGCAGCATCATGCCGTAGCCGTAGCAAGGAACGCTTGCGCGATGAGCCCCGCCGACAAGCTTATGGAGGGGGAGGCCAGAGATTTTGCCGGTGATGTCCCAAAGTGCGATGTCCACCCCGGACAAAGCCTGTATTGGCATTCCGCTTTGGCCATGGTCTCGCAAAAGATTGTACACCTTGTGCCAGATCACGTCTTTGTCCAAAGGGTCCATGCCAAGGACCATTGGTTGGATTACCTTTTCCACGATGGATTTGTTCGCAATGGCTACGTTTCCGGGACCAAAGCACTCTCCCCAACCGGTTACCCCTTCATCTGTCTGAATCTCGACCAGATGGGTTGTACGCTTGTCATAATACTGTTGCGAGTAGCCCAGAACTTCCGGCATGTCGTACTGCAGTACATGACTTATTATTCTGGTGATTTTCATGAAGTTCTGGATCCCGGCGCCGATCCGGAGAGGCCGCAAGTGCGGCCTTTCCGTGTGTCGTAGTTCGATCGAAGCCTGATTATTGCATTGCGCCCAGGTCACGCAGGAAGTTGATGTGGCTTTCCAAAAGTGCCTGTGCTTCAGGTGTCGTTGCGAACTCAGTCCAACCGACCTGAACGGCCGCGCGATACGCTGCCAGGTCTTCAGGCGACCATTCGTACAACTGAACGCCTTTTGCTTTCAGGTCTTTTGCAGTCTGAGCGTTCTGCACCTCATTGATTGTGGCATTGTGCAATGCCAGGCTATCCATTGCGACTTCCATGATCTTCTTGTGATGCGCGGGCATCGCTTCCCAGACGTCTTTGCGACAAGCTAGGTGATCTGCAGGCATCGAGTGGAAACCGGGATAGTTTGTGTGGCCTGCGATCTCGTACAGACCGAGGCCCACGTTGTTCGTCAGGTTCGCAGCATCCGCACCATCAATGATACCGGTTTCCAAAGCCGTGAAGATTTCGTTGAAGTCCATCACGATCGGAGAAGCACCAAGTTCCGCGAACACCTTGGTTGCAAGGCCTGGAGGCGAGCGGAACTTCCAATCCTTGAAGTCTTCCACTTTTGCAATCGGCTTGGTCGAAGACAGCGACTCTGGCCCGGGAATCCACCATCCGATGAATTCCATGTCGTAGCCGTTGTATAGATCATTTACAGCTTCTCTTCCGCCGCCATGAAGAAGCCAAGCCATTTGCTGATATGGGTTCTGATATCCGCCGAGCAGGTCGCCCGCAAACTGGAAGGCCGGGTTTTTACCGGTCTGATAGCCGCCGCCCGTCATGTCGCAATCCAGAATTCCAGTAGCTGCGGCATCGAAGGTTTCAACTGATTTGACCACCGAAGAGGAATAGAACATTTCAACTTCGATTTCGCCGTTCGACATTTCCTGAATGTCTTCAACGAATTTTGCAGCCATTTGGCCTGACAGAGTTTCGGGTGAAAAATGGGTTTGAATTCTAAGCTTCGTTGTTTCAGCCATCGCGAAACCGGCTGCCATTGTCGTGGCTACGGCCGCCAGGGCCGCTGTCTTGACTATTTTCATATTGTCCTCCCAGACGTTGAGCGTGCGCGGTGTGGAAGATCTTGCCGCCTCCTTTGCTGTCGCGCAGGTAAACGTTAAGCCGACGAATCGAATGCAACAAGAAAAAATTGAAATTTCTAAAAATTTCGAGATTCTTGCGATAATTCGAAAATAAGGTTAGGACGCTACTTGGACCAAACTTGAAGGTGCATACTGGAATGAACGACGAAATAGATATTTATCAAGATCTTAAGATGCGCCTGATCTCTAATGGATTCGAGCATGGAGCGAAGGTGCGGGCTGAAGAACTTCGTAAAGTGTATGGCTGTTCTGCGAGCGCCGTTCGTGAAGTCCTTTTTCGTTTGGCCGCTGTTGGTTTGGTGGACTTTCAGGAACAAAAAGGTTTCCGCGTGCCAATGCGTTCGCCGCAGAAGCTTATCGAATTGACGCACGTCCGTGTTCTGTTGGAGGCCGAAGGCACCGCAATGTCGATCCGTAATGGCGGGGTGGATTGGGAAGCAAGATTGACGGCCGCACATCACAAACTCAGCCATATCGAAAAACGCATTCACGCCACAGACGACCCGAGCGGCCTTATCGAGATATGGTTTGCCTCGGAAAAGGAATTTCACCAAACACTTATTTCTGCCTGTGGCTCGGAAACCTTAAAACAAATGCATAGCCGAGTTTACGCGCAATTCAGACAGCAGTTGATGGTGGCAGACCGGAACTTTGAATTCATTTCTCAGAACATAAGACACCATGCCGATATACTTGAAGCAGCATTGTCAGGGGATGAGCAGTTAACACGAGAGAAAATACACGATCATCTGGAACGCCACCTAACTGGAAAGACGATGGGCGACTAAAGCCGAAAATCGTCTTCCAAATACACGCGAATGATTTCGTCGAAGCTTGATTCCGCCTCGAACCCCAACTCCTGAGCGCGATCTGTTTGAAAGTCTCGTGGCCAATTCTTGACTATTCGTTCGATTGTCTCGTCGGGTTCTTGCCTGATTAGGCCAACCGCTTCTTGGCCGGCCACTTTGCGCAGAGCTTCGATTTGTTCGGCGACGGTGCAGCTTACGCCAGGCATGTTCAATGCGCGTCGTTCATTCAAAAGCTGCGTGTCCATTGTTGCTGCGTGAGTCAAAAAAGTCGCAGCGGCGCGGGGGCTGGCGTGCCAGTGACGAACAGTTCCGGCAACTGGCAAGACAGCCTCATCCCCATTCAATGGCTCTCGGATTATACCTGAAAAGAAGGACGAAGCGGCAGCGTTGGCTTTGCCCGGGCGCACACACAAAGTGGGCAAGCGCAAGGAAATACCGTCGATATATCCTTTCCTGCTGAAATCCGTGATCATCAATTCAGCCGCCGCTTTCTGCGCTCCGTAACTGGTCAAAGGTGCCGAGAGGAACTCATCGCTTATCTTTTCGGGGAATGGTGACCCGAAAACCGCTATGGATGAGGCAAAAACCAGACGAGGTGTGTACTCGCTTTCTGAAGCTTCGTGTTCATCCTTAAGTGCGTTCAGCAGTGCCCACGTTGCCATAAGGTTTACATCCCAACCCAACGCAAAGTCTGTTTCGGCTTGGCCTGAAACGATAGCTGCAAGATGGAAAATGACGTCTGGTCGCTGCTTAGCAAAAGACTTAGCTATGCCTGACGCAGTCAAGTTCCCCACAATTTGATTACCTGCCGCACTGTCGGGCGGGAACGAGAGATCGAACAGTGAGACTTGGGCATCCGCTCCAAAGGTTTCTTGGGTCGACACGCGATGGGCCAGTTTCTGGCCCAGCATTCCTCCACCGCCTATGACAAGGATCCGCGTCACAGCAGTCCGTTCCGTTTTTTGAGTTCTAGATACAAAGCCGAATGATCCAGTTCGGCCCCATCCATTTCGTCTATCAGATATTCGAAACGGTCGCGCACAGATCGGGTGCTAGGTAGCTCAACGCCAAGGCTTCGCGCTTCCTCCAGCGTATTGTCCAAATCCTTTAGTTGAAACTTAGACAAACCCCCGGGTGTAAAATTTCCATCAGACATGCGTTCGCCATGTTGTTGCAAGATAATACTATCCGCAAAGCCCCCCTTTAGTGCGGCCCTCAACGCGGTGGGGTCCGCACCGCCTTGCTGAGCCAGTAGAGTCGCCTCGGCGACTGCCGATATTGTTACAGCGACAATTGTTTGATTGGCCAATTTGCACAATTGACCAGAACCACTTGGGCCAACATGTACAGGCCGGCCCATTGCTGTCAGAACTGGTCGCACGCGCTCCATAATGTCCTGATCGCCACCGACCATGATCGCAAGGGTGCCAGCTTCGGCACCTTTGGTGCCACCGGAAACCGGGGCGTCCAGATGCAGCACCCCCATCGAGGAAAGCTGCGCGGATTGCTCTCTTGCGTGTTCGGGTTTGGCGCTCGACATATCAATCCAGATCATCCCCGGTTTGAGTTGCTCGCGGAAAGCCTCGTCAACAAGTAGCGCGCCGGTCGCGTATCCATCCGAGAGCATGGTTATTATTACGTCTGCACCCGAAACCGCCAGCGGGGCAGTTTCCACCAATGTCGCGCCTTCTGCTGTCAACGGTTTTGCCTTTTTCAAGCTGCGGTTCCATACAGTGAGCGGAAACTCGGCGCGCAAAATATTTCGCGCCATAGGAGCTCCCATCAGGCCGGTTCCCAACAGAGCCACTTTGAACTGCTTGCTCATCATCTACTGTCCTTCCGAAGGTGCGCCACGCATGGTTATGGCCAAACCAAAATCTCTGTCATACGCTAACGTCTCTGTGCCCACATGCCAGAAGTCGTTGCAAATCCGCCAAGGTTTCTTTGCTTCTCGGTTGATCTGTGGGACGAAGTAACACTTGTCCAGTCGCCACTTTTGAGGTCGGAATATTTATATGTCAGAAAGACTTAAGGGAAAAAGCGTCCTGGTCACAGCCGCCGCACAGGGGATCGGACTTGCAAGCGCAATTGCAATGGCAAGAGAGGGTGCAAAGGTCTATGCGACGGATATTAACCCTGAACAACTAAATTTGATTCGCGGTCAGAATCTCGAAAATCTCGAAATTTTCGAGATGGATGTTACGAATAATGACAGCATTCATCATGGGGTCGCGCGAGCGAAGCCGGACGTTTTGTTCAACTGCGCAGGGTTCGTGCATCACGGAACTATTCTGGATGCAACCGATGAAGAGTGGGATTTTGCCATGGACCTTAATGTGCGCTCAATGGTGCGCACGACAAAGGCTGTATTGCCGGGAATGCTAGAGCGCGGAGGAGGCTCGATAATCAATATGTCTTCCGCGCTGGGTTCCATAATCGGTGCGCCAAATCGTTTTGTATATGGAACGACAAAAGCCGCTGTTGTTGGGCTGACGAAATCGGTAGCCGTGGACTTCATAACAAAAGGAATCCGGTGCAATTGCATTTGTCCGGGAACAGTCGACAGTCCCAGTTGGCGTGACCGCGTAGATGCGTTGGGCGAGCAACTGGGCAGCAGAGAAGACGCCCTTGCACAATTTGTGGCGCGTCAGCCTATGGGGCGTGTAGCGAAAGCAGAAGAGATTGCTGCATTGGTCGTCTATCTGGCGAGCGATGAAAGTGCATTCACCACAGGACACACGCACATAATTGACGGGGGTTGGTCAGGCCAATGACAAAAGTATCAAAAAACGATTTGCGATCTCGCAAGTGGTTCATGAATTCTGAGAACCTTGAGATGACGGCATTGTATCTGGAAAGATACCTGAATTACGGATTGACCCGTGAGGAACTGCAATCAGGCAAACCGATCATTGGCATTGCTCAGACCGGCAGTGATTTGAGCCCCTGTAATCGGCATCATATCGAATTGTCCAAACGTGTTCGCGATGGAATCATCGCCGCCGGGGGAACGTGCATCGAAATACCGGTCCACCCGATACAAGAGACAGGTAAGCGGCCAACGGCGTCACTCGACCGCAACCTGGCTTATCTGTCCTTGGTTGAGAGTCTATTCGGGTATCCGATTGACGGCGTTGTTCTGAACATTGGTTGCGACAAGACCACGCCCGCGCTTCTTATGGCCGCTGCGACCGTCAACATCCCAGCGATCGCCCTGTCGGTCGGTCCCATGCTCAACGGCTGGTGGAAAGGTGAGCGCGCCGGATCGGGAACGGTTATTTGGAAAGCGCGCGAAGACCTTGCGGCTGACGAAATCGACACCGATGAGTTCATGGAAATCGCAGCCGCCGCAGCACCTTCGGTGGGTTATTGCAATACGATGGGAACAGCAACGACCATGAATTCGCTTGCTGAGGCCTTGGGTATGCAATTGCCCGGATCAGCAGCCATTCCAGCCCCGTATAGAGAGCGCGGTCAAATCAGTTATGAAACGGGTAAACGCATTGTGGACATGGTCTGGGAGGATCTACGCCCCAGCGATGTGATGACACGTCAGGCTTTTGAGAATGCGATTGTTATCAACTCTGCGATTGGTGGATCGACGAATGCGCCGATCCACCTGAATGCAATCGCTCGGCATCTTGGTGTTCCGTTGACCAACGATGACTGGCAGAAACTTGGCCACGACGTTCCACTGTTGGTTAACATGCAGCCTGCGGGTGAGTATCTGGGCGAAGATTACCAACAGGCCGGAGGTGTACCCGCCGTTGTCGGAGAGCTTCTTCATGCTGGATTGCTGCCGCATCCCAATGCGATAACGGTGAACGGCAAGACAATGGGCGACAATTGCTCGGCACGCCGGTCTCAGAATAGCGACGTAATCAAGCCCGTCAGTAACCCGGTTAAGCAACAGGCGGGGTTCATCAATCTCTCAGGCAACCTGTTCGAGAGTGCGATTATGAAAACATCTGTGATCTCACAGGCATTTCGAGAGACCTACCTGTCGAACCCGGATGATCCGGATGCATTTGAGGGCAGGGCGGTTGTGTTTGATGGGCCTGAGGACTTTCACCATCGGATTGATGATCCTGCAGAAAACATCGACGCAAACTGTATTCTGATTATGCGCGGAGCGGGACCAAAAGGATACCCTGGTGCTGCAGAGGTCGTGAACATGCGGTCGCCCTCATATTTGTTGAAACAGGGCATCGAAGCCCTTCCTTGCATCGGTGATGGACGGCAATCCGGTACATCAGGAAGTCCGTCTATCCTGAATGCCTCACCCGAAGCTGCAGAGGGTGGTGGATTGGCTTTGGTGCGAAATGGTGACCGACTGCGCATCGATCTTGGCAAAGGCACAGCAGATATGCTGGTTTCGCTCGAAGAACTGCATCAACGCGCCCGCGATCTGGAGGCAAAGGGTGGTTATTCAACCCCGCCCAACCAATCCCCGTGGCAGGAATTATTCCGCGAAAAAGTAGATCGGTTGGATCGCGGTATGACGCTCAAGGGTGCAGAAAACTACCGCGATATCGCGCGAGGCTTCATGCCACGCGATAACCACTAAAAGGAACAGAAATGAAACTTGTTCGTTACGGAGCCAAGGGCTCGGAAAAGCCAGCCCTGGTCGACTCTGAGGGTCAATTGCGGGATCTGTCCGCTCATATCAATGATATCACGGGGGATATGTTGGATGACGGAACGCTTGATAACCTGCGGTCATTGGATCCGAACAACCTGCCAATTGTAAAGGGTGACCCTCGTATCGCTCCGTGTGTCGGTGACATCGGCAAATTTCTTTGCATCGGTTTGAACTACTCGGACCATGCTGCAGAAACCGGCGCAGATATTCCCGAGCATCCGATACTTTTTTTCAAGGCGAACTCGGCTGTCATTGGTGCTTATGACGATGTTGTTATGCCGCGGGGGTCTACACATACCGACTGGGAATGCGAACTGGGGGTCGTCATTGGTAAGACAGCCAAATATGTTTCCAAGGCCGACGCACTCGAATATGTTGCGGGCTATTGCATTGTAAACGACGTGTCGGAAAGGCATTTTCAAACGCAACTGACAGGTCAATGGACCAAAGGAAAATCCTGCGACACTTTTGGCCCTACCGGCCCGTGGCTAGTGACCCGGGATGAGGTGCCGGATCCTCAGTGTCTTGGTATGTCTCTGGATGTAAACGGTCAGCGCATGCAAACCGGGAATACCGCCACGATGATCTTTTCCGTTGCCGAGATCATTGAGCATCTAAGCCAACTTTTTACACTGCACCCCGGTGACGTCATTTCAACTGGAACACCGCCTGGTGTTGGAATGGGAATCAAACCGGAACCAGTTTATCTGAAAAATGGCGACGTCATGGAGCTTCGTATCGATGGGCTTGGTGTTCAGCGGCAAAAGGTCGGCCAAGATGACTGACTTGTTGCAAATCGGAGGGATCACTGAACGGATGCGAGGACGCCTGTCTTCAGTGTTCAATATTCATCAATTGGACGATTTCAACGCGGAAAGTATTACGCATATCGTAACGAACGGGCATGATGGCGTTCCGCATGACCTAATGATTTCACTCAGTAATCTGAAGATGATCAGCGTCTATGGAGTCGGCTACGACGCCGTCGACGCTAATGCTGCGGCTGAGCGTGGGATTGTTGTGACGCACACGCCCAATGTGTTGAACAAAGAAGTCGCAACCACCGCCGTTCTGCTGTTGCTGTCATGTTATCGAGAGCTCATACGTGACGATGATTACGTCCGGTCCGGGCGATGGGAAGTTGAAGGTAATGCCCCTTTGACGCGATCAGCGGACAATCAAAAAATAGGCATTCTTGGTCTTGGTCGCATTGGTCAGGCGATTGTTGATAAGTTGGAGCCGTGGGCACCCGAAATCTCATATCACACCCGCAATCAAAAGGATGTCCCGTACCGATATTTCGACAATTTGGTTGAAATGGCAGAGCATGTGAACGTTCTCATATGCATCACGCCTGGCGGCCCGTCGACCAATAGGCTGGTCAACGCTGAGGTGTTGCGCGCGTTGGGGGCAGGCGGCACTCTGATAAACGTTAGTCGAGGTTCGGTTGTCGACGAAACTGCCTTAATTACTGCATTGCAAAATGGTGAGCTCGGGTGGGCAGGGCTTGATGTCTTCGAGGACGAACCGCGCGTTCCAAAAGCATTGCGCGAGTTGTCCAATGTCGTTCTGCTCCCTCACGCTGGTAGCGCGACTTTTGAGACGCGTGCAGCAATGGGTGACCTGACTGTCGACAATCTGCTGCAACACCATAAGGACGGATCGGTGATCACAGCTGTGCCGGAATGCAGAGATCTGTAATAGGCCAATCTGAAAAGTGTTTGAGTTTGCTGTCGCGGTTTTCTTTCTGCTGATTACGCCGGGCCCGGGTGTTCTAACAACTGCGGGTATCGGATCAGCATTTGGTTTTCGAGCTGGACTCGCCTTTGTGGCTGGTCTGATGCTGGGCGGGTTCATCAACATGATGTTAGTTGTCTCTGGAGTCGCTGCGGTTGCTTTGGCTGTACCGGTGCTTAGAACTTTGTTGCTATTCGCCTCTGTCGGGTATCTGGTATTTCTCGCCTGGCGTATTGCCAGCGCCGGCTCAAAGGTCGGATTTTCCCCTGCGGTTTCGCCGCTTGGTTTTGCGAACGGTCTGACACTTCAGTTCATCAATCCCAAGGCTTACGTGGTCGGCACAGCATTGTTTTCAGGGTTTGCCTTTTTGCCCGATGCGCCCGTTTGGGAGGTCGTCATAAAAATCGTAGTATTCAATATGATTTGGGTTCCAGTGCACATGATCTGGCTGGGTGCTGGCGCAAAGCTGGGTAGCCTTGATTTAAGCGAGAGATCGCATCAAAGGATCAATATTGCGATGGCCGCTTCATTAATGGTGGTTGTGGTGATTGCCTTGGGGTCGGCGCTATGAACGATATCTAAGTCGGTCTTACTTAGCAGGCGATTGGAAGCTGCAGATCAAAGTGACGCCGTTATTCCACCATCGACATAGAGAGTATGACCATTGACGAAACTGGATGCAGGGGAAGCAAGGAAAATGGCGGCGCCGACAAGTTCTTCTACATTGCCCCAGCGACCGGCCGGGGTACGTTTCTCAAGCCATGAGCTAAACTCTGGGTCGGCAACCAAGGCGGCGTTCAAAGGTGTATCGAAATATCCAGGCGCAATGGCATTGCAGTTTAGACCATACTTAGCCCAATCAGTTGCCATTCCTTTTGTAAGATTGGTCACGGCGCCTTTTGTCGCCGTGTAAGGCGCAATACCCGGTCTTGCTAATGCGGATTGAACCGACGCAATGTTAATGATCTTACCAGACTTTCTTTCAATCATGTGCCGTGCCACAGCCTGACCGACGTGAAAGACGGACGCTACATTTGTCTGTAGCAGGCGCTCGAAGGCATCAGCGGGGAAATCCTGTAACTCCGTCCTGTGTTGCATTCCGGCGTTGTTTATCAGGATGTCTATTGGGCCGACTTTTTCTTCAAAGTCGTCCACAGCAGATCGGACACCTTCATGATCGGTTGCATCGAACGAAAGTTCGCGTACCGAGGCGCCTGTTTCGCTCAGCTCGGATGCTGCTGCCGCTAGTTTAGTGGCATCGCGACCGTTCAAAACGACCTGCGCACCGGCGGCAGCCAAACCACGAGCCAACGCAAATCCAATGCCTTGGCTAGAGCCTGTTACGAGCGCGCGTGTTCCCTCTAGGCTAAACATTTCAAGCGTCATGCAAAAATCCCTTGGTTGTCAGCACCGACTATCCGTATCTTTTGGCAATCTGTATAGGGAGTCCGTGCAATGTCTTCGGCCAGTGTTGCTGTTGTTATCCATGCCGCAAAAGATCTGAGGTTGGAAAACCGGGATGTGCACGACGTGGGGCCAGACGAAGTCTTGATTGCGATGCGCGCGGGAGGGATTTGCGGCTCTGACCTGCATTATTATAACCACGGTGGTTTTGGCGCGATCAAGTTGCGTCAACCGATGGTGCTTGGACACGAAATCGCCGGGGAAATAGTGAGAGTTGGGTCAAGTGTGCAGGGGTTGTATTTAGGTCAACTGGTTGCAGTTTCTCCATCCCGGCCTTGCCAAGCCTGCATTTATTGTCTGAACGGGCAGCAAAACCACTGTCTTGATATGAAGTTCTATGGCAGCGCGATGCCGTTCCCGCATATCCAAGGCGCTTTTCAAAGCAAACTCGTAGCAAAAGCCAGTCAATGCGTTCCAGCAGATGGGTTAAGTCCTGCGCAGGCCGCTATGGCCGAACCTTTGGCGGTCTGTTTGCACGCGATTAAACAAGCCGGGAGCCTCTTAGGTAAAACGGTACTTATCACGGGATGCGGTCCAATCGGCTGCCTCACGATCTTGGCGGCGCGTCGTTCTGGGGCGGCCAGAATAGTGGCGACGGATATCTCGGACCAGACCCTCGCTCTGGCGCGTGAATGCGGGGCAGACGATGTCATCAACACCTACACCGATCCGCAAAAACTGGAGCAGTTTGAAAACGACAAGGGTCAGGTTGATGTACAACTGGAGTGTTCCGGGGCTCAATCGGCTCTGGCTTCTGGCGTCGCATGCTTGCGACCGGGTGGAACATTGGTTCAGCTTGGTCTGGGCGGAGATATGACTGTGCCGATGCAGGCGTTGACTGCAAAAGAGATAGTGCTTCGCGGGTCTTTCCGTTTCCATTCCGAGTTCTCAGTCGCGGTCGAGATGATGCGAAGCGGACTAATAAACGTCGACCAGTTGGTGACGCATTCCTTCGAAGTTGGTGAGGCCATCACTGCTTTCGAGGTCGCGTCTGATCGAACCCAATCAATGAAGGTGCAGTTAACGTTTCCAGAAAATGACGATGGATAGACGAATGAGTGATATTGCAAAGACTTATGAAAGAGACGGTTTCGTAGCTCCGCTGGATATCCTGACAGCTTCTGAGGTCCAAGCGCTGCGCAATGATTTTGAGAAAGCTGAGCGCATTCTCAGAGACGACCCAGATAAACTCAAGCTTCTATATTCTTATCCGGACAGGCTGATACCATCATTCGATGCACTACTTCGCCATCCGAAGCTGATTGAGGCTGCTTCAACGGTGTTAGGGCCGGACCTCATGGTTTGGAGCGGTGCACTTTTCGTAAAAGAAGCGCGATCATCGAAGATAGTCTCGTGGCACCAAGACTTGACCTATTGGGGATTGGATGATGCTGAAGAGGTTACCTGTTGGGTTGCGATTTCAGAAGCGTCTGAGCAAAGCGGGTGTATGAAGTTTGTTCCTGGCAGCCACAAAAGCCGTATCGTGCCTCACGTGGACACTTTCAGCGAAAACAATCTGTTATCACGTGGGCAGGAAATCGCAGTCGATGTGAACGAAAAAGATGCAGTTGCTGCCGAATTGCGTGCGGGGCAGGCATCCATGCATCACGGGCATCTCTTTCACGCATCCGGGCCCAATAACACAGACGATAGACGCATTGGTGCGGCGTTGCGTTTCATAAAGCCTTCAATGAAACAGCAGAATGGCGTGAAAACTTTGGTTGCGCTAGTCGCAGGGCGAGATGATTTTGGGCATTTCTTACTTGCGTCCTCCCCTCAGGGCTTTTTGCATGAGAACGATTTCGTTTTGTGTCAAAGGGATGCAGACCGCAAGAAACAAATACTCTTCGCCGGAGTGTAATGGTTCCCTTTGCGCACTCAGAACCATTGTTATTTCGACCCGATAGCCGACCTGAAGCGCAAAAACTGGTGGACTTACAAGTGTTATCATCGTCGCTCAGCTTTTCTTCCATCGGGCAAAAAGCTGAAGAGGTACTCTACGGCAAGCTCGAAATCAGACTATTCATCGCTAGCTCATAAGGCATTCTGTTTGGTCTTGTCAGAAGAACTTTGCTTAAGCGGGGTAGGGGTGTTGCATAGCTTTTGCCCATGACCAGACCTGCCTCTTTCAAATATTTCAAAACCAGCCCCGAGATCATCCTCCTGACCGTGATGCTGTACATCCGTTTCCCGCTCTTGCTTCGGAATGTCGAAGATTTGTTGCACGAGCGAGGCATCGACGTGAGTCACGAAACTGTCCGATATGGATGGAACAGGTTCGGTCCGATCTTCGCCTCTGAGATCAGACAAAAGCGGGTGCAACAACTGCGTGCATTCTCGAAATGGAAGTGGCAGGTGGACGAGGTTTTCGTGAAGGTGAATGGCAAGAAACATTACCTCTGGCGGGCCGTAGATCATGAGGGCGAAGTGCTGGAAGCAGTTGTCATCAAACGTCGAAACAAAGCTGCAGCATTGAAATTCCTCAAGAAATTGATGAAGCGATGCGGTAAAGCGGAAACCGTCGTCACGGATCGCTTCGCCGGATACAGAGTCGCGGTCAGAGAGCTGGGCACGCTCGAAAAACAACCGACGGGTAGGTGGCTCAACAACCGCGTCGAGAATTCGCACCTGCCGTATCAACGACGCGAGCGCGCGATGCAGGGTTTAAGGCGCATTCGAAGTTTAAAGAAATTCGCTTCTGAGCATTCCTCCGTATACAACCACTTTAATCAGGAAAGATCCCTCACCAGCCGAGCCTCCTTCAAGCTGACGCGAACCGCCGCTCTTGACGAGTAGCGTCAACTTTGTTCCGGATAGGTTCGCGGTTTCCGCGGCAAATTGAGACTGGTTAAAATTCGTCTGACAGCACTTGCATCCAAATCAATGGGTCCAGAGTCTAGCTGAGATTGGTTCATATTTGTTCTACTGCGTTATCTTTCCATGTTGGCCCACGTTTAGGGTTCCCTTCTCCTGCACCTCTGCGTACACGCCCATATCCATGTGGCCCAAGTGTTTCCGAATAAGGAACGGGATTTTCAGGTCTCGTTCGGCTGTTTGAGGGTTAACTTCGGTAGCGGCACATCTTTTTGTTCGCGAAATTATCTTTAGTTTCACATCGCCAAAGGCCAAGGTTGAGCCGACAGAGTCCAACTCGGAAAATGGAGGTGGTCCGTCCAATTCAATATTCGCACGAAACCTTGCCGGGTGTATTTCCACATTGAGCTCTCTACTAAGTGCATCAACAGACGCTAGGTTGAGAACGGAAATTGCGTTCATCATTTTTGGCGACACGACCGAAACGTCTGTGAATCGATGCGGATGGGAAGAGACAAACACTGGCGGTTCGGGGTCTCTTAAGTCGAGTGTGTTATTGAGGAAACTCGCCGCGTCCAATTGCCCGTTTGGCTCACTCATATCGAAGTGGAGAGTTTTCCTTCCGTGCTTAATTTCCAGCAATTGAGTTTGAGCGTCGAATTTGGTTTGCAGTCCAGCCAGTCTTGCTTCGTTCAAAAGCACAACAAAGCGGTCTTTTCTCAATGGTTTTGGATCTCGAGGGTCGAAACCGGAGTTGTAGCGGGCAAAGCCGAATAGGCGGTCACCAGGAATGCCGTCACCCGCTCGCAGGTTTATGGTGCTTAGTGGTTCCGGGCTCAAACCTTTGATTGGGTAGCGGTTCATCCGGACAATGGTGAGTTTACTCATAATTGGGGTCCTGGCTTGTCGAGATATCCGTGTGGTGAGGCTGGCTAGCGCCCTCCTAGCGATCCTACATTGGAATCTTGGTTGAACGGCAAGAATTGGGCTTCGGCATAATCATGGATAAGCTCGGGTTGGAAATGCAATACCGTCGGTGCCTTGATTTGAAGAATCAGTGCGTTTGATTTCGAATTCCTTCTTCCTTTGCGCTTGATGAACCTGAGTGATCGAGAAGAAGAAATATATAGTAAAAGCATATTATTACTGGGAGATATCGATGTGTCGGCGGTGATTTTGAGGTACGAACCTCAAAATTTTCTGGACTTGAGGTGCGTACCTCAAATAGCCTTATAGACATGCCGCGATTCGCACATCCTCGAATGACGGTGCAAAAAAAGGGAGGAATGGATGACTTACTCAAAACTGGCCTCGGCCAGCGCAATAGTCCTTGCCGCTACTACTCTTTCTACAAGGGCATATGCCGAAGACCTGACACTGTGTTGGGCAGCATGGGACCCGGCCAACGCTCTAGTTGAGCTTTCAAAAGAATTCGAAGCTGAGTCCGGCCATACTATGAACTTCGAGTTTGTGCCGTGGCCAAATTTTGCGGACCGGATGCTGAATGAGCTGAACTCTGGGGGTAAGCTCTGTGACCTGTTGATCGGAGATAGTCAGTGGATCGGCGGGGGCGCTGAAAATGGTCATTATGTAAAACTGAATGATTTCTTCGATGCCGAGAGCATCAGCATGGACGATTTCGCGCCGGCAACGGTTTACGCCTATTCGACATGGCCTAAAGGTACTCCGAACTACTACGCATTGCCCGCAATGGGGGATGCAAACGGCTGGTTCTATCGCAAGGACTGGTTCGAGAATCCGGACATCCAAGCTGCGTACAAGGAAGCAACAGGGCAAGATTTGCGTGAACCTCAGTCTCAGAAAGAATTGCTGCAAATCGCGCAGTTTTTCCAGGGTCGTGAGATCGATGGAAAGACGGTCTACGGTGCGGCGATCTTTACAGAGCGTGGGTCCGAAGGGATCACCATGGGTGTGACCGGAGCGCTCTATCCGTGGGGCTTCAAATATGAAAACACACCAGGATCCTACGATATGGAGGGTGCCGTAAACTCGCCCGAAGCAGTCGAAGCGCTAGAGTTTTACAAAGAATTCTACAAAACAGCGACACCCCCAGGATACACAAACTCCTACATGGGAGAGAGCTTGGACGCCTTTAAGTCCGGTCAGGTCGCCATGGCTATGAACTGGTTCGCGTTCTTCCCGGGTCTCTATGCCGATCCCAATACCGGTGGTGACAAGATCGACTTCTTCGTGAACCCACCACAAAATCAGGCAGGCTCGACACTGGGCGGACAAGGTATCTCTGTTGTCAGCTACTCTGACAAACAGGACGCCGCGCTTGAGTACATTAAGTGGTTCGCGCAGCCAGAAGTTCAGGCCAAATGGTGGGAACTAGGCGGCTACTCAGCACATAATTCGGTGCTGGAAGATCCTGGTTTCGTAGACAGCCAACCGTTCGCCGGTGACTTCCTCGAAGCAATGGCCGGGGTGCAGGATTTCTGGCAAGAGCCTGCCTACGCGGAACTGCTGCTGGCAATGCAGAAGCGCATCCACGACTACGTGGTTGCCGACCAAGGCACAGCTCAAGAAGCGCTTGATCTTCTGATCGAAGATTGGACGGAAGTCTTCGAAGACGAAGGCAAGCTTTAGTCCGGACACAGGCAGGAGCGGGTGCAAACCCGCTCTACCTTCACCCGTGAGTCCCAAACCAACAAGAACTGGCAAAGAGATGTCTGACAGGACCGTAGATCGCGTTGCGCAGGCAACGCCCGAGCGAGTTGCGCGAAAAATTCGGGGGTTATCCGACCGCGCGATCGCCTGGGTATTCATCTCCCCAACGATATTTCTACTGCTGGCGATCAATATCTTCCCTTTGATCTGGACCATCCAACTGAGCTTTACCAACTACAAGGCCAACCGGATCGGCCGTGAAGTCAAAGATGTCGGGCTCAGGAATTACGAGCGTATCCTGACGGACTCGGACACCTGGCTGAACATGCAGGCGACGGCGCATTTCCTGTTCTGGACGATTTTTTTTCAAGTCCTGATCGGATTTACTCTGGCGTGGTTGATCAACAAGAAATTCAAGGGCAATGATCTTTGGACCACGATCATCGTGCTGCCGATGATGTTGTCGCCTGCCGTCGTCGGGAACTTCTGGAAGTTTCTCTATCAGCCCCAGATCGGTCTGTTTAACTACATCGTATCGTGGTTTACCGGCAAAGACCCGTCGAGCTTTGAGATGCTCGGGTCCGTAACGCTGGCGCCCTGGTCCATCGTGATTGTCGACACCTGGATGTGGACCCCCTTCGTGATGCTCATCTGTCTGGCCGGGCTGCGCAGTATTCCCGATTACATCTACGAGGCAGCTGAGATCGACAGGGCCAGCAAGCTGCGCCAGTTCTTTACGATTACCATCCCGATGGTCCTGCCATTCCTCATGTTGGCGGTGCTGTTTAGAGGGATCGAGAACTTCAAGATGTTCGATCTGGTGGTGCAACTGACGGGCGGCGGGCCAGGGTCTGTTACGGAGCTGACCTCCATCAATTTGAAGCGCGAAGCCTTTGAGAAATGGCGCACGGGTTATGCCTCGGCCTATGCGATCATCCTTTTCGTCACAGTGTTCGGCCTTGCGTCGATCTACGTCAAAGCCCTGAACAAAGTGAAACAGAGATGAGCAGTTTTTCCGTCACCGAACCTTCGAACCGTTCAAAGTGGATCGCCGGGTTTCTGGTTATCACCTATGCGCTGATCACGATGATCCCGCTGGTTTGGATTTTGCTAACTGGCTTCAAGTCTCCAGCCGACGCGATCAGCTATCCGCCCAAGGTTGTCTTTGACCCAACACTTGAAGGCTATGTCAATCTCTTCACCACTCGCACACGGCAGACGCAGGAGTTCCTGGAAGCAAACCCGCCACAGAACTGGGCCGATGAGATCGTCCGGCAATATGACATGGTTATTGTCGGGCCATCCAAGTTTGGCGAGCGTTTTATGAATTCGGTGATCATCGGGTTTGGATCGACGTTCCTAAGCATCTTCCTTGGCACCTTGGCTGCCTATGCATTCAGCCGTTTCAAGGTGCCGCTCAAGGATGACCTTCTATTCTTCATCCTCAGTACGAGAATGATGCCCCCGGTTGCCGTTGCGATCCCAATCTTCCTGATGTTCAGAAACCTCGGTCTAAGCGACACGCATTTGGGGATGATCCTTCTCTATACGGGTGTGAACATCTCGTTGGCTGTTTGGCTGCTGAAAGGGTTCATCGACGAAATCCCGCGAGAGTACGAGGAAGCGGCACTAATAGACGGCTACACCCGGTTTCAGGCGTTTTACAAAGTTGTACTGCCGCAGGCTGCGACGGGTATCGCTTCGACAGCGATCTTCTGCCTTATCTTTGCATGGAACGAGTATGCGTTTGCCGTGTTGCTGACATCCGCGAATGCGCAGACCGCGCCGCCCTTTATTCCCACCATCATCGGGATCGGTGGGCTGGATTGGCCTGCAGTTGCGGCTGGTGCCACGATATTCCTGATTCCGGTCATGATTTTCACCATCCTGATGCGCAAACACCTGCTGCGCGGGATCACATTCGGAGCGGTGCGCAAATGAGCGAGTTTCTATCAGGATTAATGCGTTTTCGCCGAGGCCCATGGGAGATGGTCGCGACCATCCTCATCGCGGTCGGCGTATTTATGCTGATGCAACCGTTCGTCCTTTGGGCGTTCACTTATTCCTTCATCGTTACGCTGATCGGAACTGTCATGTTCATCATCGTCAGCCATTTTCCGGAGTAGAAATGGCCCAGATCGTTGTCAAAAACGTAAAGAAGATGTTCGGCGACTTCACGGCTGTCCGCGAAAGCTCGTTCACGATTGAGGACGGTGAGTTTTTCATGTTGCTAGGGCCATCTGGCTGCGGAAAAACGACGACACTGCGGATGATCGCAGGCTTGGAACTTCCAACGTCGGGTGAAATCTACCTAGACGGCGAAGAGATCAGCCAGCGACCCCCATCAGAGCGAGACATCGCTTTCGTATTCCAAATGTTTGCGCTGTATCCACATATGAACGTGCGTAAGAATATCAGCTATCCGTTGATATCGCAGGGGATGCCGCGCTCAGCTGTTAAAGCCAAAGTGGAAGAAGTTTCCGAAATTCTGGGGATAACAGACATTCTGGACAACCCTGTCGGCGGGCTTTCTGGTGGGGACAGACAGCGCGTCGCGCTTGGACGCGCGATTGTGCGTGAACCCAAAGCATTCATGATGGACGAGCCTCTAGGCGCATTGGATGCTGAGTTTCGCGAGCATATGGCTGAGGAACTGCGTGCACTTCATGATCGCATGGGTGCGACCACGGTGTATGTCACGCACGATCAGCTGGAAGCCATGCAGATGGGCGACAAGATCGTCGTGATGAACAACGCCGAAATAGAGCAGTTTGGCACGCCTCAGGAAATCTACGACAAGCCCTCGACAATGTTCGTCGCAGACTTCATTGGGTCTCCGTCAATGAATTTTTTGCCGTTTCGGGGCAAGGTCGCACCCGGCTCTGAGTTGGTCCGGTTGAACGGACACGATGAGGCTGTTCCCAAACTGATGGAAGGGGCAGAGGGAGATCTGGTGTTTGGTGTTCGTCCCGAGCACGTGTTTCTGTCCGACACAAGCGACTATAGGGCCAAAGTTCTGGCGGCAGAATACCTTGGGACAACTCAAATCGTAACGCTACAGAGTCCGAATGGAGAGCTGAAAGCCCGTATTGATGCGCGCGAGACGGTAAATCCCGGCGAAACTGTGGGTCTGGAGTTTAGGTCTCCGACCATCACGCTGTTCAAAGAGTCCACGGGCAAAGCTCTCAGGTCGGTTCTGAACGATGAGGTATTGGGTCATGGCTGAAGTCGTTCTGGAAAGCATCTCAAAGTCCTTCGGCAGCCTGAAGGCAGTCGATGATATCTCGGTTACGATCCCCGACGGCGCTTTTGTCGTGCTGCTGGGCCCGACTGGCGCCGGAAAGACGACTACACTAAGGTTGATTTCCGGGCTTGAAAAACTCGATTCCGGCTCAATTCACATAGCTGGTCGGGATGTGGGGTTTGAAACGCCCGCTCAACGTGATGTTGCGATGGTTTTCCAGCAATACTCACTTTACCCGCATATGACGGTGCGCGAAAACCTGTCTTTTCCGCTACGATCTCCGATCCTAAAGACACCAGAAGACGAAATCACAAAGAAAGTGAATGAAGTCGCAGAGATACTGCAAATCCCGCATAAGCTGGACAACAAAGCTACCGAACTGTCCGGCGGCGAAATGCAACGGGTGTCGATTGGGCGAGCGCTGGTGCGCGATCCACAGATTTTTTTGATGGACGAGCCGCTTAGTTCGTTAGATGCAAAGCTGCGTGCGGACTTGCGAGTTGAGTTGAAGAGAATTCAGGCGGATTTGGGGTCCACGCTTCTGTACGTGACCCACGACCAGGTTGAAGCGATGACCATGGCAACGCATATCGGCGTGCTGGAAGAGGGCAGGTTGGTTCAGTACGGCACGCCTCGGGACATCTATGAAAACCCGCGCAGCGTCTATGTCGCCAGCCGTTTGGGATTGCCGCGGATCAATATTCTGCCATCTCACTTGTTTGGCGGGAACCATAAAGGCCCTCAGATTGGCTTACGTCCCGAGCATATCGTGGAAGGCGAGGGCAGTGATGCTCGTGTCATCCGGGCCGAACATCTGGGTGACCAAACGCGATTGCATCTAGATTTGAACGGCCACTCGGTCGTGACCTTGATCGATGTTCATCAGGATTACCCCGCTGGGCAAACGATAAAAATAAGCCCGCACAACCCATTGTATTTTGACGCCTCTGGCGCACGCGTGACTTAAGGAGCAAAAGCATGGCCCAGTTCCTCAACACCAAAGAAACCCTTGTAACAGAGGCGATTGACGGTCTTTTGGCCGCTTCTGGCGGCGCATTGACCCGATTGGACGGCTACCCGCATATCAAGGTGGTTTACCGCTCTGATTGGGACAAATCCAAGGTGGCATTGGTGTCTGGTGGCGGGTCTGGTCACGAACCTGCTCATGCTGGGTTTGTCGGGGCTGGCATGCTGACTGCGGCTGTGTGTGGAGAGGTGTTTGCATCGCCTTCAGTTGAGGCGGTTCTTGCGGGCATTCTGGCCGTGACCGGTGAGGCGGGGTGTTTGCTAATTGTGAAAAATTACACTGGTGATCGGTTGAACTTTGGGCTTGCGGCGGAACGCGCCCGCGCCTTGGGGCGCAAGGTTGAGATGGTGGTAGTCGATGATGACATCGCCTTGCCGGATCTGCCGCAGCCGCGTGGTGTGGCCGGGACCTTGTTCGTACACAAAATTGCAGGCGCGCTTGCGGAAGATGGCGCTGACCTGGACACAGTGACCAAGGCTGCAAAAAGCGTCATCGGTAAAGTGGTCAGTATCGGGATGAGCCTCGATACCTGCACCGTTCCGGGATCTCCGAAAGAGGACAGGATTGCACCGGGCAAAGCCGAGTTGGGCTTGGGAATCCATGGCGAACCGGGTGTTGAGCAGGTGGATTTTGCCAACGCGGTCACGGCTATGTCCACCGTCGTAGGAAAGTTAAAACAACGGATTAGCTCGGGGGAATGTGTTGCGTTGGTTAACAACCTCGGGTCTACAACCCCACTGGAAATGTCCGTGTTGACGCACGCGTTATCCGAAACAGGGATGGCGCGTCACATTATCGGTCCTTCGCCAATGATGACATCTCTGGACATGCACGGATTCTCTGTTTCTGTCTTGCCCGTGAGCGAAGGCGAACTGTCGGCGCTTGAAGCTCCGGTCGCTCTCGTGGCATGGCCAGGCGTCAATTCTATTGATCCAATTCAAGTCGCGCCTTTGCCTGATGGCTTGACACCGATTGATCCTATTCCATCCAACAATCCCGCGACGAAGGAAACGATCACGCGATTGTCCGAATTGATGATAAATGCTGAGAAGGACCTGAATGAGTTAGATGCCAAGTCCGGCGATGGAGATACCGGCAGCACATTGGCAACTGCGGCCAGGGCTCTGCAGGGTAGTCTGGACCGAATGCCACTTGCGGATCTGACGCAACTTTTTCCGGCTTTGGGCAACGAACTCAGCCAAACAATGGGTGGTTCTTCAGGGGTCATTCTTGCCATCTTTTTCAATGCAGCAGGAGACGCCTGCGCCAGTGGCGCATCGATCCCGAAGTCTTTGGCGGAAGGTTTGAACCGCGTCAGCCAGGTTGGGGGCGCGAAGGTCGGCGACAGGACAATGATCGATGCGTTGGCACCTGCTTTGGACGCTCTGCCTTTGGGATTGGTCCAAGCTGCACATGCAGCGCGCGAAGGCGCGGACAGCACTGCAAATATTCACCGTGCCAAGGCCGGTCGGGCCGCTTATGTTCCCGAGGAAAACCTGATGGGAAACAACGACCCTGGCGCTGAAGCCGTCGCCTTGCTGTTCGAGGGGTTGGCGCAGGAGATTAAAGGCTGAACGACACGTGAAAGAGCAAAAACACAAACTAGAATTGGTGAACAAACCAACTGTGAATGACATTGCGCGTGTTGCGGGTGTCAGTCTGGCAACCGTTGATCGTGTCCTGAACAGACGGCCGGGCGTTCGTGCAGTGACTGTACAAAAGGTTCAACAGGCAATTAATGAGCTTGGCTATGTCCGCGACACCGCTGCAGCCAACCTTGCGAGAAAGCGTGTCTATAACTTCTTGTTTGTGCTGCCCGATAGCGACAACGAGTTTGTCGAAGCGCTTAGCAAGCAAATCGTAGAACAGTCGCGCGATCAGTTCATCGAGCGGACGCGTATGAAAATCCAACGTGTCGCTCCATTTGATCCCCAGGAAATTGTCGAAATCCTAGACGCCTTGGACATTCGGGAAGCCGATGGCGTCGCTGTCTTCGGTCCGGAAACACCGTCGGTACGTGATGCAGTGAAACGGGTCCGGGACAAAGGCGTTCCAGTCGTCGCGTTGGTGTCTGACCTGCCCAGCTCGGAGCGCGACCACTTCGTCGGAGTTGACAACGTATCGGCTGGTCGGACTGCGGCACAGTTGATGGGGCGCTTTGTGCATCGCAAGGGAAAGTTGTTGGTCTTGACAGGCTCGCGCTTGGCACGGGATCATTTGGAACGACGGCAGGGTTTCGATCTGGTGATTGCCGAAGATTTTCCGCATCTCGAAGTTGTGGCGTCGGTCGAAGGTCGCGATGACCCTGAGCTGATTTACAAGATGATGCCCGAGATTTTTGAGACCTATCCAGATCTTGTCGGTATCTATTCTTCCGCTGCTGGCAACGCCGGTTTGATCCAGTTTCTGTCCGACAGCAAAATCAGCAAAGATCTGGTGATCATAGCCCATGAACTCACGCCGCTCAGCCGTGACGCACTGAGCCGTGGAACATTTGATGCGTTAATCTCGCAGGATTCAGGTCACTTGGTCCGATCCGCGGTCCGTCTGTTGCGCGCAACATCAGACAAGGTTCCGTTCAACAAGGCACAAGAACGTATTCGCATCGATATCTATCTGAAGGAAAATTTACCGCCATAGAGGCATCGGTTTTTGGGGAGGAGACATTATGGAAACGATTAAAGGCCCGGCGTTGTTTCTGGCACAGTTCGCCGGAGATGAAGCGCCTTTCAACTCGTGGGACACCATTACCAAATGGGCGGCGGATTGTGGGTACAGAGGCGTTCAGGTGCCCAGTTGGGACGGCCGGTTGTTTGATCTTGAAACCGCTGCCTCAAGCACGGATTACTGCGATGAATTCAAGGGCAAGGCCAAAGAGAACGGCGTGGAAGTGACGGAGTTGTCCACGCATCTTCAGGGCCAACTTGTTGCCGTGCATCCCGCATACGACGCAGCATTCGACGGCTTCGCCGCCGAAAGCGTCAGGGGAAACCCAAAAGCCCGGCAGGAGTGGGCCGTTGATCAGGTTAAGAAGGCGCTGTCAGCTTCCAAAAATTTAGGGATATCAGCGCACGCGACATTCTCTGGCGCGCTCGCATGGCCTTATGTTTACCCTTGGCCGCAACGTCCTGCTGGCCTTATCGAAACAGCATTTGATGAGCTTGCCAGCCGTTGGGTCCCGATCCTGGATCACGCAGAAGATTGTGGAGTCGATGTTTGTTATGAAATCCATCCAGGCGAGGATCTGCATGATGGCGTGACCTATGAGATGTTCCTCGAACGGGCGGGCAATCATGCTCGGGCTTGTATGCTATACGACCCGTCGCATTACGTTCTGCAGTGTCTCGACTACCTGGATAATATCGACATCTACAAAGACCGAATCCGGATGTTCCATGTCAAAGACGCCGAGTTCAACCCGACCGGTCGGCAGGGCGTCTATTCTGGTTATCAAAGCTGGGTTAACCGGGCAGGGCGTTTCCGCTCGCTTGGTGATGGTCAGGTCGACTTTGGGGCCGTTTTTTCGAAAATGGCTGCAAACGATTTTGACGGCTGGGCCGTGGTCGAGTGGGAGTGCTGCTTGAAACACCCAGAAGACGGAGCGCGCGAAGGCGCGCAATTCGTTTCTGACCACATTATCCGTGTCACAGAGAAAGCATTCGACGACTTTGCGGATGGCGGCACCGATATGGCGGCCAATCGAAAAATGCTGGGGATAGACTAATGGTAACTGGACGCAGTGAAGTAAAATCAGGCCGCATTCGCCTTGGCATGGTTGGTGGCGGCACTGATGCTTTCATAGGAGGTGTGCATCGAATTGCGGCGCGCTTGGATGACAAGTTCGAGTTGGTCGCAGGTGCCTTGTCTTCAACGCCAGAAAAATCTCGAGAAAGCGGAGAAGCGTTGGGGCTCGAACGGGTCTATGACGACTTTAAGCAGATGGCGATCAGAGAAGCGCGTTTGAAATCGGGGATCGAAGCAGTCTCGATCGTCACGCCTAATCACGTTCATTACGCCGCAGCGCGAGAGTTCTTGAAACGCGGTATTCACGTGATTTGCGACAAGCCCCTCACTTCGACCCTTGCGGATGCCAAGAAGCTCGTGAAGGCGGCGGAGAGTTCAGGCGCGCTGTTCATTCTAACCCATAACTACACCGGTTATCCAATGGTCAGGCAGGCGCGTGAGATGGTCGCCAACGGCGAGATTGGCAATATCCGCGTGGTTCAGGTTGAATATCCGCAGGACTGGTTGACCGAGCAGCAAGACTTTAAGCAAGCCGAATGGCGAACCGATCCTGAGCGTTCCGGAGCAGGGGGATCGACGGGTGACATCGGAACCCACGCCTACAATATCGCCTGCTTTGTGACAGGCTTGAAGGCGGAAAGCCTTGCGGCTGACTTGCAGGCCTTTGTGCCGGGGCGTAGGGTCGACGATAACGCACATGTCCTGCTGCGGTTCGACGGTGGCGCGCGCGGGATGCTGTGGTCGTCCCAAGTTGCCCCCGGCAATGAAAACGCACTGCGATTGCGTGTCTATGGTGAAAAAGGTGGGATCGAGTGGGCGCAGGAAGATCCAAACTATCTTTGGTTTACGCCCTATGGTGAGCCGAAACGACTGATCACCCGAAATGGGGCCGGAGCCGGGGACGCCGCCAACCGTCTGAGCAGGGTGCCTCCGGGCCATCCGGAAGGGTATCTGGAAGGTTTTGCAAATGTCTATAGTGAAGCTGCGGACGCCATAACAGCGTTTCGAAGTGGCAATTCAGCTGATCCATCGGTGATCTATCCCACTGTTCAGGATGGATTGAATGGTGTCAGGTTCGTTGCAGCTTGCGTGCAAAGCTCTGAAAGAAATGCGGCTTGGGTAAAGTTGGAGTAGCGCGACAGTCGTCTTGACACTGCGTCTTCCGTAATTAATTTTACTAACTAAAATAAAACTCAAAGGATGGCGCCGAATGTATCTTGGATTGGATTTGGGAACGTCGGGTCTCAGAGGCATTCTGATCGATGAATCCGGTCTCGTCGTCAGCGACGCAGAAGCTGGCATTTCTACATCGACGCCAAAACCCGGCTGGTCCGAGCAGAATCCGTCAGATTGGATTAGCGCGTGCTTAGAAGTTGTCGCGAATCTCCGTGCGGACAACGAACCGGCATTCGCAAAACTTCGCGGCATTGGTCTGAGCGGACACATGCATGGTGCCACTTTATTGGATGCCAGTGGAAGGGTTCTTAGGCCCTGCATTCTATGGAATGATACACGCTCGGCGGACGAGGCAAGTACACTCGACCAGATTCCACAGATGCGCACCATATCAGGAAACATCGTTTTTCCTGGCTTCACGGCCCCGAAACTGGAATGGGTGCGATCGCACGAGCCCGAGGTGTTCTCAAAAACAGCCAAGGTTCTATTGCCTAAAGACTATCTGCGGTTTTGGCTGACGGGTGATTACATATCGGACATGTCAGACAGTGCCGGCACATCATGGTTGGACGTAGACAATCGGCAGTGGTCGGAAACGGCTTTGGGTTTGGGGCACATGCATGCCTCACAGATGCCGCGTCTTGTCGAGGGGAACGAACCGGCTGGTGAGTTGAAAACTGAGCTGCGGCGGGCGTGGGGGCTTTCCAATCCTGTCGTTGTGGCAGGTGGCGCAGGCGACAATGCGGCCGCCGCCTGTGGCATCGGGAGCATTCGGGACGGCGCGGGTTTTGTATCTTTGGGAACGTCCGGAGTTCTTCTTGTTGCTCGGGATGCATATGCTCCGGCACCTGAAACTGCTGTACACTGCTTTTGCCACGCTGTTCCCGAAATGTGGATACAAATGGGGGTCATACTCTCGGCAACAAACAGTATGAATTGGTTGTCTCGCAATCTAAGTCAATCTGTGGAAAAACTGGCGTCGATGGTACCCGGCAGTATAACCGGACCCTCTTCGATTGCGTTCCTACCGTACCTTTCAGGCGAGCGAACGCCGCATAACAACAGCCGGATCCGAGCAGCTTTCTTAGGCATAGATGTCGCGTCGGGCCCCGCTGAACTGACACAATCTGTGATGGAAGGCGTCGCCTTTGCGATGCGGGACTGTCTTGAAGCCTTAAAAAGCACAGGAACCGTACCGACCAACTTGATGGCTGTTGGAGGAGGCGCACGATCCAGGTTCTGGTTGGAAACAATGGCGACCGTATTGCAAGTGCCGTTGGGCTTGCCAAAAGGCAGTGATTGCGGAGCGGCGATGGGCGCAGCGCGCCTCGCTATCTGCGCGGCCAACAACGCAAACCTCGGGGACATCATGACACCGCCCAAAATTCAGGAAGTTATCGATCCACGTAACGATCTGGCCGAACACTATGAAAGGGAATATGGGCGATATCGACAGTATTACATGGCACTGGCGCCCTTGGCGGCAGGATGACGCCTGCAATGGAATATTCTTCTCGGGTCGAGACGGTTATGCTGACCGATGGCGATATGCGGGCATCGGTACTGAACTACGGGGCAATCACTCAAAGTTGGTGGTTCAAGGATATACCGCTTATTTTGGGGTTTGATGATCCAATCAAGTACTTACTCGATACAAGTTATGTGGGCGCAGTTGTAGGTCGTGTTGCGAACCGGATCGGCGGCGCGCGGTTCGAGTTGGCAGGCACACGTTTTGGGCTTAGCGCCAATGAGGGTAAGAATACTCTGCATGGCGGGGCTGAGGGGCTTTCCAAACAATTCTGGAACCTTAGACAGACCGCACCGAACGAAGTGGTATTGCACTACCTTTCACACGACGGGGAAAGCGGTTTTCCTGCGAATGTCCGGTTCGAGGTCAGCGTCACGCTGCGGTACCCACGGTTGACCTATATATTAAAAGGTTATCCTGACCGTCCTACGCCGATCAGCCTAACGCAGCATAACTATTATTCGTTGGGCAGCTCAAAAGGTGTCGACGCACACAAGCTGGAACTGGCCTCTGTCCGCTACTTGGAACTAGACGAACAAGGAGTTCCGTCCGGTGCGGTGTGTTCGACCAAGAACGGCGAACTTGATTTCTCTGCGCCCAGATCGATCGGGCATGTTCCAAAGGCCATCGACCACTATTTCTGCTTTGACCTGAATCGCGATCCAACTGGTCCGATCGCGAAGTTCACCGCACCGTCTGGTCTTTCTCTGACTGCTTATTCTGACCAACCCGGAGTACAGGTCTATTCGGGTGCCCAATTGGCGAAGCCGCTAAGCGGTTCGGCTGGTTTGTGCATCGAACCCTCCGGATATCCGAATGCGCCCAACATACCCTCGTTTCCTTCGATCATATGCACCTACGAGAAACCGTACAGGCAGGTGCTCACGCTCGAGATTTCGGAAGATGGCAATGAGAGCTAGGTTAGTCATTTCCACCATTGGCTTTTTGATTGCCGGCAATGGCGCCAACGCTCAGGAGCTTGGGCCACCTCCAACTTTCCTAGAACCTGATTTCGACCGCGTTGAACTAGGACAGTTGCTATTCTACGACCCGATTTTGTCCGGCAACAAGAACATCAGTTGCGCGACCTGCCATCACCCGAGGTTTGGCACTTCGGACGGCCTTTCGTTAGGAATCGGGGAAGGCGGGATTGGCCTGGCTGCTGAACGCAGGCTGGATCCCCAGAATACGCCGGAGCAACGCATCCCCCGTAATTCACCGGCGCTTTGGAATCTTGGTGCGACAGAGTTTACGACGTTTTTTCATGATGGGCGCCTTGAGGCCGATCCAACACAACCCAACGGGATTAGAACACCTTTGGGGACACATATGCGGTCCGGTTTCCAATCGGCATTAGCGGCGCAGGCGATGTTCCCGGTTCTTTCACCAGACGAAATGGCCGGTCATTACTCGGAAAATGACGTCAGCAAGGCAGTTCGACTCGGGCTTTTGACACAGCAAGGCGGCGCGTGGGATCTGATTGCAGCACGTGTTGCCGCTATCCCAGAATACAAGCAGCGGTTTGAAGCCATTACGCCGGGTGGTGAGATATCTTTCACGGCCATAGCAAATGTGATCGCAGATTTCATCGCGTTCGAATGGCGCGCAGATAACAGTCCTTTTGATCGCGCGATGCGAGGCGAGGCCACACTATCCGAAGACGCCGAACTTGGCATGAACCTGTTTTATGGAGAGGCGGGGTGTAGCGCATGCCACGTGGGATGGTTCCAAACAGATCACAAGTTTCATTCGATCGCCCTTCCGCAAATCGGGCCCGGAAAGGCCGCTCGATTTGAGAACCATGTCAGAGATGATGGTCGTCTTCGCGTCACGGGTAACTCCGAGGACGCGTTTGCCTTTCGTACGCCATCGCTCCGCAATGTGACGCTAACCGCTCCTTACGGGCACAATGGAGCATTTGCACGGCTGGAGGATATCGTACGCCACCATCTGGACTCGGTTTCTTCTTTGCGAAGCTACACTACTGAAATGGCTTATTTGCCAGATTTTCCGGGTTCTGAAGACGAAACTCCGCTGCTGGATCAGCAACATCTAGATGCCATAGCCAAAAGCAACGGTTTACCGAAGGTTGTTCTAACGGATAATGAGATCGACGCGTTATTGAGCTTTCTGGCAAGCCTTGAAGACCCTGCACAGAGGTTGGGCGTTCCCGCCTATGTTCCAAGCGGTCTGCCGGTAGATCAATAGTCACCTATGCATTTCAACGATCTGGTTCGGTACGACCTCCTGCCACGCACCGACTTCTCCGTCCGGCCATATTACCCGTAACTGTACTTGAGTTTCAGCCCCCAAGCCGAAATGATGATAGCCAGCCGTGCCTCCTACATGTCCGCCGCCAATAGTTATTTCGCGGGTCTGTAAGCCCCATCTGGTTTGAACCTCGACAAATCCGCCTACCGCTGCCCAATTGAATTTGTCCTGAGTAACTTCTACCAACAGCCAATTGCCACCTGCTGAAATATTCTGGTTGACCTCAAGTTTTGATCCACGGTTTACGACCACCAGATCGAGCCGCCCATCGTTGTTCAGATCCGCAAGCGCTGCGCCGCGAGACTTCGCTATCGACGCAACACCAGCCTCTGCCGAAGCTTCGATAAACTGACCTTCCGAATCCTGAACCAAAAGGTTGTTCGGGTCGTTCAGTGCTGCATCGGGCATTTGCTCGACATTGCCTTTGGCGACGAAGATGTCGTCTCTGCCGTCATTGTTGACGTCTCCAAACTGCGCGTGCCAACCGGTCGACGGCCTTCCGTCATTGCCGACATGCGGCCTGTGGGCAGTCGTGCCTTTTTCATAAGTTGCATCGCGCCACGTCGGGCCGCCGGTATCGGGGTCAAAAATTTGGAGTTTTTGGTCACCCATCGAAGTCAAGTAAACCTCAGGAAAGCCGTCTCCGGTCAGATCGCGAGAGGCAATTCCCATGCCCCAGATCGAATAGGGCAGCCATCCGTCTTCGGGCGAATACAATCGGGGCTCTGGCTCCATGGCCCATAGTTGCTCTTGCCCACCACGAACATAATAGTGGCGGTCGTTGCTGATACGGAGGTCAGCACGTCCGGTTCGCGCCCAGTCTGAAAACAAAATGGAAAGCGAGCAATATCCCGGTTTCAGATGCTGGGGTTGGCCATAACTGTTCCCGTTCGGGCGATAGAGCAGGGTTGGCCCGCAGGATTCAAACGGACCTTCTGGATCGAAGCGATCCACGTAAGTTCCAAACGCCAGAGTCGGCATAGACTGGCCTTCTTCCCAAGTGGCTGAAAACCCTGTGGTCCAGTGATCTTCGGATTGGAACTCGATGTTATCGAAGGGACGGAACTGACAATCCGACTGCCCTTGAAGCAGCACATCTTCACCAACGCGCAAAATGGCCAGGTCAGTCAAGCCGTCGCCGTTAATGTCTAATGGGTAAGCACCGGTTACTCCCGTCAAGAACAGTGGATCCGGCGTTTCAATCCGAAAAGAAATCTCGCCCTGAGAGGTGTTTTTGAACAGCTGAGATCGATTGGATCCGCCCGCGACGAACAATTCGGGAAACGTGTCGCCGTCACAGTCGAAAACTGCTACGCCACCACCCACAAAATGCTCCCAACCGCCGTCGTAGATATGTGCAGGTACATCTATTACTTTGAATTGCGGTTGAGTGCCCGCTTCGGCAGCCGCGGCAAGAAAGAGTAATGCCGCAAGTTCAGGACGCATTCGCCGCAAGCTCCTTCACCTTCAGGATCGAGACTTGTTCGATCCCATAGGCGGCCGCACCTTTGGCCCACATCAGATCACCCCAGTGATGCACTTTGATTTCAGGCAAGGGTGCGTCGACATTCACAACACCATTTCGAATGCGCGTCATAACTTCGGCTGAGCAAAGGTGTTCAAAACTCATTTGCGCGCCCGATACAATAATGCACTGGGGATCGAACAGATTAATCAGATTGGATACTCCAAGCCCGAACATCTGTCCTGCACGCGCTAGAACCGAGGCGGCTCTATCATCACCGGAATTGGCGCGAGCGTGGATATCCGAGACCGTTTGCATATTATCGGCGTGACCTGTGACAGTCATTTCCCGGATCAGGGCGTAGTCCCCCACATAGGCTTCCAGACACCCTCGTTGTCCACATTGGCATAATGCGCCATCGAGTTGCACCTTAGTATGCCCAAATTCGGCCCCGCACCCTCTTTCCCCGCGATAAAGTCGGCCGTCCAGAACGATGCCAAGCCCAACACCATGTTCGATCGTGACGACAAGGAAATTCTTCAACCCGTTGCCTAGCCCAGAAAGCTGTTCAGCCTTTGCGACAAGGTTCGCGTCGTTTTCCACGAATGCAGGGCAGGGGAGTTCTTTCGCAAGTAAAGGGCTGAAGTCAATGTTTCTTTCAGTTACCGAGGATGACCAGTGGACAAAGTTCCTTGCCGCATCAATCTGCCCGGCCAATCCGATTGAAACGCCAGCCAAGTGTCCGATTGAAAGACCGACCCGTTGGCACGTATCTTCAAGGGCTTCGCGAATAGTCGATATAAGGTTCGTCGGCGACATTCGGGCGTCTTCAAGCGGGACGTTGTGCGACGTCACCTCGTTGCCTTCAAAATCCACCAAAATGACCGAGATCACCTGACGAGCAATCTTCAGGCCCGCAACAAGGATGGATTGGCCATCCAATTGCAGCAAAACTCTGGGCCGACCTCTTTTTCCAGACTTTGACTGAGCTTCGCCTTCGGTTTCCTTGATCAGCCCTGCCGAGATCAGATCAGCCGTCGCTGAAGTGATCGTGGCAGGGCTGGTCTCCAAGGCGGATGCGATATCAATCCGCGATACGGATCCATTGCTTCTGATCTGTTCCAACACCCGCAGGCGGGTCGCGTTTCGTTGGTCCAAAGAAACTACAGACGCTTTGCTTTTCAGCATCTTGACCTCGCGAATCTTATCTTTGGTTCAATCTATTTGAATTTTGATGCGTCTTATAGACTAAATATTTTACCGACTGAAATAAATGTGTTATTTAAAATTGTGAGAGCCGCGAATCGAGTTGAGATGGCTCTGCATATGGGAGGAAATCATGAAAAAAATTCTCAGCTTCTCAGCTGTAGCCACGCTGCTGGCCTCGACTGCGTTCGCAGAGCCGGTAGTTGGCGTAAGCTGGTCCAACTTTCAGGAAGAGCGCTGGAAGACAGACGAAGCCGCGATCAAATCGGCGTTAGAAGCCGGCGGTGCCGAGTATATCTCGGCCGATGCGCAATCATCCTCGGCCAAACAGCTTTCGGATATCGAAAGCCTAATTGCGCAAGGCGTGGACGCGCTTATCATCCTAGCGCAGGACGCGCAGGCCATTGGACCGGCGGTTCAGGCCGCGGCGGACGAAGGTATTCCTGTGATTGCCTATGACCGTCTGATCGAGGACGACCGAGCATTTTATCTGACCTTCGACAACGTGGAAGTCGGCAGAATGCAGGCTCGGGCTGTCTTTGAGGCCATGCCCAAAGGCAACTACGTGATGATCAAAGGCTCTCCTACTGATCCAAACGCAGATTTCCTGCGCGGTGGTCAGCAAGAGATCATCGGAGCAGCCGTCGACAGCGGTGACATTGTAATTGTTGGTGAAGCCTACACAGATGGTTGGTTGCCCGCGAACGCGCAGCGGAACATGGAACAAATCCTGACCGCGAACGAAAACAACGTGGATGCAGTCGTTGCGTCGAATGACGGTACTGCAGGCGGTGTTGTTGCTGCGCTGACCGCACAGGGCATGGAAGGCATTCCGGTTTCCGGTCAGGACGGCGACCACGCGGCATTGAATCGTGTCGCACTGGGAACGCAGACGGTTTCGGTTTGGAAGGATGCTCGCGAACTTGGAAAGGCGGCTGGTGAAATTGCTGTCGCATTGAGCGGTGGGACAAGCCCTGCTGATGTCGAAGGCGCAGTTAGCTGGACATCACCGGGTGGGACCGAGATGAACTCGGTTTTCCTAGCGCCTGTTCCAATCACTAAGGACAACTTGTCCGTGGTTGTTGATGCCGGATGGATCCCGCTGGAAGATCTTTGCCAAGGCGTTGAAAACGGACCTGCCCCTTGTAACTAAACCACTCAGCCCTGGGCCCTTTTGTCCGGGCCTGGGGCAAATGCTGAATATGAAAGATCGGAAATGACCGAAACTTCGTCTCAGCCGGTACCTGAAAAAGCGAAACCCAGCCTGTTCCAGCAACTGGAACTGGATATGCGGCTTTTGGGAATGATCGGCGCGTTTGTCATCCTGTGCATCGGGTTCAACATCTTCACAGATGGAAGGTTCCTGACGCCGCGCAATCTATTCAACCTGTCCATCCAGACAGTTTCGGTCGCCATCATGGCATGTGGGATGGTGTTCATTATCGTCACGCGGCACATCGACTTGTCGGTAGGAGCGCTGCTGGCAACTACCTCGGCTGTGATGGCAATGACGCAAACTGAGCTTTTGCCGCAAGTCCTTGGGATGGGTTTGAACAATCCAGCAACCTGGGCGATCACCATTGTTGTCGGGCTGTTTGTCGGCACGCTGATTGGTGCGTTTCATGGCTGGATGGTCGGATACCTGACGATACCAGCCTTCATCGTCACGCTTGGTGGATTTCTGGTTTGGAGAAACGTGGCGTGGTATTTGACTAGCGGTCAGACGATCGGTCCTCTGGATAGTACATTCCTGATGTTTGGCGGGACCAACGGGACATTGGGAACGACGACAAGCTGGCTGTTCGGCTTGTTTGCTACCGCAATCGCGATCTGGGCTTTGTGGAGCAGTCGTCGCGCAAAGGCGGCACATGGATTCCCCGTCAAACCTGTCTGGGCCGAAGCCACTCTGGCCGGGATAATCGCAATCGCCATCCTTGGGTACGTTTACATCGTAAACAGTTACGCCATACCAACGCGGCGGCTGCAACGTATGTTCGAAGCGCGCGGAGAGACAATGCCAGAGGGGCTGGTCGTCGGATACGGCATACCGATTTCTGTACTCATCCTAATCATCGTGGCTGTCACGCTGACAATTGTGGCGCGAAAAACCCGGTTTGGTCGGTACATCTTTGCCACTGGCGGCAACCCGGATGCGGCAGAGCTTTCGGGTATCAACACTCGACTGCTAACCGTGAAAATCTTTGCTTTGATGGGTTTCTTGTGCGCCGTGTCCGCGGTGGTCGCCTCGGCCCGCTTGGCGAACCATTCGAACGACATTGGTACGCTCGACGAACTTCGGGTCATAGCAGCTGCAGTGATCGGAGGAACCGCATTGTCGGGCGGCATCGGCACTATCTATGGCGCGATCCTGGGTGCATTGATCATGCAGGCGCTGCAATCGGGCATGGCAATGGTTGGCGTTGACGCGCCGTTTCAGAACATCGTCGTCGGCAGCGTCCTCGTGTTGGCCGTCTATATCGACATCGTTTACCGCAAGCGACTGGGGGCAAAGTGATGCAAGCTCAGGATACGCAGAAAAAACCTTCTGGCACTGGGCGCGGTTCAGGCGCGCCGCCATTGGTCGAGATGCGCGACATCTCGATTTCCTTCGGTGGGATCAAGGCCGTCGACCATGTGTCGGTCGATCTCTATCCGGGTGAAGTCGTTGGCCTGCTTGGCCACAACGGGGCCGGAAAGTCCACGTTGATCAAGGTATTGTCCGGCGCCTATCAGATGGACCACGGCGAGATTCTGATCGATGGCAAGCCGGTCGAGATTGGCAATCCTCGTGACGCCCGGGCGAACAATATCGAAACGATATATCAGACGCTCGCCTTGGCCGACAATCTGGACGCGACATCAAACCTGTTCCTGGGGCGCGAGATGACGACGCCTTTTGGCTTGGTCAACGACGCAGCCATGGAGGCCGAGTGCCGAAAGATCATGGCGCAGCTCAACCCAAACTTTCAAAAGTTCAATGACCCGGTCTCCGCCTTATCGGGTGGGCAAAGACAATCAGTGGCGATTGCTCGGGCCGTCTATTTCAATGCCCGCATTCTGATCATGGATGAACCCACTGCGGCGCTTGGGCCGCATGAAACCCAGATGGTGGCGGATCTGATCCACCAGCTGAAGGCGCAAGGAATTGGGATATTTCTGATCGATCACGATGTGCACGCCGTCATGGAACTGTGCGACCGCGCCTCGGTCATGAAGAACGGAAAACTGGTTGGGACGGTCGATATCTCAGACGTAACTGATGACGATCTTTTGTCGATGATCATTCTCGGCAAACAGCCAGCACAAAAAGCAGAGTAGGGGGCAGAAATGCCAAGTGGATTTTTTGAAGGGATCGAGAAGGTCCAGTTTGAAGGCGTGGACAGCAAGAACCCGTTGGCCTTTCGTCACTACGACCCGGATGAAATAATCATGGGCAAGCGTATGGAGGACCATCTGCGGTTTGCAGTGGCCTGGTGGCATTCATTCGCGTGGGAGGGCGGAGACCCCTTTGGTGGACCTACGTTCGAACGCCCATGGTATCCTCAGGACGATATGGGCCGGGCCCGACAGAAGGCAGATATTGCATTCGAATTGTTTGCGCTTTTGGGGCAGCCATTCTTTTGCTGGCACGACGCTGACATCCGGCCCGAACAGGGAAATTTTGCCGATAACCTGCGCACATTGGAAGATATCACCGATTATATCGGTGAAAAGATGCAGGTGTCTGGTACCAAGCTGCTTTGGGGCACGGCCAATATGTTCAGCCATCGTCGCTGGATGTCTGGCGCCAGTACCAATCCTGATCCCGACGTTTTTGCATTCGCTGCAGCGACCGTGAAATCCTGCATGGATGCAACTCACAAGCTCGGCGGCGAAAACTATGTTCTGTGGGGTGGTCGTGAGGGCTACGAAACCCTTCTGAACACGGATTTGAAAACCGAGTTGGACCACATGGGCCGTTTCTTGAACATGGTCGTTGAATACAAACACAAGATTGGGTTCAAAGGAACTATTCTCGTTGAGCCCAAGCCTCAGGAGCCGTCCAAACACCAATACGACTACGACGCCGCGACTTGTATTGGATTTCTCAGGAAGTACGGGTTGGAGGACGAGGTCAAGTTGAACCTGGAGCAGGGGCATGCGATCCTGGCCGGACACAGTTTCGAGCATGAAATTGCGGTTGCCGCTGCCGAAGGGATGCTTGGCTCGATCGACATGAACCGAAACGATTACCAATCCGGGTGGGATACGGACCAGTTCCCGAATAACACGCCAGAGGTTGCTTTGGCATATTACTACATCCTGAAAGCTGGTGGCTTTACAACTGGGGGCACAAATTTTGACGCCAAAATTCGTCGGCAATCGCTTGATGCAAAAGATCTTGTTGCAGCCCATGTCGGCGGAATGGACATTTGTGCACGGGGCTTGAAAGCTGCGGCTGCTATGGTTGAAGACGGTGGCTTGGAGGACGCGCTGACGGAACGATATTCCGGTTGGAACACTCCGGAAGCAGTTTCTATGTTGGGTAGCAGTCTGGAAGAGATTTCTGCCCGGGTTCTACAGGAAAATACCAACCCGAAACCACAATCTGGGCGTCAGGAGATTCTGGAGAATTATGTGAACAGGTTTGTGTGACCAAGGAAAACTGCAATCTGGGAACTGTCAAAAGAATCTTGTCAGAAGAACTTTGCTTGGGCGGGGTAGGGGTGTTGCGTAGCTTTTACCCATGACCAGACCTGCATCTTTCAAATACTATAATAACCGGTTCTGAGATCATCCGCTTGACCGTGATGCTGTACATCCGATTCCCGCTCTCGCTTCGGAATGCCGTAGATCTGTTGCACGAGCGAGGCATCGACGTGAGTCACGAAACCGACTGCTACTGTTGGAACAGGTTCGGTCCAATGTTTGCCTTTGATATCCGAAGAATGCGGGTGCAACAACTGCGCGCACTCTCGATATGGAAGTGGCACGCCGACGAGATTTTGTGAAGGTGAATGGTAAGAGACACTGCCTCTGGCGGGTTGTTGATCACGAAGGCGAGGTGCTGGAATCCGTTGTCACCAAACGCCCAAACGAGTAGCCGCTTATTTTGGGATCAAGATCAGTGGTTTTGGGACTGGGTAAACAGCCTACTGTATTCACTGCAGTGATCAGTCACCATTTAGTGCGAGCAAAGGATTACAGCGGGCATTGACGCTCAGCTATCGTCGGACAAGCGCCAGATGTCTTGCTCTCCAAACCCACGGATTGTTCGCGCGCCGACATTCTCAAGGTCAAACTGATCTTTGAGGACCTGCGCGACTTCGTCCTGGACTGAAATCTGCATCGGGTCAGAGAATTCCTGAAGTCTGGAGGCCAGATTCACAGCCGGACCAAAGATATCGTACACATACTTCTGGATGCCAACGACCGACCCGACTACCGATCCCGTGGCCAGTCCAATTCTGCACCGCCACTGATGCGGATGGCTCAGGTTTCGGCGGGTCAAATAGCGTACGAAACGAATGGCTGTGTTTGCGATTGCCTTGGCGTGATCCGGAGTCGGATCGGGCAGACCAGCAACGGTGATATATGCGTCTCCGATCGTCTTGATCCGTTCGCAACCGAATTGCTCACCAATGCGATCAAACGCGCTGTAAATATCGTTCAGTTCAGTGACGGTGACGCTTGGGTCCTGCGAGGCGACCATATCCGTGAACCCAACGAAATCGAGCATCAGGACGGAGACGGGATCATAGAGTTGTGGCGTAACCACGCCGAAAGTCTTGTACTCTTCGTAGACCGACCGGGGCATCAGATTTAGCAGCAGTTTTTCAACCTGCTCCTTTTCCCGCTTCAACTCGCGCGTGTTCCGTTCCACCATCATCGAATAGGAGTCGATCATGGACTCCAGCTCTTTGATACGGGTGATGTTCTGACATACCAGAACCAGCACATCGTCGTGCGCGACCGTGAAATCGAGTGCGATCACCAGTGTGCGGCGTTTCTTTTTGAAGGTGATTTCTGATGTATGTCGCCCGGTGCCGGACAGGCTTGTTTGCACTGTGTCGATATCCAGATCAGGAAAGAGCTGCTGCAATTGGTCTGAAGGGCCATCGGCACTGAACCACTCGTCAAACGTATCATTGCGGAACCCAAACTTCAGCGATTGACGGTCCAGTAGGGCAACGCCCACACCAATCGCGCGAAGGAGCTGTTCATTGATGGCTTCGATGGTCATGATTTATCCAACAATCAAGGGACGACGTTTACTGAATTCCGCGACAACGATATCGATATCCTCGGCATCCACGCCGTGTCTTTGCAAAGCGTCACGGAGCACGACCTCCAATTCGTCGAAATGGTCATCGGTAATTTCGAGATGAGAGTGTAACTGGCGCAGTTGATTGTCGGTGTAGGAGGCCGGACCACCAAGGAGCGACGCTATGAACTTGGTCTGATGGTCGACCATGCGGCTCATATCCACGTTGTCGAAGAAGGGTCCAACCTCGTCATTGTCCAGCAGGATGTCATAGAACGAGAACACGATCTTGCTGATCTGTGAAAACCCACCGTATTTTTCATAAAGTGTGCGCTCGGCCATAACAAAATCCCCCTTAAACAAACTAATACCAAGAAAATGGTGGATCGACTACACCGGGTGATCTTCATCGTTCTTTGACGGTTGGGTCAAAGAACGATGAGCCAGTGATTCACGATCTCAGCCGCGCTGCATGACAATTTCAGCGTACTCGGATGAGATGCAAAGTGTGTCATTGCCTGAGATATCGAACTTTTCGATCAGGGCCATGATATCGCGCTGCAGCGCCTCTTGTCCCGATGCGTCCAGTGCATCGAAGGCCTTTTGCATTGGGCCATAGAACGTCCGAAAATACTCTAGGAAGTGTTCGGCTGAACGGTAGCGGAACATGAAGTTCTTGCGTCGGAACGAAACGATGGTGCTGTGCGATCCGAAGGCTTCTTCAATCCAGTCCCGGCTGCCCCACAAAGCCGGAGAGCTTACGCCAGCAGGTGGAGGCACATGTTTACCGATCGTTTTGAACAGAAGGCCGATGAAGCTGTCCGGCGTCCAGTTGGCCAGACCAATCTTGCCGCCGCGTTTGACGACCCGTTGCAGCTCTGCTGCTGATTGTTGTTGGTTCGGTGTGAACATCACGCCGAACGTCGAAACCACCGCGTCGCAGGATTGATCATCGAAAGGCAGGTTTTCGGCGTCGGCAACCTTGTAGGTCACGAACAGACCTTCCGCTTTGGCGCGCTGGCTGCTGGCGTCCAGCAGGGCTTCTACATAGTCGGTTGATGTAACATCACAAAAGCGCCGGGCGAAGGCCAGGGTGGCGTTGCCATTCCCGGCGGCGACATCCAGCACCTTGGAACCAGGCATCATATCCATGGTTTCAGCCAGTTCTTCACCCGTAATTTGAAGGGTGACACCCACTTTACTGTAGTCGCCGGAGCCCCAGGCGACGTTTTGCTTTGCTTTGATTGCCGCAAAGTCTGTGGTGGCGTTGATCGATGTTTGAATACCCATGATATTGCTCCTTTTTGATGTGGTAGTGGTTTGATGAAGGCCGCATTGCTAAATGCGGCCCCGGTCAGGCAGCTTGACGTTCTGGCCAGCTGACAGTTTCAAGGGGCCGCTCCACATTGGCCACGTGTTCGAAAATCCTTGAGTTGATCCATTCGGGCTGGAAGACCGGCGCCATATGGCCCAGCTCGGGCAGCAACGCGATCCGCGCATTGGGCAAAGCCTTCGCGATCTCAACCGAGACGTGCTGCGCAATCTCAGGTGACTCCAAACCAGTCATTACCAACGTCGGTATATCAAGCTTGGACAGGTCCTTCAGTTGCCAGGTTTCAGCAAAACCTTTTGCAAAATCAGACATGACTGATGGGATCATCCCAATGAACCGGTCTCGGGCCTGCGCGGGCAGCGAGTTCCAAAACCCCTTCTCGTTCCAGAAATCCAAAAAGTGATGCATACCAGCAGCGGCATCGCCATCCGCTGCTGCGGCGCTCACCACACCCGCGAGAAGCTGGATTTGCCCGAACAGTTTCTTGCTGACATCATTGCCAGCCTGCAGAAAATGAAAGACTGCAGGCTCATATACCGTCAGGCTTTTGACAAGATCAGGACGCATCAACGCGACCTTGATGGCGACGCCTCCGCCGTTGGAATGCCCAACCAGATGCACGGGGCGTCCCAGCGCTTCGATTTCGCGGATTACCGGTATGGCAGAAAACGCCGCACCGTTTTGAGAGTTATCTCCAGTCAACGGGCTACGACCGTACCCGGGAAGATCAACAGCGTGAACACTAAAGCGACCTTCCAGATCCGCCGCCAGTTGGTTCCATTGCCCACTATTGGACGCCGAAGAATGCAACGCAAAAATAGGTGCGTTAATCATTTCAGTAGTTCTAAAAGAAATAGTCATCGTTCTTACCCAATCGCACTTAAGATGGGCAATAACTGACCTTTCTATGTTTCATTGTGATGTCTGGAAGCGGTGCCAAGTGTTTCAGTTGTTGCTCTGTGAAGCAGGTCACACAACTTGCTATCCGGCTCAAAAACAAACAGGTTTATCGGCCGGTACTTGGCTGAGTTGGCACCTATTGAAACAATTGAAACACACGATGCTAATTTTGAAATGGCATTGAAACAATGGTATCCTAAAAATTCAGGATGACGATGGGCATGGCGAACGAATTTGAAGAAATCGAGAAGGCGAGGGACCTTCTTCGTGATGCGATCGAATCTCTCAAAGAAGGGTTCGCCCTCTATGATGATGATCGCCGCCTTGTCCTGTTCAATCAACGATATGCCGAGATGAACAAGGGGGTTGCCGACCTGCTGCAACCCGGACTGGACTGGGAAATCCTGATGCGTGAGACGGCGCGCCGGGGAATTTACGCCGAGGCCATCGGCAATGAACAGCAGTGGGTTTCGGACCGGTTGGCTAATGGGGTCGAGTTCATCCAAGACTTTGAGCTGATGGAAACGGATGGGCGTACCTATCTGGTTTCTGTTCATCCCACCAAGTTCGGCGGATTTGTCGTCACGCGTGAGGATATCACCGAACGCAAACAAGCCGAGGTCGAAGAGCGCGACGGCGATCTATTGATCCGAAAGGTGTTGGATGCCAGTTCGGCAATCGTAACCATGGCGCGGATTGGTGATGGTCAGATCTTGTATCGCACGCCTGCTGCGCTGCAGATGTTCGGACCTTCCAAATCTGCAAAACAGCATTATCAAAAGCCGGAAGAACGCGCGGATTTTGTAACCCAGCTTTTGGCCGATGGTCGTGTCGATGACTACAAGCTCGACTTGATTAATGCGGCTGGCAAAACCTTCCCTGCGTCGATTTCGTCTCAATTGATCGATTACAAAGGCGAAGAAGTCATCGTGACCAGCGTGATCGATCTAACCGTCCAGAAAGAGGCTGATGCCTTGATCCGTCAGGTCATGGAGGCTTATCCAGCAGCCATCAACATGACGCATGCCGACACCGGCGAGGTGCTGTTTGCTACGCCCGAGATAAAGGCGCTGTTTGGTGAAGCAGAAAGTTCGAAATCCTACTATGCGGACCCGAATGAGCGCGAACGGTACCTGAAAGACCTCCGGCAAGCGGGGGCGCTTAAGGATCGGCGTATGGAGTTCGTCGATGCAAGCGGGCGAAAGTTCTGGGGGGCGGATTCTTCACGGCTGATCGAGTTCAATGGTGAAGAAGTAATCGTTTCCAATACCCGCGATCTGACCGATGAATTGGCCATTGAGGTTGAGCTTGAAAAGCAACGAGAGCTGCTGTTCCAGAACGAAAAGATGTCTGCGCTTGGCGAACTACTCGCCGGTGTGGCGCATGAGCTTAACAATCCGTTGTCGGTTGTTGTGGGTCATTCGTTGATGTTGAAGGAAGAAATTTCTGACCCCGATCTCGGTGTCAGGATTGAAAAAATCGGCAATGCCGCTGAACGCTGCGCGAAGATTGTAAAGACCTTTCTGGCGATGGCGCGCCAGCAGCCCAGCAAGATCGAGCAGGTTGATGTTCCCAGCATGATTGAAACAGCTGCGGATGTCGCCGGGTACGGTAGCTCATCAGGCGAAATTCGCATTGAGCAAAGTCTGCCAGCAGACCTGCCCGCAGTTGCCGGGGATGCGGACCAGCTTACGCAAGTCGTCTTGAACCTTATCATCAATGCCGAGCAGGCCATGACCGCATCCGGCATCGGCGACCACATCATGCTGTCTGCCGAGGTGAAGCCTGCCATCGGAATGGTTGAGATCACGGTTCAGGACAATGGCCCAGGTATCCCCAAAGCCATACGCGCACGTATCTTCGAGCCGTTCTTCACCACAAAGGAGGTGGGTGACGGCACCGGGATTGGGCTTGCTTTCTGTCACCGGATCATTCTGTCCCATGGCGGTCAGATCAGGCTTGATCAGGCCGCAATGTCCGGCACCTGCTTCCGGATAACTCTGCCCGTCGCAAAGATGCAAAATGATGTGGCTGAAGAAAAACCCGAACCCGCCGCGAATTTTGCCAAGCACCGTGCATTGGTCGTGGATGATGAGGTCGAAGTGGGTGAGATCAATGCCGAGATACTGCGGAAGGACGGCTTTCACGTTGATTTCGTTACCTCAGGAGAAGAGGCGCTCAGGCAACTGCAGTCCGCCAGCTACGATGTATTCCTAAGTGATATGAACATGCCCGGTGTTGACGGACGCAAGATTTATGAGGCGCTGGTGGCGCGTTTTCCGAAAATGCTGACCCGGACAGCATACATCACCGGGGACACCATGGGTGAAAGCTCATTGGGACTGCTGAAGGAATCCGGTCTGCCCTATCTGGAAAAACCCGTCTCGCCTTCGGAACTGAGAATACTTGTCGGAAAGCTGCTCGCCGATCAGAAGGATCAAACGGATGAATGACCAGAAAACCCATATCCTGGTTTGCGATGACGAGATCGACGTGCGCGAGATGCTTCAGGAATATCTGAGCAAACGCGGGTACGAGGTTTCTGCAGCCGCTGGCGGAGAAGAGCTCCGGTCTGTCATCTCCTCTCGAGCTGTTGATGTCATGATCATGGATATCAATATGCCAAAGGAAGACGGTCTTTCGATCCTCAGATCGCTTCGTCCTGAAAACACGACGCCCGTGATCATGTTGACTGCAGCAGGCGATGTAGTGGACCGGATCATCGGGCTTGAGATGGGGGCAGATGACTATCTTGGAAAGCCGGTTGATCTTCGGGAACTGGAAGCGCGGATCAAGGCCCTATTGCGCCGAGGGGCCATCAACGAAAGTCTGCCCGCAGATGCCTCCGAAGGCAATTTGGCCCTTTTTGGCGACTACACGCTGGATAAAGAGGCAGCCAAACTTCTTGCGCCGGATGGATCCGAGGTCCCGCTAACGGCGATGGAGTATAGTCTGCTCAAGGTGTTTGCTGAAAACAAAGGGCGTGTTTTGAACCGTGATCAACTGCTTGAACAAGCGCATGACCGGTCCTGGGATCCGTTCGACCGCAGCATTGATATCCGAATATCCAGACTGCGCCGGAAGCTTGAAACCAACCCGGAAAAGCCGGAAATCATCAGAACCGTGCGGGGTATAGGTTATGTCTATGATCCCAAATAGGGTTTGCCGTTCCGAGCAAGCACATTGCGAGTAGCACCGTGGAAACCAAGCTCGTCACAACCATAATTGCTGACATTTCTGACAGCACTCCGTTCTACGAAGAAATGGGGGACGATCAGGCGCAGCAGTTGATTCAGTTTGAAATCGATCGATTGCGTGAGGTTCTACTTGGGTTTGGCGGAGTTCCTGTGGGGCAGAAAGGCGATGACGTCTTGTCCTATTTCAAGGAACCCGAGGCCGCCGTAAACGCGGTTGTAGAGATGATTCAGAAACCGCCTGGAACATTACTGTCGGTCCACGCGGGTGTTCATCAAGGTCCTGTTGTTATTGGCGATAATGGGATATTTGGCGAAACAGTTAATCTGACCGCACGTTTGGCGGCCGCGGCCAATCCGGGTGAAGCTTGTGTCAGCGAAAGCGTCGCCAAGGATCTAAGCCCCGAAAGTCTCCAGATGCTCACCCCAATCGGATCGCTTCGCCTGAAAGGTGTGAGTGACCCGGTCAAAGCTTATTCAGTCCTGGCCTCAACGGACGGGTTAAGCACCGTGATGCATCTGCCGACGCAGACGGCCAGCGGATCTGAGGGCATGCAGCAGAATGAAAGCTTTGCGCTCATTCTTTATCACGACGATCATACCTGGCGGTGTCGGGAAGGCGGGGAGCTAACGATCGGCAGATCCAGTCAATGCGATGTCATCCTGCCTGAGCTGTGGGTTTCGCGACTGCATGCGGTACTCAGCATGAAAGGCGGGAAGCTGATGCTGGCGGGTCGCAGTTCGTCGGGAACTTACGTACAATTCGAGAATGCGCGTGAAATCCAGCTTAAGCGCGAGAACATAATGCTGGCCGATAGCGGGCTGATATCGCCTGCACTATCAATTTTGCACTCTGATGCGCGCCCATTAGAGTTTGAGGTCGTCCGCCGATAAACGACGTGGCACGCCTGAATTCTGGCTTCTGTGGTGAAAGTCTCAGAAAGAAACTCGCGATTGTGCTAGAATCGGCACCAATTGCGTATTTCAACCAAGATTGGGAGGGAATGATGTCATTGAATACTTCAGGAAACCAGCTTCGTCAAGGCGCTCTGATCCTGGGTGCAATTACACTCTTGTATGGTGCTGATGCAACTGCCCAGTCAGCGATGCCCAATGCCTGCCCTGTGGATGGGTGTGAGGTGCAGATTGTATCGGTCGCCAAAGAGGGCGACGAACTGCTTGTAAACAATGACGCAAATTTCACTCCGGACGTATCGAAGAACCATTTCCATACATGGTGGGGCGACGGATGTTGTCTTTTTGGCGGATGAGGCAACCTTGGTGGCAATCGACCGATCTGGGGAACTGCATTGGTGGGATATCGCGACGCACCGTCGGCTCATGCCTGTCGAAAAGATCCATGCAGGCCCGACCTGGCGTATTGCGCTGGCACCAGACGGAAATTCTTTTGCGACAACCAGCGAAGCCGGTGTTGTTCGGGTTTGGGACAGGTTGAGCTTAGAGGTCGCATGTGCGTTGGGCAGTCCAACCTTCGATGAAGGGCGCAGGGTTCAGTATTTGGGAAGCGATGAGCCAACAACGACCTGTGATGCCTTCGCGAATTGATCACATGGCGAGTATTGAAAAGCACGGGCGGGCGCTTGGATTTGAAGCGGAACTAAGCAGGCGTGATCAGATTATGGTCGGTTCACAACGAAATCCGGCATGATCTGCGCCTGTGTGATTGCGTCATCGACGTCATGCCCTGCGAAAAAACCGTACCCCGAAATCAGGGCCGAGGCGATTCCGGCAGCATGGGCCCCCAATATGTCGGTATGCAAGCTGTCACCAACCATAAGCACGCGAGTTTTATCGACCCGGCCAAGTCGCTTAAAAGCCAAGTCAAAAATATTCTCAAATGGTTTGCCGAAGAATTCGGGTACAACGCCGGTTCGATCGGCAAGACGATGCGCGAACAGACCGGGTTCGTTTGAAAATCCGTGCTCGCGTGGTGCGACTATGTCCGGATTTCCAACCAATACAGGACGCGGGCGTTTTAGCAGGGCTGCTTCCAGATGGACTTGACGTGCCTCGGTCCAGACGGCTGAGCCGATCATCAGAAACCCCTCAACCGAGTCATAGGGCTCGGGATCGTCATCGAGATAAGTCAGGTTCAAATCTTCCAGATCGCGAAGGCCGGTGCTGGGTGTTGCCATCAAACCCCAATGCAGCGCGCGTTGACCGCCTAGCTCAGCCAGCAGTGTTGCGCGGCTTGTGATGATATCCTCTGGCGCAAAATCATATCCCAGCCGGGCGTATTTCTCGACGAGCGCCGCATGAGGGTGACCAGCTGCATTCGAGACGACCAGAACACGTTTACCCATGGCTTTGAGCTGATCAATCCGTGCGGCTGTACCGGGAATCGCAGTCTCGCCGATATTGAGGACACCGAACGCATCCAGAAGGAATACATCGAAGCCTTCAGCAATATCCATCAAAGTGTTCGCATGCTGATAGGATTGAACAGCTGGTTCAGCAGCCGGAAGTCGATGCCGAACGGCCTCGTAGGCTTCGAAAGCCTCTTGGGTCGTGAAGCGGCTCAAATAATTGCCCCTCGTACTTTGGCAGACACCCATTCGCTGATCATGACGGCAATCAGAATGACGATCAGGATAAGGCTGACCTGCGGCCATGCCAGAACGTTCAGCGACGCCGACAATTGCAGCCCGATGCCGCCTGCGCCCACAAGGCCAAGAACCGTAGACTCGCGAATATTGATGTCCCAGCGGAATACGGCGATCCCGGCAAAGGCGGGCAATATTTGCGGGACGATTCCATATGCCATGACCTGCCAGCGGGATGCGCCGGTGGCGGTGATGGCTTCGACTTGGGTGTGATCAATTTCCTCGATGGCTTCATAGAGAAGCTTGGCGCAGAAGCCGATCGAACGAATGGCTATGGCGATAACACCTGCGAATACTCCGGGTCCAATGATTGCGATTAACAAAAGCGCCCAGATTAGCGAGTTGATCGAGCGGGTTGAGACGATGATCAGTAACGCGATGGGGCGGATGAACACGGCCGACGGCGTGGTGTTGCGGGCGGCCAGAAAGGCGACCGGTACGGCAAGGAACAGCGCAATGATCGTACCAAGTGTGGCGATGTTCAGCGTGTCCCAGATCGGGCGGCCTAACTGCGTGATGTAATCCCACTTTGGTGGTGTCGCGCGGGTCCAGATATCGTTCGCGATCCGGGGTGCGTCCCACACAAAGAACCATGTCGTCGAGGCCGAGATGATCTGCCAGCAGTAGACAAAGACCGCCACACCCAACAGCCAGCAAAACCAACGCACAAGGCTTTGACCGGTCGTGCGTCTGCGCCAGATTTGCGTACTTTCATGTTCAAGCACTGGCATTACTGGACCCTCGCGCGGATGATACCCGAGAGGTATTCGAGCGCCATGACGATCCCGATGATCAGGATCAGAATGGCTGCCGCAGTGTCATACTCATAACGGTCAAACGCCGTATTCAGCGTGGCGCCAATGCCGCCGGCCCCCACAAGCCCAAGAATTGCACTTTCGCGAAAGTTGATATCGATCCTGTACATCGACAGCCCGACCAGTCGCGGCATGACCTGTGGCTGCACGCCGTAGTTGATCCATTGCATCCATCGCGCGCCCGAGGCTTTGATCGCCTCGGCCTGCACTTTGTCCATGGCCTCGATGTCTTCGGCCAAGAGCTTGGACAGGAAACCGATAGTGGCGAAGGACAGTGTCAGGAAGCCGGCCAAAGGTCCGAACCCAAAGATGGCAACCAGAAGAATGGCGACGATGATCTCTTGCAGGGCGCGGCTGATCGCAACAATGCCTCGGCAGATCACATAGACCGGGAGAGGCGCAATATTGCGTGCAGCGCCCAGTCCGATCGGGATCGATATCAGGATGCCCACCACCGACGCTGCAACCGTCATCACGATGCTCTCGAGAAGACCGCTCCAGATATCGCTCCAGCGCGATATGAAATCCGGGCTTGTGAAAGCAAGGACAAAAGCCCAACCGCGATCCAAGCCTTCATAAACCCGGCCCCAATCCACCTCGATGGTCATAAATGCCGCAATCAGATAGGCGACGAATCCAACGATCAAGGTCCAGCGCAGTAAGGCGTTTTTGACGAAGGCCGGTTTCCGCCAGCCTTTGCCCAGCAGGTCATCAAGTTCGGGATGGCTCATTCCGCGGCCTCGATCTCTTCGTCGTCTTCAACTTTCTCTATGGTCGCTTCCCAGTCTTCTTCGCCATAGATTTCGGTCAACTTGTTAGGCGTAAGCCCAGAGGGGAGGCCGTCAAATACGATTTCACCAAAGCGTAGGCCAACGACGCGCGGTACGAACATTTGCGCAAGGGCCACGTCATGAATGTTGATTATCGCGGCTAATCCGCGTTCCTGACACAGCTCGGTAATCAAGCGCATGATCTGACGGCTGGTTTTTGGGTCCAGTGAGGCGGTCGGTTCATCGACCAGCAGAAGCTTGGGATTTTGGATTAGCGCCCGGCATATTCCAACCCGCTGACGCTGACCACCTGACAGTTCGTCCGCTCGTTTGTCGGCCATATGCAACAGACCCACGCGATCCAGCAGGCGGAATGCTTCATCCACGTCAGACTGGGGGTAACGTCGCAGAAAGCTGCGCCAGAACCCGACATATCCCAACCGCCCTGACAACACGTTTTCCATCACCGTCAGGCGCTCGACCAGTGCATATTCCTGAAAGATCATCCCCATCTCGCGGCGCGCTTTTCTCAGCGCGCCCGAGCCGAGTTTTACCAGATCCACGTCGTCCAGCAGAACCTCGCCACTTGTGGGTTCAACCAAACGGTTAATGCAGCGGATCATGGTGGATTTGCCAGCACCGGAAGGTCCGATCAGCGCCAGAACCTGACCCTTGGGCACATCAAGATCGATCGCTTTCAGGGCCTGATCGCCGGTTTTATAAGTCTTTGTAAGCTTTTGAAGCCGCAGCATTTATGCCCCCGGTTCGGGTGGTAACGGGCCCCGCAGGGCCCGCCATATTAGAAATCGATTACTGACAAGCGTAGGAAACGCCGTTGGCCGCGTCGATCTTGCGGATGACGTCCCAGAACTCTTGATAGGTCATCTCAAGGAACTGACCTTCGTTCGACTTCGAGAACTCTGCTTCAAGAGTCGTGCCCTCCCAATCGAAGCTGAAGAAGGCATTGCGGATTTTCTCCTGCAGTTCCGGCGTCAGGTTGTAGACGGTGCCAAAGCCTGTCGTCGGGAAGGTCTGCGACTTGTAGATCGTGATGACGTCGTCTTCGTTGATCACATCGCGCGAGATCATCCGCGATTTGACCGAATTGGCGATCGAAGCGGCCAGATAATCCTTGTTGGCGACACCCAGGATCGAGTTGTCGTGTTTGCCCGAATAAACCGGTTCAAAATCGCGCTCGGGCAGCAGATCAAAGTCGCTTTTCAGGATCGCTGATGGCGCTTTGAAGCCCGAGTTTGAGGTGGGAGAAGTAAAGGCCAGTTGCTTGCCCTTGATATCCTCGACCTTTTCGATGCCCGAACCGGGATAGGTGATGATCTCCATCTCGTATCCGAAGTTTCCGTCTTTCGACGCCATGATCGTGAAAGGCCGGAATCCTGCGCAGTTCACAGCCAACGGGTTAGAACCAGTGTTGAAGCCAGCGATATGCAGACGCCCCGAACGCATGGCCTCAATCTGGGCCGCGTTGTTCTGAACCGGAAAGAAAACAACGTCTTTGCCAGTTTCCGCTTTCAGATGATCAAGAAAGTCTGACCATGCGGTTTTGTAAACAGCGGGGTCTTCGACTGGGGTGTAGGCAAAGATCAGGGTATCAGGATCAATCTGATCGGCAGGATCGGTGGGGATATCCGCGATCAGATCGCCGTCGGCATCGCAGAATCGTGCATCCAGATCACCGCGTGGGCAGTCCTGCGCTGAAGCGGTGCCCGATAGCGACAAGAGCGCGATTGCGGAAGCTCCGATCAGTAGTTTGATATCAAATTTCATTTCTTCCTCCCAGTCATGCGTGGCTTTTCTGTCCACGGTTTGTCGTTCTTTGTAAGGACTGCTCAGCGACAAGGATCTTCACCCCGGCGTCGTTGATCGCGCCCAGCAAATCCCCTGTTGGTTTGGTATCAGTCACGATTGAATTCAGCCCGTCAAGATCGCCCACACGGGTCAAACCTTTGCGGCCGAATTTCTCGGACCCGATCAGAAGATGTCGCGTTGCGGCACGTGTCAGCATCATCCGTTTGACGGTTGCGAAACCGCGCACGGTCTCTGACGGTCCTTCTTCCGAGAGGCCGGACGCGCCAATCATGCAACGATCGACGTTGAATCGAGATAGAAAGTCCAGCGTATCTGTCCCGATCGTGGCGGACTCGGCGGTCAGATATTCGCCGGGACACAGAATGACCTCGACCGGTGCGTGGCCAAGGGTCATGGCCACCGGTATCGAATTCGTAATCGCCGTGCAGTGGATACCCCGATACGCCAGCATACGGGCCATCTCGATCGTGGTTGAGCCGGAATCGATCATCACCGTCTCGCCTTCCTGAATCAGGTCAGCTGCGCATTTGCCGATCTTTTCACGCTCATCAAGGCGGGCGTGGGTGCGCTCATCCAGACTTGGATAACGTCCTTGTATCGGGGCAGAGGCACCGCCATGCGCCCGCGAGATCAGCCCATCATCAGCTAGGGCATCAAAATCCCTGCGCACCGTTTCCGCCGAAACATTGAAACGCTGCGCCAATTCGCTGATCCGGACGTGTGGGCGAAGCTTCAACTCCAACAATATCTCACGGCGGCGGTCGGATTTCTTGAACCGACTCTGGCCCTTGTTGGTTTTCTTATCGCGCGTTTCCGCTTTGGGCATCTGGCAATCCGACTCGGTTTCAATCTCACTTTTGTGGCGTTTCAGTCGTTTTGCAACAATTTCTGTTGCAAAGCCCACGATTCATTGTGAGACTTCAAAGAACTGTTTCTATTTCGAGGCGTAGCAATCGAAGTGCACCGGCGTTCTGGATGTAGCCACCTTGTTCAACAGCACGTATGTGTTGCCATTGCCCTTTGCGTAGTGCCAGAGCCAAGAGCGCGCGCATGAGCAAGACCGAATTCACAGATCAGATCGGTGCGCTTCCAGTGCGATGGGACAAGTCCGACAAGCTGCGGGTTCTCATGGTCACTTCGCGTGACCGGGGGCGGTGGGTCATCCCCAAAGGTTGGATGATGGATGGTAAGAAGCCTTGGCATGCCGCTGAAATCGAAGCTTTGGAAGAGGCCGGAGCTGTTGGCTTTATCTCCAAGAAATCGATCGGGTGCTTTCACTATGACAAGCGATACGAGGGTAAAAGCAGCGTGCCTTGCCGCGTAACGCTTTATCCGTTGATTGTGGAACGGCTCAAACGCCGTTGGAAGGAACGCGACGAACGCAAGCGCCACTGGTTCTCACCTGCCAAGGCCGCAAAGCTTGTCGAAGAGAAAGAACTGGCGCGTTTGTTAAAGAGCCTGTCAGATAATCAAGAGACGTTGGCTGTTATCGAAAAATTGCGAAAGGCCGCATGAGGAAGGGCATATAAGAGCCGGGAAATCCGGACGCAGTGAACTTAAAGGGAGAGAAATCAATGAAGAAATTTACATCCACAACGTTGGGATCGCTTATTGCCCTTGCCGCATCGATGTCAGCGGCACAGGCTGACAAGTTGACACTTTATTGTTCTGCGCAAGAGGATTGGTGCCAGCTTATGGCGCGCAGTTTCGAAGATGCGACTGGCATTGACGTCAATATGACCCGTAAATCCTCAGGTGAGACATTTGCTCAGATCCGTGCAGAAAGCTCCAACCCCAAGGGTGATGTCTGGTGGGGCGGAACGGGTGATCCGCATCTGCAGGCCGCAGAAGAGGGCTTGACGATGGAATACATGTCGCCGATGCGTGACCAGCTTCATGATTGGGCGATTTCTCAGGCGGAAAGCGCTGGTAACAAGACCATCGGCATCTATTCAGGTGCGCTTGGTTACGGCTACAATGCCGATCTTGTCGCCGCGAACAACCTTCCCGAACCTGCTTGCTGGAAGGACCTTCTGAAGCCCGAGTACAAGGGGCACGTTCAGATGGCGAACCCGAACTCATCAGGTACGGCCTACACGACTCTGGCCTCGATGGTGCAAATCTTCGGCGAGGACGAAGGATTTGAGTTCATGAAGGGGCTACATTCGAACATCAACCAATACACCAAATCGGGCTCGGCACCGATCAAGGCTGCTGGTCGAGGCGAGAATACAATTGGTATCGTTTTCATGCATGACGCAGTAAAGCAGGCGGTATCGGGTTTCCCGATCAAAGTCGTCGCGCCATGTGAAGGTACTGGTTACGAAATCGGTTCGATGTCGATCATCGAAGGCGCGCGCAACGAAGAAGAGGCCAAGAAGTTCTATGACTGGGCGTTGTCGCCCGATGCGCAGAACCTCGCCCTTCAGGTAAATGCCTTCCAAGTGCCGTCAAACAAAGGTGCTGAAACTTCGGAAAGCGCGCCTGACATGAGCCAGATCAAGCTGATCGACTATGACTTCAAGAAATACGGCTCGTCGGATGAGCGCAAGCGCTTGCTGCAGAAATGGGACGAAGAGGTTTCGGTACTGCCGCAGTAAATGACTGACGACACGACAAAAACGACCCATCCGGTTCTGATCTTCTGGGTCATCGCCGGGTGGGTCGGATTCTGCCTGCTGCCGTGGTACATGGTTGACGGTGGCCTGTGGTCGTTCGAGTGGCTGCTGGACGGCTACCCTTTCGACGAAGATTATGCGCCTGCTGCCTTTCTAATCGGGCAGGGTGAAAAGCTGTGGCTTGCTCCGCTTCTTATTGCACTCCTGCTGCCACTTCTGGTGTTAAGACGCGCCAAATCAGATCCGCTTTATGCCCGAATTTTGATCCTGTCAGGGGCGCTGGGCTTCGGCTGGCTGATCGCACAAGGGTTCAGCATCGGAATCCGAGGCTACAACTTCGACTGGCTCGAAACCCTGTTTGGCGAGCTCGGTGATCGGCAGTTCGGCATGGGCTATGGCGCGATGATCTGCGCGTCGAGTTTTCTGTTCCTTCTGACCCAGGGTGTCGCCGCACGTGGGGCGATTAACGGAGACGTCTTCGTGGTCAGCGCCATCGGTGGTGTGATCACCATCGTCACCGCGTTTGTATTCTTTCCTATCGCCAAGATGCTGTTCGCTGCCTTTGTGACGGAAGAGGGCGCGTACTCCATCGCAGTGTTCTTCTCGAAATTCTTTGACGACCGGCTTTGGGGGCTGGGATGTTTCTGGGGCGCACGATGCGGGGCGGCATGGAACTCACTGTTTCTGGCCATCCTCGTCGGCTTCATCACCACTGCGCTCGGCTTGTGCTTTGCGCTTGTCGTGACCCGCTCGGGCTTTCGGTACAAGCGCGCGTTGCGCGCACTGACGGTTCTGCCGATTATCACGCCACCGTTCGTGATCGGCCTAGCGCTGATCCTGCTGTTTGGATTGTCGGGTTCAGTAACGCAGTTCTTTGCCGAATTGTTCGGCACCCAACCCACTCGCTGGCTGTATGGCATGCCGGGTGTTCTGATTGCGCAGACGTTGGCATTTACACCCATCGCCTTCCTTGTACTGATTGGCGTCGTTGAAGGGGTGTCTCCCTCGATGGAAGAAGCGGCACAGACACTGCGCGCCAGCAGGTGGCAGACGTTCAAAACTGTGTCCCTGCCGTTGATGCGCCCGGGCCTTGCTAATGCTTTCCTTCTGGGCTTCATCGAAAGCATGGCCGATTTCGGCAACCCACTTGTGCTAGGTGGCAATTTCGATGTGCTGTCGACCGAGATTTTCTTTGCAATTGTTGGTGCGCAATATGATCAAGGCCGCGCTGCGGTTCTGGCCATGGTGCTTCTGTTCTTCACGCTTTCAGCCTTCTACGCGCAGCGAGCCTGGCTGGGTAAGAAAAGCTACACCACAGTCACGGGCAAAGGTGACGCTGGCGTACATCCATTGATGCCAACCGGCCTTTCCATCCCGGTGCTAACCGTCGCCCTTGGCTGGGCGGTGTTTACCATCGTCGTCTACGCCATGATCGTCTACGGCAGTGTGGTCGAGCTGTGGGGGGTCAATAATTCCCTGACGTTCAAGCACTACGTCACTGCCTTCTCGGTTCGGTTCGAGGCGGAAGGAATTCGCTGGACAGGGGCCGCATGGGACAGTTTCTGGACCACCATAACAATCGCCGCAATCGCCGCGCCGCTTACGGCTGCAGTTGGGCTCGTGACGGCCTATCTACTAACCCGGCAGAGTTTCGCAGGCAAAGACGCTTTTGAGTTCGGCACCATGCTGTCCTTTGCCATCCCCGGTACCGTGATCGGTGTCAGCTACATTCTCGCCTTCAACGTGCCACCGATCGAGATCACGGGCACGGGTGTCATCCTTGTTGTCAGCTTCATCTTCCGCAACATGCCGGTCGGTGTCCGGGCCGGCATCGCCAGCATGTCGCAACTGGATCGCAGCCTGGACGAATCCTCGCTGACGCTGGGCGCAAATTCCTGGCAGACTTTCCGCCGGATCATCCTGCCTCTGCTACGCCCGGCAATTCTTGCCGCCCTTGTCTACAGTTTCGTGCGGGCCATGACGGCGATTTCGGCGGTGATTTTTCTGGTCAGCGCGGAATATGACATGGCGACCAGCTATATCATCGGGCGGGTCGAGAATAACGACTATGGTCTCGCCATCGCCTATTCCACCACACTGATCTTTGTGATGCTGTCAGTGGTTGCCCTGATGCAGTTGATCGTGGGCCGGACCAAGATCGGGCGACGAATGACGCAGTCGCGGACCAATGTTTAGGAGAGTTTGACATGAGCCTGCAGTCCAAAGCCGCGCCGGTTCGGTTCGAGTCCGTGACAAAGATGTTTGGCAAGGATGTCGTTGCCGTAGACAACATTAACCTGCATGTCGAAGCCGGAAAGCTGGTCACGCTGTTGGGCCCGTCGGGCTGCGGCAAGACGACGACGCTGAGGATGATCGCAGGGCTCGAAATGGCCACCTCGGGAAAGATCACCATCGGGGATCGCGATGTGACCAAACTGCCCGCGACGGACCGCGACGTATCCATGGTGTTCCAGTCCTACGCGCTGTTTCCTCATATGAGCGTGCTTGAGAACGTGATGTATGGCCTCACGTTCTCGGGTCTTGCTAAAGACGAGGCCCGCCGCCGCGCTTTGGACGGTTTAGAGCTGGTTGGACTGAAAGGTTTTGACGGCCGCCTCCCGTCAGAACTGTCTGGTGGCCAACAGCAGCGCGTCGCTGTAGCGCGGGCTTTGGTGTTGGAACCACAGGTGCTGTTGTTTGATGAACCGCTTTCTAACCTCGACGCGAAATTACGCCGCCAGGTGCGCGAGGACATCCGGGCCATTCAGCAAGACCTTGGCCTGACCGTCGTCTACGTGACACACGATCAGGAAGAGGCTCTGGCGGTGTCCGACGAAATCGTCGTGATGCGGAATGCCGCGATTGCCCAGATTGGCACGCCCCGCCAGCTTTACGACGCCCCAAATGATCGCTTTGTTGCTGATTTTATTGGTGAGGCAAATCTGCTTGCCTGCCAGATCATCTCGGTCGACGGCGACATGGCCACCATCGAGATCGAAGGCTACCGCCATACCTTGGCATCCCGTGGCTTGACCGAAGGGCCTGCGACCGTCGCCATCCGGCCTTCTCGACTTGTGATTGGAGCCGCGCAAGGGGTTGCAGCGACCGTCTCCAAAGCCACCTATGTGGGTGTCCGAATGGAGTACACTCTGACTGGTGCGTTCGGCCAGGTCTTTGCAGTCCATGACGATGTCGATGCGCCGCTAGAGCCGGGTACAGAAGTACAGATGGCCTTCGCCGAGAAAGGTCCGGTGCTTTTGCCCGAATAGATGCCCTGTCTTCTAATCATCACGCACCCCGAGGTCATCATTGACCCGAACACCCCCATTCAGGACTGGGGGCTTAGCGCGGTAGGCCGCCGCCGCGCTGCGGCCTTCGCAACCAGCGGAATTTTTGCAGAAGTTACCCACCTATGGGCCAGCACCGAGCAAAAGGCCCGCGAGACGGCCGACATCCTGGCTGCGCCCCGAAGCCTGCGGATAAAACAAGATGCCGCACTTGGCGAGAATGATCGAAGCGCCACCGGTTTTTTGCCGCGTGACCGGTTCGAAGCTGCCGCTGACGCATTCTTTGCCCACCCCAACACCAGTTTTCGCGGCTGGGAAACTGCCGCTGCCGCCCAGCGGCGGATAAACCAAGCAGTAACTTCAATTATCGAAACGCATGATGGCAGTGACCTCGCCATCGTTACCCATGGGGCCGTCGGGACCCTTCTGTGGTGCTCCTTGTCGGGCCGCCCCATTGATCGGAGGTATGATCAGCCCGGGCAAGGCCATTATTGGCAAGCCGATCTAACGGACCTTAAACCGCTGAGCGGATGGCGCTCAATCGACTAGATTGTCAGGCCTGCCATGCGTTCTCAGAGATTTCACGCAAAGTATCAAACACATCCGGAGTACCAGCGATCACCCGACCGCCGTTGCGGATCATTACACCTGCGTCCTGATCTTCAACCACGCCGCCTGCTTCCGCGATCATCAATTGACCAGCCAGACAATCCCAGGCGTTCATATGTTCTTCGACATAGCCAAGCAGCCGGCCCGCTGCGACATAGGCCAGTGACAGCGCGCCACTGGCGTTTCTGTGAAACATGGCCCCACGCTCGATCAGGTTCGCGACGATTGGAACAATGTTACGGTTATCCACCCGGTTCGAATAACCCACTGCCACCGTTCCTTGATGCAGCGCAACACCCGAAGCGACCCTCATTGGCGCATCATTCAGTGTTGCCCCGCCTCCGCGCGAGGCTACGAAGGTCTCATTGATATTTGGGTCATGGATCACACCGATCTCCGTATTTTCCTCAGCGACGCCCGCCAGAACGATGGTCCAGGCCGGAATGCCATTGACGAAATTCGTGGTGCCATCAATTGGATCGATCACCCAGTCAAATCCGCTTGAGCCTTGTGTTTCACCATGCTCTTCGCCAAATATGCCATCGTTGGGCAAAGCCTCGGCGATCCTCTGGCGGATGAAGGTTTCGACATTCCGGTCTGCCTCGCTGACCCAATCCTGTGCGCCTTTTTGATCGACGATCAAACCGCCCCGGTCGGAGAAATATCTGGAGGCGATTGTGCCAGCTTCCTTGCAGATCGCGATCGCGAAGTCTTTGCGTTCTTTGAGGTAATCCATTGGGAATCCAAATCATATCTGTTGTTGGCCAAAACTGTGCAGGCTTGGTGATGGAATGGCAAATACCAAATGCTGGTGAACTCGGTCCGGGGCAGCCATTTACAGGCGTGCCTTCAACCGCATTTCGCGTCTTCAAAACGGGGCGCGCAGGTTTCGTGCTAAACACGATGCTGTAAGAATACGTCGCCGGGAACGATTTTAGCATTGAAGAAAATGGTAGCCCGTAGGGGAATCGAACCCCTCTTTCCAGGTTGAAAACCTGGCGTCCTAACCGATAGACGAACGGGCCATTTAGACCAGACAAGCACAAGTGGTAGCCCGTAGGGGAATCGAACCCCTCTTTCCAGGTTGAAAACCTGGCGTCCTAACCGATAGACGAACGGGCCACGCTGGCTTGTGGAGGGCCTTTTACGGTTTACCTTCCCCCCCCGCAAGACGAAAAACGCAAGGCTGTGAAACTTTTTTGGCCGTTCCTGAGCGGCGTTGAAACGGTTGTCAGACAGCTTCTGCCGCGTCTTCCAGCCGCAGCTGCACGCTCTGTCGTCCGCCCCAGGTATTCACCTCAAGCCGACCCGCGAAATGGAACCGCGCACCGCCGTGATTAGACAGGCGATCCCCCAACGGACCGTCGAACGCGCCAAAGGCGATGGCATCCAGTCCGCCAGACATTCCATCCGAAAGTGACAGCTTCAAATGTGTTTCGCCCACGCGTTTAGCAAAGCGCACTTGCAGATCAGGCAGCGCATAGCGCGGGGCAGGGGCACCGGCCCCGAAAGGACCCGCTTTCTCTACCTGTTCGATCAGATCGACTGTCGCGGCCCCGGGCATCAGCGCCCCGTCCAGTTTCAAGTCGCCGGGACCGCCTTGGCCTGCACCTTGTTTGGCCAGAAGCTCGGACAGGCGCGACATTGCAGGCTCCAACTGATCACGCATCACCGTCAGACCGGCCGCCATCTTGTGGCCACCCCCCTTGACCAGCAGCCCATCGGCAGCCAGTCGCTGGATCGACGCGCCCAGATCAACGCCCGAGATCGACCTGCCTGAACCTTTGCCCTCATCCCCGTCGAACCCGATCACGATAGCGGGCCGGTTTGCCGACTCTTTCAGTCGCGATGCAACGATACCTACCACGCCGGGATGCCAACCTTCGCCTGCAGCCCAGACCAGCGGCCCATCCAACCCACGGTCCTCGGCTTGCGCCAAAGCCGCCGCGCGGACCGCGTTTTCGATCTCGCGCCGTTCCGAATTCAGGGCATCCAGCCGCTCGGATAAGGCTTTGGCCTCAGTGATCGAGTCCGTGCTCAGCAGCCGCGCGCCAAGATCAGCCTGCCCAATGCGACCGCCTGCATTGACGCGCGGCCCCAGAAGAAACCCCAGATGATAGCTATTGGGCGCGGTATCCATGCGCGCCACGTCTGACAACGCGACCAAACCAGGCCTTTGCCTTTGGGTCATCACTTTCAGGCCCTGTCGAACCAGCGCCCGGTTAGCGTCGATCAACGGCGCAACGTCCGCCACCGTGGCCAGCGCCACCAGATCGAGCATTGCCATCAGATCCGGCCCCTTGGCCCCGGCCTCACGCAACTGACGACCCGCCTCGACCAGCATCAGGAACACCACCGCAGCAGCGCAGAGATAGCCCAGATCGCCGCTTTCGTCCTGTCGGTTCGGGTTCACCACGGCGACGCAATCCGGCAGGGTTTCTGCACCCAAATGGTGATCCAAAACGATCACATCCGCACCCTTCGCCGCCGCGATAGGTTCGTGGCTCAGCGTTCCGCAATCCACGCAGATGATCAGGTCATGGCTAGCCGCCAGTTCCTGCATTGCAGGCACATTTGGCCCATAGCCTTCATCAATCCGGTCGGGCACATAAAGCGTCGCGGTAAGCCCCATCTGGCGCAGCCACACCAACAACAACGCAGCCGAACTGCCCCCGTCCACATCATAGTCAGCAAACACTGCGATCTTTTGGCGCTTGCGCACAGCCTGTAGAAACCGGGCCGCAGCGACGTCCATATCTTTCATCGATCGCGGGTCGGGCAGCAGTTCCTTCAACTTAGGTTCCAGGAAACCGGCGGCCTCCATCACCGGAACACCACGCCGTGCCAAAACCTGACAGACGGCGCGAGGCAGATCTGTCTGCTGCGCCATCATTTCTGCTGACCGCTCGACCTCAATCCCCGGTCCGATCCAGCGTCGCCCCGTCAGAGATTGCTCTACGCCCAGAAATGCCACATCTCACCTCATGCACTAAGGCCGGACCCCTGCGGATCCGGCCTCTTGGTCTTTTATGAATACTCTTGCTGAAGGCGCTGGCGCAAGCCGCTATGCTTCGTTGTGTGGCCACATCGGCGTGCGGTAGGACATCCGCCGCACCGAGCCCGTTTTTGATCGCATGAGCAGCGTCGTTGTTTCAACCCAACCCGGTTCCCGCTTGATGCGCGGCAGCAGTGAACCTCCGGTGACCCCAGTAGCGGCAAAGATTACATCCGCCGTTACCATCTCGTCGCGCGCATAAACACGGTCCAGATCTGTGATGCCCGCCTTGGCCGCCCGGCCACGTTCGTCGTCATTACGGAACAACAGGCGGCCAAAGATCTGACCGCCCATGCATTTCAGCGCGGCTGCGGCAAGCACACCCTCGGGCGCACCACCTTGACCCATATACATGTCGATGCCGGTCACTTCGCTTTCGGCGCAATGCATCACACCTGCGACGTCGCCATCTGTGATCAGGCGGATCGACGCACCGGTATCGCGGACTTCAGCAATCATCGCTTCGTGGCGGGGACGCTCCAATATGCATACGGTAATATCCGCAGGCTCACAGCCTTTGGCCTTGGCCAGCGCTTCAACTCGCTCGCGCGGGCTCATGTCCAAGCTTACGACACCTTCGGGAAAGCCCGGACCAATGGCCAGTTTGTCCATGTATACGTCCGGAGCGTGTAGCATTGAGCCGCGCGGGCCCATGGCAATGACGGTCAGCGCGTTGGGCATATCCTTGGCGGTCAGGGTTGTGCCTTCAAGCGGGTCCAGCGCAATGTCTACGCCCGGGCCGTTACCAGTGCCAACCTCTTCGCCGATATAGAGCATTGGCGCTTCATCACGCTCGCCCTCACCAATGACAACGACACCCTCAATGTCCAGAAGGTTCAGTTGTTCACGCATAGCGTTGACGGCAGCCTGATCGGCAGCTTTCTCATCACCCCGGCCAACCAGAGAGGCGGACGCCAGCGCGGCCTGTTCTGCCACCCGTGCAAGGCCCAGAGACAGCAGGCGGTCGTTGAAATCGATCTTGGCAGCGTTCATCTTCGCATATCCTTTGGTCAGCTAAGGCGTTTTATCCGGCATAGCCTGCGCGCAGCATAGGCCGCAAGGGGTCAGACTTGTTCGATACGCAGGGCGACGGGTTCTCCGGCCACCACATCGGTGGCGCGCAGGCCATCCAGTGCATGGTCCAGCGTCGCCCGCGTGGTTTTGTGGGTCACGATCAGCACGGGCGCTGTGCTTTCTGTGTGCCCATACTGCCGCATCCGGTCGATCGAGACTCCAGCATCGCCCAGAATCGCCGCGACCTTTGCCAGAGCGCCGGGTTTGTCCAGAAGACCGAGCCGCAGATAGTAGGGTGCAGGTAAGCCAGTAACGGCGGAGGCAGCGTCTTGCAGGGTCGTCGCGGGGCGGCCAAATGTCGGTATATGCAAGCCTCGCGCCAGATCGCAAACGTCGCCCATCACCGCGCTGGCAGTGGGACCTTCACCGGCACCGGGCCCGCGCAGAACGATCTGATCAACCGCATCCCCATCCAGCACAACCATGTTGGTCCCGCCTTCCAACTGACCTAGCGGAGAATTGCTCGGCACTAGACAGGGTTGCATCCGCTGTTCCAGTCCGCGCGCCGTTCGCTGTGCTACACCCAACAGCTTGATGCGATACCCCATGTCGTGGGCCTGATGGATGTCATCGAGGCTAATATGCTGAATGCCCTCGATCTCGATCCCGTCGAAATTCGGCTTGGTGCCAAAGGCAATCGAAGACAGCAGCGCCAGTTTGTGCGCCGCGTCGATGCCGCCAACATCCAGATTAGGATCAGCTTCAAGATAGCCAAGCTGCGCGCATTCCTCGAACAGGGCGTTATAGCCCAACTCCTGCGATTGCATCCGGGTCAGAATATAGTTGCAGGTACCGTTCATGACGCCCATGACACGCGTGATCTCGTTACCCGCCAGTCCTTCGGTCAGAGATTTGATTACCGGGATACCACCCGCGACAGCCGCTTCGAAGCGAATTACACGCCCTACGGCTTCGGCCAATTCCGCCAATTCCTGCCCGTGAATCGCCAGCAGCGCCTTGTTTGCGGTGACGACATCCTTGCCACTGGTCAGCGCCGCCTCGACCGAAGCTTTCGCGGGGCCGTTCTCCCCGCCCATCAGTTCGACAAAAACATCGATGTCTTCGCGTTTGGCTAATGCAACGGGATCGGTTTCCCATGCATAATCCGAGAGGTTTACGCCACGGTCCTTGCTGGCATCACGGGCCGAAACTGCGGTGATCTCGATGCGACGCCCGGTGCGGGCGTGCAACAAATCGGCATGACGACGCACAATTTTGACCACACCCACGCCAACGGTTCCCAATCCGGCAATTCCAAGCCTCAGCGCCTGTGTCATTCCCTTGGGTCCTTTCTGCTCGCAATACCGCCCGCGATGGCGAAGTGTCCTTTGCGGGCTGCCTTAGCGGGTTCGAGGCAGGGGTGCAATCCGTCTAATCTTTTGGAGCTAGTGGCGTGGCCGAAATCCTAGTTAATCTCGGCATTCTGCAGCGCTTCGGCCTTTTCCGCCAACGCTTCGCTGCGTGCTGTCAGGTCTTCTTCTACCTCTTCCGCTTCGCTGATTGGATCGGTCGGAGGGCCGAGGGCGGGATCTAAAGCAATAAGCTTGGGGTAGGGTGCCTTGCGCAATGCGGCGGTTTCGCTGCCTTCCAACTCAGGGATATTTGCGCAGCCGGCGGTGGCCAGCACAAAGAGAATGGGCAGCAAAAGCTTCATCGTAGTCCTTCGGGTCGCAGCGTGTATCCCGTGATGCACGTTTTGTCGGAATGGTTCAAGCGGGGTTCTATCTGAACGTCTGTTCAGATACGATCGAAGCATGGCGCGTACACAAGGTTCTCATTCCGATATCACCGGCCCCCGTATTCGCGAGGCCGCACTGGGGCTGTTTGCCCGTCATGGCTATGCTGCGGTTTCAATGCGGCAGATCGCAGGCGAGGTGGGGGTGCAGGCTGGGGCACTCTATAATTACACGCCCGACAAGCAGAGCCTGCTGTTTCGGCTGATGCGCGATCACATGCAGGATCTGATGGCCGCCTATGACGATCTCGACCGGTTTGATAATCCACAAGATGCGTTGCGTCAGTTTGTCGGGTTCCACATCCGTTTTCACCTGCAGCGTCCCGACGAGGTGTTCATCGCTTACATGGAGCTGCGCAATCTGAACCCCGAAAATTTTGCCGAAATCGAGGCCCTGCGCCGCCGTTACGAGGACTCGTTAGAGCATATTCTGCGTAACGGGCAGCAATCGGGTCAATTTTCGGTCACCGATACTAAGATCGCCACATTAGCGGTGATTGCCATGCTGAATGGTGTGATCACTTGGTATCGCAGCGGTGGCCGCCTGTCGCTGGATGAGGTCGAGCAGGTGTACTGGGACATGGTCCGCAAAGCGGTTACCGCCTGACCAGCCCTTAGTGGGCCGGGCGGATGAACGTTCCGTTCCGCAATTCCCGAAACGCTTGCTGCAATTCTGCCTGCGTGTTCATTACGATCGGGCCATGCCACGCAACGGGTTCATCGATCGGAGCGCCCGAGATCAAAAGAAACCGTACACCTTCGGGCCCGGCCTGAACCGTGATTTCATCTCCGGTTCCGAACCGAACCAACGTCCTGTCGCCTGACATGTCGCGGATGTTGACCTCTTGCCCGGCAACTTCTTTTTCCAAAAGAACACCGGTTGGCTGAGACGCATCAGCAAAGGCAGCACTGCCTTCAAAGATATAGGCGAAGGCCCGGCGGTATGTGTCGATCGGAATGGTTTTTTTCACCCCTGCCGGTATGCTGATATCCAGGTATTGCGGATCGGCAGCGATACCGTCCACTGGGCCCGTACGTCCCCAGAATGTACCGACAATCACACGGACCTTTGTCCCATCATCATCGATGATTTCCGGAATATCAGTGCTTTGAACGTCCTGATAGCGCGGGGTGGCCATTTTCTGATCTGATGGCAGATTGCCCCACAGCTGGAACCCATGCATCTGACCGCTGGCCGACCCCTTGGGCATTTCCTGATGTAGGATACCCGACCCGGCGGTCATCCACTGGACATCTCCGGCACCCAGCGTGCCGCTATTGCCCAGCGAGTCGCTGTGTTCGACTGTGCCGGACAGGACATAAGTGATCGTTTCGATGCCCCGATGCGGATGCCACGGAAAACCGGCCATATAGTCCAATGGGTTGTCATTCCGGAAATCATCGAACAGCAGAAACGGGTCCAGTTCCGACGGGTCCTGAAACCCGAACGCCCGGTGCAATTTGACGCCCGCGCCTTCCATTGTCGGGACCGCCTTGCGGAATTCCAAAGTTGGTCTGAGTGACATAAAAGCCTCCTGATCCTTTGACCGGAACTTATGCGTCGGCCTGAGGCAGTCAATTTGCGCAGGAACACTGAAGCTGTGCGAAGATGCTCAGACAGGTGACGCGGTGCTGTCCTTTGCGTATCAAAGCGGTTAAAGCGGGCGGACAATCAGGAGAACAATATGCAAGAAGAAGTGCTGGCTACGGTCGCGGCCTCGGCACCGCGGCGCTGGACTGGGGTAGGGATGCTGGTCACGGTCGGGGCGTTGGTTATTTACGTCGCGTTGGCATCGCCGCCTGAGTTTGGCTGGCAGGTCTTCTTACTGGTTTCCGGGGCAGCCGCGTTCTGGTTGGCCCGTCGCATGTGGTACGCGACCGAAGACAGGATCGAGCTGACCCAATCCCAATTGCGCACAGGCTCGGGGCAGGTGATCTGCAATATCGAGGATGTCGAAGGCGTAGACCGGGGCGTGTTCGCATTTAAGCCATCAAATGGCTTCTTGGTAATCACTCATGCACGAAGCTCAAACCAGTGGGCGCCCGGTCTTTGGTGGCGTGTCGGACGAAGGATTGGCATAGGCGGCATGACAGCCGCCGCCGAGACCAAATACATGTCGGAAATGCTGTCGGCGATGCTTGCTGAAAAGAGTTAGACACCCAAGCAAGCAGGGTCGGTATTGACGATCTGGTCGAAAACACGCGGGTGTGTGAAGACCAGATTATCCATTTCAAAGTCAGCAAATTTGAATGCCATCTGGAATGGCGCTTTATATGTATTGCTGGTTTCGACCAGGATCATTGAGCCGTTATCAGGCATTACCGGAAGCCGTTGTTTGATTTTCACGATCTCTGCGTCGGTCCATTTCTGATATCCAGTGCCCCGCACGCAGGACCATAGAACATCGTGGAGATCGTTATCACCATCATAGGTCAGATAGGTCACACGCATCGAGACCGGTGCTCTGGTATCAACCATGTTTTCCAGAAGGTCGTACATAGTGTTGATATACGCGGCGTTAACATCTTCAGCTTCGCGTGAGAGTACATCCGCAACTGCGTAGGCTCCTTTGATGTTGATCGCGCTTTGGCGATAGCTGTCATAATAGGTGTATGACGCAAACATTGACCAGAACAGCAGCGGCAATATCAGCATTGCCTCGACCGATAAGGCGCCGTCTTCTCGTTTGAGAAAGCGGTTCAGCAGTGCCTTGGGAAGGTTGCGATTCTCTTTGTTAATTCGAGGCATCGGCCACGTCCACTGTTGTGTCAGATGAATCGTCAGGATCAGCTGATGAACCACCAAATGGTTCATGAACAAATACGGTCGTCGCCTGCAGTTCCCATTGGCCGTCGTTGTCCTGCTTCGCAATGCCGCTCAGCATCGAAAGCCCAAAAACAGGTGAAACCTCAAGACAGGCGCGGATAATCATAAGCTCATTTGAAGTCCCTTGTTCAAAAACAACTTCGTCCGGCTTACGAATTGTCTCCGGAGTGTCGACGCAATAGGGGGTTGGATCCAACTGATTGCCGACACGCGGATCAATGGACTTCATCTCGAGCGCAAGGTTTTCCGAGCAATTGGTTATCAGCGCTTCGTCACAGATCATTTTCTTCAGCAGCGCGTGATCCCATTCATCTTCCCCGTCAGGAAGGCGATTAAGCCGAACCTCCCGAATTGTCATATCCAGAGATCGTTCAAGATCGGCATGGTGGAAGGACTGCAATCCCAGATCCATGCCTGAATAAGCGACATACAGGAAGAATGGAAACCAGAAGATAAACTCGATAGACGAGTTTCCATCCTCATTCTTTCGAAATCTCCGAAGCCGATTCCGCAGTGTCTTTGTCATTGGGTCAGCCTCAGGTTTTGAATGGAGGTGCTGATTGAATCGAAGACGCGTTCAATCTGATTGCCGGTCGCTTCATAGTAACGGGCAGGTTTGATCGCGCAGTCTTTCAGCATCTGCTTAACACCGTAGGGTGCCTCAAAAGCGATCGAGAAGATGATGACATTATCTTCTTCAGCTTCTTCGCAGAGATCTACAACATTTGGATTTTTGGTCGAAGGACCAATTTCGGTCGTGGAGTCAGCTGCAAATTCTTCGCCGCGATCCCAGCCATAAGCGTGACGCAACATATTCCGAATTGCGTATTTTTCAGTATGCGCCCAGACATCGGGCCATTCCAGTTCTACCGGATCGGAATCTGTTGAAAGCCCTTCGGAGTCCTCGCGTGTTTGCGATCGATCCATCGAATAGCAGGTGCCGTTGTAGTAATCCGTACAGCGGTAGCGCATATAAGTCCCATTGCCATGGGCATGATCTTGGTATTTGTCGCGGGTCCAGCGCCTGTACGAACTGTCCCGCACAGTTGTGGCGACATTAGGCCAAGCCCAGCGGTTATACTCTTCATCGTAGATAGAATACGTTTCGGCATCTTCATTCCAATAGATGTCCGAGGGGCCGTCATTATAAGGCGGATTCACTTTGTGCTGATAAGTGTTTTCGCCATCCGTCATCAGCACTAGAACCTTGAGGGTGTCCGTGGTTTTGTTAGGGGCTGGTCGAATTGCGAACGAGTCCGGAATTTCTGAACTGTCTGCAATCTGAGCGATCAGCGGTTGGATACTATCGTCAAGCAAAGTCAGACCCCACTTGAGGCCTACATCGATCGAAGTCCAGCCGCTTGCCACAAGATTCTGGATCTGACCTTTCAGAATGTCAGGATCATTCTGGATTACCGTCATCTCTCGCCGATCTGTGGTGGTTTCAAGACGGCACGTATTGCTGGTTACCAACGTGTCGTTGAACCTTTTGTCGCTGGAGCCATTATCCTTGAAATGAAGAGTTTGCGGGACATAATCCCCTTTTGTGATGATGTTTCCTTCGTCGTCCACGATGTCGTAATAGTTGAAATCGGTCGTTGTGTAGTCCGAAGCCTGGAAATCGATGCAATTGGCCCTTTCGTTAGCCCCGATCGTGTTCAAAGCATTCATAAGATAGTCAGGCACCGACACCTGTTCCGAGTAGGGCACGATTGAGATCGACAATCTACCATCCTCAGATTTCAGGATCATCTCATCGATAAAGTCCTCAGCGGCACTTTTGAGGTTGGTCAGCTTTGTCCCGCGCATCGAACCCGAGACGTCCAGAACCAATGAAATTTCGACGTTACCAATCGATTCTTCGGCGATGCTGGTGGCGGTTGTATCAATGTAATCGACGCCACTCCATTTCATGAAGTGTGTCTCAATGCTCATGTCGGCGCTGGCTTCGACTTTCCGTTTTCCTTCAAGTTCTGCAACCTGAGTCACGGTTCCGTCGTCGTTTGTCGTGCATGTCTCGGGCTCGACCTCGATATTTTTGATGATATTCGTATCGAAACCTTCTTTGCGAATGTAATCATTCACCACGACCCGTGGGCAAAGCTCTTGGTCCAGGTCAGCTGCGGCAAGGACCGCGCGGTCCAGTGCGTATTGTAGCCTTACCCTTTCGCGATCATACCGCATGACGTCGACCGCGAACCCGGCCACGGTGAAGACTATCACGATCAGGAAAAGGGCAAGGATCGTCATCGTGCCTTCTGTCGAAGAAACAAAGTGCCGCAAGTGCCGCGAACAACTGTTTTCGCGGCAGAGACGGTTGAATTGGGCCTTCAAATCAAACTTGCGCATAATTGGTTCCTCGGTCGATCAGACACACTGATGCCAGCACTTCGCAACTTTAATAATTTACTCACGGATCGTGGCGAGATTTGGGCGCAGTGGACACTATGCTGCTCGTTTTTAACGAGATTCAGCTTTATTCCCGGTGTTATTGGTGGTTTTGTTTCGCGCCTTTGGACAATCGCGCGGCTTTCGTTAACGCCCGACTCACCAATGGAGCTGAAAAGTAAAGTTCACAAACTGATGAAAATACGTGCAGTTACTGATTGCGGTATTTGGCAAGCAGTGCGACAAAAAGTCATGACGTATCTCGTCTACCGGCACGGAGGATTTTATGACCGGCATTAAAGAACCCAGCTTTCGTGAGAGTGTTGATTTGATGTTCAACAGAGCGGCGTCTCTGATGGATTTGCCGCCCGGGCTAGAAGAGAAGATACGGGTTTGTAATGCCACCTACACCGTTCGGTTCGGGGTTCGTCTGCGGGGGCAGATCCACACCTTTACCGGATATCGTTCGGTTCATTCGGAACATATGGAGCCGGTAAAGGGTGGCATTCGCTATGCCTTGGCGGTGAACCAGGATGAGGTCGAGGCGCTGGCTGCGCTGATGACGTATAAATGCGCTCTGGTCGAAGCGCCCTTTGGTGGCTCGAAGGGGGGGCTCTGCATTGATCCCCGCCAGTATGAAGAGCATGAGATGGAACAGATCACCCGTCGCTTCGCCTATGAGTTGGCAAAGCGCGATCTGATCAACCCCTCTCAGAACGTCCCTGCGCCCGACATGGGAACCGGTGAGCGTGAGATGGCATGGATGGCTGACCAATATGCGCGGATGAATACAACCGATATCAACGCGCGGGCTTGTGTGACGGGGAAACCTTTGAACGCCGGCGGCATCGCGGGCAGGGTTGAAGCGACCGGGCGTGGCATCCAATATGCTTTGCGCGAATTCTTCCGAAACCCGGAAGACGTCAAGAAGGCGAACATGTCAGGTTCGCTGGACGGGAAGCGCGTAGTGGTACAGGGCTTGGGTAACGTGGGCTATCACGCTGCCAAGTTCCTCAGCGAAGAAGACGGATCGCGTGTGGTCGGCATCATCGAATGGGATGGTGCACTGTATAATCCCGACGGCATTGACGTAGAAGCCGTGCGGCAATGGATCGTCAAGCATGGCGGTGTGAAAGACTATCCCGACGCCACGCATTCGGCCGAAGGTGGCGCGGTGCTTGAGGCAGAGTGTGACATCCTGATCCCGGCGGCGCTGGAGGGGGTAATCAACCTGTCCAACGCCGACCGGATCAAGGCCCCTCTGATCATCGAGGCCGCAAACGGCCCTGTGACTGCTGGCGCGGATGAGGTTTTGCGCAAGAAGGGTACCGTGATCATTCCGGACATGTATGCCAATGCGGGCGGTGTGACTGTGTCGTATTTTGAATGGGTGAAGAACCTGAGCCACATTCGCTTTGGCCGGATGCAGCGCCGTCAGGAAGAGGCGCGCCATGAGCTGATCGTCAGCGAGCTTGAGCGGTTGGATCGGTATCTGGGCGATGCCTGGACGATGTCACCGGACTTCAAGTCCAAATACCTCAAAGGTGCGGGTGAGCTTGAATTGGTGCGCTCGGGCCTCGATGACACGATGCGCATCGCCTATCAGTCGATGAGCGAGGTCTGGCATGATCGCGCGGATGTCGACGATCTGCGGACAGCGGCGTATATCGTGGCCATCGACCGCGTCTCGAAGAGCTATCGCGCCAAGGGGCTTTAAGGCCGAATTGCAAAGAAACGAGCCGGACCAGTTTCATTGGTCCGGTTTCCTCTGCTTTCTGTCTGTTTAGGAGAGGCAGCCAAGTGATGACCTTCGGGTTGGCTCGGCGGTCGGAGTTTTCCGGAAACCATTGCGACAATCTGCAGGTCTTTCTGGCCGCTTTTGTGGATTTAAAGCGTTTTAGTTTCGACTGGACGACGCCGGGGTTTCGCCCGGTCGTGTCGGAGAGAACCGCAGCTTTCCCGTCATGTTTTCAGTTCAATATGAGTTACGACCAGGCAGGTCGCTTGCAACGTTTCAGCAACGCTACTGAGTTTTAGAAAATTCGCGATTCACCCGCATTTCGTCGCCCACGGACAAGTCGATGTCGAAAACAAGGGTGGCATGAGATTGTGGCGTTGATACTGCTTGCCGGAGTTGGTTTGATGCCGACCAGAACCGCAGGGAGGTCTGAATGCGTTTTTCCGGCTTGAGAGTGCTAAAGGAAGGGTTGACCGGCAATAAGGGCTGGACGCCGCATTGGCGCGATCCCGAGCCGAAATCCGAATATGACATCGTCATCATTGGCGGCGGCGGTCATGGCCTGAGCACAGCCTATTATCTGGCCAAGGAACATGGTCTGACCAACATCGCAGTGCTTGAAAAAGGCTATATCGGCGGTGGCAATATCGGGCGCAATACCACTATTGTGCGCGCGAACTACTTTTTGCAGGGCAATTCCGAGTTCTACTCGCACTCATTGAAGCTGTGGGAGGGTCTGGAGGAGGACCTGAACTACAACGTCATGCATTCGCAACGCGGGATCATCAATCTGTTCCATTCGGACGGGCAGCGTGATGCCGCTGCACGCCGGGGCAACATGATGATCAGCCAGGGGGATGACGCCATCCTGCTGAACCGGGATCAGCTGCGCGAGATGCTGCCCTATCTCAACTACGACGACCTTCGGTTTCCATTGTACGGCGGGCTCTATCATCCACGCGGGGGAACAGCGCGCCATGATGCGGTGGCGTGGGGCTATGCGCGTGGCGCGGACCAGCGCGGCGTGGATTTGATCCAGAACTGCGAAGTGACCGGAATTGATATCGAGAACGGCGCGGTGCGCGGCGTTCAGACCTCGCGCGGGCTTATTCGGGCCAAGAAGGTGGCCATGGTTGTCGCGGGCCGTTCAGGGCAGGTGGCAGCGATGGCTGGAATGCGGTTACCGATTGAAAGCCACGTGTTGCAGGCCTTTGTGACCGAAGGTCTGAAGCCCTGCATCGATCATGTGGTGACCTTTGGCATGGGGCATTTCTATATCAGCCAGTCGGATAAGGGCGGTCTGGTCTTTGGCGGTGATCTGGATTTCTACGCCTCCTACGCGGCGCGCGGCAACCTGCCGACGGTGGAAAGCGTGATGGAGGCCGGGATGGCGCTGATGCCGATGATCGGCAAGGCGAGAGTGCTGCGGTCGTGGGGCGGGATCATGGATATGTCGCCCGATGGCTCTCCGATCATAGACCGGACGGATATCGACGGGCTCTATCTGAATTGCGGTTGGAACTATGGTGGGTTCAAGGCGGTTCCGGGTTCGGGGAATGTGTTTGCGCATCTGATTGCAACGGATCGGTATCATGAGAATGCCACCGGCTTCCAGTTGGATCGTTTCCGCACCGGGCGCGGGATTATCGATGAAGAGGGCAAGGGCTCTCAACACAATCTGCATTGAGGGTGGCGATGTTGGATTTGAGTATTTTCGAAAAGATGAAGAAGGGCGCGCGGCTATGAGGATCACCTGTCCATATTGCGGCGAGCGGGATCGGCGCGAATTCTACTATCGCGGGGCGGCAGTGGATCTGGACCGACCGGCCCCGGATGCCGGTGAGGCGGCTTGGGATGATTTTGTCTACCAACGGGAAAACCCGGCAGGGCCGACACGAGAGCTTTGGTATCACGAAGGCGGGTGCGGTGCATGGATCGTGGTCACACGAAACACGGTCACGCATGAGATGATCGACGCGCAGCCGGCATCGGAGGAGCGGGCATGAGAATCGATGGAAAGGGTCTTATCGATCGTACGCAGTCGATTCCGTTTGTTTTCGATGGTGCCAGCTATAGCGGCTATGCGGGCGACACCCTGACCTCAGCGCTTTTGGCGAATGGCGTACGACTGATGGGGCGTTCGTTCAAGTACCACCGGCCTAGGGGTGTGCTGAGCGCAGGCAGCGAAGAGCCGAATGCGCTGATGACCGTGGGGGCAGGCGCAGGACAAGAACCAAATATTCGCGCCACGATGCAAGAGATCTATCCGGGACTTGAGGCGCGCAGCCAGAATCGCTGGCCCAGCCTGAGTGTCGATTTGATGGGGATCAACGATCTGGCTTCCCCGTTTTTGGGCGCGGGTTTTTACTACAAAACCTTCATGTGGCCGAAAAGCTTCTGGGAAAAGCTATACGAGCCGATCATTCGACGTGCCGCCGGATTGGGAGCACTGTCGGGCGAAGACAATGCCGACAAGTACGAAAGCGCTTATGCCTTTTGCGATCTGCTGATTATCGGGGCAGGGCCTGCGGGGCTGATGGCCGCACTCGTTGCTGGTCGTGCCGGCGCGGACGTCATTCTGGCCGACGAAAACAGTCGCGTGGGTGGGCGTCTGCTGGCCGAGACCTATGAGGTCGACGGAAAACCGGGTCCCGATTGGGTTGACGAAGTGCTGGCCGAGTTGGCCGCGATGGACAATGTCCGCATCATGACCCGGACCACTATCGCAGGTGCCTATGACCAAGGTACCTTTGCGGCGTTGGAACGCGTTTTTCACCATACGGATCACCGCCCCAACGGGGCGCCGTTGGAAACCTATTGGCGGATCGTGGCCAAGCGGTCAGTTCTGGCGGCAGGCGCGCTGGAGCGCCCGGTCGCATTCCGCAACAATGATCGCCCGGGGATCATGACTGCTGGCGCGGTGCGGGCGTATCTAAACCGATGGGGTGTCAGCCCGGGCCGCAATGTGACGATCTTCGGAAATACTGACGATATCCATCGCACTGCTCGTGATTTGTTGGATGCTGGTGTCCATGTGGCGGCTGTGATCGATAGCCGCCATGACGCGCCCTTGTCTGACGATTACGAGGTTCTACGCGGGGCGCAAGTTTGTAACAGTTCGGGCCGTAAAGGGCTGGAGGCGATTACAGTGCGCCGTGCCAGTGGAGAAGAACGGATACACACGGATTGCCTTGCCATGACAGGGGGCTGGAATCCTTCGGTTCATCTAACGTGTCACATGAATAGCCGCCCGATCTGGAAGCGTGAGATCGAAGCCTTTGTGCCAACGCCAGGGGCCGTGCCGGGCATGGTGACAGCGGGTGCGTGCAACGGATCTTTCTCAACTACAGCCTGCCTTCGTGAAGGGATTGAGGCAGCCAAAGGCGTACTTGGCGATCTTGGCTACAAGGCCACGAAGACTGTGCCACCGCAGGCCGAGGATACGCCATACGAGATCACGCAGCTTTGGGCCGTTCCCGGCAAAGGGCGCGCGTGGCTGGATTTCCAGAACGATGTTACAGTGAAAGACGTCAAACAGGCCGCGACTGAGAACTTCCGGTCAGTCGAGCACATGAAGCGCTATACGACGCAAGGTATGGCGACGGATCAGGGCAAGAATTCGAACGTGGCGGCGTTGGCCATTCTAGCGGACGTCACCGGGCGCGCGATACCCGAAACCGGAACCACGACGTTCCGCCCTCCGTATTCTCCTGTCGCCATTGCCGCGCTGGGTGCTGGGGCTGAAGGCAAGGGTTTCAAGCCGCAACGCTTTATCACTTCGCACAAAGCGACCGTAGCGCGGAAAGCTCCGTTGGTTGAGGCCGGGTTGTGGTATCGCCCCAGCTATTTCCCAAAGGGTGGAGAAACCACGTGGCGGCAATCCTGTGACCGTGAGGTCAACATGGTGCGTCAGGCCGTCGGGGTGTGCGATGTCTCGACGCTTGGCAAGATTGACATACAGGGGCCGGATGCGGGGGCGTTTCTGGACTTCGTTTATACGAACATGTTCTCGACCCTCAAAGTTGGCCGAACGCGATATGGCCTGATGTTGCGTGAGGATGGATTCGTCATGGATGATGGCACCACCGCGCGGCTGGGAGAGACGCATTACCTAATGACCACCACCACGGCAGGTGCTGGCGATGTAATGAAGCATCTGGAATTCGTTCATCAGGGTCTACGCCCTGATCTGGATGTCTCGTTCAGCTCGGTCACCGAACAGTGGGCACAGTTTGCCGTTGCTGGGCCAAAATCGCGTGAATTGTTGAATGGTTTGCTGGACACACCTCTTGACGAAGAAAGTTGGCCCTTCATGGCTTGCGGATCGATCTCGGTGCTGGGTGTGCAGGGGCGTTTGTTCCGGATCTCGTTCTCGGGCGAGCATGCATATGAAATCGCCGTGCCTGCGCGCTATGGCGCGACCCTGTTCGATATTTTGACCGAGCGGGCTGAAGCGCTGGGCGGTGGTCTTTATGGGATGGAGGCACTGAACGTTCTTCGGATCGAAAAGGGCTTTATTACGCATTCCGAGATCCACGGACGGACAACTGCCTATGATATCGGCATGGGTCGGATGGTGTCGCAGAAGAAGGATTGCATCGGCAAAACGATGTCGCAACGTCCGGGCCTTGAAGAGCCGGGGCGCGAGCGGTTGGTCGGGCTCAAACCCATTGGCGAAAGCAAGGAATTGCTGGCGGGTGCGCATCTTTACCGGGAAGAGGCCGAGCCGGTGCGCATCAATGATCAGGGCTATCTGACCTCCGTGTGTTATTCCCCGACGCTGGAAACGATGTTGGGCTTGGGCTTCTTGGCGGACGGGCCTGAGAGGTATGGAGAAATCGTGAAAATGGTCGATCATCTGCGCGGCGTGACAACCCTGTGTGAAGTGGTGAACCCGGTTTTCTTTGACCCCGAAGGAGGGCGCGTCCGTGGATAATCTGACCGCCAAAACACCCTGCGACGGGTTGCTGCCTTTGACTATCGGCTCAGTAACGCTCAGCGAAGAGGATGTAGGGGCGATCCATTCGATCTCACCTTTCAAGGGTAAGCAAAAGGCGCTATCCGAAGCTTTGAAAGCAGCGCACGGGATGGCCTATCCATCGGCCAATCGCGCAACGGGTAAGGCTGGCGCGCGGGCGATCTGGTTCGGCCCGGCGCATGCGATGCTGATCGGGCCGTCTCCTGATGCGACCCTGACCGAGAATGCGGCCATTGTGGACCAATCAGATGCCTGGGCTGTGGTCCGGTTAGAGGGTGCTGATGTCGAAGACGTACTGGCGCGCGTAGTGCCTATTGATCTGCGTAAGGCGAACTTCAAGCGCGGCCACTCCGCCCGGACCCTGCTGTTCCACATGACCGCTTCGATCACGCGCGTTGGGGGGAACACGTTTCAGATCATGGTCTTCCGATCCATGGCTGAGACACTGGTTCACGATTTGAAAAGGGCGATGGAAGGCATCGCCGCGCGCGGGTAAGCTGCGCTGAAAGAAACGAATCTTCGGAGATCCCCATGTTGCGTATCGCTATCGTTGCGGCCGTGCTGGCCACGCCAGTGGTTGCACAGGAAACCAAGGAACAGAGCTGCAAGTATCAGGCCGACGTTGTTGCAGCGATACAGAAAGCACGACTTGACCGGGTCAAGGAACGCGATGTGGCGCAGGCGGTGGCCGACAGTGGTCCTACCTGGCCCGAGAACTACAATGCCGCTGTTCCGCTGATCACGCCTTGGGTATATGAGCAGAAGATGCGCGACGTGCGTAAGAAGGATCTCGGAGCTGCGTGGCTGGAGTTGTGTTTACAACAATAATCCACAGTCAGATCATTTCTCTGTGGACAACCGCGCGCCATCCCCTTGGCGCGCGTTTTCATTTCTGGCAGGTTTGACCCATGTCTTTGCCCCCCGGATTTCTGGATGAACTGCGCACGCGCCTCAGCCTGTCTCAGGTTGTTGGGCGTAAGGTCATGTGGGACCAGCGCAAATCCAATCAGGGCAAGGGGGATATGTGGGCGCCTTGCCCATTTCATCACGAAAAGACCGCCTCGTTCCACGTCGATGACCAAAAGGGATTCTATTACTGCTTTGGCTGCCACACCAAAGGGGACGCGATCAGTTTTGTGAAAGAGACCGAGAATGTCTCTTTCATAGAAGCCGTGGAAATTCTGGCGCGCGAGGCCGGGATGCCGATGCCCGCGCGTGATCCCAAGGCGCAGGAAAAGCAGGACCGCCGTTCACAGCTGGCCGAGGTGATGGAACAGGCTGTGCAGTTCTTTCGTTTGCAACTCAAGACTGGGGCAGGGGCGGCGGCACGTGATTATTTGACACGTCGCGGTCTTGACGCGAAGGCGCTGGACCGTTGGGAAATCGGTTTCGCACCCGAGGGCTGGCAGGCTCTGTGGGATCATCTAACCGGTAAGAATGTCTCCGAGGACCTGATCCTTGGGGCCGGGCTGGCCAAGCCGTCGAACAAGGGTAAGAAACCCTATGATACATTCCGCAACCGCATCATGTACCCGATCCGCGACCCACGCGGGCGGTGCATTGCGTTTGGTGGCCGGGCGATGGATCCCAATGACAACGCCAAATACCTGAACTCGCCCGAGACCGATCTGTTCGACAAAGGCCGCAGCCTCTACAACCATGGCCCCGCACGACAGGCGGCAGGCAAGGGGCAGCCTTTGGTTGTGGCCGAGGGCTATATGGACGTGATCGCTTTGGCTGAGGCCGGGTTTGGCGCGTCGGTTGCGCCATTGGGGACTGCGATCACCGAGCATCAGTTGCAACTACTTTGGCGCATCTCTGACGAGCCGATCATCGCTTTGGATGGCGATACGGCAGGGCTGCGCGCGGCGATGCGGGCGGTCGACTTGGCGCTGCCGTTGCTGGAAGCGGGCAAATCCTTGCGCTTTGCACTGATGCCCGAAGGCAAGGATCCCGACGATCTGTTGCGCGCCGAAGGTTCGGGGGCGGTGCAGGGTGTGCTGGATGCTGCAATCCCGATGGTCAAACTGCTCTGGCAACGCGAGACGGAAGGCAAGGTCTTTGACAGCCCCGAACGCAAAGCGGCGCTGGATAAATCCCTGCGAGAGAAGATCAAGCTGATCCGCGACCCCTCGATCCGATCGCATTACGGGCAGGAAATTAAGGACCTGCGCTGGCAATTGTTTCGCCCACAGCGACAATCGCAAAATCGCCCGTGGCAACCGCGCGGAAAATGGCAGCCGCAGGCACAGCCTGCCACGCCAGGCGCACGGGCGTCATTTCTGGCCTCGGCTGAGAATGCGGATATTCAACTGCGCGAAGCGGCAATTCTCGCGATTGCTATCCTGAATCCACAAGTTGTCGTGCAATTCGAAACTCAGCTGGAAGAAATGGATTGCCACGACCCTGATCATGCGGCCTTGCGGGGAGTAATCCTGCGCCATGCCATCGACGATCCGGACAATCTGCAGGATCACATCATGCAAACTTTGGGACCGGAACCCCTTGAAAACCTGCTGGCCCTTCGCCATGTCGCAGTGATCCCCTGTGTGTACAAACCGGGCGACGTTGAAAAGGCCGAGATGACACTGGCCGAGGAACTCGCAAAGATCAAAGCGCTCCGGGGGTTGGATGCTGAGATTGCCGAAGCGGCAGAGGAATTGTCTGATCTGGCCGATGAGGCGCTGACATATCGGCTGGCGCAAGCCGCCGAAGAGCGCAACCGTACAAGCCGCAGCCAGAACGAAGACAGGGCCGTTTTCGACATCGCCGACAATGGTGCGCGAATCAACCGCGATGAGAAAGACGCGTTTGAGGCCATCACGTCTGGCATCAAATTCGAACGGAAACATCGATGAAGTGGTGTTTTCGTAAGGCACTGGAAAAGAAAAACGGGTAAACGGGTGGCCGAATCACTTCTACGCGCTAATGATTCGGTTCAAACGAATCACCCATCCCTGCAGGAGCATTGAATGGCCGCCAAGGATACGAACGAAGACCGCAAATCCGACGAGCAGGAACAGGAAATCTCGCTGGACATGAGCCAGGCCCAGGTCAAGAAGATGATCGCCGAGGCTCGCGAGAAAGGTTACATCACCTACGACCAGCTCAATCAGGTTCTGCCGCCTGATCAGGTCAGCTCGGAACAGATCGAAGATGTTATGTCGATGCTGTCCGAGATGGGCATCAACATCATCGAAGATGAAGAAGCCGAAGAAGAAGAAAACAAAGGCTCGACCGAACTGGTCACCACCGAAGGTCCGCGCGAGGTTGCGCTGGCTGGTGCTGCAACCGAAAAGCTGGATCGCACCGATGACCCCGTACGCATGTATCTGCGCGAGATGGGTTCAGTCGAACTGCTGAGCCGCGAGGGCGAGATTGCTATCGCCAAGCGGATCGAAGCCGGTCGGAACACCATGATCGCTGGTCTGTGCGAAAGCCCGCTGACCTTCCAAGCGATCACCATCTGGCATGACGAACTTTTGTCCGAAGACATTCTGCTGCGGGACGTCATCGATCTGGAAACCACTTTCGGCAACCAGATGGATGAAGACGGCGAGGTTGAAGAGCCGGTTGTCGATACCTCATCGGTGCAGGCGGCCAAGCCTGCCAAGGATGAGGGGCCGGAGCTTGACGCTGACGGCAACCCGATTGCCAATGATGATGACGATGATGACGACGATCAGGCCAACATGTCCCTGGCCGCGATGGAAGCAGCGCTGAAGGATCAGGTGCTGACCACGCTGGAACGCATCTCGACCGACTTCGCGATGCTGTCCGAAATGCAGGACAGCCGGATTTCTGCGACGCTGAACGAGGATGGCACTTTCAGCGCGAAGGACGAAGAAACCTATCAGAAGCTGCGCGCTGAGATTGTTGAACTGGTGAACGGTCTTCACCTGCACAACAACCGGATCGAAGCTCTGATTGACCAGCTCTATGGCATCAACCGGCGCATTATGTCACTGGACAGCTCGATGGTGAAACTGGCTGACCAGGCTCGCATCAACCGTCGCGAGTTCATCGATGCGTATCGTGGGCGCGAGCTGGATCCGAACTGGTTGGCTGAAATGGCTGAGAAGCCGGGCCGGGGCTGGCAGATGTTCATCGAACGCTCGACCGACAAGGTTGAGGAACTGCGCAACGACATGGCTCAGGTCGGGCAATATGTCGGTCTGGACATCCCTGAATTCCGCCGCATCGTGCAGCAGGTTCAGAAGGGTGAAAAAGAGGCGCGGCAAGCCAAGAAGGAAATGGTCGAGGCCAACCTGCGTCTGGTGATCTCGATTGCCAAAAAGTACACGAACCGCGGCCTGCAATTCCTTGATCTTATTCAGGAAGGTAACATCGGCCTGATGAAGGCGGTGGACAAGTTCGAATACCGCCGGGGCTATAAGTTCTCGACCTATGCGACCTGGTGGATCCGTCAGGCGATCACGCGTTCGATCGCGGATCAGGCGCGCACGATCCGTATCCCGGTGCATATGATCGAAACGATCAACAAGCTGGTCCGGACAGGTCGTCAGATGCTGCACGAAATCGGCCGCGAGCCAACACCGGAAGAATTGGCCGAAAAGCTGCAAATGCCGCTTGAGAAGGTGCGCAAGGTGATGAAAATCGCCAAAGAGCCGATCAGCCTCGAGACGCCCATCGGCGACGAGGAAGACAGCCAGCTTGGTGATTTCATCGAGGATAAGAATGCCGTGCTGCCGCTGGACAGCGCCATTCAGGAAAACCTCAAGGAAACCACCACACGGGTTCTGGCCTCTCTCACCCCGCGTGAAGAGCGGGTTCTGCGGATGCGCTTTGGCATCGGCATGAACACCGACCACACGCTGGAAGAGGTCGGTCAGCAGTTCAGCGTGACGCGCGAACGTATCCGCCAGATCGAGGCGAAGGCGCTGCGTAAGCTGAAACACCCGAGTAGGTCGCGTAAATTGCGGTCCTTCCTGGATCAGTAAATCGAAAGGCGCCTCATCCCGAGGCGCTTTTTTCTTTCGCCCGCTCACAATGACTGAACTTCAAATCAAATTGGCGGGAACTCGCAAGGAGTCCGGCGATGCCATCTTTATATCGCCGCTGTCCACTCATGGACAGGCCGGGGCGAGGTGATTGGGCCGATGACCCCCGGCCACGTTGTAGCTTCATGAAAGTGGATGAGAGACACGTTTGCGAAAAGCGGTCGGGGCCTGACCCGTCCAACGTTTGAAGGCGGTGGAAAACGCAGCCTGATCGGAATAACCGAGCGAATACGAGATTTCGGACAGATGCATACCGTTCTTGATAAAGGTCTGCGCTAGGTCACATCGTAAATCTTCAACGATCTCACGATATGAGGTGCCTTCATCAGCTAGGCGGCGAGCCAATGTTCGAGGGCTTAGGCCGAGCTGGGTGGCGGCGTCGTCCACCTGTACGATTCCCCCCGGCATCGCATCTGTGATCAACCCTTCGATCTGTGCTCGGGTTTTCTGTCTTGGCGACTGTCTTTCGGCCAGCAGGCGTTCGCCAAATTCAACCAAATGCGCGCGCAGGCTAGGGTCGTAAGTTGGGATCGGTGTTTCCAGCGAGGGCAGCGACAGGATGATTTCCAAGCGTTCGGCCCCGAAGGTAACTGGGAAACCTCCGATTTTCTGGTAGGTGGCTTGGTGTTGCCCAACTGTGTGCTGAAACCGTATCTCAATCGGATTCAGATTCAACTGAGTCAACGCCCGCATCCGGGCGATCGCGCCAAACAGCAGGAACTCGGTCCGCCGATGATAGCGGGAAAAGCTCGGGTCTTTCCAATCGGCCTCGAGCGAGGCAGCGTTACCTGAAAGGCGCAGATTGAAGGCCAGGGCCGGGTCGATAATGCCATGAAACCGCGCCGTATTCTCGATCACCTGCTTCAGATCACGAGAGTACTTGCTGATATAGGCCGTAATGCTGGAAGAAGAACTGAATTCCAGACCCGCCCGTGCCCCAAAGGTGATATCGCCAAGTGCATCGCAGGCGTGTCGGACAAACAGCGCTTCTTTGTGGGCGCTGTACCTTTTGGCAGGCGGTTCAATATCGCTGCGGGTCAATGCGCAGTCACTCAGGACCTGTTCCACCACGGTCGCGCTTGCGTGATCCTCAAGGGTCCGTGTCAGCAATTGAATGCGTGAAATGTCGACGTCCATCACCCAGCCCAAAAAACGCGTTACTGTAATACCGTTACCCTAGCGGCAAACCGTGGCAATGCGCCAGCCTCGGTGCTGATACCCAGGAATTGACCGCAACTCACAAAGATATGGCAGAAATGGCCATGTCCGTAGCCTTGGCCAATAGCTACATGACCGGTGTTGTCGGGTCAGCGCCTTTTGGGGAAAAGGTCAGAGCCTGAGCGAGCGGTCCACCAAGCCGTTTCAACGGGTTCCCCGGCACGCCCCTCTCATTCTTCTGGTCAGTCATGTCGCATTGCTGCGGCGCATTCGACGTGACAGCATCACGGGGAACCTTTTGTTATTTCTTGATCTCTCGTGGCTGATGATCTTTCCATCGATACAGATTTGATCGTCTTCGACGGTGAATGCGTGCTGTGTTCAGGGTTTTTTCACATCATGTTGCGCCATGATCGAGATCAGAAATTTCTATTTGCAACTGCGCAGTCACCGCTTGGGCAGCAGCTTTATACTCTCCTGAACCTGCCGACAGACGAATTTGAAACCAATTTGGTGATCGTCAAAGGAAAGGTGCACCAAAATCTCGACGCATTTGCCGCTGCGATGCATGCATTATATGTTCCGTGGCGGGTATTGTCCTTGTGTCGATACCTGCCGAGGTTTCTGAAGAACCCGCTGTACCGGATGATTGCCCGTAACAGATATGCGCTATTTGGGCGGCGGGATGAGTGCCTAGTTCCTGATCCTTCTCTCCGATCGCGGTTTGCCCAAGATGGATTCTGATCGTGATCCATTCCTGCAGGCGCTGGGTATAGATGAAGCTGTGCCTGGATTGGTCAGGGATTTGCACAGCGGGGAAGGTCGCTACTCTGGTCGATGCAGCATTCAGCGTGGCCGAGGCGTTTTGGTCGCTCTGGCACTTCGCATCGGGCGATTTCCACCTGCGGGCGAAGATTTGCCGGTCACCCTTACGATCCGAAAGCCCGGCGCATATTGGCAATGGGAACGGGATTTCGCAGGCCACAAAACGCGTTCACGGATCACTTTTGATCCGCTGTGTGGCATGGTGCGGGAACAGATCGGCGGGCTGACAATATGGTTGCAGCCGGTGAGAACTGATAAGGGGCTGACCATTGAGATCCGCCGCCTCGCTTTGTTTGGCATTCCGTGTCCGGGGTTTCTTTTGCCACGTTCCGGATCGACCGAGGCTGAGGACGTACAATTGAGGTTTCGCTTTGACATTTCGGCGACAGCACCTGGATTGGGACACCTGATCCGCTATCAGGGATGGTTAGAGCCTGTTCACGAACCACGTGGGTCAAGCTGACATGATCGTTAGTTCGCTTTGCTGACGATGGCGACGCACTAGTCTATATTTCACATGGAAACAGGAAGATGGTCACGATGAAACAGACAATACTTTGCGCATTTGCAGCACTGCTTATGACCAGCTCTGCGGGCGTTGTCGATGCAGCGCCGAACGGTTATCGAACAGAACCGATGAGCGGCACAGACTTCGAGGTCATTCCAAGGACACGTCAGGATACTGATGGATATTGGTGCGCCGCTGCTGATTTTGCCCGCCGGAAATTGGGTGCTGGGTGGCAGCAACAAATCTACGTTCTGCGCGGCTATGGCCCCAGCGTGACAACGGGACGCCGGACGGCGGTACAGTTCACACTGAAACAACCCGCCAATGTCCCGCAGAAAGGCAGCTTTTCGGTCACAGCCGGGTTCCAGCCGGGTGACAGCATGTCGGTACAGGGCGCAAATGCACGGTGCGGCGTCCGTCCGTTTATCAATTGACCTGCGATGCAGACAGAATTCTCGATTCAGACACAGGGCGTGGGGCTCTATGAGATTACCGCCCCTGTGCGCAGTTGGCTGAGGCCGGTTTCGGACGGTTTGCTGACGCTCTTTGTGCGCCACACTTCTTGTTCGCTGCTTATTCAGGAAAACGCCGACCCCGAGGTGCAGACTGATCTGCGCGCATTCTTTGAACGGCTGGTGCCGCAATCGGATCATCCGTCAATGGCTTATCTGCGCCACACCTATGAGGGGCCGGACGACATGCCAGCCCATATCAAGGCCGCGATGATGCCTGTATCGCTGTCGATACCGGTGTCAGATGGGGTACCTGCGCTGGGCAAATGGCAGGGGATATATCTGTTTGAACACCGCAACGCGCCGCATGAAAGAAAGGTCGCTGCGCATTTTGGGTGACGCTTTATATTGGGGTGGAAAATTCCGACTACCCAAACTCTAGAGGCTGTCCTATAGTTGTGGATAAGTAAGCCGCAGCGCTTACAAAAAGTGGCCAGCTAGGGACGAGGAGACGGCGGATGCGCTGCCCGTTTTGCGGAAATATCGATACTCAGGTCAAAGATTCACGCCCGGCAGAGGATCACGTCGCGATCCGCAGACGGCGGTTCTGCCCGGCCTGCGGCGGACGGTTCACCACCTATGAACGCGTGCAACTGCGTGATCTGGTCGTCATCAAAACCAACGGTAAACGCGAAGACTTCGACCGCGACAAGCTGGAACGCTCGATCCGTATTTCGATGCAGAAGCGGCCCATTGATCCCGATCGGATTGATCAGATGATCTCCGGTATCGTGCGCCGTCTTGAAAGCATGGGGGAAACCGATATCCCTTCGAATAAAATCGGTGAAATTGTAATGGAAGCGCTGGCCCGGATTGATACGGTCGCATATGTTCGCTTTGCGAGTGTGTACAAGAATTTCCAGGCGGCCGATGATTTCGAGGAGTTTGTCCACGAGTTGCGCCCGCCGCAACCTTCGACGGATGAGTGAGCGATACAGATAAGCGATATATGGCGCTGGCCCTATCATTGGGGCGGCGCGGCCAAGGCACCTGCTGGCCGAATCCGTCCGTCGGGTGTGTCGTCGTGCGCGATGAACGCATCGTTGGTCGCGGCTGGACGCAGCCCGGGGGTCGTCCGCATGCAGAACCTATGGCTCTGACGCAGGCGGGTAAGGCCGCGCGAGGTGCCACCGCCTATGTCTCGCTTGAACCCTGTTCACACTACGGAAAGACGCCGCCCTGTGCCGAAGCGCTGATTGCGGCCGGTGTTACCCGTGTGGTCTCGGCGATCGAAGACAGCGATCCTCGGGTCGCAGGGCAAGGGTTTGCCATGTTGCGCGAGGCCGGGATTGAGGTCACCACCGGTGTTCTGGCGGAACAGGCAGCACGCGACCACGCAGGGTTTTTCCTGAAAACCGAGCAAGGCCGCCCGTTTGTGACTTTGAAAATGGCCAGCAGCTTTGATGGACGGATTGCAACGGAAACCGGGCACAGTCAGTGGATCACAGGTCCAAATGCTCGCCGCGCAGTGCATGCGATGCGTGCGCGCCACGATGCGGTGATGGTTGGGGCAGGGACAGCGCGCGCCGATGATCCGTCGCTGACGGTTCGAGATCTGGGTGTGCAGCATCAACCGGTGCGCGTGGTGGTCTCGCGCCATCTGGATCTGCCCTTGATGGGGCAACTTGCGCGAACCGCGTCCGATATCCCTGTCTGGCTCTGTCACGGCCCCCACCCAGACCCCGAGCGTGCGCGTGCGTGGGAGGGGTTGGGTGCCCGTCTGATCCCGTGTGCGCTGGATGGTCATCACGTGGATGCGGCTGATCTGTTGCAGCAGCTTGGGCAGGCCGGATTGACGCGTGTCTTTTGCGAAGGCGGATCAGCATTGGCCGCATCTTTGCTAAAGGGCGATCTGGTCGATGAATTGGTCGGCTTTACAGCAGGACTGACCATCGGGGCAGAAGGGCTGTCCGCGATCGGGGCACTGAGGCTTGATACTCTGGATACTGCCCCCCGATTTGATCTGATCGAAACACAGGTCGTTGGCGGCGATATCCTACATCGCTGGGCGCGCGTGACGCACTAGCCTTCAGCGCCACCAATGCGCATGCGTCGCCAGCGCGCCCTGAAATTTGGACAAGATGCGATTTACGGGTCCGGTAGGGGATGGTGTGCCCTGCGCAAGCCGTTCGACCGCGATTTCGACGGGGCAGGTCTGTCCTGTCACCGGATCGAGATAGCGGGGGTAGTCAATCAGCGTTGCGTGCACCAATCCCATCAGCGAAGGCCGCGCGCCACGTCGCGCAGGCACTGCCCCCAGATCACTCGTCAGCCCCCAACCGGCATAGAAAGGCGCACCGAGAGTGGTGACCCGGACGCCACGCAGCAAAGCCTCGAACCCCAGCAGAGAGGTCATAGTCCAGACCTCATCCACCTGTCCAAGCAGGGTGGCAGGATCGGTGCCTTCTACGATGACATCGGCCAGATCGGTTTCGATCTTGCCGTCGCGCAGACCAGCTTCGACATCCGGGTGCGGTTTATAGATCAACACAGCGTCGGGATTGGCCTCGCGCGCCGCGCGCAGCAGATCGAGATTGGTGCGGATATTGCTTGTTCCCAGCCGGATCGAGGCGTCATCTTCTACCTGACCTGGCACCAGAATACGATGCCCCGTCGGTAGGTCCGGGGCGGGGTGGCCGATGTTGTACTTGCTTAGGCCCTCGGTCAGCAGCCGGGCTGTCAGCCGCTCGGCGCGGAGCCTCTGATCAGGGCGCAAGGTTTCGCGCGTGGTGATCCATTCTTCCAGGCGGCTGGGATGCGTTGGATCGTAGTAGATGCCGATATCATCGGTCACCAGCGACAGCGGTGGAACCAGCTCCGCGCCCAACCCGCGGGATCGTAAAAAGCCATCCTCAATCCGGGTTGCATTCAGCGTCTCACCGGCTCGGCTGGCCCAGACCATATGGGGTTGTTTGGTGTTCTCTGGCTGCTCGGCCACGAAACGCACCTTATGGTGCTGGCCGAAAATGCGTTGCAGGTGGCGGCGTTTCCATACCCGCATCCCGGAGGCGGTCCAGCCTTTGTGGTCCTGCCGCCAGGCCCGGGTTTGCGCCTCAAGCGTATCGAGCACGCATTCCAATTCGCACAGGCGATCATGGTAGGGATCGTACCAACGCGGATACAAGATCATCGCAGCTGCAAAAAGCTGCGCCCGCGTAAGATTCCGTTGGCGACGGAGCAGGGGTGCATCATCTTGCGTCAGCCCCCACCCAGCGTAGAATGGTTGCCCGAACACGCGAGGTTTGTGCCCGGCCAATATCGCCTCAAATCCCATCTGCGAGGACAGCGTGTAAACCCCGATGGCCCCTTCAAGCAGCGACCATGGACTTATCGGGCTGTCGAGGATCGATATTCTGTCACTCAGATCCTGATCGGAAAAGTATCCCTTGCGGTGGCCTGCCGTGGTTTCGGGGTGGCTTTTGATGAGGATGCGCGCGCCGGGGTTTTCCTCTTGCGCGATGACCAGCATCTCGCGGAACCGTGCATAGTCGCCGTTGCTTGCGGTGACGGCAGCATCTCCCTGCGTCTGGTCGATCACTAGAACGTAGCCAGGATCGGGAGGCGTCAGATCAAGGTCAAAGGCCGAGTATTTGCTCAGATGCAGCTCTCGGATGCGCGCGATTGCGCCTCGCGCGCGATCCAGCAGGGCGGTGTCATCCAGCGGATGCGTGACCAACAGAGTTTCCAGATCCGAAGGCACACTCGGATCAAAATGCAGACCCGATCGATCCAACAACAGACCCATGGGTGCCTCACCGCTTCGTCCAGGGTGCAGAGACCGCAGGAACGCGTCTTCGACCCTCAGGACGGGCACATCGCGTTTCTGCGCGATACCCATGCCCCGATGGGCTGTCGGGCTGTTGCCCCAAACCCCGACCAGATCGTCTGGCTGTGGCAGTCCAAGCCGGATGTCATACCCGGCCAGAGACACTATACGACGCAGCCGCGACTGTGTCAGGAACCCACCGTTGTAAACAAAAAGCCGGGAGCGTTCGCCCCCGGCCGTGTTCTCTGGTTCAGAGAGCATTCATCAGTTACCCGTAAGCGTCGCCACATTTGCAAATGGCGTCAGACCTCCGGCAATCAGCGAGACAGATTTGCTCCACTGTGCATATGGGGCCTCGGTGACGTATATCGTGTCATCGTCTCGGATCACGAAATCGCGGGCGATGAACAGGCCATTGGGCGCGGTCAGGTTCAGCAAATAGATCATGCGCTGATCACCCTGTAGCTCGGGACGTCCCATGACATTGCGCGCCACATCCTGCCGTTCCTCACGCAGAACAAAAATACCGGTCGGGTCTGAAGATAGCGGCTGTAAGCCTCCGACCTGTGCCAGCGCCTCAAGGGCGGATAGGTCCTGACTTTCAAAGGCCACGCGGGATTGTCCGCCGGTCGAACCCAGCGCGATGTATGAGCGACTGTCCTGTTCGACCAGAATGCGATCGCCGCCGCGCAGGGCGATATCGGTTTCCGGGTTGCGGAACAGATCGTCGTACCAGATGGTTCCACTTTGCTTGCCCCTGATCACAGTGACCAATGCGATATCGGATGCAACTGCCACCCCGCCTGCTTGCGCGAGCATGGTCGATAACGAGCCAGTTGGTCGCTCAATCGGATAGATTCCCGGCGCGCCGATAGTTCCGGTCAGAGAAACGGTCGACCCATCGCCCGGAGTGCGCGACACTTGGACCTGCGGATCCGGAGTCTGTTCCTCCAGCTTCGAGGAAATCAACGTGCGGAGCTGTTCGGGCGTATTGCCCGCTGCACGCAGCCGCCCTGCATAAGGAACAAATATGTAACCTTCGCTGTCGACCTGCACCTGATCCAGAACGGTTGCGCCACCGGCTGCGGAACTTAGCAACCCATCCTCGACATTTTCCCAGATGCTGAGGCTCAGAATATCGCCGGGGCGTACGGTATCGGATGCGACGCTTTGCGCGCTGCGGAAGGATTTCGAAAACCCGTATTGCGGAATCACCGATGTGGCCCGCGCAACACGGTCGTCGACCTCAACCACAAAGGCGTTACCCCCGTTTTCGACCGACCCGGCTAGAATTTCGTTTTTGTTCGGCCCGGATTTGGGAAGCTGGCATGCTGCCAGCAGGCCAAGGGTCGCCACAAGGGAAACCCCCCGGATCCATCGGGTAGGAAAGCGCTGCACTGCCGATTTACCTCAATCGTCTTTGTTTTGGGAAGGTTACCCGCATCGCTTCGAAACATCCAGCAGCAGGTTGCCCGCGATCATTCAACAACGCGCAACTGTGGCGTTGTGGCCTCTTTATCGGAGAGCAACCCTTGATAGGGGTCCTGAGCCGATAGCATCATATCAGCCGCTCGCCGCAGCAATTGACGACGCCCTCGGCGAGAATAGAACCCCCCGGGGACTTGGCAGGTTTCCAGAAGAAATTGGCGATAAGCCCGATAGGCCTTGCCGCCCGGGGCATCTGGCTGGGCAAAGAATGCCTCAATCGATTGCCGAGATACGAATTCGGGCTTGTCATAAACCGACTGCCCAAAAATCCGCAAAGGTATGCCACGCCACAGAACCTGCTGGCCTGCCGTGGAATTCACCGTCACGGCGGATTTTGCATCGTCTAGCAACCTGGCCAGCTTACCACCGGGCACATAGTGAATTCGGTTTGTGATGCCGTGCTGTGCTGCAAGCTGGCGCGCCCGCAGCCGCAGCGGTTCACGGTGGTTCTCAAGCGGGTGTTCCTTGATGACAAGGTGGTGATGCGCAGGGGCGCCTTTGTCGAATCCGGCGATCACTTGTTCGAGAAAATCGGACATACCGGAAAAATCCGAGTGATATTGGACCGAGCTGTCATGCCCCAATTGCAACAGCACAAGGTGATAGGGAAAACCGCTCCACCTGACCTGTGCTGTGGCCCAGCCCCGCTGTAGCCTGTGAATGGGCATCAGTGTCAGGCGTTTGAAGTATAGACGAAACTCTTTCGAGACCGGCAGCTCTCGATGGGGTCGGAAATTCCGGTATCTGCGATTCAGAAACAGCACGAACCAGTGATAGAGGGCACCGTAAAAGATGTGCTGGCGCATATCGCCCCAATGGGAAGGCGGTGGGGGGGCGTGCCCTTCGGACTGTTCCAGCGCCGTCTGCATCTGCGCCACATCCAGTTCCATCAGGCGTGAGTTTCCGTTCGACCCGTTTCGTTCATAGGTCACCCACCAAGGGCGCAGGTAGCCTTCTTCAAACACATGAACAGTGGTCCCGCGTGCTTTGGCAATCTCAACTGCGCGTGCATGCACGGGCCGGGTGTCGCCATAGAGCACGATATCGGTCACATCATAGTGGGTGAGCAATTCGCTTAAGGTCTCCGGCCAATCATCTGGCGCGCCGCGATATGGAATGTAACTGGATTTGTCGCCCCAGAAAGCCTGATCGCCCGCGTTGAAGCCGACTCGCCAGACCTGAGCACCCGCAGCCCGCAGCATCCGACCAAGCGCGTTAAAGAACGGACCATGCGGTCCTTGTAGAAACAGGAACACACGCCGGTTAGGGCTGTTGGCCAAAGGGATCATGCGGTCTGCTCGTGTGGTGACTTTTGGTGCGTTTGTATAAAATTATGCCTCTTTGTCGTTTTCACGGCAAGGCAGGGCTTGCCGGTAGAGCTGCGTGCCTTTACCTCGGCTATTGAAGCTAGGTTCAGAGGGTTAATGACATGTTCACAGGGATCGTCACTGATATTGGCACCGTTACCGAACTGGACCAGCAGGGAGACCTGCGGGCACGGATCAAGACAAGCTATGAAACGGCGGGCATTGATATTGGCGCTTCCATCGCAAGCGATGGCGTCTGTCTGACCGTCATTACACTGGGCGATGACTGGTATGATGTCCAGATCAGCGCTGAGACGGTTTCGAAAACCAATTTGGACAGTTGGCAGGTGGGCAAGCGCGTCAATCTGGAACGTGCCTTGAAGGTCGGGGATGAATTGGGAGGGCACATCGTCTCGGGCCACGTGGATGGCGTGGCAGAGGTGGTCTCTGTGATAGACGAGGGTGACAGCACGCGGGTGACATTGCGGGCGCCTGCCAATCTGGCCCGGTTTATCGCTCCGAAAGGGTCCGTTGCACTGAACGGCACATCGCTGACGGTTAATGATGTGGACGGGTGTGACTTTGGTATCAACTTCATCCCTCACACCAAAGAGGTCACCACATGGGGTGACGTCTCGGTTGGTGATCGCGTGAACCTTGAGATCGATACCCTGGCCCGATACGTCGCGCGACTGGCCGAGATGTCCTGACCTTCAGGTGGAAGGTCCAAATTTGGCCGTCAGCCTCTTGGACAGCCACCAGAAGCATGAAGCCAGCAGGATTGAGACATACCCGTCGATGGCGTAGTGCCAGGCGAGGTGAACCGAGCCTAGTAGGATGATGAAGGCAAACACCGACAGCGCCCAGCCGAGCCAACGCGAATAGGTGAAGCCGTAGAACGCCAGCAGCACGGTAGAGGCAACATGCATGCTGGGCATCGCCGAGATTCCGCCTGCTAGCCCATTATTCCGATAACCATCCAACAGCATTTCATGCACATTCAGCGCCCAGACCGGGCTGATTTCGTGTGATTTGCGTAACAACTCCATCTGCGGAACGAAGTCAGAGCCAAGATTGAAGGGTTCGTAGTAAACGGGACCAACCGAGGCAAAGATGGTTGCAATCACATTGCCGCCTACAAACCAGCACAGTGCAAACGCCACCAGAAAAACGGTGCTGCGGTTCGGGTCACTGCGGTCCAGACAGGCGACGCAAACCGCAATGTAAATCATGGGAAACCAGATGTGATAGGCGCCATTCACCGCAGTGGTTACGATCGGGGATCCCAAAATGGGCCATAGCCAGGTCCACGGATCGACGCCGCCGTGCAGAAACCGGTCCCATTGCACGAATTGCTCATCCCAGAGCGTCGGGTTCACAGCATGTATTTCGTTCTTCAGGAAGGTATAGGCCAGGATAAGTGCGACGATGCTGAGAAAGCAGATAACCGCATCGGTCGCTTTTTCAACATCTGCCATCTTGGATCGCAGATCTTGCAACATCCATTGAATTGGCTTTTTGGGTCGCACGACGAACATGGCAACGCCAAGTCGCCAAAGAACGAAATTTGCGAACATGAAACCAAGCAGACGAACTGAGATGACAATCAGGGAAGAGGTCGAAAAATCCCAATATGACCGTCCTACATAGATGCTAACCGCAATGGCATAGACCATCTGCAGTGCAATGAGTGATAGCAGCAGCCTGTTTCGCCGAAGGGCGTTTACACGCACGAAATTTGCAGCGGGCAGATCAGCGGTCTTAGACACTGGGCTCAAATTCTCGTCTAGCTAGGACATTATACAATGACTGGTGCCCAGGATATCAGGCGATCCAAGGGCCCAATTGGGGCAATTTGTGGACAAAGTTCACGCAACCGGCCTAAAGGTTCAGCTATTGGCAACAATGCGCAGAAAAGGCCTAAGTCAAAACTGGCGCATAGGATTGGTAAACTGAGTTGGCACCAGATTTCATCGCTGGCCCTATAGCGCTGGGCATATCAATCTATCTCGCAGTGCTTACAGGCTGGTCTTTGTGTTCACTCTGGTCTATCCCGCCATTCAAACCCGTTGTGCGAAAGGCTGCCCTATGAGTTTTGAAACCCCCGGACCGGTAGAGGCCCAATTGCGCGAGGCGATCAGTCCGATCGAGGAAATCATCGAAGAGGCCCGTAAGGGCCGGATGTACATTCTTGTGGATCACGAGGACCGCGAGAACGAGGGTGATCTGGTGATCGCGGCCGAGTTCGCTGACGCGGAGGCGATCAATTTCATGGCGACCCATGGGCGCGGGTTGGTCTGCCTGCCGATGACGGCGGAACGGATCGATAGTCTGGGCCTGCCGATGATGGCGGTGAACAACTCTTCGCGTCATGAGACAGCCTTCACCGTGTCGATAGAAGCCCGCGAGGGAGTTTCGACGGGAATATCGGCCGCTGATCGCGCACTAACGGTGGCGACCGCGATCAACGAGCAAAACACTATGGCTCACATAGCGACCCCAGGCCATGTCTTCCCCTTGCGCGCCAAAAGGGGCGGGGTGCTGGTGCGGGCGGGGCATACCGAGGCCGCCGTTGATATCTCGCGTCTTGCCGGGCTGAACCCCTCGGGCGTGATCTGCGAGATCATGAAGCCCGATGGCACAATGGCGCGCCTGCCTGATCTGGTCGCCTTCGCCAAAGAGCATGACATGAAGATCGGCACGATCAGTGATCTGATCGCCTATCGCTCGCGTAACGACAATCTGGTGGTTGAAACTTCGCGCGAGACGGTGAATTCCGAATACGGTGGCGAATGGGAGATGCGGATTTTCACCGACCAGACCCACGGTATCGAACACGTTGTCATGATCAAGGGCGACATCACAACGCCCGAGCCGGTCCTGACCCGGACCCACGCCCTGCATGAAGCGCCCGATATTCTGGGTCTTGGCCCGAAATCTTCACGAGAGCTGCCCCGCGCGATGGAAAAGATCGCCGAAGAGGGGCGCGGCGTCGTTTGCCTTTTCCGTCAGCCGCGAAATTCGCTGTATGCCGCAGACGACGAAGGCCCGCGCACGATCAAGCAAACCGGTCTGGGTGCGCAGATCCTGTCCAAGATGGGTATTCAGGAACTGGTGCTGCTGACAGACTCGCCTGAAACCGTGTATCTGGGGCTCGACGCGTTTGGACTGTCAATCGTCGGCACACGCTCGATCCTCAAGGAAGACTGATAATGGCTGAAAAAGACAAACATGGCATTCTGCCGACTCCCAGCTTCGACAAGCCGGTGAAACTGCTGCTGGTGGTGGCTCCGTTCTACCGTGCCATCGCTGACAACATGGTCGCTGGTGCCAAGGCCGAAATCGAGGCCGCAGGCGGAACCTGCGACGTGGTCGAAGTGCCCGGTGCGCTGGAAATCCCGACCACAATCGCCATGGCCGACCGTCAGTGCAACTACGACGGCTATGTCGCGTTGGGCTGTGTCATTCGGGGCGAGACGACGCATTATGAAACCGTCTGCAACGACTCTAGCCGTGCAATCCAGTTGATGGGCCTGCAGGGCCTGCTGATCGGCAATGGCATCCTGACTGTCGAAAACGACGAACAGGCCGAGGTACGAGCAAACCCCGAAAAGATGAATAAAGGCGGTGGAGCGGCGGCTGCGGCCTTGCATCTGATCGCGCTCAGCCGTAAGTGGGGCTCTTCCAAAAAGGGCGTGGGCTTCAAGCCACCGTCCGAGTCCGTCCTTGTGGCGGGCGACAGCAACGGACCCACGACAGCATGACCCAGACAGACGCGCCGAAACCGGCCAACCAGAAACGCCTGATGAAATCCGCCGCCCGGCTTTATGCCGTGCAGGCGCTGTTCCAGATGGAGCAATCGGGCCAGACGACTGAACAGGTTGTGAATGAGTTTCTGGATCATCGGTTTGGCGCGGTCTACGAGGGGGATGAGATGCTGGATGGCGATATCAGTGTCTTCCGTAAGTTGGTGGATGACGCCGTGAACTATCAGGCCACCATCGACCAGATGACCGATCGTGCATTGGTCGCCAAATGGCCCATTGCGCGCATCGATCCGACCCTGCGCGCTGTGTTTCGCGCGGCCGGGGCTGAGTTGACCCAGAGCGACACGCCGCCAAAAGTCGTGATCACCGAATTCGTCGATGTCGCACGTGCGTTCTTCCCGGAAGGCAAAGAGCCCAAATTCGTGAACGCTGTGTTGGATCACATGGCGCGCGAAGCCCAGCCCGAGGCGTTCTGACGCCTTTACCGCGACCCTGCACGCGCTAGACTCACCATCATAGCGCAAGGAGGTTCGCCATGCCCAAACTGGTCCGTCTCTACATTACGCAAGTCATCTGGGGCTTTGTGATCTCGGCCGTCTTTGTCGGGGTGCTGCTGGCGCTCAACGTGGCCAATCTACGGCATCTGATCACCAGTTCGGAAATCGGTCTGATCGCGTTGGCCATGATCTGGTTCATGAACGGGATCGTCTTTGCGGGAGTGCAGTTCGCCTATGCGATCATGAGCATGGCTGAGAAGCCGAACAAACCACGTGGCGGAACACCGATTGCGCATGGCTTGAAGCCTGCGCCGATCAAACAGGAAGTGCGTGCAGGGCGCTGATTTATTAGGTAAATATGTGGCGGGACCACCAGTCAACCGTGCGGTTTGATTCCCGAGGACCTGTATGTACAGGTGGGCGCCAGGTAATCAGGCCAGGACCTGAACAGAGCCAGCCCCCTCGGAATTGCTTAAGGCCACCAGAATGCTACCTGTCACAAGAAGGGCAGAACCCGCCACGGGCCTAAGTAGGGCCTGAAGCAGGTTCGCACAAGGGGTTAAGCATCAACAGTTTCGTGCAATGCGGTGCGCATCTTGCCGAAATGTTCATCCCATCCGTCATCCAGCGAAAGGATCAGGCCAAAGGCGTCAGCCCCTTGAGGTAAGCCCTCGTGCAGCAATCCAAGGCGTGTGCCGCCGGCGACGGGTTCCAGCGTCCACTTGACCACACTTTCGGCGCCGCCCATCGGTTTAATGGTGAATGTATATTCAAGATACTCTGGACGTCTCGCTTCACGCACTTCACCCCAAATCAGAAGGTCGCCACTGGTCGTCCCGAACATCTCAAGCTTTTGTCCAGCGGCCAGGGGACGTTCGGGTTTGTGAAACCACTCGGCCAACCGGTCGGGATCAGTCAAATAGTCCCAAACGATTTCTGGCGTAGCGCGGAAAAAGATTGTTTTCTGCAAAACTGCGTCTGTCATTTCTTATTCCCTTCGATAGCTTTCTTCAGATTTGCGAGGCGATCATCCCAGAACCGGTCGAAGTAGCTGAGCCAGTCCAGAACCGGAGCCATTCCTTTGGGTTCAAGGCGATTGATGCGTTCGCGTCCACGAGCTTCGACCGTGATCAATCCTCCGTCGGACAAAACGGTCAGATGCTTTTTGACGGCCGCGCGGGTCATGTCGAAACGTTCGGTTAGTTGAGCGATCGTCATATCCTGTGCTGCCAGCATCTGAACGATGTCGCGGCGGGTCGGGTCCGCCAGGGCGCGAAATGCGTTTTGGGTCTGTGTATTCATCGGGCACCTCTTATTGGATACCATTTGGTTTCACATTATTGCGATACCAAATGGTACCATGTCAAGCTGCTTGATTTTTGTTCATGAATTGTTCACATTCTCGGAATGACACTAATTATGCAGCCCGGACAAAAGCTGGCCCGTGGTGTTTCGCGTCACTTGTTGACCCACGGCTATGTTTCGATTGAAGAATTTGTCCCTACCCGAGGGCTGCGGGTCGATGTGATGGGGTTGGGCCCAAAGGGCGAGATATGGGTGGTCGAGTGTAAATCCAGCCGCGCCGATTATCAGTCGGATTCTAAATGGCAGGGCTATCTTGACTGGTGTGACCGATTCTTTTGGGCGGTTGATACGGATTTCCCGACCGAGCTTCTGCCTGCGGAAACAGGCTTGATCATCGCTGATGCCTATGATGCTGAAATCATCCGAATGGGGCCAGAAACCAAGTTGGCTCCGGCGCGGCGCAAAAAGATGGTTCAGAAATTCGCGATGGATTCTGCACGTCGGTTGCAGGCCTTGCGCGACCCCAGGGTTTAGCTTTTGATGGCGCGCGCGGCTTGGGCTGCGGCGCGGATTTCCTCGGCGATTTCTTCGGCCTCTTCGGGGTCGAAATCCATTGGAATCTCAATACCGGCACCTTCAATGAACAGCCGCACCATACCATGATCGGTGGGGCCGATCTGCAGGTTCGCTTCGATATCGCGTTCGGTGTTGATGCTCATGTTCGCCTCCGGGAAATGCGCTTTGGTGCTAACGCGCGATGGGTTGAGAATCAAGCCGACTATGGGTTCAGATAGGGCATGGAGACGGCAACGCTCAGACCTTTCCGCGCCGAGGATGCGCCGTGGCTGGTAGAACAGCATGACGTGCTCTATTCCCGCGACGAGGGGTTTGATGACAGTTTCGGCCCGCTGGTTGCCCGCATTCTGACGGAATTCATCGCGGATCATGATCCAACTTGCGAACAAGGCTGGATCGCCGAGTGCGACGGGGATCGTTTGGGTAGTATTTTCTGTGTCAGGCTGGATGATCAAACCGCCAAGCTGCGGTTGTTTCTGCTGCTGCCCGAGGCTCGTGGACAGGGGCTGGGCAAGCGGCTACTGACCGCCTGCATGGGTTTCGCCCGCGACGCAGGATATCGCCAGATGGTGCTGTGGACCCATGAGAGTCACGCCGCCGCTTGCGGGCTGTATCGTGCGTTTGGGTGGGAGCTTGTCGACAGCAAGCCGGTGCATTCCTTCGGTGTCGATCTGGTCGAACAAAGCTGGCGAATTCAGCTTTAATCCCCTTGCAATCCCCGTACGCCTTCGCTAAATCGCCCCTCACAAGTGCCGCCTTAGCTCAGTTGGTTAGAGCGCTGGATTGTGGATCCAGAGGTCCCCTGTTCAAGCCAGGGAGGCGGTACCATCTCCCAAAACCCAAGAACGGTTTGCCGGTTGCAGGTCTTTCTGTATACCCGGTACTTGGCGAAAGCTGCGTTCCGATGACATGAGCAAGATATGCCGGATAAGAAACCTGTAGACATCCGTAGAAATGCGAGACTGTCTGTTGCACCCATGATGGATTGGACCGACAAGAATTGCCGGTTTCTGCATCGTTTGCTGAGTTCTGAGACCTTGCTTTATACTGAAATGGTCACAGCGCCTGCTTTGGTGCGCGGCGGCGCGCTGCATCTGCTGGACTTTAATCCTCAGGAGTACCCAGTTGCGTTGCAGCTAGGGGGTTCGGACCCGCAGGAATTGGCGCAGGCGGCCAAGCTGGGGGCTGAAGCCGGATATGACGAGATCAACTTGAACTGTGGGTGTCCGTCTGACCGTGTGCAATCAGGGACATTCGGTGCGGTATTGATGCGCGCACCCGAAAAAGTCGCGGAGTGCGTTGCGGCGATGCGCGAGGCAGTGAAGGTCGAAGTCACGGTGAAATGCCGTATCGGTGTTGACGAACAGGAACCTTCAGAAGTGCTACCTGCATTCCTCGACCAGATTCGCAAGGCCGGTTGTCGGCGGGTGACGATCCATGCGCGCAAAGCTTGGTTGCAGGGGTTAAGTCCCAAGGAAAACAGAGATATTCCTCCACTGGATTATGATCTGGTGCATCGGATGAAGGCTGATTTTTCGGACATGCATATCTCGATCAATGGTGGCATTACGTCGCTTGCTCAGGCGCAACAGCATCTGGAGGCTGGGCTTGATGGTGTCATGATCGGTCGTGCCGCCTATCACCAACCGACAGATATTCTGGCGGCTGCGGACCCGTTGATCTTTGGAACGGGCAGCGTCGCGGATCCCATTGAAGTGGTGCAAAATATGCTGCCCTATGTCGAGGCGCATCTTGTCGACGGTGGTCGATTGCACCAGATCACGCGGCATATGCTGGGCCTGTTCGCGGGGCGTCCCGGTGCGCGGGGATGGCGGCGGATGCTCTCCGAAGGTGCTGTGCGCGAGAATGCCGGCCCAGAAGTGATCCTGCAGGCTCTGGACTCTGTTGCTGCGCTATCGCAGGTGGAACAGGTAGGCTAAGACGGCTTCGAGCCGCTATGGGGGAATGATGCCCGAGACGATGTTGCTGGCCCAGATGCTGGGCCTTTTGCTTGTGATCGGCGCTTTGGCCGGGGTGTTGGCTGGACTTTTGGGCGTTGGCGGTGGAATCGTTCTGGTGCCCGCGTTTTTCTATGCGTTTCAGACACTTGGATATGGCGGGCCTCAGCTGATGCAGCTATGCCTCGCAACTTCGCTGGCGACGATCATTGTAACGTCGATCCGATCGGTTCTTAGCCATAACAAGAAAGGCGCGGTGGATTGGGGCATCCTGCGCGGCTGGGGGCCAGGCATAGCGGTGGGTGCGGTGATCGGTGTTCTGGTGGCTTCAGCTCTGAGGACAGAGTTTTTGCAGGCACTGTTCGGCATGCTTGGCATGGTTATCGGCATCTATCTTGGATTGGGTAAATCCGAGTGGCGGTTGGGGGATGCAATGCCCAAGGGATTGCGCCGCGCTGTGCTTTCGCCTTCGGTCGGGTTTCTGTCGGTACTGATGGGAATTGGCGGGGGCAGTTTCGGTGTTCCGCTCATGAGCCTTTATAACACTCCGATCCACCGGGCAGTTGCGACCGCAGCGGGCTTTGGCGTGATCATCGCTGTACCGTCGGTGCTGGGTTTTTTATTTCTCAACATCGCTCCGGAGCATCGCCCGCCGCTGACCATTGGCGCGGTCAATCTGGTGGCTTTCGGTATCGTCGTTGCGATGACTATGATCACCGCCCCGTGGGGCGTTAAGCTGGCGCATGCGATGGATCCGAAGCCGCTCAGGCGGGTCTTCGCGGTATTCCTTACCCTGGTTGCTCTGAATATGCTGAGAAAGGCGTTGGGGTGGTAGCGTCGTTTTACGAGCTAGGTTGGATAAAGTTTCCTTATGAAGGAGTGTTGGCGGATTGGGTGGCGCACGCTCTTCCCACTGCGCGTGCGTCCGTCAGCGATCCGGCTCATTCAGCTTGGCACGATTGCGATGGCACGTGGTTCATTGGCGTTGATGCACTGGACAATGATGCGCAGGGCAGGGTCGCGGGTTCGCCTGCACTGGCGGGCGCGGCCATCGAACTGGCACACCAGCAGTTTGGATCGATTGATCTGCACAAAGGGCAGGTATCGGTAATATATCCGGGCTACCCTCAACCCCGGCGTGGCGAAAGCGAGGCTGCGGCGCGGTATCGTGCGCGGCGAGATGCGGCGCATGTGGACGGGCTCAAGCCAGCTGGCCCTGATGGACGACGGCGGGTGGATGAACCTCATGCCTGGATATTGGGTATCCCACTTACCGAGGCCAGTGTGGACGCAGCACCAATGGTGCTGTGGGAGGGAAGCCACAAAATCCTCGGCGATGCTTTTCGGGCCGCGATGAAGAAGGTGCCGCGGCTTGAATTGAGCGAGGCCGATATCACAGATGTCTATCAGGCTGCGCGTCGCGAAGTGTTCGAGACCTGTCCGCGCCTCGAGCTACCGGCGCGCCCGGGCGAAGCCTATCTGTTGCACCGCCACTGTCTGCATGGTGTTGCACCATGGGGTCCGAATGCCAGCGCTGGACCGGATGGACGGATGATCGCCTATTTCCGCCCTCAGTTGCCTGGTGGTGTGGCGCAATGGCTCGAATCCCCGTAACCTCCTGCCATTGTTTGGCTTTGGAGAGTTGGTTCGATGATTACGGTTCACACGAATGCAGATGGTGCCCTTATTGAGGTCGAGCTGTCGGGCGAGGTCACTAGCGCAGATTACGCGAGCACGCTTGTTCCCGCTATTGAGGCCGCATTGGAAGAGCACGACGCCATACGTCTGCTGGCGATCGTTGGGTCCGAGTTCAAGGGATATGATCTGGGCGCCGCATGGTCTGATACCAAGTTGGGGCTCAGCCATTGGCGCGGATTCGACCGGATTGGCGTTGTGGCGGACCAGGGATGGGTGCAAACAAGCGTCCGCCTGGCTGCCCCGATCCTGCCTTGCCCGGTGCACGTTTTTGGAATGGATGAGGTGGAGGAAGCGCGTCGATGGATGCGCGAATCTCTCGGGGCGATCCACGTGACGGATCTGGGCGGACCTTGCGTGCAGATCAGCCTGATGGGCAAACTGGATTCGCAGGAATACGGTCAGGCTCAAACCGATCTTGATGCGCTGTTGCGCGAAGGTGGCGGGTTTCGCCTGTTGATCGATCTGCGCGAGTTCGATGGTTGGCAGGGTCTGACTGCAATGGCAGCTCATTTCAGACTGGCGGCTGGTCATATTGGGATGCTGGATCGCGCAGCGATTGTCGGTGACAAGACATGGCAAAAAATGGCGCAACGCATGGCCAGCCATGTCCTGGGAACGCGGACCCAGTATTTCCCGGCTGAGGAATACGAGAATGCAAAAACCTGGCTTGCGACTGGCTAAATGCTCTAAAAATGGTTCAGAAACAATGCCTTGTAATCATAGGCATTGTTCTTTTTTGCGTTGACGTTACGGAATGCAACTTTAAGTTAGCGCTATTATTGACTGGTTGGTCAAATAACTTAAAAAGTCCTTACCTGTCCCGGATTTAGAGGGAGAGGAAACAAGCTGTTTCGCGTCGCTGTGGGCCACCACTCACTCAAACACAGCTTCCGGACTCTTCCCCCTCGGTGTTCGGAACGGTCCCGCAGTGGCGCGTCGTTTATTACATATTGGAAGAGCAATGGTTTTTCGCTCAGTACTAAAGCGCATTCTTTCGAAGGACACCCCCGAACAGGCTGAAAGCCACGAGTTGGAAGCTGAGTTGCGCCCGCGACCTGCAAAGACGACAACCCAGAACGAGCTGGTTGAACTGTTCGGTTCTGAGTTGCGGGATCACGAATCTCTGAGTGATCTTAAGCCTACGCGGACACCAAAATACTAGGCTTGCGGATCAGGACCCTTGCAGCCGGGCGGCACGGCCACCACGGCGCTTTGCCAGACGGGGTTTGCGTTCCGGCAGATCCTGCATGATTTCGGCCCGTTCGGTGCTGTCCATCTTTGACCAGCGCGTGATCTCGTCAATGGTGCGGTAGCAGCCGGTGCAGATACGTTCGGTCGGATGAACGACGCAGATTTGGATGCAAGGGCTTTCGACCTCGTCCCGTTTCCAAACCATATTCGTCATGGGCGTTTTCCGATCCGTCAAAGAAAGCGCAGTCTGTCCAGCGCGCCTTGCAGAATATAACCTGCTGCGACGTGATCAATAACCTGTCCGCGACGTTTTCGTGTCGTATCCGCCTCAAGCAGTGCTTTTTCTGCCGCAACGGTGCTTAGTCGTTCGTCCCAGAAACCGATGGGCAGATCGGTCAAACGGGTCATGTTTCGTGCGAAGGCGCGGGTTGACTGGCAGCGCGGCCCTTCGCTGCCATCCATGTTGCGCGGCAGTCCGAGGATAATGCCGCCGATCTCACGCTCGGTCACAATCTCGATCAAACGCGCGGAATCCAGTGTGAATTTCTTGCGTCGTACCGTCTCAAGCGGGGTGGCCACGCCGCGCATCCGGTCCGAGACGGAAACGCCGATGGTCTTTTCTCCCAGATCCAGCCCCATCAGGGCTGACATTGGGGGCAGGGATGCTGCGAAGTCTTCGAACGCGTCGTGGATCATTGAGCGATTCCGGCCTGCAGCGCGGCAGCGTCGATCATCTCCAACGCTTCAGCGTTACCCGCAAATACTTCCTTGGCTTCGTTCCTGATTTTGATGGCGCGTTGGCCTTCGCCCAGCACGCCCAAGGCGGCAATCAGGCGTGCCCACTCCTCGGGTGTCCCGCCCTCGGTCGCAAGGCGGTCCGAAAGGCCATCGACCATACCGCGGATCATTTCTTGTCGTTCTTCTGGCGACATCTCGGCAGCGGCATTTACATCGTCTTGGCTGGGGCCGGATGCAGCAGAAAAGTCGGGTGTGTTGAACACGCCTGCGCGGAATGCCAATTCATCGATCTGTGACCGGATGGCATTCGCCCATGGCGCGCCGGCCGGGGCGTCATTCAGGGTTTCGACCCAAACGCGATAAGCCATATCAGGCCGCCCGGTCTGTGCCAGCATCTGCCCCCAATAATACCGGGCAGGACCCAAGCGCTGATTGCGCTCAAGCGCCTGTCGCAAGGCGGCTTCCGCTTCCGGTGAGACGTAGCCGCCAGCGGCCAAAATCATCATCTCTGCCTGATCCGAATAGGCCTGAGCCGAGGCATTGTCACCCGACAGTTCGATCACACGGGTTTGTGCCTCATACCCTGCTTTGAAGTTCCCCGCATTGGTTTCATGTTGTGCCAGCAGGGTATGGCCTTGCAGATCATCGGGGCGTTCGGCCACAGTTTCGCGCAGCCGGTTCAGCAAAGTTGCATAGCTTTCGTCCAGCGGAGGCGTCTGGAGCGGTGTGGCAATGCCCTCGGCCTCAGCCTGGCTGGGTCGATTTTCGCGCAGGTCTTCTGCCATTTCCAGACGAACTGAAAGGGGCATGTCAGGGAAACCGGCAGCACCCAACTGGCGATACATCGCCAACCCGCCACCAACCAGAACGGCGGCCATGGCGAGGAACGCAATTATGGTAACCAAGCGTGATGGCCCGGTGCCTTTGTCTTCATTGCGCATCTGCGCGTCTGCGGCCAGGATACGGCGCGAGATTTCCGTGCGTACACGCTCGGCATCAGCTTTCGCGATCACGCCGCGCGCCAAGTCTTTGTCAACGCCTGCTAGCTGTTCACGATAGACTCGCAGATCATAAGCAGCTGTCGGGCCGGTGCCGCGACGACCGCGCAGCATCGTGTAACCCAGGAAAATCGCGATCAGCAGCGCGATCAAGAAGATGAGAACCCAGAACGGCATGGTCCCTCCAAAATGGTTGCCCTGACTTAGACCTGTCGGCGCATGGAAAAAAGGGACAAATAGCCGCGAAGGGCGCTCATGTCGCAATAGTGCATTATTGCGGCGTTGCGCGGCAGGGTTAAAATGTATGGGCACGGCATACCTGCGCCCAATCATCGAAGACCGGACGGATTCGCACATGAAACACTACTCAGCCTTTGCTGTAGCGCGCGAAGCGCTGCGCTATCACACCGGATGGGAGCGCGCATGGCGTTCGCCGGAGCCTAAGAAGCGCTATGACGTCATTATCGTCGGGGCCGGCGGTCACGGTTTGGCAACAGCCTACTATCTTGGCAAGAACTACGGCATCCAGAACGTCGCCGTAATAGAAAAAGGCTGGTTGGGCGGTGGCAACACCGGTCGGAACACGACCATCATCCGATCGAACTATCTGCAGGACCCGTCAGCGGCGATTTACGAAAAGGCTCGCGGTCTCTACGAAGATCTAAGCCAGGAACTGAACTATAACATCATGTTCAGTCCGCGTGGCGTAATCATGCTGGCGCAGACCCAGCACGAGATTCGCGGCTATCAGCGTACTGCGCATGCGAATGCGCTGCAGGGTGTTCAGACCGAATGGATTGGGCCCGAGCGTGTGAAAGAACTGGTGCCGATCATTAATCTGGAAGGTCCGCGCTATCCGGTTCTGGGCGGGCTTTGGCAGGAACGTGGTGGGACCGCGCGCCATGATGCGGTGGCATGGGGCTATGCCCGCGCGTGCTCGGCCATGGGTATGGACATCATCCAGAAATGCGAAGTCACCGGCGTCCGGTCCGAAAACGGTCGTGTTGTCGGGGTCGATACCACAAAAGGGGCCATCGATTGTGACAAGCTGGGGATCGTGGTTGCGGGGCATTCCGGCCAGTTGGCTGAGATGGCGGGTTTCCGACTGCCACTGGAAGCCGTCGCGCTGCAGGCGCTGGTATCCGAGCCGATCAAACCCTGCATGGATGTCGTTGTGATGGCGAACACCGTACACGGCTACATGTCTCAGTCCGACAAGGGCGAGATGGTGATTGGTGGTGGCACGGACGGGTTCAACAACTATACCCAGCGCGGCAGCTTCCATCATATCGAGGAAACGGTACGCGCATTGGTCGAAACTTTCCCGATGATCTCGCGCCTGAAAATGCTGCGCCAGTGGGGCGGTATTGTGGATATGACCGGCGACCGTTCACCCATCCTGTCGAAAACACCGCTTAATGGCTGCTTTATCAACGCAGGCTGGGGCACCGGCGGCTTCAAGGCCATTCCGGGATCGGGCTGGGGCATGGCACAGCTGATGGCCACGGGGCATTCACCACTGACCGAAGCCTTCTCGCTGGATCGTTTCAAAGAAGGCCGCTTCATCGACGAAAGCGTCGCGGCCGGGGTGGCGCACTGATGAAGATTTTTCGTCGAAAAATCTCGCACGCCCGTCACGCAGAATTTGCAGGCAGATACGTCTCGCCTGCTGCCAAGAGGATGATCACATGCTGATCTTGAAATGCCCCTATTGCGGCGTCGAAGCCGAAGAAACTGAACTGGCTGCGGGTGGCGAGGCGCATTTGAAGCGTTATGGCCCGGGCTCGTCAGATGATGAGTTCCACGACTACCTGTTCATGCGCGAAAACCCCAAGGGCGTTCATTTCGAACGCTGGCGCCATGCCAATGGGTGCGGCAAGTGGTTCCACGCCGCGCGCTGTACGAACACGCTTGAGGTCTTTGGCACCTATCCGGCGCAGACAACCGAGCCGCCGCAAGAGATCAAGGATGCCATCACCGCCAAGCGTCCCGGCTGGACGTGGAGAGAGTACAAATGATCCGTACAGCCATCCGAAATACCGCCTGCGAAAGGTCCGCATCATGAGCACCCGTCTCGCAAAACATGGCCGTTTGATTGATCGGTCGAAAAAGGTCAACTTCACCTTCAACGGCACCTCGATGCAGGGCTACGAGGGCGATACGCTCGCGTCTGCCTTGCTGGCCAATGATCAGATGATGATGGGCCGGTCGTTCAAGTATCACCGCCCGCGCGGCGTGGTCGCTAGTGGCGCGGAAGAGCCAAACGCTCTGGTCGGTCTGGGTGAGGGCAACCGGTTTGAGCCGAACCAGCGCGCCACCACGACAGAGCTGTTCAATGGTCTGACATCCGCATCACAGAACCACTGGCCGAACCTCGAGTTCGACATCGGCGCGATCAATACGCATCTGTCGCGGTTTCTGCCCGCCGGTTTCTATTACAAGATGTTCATCCATCCGAAACCGTTCTGGAAACATGTTTACGAGCCGTTTATTCGCCAGTCGGCGGGTTTGGGCAAAGCGCCCGACAAGGACAACCGTGACGCGGACACATACGAGCACTTTTACGCCTTCACCGATGTCTTGGTGATTGGCGGTGGCGTTGCAGGTCTGCAGGCCGCCAACACGGCAGCCCAGTCCGGTGCCAGGGTAATGTTGATTGAACAAACCGCACATTGGGGCGGTCGCGCTCCGGTTGATGGCGGTACCATCAATGGTGAGCCTGTGGATAAGTTCGTGGAACAATTGGTTTCCGAACTCGAAACAATGGACAACGTCACCATGCGCAATCGCTGCATGGGCGCTGGTGTCTATGACCACGGTTATGTGCTGGGTTATGAGCGCCTGACAGACCACAAGCCGGGTGTTCAGGGCCCGCGTCACCGCCTGTGGCGCATTCGTGCGAAGCAGGTCGTGACCGCGACTGGTGCGATTGAGCGTCCGCTGTCATTCGCAGGCAATGATGTGCCTGGCGTCATGCTGGCCTCTGCCATGCGCGACTATGTGGTCAACTGGGGCGTGACGCCGGGTGACCGTGTCATCATCGCCACCAACAATGATGACGCCTACCGGACTGCAATTACCTTGAAGCAGGCCGGTGTCGATGTCCTGCGCGTGGTTGATGCGCGCGACACCGCCGGACCTCTGGCCGAAGAGGCGCGTCAGCTGGGTATCCGCGTCGATCCGGGCAAGGCGATCGCAAAGGTCAAAGGCGGCAAGCGGGTCAAGAAAGTTGCGATCTGCAATCAAGAGGGGATCGGAGGCGCCCGGGAAGAGGTCGAATGCGATGCGATTGCCATGTCAGGTGGCTGGTCTCCGGTCGTGCATATGTGGTCGCATTGCGGCGGTAAGCTGATCTGGGACGAGGCGAACGCGCATTTCCGCCCCGATCCTTCACGTCCTCCGCTGGGGGCAGACGGTGAAGGTTTTGTTCTGGCGGCAGGGGCTTCGAACGGCCCGCTGGCCCTGGGGGATGTCCTGAAGGATGCAGATACTGCCGGCAAAGCGGCAGCGAAGGCGGCCGGGTTCTCCGCGAAGCGCACCAAAGCGCCAGTTGGTGAGACTACGGCCGAGGCCCCAATGGCCGCTGTCTGGCTCATGCCTTCTAATGCCGAGATTGATCTGCGCATGAAATCGTGGCTGGACTTCCAGAACGACGTCAAGGTCTCGGACGTGCAACTGGCTGCGCGCGAGGGCTATGAAAGTGTCGAGCACACCAAGCGTTACACCACGCTGGGCATGGCAACGGATCAGGGTAAGTTGAGTAATATCAACGGTCTGGCAATCCTTGCTGATGCGCTGGATTCAGAGATCCCGAAGGTCGGTACCACCACCTTCCGCCCGCCATATACTCCAATCTCGATGGCTTCGATTGGTGGTGAAGCGCGTGGTGAGGTGTTCCAGCCGATCCGTCAAACGCCGATGCATAACTGGCACGATAAGAACGGGGCCGATTGGGAGCCGGTCGGCCATTGGCGTCGAACCTATGCCTATGTGCGACCCGGAGAATCCGTGCATGATGCGGTGAATCGCGAGGTTAAAAACACCCGCGAAAACCTCGGGCTGTTGGACGCTTCGACCCTCGGCAAGCTGATCGTCAAAGGCCCCGACGCAGGCAAGTTCCTGGACATGATGTACACCAACATGATGTCCACGCTGAAGGTCGGCAAATGCCGCTATGGCCTGATGTGTTCCGAGAATGGCTTCCTGATCGACGACGGCGTTGTTGCCCGCATCGATGAGGACACGTGGCTGTGCCACACCACCACCGGCGGGGCCGAGCGTATCCATGGCCACATGGAAGAATGGCTGCAGACCGAGTGGTGGGACTGGAAAGTCTACGTCGCGAACGTCACCGAGCAATATGCGCAGGTCGCCGTGGTAGGTCCGAACGCCCGCAAGGTACTTGAGAAGCTGGGCGGCATGGATCTGTCGAAAGAGGCGCTGCCCTTCATGGAATGGCGCGATGGCAAGATCGGCGCGTTCGACGCGCGGGCCTACCGTATCTCGTTCTCGGGTGAGCTGTCCTATGAGATCGCGGTCCCTGCAAGCCAAGGTCAGGCGTTCTGGGACGCTCTGATCGAGGCAGGGCAGGAGTTCGGAGTGATGCCATACGGCACCGAATGTCTGCATATTCTGCGTGCTGAGAAAGGCTTTATCATGATCGGCGATGAGACCGACGGCACCGTGATCCCGCAGGATCTGGGGCTGCACTGGGCGCTGTCCAAAAAGAAAGAGGATTACCTCGGAAAACGCGCCCATTCGCGGACCCATATGGCCGATCCTGAGCGCTGGAAACTGGTTGGTCTTGAGACTGTGGATGGATCGGTTCTGCCGGACGGTGCCTATGCGGTGGGCGAGGGCGTGAATGCGAACGGTCAGCGCAACATGATCGGTCGCGTAACTTCGACCTACTACTCGGCCAATCTGGGCAAAGGCATCGCCATGGGCCTGATCAAACACGGCCCCGACCGGATGGGCGAAGTGGTCGAGTTCCCGGGCACTGACGGCAAAACCTACAAGGCCAAGATCGTGGACCCGATCTTCTATGACAAGGCCGGGGAGAAGCAGAATGTCTGAACCCATCAGCGCACTGAACCACGCCTCATATGATGGCATCGCCAAGATCGAGGAATGCGGCCTACAGGGCATGATCACACTGCGCGGTGATCTGTCGGATAAGGTACTGGCTAAGGCTGTCAAAGACGCCACCGGGCAGAAAGTGCCCGGTCAGCGTGAAGCGTTTGTGAATGGCGACACCGGTGTTTGCTGGATGTCCACCGACGAATTGCTGGTGCTTGTGCCTTATGCCGAGGTCGAGGCCAAACTGGCCGCGATGACCAACGCGCTAAGTGGTACGCACGCACTGGCGGTCAACGTCTCCGACGCGCGGGCCGTATTCCGCGTTTCGGGCGCGAACGCGCGCGAGGTATTGGGCAAGCTGGCTCCGGTTGAGCTGTCGGCCGAGGCATTCCAACCCGGCCAGATCCGCCGTTCGCGTTTGGCGCAGGTGGCAGGTGCCTTCTGGATGGACGACGCTGAGACTTTCCGCATCGTCTGCTTCCGCTCTGCGGCGGACTATGCGTTCAAATTGCTGAAGGTTGCGGCGCAGCCCGGCAGCGAGGTCGGGGTTTATTAAGCCCTGATCGCCTGATGATACGTGGGTGAGGGGGCTTTGCCCCCTCGGCCTGCGGCCTCACTCCCAAGGTATTTCTGTCGAGATGAAGGCCGGATCTCTGGTTCGGGTGTCAGGGGTTCGCGCTGAACAGGAATGTCGGGAATTGAGTGAGTGCACGCTTGCTCGTGAGGGCTGACTTGCCGGTTTCGCCTGTGTGTGGGTCGTGGCAATGGCTATAGAAAGCCAGGTCTTCTGATAGTTTTTTCATGGCCGCGCTGCGGTTGTCTGCGCTCAGATAAGGTGCGTGCGTTGAGAGAAACAGCGCAGGGTTATCTTTTTCTAACCAAGGCAGCATAGAAGGCAGGACCGAAAATTCGGCGCCTTCGATATCCATTTTGACCAAAGAGACATTAGTCAGGTCGACGGATTCAGAAAACTGATCCCAACCGATGGTAAGTGCGTCAGTGCCATGGCTTCCTTCGTGGAGCAATGATGACGTTGAATCGCCTGCCTCTCCGTGCGCTGAAGCCATTCGTGTCACTCCAAACCCATCTGACAAGGCGATGCTGAAGGCTGATACGTTTCGGATGTCGTTCAGCTCTAGGTTCCAGACCAAATGGCGGTAAGCCACTGGGTCAGGCTCAAAACACCACACATGGCGAGCGCGGCGCGCGGCATAGAGGACCGTGGGGCCGATCCATGCACCGATATCAAGATAGTCCTTTTCGGGCGACAGATAGTGGTCCAGCACCGAATATGTCTCAGGTTCCCACTCCCCGGCTGATACCTTGCGCCAGAATTTCGAGTGGTAGGGGTCCAGGCGAAAGGGTTCACCGTTCAAGTTGCCCGCATAGTATCCGCGGGCGCGATAGAACATTTTGCGCGCCTGTGTCAGCATCTCGGACCTCCGGGTTTTTGTGTTGCGGCCCTTGACCTGCGGCGGCTGTCAAAGCATTTAACCTTTGGAACCGCAACATTCATTTTCAACAGGGGGCCGAGATGGCTTTTGAACTTCCTGATCTTCCTTATGCACATGACGCGCTGGCAGCCAAGGGTATGTCCGCGGAAACGCTGGAATATCACCACGACCTGCACCACAAGGCCTATGTCGACAACGGCAACAAGCTGATCGCCGGCACCGAGTGGGACGGCAAGTCACTGGAAGAGATCATCGTTGGCACATACGACGCAAATGCCGTCGCGCAGAACGGTATCTTCAACAACATCAGCCAGCTGTGGAACCACAACCAGTTCTGGGAGATGATGGGCCCCGGTGGCAACGCGATGCCCGGTGAGCTGGAGAAGGCTCTGACCGAAAGCTTCGGTTCGGTTGACGAATTCAAGTCGCAGTTCAGCGCTGCCGGTGCCGGTCAGTTCGGTTCCGGCTGGGCGTGGCTGGTCAAGAATGCCGACGGTTCGTTGGCAGTGACGAAAACTGAAAACGGCGTGAACCCGCTGTGCTTCGGTCAAACCGCACTGCTTGGCTGTGATGTGTGGGAGCACTCGTATTACATCGATTTCCGCAACAAGCGTCCGGCGTATCTGTCGAACTTCCTCGACAATCTTGTAAATTGGGAAAACGTCGCCTCGCGGATGTGATTTCCACTTGGTAGAACTTAATGAATGGCCCGCTGGCAGTGATGCTGGTGGGCTTTTTGTTATGAATTGATGGGTGGCCGGTAAAAACCTGCCGGTACGTCAACTTTCATTATTCCACCTATTGTGCACGGCCTTTCAGCACCTACGTAAAGTAGGCGGAGGGAGAGTACCGCCAATCAACCAAAAACCTATCAAAATGCGAGCGAAACACCAACGCCGCATCGTTAAACAGGTGTGTCTAAGGGACAGGCGAAGGCCAACCTAAGCGATACAGGAGATCACGAATGGCTGCACTTGAACAGGGAACATGGGTTATCATCGCCGATGGGGAAAAAGCGCTGGTGATGGAGAATATCACGGACGCACAGGACCCCAACTTGGTCGTCGTGTCGGTCGAAGAACAGGACGCAGCACCGACCAAGCCAAGTGACAGGGCAGGGCGGCGACCCGATACGGGACCGAACCAGAAATCTGCGGTTGAAGAGGAGACATGGAAGTCCCACGCAAAATCTCTGTTCGTTCAGGATGTGGCGAATCTTCTGAATCGCAAGGGGCTGAAAGGGGCCTATAAACGATTGGTATTGGTTGCCAGTCCGCATGTTCTGGGCCTGTTGCGCCGTCGGCTGCACAGTGAAGTGCTGGCAAAGGTGGTGGCCGAGGTTGACAAAACACTCACAAACCACCCGTTGCACAAGGTCGAACGGATATTGAAGACCCGATTGGCAAAACCTGCCTAAACGAATGCCGACAATCGGGCGGTTTGCGTCGCCCGATTGCCAGTTTATTTAGTTCAGTAATTTGCGAAGCGCGGACATGGTCGCATCCGGTGTGTCGACCCAGGTGATGAATTCTGCCAGAGAACCATCTGCAAACCCCTGACCGATCAGTTGATTCAGCAGCGTGTGCAGCGTGTCCCAGTACCCGTCAACATTCATCACCAGAATGGGTTTGTCATGAAGCCCCAGTTGCCGCCATGTCAGTGCTTCGAAAAGTTCGTCCAATGATCCGGGGCCGCCGGGCAGGACAACTACGGCATCCGCGTTCATGATCATCACTTTTTTACGCTCGTGCATCGTCCCGGTCACGATGAACCGGGTAAGGTCGGTCTTGCCGACCTCGCGCTGAAGCAAGTGCACCGGGATCACCCCAAATGTATCGCCGCCGGACGATTGTGCCGCCCGCGCGACCTCGCCCATAAGACCCACATCTCCGGCCCCGTAGACCAGCCGCCAGCCTTCGTTGGCCAACAAGGTTCCAAAGCTGTGGGCAGCGGCGGAGTAGGCAGGATTCACACCATTGCGTGACCCGCAATACACACAGACGGATTTCTGGGACATAGGTAGGGCTCTCTGCTCTTGTGTTAGGGGTTTTGACCCCTGATAGCGGGATTGATAGGTTGGCTCAACCGCTCCATGAAATGCGCGCCAAACTGGGCATTTCCCGGGCGGAGTGAAAGGAAAAGAATGAACGCCAAATCGGGAAGCGGAGGTTCTGGTACCTTCATATGGGGGCTGGTTGCCGGGATCGTTGTGGTGCTCGTTGCGGGCGGGTTGTACCTGTCCGGTCTGTTCGGCGGGCCGGAACAGCAGGCTGAGCAGGAAGCGACTGAAACATCCGAGCCGATTGCGGAGGTCGCCGAGCCGGAAACCCAGCCAGCGGAGGCGCAGCCCGAAAGCCAGGCGGCGGAAGCCGGCGAATCTGTTGCTGAAGACACACCGCCCGAGATTTCCGATCAAACTCCGGATAGCGAAGAAGCGGATGTTCCGGTTTTGGCCGCGCCGGTTCTGGATCAGATATTCGTTGAGTCCGATGGAAACGCGGTACTGTCCGGCAATGCCGAACCGGGGTCCGAGGTCAGTGTTCTGCTGGACGGTGAGACTGTTCACAGCTTCACCGTCGATGACAGCGGCCAGTTCGCCGAGTTTGTATCGATCCCGTTTGCAGACGACGCTCGCGGGCTTTTTCTTGAGACCCGGAGAGGCGAAGACACCAGCCGTTCAGATGATTATCTGATCGCGGCGCTGCCCGAACCGGCCCCACCGGCCGTGTCGGAGCCCGCTGCCGATGAGCCGGTCGAAGAGGTTGCCGAGGCACAGACGACGGATACGGAAACAACCGATCAGCAAGCAGCCAACCAAGTTGAAACCGAAGAGAATGAACCAGAAGTTGCAGGTGCCGCAACGCCACCTGTGAATGAGACCGCGCCCGCGACTGAAACTCAGCCGGAATCAGGCGACGCGCCTGACCAGCAGGTTGCGATCCTGCGCTCGGGCGAAGAAGGGGTTGAACTTTTGCAAGCACCCACTGTTCAGGATACGCCGCCAGAGCAGATTGCCCTGGACACGATTGGCTATTCGGACGCGGGTGATGTGGAATTGACCGGGCGGGCACAGGATGGATCGGCCGTACGCTTGTATCTGGACAACCAGCTTGTGGCCGACATTGCGCCAGCGACTGACGGGCAATGGCGCGGCGAGGTCGAGGGCATTGACCCCGGAGTGTACACTCTGAGGGTGGATGAGGTTGCCCCTGATGGCACTGTGGTCAGCAGGCTTGAAACGCCATTCAAACGCGAACCCGTCGAGGTCCTGCGCGCGACCGAAACCACCAATCCGGGTGAGGCCTCAACCGACGCTCCGGCGATCCGCTCGGTCACGGTTCAAAAGGGTGATACGCTTTGGGCGATCTCGCGCGACCGGTTTGGTGACGGTGTGCTGTATGTCAAACTTTTCGAGGCTAACAAAGATTCGATCCGTGATCCTGACCTGATCTATCCAGGGCAGATTTTCACCATTCCTGAATAAACATGACCACTGGCCCAACCCGGGCCAGGGCTTTTCTCTGACCGCAGTTAAGGTACGTGATGAGACAACCATCCGCGATCAAAACCGACACGGACGAGCATCGTTCGGGCTGGCGAACCATCCGCAAGGTTTCGCCCTATCTTTGGCCCGAGGACGAGCCATGGGTGAAACGGCGTGTCATTTTGGCGATGGCGATGCTGGTGCTGGCCAAGTTGATCGCTGTGTATACTCCCATCCTGTACAAAGGTGCCGTGGATGGTTTGGCGGGCGAAGGTGTACCGCCGCTTGCGTTGGGTGCAATCGGATTGACCGTTGCCTATGGTGTGGCCCGCATGATGACTGTTGGCTTCCAGCAATTGCGGGATGCGTTCTTTGCGCCGGTTGGGCAACGCGCGCTGCGCGCGCTGGCGCTTGAGACGTTCCAGCACATTCACCAGCTCTCGATGCGCTATCACGTGACCCGGCGCACGGGTGGTCTCAGCCGGATAATCGAGCGGGGCGTGAAAGGCGTAGAGTTTCTGTTGCGGTTTCTGCTGTTTTCAATCGGGCCGCTGATCCTGGAATTGCTTCTGGTGGCGATCATCCTGCTATGGTTATTCGACGTCTGGTATCTGGTCGTCGTTGCGGTGACGATTGCGCTTTACATATGGTTCACCTTTGCGGTGACCGAGTGGCGCGTGAAGCTGCGGCGCGAGATGAACGATCAGGATACCGAGGCCAACCAGCGCGCCATCGACAGCCTGCTGAACTTCGAAACAGTCAAGTATTTCAATGCCGAAACCCGTGAAGCCGAACGGTATGATGTTTCGATGAAGGGTTACGCGAAGGCCGCGCTGAAGACGGCCTATTCGCTGGCATTCCTGAATTTTGGCCAGTCGTTCCTGATCACATGTGGCCTGATTGGCGTGATGGTTCTGGCTGCAATGGGCGTGCAGAAGGGGGCGCTGACCGTCGGCGATTTCGTTATGGTTAATGCTTACATGATCCAGATAACCGTACCGCTGAATTTTCTTGGCACGGTGTACCGCGAAATTCGTCAGTCACTGGTGGATATGGGGCAGATGTTTGATCTGTTGGAACAGCCAGCAGAAGTGATGGACAAACCCTGCGCCCCGAACCTGAAGGTAAATGGTGGGGAGGTCACGCTTGAAGATGTCCGCTTTGGATACGAGCCTGATCGCGAAATCCTCAAGGGCGTTTCCTTGACCGTACCAGCCGGTCAGACCGTTGCGATTGTCGGCGCCACCGGGTCTGGGAAATCCACAATCGGGCGGCTGCTGTTTCGGTTCTACGATGTCACCGGCGGGTCGCTGAAGATCGACGGGCAGGATGTGCGCGATGTTAGCCAGTCAAGCCTGCATGCCTCAATCGGCGTCGTTCCGCAGGATACGGTCCTGTTCAATGACACGATCCGATACAATATCGCTTATGGGCGTGAAGGCGCGACCCAGCAGGATGTAGAGGCCGCCGCCAAATCCGCGCAGATTCATGATTTCATCGTCAGCCTGCCAGAAGGATACGATACCAAGGTCGGCGAACGCGGCCTGAAACTATCAGGCGGTGAAAAGCAACGCGTCGGCATCGCCCGAACCTTGCTAAAAAACCCGCCGATCCTGTTGTTGGACGAAGCGACGTCAGCCTTGGATACGGATACCGAGCAGGACATCAAAGATGCTTTGGCCCGAGCGGGTGAGGGGCGGACGGTGATCACCATCGCACACCGCCTTAGCACCATTGCCGAGGCCGATCGGATCGTCGTTCTGGAACGTGGTGAGATCATCGAGCAGGGAACGCATGATGAGCTGCTCAGCCGCGAAGGGCGATATGCCCAGCTATGGAACCGTCAACAGGCCGACAGCGAAGCGGCCTAGGCCCGACAGCCTTGATTGCCTATGATTGTGCGGATCGGTTCGAAAAGAAAATCGACTGCTGTGGTACGGTTTCCATTTGACGCGGACCCGCCGCCGCGACACTTTGCAGACCGAAATACAGACAAGGAAAAACTTCATGAAAATGCGAGCAGCAGCAGCGTTGACTGCAACACTGTTGATGGCGACTTCGGCGGCAGCCGAGGATCTGGAATTCTTGATTATCAATGAAACCAGCTATGATCTGGTCGAGTTCAACGTGTCTCCGGCCTCATCCGGCAGCTGGGAAGGCAACCTTCTTGAGGGTGGATATTTGGGCGCGGATTACGAAGTGGGCGTCCTCATCGCGGACGGGCTGACCACGTGTGTCTATGACATCCGCGGTGTTTTCAGCGACGGAGAATCGATTGAAGACTATGGTCTGAACCTGTGTGATCTGGGCGAATACGCGTTCGTCGAGTAACGCGTCTGCCAGAATTGAAAAGGCGAGCCCGAAGGCTCGCCTTTTTTTATTCCGCCGCCTTCAGCGGTGTTGTCGGGGGATGATCGGGGCGGTCGTCCTGAGCGCTCTGATCAGGGGCAGCTTTGTCCTGTTCATCGGTCCAGATCATTTCGGCTGCTTGCACATCTCGCGCGCTTTGGCCGATTGCCATGTCCTGCGCGATTTGGCTGGATCGACCCGCCGTGGCGCGTGCCAGCGCCTTACCCAGCCATACTGCGTAGGTTGTGACCCACACTCGCAGCGCCAGGAATGACGGCGTCACGATCAGTGTCAACACCGTGGCCGTACCCAAGCCAAAGACCACCGCCGTGGCCAACTGTTTCCACCACAGTGCCGTGGGGCTGTCGATCGAATACCCTCCGCCGATGAAATCCAGCGACAGGCCGAACATCATCGGGGTCAGACCCGCCATTGTTGTCAGCGTAGTCAGCAGAACCGGACGGATGCGCGCCTCAGCCGTGCGGACAATTGCATCAATGCGAGACATGTAGCCGCTATATTCCTGATAGGTGTCGATCAGAACAATGTTGTTGTTCACCACGATCCCGGCCAACGCCACGATCCCGGTCCCGGTCATGATGATCGAGAACGGTTGTTGCATTACCATCATGCCCAGCAACACGCCGGTCGTAGACAGAACCACAGCCAGCAGCACCAGCACCGAGTTGTAGAACGAGTTGAACTGCGCCAGCAGGATCACGAACATTAGACCCAGTGCTGCCAGGAATGCGCTGGACAGGAACGCCTGGCTTTCAGCCTGATCCTCCTGATCGCCGGTCCATTCCCAAGTGATGGTGCGACCAAAAGGATCGGTTTCCAGCCACTCGGTCAGCACGGCAATCCGTTCGTTCGGATTGATCAGGGCAAACCGAGCGTCACCGCTTTCGATGGCGGACCGCACTTCACCCACGTTCTCGGCACCCGTTAGTTGAACGAGTTCGAACTCTGCCCCGTCCGCGCTGGTAATCGTGCTGCCAGTTGGTGTGGCACCTTCACCAATCGCGCGCACGGTTGCCAAACGCAGCTCTGCACCGTCAGGACCGGTGGTCACGATCTTGCTCAGCCCAGGCTCGACATCCGCTTTAACGTCATAGTAGCGCTGTTGATCCGCGCGATTGATCTCGGCGAGCTTAGCCACGGGTTTGCGGGTGACGAAGTTCGACAGGGGGACCAACCCGTCCGGTGTGCGAACTTTCAGCGTATCCAGCGTTGACAGGACGCGATCCTGATCAGGTAGGCGGACGCGGATTTCTACCTCTTCATCGGTTGAATCCGGTCGCATTTCACCCAGCAAGATGCCACGCGTCACAAGCTGTACCATCGCGCCAACGGTTGCGACGTCCGCGCCGAATCGACCCGCCTTGGCCACGTCCACGTCGATCTGCCAGTCGATGCCGGGCAGGGGCAGGGTGTCCTCGATCTTGATCAAGCCGGGTGTGGTGTCAAAGGCTTCTCGTGCTGTGACGGTCGCGGCCGTCAGATCCTCCCAGCTATCGCCTTTGATGCGCAGATGAACGGGCTTGGCGGAAGCGGGACCTTGTTCCAGCGCCTGAAGATCAACGATAAAGCCAGGAAGGGTTGCCAGCTCTGCGGTTAGTTCGTCCAGAACAAAATTGCCGTCATATTCCGCCGCGACTTCTTCCTTTGCAAAGCCAAGTAGACCTGCAATCGGTCCCCAGAACCAACCGGTAATCTGTTCAGAGCTGATTGGGCGATCTTCCCAAGGAATGAGCTCGAACTGGACGCGACCAATTGTGTCGGCGGGGGCTTCTGCACCGCCATTGTTCTGATTGAGCCCGCCTTCGCCCGCAAAGGCAAATACGTTGATCACCGCCGGGTGTTCGCTGATTACGCGCTCGGCCTCAAGAACCATTTCGTCCTTTTCAGCCAGAGACAGGTTGCCGCGCGCCCGGACATAGGCCGTGGCCTGTTCCGGTTCGCTTTCCACGAAGAATTCAACGCCGCGAGAGTTTTGCGGGAATATGATGAATGCGACCCAAAACACCGCTGCAAAGACGACTGCGATGGACACCACCGGCATGACCGGATTGCCGACCAGGAACTTGATCACATAACCGAAGGGCGTGTGCTCTTTAGCGGTATGAACATGTTCATCCGGGGCGCGTTCGATCTTGGCAGCACTCAGCGTGACCGACCCAGCGAAGGCGCCGAACAGAAACAGCAGCACGCCAGAAAGTGAACCGCCGGGCAGCAGATAGTTGGGGTTCAAGACCTGCATTGCGCCGAGGAAGATCATATACAGTGAAGGCGGTACCAGAAGCACTCGCAGCCACCAAGGCGTGCGGGTCCGCAGCCAGTTCGAGCTGCGCTCGAAACTGCGGCTCATACGGCCCGAGACACCGCCCACGACCGGCAGGTAGATCAGTGCCACAATCAGCGAGGCCGACAGAACGAAGATCAGCGTGATGGGCAGCATCTTCATGAACTCGCCGGGGATACCGGGCCAGAACAACATCGGAAGAAATGCGCACAGGGTCGTGGCCGTCGACGAAACAATCGGCCAGAACATCCGTTGCGCCGCCTCGACATAGGCGTGCATCGGACCAACGCCTTCTTTAATGCGCTTATCGGCATATTCCACAACAACGATGGCGCCATCGACCAGCATGCCTACTGCAAGGATCAGGCCAAACATCACCATATTCGAGATGGTGACCCCGATCATCGCGAGGAAGGCGAAGCACAACAGAAACGAGGTTGGAATGGCAAAACCCACCAACAACGCGGCGCGTGTTCCCAACGAAGCCAGCACCACGATCATCACGAGCGCGACGGCGGTCAGAACCGATCCTTCAAGCTGGCGCACCATTGAATCGACGATGCGGCTTTGGTCGTTTGAGGTGCCCACATCAACAGCGGCCTGCAGTTCGGCTGGCCACTTGATTTGTTCTTCGGCGACAGTGGCTTTGATCAGCGCAACGGTGTCGATCAAATTGAAGCCCTTGCGCTTGACGACCTGCAGAGCGACGGTGGGTTCGCCGTTGAACCGGGCCGTGCCCGCGCGGTCTTCAAACGTATAGTTGATTTCGGCCAGTTCGCCTAAGGTGACCACGCGGTCTCCGTTGACCTTTACGGGCAGGCCATAGACGTCCTGAGCAGTCTTAAATGACGACGGGATCTTGACCGAGAACGTGCCCTGTTCGGTCTCGACCTCACCTGCAGCGATCAGTTGGTTGTTGTTTTGCACAACGTTGATCAGTTCGGCGGCCGTGACGTTGTAGGCCTCAAGCCGCAGTGGGTCGATCACGACCTCAAGCATTTCATCGCGGTTTCCGGCAATGCCAGCTTCCAGCACTGCGTCCAACGCCTCAAGTTCGTCCTGCAGATCTTTGGCAACGCGCGCCATTGTACGCTCAGGTACCGGGCCGGTCAGGTTAACAATGACGATGGGAAACTCGGAGAAGTTGACCTCGGTAATCGTGTATTGCTCGGCCCCATCAGGGAAATCAGCTTGCGCGGTGTTCATGGCATCGCGAACATCCGCGATGGTGGCGGATTTGTCCCAACCGAACTCGAACTCCAGCAGAATACCTGCATAGCCCTCGGCGGCGGTGGCTGTCATCGTGTCCAACCCGTCGAGATCGGCCATCTCGGTTTCCATCGGCCTGATCAGCAGGCTTTCGCTGTCCTCGGCTGAAATCCCTGGAAACTGCACCGACACAAAGAGCATCGGGATATCGATGTCGGGTTCACCCTCTTTTGGGAGCCCGACATAAGCATACCCGCCGATGACCAGCGAAATCGCGATGAAAGCCAGCACCATTCTGGCACGGCTTGCGGCCCAACTGACGATACCCGTCATTGCGATGCTTCCTTGTATGTCGGCGCGACCGTCACACCACGTGTGACGAATTCCTGCCCGATCACGATGATATCAGCAGTTTCCGGCAGGCCACCAACCCATACACCATCAGCGGTGTCACGCAGAAGGCGGATCGGAACAAAATCAACGACATTGTCGGCTACCACGGTGCGAACACCAAGCTCACCTTCATTGTTCAAGGTCAGTGCGGATTGGGGCAGCAGATGTGCCTTGACCCCTTCGGCCGCGATCTGAATGTTGGCGGTTTGGCCGTCACGGATCAGCAGTTCCGGGTTTGGCACTGTGATCTCGACCTCGAATGTCCGCGTGGTCTCATCAGCCGAACGGCTGAGGAAGGTCACGCGCCCCTCGACCTGCAGCCCCGTAACCAACTGCGCGGTTGCCATCGATCCGACAATGATCCGATTCACTTCTGATTCAGGCACAAAACCCACCAGCTTGATCGGGTCGAGCTGGATGACGGTTGCGCAGAGCGAGCCGGGCTGCATCAGGCTGCCCAATTCCGCAGTATCACTTTCAAGCAGACCCTTGAACGGTGCGCTGATGGTCAGGCGATCAATCTCGCGCTGGGCGGCTGCTACTGCTGCGGTGGCGGCTTCAATCCCGGCTTGCGTAGCTTCCAGACCGGCCTCGGCGGATTTGATTCCGGCCTCGGCAGTGCTCATTTCGGCTTCGCTCGAGATACGGCGCGTTTCTGATCCAAACCCGGTTTCCGACAGCTTGCGGGCTGCTTTCAGATTGATTTCGGCTTCAGCCAAACGGGCGTGAGCTTCTTCCAGGCGCGCTTCGGCCTCGGGAACGCGGCTTTCGGCCTCAAGCTTGGCTGCCATGGCTTCGGCCAGGCTCGCGGGCCGGGTTCCGGGGTCAAGCTCGCACAGCAGATCTCCTGCTTCGACAAAAGCTCCCTTGCGCTTGGGCTCGGACAGGACTGTCGAAGTGGTTTCGGCAAGGACCTCGACCTGGCGGTTTGCCTTGGTCTGACCCCGTAATTGAACGGCGCTGCCGATCTCGCGCGCAGTTGAGCGCAGCACAACAACGCCGATCGAGTCCGGTGATTGCACCGATTCCGAGGCCTCGGTCGCGGTCTCGGATGGTTCGTCTCCGCGACCTGCAAATGCAAACAGCGCGTCGCGCTCGAAAACAAGAAAATACAACGCAACAATAACCAAAATGGCGTTAACGAATGAAATCAATCGCATGCGGTAGAATCTCCAGATCTGTTCGCGCGGTCGGCTTTAGCCGCTATCCCTTAAAATGGGGCTGTGGCCATGTCTTTTCCATACTGAACTGAATAGTTCGGTTTAGTTTTTTACGCAAGGGTCACCCACATGGTGGCAAATGTATGAATTCGGGCACTTGGCTTGGCCTGATCGCCGGGGTATGACATGGCGCTAGAAAACCGGACACTTAAGCCTGGGGGCAGGGATGAGCGACGCCGACAGTTTTATTGAAGAGGTCACCGAAGAGGTGCGCCGCGATCGCATGTACCTTCTTTTGCGCCGTTGGGGCTGGGTCGGTGTGCTGGCTGTCGTGGCCATTGTCGGGGGTGCTGCGTTCAACGAATACCGAAAAGCACGTGATACCAACCAGGCCGAGGCTCTGGGTGATGCGATTCTGTCGGCGCTGGCTGAAAACGGATCGGCCGAACGGGCACAAAGCCTGCAGGCGATCGATGCTGCGTCTGTCGGCGGTGACGCGGTTTTGAACATGTTGCTGTCCGCCTCTCAGGCCGAGGCCGGATCGGCGCAAGATGCGGTGAACAGTCTGAACGCGATCGCCACGCAGGGGGATTTGCCCGAAATCTATCGCGCGATTGCAAGTTTCAAGGCATTGCTACTGCAAACTGACACGATGCCAGTGGCGGATCGTCGTCAACAGTTCGAAGCGCTGGCCATACCTGGTGCTCCGTTGCGTCTGCTCGCCGAAGAACAATTGGCCCTGATCGATGTGGCCGAGGGCAATACGCAAGCCGCTTTGGACCGTTTGCAAGCGTTGCGCCAGGACGCCGAGGCCAGCGTCGATCTGCAACAGCGCGCGGCTCAACTGATCGTCGCGCTTGGGGGCGAACCCGAGCCCGTGGCGAACCAGCAGGGTTAACCGGCAGCGAAACGGAACATCACAGGCGAGTTTGTAGATTATGCTATCACGTTATTTCTCAGGCTTCGGATTGCCCGTTGCGGCAGCCGCGCTCACCGTTCTCAGCGCCTGTCAGGAACCCGAAGTCATTCTGCCGGGTGAGCGTGAGGATATTCGTGCCTCCATCGACAACGAAACCGTGGAAACCCGTGGCGCCAAACCGATCAATATTCCGGCTCAAAGCCGCAACGCCAACTGGTCGCAAAGCGCGGGTACACCCGCCTTCCGCACTACCAACGCAGCGCTGAGTGCCACACCGCAGCGTATTTGGTCTGCTAACATTGGGTCCGGCGATAGCCGAAAACAGCGGATCACCGCAGACCCTGTTGTTGCTGGTGGCCTGATATATACGCTCGATTCCGGGGCAAATGTCTCGGCTGTTACGCCCCAAGGGCAGGTCGCCTGGAGCACAAACCTGATCCCGCCGAATGAAAAGGACGGGGATGCCACAGGCGGAGGGCTCGCCTATGCCGACGGTGTGCTTTATGTCTCGTCGGGTTTCGGTAGGCTGACCGCGCTCGATGCGAAATCCGGGGCGCAAAGGTGGCAGAAACGTCTGAATGCAACTGGCAGCGGTGCTCCTTTGGTTAGCGGCGGCATACTCTATCTGGTGGCCGGGGACGAAACCGGTTGGGCGGTGAATACCAAGGATGGGCGGATCATCTGGCAAATCGAAGGCACGCCGAGCGTCGGCAACGTTCTGGGTGCACCTGCGCCCGTGATTGCCTCGGACTTGTCAGTCTTTGCCTTTGGATCGGGTGATGTCGCGGCAACATTCCGCCGGGGCGGTATTTTACGCTGGAACGCGTCCGTTGCAGGCGGGCGTCGGGGCCGAGCGGCAGCTCAGATCGTGGATGTGACCGCCGGGCCCATGGTGTCGGGTAGTTCGGTCATAATCGGCAACCACTCGGGGCGCACGGTTTCCTTCGACGGGAATTCGGGTGAGCGGAACTGGACTGCACCGGAGGGGGCCGTTGATACAGTCTGGCCGGCGGGGAACAGTGTTTTTCTGATCAGTGATCGCAGTCAATTGGTACGGTTGGATGCAGCCGATGGCTCGACTGTCTGGGCCATCGATCTGCCGGGCTTCGTCAAGAACAAGCCGGGCCGCCGAGGTCCGATCTTTGCCCATTACGGCCCGATCATGGCCGGTGGACGCCTTGTCGTGGCTTCGAACGACGGCTATCTGCGCTTCTTCAATCCCGTCGACGGAGCGCTGGTGCATCAGGTCGAAGTGCCGGGTGGCGCGACCACGGCACCGGTTGTGGCGGGTCAGACGCTGTATGTTGTGTCGACCAAGGGCGAACTGCACGCTTTCCGTTGACGACAAGATGCGTTAAAGGGCGCATCTTGAGTCTTGAAAGTTGAGTATCATGTCGCTGACCCTCGCCATCGTGGGGCGCCCGAATGTGGGCAAATCCACTCTGTTCAATCGCCTTGTGGGCAAACGCCTGGCATTGGTCGACGACCAGCCCGGCGTAACGCGTGACCTGCGCGAAGGTGAAGGGCGGCTGGGCGACTTGCGTTTTACCGTGATCGACACGGCGGGTCTTGAGGACGCAACCGATGACAGCTTGCAAGGTCGGATGCGCCGCCTGACCGAGCGTGCAGTGGACATGGCCGATGTCTGCCTGTTCATGATTGACGCGCGGGTGGGCTTGACGCCCACGGACGAAATGTTCGCCGAGATTCTGCGTAAGCGCTCCAAACACGTGATCCTGGCAGCGAACAAGGCCGAAGGGAACGCGGCTGATGCGGGCGTGCTTGAAGCATACAACCTAGGCCTTGGCGAGCCGGTGCGTCTGTCGGGCGAACATGGCGAGGGGATGACGGACCTCTATGCGCAATTGATGCCACTGGCTGACGCGGCTGAAGAGGCGCGCATAGAAGAGACGCCGCAAACCGATATCGAGCTGGACGAAGACGGGGAAGGCGAAGCCCCGCTGATCACCGCTGACAAACCCCTGCAAGTCGCTGTAGTTGGTCGTCCGAATGCCGGTAAATCCACCCTGATCAACAAGATCATCGGCGAGGATCGACTGCTGACCGGCCCCGAGGCCGGGATCACGCGCGACGCGATCAGCTTGCGGATCGACTGGGCCGACCCTGATGGGGACAGCACCCCGATGCGGATTTTTGATACCGCCGGGATGCGGAAGAAGGCCAAGGTGCAGGAGAAGCTTGAGAAACTCTCGGTTTCCGACGGGCTGCGCGCAGTCAAGTTTGCCGAGGTCGTCGTCGTGTTGCTGGATGCGGCTATCCCATTCGAGCAACAGGACCTGCGCATTGCCGATCTGGCCGAACGTGAGGGTCGTGCTGTGGTCGTCGCCGTCAACAAATGGGACATCGAAGAAGACAAACAGGAAAAGCTGCGCGATCTGAAAGAATCCTTCGAACGTCTGCTGCCGCAGTTGCGTGGAGCGCCGCTGATCACAGTCTCCGCTAAAACAGGCCGCGGTTTGGAACGTTTGCGCGCCGCGATATTGCGTGCCCATGACGTGTGGAACCGCCGCGTGCCGACCGCTGCGCTGAACCGTTGGCTGACCGCCATGCTGGAACAGCACCCGCCGCCAGCCCCGCAGGGGCGCCGGATCAAGCTGCGGTATATGACGCAGGCCAAGACCCGTCCGCCGGGGTTTGTGGTCATGTGCTCGCACCCTGACAAGATGCCTGACAGCTATTCGCGTTATCTGGTCAATGGCCTGCGCGAGGATTTTGATATGCCGGGCACTCCGATCCGCCTGACTTTGCGCGGGCAAGGGGACAAGAACCCCTACAAAGGGCGGCGCAAGAAAAACGCAGGCGCACTGGCCAAGCATCTCAAGGGACGGGCGTAACTGCGCTAATTTCAAGCATTTTCAGAGAGGGGGCGTGACAGCCCCGTTTCTGCGCGTTAGCATTCAAGCACGTGCATTTGTTTTGCACGTGCTGCTTGTTTGCGGGATCTCCGCACTTAATTTTGAATTTGTGATTGGTCGGACCTCCGTGGGGAGCGGGCGTGATGGATCTGAGAGAATATACAAGACAATACGCGGTACAGGACAACAAGCTTGCCGCGCTAAGTTATTTCGGAACATTCGCGGTGTATTTCGCATCGCTTACATTGGCGATCACCTATGTCGACCGCTGGTACATCATGATCCCGGCCGGGATCGTTTTTGCCTTCTCTGCCGTGCGTCTCTATGTCCTGCAGCATGATTGCGGGCACCATTCGTTGTTTGAAACGCGCGAGCAGAACGAATGGGCTGGCCATGGGTTATCGCCCTTCACATTTGCCCCGTTCGAGGTGATGAAGCAGAACCACAATCTGCATCACGCCGGAATCGGCAACCTCGAGCATCGCGAGACCGGTGAAATCCACACCATGACGCTGCGCGAATGGAACGAGGCGGATTGGAAAAAGCGTTTGTTTTACCGACTGTATCGGAATCCCTTCATTCTGGTGCCGGTTGGCGCGCTATTCACATACTTCATCCGCTATCGCTGGCCCAAGAACACCGTGCGGTTCGGCGTGATGGGCGTGGTGCTGCACAACCTCTCGATTGTTGTGTTTTTGGGGCTGCTGTATTTGATCGCCGGTGCCACCGGCATTCTGGTCTGGCTGGTGTTTTCGCTGCTGGGCGGGATGCTTGGGGTGTTCCTGGTGTATTTGCAGCACAATTTCGAAGACACCTACTGGGATCGCCGCCCCGAACTGGATCCGAAGCTGGCTGCGTTGGAGGGGTCCTCGGCGCTGGATTTCGGCTGGTGGTTCGATAATGCGGTGGCCTGCATCACATTGCATGACATCCACCATTTCAATGCCCGCATCCCATCTTACCGGCTGCGCGCGTGCCACTATAACCTGCCGCCAGAATACACACCGCGACGGATTAAGTTTCCCGAGGCAGTGGCGGCGCTGAATCTGAAACTATGGGATGAAGATGCCAAAAGACTTGTCCCATTTCCCAGCCGGACTGCAGGCCATCGCCTGGCCGAAAGCGGGTAACCTCCTATCTAATTCTTGAATTGGCGCTCTCGCAGGAACGTATGTGCTGTGCGTTTACAATCTGGGGGAGTTAACGAAAGGAAACGAAATGACCGCAGTTACTGAGGTGCGTGGCGTAGGGCCAGCGCTGGCAAAGGCCTTTAATGCAAAGGGCTACAAAACAGCAGAAGCCATTGCCAAGGCCAAACCGGAAGATCTGTCCGGCACCCCGCGGGTCGGTTCCACTCGCGCGGCTAAGCTGATCGCGGCTGCGAAAGAAGTCGTTGGTGCCAAGCCCAAGCCCGCGCCCCGCGCTGCTACCCGCAAGCCTGCAGAGCGGAAATCGGCTGTGCAGCGCGCGACAGCCAAAAGCAATGCGGCTGCGAACAAGGCCGAGGCCGAGCGTAAGGCGGCAAAGGAGCGCGCGGCGGCAGAACAGGCCGCTGCCGAGGCCAAAGCAAAGAAAAAGGCGAAAGCCAAGGCCAAGGCTGAAAAGGCGGCCAAGAAGAAGTCTGAAATGGAGGCGGTGTTTTCCAAAGCTAAGGAAAAGGTCAAAGAAAAGTCCAAGAAGGGTAAGAAAAACAAGAAGCCCAAAAAAGACGTTAAGAAAAAGGACGCCAAAAAGAAGGACGATAAGAAGTCTGATAAGAAGAAGTCCGACAAGAAGCCCGGAAAGAAGAAAGATAAGAAAAAGGCGAAGAAGTGATACTTCTCCGCCTTGTCTGATCGGAAACCGGCGCCTAAATGCGCCGGTTTTTTTATGTCAGCGTGCCGTTGGTCTGAAGGGTTAGCTTGCCGCCCAGATAGGGTGCCAGAACCTCGGGCAGGGTGACCGTCCCATCCGCATTCTGACCATTTTCCAACACAGCTATCAGGCAGCGCCCCACGGCCAGGCCCGAACCATTCAGGGTATGGACATATTCTGGCTTGCCCCCGGCCTCTGGCCGGAAGCGCGCATTCATGCGGCGCGCCTGAAAATCCCCGCATGTCGAGACCGAGCTGATCTCGCGATAGGTATTTTGGCCCGGCAGCCACGCCTCGATGTCGTAAGTGCGTCGTGCACCAAAGCCCATGTCGCCGGTGCACAAGATCACGGTGCGATAGGGGATGCCCAGCTTTTCGAGAATGCCTTCGGCGCAGCGCAGCATACGCTTCTGTTCATCATCCGACTTGTCCGGATGGGTGACCGAGACCATCTCGACCTTTTCGAACTGGTGCTGCCGCAGCATCCCGCGTGTGTCCTTGCCCGCACTACCAGCCTCGGACCGGAAGCACAGCGAATGCGCGGTATAGCGGCGAGGCAGGTAACTCTCCTCGATCATCGTGTCGTTGACGATGTTGGTCAGCGACACTTCGGAGGTTGGAATCAACCACCAGCCTTCGCGGGTCTGATAGCTGTCTTCTCCAAACTTCGGCAACTGGCCGGTGCCCTGCATCATTTCCGAGAGAACCAGAACCGGGCCGTTGACCTCGGTCAGATCATTCTCGTTGATATGGGTGTCCAGCATGAACTGCGCCAAAGCTCGATGGATGCGAGCGACGCCGCCCGACAGCAGCACAAAGCGCGAGCCGGAGAGTTTGGCAGCCGTCTCAAAATCCATGCCATTCTGAACGGCATCGATTTCAAAATGCTCTTTCGTCTCGAAATCCAATTCGCGTGGTGTGCCCCAGCGGTTGATTTCGACATTGTCGTTCTCATCCGCGCCTTCGGGCACATCCTCGGCGGGCAGGTTCGCGATGCGGATCAGCTGGTCGGCCAGCAGAGCGTCCAGATCCTTGGCTTCGGTCTGCATCCGGGCCACTTCGGCCTTTTTCTCGGCGACCAGAGCGCGCAGGCGTTCGAATTCAGCTTCATCCCCGCGCCCTTTGGCAGCGCCAACCTCCTTGGAGGCCTTGTTCTGCTCGGCCTGAGCTGTCTCAGCAGCCAGAATCTTGGCGCGGCGGCTTTCGTCCAGCCTCAGCAGGTCTGACGACACCGGCGCGTCCCCGCGGCGCGCAAGGGCGGCGTCGAAGGCGGCTGGGTTTTCGCGTATGGCGCGGATGTCGTGCATGGTTCAGATCCTTAACTGCGTGAATCACTGAATCCGCTTATGCACCATCTGAATGGCAGGGTGTAGCACCGGTTACGACTTATCCGATTCCTCGTGGGATTCATGCGCCAGATGGCCATCCCACTCTTCGGTTGGGATTTTCGGCTCGGGCGGGTCGGCCATGTACGAAGGTGTCATGATCTGCACGTTATTCTCATTGAACACGGCCACGATGTTGCGATGCAGGTCCGAGCGGATTTTCGGGATGATACTGCCCCGCGTGGTATAACCGTTGATCTGATAGTTTATCGCGTAATCGGCCAATGCGGTCCATAAAACAAAGGGTTCGGGCTTTGCCTTGATCCCCTTGGTGCGATGGGCGGCTTCTATCAGCATTGCCTCAACTTTCTCGGGTGGCTCTTCGTACCCGATGCCTACGGTCGTGTGCAGCAGCAACCCGCTACCGTCGGTTCTCTTCGAGAAATTCACCACGTCCGAATTCATCAACTGGGCGTTCGGGATCGAGATCAGTTCGTTCTTGATGGACTTAAGGTGCGTCTCCATCAGCTTGATCTGCACCACATCGCCAATATGTTCCCCGATCTGGATCCGATCCCCGATCGAAGTTGAGCGGCGATAGATCACGAAGAGCCCCGCCAGCATGTTCGAGACGACCGAGTTTGCGCCCAGCGACAGCATGGCACCAACCAGAATCGTCAGCCCCTGAAACGCCGCCGAGTCTGACCCGGGGATGTAAGGGACAGCAAAGACCAGAGCGATCAGGATAACGACGACGCGGGCGATGTTGAAGGTCGGGTTCACCCAGTGGCTTTCAAAATCGCCCATGTCAAAGGTTCCCGCCTCGACGGCGTCAAAGAACACACGCATGCCCCGGATAATATACAGCGTTATCCATGCGATCAGTATCAACATGATCAGGTTTGGGATGTAGCTGAGGATGCCTTTGAAGATCAGCAGGACCGGCTCGGTCAAGTAGGTCAGCAGGAGTTGCGCGAAATAGCGCGTCTCGGCAAAGGCAAGCAGAACGAAGGAAAGGTAGTAGTAGAAGCCGAGGAAAAAGATCACCAGCAGGACAAAATTCAGAGCATACCGGATCAACGCGGCGATGGCCTCGGCCTGAACGCTTTTTGCGGTCGCGGTTTCGACATCCTTGAGGTAACGCTTGACCAGTTTCAGCGTACGGCGGCGAATGCGCCGGTGCAGCCACAGGATAACGACGACAAAAAGCGCGAATCCAGCTGTCCATGCTAAGGCTTCGATGGCACCCGAAACACGCGCCTGTTCAGTGCGGTTTGCGCGATAGCTTTCAATGGATTGTTTAATAGCGTCGCCGTGCAACAAACTGAGAACGTTCAAGTCCATCTGCTCAAGCTCGGAATCGGCATCGGTCACGATCGAAACTTGAACACCATCGGCAAAGATTCGAATGCCGAACTCTGAGTCCTCGAAGGTTATGGAGACCTGCTCGGCGTCTGAGGCCTCGGCGATTTCGATGATCTTGTTCTGTACACTCGCGGCCCGTTCCGGAGCGGGCAGCGCGCTGGAGCCGCGCAGGTGAAACAAGGTGTCGCCGTCAACGATAACCGGAGCCTGAAAAATCTCTGATTCAGTGTCTTCTATAGCAGGCTCTTCGCTAGTGGCGTTCTGTGCCCATACGGGCGACGCCAAAAGACCTATACAGGTTGTCACGAGCATCAGGCGAACAAATGCGCCAAGGGTCTGGATTGATTGAATCATTAGGCCTCCTGCCACAGGACTATATCTGACTGGAAGGGTCTGCCTAGAACATATCTGCAACGTCCGGCAGCAAACCTTTGAACCCGATGGTCGAAATGGGGCCAGGTTTGCTTGCAAACCCATGTTTCAAAGCATAGGTTCCCGCAAACTTTGCAGAGAGCTCTCTGCATCATCAGAACAAAGGAATATCCCATGGAAGGTGGCGCAATCGCCCAGTTTCTCCCGTTGATCCTGATCTTCGCGATTATGTATTTTCTGCTGATCCGTCCGCAGCAGAAAAAGATGAAGGAACATCAGGCCATGGTCGAAGCCGTGCGCCGGGGCGATCAGGTTGTCACCCAAGGCGGGCTGATCGGCAAGGTGTCGAAGGTCAAGGAAGGCGATAACGAGATCGAAGTCGAGATCGCCGAGGGCGTTAAGGTTCGCGTGGTCAAATCGACCATCGCTCAGGTTCTGAACAAGACCGAACCTGCGAAGTAACTTCGCGCGACAATTCCTTGAAAAGGCAGGGTAATGCTGCAAATTGATTCCTGGAAGCGGGTTCTGATCTGGTCGGTCTGTTTGATCGGTCTATTCCTTGCCCTGCCGAATGCGTTTTATACGCGCGTCGAACAATCTAACGATGCCAAGGCTGCGATTGAGCTTGGCATTGATACACCTGAAATGCAGGCCGAGGCCGCGCAATGGCCGAATTGGCTGCCGTCGTCTCTGGTCAATCTCGGGCTCGACTTGCGCGGCGGCGCGCATTTGCTGGCCGAGGTCAAGGTTGATGATGTCTACGAATCCCGGATGGAGGCGATGTGGCCCGAAATCCGCGACGCGCTGCGTGATGAACGCGCGACGGTCGGCACGATCCGTCGTCAGGATTCGGCGCCTGACGAGATTCGCGTGCGCATCAGCCAACCCGAGGGCATGTCCCGCGCATTAGAGGTTGTGCGCGGTCTGGCCCGACAGGTGCAGACGCTGACCGGGGCAGGGGCAACAGATATAGAGGCTCGCGCCGAGGGGGACACTATCGTTGTCCAACTGTCCGAGGCCGAAAAGCTTGCTTCGGATGACCGCACCGTGCGCCAGTCCCTTGAGATCATCCGCCGTCGGATCGACGAGGTTGGCACACGCGAACCAACGATCCAGCGTCAGGGCGCTGATCGTATCCTGATTCAGGTGCCCGGCATCGGCAGCGCCGGGGAGCTCAAAGAGATTATCGGCACGACGGCACAGTTGACGTTCAATCCTGTCGTTGGACGCGGGACTGACCCGGATGCCATTCCGGGAGTTGGCGAGAAGCTTGTGCCATCGATCGATGAAGATGGTGTGTATTACACTCTGGACGCCGCACCCGTCGTGACCGGTGAAGAATTGGTCGACGCGCAGCCATCTTTCGACCAGAACGGCCGCCCTGCGGTCAGCTTCCGGTTCAACACCTCTGGCGCGCGCAAATTCGGCGATTACACGCTGGAAAACATTGGCGCACCCTTTGCTATCGTCCTGGATGACGAGGTGATCTCGGCCCCTGTAATCCAAAGCCATATCCCAGGTGGTTCGGGCATCATCACTGGCAACTTCACAGTTGAAGAAAGCACCAATTTGGCCGTTCTGCTGCGCGCAGGTGCCTTGCCTGCAGGTCTGGATTTCCTGGAAGAGCGCACCATCGGCCCTGAGCTGGGTCAGGACAGTATCGACGCAGGTAAAGTCGCGACAATCGTGGCCTTTGTCGCCGTGTTGGTATTCATGGCTCTCAGCTACGGCCTGTTCGGCATCTTCGCCAATGTTGCGCTGATCTTGAACGTGGGGCTTTTGTTTGGCCTGCTCTCACTGATCGGCGCCACGCTGACCTTGCCCGGGATCGCGGGTATCGTGCTGACGGTGGGCATGGCAGTTGACGCCAACGTGCTGATCTTCGAGCGTATCCGCGAAGAGTTGAAATCTGCCAAAGGTCCGGCGCGTGCCATCGAGCTGGGATACGAAAAAGCGCTTTCAGCCATTCTGGACGCTAACGTGACCACATTCATTACCGCAACCATCCTGTTTGCCATGGGCAGTGGTCCCGTGCGCGGCTTCTCCATTACGCTTGGTCTGGGTATTCTGACCTCGGTCTTCACCGCGATCTTTGTGACGCGTCTGATGATCGTGATGTGGTTCGAACGCCGCCGTCCGAAAACGATCGAGGTTTGACATGAGACTGAAACTCGTACCCCAAAACACCTCGTTCGATTTCTTTAGCCGTTGGAAGGTCTGGCTGGGCATCTCGGGTTTGATGATGGTGATCGCATTCACGTCATTCCTGCTGCAAGGGCTGAACTTCGGCATCGACTTTCGCGGCGGCACCACGATCCGGACCCAAAGCGCGCAAGAGATCGACGTCGGCGCCTATCGCGACGCCATCGCGCCGCTTGAGCTTGGCGATGTGACTATCACCGAGATTTTTGATCCCACCTTTGGCGAGGATGAAAACGTCGCGATGATCCGCATTCAGGCACAGGACGGGGCCGAAGCTGTGGCGGCCGCAACCGTCACAGCCGTCGAAGAAGCGCTGACCGTCGCCGCGCCGGATATCCAGTTCGTCTCGGTAGAATCGGTTGGCCCCAAGGTTTCGGGTGAGTTGATCCAGACCGCGGTCATTGCGGTCGCCTTGGCGATTGGCGCAGTGCTTGTCTATATCTGGCTTAGGTTCGAATGGCAGTTCGCACTCGGGGCGGTCGCCGCGTTGGTGCATGACGTGATCCTGACCATCGGCATCTTCTCGGAACTACAAATCCGTTTTGACCTGGCGATCATCGCCGCTCTACTGACTATCGTCGGCTATTCGCTGAACGACACCGTGGTCGTCTTCGACCGGGTTCGCGAAAACCTGCGGAAGTATAAGAAGAAAGACCTCAAAGAGGTGCTGAACATCTCGATCAACGAAACGCTCAGCCGGACGGTGATGACCTCTGTGACCACGCTGCTGGCGCTGATCTCGCTCTATGTACTGGGCGGAGACGTGATCCGAGGCTTTGTCTTCGCGATGATCTGGGGCGTGATCGTCGGGACCTATTCGTCGGTCTTCGTGGCCTCGACCATCCTGCTGTGGCTGGGGGTCAAGCGCGACTGGTCGAAGCCGTCGAATACGGCGAGCAACCAGTTTGCCAACATTGATGCCTGAGTATTTCGGCCAGACCCCAACCGGTCTGGCCGTTATTATTTTCGCCGCCTTTGTTGGGGGCATCGTGCGCGGGTTCTCCGGCTTTGGGACGGCCCTGATCTTCCTGCCCATCGCCAGCCCGTATCTCGGCCCCTTCGGTGCCATCATCGCGCTGACGGTCATGGACATATTTGGCCCGATCCCGAACCTGCGCCGCGCATGGACGGTTGTTGACAAGGCAGATCTGATGCGCCTTTTGGTCGGGTGCGCGCTACTTCTACCGGTTGGCTTATGGCTGCTGACCCGGACCGATCCCGAAGTGTTCCGCTATATCGTCAGCCTGATTTCATTGTCGATGCTGGCCGTTCTGGTTTTTGGTCTGCGCTACCGGGGAGCGGTATCGCGTGGCATGGTTGCTGCGATCGGCGGGGCTGCAGGGCTACTTGGCGGGGTAGCCGGGATACCGGGGCCTGCTGTCATCCTGTTTTATATGTCACGGCCCTTACCGGTTGAGATCATCCGCGCGACGATCCTGCTGTTCCTGTTTGCTTTCGATTTGCTGATCCTCGGATATCTTGGCGGGATGGGGCGTCTTTCGATCGCGAGCATCGGATTGGGCCTTGCGCTTGCGGTTCCCAACATCGCGGGCAACTGGCTGGGGGGCTGGATGTTCCGACCCGAGTACGAGAACCTCTACCGCGCTGCAGCCTATCTGGTGATTGCAACAGCGGCCTTGTCCGGCCTGCCGCTTTGGGGCTAGAACCCTGTACATGCGCCTGAACGAGATCACATATACAAACGCTCAGCCGGTTGATGGCTATGGCCCCGGGTTCTTTCGGATAGGCGGGGAGGTTCATGATGGGGCAGTCCTGACCGGCCCCACCGGTACATCGGCTTGGGCGGGTTACTCCGACGCCCAGACCCTGCTGGCCTTGTCCGAACATGTCGATGTTCTGTTCATCGGTACGGGCAAAGAACTGACCCACATCCCAGCCGACTTGCGCACCACATTGGAAGAGGCAGGTCTGGGTGTCGAAATCATGAACTCTCCGGCGGCCTGCCGCACCTACAACGTGCTGCTTTCCGAAGGCCGCCGCATTGCGCTTGCGCTGATCCCGGTCTGAGGATCTGTTCTTGCTCTGGCAAAAAATATCCCAGGGAGTGTGAGGGGCTGGCCCCTCACTGCGATCCAACCGGCCGCTCTGCGGCAATTCCGACCTTTTGCCCACACGCACAATCCGCTAAGCGGGCTTCATGACTTTAAAGGTAACCGAACTGGCCATCGCACGCGGCGGAGTTCCCGTGCTCGAAGGGCTGAGCTTCTCGCTTGAGGCAGGAAGGGCACTGATCCTGCGGGGGCCGAATGGAATCGGAAAGACAACATTACTGCGTACGCTTGCGGGCCTGCAACCGCCACTGGCAGGGCAAATCGACGGGGCAGAAGACCAGATCGCATACGCGTCCCATTCCGACGGGTTAAAACCGACCCTGACCGTCGTCGAAAACCTCAACTTCTGGGCGTCGGTCTTTGGCACCCGTGATATCCAGCACGCCCTTGATGCGTTTGAACTGAACGAGTTGGCTGACCGCCATGCGGGCAACCTTTCGGCGGGGCAGAAACGGCGTCTGGGATTGGCGCGTATGTTGGTTACTGGCCGCCCGATCTGGATGCTGGACGAGCCGACGGTCTCGCTGGATCGTCACGCCGTGCAGATGTTTGCGGATGCGGTGCGCGCGCATCTGGGGCAGGGTGGTTCGGCCCTGATTGCGACCCATATTGATCTTGGATTGGACGGAGAGGTTCTGGACGTTGGCCCCAACAAGGCCAAGCCCAAGCCCATCGACGATTTCGACGGAGGTTTCTTGTGATCGCCTTATTGCTGCGTGATCTGAAATTGGCCTTCCGTGCGGGGGGTGGCTTTGGTCTCGGTCTTGCTTTCTTCCTGATCGTCACCGTTCTGGTGCCATTCTCGGTTGGCCCGCAATCTTCGCTGCTTTCGACCATCGCACCGGGTGTTCTTTGGCTGGGCGCGCTTTTGGCGTGTCTGCTGTCACTTGATCGCCTTCTGGCGCTGGATTGGGAAGACGGCTCGCTTGATCTGCTCGCGACCGCGCCGCTTCCGTTGGAATCAGTTGTTACCGTCAAAGCGCTAGCCCATTGGCTAACCACCGGATTGCCGCTGGTTCTGGCCGCGCCGTTCCTAGGCGTGTTGCTAAACCTGCCTGTACCCGGGTTTTCGTGGCTAGTGATCTCACTGCTCCTCGGTACTCCGGCGATGAGCGTTATCGGCACCTTTGGCGCGGCCCTTACTGTTGGTCTAAAACGGGGCGGTCTGCTACTGTCGCTTCTGGTTTTGCCGCTCTACGTACCGACTTTGATTTTCGGAGCCGAGGTCGCCCGACGCGGTGCGATAGGCATGGAGACGCAAACGCCCCTGCTAATGCTGGCAGGGATTACCGCCGCAACGGTCGCACTTTTACCCTTTGCCAGCGCAGCGGTACTGCGCATCAATCTTAGGTGATGGCCACAAAGCTTGACTGAGGTCAATTGAGAACCACGCCGACTCGGACTAGATAGAGCCCATGACAATCGCAGCCAAAGCCAATGCCCTTTGGGAATACGCCAACCCGCGTAAGTTCCTCGCGACCAGCGAACGGGTCCTTCCGTTCTTCTGGATCAGCTCAGGTCTTTGTCTGGTCGTCGGATTGATCTGGGGCTTTTTCTTCACCCCGGATGACTACAAGCAAGGCTCGACCGTAAAGATCATCTACCTGCATGTACCTGCCGCGTTGATGGCGATCAATTGCTGGCTGATGATGCTGGCAACTTCGCTGGTCTGGTTGGTGCGTCGCCACCATGTCAGTGCGCTGGCTGCCCGCGCCGCTGCGCCCATTGGCATCGTGATGACGCTGATCGCATTGGCCACCGGAGCGATCTGGGGGCAGCCTATGTGGGGGACATGGTGGGCCTGGGACCCGCGCCTGACATCGTTCCTGATCCTGTTCCTGTTCTATCTGGGCTATGTCGCCCTGTGGGAAGCCATCGAAGACCCGGACACCGCGGCTGACCTGACCTCGGTCCTTTGCCTTGTGGGTTCTGTCTTTGCGTTCCTCAGCCGGTATGCGGTGAACTTCTGGAATCAGGGGCTGCATCAGGGGGCTTCGGTGATGCGCGCCGGGGCGATCACAGGCACGGATACTGAGGAGAAGGTAAGCAATATCTACTTCTATCCACTGCTGCTTTGCATCATCGGCTTTGTACTGCTGTTCATTGCGCTGGTCTTCTATCGTACGGGCACAGAAATTCGCGCCCGCCGGACCAAGGCGCTTATGGCGCGTGAAAGGGTGAGCGGGTGATGCCTGATCTTGGAAAATATGCCGATACCGTCTTGTGGTCCTATGTCGTATCAATCGGACTTCTGATCGCATTGGTGGGTTTCAGCGTGATCCGGGGCCGTAAGGTACGGGCCGAGATGGAGAAGGTTGAACAAAGGATGTCACGCAATGGCTAAGATTTCGCCCCTGATGATCGCGCCTCCGCTGATTTTCGGCGCCTTCGCTGTGCTCGCGGGCATCGGCATGTTCCGTGACGATCCCAACGCCTTGCCCTCGGCGCGCGAGGGTCAGCCAGCACCGCCGGTTGTACTGACCGAGTTCGCGGGCAAACCGGGCTTCGATGATGCCACACTGCGTGATGGCGAGGTCAAGCTGGTCAACTACTGGGCCAGTTGGTGTGCACCATGCCGCGTCGAACACCCCAATCTGCAGGCTCTGTCTGACGAGGGTATCCCGGTCTATGGTATCAACTACAAAGATCAACTGGACAACGCCGAAGGATTTCTTGCCGAACTGGGCGATCCCTATGCCGGTATCGGTCGGGATGAACAGGGCCGCATGGGGCTGGACTGGGGCGTCTACGGTGTGCCCGAAACCTATGTGATCGACGGTGAGGGCACGATCATCCTGCGCTGGGCTGGTCCGGTCACTCAGCGGGTGATCGAAAGCACGATCCGCCCAGCACTTGAGAAAGCCGCAGGTGGCTCATAAGCGATAGCCACCGGTGACGCCCAGAACCTCACCAGTGATGAAGGATGCGGCATCGGACGCCAGAAACCTGACGACTTTGGCGATATCCTCGGGCTTTCCCGCGCGATCTAAAGCGGTTTCTTTGACAAACAGCGCGGTCAACTCCTCTGACCGAGGCGCTTCGGGGATGTTGATCGCACCCGGCGCGACTGCATTAACGCGTATCCCCTTTGGCCCAAGCTCCTTTGCCATGGCGTGGGTCCATAGATTCAGGGCGGCCTTGCTGGCCCCATAGGTCACCGCATCCCGAGGCGGCAAGACCGCGTTCATGGATGAGATACTGACGATTGAGGCGTCGCGTTTCAGATGTGGTAGCGCAGCAGCCAACAATGCGGCGGGGGCCAGCAGGTTCAAATCCAGAATGGCGCGGTGGTCCTCGGCCCGAAATTCCTCTTTGGGGGTAGATTTCACAAGGCCGGCATTGTTGACGATCACATCCAGCCTTCCAAACCTCTCGATCACCTGCGAAATCACGATAGCCGGCTGGTCGGGCGCAGATAGATCGGAGCGTATGGCCAGAACATCCCCACCCAGTAGCTCGGGCGTGGGTTTGCTCGACAGCCAAGTAAACGCGACGCGGTGATCACGGCTGAGGTCTTCGACGATTGCACGCCCAATTCCGCGTGCACCGCCGGTTATCAATGCGACTTTGTCCATAATCGTAGGAAATCGGTAAAATGGCCGGGATTCAAGCCGTTACTTACGGACCAAAATCCAGATCATCGCGCCGATGAATGCAAAGGTGGTCAGATTCATAAGCGTATCCGTCAGATCACCGATCAGCATGGCTCAGCCCCTCTTCTCGTAGTCCTCGGAACAGGCAGACCATCAGCAGAACCGAGATGAACACAAAGGGCAGCGCCCCGAGTGAGATCAGGACTTTGACCGATTCCACCGAACCCGACAGGATCATCGCGACACTCAACAAGCCCAGCAATGCACCCCAGATCAGCCGCACGCGCGGGGGCGGGTTTTCATACCCCTGGGACGAGAATGTACCCAGCACAAAGGCCGCGCTTACAACGCTGGTTACGATGAACAGAAACGCCGCCGCTACGGTTGCAAGTATTGTGATCTGCGATAAGGGCAAACGGTCGAGCAGGGCGAAGGTCACACGCTCGATGTTTGTTTGCGTATAGGCCAGCAGTTCTCCGGCACCGTTGAGCGCCTCGAACAGACCGATGCCGCCGAAGGCACCGAACCAAAGGATCGAGAACAGTGTGGGCGCAAAGAGTACTCCGATCACGAATTCCCGGATCGTGCGACCGCGAGAGATACGCGCGACAAACACACCAACAAAAGGTCCCCAGGCGATCCACCAGACCATATAGGTGAGAGTCCAGTCGCTGAACCATTTGGTGACGTCATCGCCGAAGAAGGTGAAGGTCTGAAAGCCCCGAGGGATGACATTGGTGACGTAATCGCCGAACCCTTGAACCACAGTGTTCAACAGATACTCTGTAGGCCCGAGGACCACTGTGTAGGCCACAAGGCAGATCGCGATCAGCATTGCCGCATTCGACAAGCGCGCCATGCCTTGGCCAAGGTCGATTAACAGAGCAGGGATGTAGGCTGCGACCATCGCCAGGAAAACAACGCCGATCAGAAGGGCACCAACCGTTTCCCGGCCACCCAGAACCGCAATCCCGTCCGCAACCTGGAACACGCCCATGGCCATTGAACCGCCAACACCGATAGAGATTGCAACAATGGCCATGAAATCCGACAGCCACCCGACCCGCTCGGCCCAGCGTTCTCCTGGGAACAGGCTTTTGATCGGTGCACTGACCATCATGCCTGTCCCGCGCCGAAAGCTGAAATAAGCGATGGTCAGCGCGGTCGAACCGTAAATCGCCCAGGCGTGCAGGCCCCAATGGAAGTTTGTTGCCAGCATCGCCTGCTGCGCGGCGACATAGTCGGGTGCCATGCCCGAGATGAAGTTGAAATGGGTCAGGGGCTCGGCGACCGCCCAGAACAGCAGTCCAACGCCCATTCCTGCGGAGAACAGCATTGAGATCCAGGTGGCGGTCGAGAACTCGGGCTCTTCATCATCTCGGCCCAGACGTATTTTGCCATAGGGCGAAAAAGCCAGAACCAAACACCCGATCAACATGCCCGAGGCCGCGAGCATCACGAACCAACCGCGACTGTGGAAGGTTTGTTGCACGATGCTGTTGGCCCAAGTCACCAAGCTTTCGATATCGACGACGCCCCAGATCCCGATCACGGCGATGACGCTAAGCGAGCAAACCAGTAGGGCGTTGGGCTTTTTCATGGTGATGGAATTCCGAAGACTGTCTTGCTCAACAGTTTCAGATTTTTGAATAAATGGCCAGAAAACAAAACCCCCGGCGCAGGGCCGGGGGCTGAGGTTGGATATCAACCTGCTGATTTATGACGCTTTTGCGAGATTGCGCAGCACGTATTGCAGCACACCGCCGTTTTCGATGTATTCGATCTCGGGCGCGGTATCGATGCGGCACTTCAGGGTGATCGTCTTTTCGGTACCATCTCCGTAAATGATGGTGCAGGGCACTTCCTGCAGGGGCTCAACTGAATCCAACCCGTGGATCGATACGGTCTCATCACCTTTCAGACCCAGTGTCTTGCGGGTATCACCATCGGTGAATTCGAACGGTATAACGCCCATGCCCACCAAGTTTGAACGGTGGATGCGCTCAAAGCTTTCGGCGATCACTGCCTTGACGCCAAGCAGAGCTGTGCCCTTGGCCGCCCAGTCGCGTGACGAACCTGCACCGTACTGTTCGCCGCCAAAGACGACCAGCGGGGTGCCTTGCTCCTGATAGGCCATCGATGCTTCGTAGACCGAGGTTTGTTCACCATCCGGGCCTTTTGTATAACCGCCTTCGACGCCATCCAGCATCTCGTTCTTAACGCGGATATTAGCGAAGGTGCCGCGCATCATGATCTCGTGGTTGCCACGGCGTGAGCCATACGAGTTGAATTCGCGCGGCTGAACCTGACGATCCGTCAGATACTTCCCGGCAGGTGTCGTTGTCGCAAAGGAACCGGCGGGCGAGATATGGTCGGTGGTGATCATGTCGCCCAGGATCAGCAGAACCTTTGCACCATCGATATTCGAGATCGTGCCCGGCTCAGGCCCCATGCCTTGGAAATAGGGAGGGTTTTGAATGTAGGTTGACGTCGGTGGCCAATCATAGGTTTCCTGTTGTGGAACCTCGACCTCCTGCCATTTCTCGTCGCCTTTGAAGACATCGGCATATTTCGACTGGAACGCCTCGCGGGTCACGGTTGCCTCAACCAATTCGGCGATTTCGCTTTGGGTCGGCCAGATGTCTTTCATGTAGACATCGTTGCCGGCCTGATCCTGTCCAATCGGTTCCGAGGTCAGGTCGATGTCCAACGTACCAGCCAAAGCATAAACCACCACCAGCGGCGGTGAAGCCAGATAGTTGGCGCGCACGTCGGGCGAGATGCGGCCTTCAAAGTTGCGGTTGCCTGACAGCACCGAAGTGGCAACAAGATCGCCTTCGGCAATCGCTTCGCTGATTTCTCTTTGGATCGGACCCGAGTTGCCAATACAGGTGGTGCAGCCATAGCCAACAAGGTTGAAGCCGATCTTGTCCAGATCTTCCTGAAGACCTGCAGCCTCCAAGTAGGCGGACACAACCTGCGAGCCGGGCGCCAATGAGGTCTTTACCCACGGTTTGCGATCCAATCCCAGCGCGGCGGCTTTACGTGCAACGAGGCCCGCGCCGATCATCACATACGGGTTCGACGTGTTGGTGCAGGAGGTGATCGAGGCGATCACGACTTTGCCCGATTCCATGCCGTAGTTTTCGCCTTTGACCTCTATTTGTTTGCCCATCGGGCGTTTGAAGGTCTCGGCCATTTCCTTGGTGAATGCGGCCTTGGCGTCGGTTAGTGCGACATAATCCTGCGGCCGTTTCGGGCCCGAGATCGCAGGAACAATTGTGCCCATATCCAGCGACAGAGTGTCGGTGTAGATCGGCGCGTAATCGGCATCGCGCCAGAAGCCGTTTTCCTTGGCGTAGGCCTCGACCAATGCGATGCGGTCTTCGTCGCGTCCAGTATTGCGCATATAGCGCAAGGTCTCGCCGTCAATCGGGAAGAAACCACAGGTCGCGCCGTATTCGGGGGCCATGTTGGCAATGGTTGCGCGATCGGCCAAGGGCAAGCGGTCCAGACCTTCGCCGTAGAATTCAACGAATTTACCAACCACGCCTTTCTCGCGCAGCATCTCGACGACTTTCAGGACAAGGTCAGTTCCCGTTGTGCCTTCGACCATCGAACCGGTCAGTTCAAAACCCACAACCTCGGGGATCAGCATCGAGATCGGTTGACCCAGCATCGCTGCCTCGGCCTCGATTCCGCCAACGCCCCAACCCAGAACGGCCATGCCGTTGACCATGGTGGTGTGGCTGTCAGTACCAACAAGTGTATCGGGATAAGCGACTTCTTCGCCGCTTTGGTCCGTGTCTGTCCAGACGGTCTGCGCCAGGTATTCCAGGTTTACTTGGTGGCAGATTCCGGTGCCGGGAGGCACGACGCGGAAATTGTTGAACGCGTTCTGACCCCATTTCAGGAACTGATAGCGTTCCATGTTGCGCTCATATTCGCGGTCCACGTTCATCTGAAACGCGCGTGGGTTGCCGAACTCATCAATCATGACCGAGTGGTCGATGACCAGATCGACCGGGTTCAGCGGGTTGATCTTTTGCGCGTCCCCACCAAGGCCCTTGATGCCGTCGCGCATCGCTGCCAGATCCACCACGGCCGGAACTCCGGTAAAGTCTTGCATCAGAACCCGGGCAGGGCGATAGGCAATCTCACGTGGGTTCTTGCCACCGTTGGCACCCCATTCGGCAAAGGCTTTGATGTCATCGACGGAAACCGAGAACCCGTCATCTTCGAACCGCAGCATGTTTTCCAGAACCACTTTCAACGCGGCAGGCAGATTCGAAAAATCGCCTAAGCCTGCTGCTTGCGCGGCTGGAATCGAATAATAGGAAATGGATTTGCCATTCACGTTCAGGCTGCGGCGTGTCTTGGCGGTGTCCTGTCCGACCTTGATGGGCATCTGTGGCCTCCCTCTCAAATGACTTGGAATACGGGCTTCGCTAAGGGTTATCTGCATTACCACACCAGTTGTTTCAAGGTGAAACGGGCAGTTTGGGTGGTTTTTTGTATACCATTGCACACATTTTGTCGAAAGCTTGTGTCTGAGGTCTCAAGAAACCTTGATTGGCAGTTTATTCGGTTCCGACTTAAACCTTTCAGGCAATCATCCTCTATCGAGAGAAAACATGCTCAGATCAGTCGCTGCGACCGCGTTTGTTTCACTCTTTCTTGCTGCCCCGGCTCAGGCGCAGGATGACCCGGTGGTGGTCGAACTGTTCACCTCGCAGGGGTGCTCGTCCTGCCCGCCAGCAGACCGGATCATGCATGAATTGGCCAAGCGGGATGATGTAATCGGTCTGGCGTTGCATGTGGATTATTGGGACTACATTGGCTGGAAAGATGAATACGCCAATCCCGACCATACCGATCGTCAGCGCGCCTATGCACGTGAAGGCGGGCGGACGATGATCTATACGCCGCAGATGGTTGTGAATGGGCAGCAGGATGTGGTTGGGGCCAAGTCAATTGAACTGAACCGGCTAATCGATGCACACCTGACTGCGCCGCCGGAGGCCGAGGTCAGTGCCACGCGTACTGCGAACGAAGTATCCATGAATGTCGTTCCGATCGAGTTACCAGACGACGAAACCTATGATGTTCGGATTGTGCAGTATTCGCCGATGCGTCGCACCTCGATCCGGCGTGGCGAATTGGCCGGACATGATCTGGATTATGCAAACGTGGTCGAGAATTGGCAGATTGCCGGTCGCTGGGATGGCCAAACACCGCAGAGTTTCACCGCAGCATTGTCATCGGAATTGCCTGCCGTTGTTCTGATCCAGCGCAGTGGCCATGGTCCGATCGTGGCCGCAGCGCGGGTTAAGTGATCAGGGCATATCCTTTGGCTGGACCCCCAGTCCCCTCCAGGACTTCCAGCGCCGATGAATCCAGAACCATTGTCCCATGTGCTGACGCACCATCGCTTCCAGGTCGTCATTGGTGAACTGGGTCATGGTTTTGGCATCAGTATGCGGGACCGGGTCGTGCAGGACGATCTCAAAATCGATCCCGTTGGGTTGGCGCACTGCATAGCAGGGAATCAGCACAGCCTTGTATTTGATCGCAAGTTCCGCGTTCAGCACCGAGGTGACGGCGGGTTTGCCGAAAAAGGTCAGCTCCTCACCACCATGCGCATGCAGGTCGGATACAATGGCAATGATGCCTCCGCTTTTCAGTGAACGGACCATTTCGACCATCCCTCGGCGGCCCTGTTCGAACATGGGCGACCCGGTCTGATAGAATGCCTCGACATACATGTCGTTGAAATATGGATTTGCCATGCGGCGATAGAGGCTGCCGATGGGTTTACCGCTACGCGCCTGCAGCGCGACCCGCGCGGCCAGATAGTGCCCGAAATGCGCAGTGATCATCATCACTGGACGCCCTTCCGCCACGGCGGCATCAAATGCTTCGACACCCGAGCCCGATACTTTGGCCTTGCTTTGTCGCTCGATGAAACCGTCGGCTGAAAAATGCTCCATGATCGCGCGCCCGGCATTGTCAGGCACGGCGCGGCAGATGCGTTTGACCTCGGCCTCGGGCAGGTCTGGGCAGGTGAGTTTCAGGTTGCGGCGCACGCGGGTTCGAAACCCGACAATGGGGGCAAGCCAGCGCACAATCGCGCCCATCGCTCCGATGCGGCGCTCATATGGCAGCAGGCGCATGCCGCGGATTACGCCGGTCAGAAACAGGTTGGCGACGTAGTATTTTCCAAGCTCAAATCGGCTTAGTTCCGACTTTTCGACGGGCATGGGGAGAGACACCTGAGCGTTGTGAACTGCGCGACGAGACATACAGGCCCCATCGTGCGATCACAAGTGGTCGCGCCTTGCCGGACTATTCTGCATTCTCCTCCGCCTCGACCAGTGCGATCGCGCCCTCGTCCAAAAGCGCGCGGATGGCTGCAACGATCTGCGACATCGCTTCTTCACTGTCGGATTGTTTGACCTTGCCACGTTCGGCCATTTCTTCCCGTAAGTTTTCCGCCATGCGAGAGGACATGTTGGCTAGGAAGAACTCGACCGTGGCGAGGTCTTCGTCGCTATTGGCTCCGGCCAACGCCGTGATGAGAACGGGTTGATCCACACCGCGCAGAATCGCTGGAACATCGCGGGGTTGGATGCGCGAGGGCACATGCGAAAAGATGAAGATCGATTGCCGGACGGTATCCGCAAAATCGGCGTCTTCTTCGTCCAACGCGGTCAGCAAACCATTACGCGTCGCCGCGGCTGACTGGTTGAGGATCGCGCCCACACGCTCACCCGGCCCATCCCGAAAGGCGGGCTCGGGGCGTTGATCCAGCTGAGCGGCCAAGGACCATCCGATCCGCTCAACCGCCTCGGGCGTCACGTTGGCCGTTTTCGAGACTGCATAAGTTATCCGTCGCGCTGTGGGGCCGGGCAGGTGGCCCAACAACTGGGCAGCCTTGGCGGTTTCGAGTTTCGAAAGCATAACGGCGGCGACTTCTGTGCTTTCAGCTTTGGCCATTTCGGCCAGATCTTCTGAGGGTACTTCGTGCAAACGCTGCCATGGGTCACCGATCTGCCTCACGCCAGCTACCTTGCGCAGCCGGGCGGCGGTGGCTGGGGCGATCTTGCCGTTCACCGCGTCCAGAGCACCGGCTAGCCCATGGGGAAATGCAAGCCCTACGCCATCCAGCGCATCGGCAAATTCCTGTGCGACGGCGGCCAGCGTTACCCGGTCAACCAACCCCATCTGTCCAAGTTGGTGGGTAAGTTGTTCCTGCAGTGAATCGGGAAGCTCTTCCAACGGGATATCCGCCCCCTCGTTCAGCAGCAGCCGAACCACAACCGCGGCTTTCTCTCGGTTGCTGAGGGCGCGCGGCACAACACGTGGCGCATCATCGTCTTGTTCAACGACCGGGGGTTTCGTGCCCGGCGTCATCTGCACCATTAGGTTCGTGTCCTGCATCTGCCTGCAATGCCTCATTCGCGTTGCAGGCAGAATATAGAGAGTCGGGTAAAGAAACCCTGAAACTCAGTAGCTATATGTCAGCCCTGTTCTGATCGCTTCGCGCAGCGATGTCTCAGCCCATGTGCCTTCGCCACCACGCGCCTTGATCTCGCGCCATTGTGCGATGGCCAACTCGGTCTTGCCCTGGGTAACAAATCCCTGACCCATGTAGCTGCGGGCGAGGATGTTGTCGGGGTTGGATTCAATTGCTTTCTGGTAAAATGCGTCAGCCAGTTTCAGCTCACCCATCTTGCGATAGGTGAACCCCCAATAGGTCTGCACCCGATCATCATCTTGATCCATGATACGCAGTATGCCCTGAGCATTTTCGTACTGCCCGTCGTAAGCCAACTCGCGCACGACATCATACAGTTGGTCTTCGGTGAAATTCGTCTTGTTGGGTTTGACGCAGCGCCCGGCTGCCTCGTCATAGACGCGGCCAAACAGGCATTTCTTTGTGGTGTTGGTGGGCTTGGGCGGGCTGCTGTCCCCACCACCCGCAGCAATGGCCATGGGCGCGAAAGTAAAGGCCTGAAGAGCGATGGCCGAGGCTAGTACAAGACGCATTTTCCTACTCCGTTGTCAAAGAGACTTGTTACAATCATAGCTTGATCTTCAAAAAAGCTAACGATTGACTGATCGCTTTTATTCACAAGCAGGAAATAAAAATGTCAGCTATTGACGATTTTCATGCAGCTTTGGCTTTCGCTGTCCCAAATTGTGCCTTCAGCACAGGACTGGGTTTGCTTGGTGTTACCGTTACAGGCAAATCCGGCGGTGCCCGCACAGATAAGAGCAATTGCGCATAGAGCAGTTCGTAGCATCGAGTTTTCCTTTCGCGGAAACTGTGCCAACAGATTAACCGATTTTTGCCAATCTGGCAAAGACACAAGGCCCGGCTGCATTGAGCAAACCGGGCCAAGTTTTTAGCACTATTTGAGTTTGAATTATTCGCCGAATACGCGGGCGAAAATCGTATCTACATGTTTGGTATGGTAGCCGAGATCGAATTTCTCTTCGATTTCTTTCGGGCTCAGCGCGGCGGTGACATCGGCGTCGGCCAACAGTTCCTCTTTGAAGTCGGTGCGATGCTCCCAGACTTTCAGCGCGTTGCGCTGAACCATGGCATAGGCATCCTCGCGGCTTACACCGGCTTGGGTCAACGCCAACAGCACTCGTTGGCTCATGACAAGACCGGGGAACTTGTTCATGTTCTCGATCATGTTCTCGGGGAAGATCAGCATCTTGTCGATTACACCGGTCAATCGCGCGAGTGCAAAGTCCAGCGTGATAGTGGCATCCGGCCCGATCATGCGTTCGACCGAGGAATGCGAGATATCGCGCTCGTGCCACAGCGCCACGTTCTCCATCGCCGGGATCACGGCCGCACGCACCATGCGCGCAAGACCGGTCAGGTTCTCGGTCAGCACCGGGTTCTTCTTGTGCGGCATCGCGGATGAGCCTTTCTGACCCATCGAGAAGAACTCGGCCCCCTCCAGTACTTCGGTACGCTGCATGTGGCGGATTTCGATAGCGATGTTTTCGATGCTGCTGGCGATAACACCCAGTGTGGCGAAGAATGCGGCGTGACGGTCGCGGGGAATGACCTGCGTGCTGATCGGTTCAGGCACCAGACCCAGCTTGTCGCAGACATGCTCTTCAACCTGCGGGTCGATATTCGCAAACGTCCCGACCGCGCCGCTGATCGCTCCGGTGGCGATTTCCGCGCGGGCATCGCGCATCCGGGACAAGTTGCGGTCCATCTCGGCATAGAAGCGGGCAAAGGTCAGGCCCATCGTGGTGGGTTCGGCATGGATACCGTGGCTGCGACCGATGCGAACGGTGTCTTTGTGCTCGATCGCGCGGCGTTTCAGGGCAGCCAACAGACCTTCGAGGTCTGCAATCAGCAGGTCGGCGGCGCGGGTCAGTTGCACATTGAAGCAAGTGTCCAGCACGTCCGAGGAGGTCATGCCCTGATGCACGAAACGAGCTTCCTCGCTACCCACATGTTCGGCCAGATGGGTCAGGAAGGCGATGACGTCGTGTTTGGTGACGGCTTCGATCTCGTCGATACGGGCGACATCAAACTCCACATCCTTGGCTTTCCACACGGCCTCGGCGTTTTCACGCGGGATCACGCCTAGATCGGCCATGGCGTCGCAGGCGTGCGCCTCGATCTCGTACCAAATGCGGAACTTGCTCTCGGGTGACCAGATGGCGACCATGTCGGGGCGTGAATAGCGGGGAATCATTGGCGGCAGCACCTTTTTATGATTGGGATGAGGCGTTGGCGCGGGGTTTAGCCGCGCATTGACCAAGGAACAAGGCGCGAGTGCTGGGATGAGACGGTTTGCCCTGATTTTATTGCTTTGGCCCGGATTTGTGACCGCCGACGAGTTTCAGCAACTGACGGGTGATGAGATTCTGATGGCGCTTGCTGGCAAGAAGCTCGACTATGGCGAGGGGATCACCCAGACCTTCGATAGCAACATGCAAACGCAGTACTTTTCAGGTCGCCCAAGTTCGGGACGATGGGCTGTTCGTGATGATCGCTATTGCTCGGTCTGGCCGCCTTCGGATTTCTGGGCTTGTTATGATGTTGAGCAAAGCGGTGAAACCATCCGGTTTGTGGATGATTCAGGCAATACAACTGACGGAATCTATTTGAAGTGAGCCTGCCCAGAAATATTTATGATTTCCAGGGGGTTTGGGACCTGAGCCGCCTCATCCGGGACGAGCGTGCAGGCCAGATCATTCAGGCCGAGGGTAAGGCAGAGCTTCGGCAAGATACCCAAGGGTTGGTCTATGATGAGACGGTCACGCTGCGTGTTCCGGGGCAGCCTGCAATGACGGGAACGCGTCGATACCTTTGGCGCGACGCCGGTGATCGGATCGCTATCCATTTTGATGATGATCGGTTTTTTCACGCACTCAAACTTGGCCAAACCCGGGTCGAGGATCATCACGATTGCCCGCCAGACAGCTATGATGCAGACTATGATTTCTCAGGATGGCCGCGCTGGACAGTCCGCTGGACTGTATCAGGACCGCGAAAATCCTATGAAATGGAGACCAAATACGCGCTGCGATAGCGTAATCATCTTGCAGCAACGGCCCGGAACGGGCATTGCTGCATGTGCAAATAAGTCCGAATGTGGAGAAATGAGATGAACGCAAACGTACTGGCCAATGCTTTTGGCCCGCGTGAGGGGACGGCGCTGCGCGTCAAGCAGGTGGCTCTGGTTGCCCTGGGTATCGTTGCTCTGGCTGTTGCAGCCAAAATCAAAGTGCCGATGTGGCCGGTTCCGATCACCATGGGCACATTCGCCGTTCTGACCATCGGCACCGCCTATGGCGCGCGCCTTGGCCTGATCACGATGCTGGGTTACCTGCTGGTTGGTGCTCTGGGCTTTGACGTGTTTGCAGGCTCCTCGGCCGAAAAATACGGCCTGACCTACATGATGGGTGGCACCGGCGGCTATCTGGTCGGTTACCTGATGGCGACCATTCTGCTGGGCGCACTGGCCGCGCGCGGCTGGGATCGTTCGGTCGGCAAGCTGGCGCTGGCGCTGGTACTGGCCAACGTGCTGATCTACGTGCCGGGCCTGCTGTGGCTGGGTCAGCTGTATGGCTGGGACAAGCCGATCCTGGAATGGGGTCTGACACCGTTCCTGCTGGGTGACGCGATCAAGCTGGCGCTGGCCGCTCTGCTGATCCCTGGCCTGTGGAAGCTGCTGGGCGACGCACGCACCTGATAGCGCGCTCTTGCGCAAGATACACCCGCGTTCGGAGCTTTCCGGACGCGGGTTTTTTATTGTCTGCAGAACAGGATGCTGGACAAAGTCAAACTGCATGGGCAACCTGACATCAGAAAACTGATCAGGTTATTGAGATATGCGTATTTTGTTAAGCTTGGTGCTTGCTGCAAGTGCCGTGACTTGGTTGGCTGTAACGCCTGTGCAAGCCGACACGCCGGTGACTTACACCGATGAAGGACGCGCCCTGTTCCGCTTTGAGGTTCCCGACTTCTGGACATTGCGTACCGGTGGCCCGCGTGAAATCGAGGATACCAATCTGGGCGATGCCCGTGCGGTTTCGCGCGTCATGGGGATCAGACCGGTGACCGACGATAATGTCTGGATGGGCTTCGTCTCACCATCACGGGTTTCCAGCATTCAGGGCGGGCTGAGCTATCTTGAGGATATCGACAAATTCCTCGTCAAAGACCCGACCGTGACCAGCACCAGCAATACAAGGATTGGTGGGCGGCCAGCCCACGTTATTCGAGGCACCGGCAATCGGGATGGGCGAGGCGTAAACTTTACCGCCACCGTGATTGACCTGCCGCGTGACCGTGTTGCGATAGGGGTTGCGATCCTGCGTGACGGGGCCGACCCGTCTTATGTTGAAGCCTTGAACGCCGTTTTCGCGTCGTTCCGGTCTTTGCAGTAAGGAGGCTCGGATGACTCGCAAACTGTTAAAACGGTCTGTTCTGGCGCTGGGGTTGGGTACTGCAACGTTTACATTGTCCGCCTGCGATGGCGTGTCCGTCGGGGTAGGGTATGGCGTTGGGTATGACCCGTTCTACGACTCGATGCTGTGGAATGATTACTACCACGACCGTAACGTGAATGTAGATGTTGACATAAACCGCCCAGACCGGCCCGACCGCCCCGATCGACCGGTTCGTCCGACCCCTCCACCGCGGCCAAAGCCACCGATCGCCAAACCGCCGTCGCGTCCGCATCCCCCGGTGGCGCGTCCTCCGACGGCACGGCCACCAATTCACCGACCCTCACCGAGGCGCCGTTAGAAAAAGGGGGCAAAAGCCCCCTTCAATCATTATCATAAGCTGACAAAGGTGGTTTTCAGTCCAGCAGCTCAGTCGTGATATGGGCCGAGCCTTCAAGGGTTCGGTGCACGGGACATTTATCTGCGATCTCCAATAGCTTAGCACGTTGCGCGGCATCCAGCGGCCCTTGTAGCCGTATCTTGCGGCGGAACTGATCGACCTTGCCATCGCTGGCCAGTCCGGCGTCCTGCGCGTGTACCTTGTCGTGGCAGACATCGACGGTGATACCCGTCAGAGGCCATTTCTTGCGCCGCGCATACATGCGAATGGTCATCGAGGTACAGGCGCCCAATCCCGAGGACACAAATCCATAAGGGGACATGCCTCGGTCCGTTCCTCCGTACGAAGCGGGCTCGTCAGCGACCGCATGGTGGCGCGGGCCGGACTGGATGTCTTGCAGGAACCCTGCCGGGTCTGCCTCGGTCACGCGAACAACACCTTCCGGGGCACCGGGTGGTGGGGCGGGCGGGCACAGTTTGACGTATCTCGACACCCAAGCCGCAATGACATCCGCCGCGTAATCCGCATCAGCGGCGCGCGTGATCAGATGGTCGGCATCGTCCAGCGTGACAAAACTTTTTGGATGCTTCGCAGCCAGAAAGATGGTGCTGGCGTTGTCAATGCTGACCGTGTCATCGCGCGGTGCGTGCAGGATCAGAAGCGCTGCTTTCAAATCTGAAACGGCAGGGCTAAGCGCGGCCTCTGAAATGTCATCGACAAAAGCTTTGCCAATGCGGAACGGGCGACCGCCAAGCGAAACCTCTGCGCTGCCTTGCGCCTGAATCTCGGGCAGGGCGGCCTCGAAATGGTGTGATACGTGGCCCGGGTCAGCAGGCGCACCCAATGTGACGACCGCCTTGACCGACGGTATGCCAGCGCGTGCGCGCAGTACCGCAGCGCCGCCAAGTGAATGGCCGATAAGCAGGGCGGGGGCCATGTTGCGGCCGGACAGGTAGTGCGCTGCAGCGATCAGATCTTCGACATTTGAGGTGAATGTCGTATTCGCAAACTCTCCATCCGAGTGGCCAAGGCCTGTAAAATCAAACCTGAGCACGGCGATGCCCATCGCCGCCAAACGCGCCGAAATGCGCCGTGCGGCAGGTATGTCCTTAGAGCAGGTAAAGCAATGCGCAAACAAAGCCGTTGCCAATACCGGCCCGTCCGGCAGATCAAGGCGCGCGGCCAATTGGCTGCCGTCGTGACCGGCGAAAGTAATGCGTTCGGTGGGCATGATGAATCCTTGGTGGTCCGGGTTTCGACAATACTGTGTGCTGTGTGCGGTTCTCTCAACCCTTGTGTCAGTGGCGTAACGGGAAGGTGAGGGGGAGAGACCACGTAGCCCTTGGCGCGTCGCATCAACGCTTTGTTGGGGTTGGTTTTTGAATAATCAAAAAATGTGATGTAAGATCATATAAACATTCATTTTACTTATTTATTCTTGGACCCCAACTTGCAATCATCCTTCTTATCCAAAGCAGAGGTCAAAATGGCACATACAACATCTGCACCGCTAAGCCCGACACTCCACGCCGGAGTTCTGTTGGCAATTCTCGTGACTGGCGCAATTGGTTTTGCACTGGGACAAAGCTGGCCGCTGACCAATACGTCTGAGGACACGCCAACTCTCACCGCGCCTGAAGACTGGCACGGTAATGTCAGACGGTCCCACTGGTCGAACTAGGCCATAGCGCTTAGCCAGACCCCATCAACTGTGCGTCGAACGGATACTTCGTTAGGTTTTCATAGCCGTCTTCAGTGATCAGAACCTGATCTTCCAGCTTGATCGAGAAATCGCCGCCAACCTCGCCAACTGCCGCTTCGACGCACAACACCATTCCGGGTTCAAGTGGATAATCATACGATCCCTCGACCGCCTTGTCGGGATAGGCCACCAAGGGCCATTCATCGCACAATCCAACTCCATGCATCAGGCAGCCGTATTTCTGTGCCTGAAACTTGTCATCCAGCCGATGGGCATTCGCAGTTAGTTCCGGGATCATGACGCCGGGCTTCAGCATTTCCATATTGGTCATGATATGCTCATGCGCGTGCTGCATGGCATAGATCATGTCGGGGCGCGGTTTTTGATCGCCGATCCACCAGGTTCGTGAGATGTCGACGCAAATGCCGTAAGACCCGATCAGGTCGGTATCGAACGCGATGATTTCATTTTGCCGCGTGATGCGCGGGCCGCATTCCTGAAACCAGGGATTGGTGCGCTGGCCCGAGGCAAGCAAGCGGGTCTCGATCCATTCACCACCGCGCCGGATGTTTTCAGCATGTAGCACTGCCCAAATGTCATCCTCGGATGTCTTCCCGTCTCCGACATTGACACGTGCGAAGCGCTCCATTTCGGCCACAGCGGTCTCGCAGGCGTGGCTGGCGCAGCGCATGGCGAGGATTTCGTCTGGGCCTTTGATAGCACGGGTTTTCTCGGTAAGCTCTTCGCCCTCCATCACCTCGAACCCCTGAGCCTCAAGCGCGCGCAGGCCGTGCAGCATGATCTTGTCGACTCCCAGCCGCATGTTGCCGCCGCAATGTTCTTCGATCAGGGCGCGCACCTCGTTTGAAAACACATCTGCGGCAACGTCAATCTTGTCGCCCCGGTCGAAATAGAACAGATCGGCGCCCGAGCGCTGCTCGCGCACCAGCGGGTTGAATTTCGACAAGAACGGAGAGTTCTTGTAGTCCCAGATCACCATATATCCGTCAGCGCAAACTAGAACGGCCCGGAACGGGTTATGGGTATTCCAGAGCTGCATGTTGGTGCTGTCAGTCGCATAGCGGATATTCAGGGGGTCAAACAGCAGGATCCCGCCCCAATCGCGCTGCACGATGGCCTGAGTGAGGCGTTTCCAGCGGTATTTACGCATCTGTTCTAGATTGGGCAGGCTAAGCCCGGCAGCGGCCCATTCGTCGAAGGCAAGCTGTGTCGGTCCGATCTCGATCCTGTCATTGTCGTTCGGTGTCCCGTCCCCGAGGGTGGCGCCCCGGGTCGGGTCAATCTTACGGGTGTCACGATATGGTGTGTTCACGGTTGGACCTTTCTGCTTGCCTGCCCAACCTGCAAATCCAGATGCGCTGCGTCTTCTAGGTTTGCGACCGTCTTCTGGTCGCTTTTTGACCGACAGCACCAGAGCAGGGTGCTATGCCTCGACTATGACCGTGATATTACAGCAAGCCATTCCCTATGATCCACTCGCCCAAAACCCGCTGCCTGGCATTAAGCCTGCGGACCCCAGGGCCTGGTTGCATCGCGACGATGCGTTTTCTGCCCAGATGCAACGACGCGCCGCGCTGTTGGCGCAACAAAAACCGGACGTCTTGGCGCAAAGCCCCGAGGCGTTGGCACCCGCGCAGGAGTTGCTGGAACTGGTCATTCAGCAAGTTTATCCGAATGTCTCCGATAACGTTGTGCGGCCCGACGGTGTACGGGTTGAGGTTGACCGGGAACGCCCGTTGGAAACGCTATGCCATTTGGTGCAAGAGGATTTCTGCATTCTGCAGAAACACGATGACGAGCATGTTTTGACTGGCGCGATCCTGTGCTTTCCCGCAAGCTGGATGCTGTCAGAAAAGTTCATGCGCCCTTTGATTGGGATCCATGAACCGGTTGATGCCTACGACGCCAGTATTGCCCGCAGAGTTCAACGTTTGTTTGACGGCATTCAGCCCAACCGGCCACTTTGGCGGTTCAATGCGCTTTGGTACAATGATGCCGAATTGTTCCAACCGCGTAGTCTCATGCAGCGACGCACGCCGCAGGACGAAAATTCGGCCCGATATCTGCGTAGTGAACGTCAGACTCTCTTGCGTTTACCTGAGACAAACGCAGTGGTGTTCGCGATCCACACTTATGTAATGGCCGCTGATCAGGTCCTTAAAATGGAAAACCCCGCCTGACGGCGGGGCCTCCAAGGAGGGTCTTGGGTAATTTGATTACATGCCAATCGCGCTGGCGACCTCGGCAAAAGCATTCGTAGCGTTCAGGCCAAAAATCGCTGTGGTAAAAGCCAGAACCTGAGTGTTGAGGCGGAAATCCTCACCCCGGATCAGATTGACTGCTGCCAGGGATATGGCAATCGGCGTCGATATGCTTGCCACAGCACCAGTCATGCCCCAGCTGGTCAGTCGCAGAATATCGCTTGGGCGTTCCGTTTCGTCCTCGGACTGGTGAATGTTGCCGGCGGGCAGGGGAGCGTCAGCCTCGGTCCGGAAGGCGATACTGAGCAGTTGGTCGTCACTTAGCTTGATCGGACGCGGCTTGGCGTGTTTGGTCTGTGTATTTTCCGCATCAGGATCGGGCAGATCGAGCCCCGCAAATGGGCCGCTGACTGCTTCGAATATCTGCTTTCGGTTCCGGGCGTTGCGCGGCGCAATTGAATCAAAGGCACTCATGAATTGTTCGATGGTGAGAACCGTTTTGGGCGACAACCATTCGACACGACGGGTCGTGCAGATGTCGACCATTCGGTACAGGATCACCACAAGCATCAACTCGGATATTTCACTGTCATCGAGCAGTTTTGACACCGGACAAATCGAGATCGTCAGCCGGTTTCCCGGCAGCGTAACCGCAGCACGCGGCATAGTTTTGAGACCAGCGGTTCGATCCATCCGCTCATGGTGGTTGTGATCTACTTGGGTTGGTTCCGAGTCCAATGTCAGACGCACGAGATATTGGCTGCTGACAATACTGGCCTCCGATGCGCTAAGAAGCGTCTTGCGCTCGACCAGATGGCCATAGTCACCCAGCGTCGTCGAGACGACCTCGCACAGACGCTCAAGCGCGCCATCTGCCGACCCGTCAAACTGGAGGCCACCGTGGTAACTATGCTTTGCAGTCACAGCATGTTCCTTTGCTGTCATAATCTTCACAACAAATTAACAGGCGAAATGGCGCAAATTTTGACCAAAATGGAAAAAAGTCGAAATATTCCAAGATTGATTACGCTTTGGAAACCAAGAAAATCGGGGTTTCCTTAAATCTATGTGGCAACAATGTGGCCGAATTCAGGTGCTCTGACGTCAAGCCTATGACTGCCCTAGTTGTCGATTCGCGCCGCCATGATTGCAATGGATTGCTGGTAGACCGAGGCCGCATTCCATTGCTGTATGACCGCAAAATTCGGCTCTCCGGGTTGATAGCCGCGACCGGGCTTCCACCCTTTCTTACGTAGAAAATTCGCGGTCGAGGCGAGCGCGTCGGTCATGTTATAAAAATCGACCCGACCGTCACCGGTGGCGTCCACACCATAGGTCAGGGCGTTGCCGGGCAGGAACTGTGTATGCCCCAGCTCGCCATGTTTTGCCCCTTTTGTCGCCATCGTAAGGGTACCTTGGTCAATCAGTTTTAAGGCGCCGATAGCGTGCGGGATGAAGAATTCGGACCGGCGACAATCATAGGCTAATGTCGTGATTGCGGAAACAACCTGACTATCGCCCATGAAACCTCCAAAGCCGGTTTCCATGCCGTGAATGGCAATTAGCACACCCGCCGGTACGCCATATTGACGCTCGAGCGCGGCGTAAAACTGCGGATTGCGAGCTTTGCGCTTGCGCCCTTGCGCAACGATGGTGTTTGCCCCGCGCACCTGCATGAATTTGTCCAATGAGTATTTAAAGCTCTTCTGATTGCGATCCGCGGCAATCGTACGTGTTGCATATTGCGTTTGTGCGAGCGCCTGCAGACCCTTCTTTTTAACACCCGCTCGTTTGGCGGTTTTGGCAAAGTCGGCTTTCCAGGCCTCGAACCCGCTGCTGGTATTCCCACAAGGGGCGGACAGTGCCACCGAGGGCAGAAGGAACGCGAGTGCAGCGTAAAGGCGAAGACGAGGCATAGAGGAAATCCGAGTGCTGAAAAAACTACGCTCAGCCTAAGCCGAGTTCGACCTACCGCAAAGTGGTTTAATAGAGATCAAGCTCGTCTGTGCCTTTCAGGGATTCGAACCATTCATCCGGGGTTTTGTCGATCTTGGCATGTTTGACCATCATCGCGTTCATATTTGGCAGACTGGATGAGTCCGGCCATTCATCGGGGTGCCACAGGTTTGATCGAATGATGCATTTGGGACAGTGCGCAAAGACGGTTTCGACATGGATTAACAGGGCCAGCTTGGGCACGCGTCCACCGACGGCCATGTTTGAAAGAAGTTCGGGATCTGCGCTAATTCTCGCGGATCCCCGCAGGCGCAGAGTTTCCAATTTTCCGGGGACAAAGAATATTACGCTGACGCGCTGATCTTTCAGCACATTATGAAACGTATCCACGCGCTTGTTCCCAGGCCGGTCCGGGATCGCAATCATCGAGTTCGAGAGCACCTGCACAAACCCCGCAGGATCGCCACGAGGCGAAATATCGAGATGCCCATCGGGATTGGCCGAAGCGATCAGGCAGAACGAGGACATGCCGATGAAGTCTCGACACATCTCATCAAGTGCAGGCAATTCCTTTGCAATGATCTGCGGCAAGGGTTGCCCGCAAATGCGTTCCAGATCTTTTTCCGAGGTTACAAGTCCTGAATACTCAGAAAAGAGTTTGTCGCTTGCGGGCATGTGCTCTCTCCGCCTGATGTTGAGCTCAAATTTTGAAAGATCATCATCGATCCGTCAAATCTCGCGGAGATACAGAAAAAGGGGCGCCCGATGGGCGCCCCCTGAGAATTTTCGTCGAAAATTCTTAATCAGCAGCTGTAGTACATGCCGTACTCAACCGGGTGAGGTGTGTGCTCGTAGGTTTCTACCTCTTCCATCTTCAGCGCGATGTAGCCGTCGATCTGGTCTTTGGTGAACACGTCGCCTTGCAGCAGGAAGTCGTGATCAGATGCCAGCGCTTCCAGAGCTTCGCGCAGGCTGCCGCAGACGGTCGGGATGTCGGCCAGTTCTTCGGCAGGAAGATCGTACAGGTTCTTGTCCATGGCTTCGCCCGGATCGATCTTGTTCTTGATGCCGTCCAGACCGGCCATCAGCAGCGCGGCGAACGCCAGATAGGGGTTTGCGGCCGGATCGGGGAAGCGGGCCTCGACGCGCTTGGCTTTCGGGCTTTCGGTCCACGGAATACGCACGCAGCCTGAACGGTTGCGGGCCGAATAGGCGCGCAAGACGGGGGCTTCGAAACCTGGGATCAGACGCTTGTAGCTGTTGGTCGCCGGGTTGGTGAAGGCGTTCAGCGTTTTGGCGTGCTTCAGGATGCCGCCGATGAAGTACAGCGCCTCATCAGACAGGTCGGCGTATTTGTCGCCCGCGAACAGCGGCTTGCCGTCTTTCCAGATCGACATGTTCACGTGCATGCCGGTGCCGTTGTCACCTGCGATTGGCTTCGGCATAAAGGTCGCCGATTTGCCATAGGCATGTGCAACATTGTGGATCACGTACTTGTATTTCTGAAGCTCGTCGGCCTGCTTGGTCAGGCTGTCGAAGATCAGGCCCAGTTCGTGCTGACACGATGCAACCTCATGGTGGTGCTTGTCGACCTTCATGCCCAGACGCTTCATGGTCGACAGCATTTCCGATCGCAGGTCCTGCGCTTCGTCAACGGGGTTTACGGGGAAGTAACCACCTTTAACGCCCGGACGATGGCCCATGTTGCCCATCTCGTATTCGGTGTCGGTGTTCCACGATGCATCAGTCGCATCAACTTCGTAGGATACCTTGTTGATACTGTTCGAAAAACGAACGTCATCAAAGAGGAAAAATTCGGCCTCAGGACCCATATAGGCCACATCACCAATACCGGAAGCCTTCAGGTACGCTTCGGCTTTCTGAGCAGTGCCTCGCGGGTCACGCTCATAGGCTTCACCAGTGTCAGGCTCCACAACCGAGCAGTGCAGGCAGATGGTCTTTTCCGCATAGAACGGATCGACATAGGCGCTGTCGGTGTCGGGCATCAGTTTCATGTCGGAAGCTTCAATCGACTTCCAGCCCGCGATGGACGAACCGTCGAACATAAAGCCCTCTTCCAGGAAGTCCTCATCGACCTGATCGGACATGATGGTGACGTGCTGAAGTTTGCCGCGCGGGTCGGTAAAGCGGATGTCGACGTATTCGGCGTCTTCATCACGGATCAGCTGAAGAACTGCGTCCTTGCTCATACTATTTGTTCCTCTGATTTGAAGATTGCTGTGTTACAGGGCTTCCGAACCGGTTTCGCCGGTGCGGATACGAATGGCTTGTTCGATAGGTGAGACAAAGATTTTTCCGTCCCCGATCTTGTCGGTCTTTGCGGCGCCAACGATGGCTTCGATCGCTGCGTCAACCTGATCATCATCAAGGACGACCTCGACCTTTACCTTGGGTAGAAAGTCGACAACATATTCTGCGCCGCGATAAAGTTCGGTGTGACCTTTCTGGCGACCAAAGCCTTTCACCTCGACCACGCTGAGGCCCTGGACTCCCACGTCCTGCAGCGCCTCTTTCACTTCGTCCAGTTTGAACGGCTTGATGATCGCTTCGATCTTTTTCATTCCGGTTCACCTTGTGTGGTTGTCTTGATGGCAATGATCACGTCTAAGATCGAGCGGCAATGGAACCGCGAATTTGGTCGCCTTGTGGTGCTGCGAAATCGTGCAACGGGTTAAATTTTGATCGATGTGCACAAAATGTAATCAGAATTGAATCGTGTGAGGGCGCAACATGGCAGAGTTGCTGACAGCGGCACAGATGCGGACGATCGAAAAATCCGCGATTGAGTCCGGTGACGTGAGCGGACTGGAGCTGATGGAGCGGGCGGGGCGCGGTGTTCTTCAAGCCGTATTTGAAGAATGGCCAGAGCTGCAGCGGGGGCCAGCCCCCGCACCCCCGAGGTATTTGGGGCCAGATGAAGAGGATCCGCTGCGTGCGGTAATTCTTTGCGGGCCGGGAAATAACGGGGGGGATGGATTTGTTGTTGCACGCTTGCTGCGGGAGCGCGGCTGGGAGGTGGCGGCATTTCTTCTTGGTGATCCGGCGAAGCTGCCACCAGATGCGCGTGTGAATCATGACAGGTGGGGCGAATTGGGGGAGGTTCAACCATTTTCCGAAGTGTTTGCCGCGCATCAAGGGGCTGACCTTTATGTCGATGCGTTATTCGGGACGGGCTTACAGCGACCGCTTGAGGGTGATGTTCTAAAATGGGCAGAAATGACTGCCTCGGATCCAGCCATCGCCGAAAAGACAGTATCCGTTGATATGCCGTCTGGCCTGTGTTCCGATAGTGGGCGTGAGCTGGCCCCGGGGACCGCGACGGTTCAGGCCAGGATCACGGTATCGTTTCATACTGCAAAGCTGGGGCATTATCTGGGGCTGGGGCCGGTCAGAAGTGGCCGATTGGTCGTCAAGGACATTGGTTTGGAGGAGGGAGTTCAGGGCGCGGTCAAACTGGTGACCACCCCGGATGCTGATTTTTCGAAGGCAACTGCCTTACACAAATATGCGCATGGGCATGCCTTGATTATTAGCGGAGGTGCGGGGGCAACCGGCGCAGCAAGGCTGGCGGCACGTGGTGCATTACGCATCGGGGCCGGATTGGTGACGCTGGGTGTTCCACCCTCGGCTCAGATGGAGGTTGCCAGTCACATCACTGCGCTGATGCTGCAGCGGGTCCAGAGCGGCGATGATCTGATGGAAGTCCTGATGGATGCGCGGTTGAATGCACTATGCCTCGGTCCTGGTTTGGGGCTGGCGCGTGCGCAGGAGCTGGTTCCTGCGGCGCTGGCCTCGGGGCGTCCCGCAGTGCTGGACGCGGATGCTTTGACGGCGTTTGCTGATGCGCCAGAGGTGCTGTTGGACATGCTCCATGACAGATGTGTTCTGACACCGCACGGGGGCGAGTTTGCGCGATTGTTCCCGGAGATCTCCGAAAAGCTCTCGGTCAAGCCGGGCAAAGGGCCGGCTTATTCCAAAGTGGATGCCGTGCGTGAGGCGACCAAGCAGGCTGGCTGTGTGGTACTATACAAGGGCCCTGACACGGTGATTGCTGCACCGGATGGGCAATGTGCGATCAATGCGGCGCTGTTTGACCGGGCGGCGCCCTGGCTGGCGACAGCAGGGTCGGGCGATGTGCTTGGCGGGTTCATAACGGGACTACTGGCGCGGAGCTTCAACCCGATGGCTGCAGCCAAGACCGCAGCTTGGTTACATGTGGAATGCGCCAGGCAATTTGGGCCGGGGTTGATTGCTGAAGATCTGCCGGAACAATTGCCAGCGGTATTCGCACGGCTTGAAATAAATGGGTCATAGGCAAATATTGGCCGATCGCGGGTCAAAGCGGCAATGTTTCGCCTTATGATTTACCTGTGCGCATAACGGGTGTTTGCAAGCTGCAACACGCAGCGCAAGAATTGTCTTGCAGGTTAGCTGGGTGCTGCTTTCGAACTAGGTCAAAATATTGATTATAAAACGCTTTCCCTGAAGGTCCCCGCTTCCGCCTGTGGCAGAAATGCAATGCCGGGCTAATAAGCTTTAGCAATCATTGGAACCGTTAATCCAGGTGCGCATATCGGCAATATCTAAAAAAACTGACCCATCAATGGTGAATGACATGACAGTGAATTTTAAGCTGACTTCGATAGCCGCGGCGCTTGTCGCAACAACGGCAATCCCCGCCGCCGCCGAACTGAAATACGAAAACAACACGGGCGGTTATGTCCTGCTTTATGGTCAGTTGCACCCGGCCTTAATCTCGGTTGACGACGGTGAAGAGACCGAAACGCGCGTTCTGGACAATGACCTGTCAAACAGCCGCGTCGGTTTGGAACTGTTGCAGCCCTTCGGCAACAACGATTTCACCTTCCGTTTTGAAACCGGGCTTGGTCTGCCGAGCTCGAGCGAGTGGAACCAGCTGGGCACAGATTTCAGCGGCTGGACCCGTGAAGATATCCGTCACGTGGATTTCGCACTTGCCGGTGACTGGGGTAAATTCTCGGCCGGTCAGGGCAGCATGGTGGCCGATGGCGCTGCCGAAGTGGATCTGTCTTACGTTGGAACTGCGCTGTATTCCTTTACCAACGATGAAAATGGCGGGTTCTTCTATCGCGGTACTGACGGTTTGCTGAGCGACATCACCGTTGGCGATTCCAGCAGCAACTTTGACGGTGCGCGCCGTGGCCGCGTTCGGTATGACACGCCGGAGTTCAGCGGTTTTAAGGCCGGCATCGCCTATGGTCAGAACATTCTGTCCAGCAGCGATGACGATGACTATTACGATATCGGCCTTCGCTATAACAACACCTTCGGCGGCGGGGTTGAATTTGCAGCGGCGGTTGCATACTCGGTGCGTTCGGCTGACGATGGATCGGGGGACCGCAAGGATACGATCGGGTCGGCCTCGGTTATGCTGCAAAACGGCCTGAGCTTCACCGTAGCCGCCGGTACGCGGGACAATGACGCGGATGGTGCGTCTGACCCGAACTACTTCTACGGCAAGATTGCCTATGAGGATCAGTGGGTATCCTGGGGTAAAACCGGTATCGGGATCGACTATTACTCGGGCTCGGACTTCGTAAATGACGGTTCCAGCACCGATGCTTGGGGAATCGCTGTTGTTCAGCGTATCGACAGCATCAATACAGATGCATATCTGAAATACCGCAATCACGATTTCGAAGATGGCGCTTCGTTCGACAACAACGAGGCGTGGGTGCTGGGGGCCCGCTGGAGGTTCTGAATTCTCAGCTTTCGATGATCGAACGCTCCGGCCTGTGCCGGGGCGTTTTTTCGTCTGTAATAGGGGTAAAACCAGCCTGAAAGGGCCTTTGCCTCTTGCACGCAGGCGGCTGTGCAAATAGAAGGCGTCAAATTTGCCCGGCGCGCCCGTTTTGCGCGCCCCGAATCCTATGGGGACTACCAAAATGCAGGTTACCGAGACGCTGAACGAAGGTCTGAAGCGCGGCTACAACATCGTTGTGACCGCAGCCGAGCTGGACGACAAGGTCAACGAGAAACTGACCGAAGCGCAGCCCGAGGTTGAAATGAAGGGTTTCCGCAAAGGCAAGGTGCCGATGGCTCTGCTGAAAAAGCAGTTCGGCCAGCGCTTGCTTGGCGAAGCGATGCAAGAAACCATCGACGGTGCGATGAACAAGCACTTTGAGGACAGCGGCGAACGTCCTGCGTTGCAGCCCGAGGTCAAGATGACCAACGAGGACTGGAAAGAAGGCGACGACGTAGAAGTTGCGATGTCCTACGAAGCGCTGCCTGAGATTCCGGAAGTTGACCTGAAATCGGTTGAACTGGAGAAGCTGGTTGTCAAAGCGGACGACGCAGCCGTGGAAGAAGCGCTGAACAACCTGGCCGAGACCGCGCAGAACTTCAAAGCGCGCCGTAAGGGTTCGAAAGCCAAGGACGGTGACCAGATCGTGTTCGACTTTGTTGGTAAGGTTGACGGCGAAGAGTTCGAAGGCGGTTCGGCTGAAGATTACCCGCTGGTTCTGGGCTCGAACAGCTTCATCCCCGGCTTTGAAGAGCAGTTGGTCGGTGTGAAGGCCGAGGAAGAAAAAGACGTCAACGTCACCTTCCCCGAAGAATACGGTGCTGAGCATCTGGCCGGCAAAGACGCCGTTTTCACCTGCACCATCAAAGAGGTGAAAGAGCCGGTCGCGGCTGAGGTCGACGACGAGTTGGCCAAGAAATTTGGTGCCGAAGATCTGGCTGGGTTGAAGGCACAGATCGCCGAGCGTCTGGAAGCCGAATATGCTGGTGCGTCCCGTGCAGTTATGAAGCGCGCTTTGTTGGACGTGCTGGACGAGAAAGTCTCGTTCGACCTGCCGCCGTCACTGGTAGAAGCCGAAGCCAAGCAGATCGCACACCAGCTGTGGCACGAGGAAAACCCTGACGTTGAAGGTCACGATCACGATCCGATCGAACCAACCGACGAGCATAACAAGCTTGCCGAACGCCGCGTGCGTCTAGGCCTGCTGCTTGCCGAACTGGGCCAGAAGGCCGAGGTTGAGGTGACCGACTCGGAAATGACACAGGCGATCATGAACCAGGCGCGTCAGTACCCGGGCCAGGAGCGCCAGTTCTTTGAATTTGTGCAGCAGAACGCCCAAATGCAGCAGCAGCTGCGTGCGCCTATCTTTGAAGACAAGGTTGTCGACTACGTCTTCGAACTGGCTCAGGTTGCGGACAAAGAAGTCAGCAAGGACGATCTGCAAAAAGCCGTTGAGGCACTGGAAGAGGAATAATCCTCTTCCTTCCCCCATTAGGGGTCAAAAAAAAGCGGAGCCGTCTCGAATTAGACGGCTCCGCATGGGTGGCTTTGTACTATGAGGTGAGGGGGTCAGGCCTCATGAGCAAAAGCACGGGGGGTCTGTAACAGAGCGGTCTTCTGCTCTGGGGTGAATGTGTCGGACAGCGCTTCGATCAGTTTCAGCACTGCCTGCCTTTCTTCTTCCGTCTTGGCCGCACTCATCTGTTCGACAAAGTACTTCTCAAGATCGGTGAGCGGCTTGTGGTCGCGATTTGCCGGGCTGAGTTTGGCGGCCTTTTTGGCCTCGAAGAACTCCAACGCCTTTTCTTCTTCGATAAAGACATCGTGGTGAATGTCTGCGAATTCGCGAAGACCCGAAATCCTTTCTTCTGTGCAATCCAGCAACGCCGCCATGGCCGGTACCTTGCCCATCGGAACGGTTTCGCCCACATAGTCGTAAGGCGCACAGTTCGAGCGTTTGAGAACGCGGTTCATAACCGGGTCAATCACGGTGATGATGTCCTGGATACCCGCGCTGCGGCAGTATTCCAGAGATCCGATCATCAGCTCACAGGTCGCGTAAGAAACCGAGTTCTTCTCTTTTCCTCGGGTCAGTCGCTGCGTGTCGACGCAGAAGCGGGTGGATTCCCACATGGTCGCGCTGCGCATTGGCGCTTCGCCGCATAAGATATCCGAGAACACATCTGAAAGCATGTGCGGGCCGGTTGTCTGGAGTGCACGTACTGCGGCTACGACGTTCCCCTCATCGTCGAGACCAATTACGTATGCAGGATCCAGATGATCGAACTGATCGATTTCTTTGCCGTCTTCGATGTGGACGTCCCATCCAAGTCGCCCGCCAAAAACCCGAGCGCGCAGTTCGAACATATCGTCAAGAACTTCGGTGAACAGATGTCTGTTCAACCCATCAACTACCAAAATCATGTTAACCCCCTTCGAGTGATCTGTCTGTGGATAAGACGTTACCCGGTTTCCACAGCGAATCTATTGGGGGTTTCCCGTAATATTGGCTTTTTTTAGCCCAATTTCGGCAAAATTTGGCTTTATCCTGGGTAGATTAAGCCGATTCCGATGGCCCGACCGACAGCCTGCGGAGTCGTCAGTGCATTAAGCTTTTCGCGAGAAGAGCGCAAGTGCACCTCAACCGTGCGGTGCGAAATCGACAGTATATCGCCGATATCTTGTTGCGATTTACCCGCTGCGGCCCATTGCAAAATCTCCAATTCTCGGCTGGAGAGGGTCGGGTGGTACAGCATCCGGCTGATCGTATCCGATGTCATGACATTGTCATGGATGTGTACGGCCAATGATTGCAGGTCACTTATCACGTTGGGCACCAGTTTCTTCCACTCATCCCGGCTGCACTCGCGCACTGCGCTAAGCAAGCCGATATCTCCGTACGGCCCGCGAACCGGAATCGTAATGCCTTGATCTGGAATGCCAAAATCATGCGCATCGCGAAAAACGCGCTGGAAATCTTTACCGCGTTCCAGACGGCTCCAGTCGACCGGAGCGATACTGCGCTGGCTCATGTGCAGCGTCGGATCGATCAGGTGCAGGCCTTGCTCTTGATAGTGGGTTTTCCAGTCGTCCCCATAGGTCACATGGCCGTGAATCGTACCTGCAGCAGGATTCATACCCGCATAGGCTGCGTGGTCCATTTCATATTTGTCACAGACCTGACGCAGGAACTCGTCATACCGAGTATCCTGTTCGGGAAGAGTGCTGAGATCAACAATATCCATACGGTAACGACCAGTTAGACCCGAGTGAGCGGGCGGATCCCCTTGGCCAGGAAAATGATACTGTCTTCCCTGACGTCAAGCAGGACACCACATTTCGCTTGTCAAGACAAGAAGATGTGGGAAATGTCTGCCTTTTATAGGTAAATGTGCCTTTCGGGCACACAATTACGCACCTTTAAAAGATTTAACGTCAGAGTTGTGCAGTAGGTCATGGGATTCGCCGTGGCATTTCGAAGGTTATGTATGTGCATTACAATCGAAATGCGAATTAAACATGCCTATTCTGTGGCAGAAACCAGACCCGTCTCGACGAGCATGCCTCTGGCCTTTGCTTCGGGCCAATATCCTTTGGCATAAAGAAAGATGGCACGTTGTTGATCTCCATCAGACAAAAGCCAGGCGCCTCGCAGGTATTTTCCGGCGAACTCCAGATTGGTATCGGCGTCCAGCAGGCCTTCGGCATTTCCAGTATAACCCATTGATCGCGCAGTGGCCGGGAGGATTTGCAGAAGCCCATAATAGGGCCGGTTCACCGCCCACGGTCGATGTGTACTTTCACGGATGGCCAGCTTGTGCACCAACTCCCGCGGGAGCTCGTAGTGGTCAGCCCATTTATTGATCGAGGCGCGAAGCTCGGGTGTTTCATTGGGGTAGAGGGGGGGATCGAACGTATCGCCGGAACCTGAGCTGCCAGGACTGCCACAAGCTGCAAGCGGTGCCATAAGCAACAAGGTTAAGACGCGGCGACGAAGGAGGGGGGTCATCAAAATACTCCTGATTGCGAATGGCGATGATATGAAACCCTCGCCGGTCTGCAAGGCCAGGCGAACAATCGGGCCGAATTTTGCTTGCGATGTAACAAAAAGAAAAAGGGCCGCGTAAAAGCGCGGCCCTTTGATATTGGATATGCAGCCAGATCAGGCTTTTGCTTCGTCTGCTTCGACCGGAGCTTCTTCGGCAACCAGATCTTCGTCTTCCGAAGCGGCAGAGCCTATGTCGTCGAACAGTTCGGCGATTTCGAATTCGGCAGCGGCTTCTTCTTCAGCAGCCAATTCCTGGATCGATTTGCCCGATGCCTGCAGTTCGGCTTCTTCTTCCGAACGTGCGACGTTCATCTTGATCTCGACTTCTACCTCGGGGTGCAGGTTGACTGCGACCGAGTGCAGACCCAGTTCCTTAATCGGAGCGATCAGGGCAATCTGTTTCTTGTCGACGGTGAAACCAGCTTCGGTTGCAGCGTCTGCGGCGTCACGCGGGGTGACCGAACCGTACAGAGCGCCGGCATCCGATGCCGAGCGAATCACGATGAACTGCTGACCGTCCAGCTTTTCAGCCAGCGCTTCAGCTTCTTTCTTGGTTTCCAGGTTGCGTGCCTCAAGTTGGGCTTTCTGGGCTTCGAACGACGCGATGTTGGCGTTCGATGCGCTCAGCGCTTTGCCTTGGGGCAGCAGGAAGTTGCGGGCGTAGCCGGGCTTGACGTCAACGACGTCGCCCATCTGACCCAGTTTCGCAACGCGTTCCAGAAGGATAACTTGCATGTCAGTCTCTCCTTACTTCACGGCGTAGGGCAGCAGGGCGAGGAAGCGGGCGCGCTTGATAGCACGGGCCAGTTCACGCTGCTTTTTCGCCGAAACGGCGGTAATGCGCGAAGGTACGATCTTGCCACGCTCAGAGATGTAGCGCTGCAGCAGACGAGTGTCTTTGTAGTCGATTTTCGGCGCGTTCTCACCCGAGAACGGGCAGACCTTGCGGCGGCGGAAAAATGGTTTTGCGGCCATGGTTTATGTCCTTTCGTCAGGCGTTGATCAGCGGCGCTCGCGGCGGCCTTCGCGCTCATCGCGCTTCTGCATCTGGACCGAGGGGCCCTCGGCATGCTCGTCGACCTTGATGGTCAGAACGCGCATCACGTCATCATGCAGGCGCATCAGGCGTTCCATTTCCTGAACCGCACCCGAAGGGGCATCGGTTTTCAGGAAGGCATAGTGGCCTTTGCGGTTCTTGTTGATCTTGTAAGCCATCGTCTTGACGCCCCAGTACTCGCTTTCGACGACGTTGCCGCCGTTGTCAGCCAGAACGGTGCCGAAATGTTCGACAAGGCTTTCTGCCTGCGCGTTGGACAAATCCTGACGCGCGATCATTACATGCTCATACAGTGGCATGTGCACTCCTGTTTATATCAAGGCGCATTTCAAAGGCGGGGCCATATGGTCCTTCGCGACCCTGCCACGAGAGGCTGCGCGATTCATAACTCCTGCGAAGGATGGCCCCGTATACACGTTTGAGCGGGCGGGGCAAGCCCTGCCACATATGCCTTTGTGAAGTCGCCCTATTTCCACTGGTGCGCCCAATTCCTGACGCTTTTCGCCCCGAGGTTGTTCATGAAGCCGGGAGAACCCGGTAGATTGGAAAACATAGACAGGGCAAGACAATGGCCGTCATGAACACAAACACTTTTGAACAATCGGCACCTGCCGCGGTATTTGATAAATCCGTCCCCGTGCTGATTACGTTTGCGCCGAATTGGCGGGCTCGGATGTTTCTTCTGCGTGCCGTTGGTGTCTTTCTGATTGTGTCGGCCTTTTCGATGTGGTTGATGCCGGGTTCGGTTATGGGGGCCGAGGTTTGGCCTATCAAGTTAGTCGCTTCGCTGATGTTCTTGATTGTTGGCGTCAGCCTGCTGACCATCGAGGTGATGGATGCGCGCCCAGACGCCTACTTTGACCCAATCCGCCGCGAGGTTCGCATTCTTCAGAAAAACGAAAACGGTCGGCCGCAAACGGTATTGCGCCGCAGCTACGACTCGCTGGGTGGCGCGCGTTTCGCTGACGACCAGGTCGAACTGTACGATGTAGACGGAAGCCTGCTGATGAAGCTGCCACTGGAATCGGCGGATGTTGGCTCAGCGCTCAAAGGTCAACTCAGCCAAAACGTAACAATTTTCGCCTGACTTTTATTCTGTTCAAAAAGGAACAGAAGTTGTGAATCAAAAAAACTTGTGTGCTGCCCTTGGGCAGCACATTTTTGTTATCGAGCAACCCATTCGGTTTGCATTCACAAATTTGCGGAGATTGTCATGAAATCCACCCTTCTTGCTGCTGCTTTGGCCGTATCAGCGACCTCGGCGTTTGCCAGCGCCGAGAAATACGTTCTGGACCCCAGCCACAGCCAGGTCATCTTCAGCTATAACCACCTTGGCTTTTCGACTACCACGGGCATGTTTTCGGGCTTTGAGGGCGAAATCATGTTTGATCAGGAAGACCCGGCAGCATCGAGCGTGACTGTTTCGATGCCGGTCGTTGAGATGATCACCGGTTGGAAGCCGCGCGAAGATCACTTCATGACCGAAGATTTCTTTGGCGCAGCCGAAGGTGATCTGGTGACCTTCACTTCAACTGGTATTGAGGTCACTGGCGAAAACACAGCCAACATCACCGGTGATCTGACCATGAATGGTGTCACCAAATCCGTGGTTCTGGATGCCAAGCTTAACCAGGTGGGTGAGCACCCGATGGCGGGCAAGCCATGGGCCGGATTTGACGCCACCACAACGCTGGTGCGCAGCGATTTTGATTTGGGCCAATTCGCTCCATTCGTGGGTGACGAGGTCGAGGTCAATATTTCGATCGAGGCGCAGAAGGCCGACTAATCCCTTCATGATCCCAAAAAGAAACCGTCGGGGTTATGCGCCCCGGCGGTTTTTTATTTGTTGTCGCGTTCTGCCGTCAATTCGACTGCCACGATAACCGTGAACCCCAACGAATCTTCGGTGGGTTGCGATGTTCCAACGTCGAAATCCATTCGGTTGAGTTCCAGATTCCCCGACATCGTCGCTGCATCGTCGGCCAGTTCCAGCGTAAATGGCAGGACGACATCGATAGATTTGTCCCGGATTGTCAGAGGTCCTCGCGCCTCATAACCCGCATCCGTTTTGAACAGGTCGGCCTTAAATTGGGCCGTAGGAAACTGCGCACTGTCAAAGAAATCCGCACCCATCGCTTGGTCGGTGACTGTGCCGAGGCTGAGTGAACCAATGGCAATCGTTACATCGACGGAACCGGCCAACCCGGGCTCGGCGGGATCCTCAAACGCTATCGCTGCAGTCCAGTCTGCAAACTCGCCGCTTACGGGACTGCCCAGTTGCGAGATAGTAATCGACAGGGATCCGTCTTCGACCTCCCATTCCGATTGAACTTGCGCAAGTTCGGCCGTGTCTTCGGATGCTTTGGACTGGTCGTCAAAGACACCGGTGGACCAACCTCCGACCAGCACCGCGCCCCAGATTGCCAAGGCGGCGAAGGCGGGAACAATGGAATGGTGCTGCGCCGGGGGTTCCGGCGCGTCCGATTGGCCGGGCAGCATACGGCGCAGGGTGCTGTCTTTGTCCACGACATGGTGTTTCAGCGCGCCCGCTATGTGCAGCACGAGTGCCACACCCAGGGCCCAGACGAACAGCCAATGCAGGCTGGCGCTGATGTCGGCAAGGAAAGCTGACTTCGGAATAAGCGGCAGGTTCTGACCAAGGGGCCATAGGATCGGCGCGAAGCCGTCGGTGGCGGCGTGGTGGATCCAGCCGCTGAGCGGAGCCAGTACAAGCGAGCCGTACAGCAGCCAGTGCACAGTTTCGGCGGCGAAGGCCTCGGGTTTGTTTTCAGCGTTCAGCAAGCCCGGCTTCGTCTGGGTAACAGCCCAAAGGATTCGGGCCAGTGCGACGAAGAACACGGTAACACCAATGGTTTTGTGCAGTGAAAACAGCTGGGCGGCGCGGGCGATGTCATCCTCGGTCGTGGGAATGCTCGGATCGTAAATCGCATGGGCCAATTGGTTCGCGAACCAGCCCAGCGGCAGAGCCGTCAGGATCAGTAGTGCGGTCAGCCAGTGAAATGCTTTGGTTACACCACCATAGCTGGACCGGGTGTTGGTAAGGGGCATCGATTGGCTCTCCGAGTTTCTGAATTGAGGGTAAGTTAAATGGATGCCGTGTGGACACAAGACAGAGAAATGCACAGTAAAGGTGTCCTGATGCAGAACGCATGCAATGCTTGTGCCGCGCCGATTGTCAGTTTAAACCCCGCCGAAATCTGACGTCACGCAAGAGGCACCAATGACACGCGCGTTTGTTTTCCCCGGGCAGGGCGCCCAGACCATCGGAATGGGCAAGGCCTTGGCTGAGGCATATCCAGCCGCCCGCGCCGTTTTCGATGAGGTCGATGAGGCCTTGGGCGAAAAACTGAGCGATCTAATCTGGGACGGCGATATCGCAGAGCTGACCCTGACTCAGAATGCACAGCCCGCGCTGATGGCAACCTCGATGGCCGCAATGCGCGCACTTGAGGCCGAAGGCGTTTTGATTTCAATGGCATCTTATGTGGCGGGTCACTCGCTGGGTGAATACTCGGCGCTGGCTGCGGCCGGAGCCTTGACGGTTGCCGATACTGCCCGCCTGCTGCGGACGCGCGGGCAGGCGATGCAAAGTGCAGTGCCGGTGGGCGAGGGCGCAATGGCCGCCATTCTGGGGCTCGATCTTGAAGCGGTGCGCGCCGTTGCGGAAGAGGCCGCGCAAGATGAGGTCTGTCAGGCTGCCAATGACAATGACCCAACCCAAGTAGTCGTTTCTGGTTCAAAAGCCGCTGTTGAGCGCGCAGCCGAGATCGCCAAGGAAAAAGGTGCCAAGCGTGCAATTATGTTGCCGGTAAGTGCTCCATTTCACTGTGCGCTGATGCAGCCTGCGGCAGATGTAATGGCAGAGGCATTGGCTTCGGTTGAAATCAAAGCGCCTGCCGTGCCTTTGGTTGCGAATGTTCGCGCCGAAGCTGTGGCTGATCCAGATATGATCCGTCAGTTGCTGGTGGAACAGGTCACCGGCTCGGTTCGGTGGCGTGAGAGCGTACAGTACATGGTCGCGCAGGGTGTGACCGAAGCGTGGGAGATCGGCGCGGGCAAAGCTCTGTCGGGAATGATCCGCAAGATCGATCGAGCATTGGCGTGCACAGCGGTCGGGACGCCTGAAGATGTACAAAAAGCCGTTAACCCCGGCGCATGAACAAGGGACAGCCGCCGGATTCGGCGGCCAGAGAGGAAACATAGATGTTTGATTTGACAGGTAAGAATGCGCTAATCACCGGTGCTTCGGGTGGTATTGGCGGCGATATCGCCCGCGCGCTTTACGACGCTGGTGCAACTGTTGGCCTTTCCGGAACGCGCGTGGAGCCTCTGCAAGCTCTGGCCGACAGCCTTGGCGATCGTGCGCATGTCTTGCCGTGTAACCTGAGCGATCCCGAAGCCGTCGAGGCCCTGCCGAAACAAGCGGCTGAGGCGATGGGCTCGGTTGATATTCTGGTGAACAACGCAGGCATCACACGCGACAACCTGTTCATGCGCATGTCGGATGAAGAATGGCAGAGCGTGATCGACGTGAACATGACCGCAACGATGAAGCTGTGCAAAGGCGTGATCAGGGGCATGATGAAGGCGCGCTGGGGGCGGATCGTCAATGTCTCGTCCGTTGTGGCTGCGATCGGAAACCCAGGGCAGGCGAACTATGCTGCCTCCAAGGCCGGCATGATCGGCTTTTCCAAGGCGCTGGCGCATGAGGTTGCGACCCGTGGCATTACCGTTAATGCGGTTGCGCCGGGCTTTATCACCACCGCGATGACCGAGAAGCTGACGGATGAGCAAAAGAAGGGTCTGCTGCTCAAGGTTCCGGCCGGTCGTATGGGTGATCCGCAGGAAATCGCAGCCGCTGTGCTGTATCTGGCAAGCCCTGAAGCAGGTTATGTTACCGGAAGCACCTTGCATGTGAATGGCGGTATGGCCATGTTGTAATCGCAATTCAGGGTGGGCGCGAAAGCGTTTGCCTTGTGCGTTGTCTGTGCTATAGGCGGCGCATATGCGCAGGAACCGGTCCAAGGGCCGGTTCTCTGATTTCCCGGGGACCCGGGACCCAAACCGCCCGGAAAGGGCAAAACAAGTCCACCCCGAACGGGCAAGGGCAGAACCGGGCGGACAGCCCTGAAATTGAAATGAGGAATAGACATGAGCGACGTCGCAGATCGCGTAAAGAAGATCGTTGTTGAGCACCTGGGTGTTGAAGAGGACAAGGTTGCGGAAAACGCCTCGTTCATCGACGATCTGGGCGCAGACAGCCTGGACACCGTTGAGCTGGTAATGGCGTTCGAAGAAGAGTTCGGCATCGAGATTCCGGACGACGCAGCCGAGACCATCCAGACCTTTGGCGACGCGGTCAAATTCATCAGCGAAGCTTCCTAAGCTGACCTGACTGAGGCAAAAACGGCGCTTCCGGGCAACGGAAGCGCCGTTTTTTTTGCTCTGCCACATTTCGCGCTTGCTTTGAGGCGTTGAGGCTCCGCACTCTGACACCTGAGGCAAGTTTCTGAGCGGGCAAGGGCATGATAAGATCCACCCCGATGATCAACACGGCGCGTCTGACCTTGTGTGCAATGCGGCCCGAGGATTTCAACCGGTTCGCCGAAATCTGGCGCGACCCCGAAGTTGTACGCCATATCGGAGGCACCCCGAAAACGCGCGGCGAGGCGTGGGATTCTTTCCTGCGCAACGCTGGACATTGGCAGATGACCGGGTTCGGTCAATGGGGTGTGATGCTGCAGTCGAATCGTACTCTGATCGGGCAAGCCGGGTTCTTCTATGGCAACCGGTCTCTGGGCGATGATTTTGATGGTTTTCCCGAAGCCGGCTGGGTTCTGGCCCCGGACATGCAGGGGCAAGGATACGGGTGTGAGGCCGCGCAGGCGGCGCACGACTGGTTCGACCGGATCATTCCGGGCCCGTTGGTTGCGCTGATCGACGCGGACCATGCAGCCTCACAGCGATTGGCTGAAAAGCTGGGCTACAAGCTGTTGCGCGAAGCTGAATACCGCGACACCCCCGTTCATCTGTTTCGCCGTGACGGACCTCCGACACGGGTGTGAAGCGCATTGGGCAGTGCGATGCCGCAAAATGGACGAGCTTTGCCGATCTTGTGAAATAAAGCGGCAAACTGAGACTCTATGCTATCGTGGAATTACGGAATGATTCAGCGGAGGATATGAATCATGATGATTTACCCCACGATGGAGTTGCAGAACGGTCGGTGCGTTACGCTGGACAAGGGGCGTCTGGATGAAGCGATGATCTGGCATGTAGATCCGGTCGAGACCGCGCGCGGCTGGTCTGCGGCTGGAGCGGAATGGATGCAGCTTACGGATTTTGACGCGATCGAAGGCCGGGATACCAATTCCGAGCTGATCGAAGAAATCATTCGCTCCTCTGAAATGTCAGTACAGTTGGCAGGGGGGATGCGGACCCGCGAGCATGTTGAACATTGGATCAACAAAGGGGCTGGCCGAATCGTGATTGGCACACTTGCGGCTTGGGACCCACAGTTGGTTAAGGAATTGGCTAAGCTTTATCCCGATCAGATCGTGTTGGCGGTCGATGTTTGGCAAGGGCAAGTGATGACCGAAGGTTGGCGTAGCCAAAGTGCGTTTACCCCGGAAGCCTTCATCGAAGCTTTCGCGGATACGCCTCTTGCTGCCATTCTGGTGACCGATATCGATAGCGATATGGAAGACGTCGAGGCGCAGCTGGGTCTGATTTCAGGACTGGCCGAAAAATCGCGTACACCGATCATAGCCAGCGGTGTCGTACGTACCAGCGACGATATCTCTCGTCTCGCCTATATCTCGAATATTTCGGGTGCGATCGTTGGCCGGGCACTGTTCCGCAAGTCCGTCGATCTGTCCGAAGCATTGGAAGTCGCCCAATCGGCACACGAGCCAGTCGCCGAGTTCCAGTAAACTTCAGTACCAGACGACCCGCCTTTCCCGTTGAAGGAAGGGCGGGTTTTTGCCTTTCAGGCATCGTTCAACTGAATTGACAGAGGATTTGAACAGGTTACGGCACAAGGATGCCGGTTCAGAATATGCCGTTGCTCTTGCCCCCGCACCCCGGGCCGGGGTATGAGCGGTTCTCATAACAGGAAGCAGGCAAGAGGCACTTCATGCGCAGAGTCGTTGTAACCGGTCTTGGATTGGTCACTCCTTTGGCCAGTGGGGTCGAGGAAACATGGTCACGGCTGCTGGATGGAGAATCCGGCGCAGGACCAATCACGCAGTTTGATGCCGAGGCAAGCGGGGTCACCACGACCTATGCCTGCGAAGTGCCGCGCGGAGATGGCACCAACGGGACGTTTAATCCTGACGATTGGATGCCGCCGAAAGAACAGCGCAAGATTGAAGATTTCATCCTATATTCCATCGCTGCAGCCGAGATGGCTTGCAAGGATGCCAATTGGCTGCCCGAAGACGAAGAAGACCGCCTGCGCACGGGCGTTCTGATTGGGTCCGGTATCGGTGGGCTGGGATCAATTGCCAACACGGCCAACCTGATCCGCGACAAAGGTCCCCGTAGGGTTTCTCCGTTCTTTATCCCGGGCGCGCTGATCAATCTGGCCTCGGGGCAGGTTTCGATCCGTCATGGGTTCAAGGGGCCGAACCACTCGGTCGTGACTGCTTGCTCGACCGGTGCTCATGCGATCGGTGATGCCAGCCGCATCATCCGCGCCGGGGATGCAGACGTGATGATCGCAGGCGGCGGCGAGGGCTGTATTTGCGAAATCGGTATCGCCGGCTTCAACGCCTGCAAGGCGCTGTCGACCAAATACGCCGATGATCCGAAGAAAGCGAGCCGCCCCTATGACATCGACCGCGACGGTTTCGTCATGGGCGAAGGTGCAGGCATTGTAGTTCTTGAGGATTACGAACACGCCAAAGCGCGCGGTGCCAAGATTTATGCCGAGGTTCTGGGCTATGGGATGTCGGGTGACGCTTATCACATCACCGCGCCGTCCGAGGATGGCGACGGGGCCGAACGCTCGATGAAAGCAGCGCTGCGTAGTGCGGGGCTTGAGCCGAAGGATCTGGATTACATCAACGCGCATGGCACCTCGACCATGGCGGATACAATTGAACTGGGTGCAGTTGAGCGCCTGCTGGGGGATCACGCCAGCAACGCGACGATGACATCGACCAAATCGGCCACTGGTCACCTGCTGGGCGCTGCTGGCGCGATTGAGGCGATCTTTTCGATCCTTGCGATCCGCGATCAGGTTGCACCGCCGACCATCAACCTGGACAACCCTGCGGTGGAGACTCCGATCGACTTGGCACCGAATGCAAAACGAGAGCGTGAGATCAACGTGGCCTTGTCAAATTCGTTCGGCTTCGGCGGCACCAATGCAAGTGTGATCTTCGGAAAGGTCAACTAAATGTGGCGAGCGCTCGCTTCGAACGCGTTGACAATACTGATCGTTGGGCTGTTCCTGATGGGCGGTGTCGTCCTGTGGGGGCAGTCGCAATACAAGTCAGAAGGACCGCTGGAAACCGCGATCTGCCTGCAGGTAAAGCCGGGCTCCAACATGACACGGGTCAGCCGCGACCTCGAGGATCAAGGTGCGATCAGCAGCGGGTTGATTTTCCGCTTAGCTGCTGATTACACAGACAAATCTCAGCAGCTGAAAGCGGGTAGCTTTCTGGTTCGCGAAGGCGCGTCGATGGAGCAAATCGTCGACGACATAACTCATAGCGGCGCCAGCACTTGCGGGACCGAGATCGAATACCGCATTGGTGTGACCCGTATGCAGACCCGCGTGCGGGAACTGAACCCGGCGACTCTGGATTTTGATGAGGTGGCTTCCTTTGTGATCGGCGAAGAGGACGCCCCGGAAGTTTATGCAGAAAAACGCGGTGAGGCGGATACGCGTTATCGCATCTCGTTAGCTGAAGGCGTTACCAGTTGGCAGATTGTCGAGTCGCTAAAGGCGATGGATTTGCTAACCGGTGAAGTAGCCGATTTGCCCGCTGAAGGGATGTTGGCCCCTGACAGTTATGAGGTCAGACCCGGTGAAGATCGGAATGCAATTCTTGCTGAAATGCAGGAAAAACAACAGCTTAGAATCAACGCAGCGTGGGAGGGGCGTCAGGATGGTTTACCTCTGAACAGCCCCGAAGAGATGCTGATTTTGGCTTCGATCATCGAAAAAGAAACAGGTCAGCCGGAAGAGCGTGGCCAGGTAGCCAGCGTTTTCGTTAACCGTCTGAACCAAGGTATGAGGCTGCAGACAGACCCGACGGTGATCTATGGTGTAACCAAAGGGCAGGGTACTTTGGGTCGCGGTTTGCGGCAAAGCGAACTGCGCCGTGCGACGCCTTGGAACACCTATGTTATCGAAGGGCTGCCACCCACCCCGATTGCCAATCCGGGTCTCGCGAGCCTTGAGGCTGCGGTGGCACCTGACAACACGGATTTCATCTTCTTTGTTGCGGACGGAACCGGTGGTCATGCCTTTGCCGAGACCCTGCAAGAGCACAATCGCAACGTCGCAAAGTGGCGTGAGATCGAGGCCGAGCGGAATTCCGGGAACTGATTCAATCGTCCGTGTTGTACAGGTTTGAAACGGCACTTTGTCCGACTTGTACAACACGAAGCTCTGACCCCGATAAAGCAACGGCCCGATCAATCGACCGGGCCGTTTCTTATTCAGGCCGCTTTCGCGCGACGCGGTCGGCGGCGTTTCTGACCGCCCGGTTTGGGCGCACCAGAGTGCTGAGGTTTCGGGCCGCGACGGCGGTTGCTTGGGCGGCGCGGGGTTTTCTTTGGTGAGATTGCTTCAGGCATCTCACCGCTGGCGACCAGGATTTCGATCTTCATCAGCTTCTGAATCTGACGCAGCAGGTCGACCTCTTCCGCCGAGCAGAAGGCAATAGCCTCGCCCTCGCGGCCTGCGCGAGCGGTGCGGCCGATGCGGTGGACATAGTTGTCCGGTACCTCGGGCAGGTCGTAGTTGATCACATAGGCCACGCCCGGAATATCGATGCCGCGCGCGGCGACGTCGGTAGCGACGAGGACGTTCACCTCACCCGCGCGGAAGGCCTTGATGGCGCGGTCGCGCTGGCCCTGGCTTTTGTTGCCGTGGATGGAAGCAGCGTTGAACCCATCCGCGACCAGCCCCTTCATCAGCTTTTCGGCCCCGTGTTTGGTGCGGGAGAAGACCAACGTCAGCGCGTCCATGTCAGCCGAGAGGATCTCGCGCAGTTTGGCGGGTTTTGCAGGCTTTTCAACAAAGTGGATCGACTGCGTGATCTTGTCGGCTGCTTTGCCGGGGGGCGAGACCTGCACCCGTTGCGGGTTGGTCAAATAGGCACGGCTGAGCTCTTCCATTTGCTTCGGCATGGTGGCCGAGAACAGCATGGTTTGGCGCGGCGTGCCCAGTTCCGGCGCGATCCGACGCAGGGCATGGATGAAGCCCATATCGAGCATCTGGTCAGCCTCGTCCAGCACGAGGTGCTTGACTGAACCCAGATTAACCGCACCGCGATCCATCAGGTCGATCAGGCGACCGGGGGTGGCGACAAGAATGTCGGTGCCGCGCGCCAGAAACATGATCTGCTTGTTGATCGACTGACCGCCAACCACGGTCGCGACGCGGATCTTGGTTTTCTTGGTCAAGTTGCGAAGGCTGTCGGCGATCTGGTTGACCAACTCGCGGGTGGGCGCAAGGATCAGCGCCTTGGCGGTTTTGGGATCGGGCTTGCCGGGCTGGGCCAGCAGATGGTCGATCAGCGGCAGGCCAAAGGCCAATGTCTTACCTGTACCGGTCTGGGCGAGGCCAAGGATATCGTGACCATTCAGGGCCAGCGGGATCGCCTGGTTCTGGATCGGGGTCGGTTGAGTGAAGTTGGCGCGTTTGAGCGCATCATTTAGAGCGGGCGCAAGGCCCAGCATATCGAAGTCGAACAAATAACTATCCTTTACAGCCCGAGGCAAAGGTCCACGGGCAAGTCGTGATGGGCCGCTTCCGCGACCGGCAGGGGTTGTGCGAAACCTCAGGACGTGCAGGCGTTCCCTGCAGCATCTGGTTGTCGCGTCAAGAACCCTGCGTGATGGGGAACTATGGGTGAATCGGGCGCTGTTGGGGGCGGTGTCGCCCACGTGCTCACGCGGTAGCGCTGTTTGAGGGGCACATGCGCCTTGCGGTCGCGATTGTCAAGCGCCGTGTCGGCCATAAGCTTGCGCGGGTTGCGCGTTTGCCAGATACGGTTCGGAAGGTTTTATGAGTCGGGTCATGACATTCAGAGCTTTACACGGAGCGGATTTGAGGACCGCCAGCGTCGCCCTTGTCATCGGCGGGATGATGTGGGGGCTGTACTGGATTCCGGTTCGCTACTTTGTCGACCAAGGACTGGATGGCCCATGGCCCGGTATTGTGATGTACACCTCGGCGTTGATCGTACTGACGCCTTTCCTGATGCGCGAACGGCAAGCGCTTTTGAAAGACTGGCGCGGGCTGATCTTCAGCGGGATGTTCACCGGTGCTGCGTTCAGCTTGTTTACCATCAGTCTGGTTTACACAGATGTCGTCCGGTCAATCCTGCTGTTCTATCTGACACCGGTCTGGGGAACGATCCTTGGAATGGTGTTTCTGGGTGAACGTCTTGGCCCGGCGCGCGTGCTGGGCTTACTCTGCGGTCTGGGTGGCATGTTCATCGTGCTTGGCGGAGAACAGGGGTTTCCCTGGCCGCGCAATACTGGAGACTGGCTGGCCCTGATCTCGGGGATCACTTGGGCGATGGGATCGCTGGGGCTTTATCGGACGTCCGGTATCTCTGTTCCGGGGCAGGTTTTTGCCTTTATTTCAGGCGCTTTGGTTTTGTCTCTGCTGAGCCTTCCATTCGGCGGCGGTTTGGCGTCATCAGAGGCAGTCGGCGAGATGGTTATACGAATCGGCCCGGTCGCGTTGCTGTCGGTCCTGTACACCTTGCCGATGTTTTTTCTGACGATTTGGCCCGCAACCAAGCTGACCCCGGCACGCGTTGGTCTACTGCTGATGAGCGAAGTTGTGGTGGGCCTGATCTCGGCGGCGTTCTTCTCGGGCGAGCCGTTTGGGATGAGAGAAGCATTGGGTGCGGCTTTGATCGTAAGCGCTGCGTTTCTTGAGGTCATGCGGGGCTGATCGTTAACGGATCGGACGCCGGGTGTTGCGTCCGCGTTGCGTAACGCATTGACTTTGCGCGCTTTTCTTGGTATGAATTGTGTCATGCTAGAAGAGGTGGGCAACGGCCCCGGGGCGACCCGGCGGTCGTTTTTCGTTTCTCTCGTGCGGAAAAACTCACGCATGAGGTCACAGGCAAACATGACTTTGATTACCCCGGAAGAGCGGATTTCTCAGACGGCTGATTTATTGCGGTCGCTTGAGCGATCCATTCGCGATCTGCGCCAAGCGGCGGAAGAACTGCGAAAACAGATCGGTGCCGGGGAGGATGCAGACCTTGCCGGAACAGGCAAGCAACTGGGTCAGCTAGAGGGGCTGATCCGCAGTTGCCAGAAAGTGGAGACAAGCTTTGTCGAACAACATCACAGACAAGCCGGAATTGCCCAAGGGGGCTATGCGCTCGACCTTGATCGGGCACGATCTGAGATCGGGTGCAGGCTGGCTCGCCTCCGCGCCTGCTGCGGTGCAGGACAGATTTCTGAGTGAGATCGGGGAGGGGGGGCTGTGTGCCCTCCCTTTCCTGTTCGAGTTCTGGGCGCTGCCGCATCAGCTGCCGCCTGAGGGGGACTGGCGGTCATGGGTGATCATGGGCGGGCGTGGGGCCGGTAAGACGCGGGCGGGGGCCGAATGGGTGCGGTCGGTGGTCGAGGGGTCTTTGCCGTTGGAGAAGGGTGAGGCCAGTCGCGTGGCTCTGGTCGGTGAGACCTTCGATCAGGTGCGCGATGTGATGATCTTTGGTGATAGTGGGATCTTGCAGTGTTCACCGCCGGATCGGCGGCCTGTTTGGAAGGCGTCCGAACGCAAGCTGGTTTGGCCTAACGGGGCCGAGGCGCAGGCGTTTTCGGCACATGATCCCGAGGGGTTGCGCGGGCCGCAATTCGATGCGGCCTGGGTGGATGAGCTGGCCAAGTGGAAGAAGGCTGGAGAGACCTGGGATATGTTGCAATTTGCACTGCGTTTGGGGGATCGGCCTCGGGTCTGTGTGACGACGACGCCGCGCAATGTGAAGGTTTTGAAGAATTTGCTGGCGTCGCCGTCGACCGTGCAGACCCATGCGCCGACCGAGGCGAACCGGGCCAATCTGGCAGAGTCCTTCTTGGACGAGGTGCGCGCGCGTTATGCAGGTACGCGGCTGGGGCGGCAGGAGTTGGACGGTGTGTTGCTGTCGGATGCCGAAGGGGCGCTGTGGACCGGCTCGATGCTGGAGGCGGCGCGCTGTGCGCAGGTGCCCGCATTGGACCGGGTTGTCGTGGCGCTGGACCCGGCGGTGACGACGGGGTCGGATGCGGATGCCTGCGGGATCGTGGTCGTTGGTGCTCAGCTACAGGGGCCACCCGAGGACTGGCGGGCCTATGTACTGGCTGACCGGACGGTGCAGGGCGTTGGCCCGGCTGGCTGGGCGCAGGCGGCGATTGACGCGATGGATGAGTTCGGGGCCGAACGGCTGGTGGCCGAGGTCAATCAGGGCGGGCAGTTGGTGGATGAGGTCGTGCGGCAGGTGGACCCTCTGGTCCCTTATCGCGCGGTGAGGGCCACACGCGGCAAGGTCGCGCGGGCCGAGCCTGTGGCTGCATTGTACGAACAGGGGCGGGTGGCCCATGTGGCCGGGTTGGATGCGCTGGAGGAGCAGATGTGCCAGATGACCGCGCGCGGGTTCGAAGGGCAGGGCTCGCCCGACCGGGTTGATGCTTTGGTCTGGGCGCTGCATGAGTTGGTTGTGGGGCCTGCGGGGGCGTATCGGCGGCCGAGGGTGCGGAGTTTGTGAGGACCATTAGGGTTGATAGACCGCTGGCGCGATCAGGTTCTGGACGTTGGTTGGTTTTGACTCCAACTATCCTCGTATTCGCCGAGCAAACGAGACAGGGCCAGAAGCGACGAAAACAACCTTTCGTAGACATCCGGTGACATCATTGTTTTGTAGTCATCAAGCAGCTGTACAAGAACGACTACATTGGAGGCAAACACCTCGTAGACGTGTTTGTCGGCAGCAGTAGGTTCACTATTGTGCGCATCGGGGTGTCCGGTCGGCGCAGGTTCGTTTTCAGTCATCGGGTGGCCTCTTCTATTTGAAGCACACTTGGGGGCATGTGAAACGCAGACAATTGCCGTGGCACGAAATCACAAGAACTTGGCGGCGATTGCGAAGGAATTGGGTTATACGTCGAGTGTGCCGCGACTCTTGCGATAGAATATGCTGGATGGGGCTTGCCCGACCGGCTCGACGCGATGGTCTGGTCGGTGCGTGAGGTATGGCGGGTTTGCGGGGGCGTTTCGGCTGCCGAGTGCGCAGAGTCTGTAGAGCGATCCGAGCAACGAAGGGCCAAACGGTCGCTGACCTCGTTTCGAATCGAGAGAAAGTGTAAGCTCGCAGCTGTCGGGGAATTTTTTGAAAACTGACCCGGAGTGACACTATGGATCATTCAGCTTCGCAAGAGGAATTGGACGCGGGGCGCAGCTATGAGGACCTTTTTGTTCCAGCGCTGTTTGCGCCATGGCCCCCACATTTGGTGAAGTGCGCCAAAGTTCAAACTGGACAATCAGTTCTGGATGTTGCTTGCGGCAGCGGCGTTTTGGCGCGTTATATCCTATCGGTGGTCGGCGATTCAGGCCATGTGACCGGGCTTGACCCCGCGCCCGGAATGATCGCGGCTGCGCGTGAGGTTGAGCCACGCATTGACTGGGTTTTGGCCGGTGCGGAGGATACTGGATTAGACAACGAGGCTTATGATGCCGTGCTTTCACAGTTCGGGATGATGTTTTTTCGGGACCGTGATGCGGCAGCGCAGGAAATGCATCGCGTCCTCAGGCCGGGCGGCGCGCTGGCCGTAGCGGTCTGGAACGACTTGGATCACAATCCGGCCTATCACGCCATTATCAAGTTCTTGGAGACCGAGATCAGCACCGCGGCGGGGAATGCACTGAGATTGCCATATTCACTTGGGAATCCTGCTGAGGTTGTTTCAATCTATGAAAAGGCTGGATTTTTGGACATTGAGGTGGTGACCGACACTGAACCGGCACGTTTTCCAAATGCCCGGACGATGGTTGAGGCTGATTTGCGCGGCTGGCTTCCACTTTTTGACATTCATCTGAGCGAAGAGAAAATCGCGAGTGTCTTAGCCTGTGCTGACGATGCGCTAGAAACGTTCCGCACTGCCGATGGTGAGGTCGTATTTCAGGCATCAGCCTATATTGTGAGTGGCAGGAAGCCCTGAGTTGTTGGTGACGCCCTCGCGTTGCCCACCCCCCGTACGCCCCATTCCCAAGCTTTAAACTTCTTTCCACCATAACTCCTTCCAACAAGCCGGGCAGAGCGGCGGCAGAAAGGAGCACAGATGGTATTCGATTTCTTGCGTCGTGGATCGGCTGAGGCAGCGACCGAGGCGAAGGCGAGCGCGGCGGGACCTGTGGTGGCGTGGCAGACGGGCGGGCGCGTGGCGTGGAGCCCTCGGGATGCGGTGTCGCTGACGCGGACGGGGTTTTCGGGGAACCCGGTGGGGTTTCGATCCGTCAAGCTGATTGCCGAGGCGGCGGCGGCCTTGCCGCTGGTGCTTCAGGATCAGGTGCAGCGGTTTGATACCCATCCGATCCTGTCGCTGATGCGCCGTCCGAATGCGGCGCAGGGGCGGGCTGAGTTGATGGAGGCCTTGTTCGGGCAGTTGCTGCTGTCGGGCAATGCTTATGTCGAGGCCGTGCGGGCCGAGGAAGGCCTGCCGGTTGAGCTGCATGTCTTGCGCTCGGATCGGATGAGAGTGGTGCCGGGGGCCGATGGCTGGCCCAAGGCGTATGATTACGCGGTGGGTGGTAAGAAGCACCGGTTCGCGGCGGAAAACATCTGTCATATCAAATCGTTCCACCCTCAGGACGATCACTACGGGTTTTCGCCGATGCAGGCGGCGGCGATGGCGATTGATGTGCATAACAGCGCGTCTCGGTGGTCTAAATCGTTGTTGGATAATGCGGCGCGGCCTTCGGGGGCGCTGGTGTGGAAGGGCGATGGCCATGGGGTGATGGCCGAAGATCAGTTCCGGCGTCTGTCCGATGAGATCGAGCAGAACTATCGCGGGGCGCGCAATGCGGGCCGCCCGATGGTTCTGGAAGGGGGGCTGGATTGGAAGCCGATGGGGTTCTCTCCGTCCGATATGGAGTTTCAAAAGACCAAGGAAGCCGCCGCCCGCGAGATCGCGCTGGCCTTTGGGGTCCCGCCGATGCTGCTGGGGATCCAGGGCGACGCGACCTATTCGAACTATCAGGAGGCCAACCGGGCGTTCTATCGCCTGACCGTGCTGCCCCTGGTGACGCGGGTGGCGGCGGCGGTGTCGGAATGGCTGGCGGGCTTTACCGGTGAGGATCTGGTGCTGAAACCCGATCTGGATCAGGTACCCGCGCTGTCGGCGGAACGGGATGCGCAATGGGCGCGGGTGAGCGGGGCCGAATTCCTGAGCAATGCTGAGAAACGTGCGTTGCTGGGGCTGCCGGAGCGTGGCGATGGGTGACGGGTATCCTCCGTTCGACTGCGCGCCGGGCCTGCGCCTGGCCGCGCATGAGCGGGTGACCGAGATCCAGCATGCGCACCTGTGCAGGCGGTTGGATCAGATTGAAGAGATGATGGAGCGGCTGGAGAAGCGGTTATGGCTGACAGTGTACGGCGTGGCTGCGGTGATTTTGGCGCAGGCGTTTCAGTCATTCCTTGCGGTAACGCCATAATGTCAGCGGGCTACATGGAGAAGTTCATGGATTTGGAACATAAATTCGCGCGGTTTGGGGACGGCTTGTCGGTGACCGAGGACGCTGTGATCGAGGGCTACGCCAGCCTGTTCGGGCAGGTCGATCAGGGCAGCGACGTGGTGCAGCGCGGGGCGTATCGCGGCTCGCTTGACGGGCTGGCCAAAGCGGGTCAGCGGGTCAAGATGCTGTGGCAGCACGACCCGGCGCAGCCCATCGGTGTTTGGGACGACGTGCGCGAGGATGACAAGGGCCTTTGGGTCAAGGGACGTTTGCTGGAGAGCACGCAGAAAGGCCGTGAGGCGGCCGAGTTGATCCGGGCGGGGGCGATGGACGGCCTGTCGATTGGCTATCGCACCAAACGGGCTGTGAAAAATGACAAGGGCCAGCGTGTCCTGACCGAACTGGAGCTGTGGGAGGTGTCTTTGGTGACCTTCCCGATGCTGCCCAGTGCGCGGGTGGCAGCGAAGGGTTTTGAGCCTGACGTTGAAAACACCTGGCGCAGTATTGCCGAGGTGTTCAACGACGCTCGGCAGGAGCTGGCGCGGACCTAGCGCGCCTCAATACCCACCCAAAAACAGGACATGCTGATGAGCAAGACCGAGACCCCGGCCTTGACCGGAGAGGGTGCGCCCCTGGTTCAGGAGGTGAAGCAGGCGATGGCTGGCTTCGTGAATGAATTCAAGGGCCTGAAGGCTGAAGTTAAAACCAAACTGCAACAGACAGAAGAGCGACTGACCATGCTGGATCGTAAATCAACCATCGCGGCGCGTCCGCATCTTGCGGCCTCGATCGAGGACGGTGCCCCGCATCAAAAGGCATTCGACGCCTATGTGCGTTCGGGCGAGGATGACGGGCTGCGCGGGCTGGAGATTGAGGCCAAGTCGCTTTCGACGGCAGTCAACAGCGATGGTGGCTATCTGGTCGATCCGCAGACGGCTGAGATGATCAAGTCGGTGTTGAATTCGACTGCTTCGATCCGTTCGATTGCGTCGGTGGTGAATGTCGAGGCGAACTCGTTCGACGTGCTGATCGATCACACAGATGTGGGCGCGGGTTGGGCGGATGAGAATTCGGCCACGGCTGAGACGTCGACTCCGTCGATTGATCGGATTTCGATCCCGCTGCACGAGCTGAGTGCTTTGCCCAAGGCGTCGCAGCGTCTGTTGGATGACAGTGCGTTTGACGTCGAAGGCTGGCTTGCCGGTCGTATCGCTGACAAGTTTGCGCGGGCCGAGGCGGCGGCGTTCATCATTGGCGATGGTGTGGACAAGCCCAAGGGCATCCTGACCCACCGCACGATGGAGAACGGCAGCTGGGGCTGGGACAGCCTGGGTTATGTCGCGTCGGGCATTGATGGCGGCGTTGATGCGGATGCCATTGTGGACGTGGTCTACGCGCTGGGCGCGCAGTACCGGGTGAACGGCACATTCGTGATGAACTCAAAAACCGCGGGTCTGATCCGCAAGCTTAAGGACAGCGATGGCCGCTTCCTATGGTCGGATGGTCTGGCGGCGGGTGAGCCTGCGCGTCTGATGGGTTATCCGGTACTGATCGCCGAGGACATGCCGGATGCGGCGACCGACAGCTACTCGATTGCTTTTGGTGACTTCCAGTCGGGCTACACCATTGCCGAGCGTCCTGATCTGCGCGTGCTGCGCGACCCGTTCAGCGCCAAACCGCATGTCCTGTTCTACGCGACCAAGCGCGTTGGCGGCGACGTGAGCGATTTTGCTGCGATCAAGCTGGTGAAATTCGGCACCGCCTAATGCGGGCTGAATCCGGGGGGCTTTATGGCCCCTCGGGCGGCGGGCGCGGGCCGGGGTGAGATCCCCCGCGTTGTCTAGCTGCTCCCCTCCGTCCGAGCAACGTGGGGCGGCGCGTGCCCGTCATTTTCCAAGAAAGCGGCCCCGGAGGGGTCCGAGATTGCGGAGTGAATGGATGATGTTGATCGAAGAAACCGCCATCGCGGATGCGGCGCTGCCGGTGGATCTGTTCAAGGCGCATCTGCGACTGGGCACGGGGTTTGCCGAGGGCAATGTGCAGGACGAGGTGTTGAATGGATTTCTGCGCGCGGCCATTGCAGCGATTGAGGCGCGGACCGGTAAGGTGCTGATCGAACGAGATTTCTCGTGGAGCCTGAACGGGTGGCGCGATCCAGCAGGTGAAGTGCTGCCGGTGGCCCCGGTGGTCTCGGTCGCTGCTGTCACACTTACCGATGCGGCGGGGACCGAGACGGTTGTGGACGCCGAAGCTTACCGTTTGGAGCGCGACATGCAGCGCCCTCGGTTGCGTCCGGTTGGGGCCTGCTTGCCAAGGGTGCAGACCGGCAGCTCGGTGAAGATTGCCTTCACTGTCGGGATGGCAGCGGATTGGGGCGGGCTGCCCGCTGATCTGGGGCAAGCGGTGCTGCTGTTGGCGGCGCATTACTACGAATATCGCGATGAGACGGCGCTGGGTGCGGGCTGCATGCCGTTTGGTGTGACCAGTCTGATCCAGCGTTACCGCACGGTGCGCTTCGGCGCAGGGGTGACGCAATGAGCGCGCCGCGATTGAACCGCAAGCTGGTGCTGGAGGCTCCGGTGCGCAATGCGGATGGCGCGGGGGGATACACCGAGACCTGGGCCGCGCTGGGCTCGCTTTGGGCGGAAGTCACGGCGCGCAGTGGGGCGGAACGCGCTGTCGGTGGCGCTTCGGTGTCGCGGGTAGGGTACCGGATCGTCGTGCGGGGCGCGCCCGAGGGGTCCAAATTGCGGCCCACACCGGATCAGCGCTTTGTCGAAGGGACGCGCCGGTTTGTCATCCGCGCGGTGGCCGAGCGTGATGGGCGCGGCCAATATCTGACCTGTTTTGCAGATGAAGAGGTGGCGGCATGAGCTATGGCGTTGCAGCCGCTTTGCAGGCGGCGGTGTTTCAGCAGCTTTTGGGGGATGTGCAGGTAAGCGCCCTGTCAGGCGGTGCGATCTATGACGCGGTGCCATCGGGGGTGCTGCCTCAGACCTATGTGACGCTCGGGCCGGAGGAGGTGCGGGACGCCTCGGACCGGTCGGGGGCGGGCGCATTGCACCGGTTCACGGTTTCGGTGGTGTCCGAGGCGGCGGGCTTCAGTGCGGCCAAGACATTGGCGGGCGCGGTGTGTGACGCGCTGGAAGGTGCAGCGCTGAGCTTGGACCGGGGCCATCTGGTGGGGCTGTGGTTCGAACGCGCTAGCGCCCGGCGCACGGGAACTGGCGGCGCGATCCGCCAGATCGATCTGAGATTCCGCGCCCGCGTGGAAGACGACTAAGCAATCAACGGAGAGAGCATATGGCTGCCCAGAACGGAAAAGACCTTTTGGTCAAAGTGGATATGAACGGCACCGGCCTGTTCGAGACCATCGCGGGCCTGCGCGCCACGCGGATCAGTTTCAACGCGGAAAGTGTGGATGTGACCAGCCTGGAAAGTCAGGGCGGGTGGCGCGAGTTGCTGTCGGGGGCCGGGGTCAAATCGGCCGCGATTTCGGGCTCGGGCGTGTTCAAGGATGCGGGCACAGATGAGCGTGCGCGCCAGCTGTTTTTTGACGGTGAGACGCCCGGCTTTCAGGTGATCATCCCCGATTTCGGTATTATCGAAGGCCCGTTTCAGGTCAGCAGCATCGAATATGCGGGCTCGCATAACGGTGAGGCGACCTATGAGATGAGCATGGCAAGCGCTGGTGCGCTGAGCTTTACGGCGCTCTGATGGCCAATCCGTGGACGGGCGAGGTGGCGTTGACCATCGATGGGGAGCAGCGGGTGCTCAAGCTGACTTTGGGCGCTTTGGCGGAACTGGAACAGGAGCTGCAAGCCGGGTCTCTGGTCGAGCTGGTGCAGCGGTTCGAGGGTGGCGCATATTCCAGCGGCGATGTGCTGGCGTTGCTTATTGCCGGGCTGCGCGGCGGCGGGTCTCAGGTGACCCGCGATGATCTGCTGCATGTCGAGATTGCAGGCGGGCCGATGGCGGGTGCGAAGGCGGCGGCTGAGCTGCTGGCGCGCGCCTTCATGGTGCCCGAGTGAGCGGGTTCGACTGGCCCGTACTGATGCGGGCCGGGTTCCTCGGTCTTCGCCTGACGCCGGATCAGTTCTGGCGTCTGACCCCGGCTGAGCTGCGGCTGATGCTGGGGCAGGGCGCGGGGATGCCGGCGATGAACCGGGCGGGGCTGGATGCGCTGCTCGCGGCATATCCGGACAAGACACAAGGAGAGCGTAATGACGGATCGTGATGGTTTTGACGACCTGCAGGAGCGGGGAGAGGCGCTGGGTGACGCGCTGGGCGATGCGGCGACCATGGCCTCGGCATTTGATGGCCAGATGCGACGGATCAAGGCCGCGTTTGAAGAGACCGGAAAGGATGTGGCTACGCTGGAGCGTGGCATGTCGGGCGGGTTGCGCAAGGCGTTCGATGGTGTGGTGCTGGATGGGATGAACCTGTCGGGCGCGCTGGATGTGCTGAAGAACTCGATGATCCGCACGGCGTATTCGGCGGCGATCAAACCTGTGACGGATCATTTTGGCGGCATGCTGGCCAACGGGGTTGGTGGGTTGGTTCAGGGGATTCTGCCCTTCGCGGACGGAGGCAGTTTTTCTCAGGGCCGTGTGATGCCGTTTGCCAATGGTGGGGTCGTTAGCAGTCCGACCATGTTCCCGATGCGAGGCGGCACCGGGTTGATGGGTGAGGCGGGTCCCGAGGCGATCATGCCACTGGCGCGCGGGGCCGATGGCAAGCTGGGTGTGCGGTCACAGGGCGGCGCGCGAGCGGTCAACGTGGTGATGAATATCTCAACACCGGATGTGCAGGGGTTCCGCCGCTCTCAAGGCCAGATCGCGGCGCAGATGAGCCGCGCATTGGGCCGCGGCAATCGCAACAGATAAGGGGAGCAGGCGATGAATTTCCACGAGGTGAGATTTCCCGCCAGCCTGAGCTTTGGCTCGGTCGGTGGGCCGGAACGGCGCACGGATATCGTGACGCTGGCCAACGGGTTCGAAGAACGCAACACGCCCTGGGCGCATTCGCGCAGGCGCTATGATGCCGGGCTGGGGATGCGGTCGCTAGACGATATCGAGACATTGATTTCCTTCTTCGAGGCGCGGCAAGGCCAGATGTTTGGATTCCGCTGGAAGGACTGGTCGGATTTCAAATCGGGCGCGGCGACGGCTGAGGTCGACAAGGGCGATCAGGTGATTGCGCGCGGAGATGGCGAGACGGTTTCGTTTCAACTGGTCAAGACCTACAGCTCGGGCGGGTTCAGCTATGTGCGGCCAATCCTGAAGCCGGTACTGGGGACCGTGACGCTGGGGCTGGATCAGGACGCGCAACGCGAAGGCGTGGACTTTGAGGTCGATTTGGCGATCGGACGCGTGATGTTCTCGGCCCCGCCGCCTGAGCAGGTCGAGATCACCGCAGGGTTTGAATTCGACGTGCCGGTGCGGTTCGACACGGACAAGATCCAGACCAGCGTCGCCAGCTTTCAGGCAGGCGACGTGCCCAATGTGCCGGTGGTTGAGGTGCGGGTCTGATGAACGGCGATAAACAGGCGCTACAGGCGCATTTGCAAACGGGCTTGACCACCACCTGCCGCTGCTGGGCGATAACCCGTAGCGACGGACAGGTCTATGGCTTCACCGATCATGACAGGGAGCTGAGCTTTGACGGGCTGGTGTTCAAAGCCAGCACCGGTCTGACCGCTGCGGCCATCGAGCAGGCAACCGGCCTGTCGATCGATAATACCGAGGCGATGGGCGCACTGTCTGATGCCTCGGTCCGGGAAGAGGATATCGAGGCGGGGCGCTTTGATGGGGCCGAGGTGCGGGCCTGGCTGGTCAATTGGGCCGATCCTGAGCAGCGGATGCTGCAGTTTCGTGGTTCGATTGGCGAGTTGCGTCGCGCTGGCGGGGCGTTTCATGCGGAATTGCGCGGGTTGACCGATCTGCTGAACCGGCCTTTAGGGCGGATTTATCAGAAGCCCTGTACGGCAGTGTTCGGGGATAAGGCGTGCCGCTTTGCCCTGGAGACGCCGGGTTATCGCGCTGAGGCTGAAATTGTCGCGCTGGACGGCGCGGCTTTGCGTTTGCAGGGCGCGGAGAGTTCTGATGCGGGTTGGTTTGAACGCGGCAGGCTGGATGTGCTGGACGGGGCTGCGCAGGGCCTGTGGGCCTCGATCAAGCTGGATGAACAGGTCAGAGATGGCCGCGATGTCACGCTGTGGTCGGCGATTGGCGGCGGGCTGGCGGTTGGGGACCGGGTCCAGCTGATCGCCGGGTGTGACAAGCGCATGACCACTTGCCGACTGAAGTTCAACAACATGCTGAATTTTCAGGGCTTCCCTGACCTGCCGCACGAGGATTGGGTCATGGCCGTACCCAAGCGCAGTAGTCAACACAAAGGGGGAAGCAGGCGGTGATGCGGACAAAACAAGATATCGTGGACGAAGCGCGCGGATGGCTGGGCACACCTTATGTTCATCAGGCCTCTGTTCGGGGTGCAGGCGCTGATTGTCTGGGCTTGCTGCGGGGCGTTTGGCGCGCGGTGATGGGGCATGAGCCTGAGGCGGTGCCGGTCTACAGCATGGATTGGTCCGAGCCGCAGGGTGAGGAACGCATGTGGGCCGCAGCCCGTCGCCATCTAGTCGAGAAATCGCCCGATGATTTGGCCCCGGGGGATGTATTGCTGTTTCGGATGCGGGATGCGGCCGTGGCAAAGCATCTGGGCATCGTCAGCGCCCAAGACCCGATGCGATTCATCCACGCCTATACCGGGCATGGTGTTGTTGAAAACACGCTGAGCGAGCCTTGGCGTCGCCGCGTGGTCGCTTGTTTCGAATTCCCGCTGGAGGATTTCTGATGGCCACAATAGTTCTGTCTGCTGCAGGTGCGGCAATAGGTGGTTCGATCGGGGGCTCGGTTGCGGGTCTGTCCACGGCGGTGATTGGCCGCGCGGTCGGGGCGACGCTGGGGCGGGTGATCGACAACCGGTTGATGGCCAGCCAATCCGTAATGGGCGGCGGCAGCGAGGTGGTCGAGACCGGGCGTCTGGATCGTTTCCGTCTCACCGAAACCGGTGAGGGTGCGACCGTCGCGACGGTCTACGGCCGGATGCGAGTTGGAGGACAGGTCATCTGGGCCTCGGACTTTCTGGAAACCCGATCGACCTCGACGACGACGCAAACATCAGGCGGTGGCGGTGGAGGCAAGGGGAAACCCAAGCCCGTTGAAGTGACGACAACGACAACCACGCATAGCTACAGCTATTCTGTGTCTCTGGCGATTGCCGTGGGCGCGGGACGGATTGCGGATATCACGCGTGTCTGGGCCGATGGTGAAGAGGTCGAGCGTAGATCGCTGAACATGCGAATTTATCGCGGCGATCACGAGCAATTGCCCGACCCGCTCATTGAAGCGGTCGAAGGGGCAGGCACGGTGCCCGCTTATCGCGGAACGGCTTATGTGGTGATCGAAGATCTGGCGCTGGGCCCCTTTGGCAACCGCGTGCCGCAATTCTCGTTCGAGGTGGTGCGGCAGGAACAAGACGAGATGCCGGATGCCGAGGACGCGCTGTCTCGGATCATCAAGGGGGTGGCCTTGATGCCGGGTACGGGTGAATACGCACTGGCTTCATCTCAGGTTAATTACACCAAGGGCCGGGGGCGCAGTTGGGCGGCGAATTTCAATTCACCATCGGGCAAGTCCGATCTGGTGACCTCGACGCGGGCGCTCGGCCAGGAATTGCCGGGCTGCGAGGCGGCTTCGTTGATCGTGTCGTGGTTCGGCGATGATTTGCGCTGCGGAGAATGCCAGATCCGCCCCAAGGTTGAACGCAAGAATATCGAGGGCGCAAACATGCCCTGGAGTGTTTCAGGTCTGTCCCGAACTGCGGCGGGGCAGGTGAAATGGCAGGATGGGCGTCCGGTTTATGGCGGCACACCGGCTGATGCGGCCGTAGTGCAGGCGATCGGGCACCTGAAGAGCTCGGGCAAACGGGTTATGTTTTATCCGTTTATTTTGATGGAGCAATCAGAGGGCAACGGCCTGCCTGATCCGTGGTCCGATGCGCCGGATCAACCTCATTTACCCTGGCGTGGGCGGATCACTTTGGATGTTGCTCCGGGGCGGCCAGGCTCGCCGGATCAAACTGCCGATGCGGATGCGCAGGTGGCGGCGTTCTTTGGTACGGCGCGCGCGTCACATTTCTCGACCAGCGGCAGCAAAGTGACCTATCGCGGCCCAAGTGAATGGGGGTTACGGCGGTTCATTCTGCACTATGCGGCCCTGTGCAAGGCGGCGGGCGGCGTGGAGTCCTTCTGCATCGGGTCCGAGATGCGCGGGCTAACGCAAATCCGCGGCGCGTCTGGCTTCGCTGCAGTTGCGGGGCTGCGGTCTCTGGCCGCGGAAGTGCGCGCGATATTGGGGCCGGAAACTAAGATCGGCTATGCCGCAGACTGGACCGAGTATTTCGGGTATCAGCCGCAAGACGGCACCGGAGACCGGTATTTCCACCTCGACCCGCTTTGGGCCGATGAGAACATAGATTTTGTCGGCATCGACAACTATATGCCGCTGTCCGACTGGCGGGATGGGGGCTCGCATCTGGACGCTGAGGTGTCGAATGGGTCGATCTACGATCTGGACTATCTGCGCGGCAATATCGAAGGCGGCGAGGGGTATGATTGGTACTATGCGTCACCCGAGGAAGCCGAAGCGCAGATCCGAAGCCCGATCACTGATGACGATCATGGCGAGCCGTGGGTCTGGCGGTACAAGGACCTGCGCAACTGGTGGGCGAACCGACATCATGAGCGGATCGGGGGCGTGCGGCAGCAAACACCCACGGGTTGGGTTCCGGGGTCCAAGCCAATCTGGTTCACCGAACTCGGCTGCGCGGCCATCGACAAGGGCACGAACCAGCCGAACAAATTCTTGGACCCAAAGTCGTCTGAATCGAATTTGCCGCGCTATTCCAATGGAGTACGGGATGATTTTATCATGGTTCAGTACCTTCGGGCCGTCCTTGGCTATTGGGGTGATACTGAGATCAACCCGGTTTCAGATATCTATGACGGCCCGATGGTGGACCTGTCGAACGCCTTTGTCTGGGCTTGGGATGCGCGTCCGTTCCCGACTTTCCCGAACCTGCGGACGCAGTGGTCGGACGGCGATAACTATGCACGTGGGCATTGGCTGAACGGGCGGTCCGGGTCGCGGACTCTGGCCTCGGTCGTGACAGAAATCTGCCATGAGGCAGGGGTGACGGCGATTGATGTGTCCGAGCTCTACGGCGTGGTACGCGGTTACGCGGTTGAGGACGTAATGAACGCTCGGCAGGCCTTGCAGCCGCTGATGCTGCGCTATGGGTTCGACGCGATCGAGCGGGACGGGGTGCTGAAGTTTAAAACCCGCGACGGGCGTCAGGCCGTTGACATCGACCCCGAGCAGATCGCCATCAGCGCGGATATCGACGGGCCAGTGGAACATCGCCGCGAGGCTGAGGCCGAGATGACCGGGCGTGTGCGTCTGCGGTTCGTCCAGTCGGATGCGGACCATGATGTTGTCGCGGAAGAGGCCGTCTTGCCTGATGACAGAACCCATTCGGTCGCCGTCAACGAAATGCCTCTGTCGATGACCCGGGCCGAAGGGCGTCAGACGGTCGAGCGCTGGCTGAGCGAATCCCGCATTTCGCGCGAGACGGCGCGCTTTGCTCTGCCGCCCTCGCTGCTGCATGTCGGGGCCGGCGATGTGGTGCGTTTGCCGGATGCCGGGGACGGAACGCTATATCGGATTGACCGGCTGGAACAGGCCGAGATGCAATTGGCGGATGCAGTACGGATTGAACCCGGCGTCTATACGCCGTCCGACGTGCTGGACGATGTGGCGGCAGCCAAGCCGTTCATTGCTCCGGTGCCAGTTCTGCCGGTGTTCATGGATCTGCCGCTGATCACTGGATCCGAAGCGCCCCATGCGCCGTATCTGGCGATATCGGCCGAGCCCTGGCCCGGTAACGTGGCTGTTTATTCGGCTGCACAGGATGAGGACTATACCTTGCATCAAGTGATCGCGGGGCAGGCGGTGATTGGCTTCACCGAAACACCCCTGCGACGCGCAGGCGCTGGGATCTGGGACGAAGGGGCCGCGTTGCGTGTCAACTTGATCGATGGCGTGTTGGAGTCTCGTCCCCGCTCGGCGTTGCTGAGTGGTGCCAATCTGGCTGCCATCGGTGACGGAACACCGGGCAATTGGGAAGTGTTTCAGTTCTCGGATGCGGTTTTGCAGGAGACTGGCGTTTACAATTTGTCAGGCCGCTTGCGTGGTCAGCTGGGTACGGATGCCCTGATGCCGGATGTATGGCCTGAAGCGTCTACCTTTGTCCTACTGGATGAACGTGTTTATCAGACCGGATTGCTGCGCACCGAACGCCGCATGGCCAAGCATTACCGTATCGGCCCTGCAACGCGCGGCTACGAGGACCCGGCATATGTGCATCTGGTTGAAGCGTTCGATGGCAATGGGCTGAGGCCTTATGCGCCAGTGCATTTGCAGGCTTCTGCGTCGGCTACCGGGGACAAGATCTCGTGGGTGCGCCGCACCCGGATTGACGGCGATGACTGGAGCGCATTGGATGTGCCTCTGGGCGAAGAAAGCGAATCCTATCTGATCCGCGTCTTCACTGAGGGTGCTTTGTTGCACGAAACTGTCACCAGTGATCCGGTTTGGCAGTATTCTGCCGCGATGAAAGCCGATGACGGGCTGGCCGGACCCTACGATATCGCAGTCGCGCAGGTTTCGGCTACCTACGGACCCGGGGCGTTTGCGCGCCTTTCGGTCTGCTAGCCGTGCGGCCAGTCCTGCACCGAGATCTCAGCGCGGCGGCGCGGGCTTTTCTGGCCGCGCCGCGAACCGACCGCGATAGGATAAGCACCCTCCTGATTGCTGAGGCCGAACTGGCGGATCGACATGTCGCCAGAACAGGGCGGTTGCATCCTGTTTATGGAAATGGCTCGTTGATGGCAGCCGCGCGCTGCCGGCCCTTGGCAGACGAGCCAAATTTCGACGATCTGCAATATTGCCAATGTTTCGAGATGGTTCTGCGCAAACTGATCCGGTTCCAAATCAGCCAGATGCGCAGCTGACACATTTTGAGGCGGCAAGGTCCAGCTCTAGCCTTCCGTGCGCTATTTCCTCGCCGCAATCTTCGCAATAGCCGAATTCGTCTTCGTCCATCCGGTTCAGCGCGGCCCGAAGCCGATGCGTTTCGGTGTCGCGCCGGGCCTGTTGCGCCTTGGCCATTGCTTGATTTTGCAACGCATCCATCCGGCTGAGCCGACCCACTGCCTGTTGATCCAGCTCCACAACTGATTGCGCATCCTGACCGGCGGCGGATTGCGCGGCCAGATCGCGAAGGCGCTGGTGAATAAGCTTCCGAAAATGGTCCAGATCGGCTGAGTTCATTTTTTGTTGTAGTGCATATCAAGGGTTTGCGTTTGGTAATTTTACGACTAGATGGCTATTCTAAGCGCAGCAAAGGATGAAAAGCCATGTTTGAAACGCGCAGCCGAGTGACACCTGTGGACCCTGTTTGGGATCGCATCACTTCTGAGGCCCACGCCGCAGTCGAAAAAGAGCCCTTGATGGGTGGGTTGGTGCATGCCTGTATCCTGCACCATCGCAGCCTGGAAAGGGCGTTATCTTATCGTATTTCGGCGAAGCTGTGTTCGAACGAGATGTCGATGATGGTGCTGCGCGAGATCGTGGATGAGGCCTATGCCGATGACAAATCACTGATCGAAGCCGCGCGCGCCGATCTAATGGCGGTCTATGAGCGCGATCCGGCGTGCCACCGTCTGCTGCAGCCGATCCTTTATTTCAAAGGGTATCAGGCGATGCAGGCCTATCGTGTGGCGCATTGGTTATGGAAGAAGGGGCGGCATGATCTGGCGTATTTCTTCCAGATGCGCTCGTCCGAGATATTTGGGATCGATATCCATCCTGCGGCCCGCATTGGGAAAGGTATCATGATCGACCATGCGCATTCTATCGTGATCGGCGAGACTGCGGTTGTGGGCGACAATGTGTCGATGCTGCATTCGGTGACGCTGGGCGGGACCGGCAAGGAAGAAGAACAGCGCCATCCCACCATCGGTGATGGTGTCCTGATCGGCGCGGGTGCTAAGGTGCTGGGCAATATCGAGGTCGGCCATTGCAGCCGTATCGCCGCTGGTTCGGTGGTTCTGCAAGAGGTTCCGGCATGTACGACCGTTGCTGGGATTCCCGCCAAGATCGTGGGCGAGGCAGGGTGCGATCAGCCGTCGATCTCGATGGATCATATGCTGGGGAAAGACCAGTAATTCAGAGTTAATAGACGAAAAAGGCCGCCTCGGGGTTCGAGGCGGCCTTTTTTTGTGCGCGTAATGGTGGGCTTAGGCCAGCATAACCATCGGGTTTTCCAGATTGTCGACGATGGCTTGCAGCAGTTGAGCCCCAAGCGCGCCGTCAATGACCCGGTGATCGACCGACATGGTGACGGACATGACGGTCGCGACCGTCAGCTCTCCGTCATCTCCGACGACCGGCTTCTTGAGCCCGGTGCCGACTGCGAGGATACCTGCATGCGGCGGGTTCACGATGGCGTCGAAGTTGTCGATGCCGAACATGCCAAGGTTCGAGACAGCGAAAGTGCCGCCCTGATACTCATGCGGGGCCAGCTTGCGTTCGCGGGCGCGGCCAGCAAGGTCCTTCATCTCAGTTGAGAGTGCGGAAAGCGACTTGGTGTCGGCGTCCTGCAGGACCGGTGTGAATAGACCGCCTTCGATCGCAACTGCGACCGCAACGTCCGATGGTTTCAGTTGCAGAACCCGGTCACCGGCCCAGACGGCGTTACATTCGGGGACCTGCTGTAGCGCGTTGGCGACGGCTTTGATGATGAAGTCATTGACGCTGAGCTTCACGCCGCGGCCTTCGAGCTGTTTGTTCAACTGGCTGCGGAATTTCAGCAGCGCATCCAGCTTGATATCCCGGCGCAGGTAGAAATGCGGGATTGTCTGCTTCGCCTCGGACAGGCGTGCGGCGATGGTCTTGCGCATGCCGTCGAGTTGAATCTCTTCGTATTCGCGACCCTCATACATCCGGGCGACCATGTCTGCCGACGGGCCAGCCGGAGCAGCGGCAGGTGCTGGTGCAGCGGCGGCAGCCGCCGGGGCGGGCGCGGGCGCGGAAGCGGTTGCGCCTTCGACATCTGCCTTGACGATGCGGCCATGTGGACCCGAACCGGCAATCTGCGTGAGGTCGAGGCCTTTTTGCGCGGCAATACGACGGGCCAGTGGTGAGGCAAAGATGCGTCCACCGTCGGCCTTGGCAGGCGCAGCCGGGGCAGGGGCGGGCGCCTCGGGTGCCGCAGGGGCGGCAGCCTCGTTGCCCGCGGCGGCTGGTGCAGCCGCGGGAGCTGCGGCAGGCGTGGCCGCGATATCATCGGCGCTTTCGCCTTCTTCCAGCAGAACTGCGATGGCAGTGTTGACCTTGACCCCTTCGGTGCCTTCGGCAATCAGAATCTTGCCGACGACGCCTTCGTCAACGGCCTCAAATTCCATGGTGGCCTTGTCGGTTTCAATCTCGGCCAGCAGATCACCGGAGGAGACCGTGTCGCCTTCTTTGACGAGCCATTTTGCAAGCGTGCCTTCCTCCATCGTCGGGGACAGGGCGGGCATCAGGATTTCGGTGGGCATTTCAGCGCTCCTCAATCAGAGTAATTTGGTCAAAGGGCGCCTTGGGACGCCCAGTGCCGCGTGCGAGAGTCGCAATCGCAGCTTCGATTTTGTCTTTGTTTTCAGCCATCCAGACATAGGCGGTCTGGTGCGAGGGGCGCGCGCCGATCAACCGCATATCCGCCGCCAGCCGTTCGGGCACAAGAGCCCGCACGGTCCGGTCATCGAGGTCAATCTCGACACGGTAGCATTCGGTTGCTGGATCGCGGCCCCTGATCTCCATTACCGGTAGGTCACCTGTTTCGCCGCAGCGATCACCTCATCAGTGGTGATTAGCGCCAGCTTTTCGAGGTTCGCTGCATATGGCATCGGAACATCTTTGCCGGTGAGGGTGATGACCGGGGCGTCGAGATAATCGAACGCTTCCTGCATGACCACCGAGCTGATGTAGCTACCAACGGAACCTTGCGGCCAGCCTTCTTCGACGGTCACAAGACGGTTGGTTTTCATCACCGAGTTGATGATCGCGCCAGTATCCATCGGACGGATAGTACGCAGGTCGATCACTTCGGCGCTGATGCCGTCTTCGGCCAGTTTGTCTGCGGCTTCCAGCGCATATTGCATGCCGATGCCGAAGCTGACGATGGTCACGTCAGAGCCTTCGCGCCAGATGCGGGCCTTGCCCAGCGGGATGGTAAGGTCATCCACTTGCGGCACGTCGAAGGAGCGACCGTAGAGGATTTCGTTTTCCAGAAAGACCACCGGGTTCGGGTCGCGGATAGCTGATTTCAGCAGACCTTTGGCATCCGCAGCCGAGTAGGGCATGACAACTTTCAGGCCGGGGATCTGCATGTACCACGCGGCGTAGTCCTGGCTGTGCTGCGCGGCCACACGCGCGGCGGCACCGTTGGGCCCACGGAACACGATGGGGCAACCCATCTGACCGCCGGACATGTAGAGCGTCTTGGCGGCAGAGTTGATGATCTGGTCAATCGCCTGCATGGCGAAGTTGAAGGTCATGAACTCGACAATCGGTTTCAGCCCGCCAAAGGCCGAGCCGACGGCAATGCCGGTGAAGCCGTGTTCAGTGATCGGGGTGTCGATGACACGTTTGGCACCGAATTCATCGAGCAGGCCTTGAGAGATTTTATAGGCGCCCTGATATTCAGCGACTTCTTCGCCCATCAGATAGACATCTTCGTCGCCGCGCATTTCTTCGGCCATCGCGTCGCGCAAGGCCTCGCGTACGGTTTGCTGCGCCATCTCGGCGTCGGCAGGCCAATCGGGCGACAGGTCCACAACCGGAGCAGCGGGGGCTGCTGCGGCAGGAGCGGGGGCCTCAACCGCCGCAGGGGCGGCTTCGGCCACCGCTGCGGCTGCGGGCGCAGCCGCGGGCAGGGCGGAGGCGTCTTCGCCTTCTTCAACCAGGATCGCGATGGGGGTGTTCACTTTGACCCCTTCAGTACCCTCGCCGATCAGGATTTTGCCGACGATACCTTCATCGACAGCTTCAAACTCCATCGTGGCCTTGTCGGTTTCGATCTCGGCCATGATGTCGCCCGAGGATACGGTGTCGCCTTCCTTGACCAGCCACTTGGCCAATGTGCCCTCTTCCATCGTGGGCGAAAGGGCGGGCATGAGAATTTCGGTTGCCATGTCTTATTCGTCCTCTCAGGCGTAGATATCAGTCCAGAGCTCGTCCAGCGACGGCTCGGGGCTTTCTTTCGAGAATTCGGCGGCCTGATTGACGACCTCTTTGATCTCTTTGTCGATCGCCTTCAGGTCATCCTCGGTCGCGTGTTTGCCGGTCAGCAGCAGCTCGCGTACATGTTCGATCGGGTCGCTTTGTTCGCGGACCTTCTGAACCTCTTCGCGTGTACGGTACTTGGCCGGGTCAGACATCGAGTGGCCGCGATAGCGGTAGGTTTTCACCTCGAGGATGTAGGGACCTTTGCCCGCACGGCAGTGGGCGACCGCCTTTTCACCTGCGGCTTTGACGGCCAGCACATCCATGCCGTTCACCATTTCACCCGGTATTCCGAAGGCTTGACCGCGGTGGTAGATGTCGGCCGAAGAGGTCGAGCGTGCTTGCGCGGTGCCCATGGCATACTGGTTGTTCTCGATCACGAATACCACCGGCAGTTCCCAAAGAGCAGCCATATTGAAGGTCTCATAGACCTGACCCTGGTTGGCCGCGCCGTCACCGAAATAGGTGAAGGTGACGCCGCCGTTCTCTTTATACTTGTCAGCAAAGGCCAAACCCGCACCCAGCGGAACCTGTGCGCCGACGATGCCATGGCCGCCATAGAAATTCTTCTCTTTCGAGAACATGTGCATCGAGCCGCCTTTGCCTTTGGACAGCCCGCCTTCGCGACCGGTCAATTCGGCCATTACGCCGCCCGGGTCCATTCCACAGGCCAGCATGTGGCCGTGATCGCGATAGGACGTGATGCGCTTGTCGCCTTCCTTGGTCGCGGCCTCAAGGCCGACAACAACCGCTTCCTGACCGATGTAGAGGTGGCAGAAACCCCCGATCAGACCCATGCCGTAGAGTTGACCTGCCTTTTCCTCGAATCGGCGGATCAGCAGCATCTCGCGGTAATATGTGGTCAGTTCTTCCGCAGAAACATTTGGTTTCTTTGTGGTTTTTCGCGCAGCCATAGTGGCGATCTCCCCCTTTCGGCAAGATAGTTTAGCGTTAAACTATCTCATAGAGCATTTCACACGTTCTGGCGAGTACTAATGTTACGCGAGGGCAGGATACGCGAGTTGCGGCCTGCCACAGCTTATCTTCCGGGCGTTAAGGTACAGAGATTCTTAGTCAAAAATTTCGTCAGCGGATGACGATCTCATCCGCGCGGATCATGCCGAGCACTGAGCGGGCCTGTTGATCCAGCAGATCGAGATCCAGATAGGTGTCTGACAGTCGGCGGGTCAGGTTCTCCATCTGCTCGATCTCGGCGTTCAGCTGCGCCAGATCGCGAGACAAAACATCGCGCTCGGCGGCAATCTCGACCCGGCGAAACAGACCGTAATCCCCTTGAACGGCGGCAAAGGTGAAATACGCCCCCAGCATGAAGGCGATCGTGAAGAAAATGAAAGCCCCTAAACCGGGCCGATTGGAACGGGACACTGTGTTAACCGCCGTGTGAAATACTGCCTCAGAAACGCACCCTTTTTGGATGTCTCGACGCACTATGTCACAGGTGATTCGGCTTGTGAATCCCCTGAGTAGAAAAAGCTGAGACCTGAGGTTTGAGCGCTTATAGTTCCAGCGCAGCCACACCCGGCAAGGTCTTGCCTTCCATCCATTCAAGGAAGGCACCACCAGCAGTAGAGATATATGAGAAATCCGTTGCCGCGCCCGAGGCGTTCAGCGCGGCGACCGTGTCACCCCCGCCCGCGACCGAGGTCAGCTTGCCATCGCGGGTTAGTGCAGCCGCCTTCAGCGCCGCCGCATTGGTTGCGGCATCGAACGGGGTCAGCTCAAACGCCCCCAGTGGGCCGTTCCAAATCAGGGTCTGGCTTTTTTCCAGCACTTCGGACACGGCTGCGACGCTTTCGGGACCGGCGTCCAGGATCATCGCGTCCGAAGGGCACTGATCAGCGGGCAGAACCTGATGCGGCGCGTTGGCCTCGAACACTTCGGCCACGACGATGTCGCGCGGCAAGACAATCGTGCAGCCAGCGGCTTCGGCCTTGCCGAGGATTTCGGCGGCGGTATCGGTCATGGCGTGCTCGGCCAGTGATTTGCCGACATCGATCCCCTGGGCCAGTAGGAATGTATTCGCCATGCCGCCACCGATGACCAGATAGTCAACCTTCTCGATCAGGTTGCCCAGCAGGTCCAGCTTGGTCGACACTTTGGCGCCCCCGACAACCGCTGTGACAGGCCGCTTGGGCGCGCCCAGGGCGGCCTCAAGTGCGCTCAGTTCCTGCTGCATCAGGCGTCCGGCACAGGCGGGCAGCAGACGGGCCAGCGCCTCGGTCGAGCTGTGGGCGCGGTGCGCGGCCGAGAAGGCATCGTTGCAATAGATGTCGCCCAGCTTTGCCATGCCTTGGGCAAGTGGGACGCTGTTCTTGGTCTCCTCGGCATGGAAGCGGGTGTTTTCCAGCAGCAGAACTTCACCTTCCGTCAGGGCGGAGGCGGCGGTTTCAGCCTCATAGCCCACACAATCATCGGCAAAGCGCACGGGAGCCCCAAAAGCGGATTCAAGTGCTGGCACAAGCTGCTTCAATGACAGCTCGGGTACATGCTGACCACCGGGGCGTCCGAAATGGGCCAGCAGGATGGGTTTACCGCCTGCGGCGAGGATATCGCGCACGGTTGGCACGATCCGTTGAATGCGGGTGTCGTCGGTCACCACGCCATCCGCGACCGGTACGTTGATATCCACGCGCACCAGAACCCGCTTACCGCCAAGATCCATATCGTCCAGAGATTTCCAGCCCATCGCGCTCATCCTTGCCCATTGCATCCAGTTTCAGCGGTTCTTTTCCTGCATTTTGCGTTCAGGTCAATGCGTCACTTGGCATTCGCGCGCCCGCGTCATAGGTATTTGCGCAAGTTTCAAAGACAGGAGGGCCAGATGGCCGAGATCAAAGACCCCGAAAACACGATCATCATTGAGCTGAAAGACGGCAATGTCGTCATCGAATTGCTGCCTGATGTGGCCCCTCAGCACTCGGCCCGCATGAAAGAGCTGGCGCGTGGTGGTGAATATGACAACGTCGCCTTCCACCGTGTGATCGACGGGTTCATGGCGCAAACCGGCGATGTGCAGCATGGCGACATGGAAGACGGGTTCAACATTCGTATGGCGGGCACCGGTGGATCGTCGCTGCCGAACGTTCCGGCAGAGTTTTCGAAACTGCCCCATGATCGCGGAACTTTGGGTGCGGCACGCTCGGCCAACCCGGATTCGGCCAACTCGCAGTTCTTCATCAACTTTAAGGACAACCATTTCCTGAACGGTCAGTACACGGTGTATGGCCGTGTGATCGAAGGGATGGAGCATGTGGATGCGATCGTTCGTGGTGAGCCGCCCGCGAGCCCCGACCGGATGATCAGCGTCAAGGTGGCTGCCGATGCATAAGCTGGCCGCTGCATTTGCCCTGTTGGCCAGCCCCGCGCTGGCAACAGGTCTTGAGATTGAGATCGAGGGTGAGGGGGCGAATGGCACCGTCACCGTCGACCTGTTCGAAGACCTTGCACCCAAGCATGTTGAGCAAATCACGGCGCTGGCCGCTGCAGGCCAGTATGATGGGGTGGTGTTTCACCGTGTGATCGACGGCTTCATGGCGCAGACCGGCGATGTTGAGTTTGGCCGTGTCGGTGGCGACATGCGTCGTGCGGGTACGGGTGGATCGGATCGCCCTGATCTGCCTGCTGAATTCTCGGATTTCAATTATGACCGGGGCGTCGTGGGTATGGCGCGGGCGCAGGACCCAGACAGCGCGAATTCGCAATTCTTCATTATGTTCGAGCCCGGCCCGTTCCTGAATGGTCAGTACACGGTTGTCGGTCAGGTGACAGAAGGGATGGACGTGGTCGATGCGATCAAGCGGGGCGATGGCCCTAATGGCGCAGTGATCGGACAACCGGATGCGATGAAAAAGGTCACTGTGACCGAATAAAAGAAAACCCCGGCGCGCTTCTGCGGGCCGGGGGTCTTGGTGCGACCGGGTCAATCGTCGTCCGACATCGCCCGCCAGATCAGTGCGCCAATCGCACCGCCGATCAAAGGTGCCACCCAGAACAGCCACAGCTGCGCCAGTGCCGGACCATCGGCAAACAACGCCACGCCGGTTGACCGGGCAGGGTTCACCGAGGTGTTGGTCACCGGAATCGAGATCAGGTGGATCAGCGTCAGCCCCAATCCAATCGCAATCGGGGCGAACCCGGCAGGCGCGCCGCTGGAGGTCGCGCCGAGAATGATCACGATGAAGAACGCGGTCATGACGATTTCGATGATCAATGCGGAAATCATCGAATAGCCTTCGGGTGACGCCTCGCCATACCCGTTCGACGCGAACCCTCCAACGCCCTCAAAACCCGGCGCTCCGCTGACGATCAGATACAGCACGGCTGCCGCCGCGATCGCGCCGATCACCTGAGCGATCCAATAGGGGATCAGATCCTTGGCATCGAACCGCCCGCCGATCATCAGCCCAAGGCTGACCGCCGGGTTGAAATGCCCGCCAGAGATATAACCGACCGCGTAGGCCATGGTCAGCACGGTCAGGCCGAAAGCGAATGAAACGCCCAGCCAGCCGATACCCACATCGGCTATGCCTGCAGCCAGCACCGCGCTGCCGCAGCCGCCCAGAACCAGCCAGAATGTACCGAAGAATTCGGCCATGAGTTTTGATGACATGAAAAGCCCTCCAGAAATCAATGACTTTAAGGTTAATTCAAAAAACGCTTTTTGTGAAACTGTGAGAATGCGGGGAATTTTCCTTCAAGACACGTCAGATAGGGGGACTGTTAGGGAATATGCTTATTCCGGTGAGCTGGCGATTGAGAACGACACACTCGGCCCAACTTGCGTTTTTCTCCTTTGCGCCCCAATGTCCGGTATCGGTTGTGGGCTTGCGATGTGGTGGGGGTATCAAAGTGAAGTTCAAAAAACTGTATTCGGATGCTCAAGGCGAAAGCCATTGGAAAGACATCGAAGTCGAACTTGAAGAGCAAAGCTTTGCACCACCTGCGAAAGCAATCGAGATTTCAAAGCCAGAAGCTGTCAAGCAAACCATGTTCTTGAGACTCAAGAAGGGTTGGGATGAGCCAATTCATCCCACACCTGTCGCTCAAAAGCTCATTTGTCTTTCTGGCTCAGTGCGCGTGACCGCGAGCGACGGGGAATTCAGAGATATTGGTCCGGGTGACGTCTGGCATATGGAAGACAAACACGGCAAAGGCCACCACACAGTAGTAACAAGCGATGATGATTTTCTTTCGGTGATCGTACAGTACGAGTAGCGGGGGCAGCGCAGACCAAGCCCTCCTGATCAACCAAGCGCATTGCGGCACTTGCGCGGTGTAAGGCCGCTACGTCCTGCATTGAGGTCATTGTTAGATTTAGACGAACACCCCAAAACAAAAAAAACGCCGCAGGGTATCCTGCGGCGTTGCTGATTTGTCTTGCCGATAAGTGTTTACTGCTTCACTTCCGCCGCCGGGTTGGCACCCGATTTGCCGCTGCGGCCCGGGTTCAGCGGGTCGTCCTGACGCTGCACCGAACCTTCGAAATGCGCACCGCTTTCAATGGCGATGGTCTTGTGGATGATGTCACCTTCGACGCGGGCGGTTGAGGTCAGGCGGACCTTCAGGCCGCGGACGCGGCCCACGATACGGCCGTTGACCACTACGTCATCTGCAGTGACTTCGCCCTTGATGGTGGCAGTCTCGCCGATGGTCAGCAGATGGGCGCGGATGTCTCCTTCGACGGTGCCCTCGACCTGGATATCGCCCGAGGTCTTGATGTTACCGGTGATGTGCAAATCCGAGGACAGCACCGATGCGGGTGGCTTGGGCTTGGGAGGGGTGCTGGCCTTTGTTTCAGCCAGTGCAGGTGTTGCCGGAGTGGCCGGAGCGGCTGGTTTTGCTGCCTCAGTCTCTTTCGATCCGGGTTCGTTGATTTTGCTCTTAGAAAACATTTCTCGCAGCCTTGATGTAAGTCATTGGGTTAACAGGTTTTCCGTTCACACGGACCTCGTAGTGCAGGTGTGTGCCGGTCGACCGTCCGGTGCTACCCATATCAGCTATATGATCCCCGCGCGAGACCCTTTGACCAACCTTTACGCGTACCTTGGTGTTATGAGCGTAAAGTGTCTCAATCCCAAAGGCGTGCTTGATCTTTACCAGCCGTCCGAAACCCGATTGCCAGCCTGCATGAGTGACAACACCATCAGCAGTCGCGAAGATATCGGTGCCCGAGGGGCCGGCGAAATCGGCGCCATTATGCATGCGGCGCCCGCCGGTTTTAGGGTCGCGGCGGGTTCCGTAGCCACTGGTATAACGGACAGCGGCGCGCACCGGGCTGGCGAAGGGGGCCTTTTCCGCAGCGATGCGATAGAGGTTCAGCTGGTCCATCTGTTCCAGCAGGATATTGGCGCGGATCTGGTCGGGGCTCAGCTCCTCACCGCGGGTGCTGAAGGATAAAGGGGTCAGCGGACCGCCCATACCGCTATATCCGCGCCGAACTTCGTCGAGGATACGATCTGTTGGCATGCCCGCGCTGCGGAACATCTTGTCGAGAGGTTCGACCGAGATCAGCATCGCCTCTTCCAACTGGCGGAAAATCTCGTCGCTGCGCTCCTGCATCAGGCGGATTTCAAGCTCGAGCTCGTCACGCTGGTCCAATGCGCCTTGCGCATCGGCAGCGATCTGGTCGCGCTGCGCCGCGGTCCGGGCCAGGGCATCGGTCATAAATGCCATCTGTTCCGGGTTTGCCGATGCCATCGCATAAGCCGCGTCCGCATCAGTGCTGGGTTGCAGTTCGGCCAGTTTGGTCCGCGCGTCTTCGCGCTGCTTCATAGTGGCACGCAGCGTGGTTTGGATCACCTCGATGCCGGTTTCCAACTCGCGCCGGCGGTTCTCGGATTCCAGCAATTCGGACTGCATGACCGAAATCTGTTCCAAAGCCGCGTTGAACCTGTCATGTGCAGCCAGAGCTTCGGCCGCACGCGCATCGCGCTCTTCCGACAGGATGTTCAGACGTTCTTGATAGGTCGCCTGATCGCGCTTGGCCTGTTCCCGGAAATTGCCCGATCCGATGCTGTCCATCAACAGAACTGACGTGGCAATCGCGGTCCAGGCGACCATCACCGACACACCGGCGACTGCAGCGATCTGAGTTTCAGAACTCAGTCGGATGAACCGCGTGTCGTTGTCAGATTTCAGAAAAACACGGCGCTCTGGAAAGTGCCGCTCGAGCAGTGAGTGTAGTTTAATTGCCAGACGTGTCCGCACGCGTCCTACCTCAATTGTCCCCATATCTCGGAGCCGGTCGTGAGTGAGTAGCCGCTCCTTGACGCGATTGCATAAAGCGGTCGAGGCATTCGGGCAAGTTTGTTAACCAATCAAGAGCTATGAACGGAGAATTACCGCACGTGATCGGCGAGAACTTGCCGATAGCGAGCATTTGCTGTCAGTCCGACACAACTCCGGGTGGTGGCAGGTCTTCGGTCAGGGGCCAATAGAAATCTGGCGGCAGTCCGGCCTCGGCCCGTTTCTCTTCGTTAAATGGTGGTTTCAGCGCGCCGTGGAAATAGCGGCGGACGAGGGCGTGGAATACATCCTTGGGGTCGGCATTCTCGCGCCCGCACAAGAAGTGGAACCATTTCGAGCCATAGGCGACGTGACCAACTTCCTCGGCATAAATCACTTCCAGTGCAGCGACTGCGTCGTCAGCCTTGGCCTTGCGGAAAATGTCGATCATTCCGGGGGTCACGTCCAGCCCACGTGCCTCAAGCACCATTGGGACGACGGCAAGACGACCCATAAGATCCTCGGCAGTGTCCTCGGCGGCGCGCCACATGCCTGCATGGGCGGGCAGGGCGCCATAATGGCTCCCCATCTGTTCGAGGCAGTCGCAGACCATCTCAAAATGGCGCGATTCTTCTTCGGCGCATTTCACCCAATCGTCATAGAAGCCGATGGGCATGGGCACATGGCCAAACCGGGCAATGATATCCCAATGCAGATCCACGGCGTTCAACTCTATATGAGCGACAGCGTGCAACAGTGCGATGCGGCCGGCCTCGGACCCCGCCCTTCGGCGCGGTACATCACGAGGCGACAACAGTTCGGGCTTTTCAGGTCGCGCAGGGTATAGCGGTGGCTTTGCGGTGCCCACTTCGATCTTGGGCGCGTCGCCTTGCCGGGCTGCGAACCAGGCAGCGGCGTATCGTTTGGACAGGGCGGTTTTCTCGCGACCGACTGATGTGGTCAAAACCTCGGTCGCCATTTCGGTCAGTGTTTTTGACACGCTTGCCCCCTTACGCTTCACTCCGCGCGGGTCATACCCTTGATGCCCGCGCGGGTCGAGAGGGCTAGAGCGCGCGTGCGGCCTCCAACACTTCGTCCACATGACCCGGCACTTTCACCTTGCGCCAGACGCGGGCGATTTTTCCATCCGCATCAATCAGAAAGGTCGAGCGTTCGATCCCCATGGATTTGCGTCCGTACATGTTCTTTTCGACCCAGACGCCATAATCTTCGCACACGCTCTGACCCTCATCGGACAAAAGCGGCGTCGTAAGGCCGTGCTTGGCGACAAATTTGTCATGCTTGGCCACGGTATCGCGCGAGATGCCGAAAACGTTAGCACCCGCATCCGCAAAGGCTTGTAGTTGTTCCGAGAAACCGATGGATTCCTTGGTGCAGCCCGGCGTATCATCGCGGGGATAGAAAAACAGAACGACCGCGCGGCCACGTTGTTCCGACAGGGTCACCTCGCCGCCGCCGTCGCGAGGCAGTGTAAAGTCGGGTGCGATGTCTGAGACTTCGGGCATATTCAAACTCCGGCTGAGAAATTAACGGTTGCCGCATATCATAGGGCTCCGTTGACAGGTTGAAAGGCGTGAGACGCAAATTGGTCCAGCAAGAACAGCAGGATGACACGAAGGCGGATAAGAAACCCCGCCGTCGGTCGCGGCGTCGGACCGCAGGGCTGTGGACATTGCGCGGTGTCTTCATCCTTGGATTTCTGGCACTGGTCACCGGCTTTATGGTTGTCGGCCAGCGCATGCACGCGCCGGATTGGTTGCGCGACCGGGTCGAGGCGCGCCTTGATCAGACATTGGGTGGCGTCAAAGTTCGGTTCGGCGATGTCAGTTTCATCATTCATGAAGGCTGGCGTCCGCGATTGCGACTGACCGATGTTCGTATCAGCGATGCGGACGGACGGCAGATTGCCGAAGTGTCCGACCTGCGGGCCAGCCTGTCGATGCGCCCGCTGTTGCGCGGGCATTTGCGCCCGAAGCGGATCATATTGCAAGGCGCGCAGATTGCACTGACACGGGGTGTCGATGGAGCGCTGTCGCTGACGGTCGGTGCCGGAAGTGCGCCGGTCGGTCAGGCCCGGAACCTGGCGCAGCTGATTGAATCATCGGACGAGGTGTTCCAGGCACCTATTTTGTCAGCCCTGACCTCGGTCGAACTGGATGCAATTACGCTGGACTATCAGGACCTGCGGTTGGGCCGGTCCTGGGTGCTGGACGGCGGGCGTATTCAGGCCAACCGCAGCGCGGGTGAGGTTCGTCTGGCCACCAATTTCTCGGTGCTGGCCGGTCGCGATTATGTCAGCACGATCGAGGCCAACTATACCAGTTTGCTGGGCAGTCCCGCTGCGCAGTTCGGCATCTCGATCACCGATCTTCCCGCCGAGGATATCGCAGGCCACAGCCCGGCGCTGGCATGGATGCAGGTACTTCGCACACCGATCTCAGGTGCTTTGAGGGGTGGCATTGATACTGAGGGCGCGCTGGGGCCGGTCTTTGCCACGTTGAATCTGGGTGCAGGCGCCGTGCAGCCCACGCCTGAAACAACACCGATCAAATTCGACGCGGCGCGGACGTATTTTACCTACGACCCGAAACAACAGGCGCTGGATTTCAATGAAGTCTCGATCCAGTCTGCCTGGGGTACGGTGCAGGCAGATGGCAAGGCCTTTCTACATGGGGTCAAAGCTGGCGGGTTGGACAGTATGTCGGGGCAGTTCCGCCTCAGCGGGATTGAGATCAACCCGGCCAATCTGTTCCCCGAAGCACTGAATCTGACGCGGGCCGATGTTGATTTCCAGATGAAACTTGCGCCGTTCCGTATACAGCTGGGGCAAATGACGGTTGAAGACGGTGCACATCGCGCACGGCTCAGCGGGTCTCTGGCTGGTTTGACCGACGGCTGGGTCGCAGCCATTGACGCGCAGATTGATCGGATGAGCTCTGATCAGCTGTTGAACTACTGGCCCGAACGACTTGCCCCGAAACCGCGCCTTTGGGTCACCGATAACCTCTATCACGGAGAAATGTCCGATCTGGATTTCGCCCTGCGTCTACGGCCCGGCGAAAAGCCGGACATCTATGCGGATTTCGAATTTGACGAGACCGAGATTCGGTTCGCCAAGACGTTGCCAACTATCCAAGACGCGCAGGGGCAGGCCAGCCTGCTCAACCGGCGCTTTACCGTCTCGGCGCAAAAGGGGATTGTGATCGCGGATGAAGGAGGTACCGTTGATGCCTCGGGCACCTCGTTCATCATCCCCGATACCGGCATCAAAAAAACCACCCCGGCCATTGCGCGGATTAAGGCCAGCGGCAGTGTAACCGCAGCCATGTCATTGCTGGACCGGCCGCCGCTGCAACTGCTGACCAAGGCCAATCTGCCGGTGGATCTGGCCGACGGTCAGGTCAGTCTGAGTGGAACGCTTTCCTTGCCGTTGATTAAGGGCCTGAAGCTGGAAGATACCAGGTTCCATTTTGTTGGCGAGTTGTCGAATTTGGACAGCAGCAAGCTGGTACCCGGATTTGAAGTCAGCGCAGACCGATTGGACCTGAGCGGCGACCAGACGCAAGTGGCCATCCAGGGCGAGGGGCTGTTTGGCGTCGTACCGGTTGAAGCGCTTTGGCGGCAGCCGATCGGAGGCGAAACCCCGCAGCAAAGCGAACTGACAGGTCAAATCGAACTCTCCCCGCGTTTGATGGAACAAATCAATGCCGGACTGCCGCGCGGCATGTTGACCGGAGAGGGGATCGCCGATTTCAGCCTGAGTCTTGGTGCGGGTGAGCCCCCGCGCTTGTCGGCACAGTCCGATTTGGTTGGCGTCGCGTTGGCGATCCCTGAGCTTGGATGGCGCAAATCTGCCAGCACTGGCGGCTCTCTGACTGCCGAGGTCACGCTGGGCGCTCAGCTAAGTGTCGATTCCCTTCGGATCAACGCTGCTGGTTTGCGGACAACTGCAGCGATCTCGTTCCGGGATGGCGGGTTCGAAAGGGTACGGTTCAGCACGTTCGAACTGGGCGACTGGCTTGCAGTTCCGGCGGAATTGATTGGGCGTGGTGCCGCGCTGCCAGATATCCGTGTGTTGGGCGGCGTGCTTGATCTGGGAAAATCCACCATCGGTGAGGGAGGTAGCAGCGGTGGTGCTGCTGGGCCCGGGCCAAAGCTGGATGTGAAGCTGGACCGACTACAAGTCACTGAATCCGTTGCGTTGACCGGGTTGACTGGCTCGTTTCAAACCACTGGCGGATTGACCGGCAGCTTTGCGTCGCAAGTCAATGGCGGTGCAGCGATCCGCGGTCAGGTCACCCCGCGCGCGTCCCGATCTGCGGTTGGTCTAACCTCGGACGATGCAGGGGCGGTTCTGAGATCAGCGGGGGTTTTGACGCAGGCACGCGGTGGAACAATGCAATTGCAACTGGATCCGATCGCAGAGCCTGGAAATTATGACGTCGACCTGAAAATCAAAAATACGCGGATCACGGACGCCCCGGCCATGGCAGCGATATTGAACGCGATCAGTCTGGTGGGGTTGCTGGATGAAATGGCGGGGCAAGGTATTTTCTTCGCAGCCATCGACAGCAAAATGCGTATCACTCCGACCGAGGTGAAGGTGCTGAGCGGTAGTGCCGTAGGTCCATCAATGGGGCTGTCCTTTGATGGTACGGTCGACACTGTAGCCGGGATGCTGAACCTGCGCGGCGCGATTTCACCGATCTATCTGGTCAATGCTATTGGCAGCGTTCTGACCAAAAAGGGGGAAGGTATCTTTGCCTTCAACTACACTCTGTCCGGACCGCTGTCCGACCCGCAAGTTTCGGTCAATCCTCTGTCTGGTCTCGCACCTCTGTTTCTGCGCAACCTGTTGCGCGAGCCTGCGCCAACGGTCTCGGATGGCCCGAATGCCACACCGGATCGATCTGGCGAACCCAATCCCGCCTTCCAGACACGTGGTGAGGATCGCTGATCTGAGCTGTGGCCGAATCTGTCGGGCCGATGTATGGCGCGGCCATGAAACTCAGCGACTTTGACTTCCACCTGCCCGAACACCTGATTGCCACGCGTCCCGTCAGCCCGCGCTCGTCAGCGCGACTGCTGCTTGCGCAGGGTGATGCTGTTCAGGACCGGCACGTGTTCGATCTGCCGGACATATTGCAGCCCGGGGACCGTCTGGTGCTGAACGACACCCGCGTCATTCCCGCTCGCCTCAGCGGTCGCCGCCACCGTGACAGCGCGCAAGGGCCGGTATCTGCCGCGATTGAGGCGACGTTGCTGGACCCGCAATCTGATGGTTGTTGGGCCGCGCTGATCAAGCCGCTTAAGAAGATCAAACCGGGCGAAGAGATCGTATTCTCCGACGATCTGAGCGCAACCCTGGACCGAGTTGCCGATGGCCAAGCCTATCTGCGCTTCAACCTGACCGGAGAGGATTTCGATCAAGCGTTGGAGCAGGCCGGCGCGATGCCGTTGCCTCCCTACATCGCAGCGAAACGTGCAGCGGATGAACAGGACAAGACCGACTACCAAACTGTGTGGGCGCGAAACTCCGGAGCCGTAGCGGCCCCAACCGCGTCCTTGCATTTTGATGATGCGCTTTTGCAGGCGCTATCGGAGCGCGGTGTCGAGTTCACGCATGTCACGCTGCATGTGGGGGCAGGCACATTTCTGCCGGTCAAAGTGGAAGACGTGACCTCCCACAAGATGCACGCCGAATGGGGACGGGTCAGCGCGCAGGCCGCTGCCGAGATTGCGGCAACCAAAGAAGCGGGCGGGCGCGTTATCCCGGTGGGCACAACCGCCCTTCGACTGATCGAAAGCGCGGCACGCCGCGGCCGGATCGCGCCGTGGGAAGGCGAGACCGATATCTTCATATTCCCAGGTTTTGAATTTCACGTCACTGATGCGCTGATGACCAATTTCCACCTGCCGAAATCCACATTGCTGATGCTGGTTTCGGCGTTGATTGGGCGGGATCGGGTCAAGTCGGTCTATGACCACGCTATCGCAGAAGAATATCGCTTTTTCTCATACGGCGACGCATCTCTGCTGATACCATAGTCGTATCTTGGCCATCTGCGCCCTTACAATGTCGTAGACAAGCGCGACGTGCTTGGTCATTGACGGCAAAGCGGACAAAACACACCGGCAATTTTGGATAGGCAGAATGCTTCAGGTTCTTTCCAGCGCTTGGGCGCTTCTTCTGGGAATGGGGTTGCTGATGGTCGGCAACGGCCTGCAGGGCACGTTGCTGGGGGTGCGTGGGGAGATCGAGGGATTCTCGACCCTAGAGATGTCCTTTGTGATGTCGGCCTATTTCCTTGGGTTCCTTGGCGGCTCGCGTCTGGCACCTGAAATGATCCGCCGCGTGGGGCACGTGCGCGTGTTTGCGGCGCTGGCCTCGTTTATCTCGGCTGTCATGATCATGTATCCGATGCTGACCGATCCAATTGCATGGTCGATTGGCCGCGTGATTATCGGGTTCTGTTTTTCGGGCGTGTATGTGACTGCTGAAAGCTGGCTGAACAATGCCGCAAACAACGAGAACCGAGGGCAGGCGCTGTCGCTTTATATGATGGTGCAGATGACAGGTGTGGTGAGTGCCCAGGCCTTGTTGCTGGTCGGTGACCCGGCAGGATATGAGACCTTTGTCATCGCTTCTATACTGGTTTCGATCTCATTTGCGCCTATTCTGCTGTCCATTTCTCCGACCCCGGCGTTCGATACCACCAAACCGATGACATTGCGCCAGCTGATGGAAACATCGCCGCTGGGCTGCGTCGGCATGTTCTTGCTTGGCGGGATATTTTCAGCGCAATTCGGGATGAGCGCCGTTTATGGCGCTCAGGTTGGATTGAGTCTGGTCGAGATTTCGACCTTCGTAGCGGTGTTTTATATCGGCGCCGTAGTCCTGCAATATCCGTTGGGCTGGATGTCCGACAGAATGGACCGCCGTCTGCTGATCATGCTGGTGGCCGCTGTTGGTGGGGTAGGCGCCGTGATAGGCATGATACTGGGCGTCACTTTCACCATGCTTCTCGTAGCTGCCTTTATCATCGGCGGCATGACAAGCCCGCTCTATTCTCTGTTGATCGCGTATACCAATGACTACTTGGAGTATGACGATATGTCGGCGGCTTCGGGCGGTCTGGTTTTTATTAACGGCTTGGGCGCTATCGCAGGTCCAATTATCACCGGTTGGCTAATGGGGGCTGGCGTGCTCGGCCCACAAGGCTTTTTCCTGTTCATCGCGGCGCTGATGTTCATCATGGCCGCCTATGCGGCCTATCGTATGACCCAGCGCGTCTACAAACCCGTGGATGAAACCGGATCGATTGCCCCGATTTACCCGACATCTTCGCCCGTTGCTCTGGAAGTTGCGCAAGAGGTCGCCATAGAGGCAGCCCAGGACGAGCAGGATACGCAAGAACCCGCCTGAGCGCCGGAAATGTGACTTTTGTGTTGCAATATGTTACTGTCACAAATCTGTAAAAGTGATTTTAATGACGTTACGTCCTGGGGAGGGCAATTACGGAGTCTAGGGCAATGGTAGGTCCTGAAGAAGTATTGAGTTTTTGGTTAGATGAGGTTGGCCCCGAGGGGTGGTACCTGCAGGATGAAGCGCTGGATGCGCGGGTCCGGGATAAATTTCTTTCAACATGGGAAGCCGCGTGTGAGGGTAAATTCTCGCTTTGGCTGACCTATCCTAGCGGTTCGCTGGCCTATATTATTCTTATGGATCAGTTGCCTCGCAACATGTTCCGGGGAAGCAAACAGGCCTTTGCATCGGATCGGGCGGCACTGGCTGCAGCGAAATGCGCGGTCGACAAAGGCTGGGATCTTAAGATCGACGAACCGGCGCGGCAGTTCTTTTATTTGCCGATGATGCATTCGGAAAATCTGTGCGATCAGGAGCGCTGTGTGCGCCTTATGATCGAACGGATGCCGGAAGGCGGCGAGAGCAATCTGCTTCATGCGCGCGCTCATCGTGAGGTGATCCGCAAGTTCGGTCGTTTCCCGTATCGAAACGATGCGCTGGAACGCGCGACCACTGAACACGAAGCCGCATATGTCAGTAATGGCGGATATGGTTCGACTGTGCGCGAGTTGCAGGCCGCGACCTAGGTCGCGGGCTCACAGCCTTTTAGGATCAGAAGGCGGTCGGTGACAGTGTCGGCGGATGTCGTGATGGCATAGTCGATCAAGTCTTCTGGTTTTTCGACCAGGCCCGCCAATCGGGTCTGAGTGTCTTCCAGCTTCCCCTCCAGATCACCCAAACGTCGCAATGCCGCATTCAACTGTTGGCGTGTGACCGCATCGAGCTGCGTGCCCTGACTGCCAAGGGTCGCAAGATCGCTGCGCAACGCGGCCAGTTCCCCACGAATTCCCTGCGCCTGATCTCGTAGCGGCGCCACGACCTGCAGGTTCTCAGCAAACCCGACCCGGATCTGATCGACAGACTGCGCAAGTTTCCACCCCAAAAACAGGCATAAAGCCAACAATATCAATGTCGCGTTCAAAAGAGCGAGCAGTAAATCTTTGAGCGTTTTAGCCATGATACGCCTTTCGAAAATCGGGAAGGTCAAAAACTGGTAGTGCATATTCTTCAGTTCTAGCCTTTGCGGTAACGTGGGTATAGGCTGAATTCAGCTCCAAATACCTGATTTGACCCCGCGTCACATATGTCGCGGGCTCTGATGTTGATGCGTTGTAAAAAATAGTTTAACGGTAAACTAGTTTTTGAACTGACCTGTGCCGAGAGGGAAACATGGCTGCACAATCTTATGATCTGATCGTAATCGGGGCTGGCCCCGGTGGCTATGTAGCCGCTATTCGCGCGGCGCAACTGGGCCTGAAGACCGCTGTTGTCGAGCGCGAACATCTGGGTGGTATCTGCCTGAACTGGGGCTGTATCCCGACAAAGGCACTACTGCGGTCATCGGAAGTGTTCCACCTGATGGAGCGTGCCAAGGATTTTGGCTTGAAAGCAGACAAGGTCGGCTACGATCTGGATGCGGTTGTGAAGCGCTCGCGCGGTGTTGCCGCGCAGTTGTCCGGCGGCATAGGTCATCTGCTGAAAAAGAACAAAGTCGCTGTTGTCATGGGTGAGGCATCGATCCCCGCCAAGGGCAAGGTCAGCGTCAAAACAGACAAAGGCACGGAAGACCTAACCGCGAAGAATATCGTTCTGGCCACCGGTGCCCGGGCGCGCGAACTGCCGGGCCTTGAAGCGGATGGCGATCTGGTCTGGACGTACAAACACGCGCTGCAACCGCCGCGGATGCCCAAGAAACTGCTGGTCATCGGCTCGGGTGCGATCGGGATCGAATTCGCCAGCTTCTATAACACTTTGGGCGCGGACACGACCGTGGTCGAGGTGATGGATCGAGTGCTGCCTGTCGAAGATGCCGAGATCAGTGCATTTGCCAAGAAAGCTTTCACCAAGCAGGGCATGACCATCATGGAAAAGGCGATGGTTAAACAATTGGACCGCGCCAAGGACAAGGTGACTGCGCATATCGAGGTGAAAGGCAAGGTTGAGAAACACGATTTTGACACGGTGATCTCGGCCGTGGGCATCGTCGGCAATGTGGAAAACCTCGGGCTTGAAGCCTTGGGTGTGAAGATCGACCGCACGCACGTGGTCACCGATGAATACTGCCGCACTGGGGTAGACGGGCTTTACGCTATAGGTGATATCGCCGGGGCGCCCTGGCTGGCACACAAAGCCAGCCACGAAGGCGTGATGGTCGCGGAACTGATCGCGGGCAAACACGCACATCCGGTCAAGCCTGAAAGCATCGCGGGCTGCACTTATTGCCAGCCTCAGGTCGCTTCGGTTGGGTATAGCGAAGCCAAGGCCAAAGAGCTGGGCTATGACATCAAGGTCGGACGCTTCCCGTTCATCGGCAACGGCAAGGCCATCGCGCTTGGTGAGCCCGAGGGACTGATCAAGACCGTCTTCGATGCCAAGACTGGGGAACTGCTAGGTGCACACATGATCGGTGCCGAAGTCACAGAGCTTATTCAGGGCTATGTGGTCGGTCGCCAGTTGGAAACCACTGAAGAAGACCTGATGAACACCGTCTTCCCGCATCCGACGCTGTCTGAAATGATGCATGAAAGCGTGCTGGATGCCTATGGACGCGTGATCCACATGTAAGGACAGGGGGCTCTGCCCCCGCCGCGGCAAGCCGCGACTCCCCCGAGATATTTATAGCCAGATGAAGCAGGGGATCCGTACTTCATCTGGCCGAAAATACCTCGGAGCGCGAGGCAGAGCCTCGCAAAGGATCCTCATTTATTTATTGCTTCCAATATACGGGCCCACGAGCGGATGCCTCTGTGGAAGCTTTTGACGTCGTATTTCTCGTTCGGCGAGTGGATGGCATCATCGTCATTGGCATACCCAACCAGCATCGAATCCAGCCCCAACACTGTATTGAAATATCCAACAACTGGGATTGATCCGCCCATCCCGGTGAAAACGGCCTCGCGATTCCACTCGTCCGAAAGTGCTCCGCGGGCCGCTTCGAATTCTGGGCGGCTAAGGTTCATCACCGAAGCAGGAGAGCCTTCGAGATCACTGTCCCAGACCACTTTAGCATCCGTGGACAGGCGCTCTTCGACATGTTTGCGGATACTTTTGCGGAGCGCGTCCGGGTCCATGTCGCCGACCAGGCGGCAGGTGATCTTGCAATGTGCCTCGGACGGGATAACGGTTTTGGAGCCCGCGCCGTTGTAACCTCCCCAAAGGCCATTCACTTCGAGCGTGGGTCGCGCCCATTGTTGTTCCAGCGTGGAATAGCCTGTTTCACCGTGCGGCTCGGTATAGCCAACCGAATTCAGGTATTCCGTTTCATCGAACCCGCAATTCTCCCATTGGCGCAACTGCTCGGCCGGGACTTCGTGTACGCCTTCGTAAAAACCTTCGACTGCGACGCGGCCGGTTTCTTCATCATAGAAGGATGCGACGATGCGCGACAGTTCCCGCAGCGGGTTCAGACCCGGCCCGCCATAGTGGCCCGAATGCAGGTCAATGCGGGGACCGATGATTGTGAATTCATCCTTGAGCATGCCGCGCAATTGCGACGCTATCGAAGGCACCCCCCGCGACACCATCGAAGTATCACAGACCAACGCGAGATCCGCCTGAAGCTCGGATTTGTTTGCTTTGAGAAATGGCACGAGCGAGGGCGACCCGGATTCTTCCTCACCTTCGAAGAAAAACGTGATGCGGCAGGGCAGGGTGCCATGCACTGCTTTCCAGGCGCGGCAGGCCTCGACGAAGGTCATCAGTTGGCCTTTGTCGTCAGAAGCGCCGCGCCCGCGTATCACCTGTCCGTGTGGAGTGTCTTCCAAAGCCGGATCGAAAGGATCGCGTGTCCACAGCTCCAGCGGATCGACAGGTTGCACATCATAGTGCCCATAGAACAGAACATGCGGCCCACCGCTGTCCTCACCGACATGGCCAACGACCATGGGATGTCCCGGAGTTTCGCGCTTTTCGGCTGCAATACCGATACTTTTCAGATCCGCCACCAGCCAATCGGCAGCCTGGTCGACTTGGTCCTTGAAGGCCGGGTCAGTCGAGATGGAGGGAATGCGCAGAAACTCCATCAGGCGGTCGATGGAGGTGGTCAGATCGGTATCGATCCGGCTCAGTACAGCGTCAAGCGACATAGGGGTCTCCTGGGAAGGTCTTGAAATTGGGCAGAGCCTATCAGCATGGGCGGTACCGTCCAGCAGGTTTCTGTGCTGGATCTGGGGAAAAGGCCTGCGGCGTTTCCTCGCGTCTTGTGGTCGTAACTTTGCTTGTCGGTTTAGGCGTTTGGCGTTATTTGATGCAAATCAAAGTTGGGTTCGGCTGTTCGGCTGTAGGCCAGTTGGACAGATGAACGCGACGCCATACTTCCAGCCCGGCTTGTGAAGTGGCGAAAAAAGTCGCCCGGGGCTATAATAACCGGGCATCCAAGGAGGGTCCGTTGGACTATACTGCTCAGATCGATACAGCGATTGCCAGGCTGCATGACGAAGGACGTTATCGGACCTTTATCGATATTGAACGTCGGAACGGTCATTTTCCGCATGCGGTACGGACTTGTCCCGATGGTTCGCAGCAGAACATCACCGTGTGGTGTGGCAATGATTATTTGGGCATGGGTCAGAATCCTGTTGTTTTGGAGGCCATGCACGAGGCGGTGGAGGCCGCAGGCGCAGGCTCGGGCGGGACGCGCAACATTTCAGGCACGACAGTCTATCACAAACGGCTGGAAGCTGAATTGGCGGACTTGCACGGCAAAGAAGCCGCACTGCTATTCACCAGTGCCTATATCGCCAATGACGCGACACTCAGCACTCTGCCAAAACTGTTCCCCGGCCTGATTATATATTCCGATGCACTGAACCATGCGTCGATGATCGAAGGCGTGCGCCGCAACGGGGGTGCCAAACGCATCTTCCGCCACAATGACGTGGCACATCTGCGTGAGTTGCTGGAGGCTGATGACCCTGCAGCCCCCAAGCTGATCGCGTTTGAGTCGGTCTATTCGATGGATGGCGATTTCGGACCCATTGAAGAGATTTGCGATCTGGCCGATGAATTCGGTGCTTTGACCTATATTGATGAGGTTCACGCGGTTGGCATGTACGGCCCCCGCGGCGGGGGCGTAACCGAGCGTGATCGGTTGGCGCATCGCATTGACATCATCAACGGAACGCTTGCTAAAGCCTATGGTGTCATGGGCGGCTACATCGCGGCGAGTGCCAAGATGTGTGACGCCATCCGGTCCTATGCGCCGGGCTTCATCTTCACTACCTCGCTGCCACCTGCGGTTGCGGCAGGGGCGGCAGCCTCGGTGGCCTATCTCAAGCGCGCGCCTGAACTGCGCGAGCAGCACCAGACCCAGGCCAGCATTCTTAAGCTGAGGCTGAAAGGGCTTGGCATGCCTCTGATTGATCACGGCAGCCACATTGTGCCGGTGATCGTTGGCAACCCCGTCCACACCAAGAAGTTGAGCGATATGCTGCTGGATGACTATGGTATCTATGTGCAGCCAATCAATTTCCCGACCGTTCCGCGCGGCACCGAACGTCTGCGGTTTACGCCATCTCCGGTGCATGGACCCGACGAAATGAACCGTCTGGTGCAGGCGATGGACGAACTTTGGTCACATTGTGCGCTAAATCGCGCCGAACTTGCTGGTTAACCTCACGCTAAAGTGTGCAACGAGTTTGCTGCGTGTTAAGCTTACGCTAACAAAAGAAGCGGACGAATCGTTATAGGGGCGATTCGACGTTTGCGCGTAACACGCGACAGGCAAAGATGGGGCAGCAGGAATGATTGGGCGCAGATCACAGCGCGATTCCGAAGAAGACATGGACGTCAGACCCAAGGGTTTTGATGACTATGAGGTACGGCTTGGCGATGTCATGCGCGGCGAACGTGCAACGATGGGCAAGTCGCTTCTGGATGTGCAGCGTGAACTGCGAATCAAAGCCAACTACATCGCCGCCATCGAAAATGCAGATCCCGATGCCTTTGACACACCCGGCTTCATCGCCGGGTATGTGCGTTCATATGCCCGCTATCTGGGCATGAACCCCGATGAGACTTTTGCGACCTTCTGTCAGGAAAGCGGTTTCGAGGTTGCGCATGGCATGTCGGCCGAGGCGTCGGTGGTCAAAAAAGCGCAAGGTGGTTTGCCCTCACGCGGGCCGATGGGACGTGATCCGTTTGTCTCGCCCAGTACGCCTTATATTCCGGGCCGCGAATCCGTAGTCAGCCAGATTGAACCGCGTGCTATTGGATCGACGCTGGTGCTGTTGGCCGTCATTGGCGGCATCGGTTATGGGGGCTGGTCGGTTCTGAACCGCATTCAGCAGGTGCAGGTCAGCCCGGTTGAGCAGGCCCCCGTCGTGCTTACAGACCTTGATCCGCTGGATGCCGCCCAGGCCCGGCCCGAGGGAACCGAACTGGCCAGCGCCGAGGTGCCAAGCTCTGAAGCGCTGGATCGTCTGTATCGTCCGCAGGCGCTTGATGTGCCGGTGCTGGTGGCGCGGGATGCGCCGATTTCCACCCTTGATCCGCGCAGTGTCGGAACGTTCCGCGCGCCTGAACCTCCGCAAATCAAAGTGACCGAAGTGCATACGGTTGAACGCCCGGCCTTGCCTCAAGTGGTTGAAAAGCTGGATACGACGCTGAAGATCGTGGCCGTGAACCCCGCTTGGATGCGTGTCACGGCAGCCGATGGCAGCGTGATTTTCGAAGGAACTCTGGGCACCGTTGAGCAGGGCAGCACGTTCGAGGTGCCGCTCACCGAGGAACCCCCGCAACTGCGAGCAGGAGCTGCAGGGTCGGTCTATTTCTCGATGAATGGCGAACATTTTGGTCCTGTGGGCGCGCCGGGCACGGTGGCCAAAGGTGTTGTTCTGTCAAAAGATGCCGTTGCAGAAACCTTCGCAGTTGCCGATCTTGAGGCCGATCAGAACAGCGCACTCAAGCAACTGGTGGCCGAGTTGCAGACCGAGGCGGCAGAAGCGCCCACCGAGTGATCTTGGCATTGCTCCCCAAGGGATGGCGAACTATCTAAGGGTCAATTCAGGCTGATCCGGATCGATCCTCATGTCGCTCAATCACGTGCGCCCTTGGCGCAATATCTATCGCCGCAAATCCCGCCAGATCATGGTCGGCAATGTGCCCGTCGGAGGTGACGCACCGATTGCCGTGCAGACCATGACCAACACGCTGACCACCGACGTGGCTGCGACCGTGGCACAGGTGCAGGCGGCAGCAGAGGCGGGGGCGGATATCGTGCGGGTCTCGGTCCCGGATGAGGCCTCGTCAAAAGCGCTGAAAGAGATCGTGCGCGAAAGCCCTGTTCCTATCGTGGCTGATATTCATTTCCACTACCGTCGCGGAATCGAATCCGCCAAGGCCGGTGCGGCCTGTCTGCGGATCAATCCGGGCAATATCGGCGATGAAAAACGGGTGAAAGAGGTCATCAAAGCCGCGCGAGACCACAATTGCTCGATCCGGATCGGGGTGAACGCAGGGAGCCTGGAAAAGCACCTGCTTGAGAAATACGGCGAGCCGTGCCCCGAAGCGATGGTCGAGAGCGGGTTGGAGCATATCCGTATTCTCGAAGACAACGACTTTCACAATTTCAAGATCAGTGTGAAAGCCAGCGACGTATTCCTGTCAGCCGCGGCTTATCAGGGCATTGCCGAGGCGACGGATGCGCCCATCCATCTGGGCATCACCGAGGCCGGAGGGCTGGTCAGCGGCACCATCAAATCGGCCATCGGTCTGGGCAATCTGCTGTGGATGGGCATTGGCGACACGATCCGCGTCAGCCTGTCTGCTGATCCGGTGGAAGAGGTCAAGGTCGGCTATGAGATCCTGAAATCTCTGGGCCTGCGCCATCGCGGCGTGAACATCATCTCATGCCCCTCCTGCGCGCGACAGGGTTTTGACGTAATCAAAACGGTTGAGGCGTTGGAGCATCGCTTGGAACACATCAAGACACCCATGAGCCTGTCGATCATCGGCTGTGTCGTGAACGGTCCGGGTGAGGCGCTGATGACCGATGTCGGTTTCACCGGTGGCGGGGCGGGCTCGGGCATGGTCTATCTGGCAGGCAAAGCCAGCCACAAGATGTCAAACGACCAGATGATTGATCACATCGTTGAAGAGGTCGAAAAGAAGGCAGCAGAGCTGGATGCGGCAGCTGAAGCTGCTGAGTAACAAGGCCTATGCAACAGGCATTTGCTGTGTTGCGCAGTGAATGCCGCCGCCCAGCTCGCCCAATACGTCGACATTCAATGCAATGATCTCGCGCCCGGGGTAGTGACGAGCTAGGGCCATCTGTGCAATCTCATCGGTTTCGCGGTCTCCGAACTGGGCCATCACGATGCCGCCATTACAAACATAGTAATTCGCATAAGACGCCACGAATTCGGGATCGTTAACTCGGCGCCTATTGGGTTCAGGGATCACCTCAACCTGCAATCCTTCGGCGACGAGACGGTCATGAGTATCAAGGGCCGCGACATGAAACGGATCATCCATATCCGGCTCGTCTGGCAGGTTGATCAAAACGCGCCCAGGGCCGGTGAAGCGCGCCAGACTGTCGATGTGGTAATCGGTGATATCCTCGCCCCAGACCCCATCGGACCAGACCATGCGGTCGGCCCCATATGCAGCCAGTAATCGAGATTCAATTTCATTGCGTGACAAGTCTGGATTGCGGTTCTCATTCACCCACGAGCTTTCATGGGCCATGATCAACCCATGACCGTCTTGTTCTACACCGCCGGCCTCGCCTTTCAAGCCGGTTGGAAGCAGGGGCAGACCGAGATGGTCGGCAACCTTGGCAGCGATCCGCGCATCGTGTTTGTGCACCTGTTTCCGACCCCAGCCGTTGAACTGGATACGAGTGACCGCAATCCCGCCTCGATTGTCGATCACGAAGATTGGACCTGCGTCGCGGCACCACAAATCTTCGGTTGGAACATCCCAGAGCTCGACTGATGAGGAAAGTTTTTGACGTGCATCCGCATGGTGCTTTCCCGCCGCAAGCATCGTCACGGGTTCAAAGGCGGAAATGGCGTTCGCGATTTCCGCGATGGTTTGTTGCACCATATCCAGAAAGATCTGGTCACGGTAAACTTTGCGGCTGACCGGCCATTGCATAAATGTGCGTTCGTGGGGCGCTTCTTCCGCCGGTACAAAGAAGTTTGAGGTGCGCTGAGCGAGGGCTTGCTTAGACAGGCCCATAAAACTCAGCGCACCTCCAGTGAGTAAGAGGTTCCGTCGATCCATGCTGGAAACCCACAGTGATGACTTAACCCTGTTCTGCCCGAACACCATTTGCGATCTGGAGCATTTGGTCTGCGGGTAGGTACCCGCGCATCATTTCGGTGCCCAGAACAAAGGACGGTGTGCCTGAAATCCGCAGCTTTTGCGCCAGATCGCGGGTTTTTGCGATTTCTTCGGTGACCTCATCGCTGTTCATTGCCGCGATGATCGCGTCGCTGTCCAGACCCAGCCCATCTGAAATCCGGCGCAGGGTCACCTCGGAGGGCTCGCCGCTGAATTCCAGCAGAGCGTCATGGACCTGCTTATAGGCATCGTCTCCGGCCACCTGTTTTGTTGCGATGGCAAAGCGGGATGACGCTACAGAGGCATCGCCTAGGATCGGCAATTCCTTAATCACAAGACGGATATTGCCGTCCTCGGCCAGCAGGGTGGCCACTTCGGGCACGGCGCGCCGGCAGTAACCGCAACGGTAGTCCATGAACTCGACCAGAGTAATATCGCCGTCCGGATTGCCACCGACCCAGCTGTAACCGTCATTAAAAAGCTCGTCAGCGTTGGCCGCGACAAGCTCCTTGTCAGCCTGAGCCTCGGCAACGGCATTGCGTTCCTCAAGGATGTTGATCGCCTCGAGGATCACTTCGGGGTTTTCCAGAAGGTATTCGCGCACCTGTGCGCCAAACTCGGCCTTCTCGGCGTCGCTCATCGCGTTCAATTCCAGCGCCTGCGCAGGACCAGTGATCAGGGAAAGACCCAATAGGGCCGGTGCAGCATGTCTCAGGATCATTTCCGTTTCCTCTTTTTCTTCTTCTTTGCGCGCTCCGAGGCAATCAACACATCCTGTGCCCTTTGCCAACCCGGAGAGCCTTCGGGGAGCTGTGCAACAGCCCGTTTAGCATGTATGCCCGCATCATCAAGTCGGCCCTGCAGCGCATAGCGTTCTGCAGTCACCGCAGACGCCATTCCGTTGTTGCCCACCTGCGAATAGGCAGAACCCAGATCCTGCATCAGCCGGGCATTGCGATAGTCGCGTGCGCGCGCCTTTTCAAGCACTTGCAGGGCTTTCTTCGTCTTGCCATCCGCCAGCAAAGCACGTCCGTAACCGGCGAGGATCAGGGCATTGTTGGGCGCCATATCAACGGCTGCACCGTAGGCATCCACAGCTTCGCGCACGCGCCGGTTCTCCAATAGAATCTGGCCCTTCAATTCATAAAAAAACGGATCGTCAGGGCGAATCTCCAGCGCACCATCGATTGCGGCGCGGGCACTGGCGAGATCGCGATTTTGATGATGGGCCGATGCCTCGCGCATCAGGCGTATGTCACGATCTTTTTCTTCGCCCGCGCGACGCATGGTCCAGGTCGGGGATCGAAGAAAGGCTGACAACTTACCTTTGATCCGCGCGAACCAGTAATCGGCATTTGCGTTTTGCTCTGCCTTGTCGCCGAATTCGTTCAGAAAGGCCTCGGCGGCGCGCAAACGTTCGCGGCTGGTAGGGTGTGAGCGCATGTAGGGGTCTTGATTGACGGGGTTCAACAGCTCTTGCCCCGCGAACTTACGGTGCAGGTTGACCATCCCGCGCGGAGATACTCCCGCCCAACGCAAATAGCTGGCAGCACTTCGATCCGCCGAGGCTTCTTCAGCCCGCGTATGGCCCAGAAAGCTGCGCAGCGCCGAGGCTTGTGTGCCCGCTGCAATTCCTGCTGCAGCTTCTCCGCCACCTGCGGCCGCGGCTGCAAGTGCTAAAAGCGTCCCAAGCTGCGCGTTACGTTGCGCCGCGCGCAGGTTCTCTGAGCGTCTGGCCAAGTGGCCGTTGGCGATGTGCGCGGCCTCGTGTGCGATCACCGCTTGCAGCATCTCGGGCGTATCGACGCTTAGGATCAAGCCATAGTTGATATAGATCGTGTTGTAATCGATCACGAAGGCATTGAACGTACCATCATTGACGATCAGTACGCGCACCCGGTTGGTGTTCAGGCCAGCGGCCCGCAGGATCGGAAAGGCGAGCTCTTGCAGCCCGTGTTCAATGTCGGGATCGCGGATAAGGCTTTGCGCGCTGGCCTGCATGGCGCTGATCGACCATGTCACTGCCAGCAGCAACACGGCCGGGATTGACGCCAGCCGGGATAAGCGTTCAAAAGCCATGGCTGCAACATGGGAGATGGCCATGAGAAACTCAACCCGTTCCGGGGTCGATCCCTTCATCGTGATGGACGTGATGGAGGCCGCGCGCAAGGCGGAAGAAGCCGGGCGGCATGTCGTTCACATGGAAGTAGGTCAACCGGGGACCGGCGCACCCAAAGGGGCAACCGAAGCATTGGCGAAGGCCATGGAACAAGGGCCGCTTGGGTATACGGTGGCTTTGGGTTTGCCCGCTCTTCGTCAGCGGATCGCGCAGATGTATGGTGAATGGTATGGCGTTGATCTCAATCCAGAACGGGTGGTCATCACACCGGGATCATCGGGCGGGTTTTTGCTCGCCTTTACCGCTCTGTTCGACAGCGGTGATCGGGTGGGGATTGGTGCCCCGGGATATCCCTCATATAGGCAAATCCTGAAAGCATTGGGTTTGGTGCCGGTAGACTTGCCGACAGCACCGGAAAACCGGCTGCAGCCGGTGCCCGCCGATTTCACGGGGCTTGATTTGCAGGGATTGATGGTTGCCTCGCCTGCCAACCCGACTGGGACAATGCTGGATCATGCGGCGATGCAGGCGCTGATCGATGCGGCGCACGCGCAGGGTGCATCGTTCATCAGTGACGAGATTTATCACGGGCTGGAATACGAGGCCAAAGCCGTCACTGCGCTCGAGCTGACGGATGAGTGCTATGTGATAAACTCATTCTCCAAATATTTTTCGATGACCGGCTGGCGCGTTGGCTGGATGGTTGTGCCCGAGGATCAGGTACGGGTGGTTGAGCGGATTGCCCAGAACATGTTCATCTGCGCGCCTCACGCCAGTCAGGTGGCCGCATTGGCAGCAATGGATTGTAACGACGAATTGCAGGCAAATCTGGATGTATACCGCCGCAATCGTCTGTTGATGCTGGACGGGTTGCCCAAGGCCGGTTTTACTAATATCGCACCGCCGGATGGGGCGTTTTATGTTTTCGCGGATGTCTCAGACTTGACCGATGACAGCCGGGCATTTGCAGCCGAGATTCTCGACAAAGCCGGGGTTGCCGTGACGCCGGGGCTGGATTTCGACCCGGTGCGCGGGCACACGACGCTGCGATTTTCCTATGCGCGATCGACCGAAGACATTCAGGATGGGCTGGATCGGCTGCAACGTTTTATGGCCAAGCGGGGTGCGATCCCGCAATCGGCCTAAAGCGTTCACAAAGGCGGCGTCATGCGATAGGCTCTGCCTCAAACGATCTCGGGATAACTTGAGGCCATGAGCAGGATTTTCTACGCAATCGCCCTGATCTGGGCGTTGAACGGTGTCGCTGTCGCGCAGGACTTCAGCGCGCTCGCACGCGTCCTTCCGGACCAGAGCGGCATCGTCGATGATGGTAATACCGGCGTAAGGGTCGAACTTGGGCTGACTCAAGGCGTGCCATACCGCGTGTTCACGCTGCGCGATCCATACCGCGTGGTTCTGGATTTCCAAGAGGTCGACTGGTCTGGCCTGAACCGCGAGACCTTCCTACAAACCAGCCGGATCAGCGGTGTTCAATTCGGGGCATACGTGCCCGGTTGGTCGCGTCTGGTGTTGGAGCTGGGCGCTCCGCTGGCGGTGGAAACAGCTGATCTGCGGGTTGATCTGGCGACGGGCACTGCTCAACTATCGCTGCACCTAAAAGGCACTGATTTTGACAGTTTTGCAGCCAGCGCAGGTGCCCCCCGTCAGCCCGGCTGGGATTTGCCGGAATCCGCAGTGACACCGGCACTGCCACGGCGCGACGGTGTGCGGGCGGTACGGGTCATGCTGGATCCCGGGCATGGCGGCATTGATCCCGGGGCAGAATTCGCTGATACAAATGAGAAAACACTGATGCTGACCTTCGCGCGAGAGCTGCGAGAGGCGCTGCTGCGTACCGGCGGTTTCGAAGTGGTGATGACGCGTGTTGACGATCAATTCGTCTCGCTCGAACGCCGTATCTCGCTGGCACATCAGGCCGGGGCCGACGTGTTTATCTCACTGCATGCGGATTCGCTTTCCGAAGGGCTGGCGCATGGGTCGGTCGTGTACACTCTTTCAGAGGAAGCTTCAGACGTTGCCAGTCAAAAGCTGGCCGAACGGCATGACCGGAGTGATTTGATCGCAGGTATTGATCTCAGCGGTGCAGACGATCAGGTCGCTGATGTGTTGCTGGATCTGGCTCGGCAAGAGACTGTGCCACGCAGTAGCGCACTGGCGCGCTCGCTGGTGGATGGAATGACGCAGCAGGGAGGCCCGATGAATCGTCGTCCGCTACGTTCTTCGTCGTTTTCGGTGTTGAAGGCAGCCGATATCCCATCGGTTCTGGTCGAGTTGGGTTTTTTGTCCAGCCCGCGCGATTTCAAGAACATCTCTGATCCAAACTGGCGCGCATCCATGGCGCATGGGCTTGTGCAGGGGCTTGAGAACTGGCGTCGGGACGATCTGGTGAAGCGATCTCTGATCGGACAATGACGCAGCGGCGCAAAACAGCCATTGTAGCCTTTCGTGTTTTGACCCTCCGCGGGGGCGACACTATATAGGCGTCATCGCGAGTAAAAGGCAGTAACGTGATCCGGTTCATTCTTTCGTTCTTCGGGGCAATTTTCAGTCTCGTGACCTTAGGTATTTTTATGGCCGCGCTGGTCGTTGGCGCGGTGTTCTGGATGTATGGCCGAGACCTGCCCAGTCATGAATCATTGGCACAATACAAACCACCGACGATCAGCCGGATTTACTCGGGTGAGGGCCAGCTGATCGACGAATTTGCGCAGGAGCGCCGCCTGTTCACGCCGTCCGAGGAAATTCCCGATCTGGTAAAACAGGCGTTTATCTCGGCGGAAGACAAAAATTTCTATACCCATCAGGGCTATGACCCGCGTGGGATCATTGCTGCCGGGGTCGAGGCCGTGCGCACTAAAGGCGAAACCGTTCGTGGTGCGTCAACCATCACGCAGCAGGTGATGAAGAACTTCCTTTTGTCCGGTGATCGCCGGGCCGAGCGCAAGATCAAGGAAATTATCCTCGCCACCCGGCTTGAGGATACCTTGGACAAGGAACAGATCCTCGAGCTGTATATGAACGAGATCTTTCTGGGCCAGAACTCTTATGGTGTGACCGCTGCAGCGCAGACCTATTTCAACAAAACTCTGCAGGAACTGGCCCCGCATGAGGCCGCGATGCTGGCGGCGATGCCCAAGGCACCATCGGACTACCATCCTGTGCGGCAGAAAGAACGTTTGCTGAACCGCCGCAACTATGTGCTGCGCGAGATGCAACAGAACGGCTATATCGATCAGGCCACCTATGAGACCGAAGTCGAGATGCCTTTGCGTTCGGTTCAGAACGGCGATTTTGAAAGCTTCCGCACTGCACTGCCGCCGCGTGACTATTTCACCGACGAAATCCGTCGCCAGTTGAGCGAGGATTTTGGCGAGGGTGAGTTCTTTACTGGCGGTTTCACCGTACGCGCCTCGGTGGATGCGGAAATGCAGGTCGAAGCGGCGAAAGCCCTGCGCACGGCGCTGCAGAAATACGACCGCTCTCGCGGGCGGTGGCGCGGCACAGGCGAAGTCATCGCCGAGGAGAAGCTGGCGGATGAAGCACAGTGGCGCGAGGCGCTGGCGATCATGGAAATCCCCCGCGACGTGGTGCTGCCGACGCAGTGGTATCCTGCCGTTGTTTTGAACGTGGCCGACCAATCCCTGACCGTCGGGATCGAAGATGGTCCAGCAGATGGCACCATCCCGCGCGAAGACATCAAGTGGATGCAGGGCAATTTCCAGGACAATTTCAAACGCGGCGATGTCATTCTGGTAATGGCTGGCGAAGAGGGGCAGTGGTCTGCCCGTCAGGTGCCAGAAGTGCAGGGCGGCTTTGTCGCGATGGACGTGAATTCGGGCCGTGTTCTGGCGATGCAGGGCGGGTTCTCGTATCAGGATACCGTGTTTAACCGCGCCACTCAGGCACAGCGCCAACCCGGGTCGAGCTTCAAACCGTTCGTTTATGCAGCGGCGCTAGACAGCGGATACAGCCCCGCAACGATCGTTGTGGATGCGCCGATTGAAGTGAATACACCGCAGGGCCTGTGGCGTCCCAAAAACTCGACGAACAAGTTTTATGGTCCGACCCCGTTGCGTACCGGGATCGAACAGTCGCGGAACCTGATGACCATCCGTCTGGCGCAAGAAGTCACAATGCCCGTGGTCGCAGGCTATGCCGAGCGGTTTGGCGTTTATGACCGGATGGGTGCGTTCCTTGCGAACTCGCTAGGGTCTGAAGAGACTACGCTGTACAAAATGGTCGCTGCCTATGCGATGTTCGCCAATGGTGGCGAGCGGGTTGAACCCACACTGGTTGACCGTATTCAGGACCGGTTCGGCAAGACCATCTATCGCCATGACGATCGCCAGTGCGTCGATTGTAACTCTAGCTGGCTTGAGCCTGATGAATCGCCCACGATCCTCACCGATCGCAGCCAGGTCATGGATGCCATCACCGCCTACCAGTTGACGTCGATGATGAAGGGCGTGGTTGATCGCGGCACTGCATCACGTGTTGTGAACCTGCCCGTGCCCACAGCGGGCAAGACCGGCACCACGAACGAATCCAAGGATGCGTGGTTCATCGGTTTCACCTCAAATATCGTGGCCGGTTGCTACATCGGTTATGACCGCCCGCGCCCGATGGGCCGAGGGGCCTACGGCGGCACCTTGTGCGGTCCTGTGTTCCAAAGCTTTATGGAAAAAGCAGTCGAGAAATACGGCGGTGGCCCGTTCGAGGTGCCTCCGGGTGGCCATTTCATCAAGATTGACCGTTTCAGCGGCGCGCGCCTGCCAGAAGACGCGAGTGGAGAATATGTGGTCGCCGAGTATTTCCGTGATGGCGTGGATGGTTTTATCGATCGCGTCTATGACGGTGGCTTCGCGATGGGATCTGACCTACCGTTGTTTGAAGAGGCAAGTTCGGGCCGTCAGGTGACCACCTCAACCGGGGATACGATCACGGTTGGCCCCAATGCCAGCCAGGGCGATCTGCAGGGCGGCGGGCTTTACTGATCCGCCCAAGTTTCCCGGCTCAGTCGTCTTGTGGTGCCTCGCACCTCTTGCTATCACGCACACCTGATTGAGCAAGTTGGGACCTGACCATGCGCGCCGAAACCCAGAATATCGTGGCGGAAATCGAAAAGTCGCTGGAGCTGCTGGCGCAGCGCATGGACTATGAAACAGCGCCGCACCGGTTGGAGGAATTCAACGCGCGTGTTGAAGATCCGAACCTGTGGGACAATCCCGAGAACGCGCAGAAATTGATGCGCGAGCGGCAGTTGCTGGTCGATGCCATCGAGACCTACGAATCTATCAAGACCGATCTCAGCGACAATATTGAGCTGATCGAACTGGGCGAGATGGAAGAGGACGAAGAGGTCGTGACCGACGCCGAAGAAGCGATCAAAAAGCTGCAGACCAAGGCCGCAAAGAAAGAGCTTGAGGCGCTGCTTGATGGCGAAGCGGACGGCAATGATACCTTCCTTGAGATCAACTCGGGCGCGGGCGGTACGGAAAGCTGCGACTGGGCCTCGATGTTGGCGCGGATGTATGTCCGCTGGGCCGAGAAAAAGGGCTATACGGTCGAACTGCAATCCGAGACAGCGGGGGAAGAGGCGGGGATCAAGTCCGCCGCCTACAAGATCACTGGCCACAATGCCTATGGCTGGCTGAAATCGGAAAGCGGTGTGCACCGTTTGGTGCGTATCTCTCCGTTCGACTCGGCGGCCAAGCGGCATACCTCGTTCAGTTCGGTCTGGGTTTATCCTGTGGTGGACGACAATATCGAGATCGAGGTGAACCCATCGGATATCCGCGTTGATACCTACCGGTCCTCGGGCGCGGGTGGTCAGCACGTGAACACGACGGACTCGGCGGTTCGGATTACGCATATTCCGACCGGAATCGTGGTCACCAGTTCCGAGAAATCGCAGCACCAGAACCGCGATATTGCCATGAAAGCGCTGAAATCACGGCTGTACCAGCAAGAGCTGGATCGCAGAAACGCCGAGATCAACGCTGCCCACGAAGCCAAGGGTGATGCGGGCTGGGGCAACCAGATCCGGTCTTACGTGCTGCAGCCCTATCAGATGGTCAAAGACTTGCGGACCAATCACGAGACATCGGACACCAAGGGTGTGCTGGATGGTGATCTGGATGGTTTCATGGCGGCGACACTGGCCCTGAATGTCTCGGGCAAAAGCCGGTCCGAGGCACAGGGCGACGGCTAATTGCGGCAGTCCCTGACCTCGGCTGTGAACCTGATCAAGGGCCACTGGCAATTGATCGCAATTGTCGCGTTGGTGTTTGTGTTCTGGAACACGATGCTGGTGCTTCCGTTGAAAATCCTGGTTGTGTTCCTGCATGAGCTTTCGCATGCAGGTGCCATTATACTGACCGGTGGTTCGGTTGAAAGTTTCTCGGTCTCTCCACAACAAGGTGGTCTGGTTATTGGCCTAGGAGGCAATCGGTTTGTCAGTCTGTCAGCGGGATATCTTGGGTCCTTGATGCTTGGGATGGGCCTGCTGATGATCGCCCTGCGCACCAATGCCGATCGGGCTGCGCTTGGTCTCTTTGGGGGAGTCATGCTGATTGTTGCGCTCCTGTATATCCGGGAACCGTTTGCCATGGCGTTCAGCGCGGGCTGTGGAGCGGTGATGCTGGCCACCGCGTGGTTCCTGAACCGCAACCTGTGTGATCTGATTTTACGGGTCATCGGGCTGACCAGCATGATCTACGTTCCGTTTGACATTTTCGATGACACGATCCGACGCGCGGGATTGCGATCAGATGCATATATGCTGGCTGAAGAATTCGGCGGAACCACCATGATGTGGGGCGGGTTGTGGCTGGTGCTTAGTCTGGTGATGATCGTCTTTGGTCTGATGAATGTGCTGGGCCGCGACAGCAATTTGCGGATCGACCTCAGGATCAGATGATGCGCGCTCTTGCGCCGCTCTTCTTCGCGAAATTCTAAAAAGATACATTTAAACAGTGGCTTTAAATGGTCCGAGCACGTCGCTAGGCTGATGACGAGCAGCCAAAGGACCAACCCGCATGGATTTGACCAGAGCATCCGCGACGGACATTCTTGACGCCTTGTCCCGCCGACAGCTTTCAGCTGCAGAACTGATGCGCGCGACGCTGGATCGGATCGCCCAGGTGAACGGTGAGGTAAACGCGATTGTCGCGCTGCGGGATGAAGACGCTTTGATGGCCGAGGCGCGGGCGGCGGATGCCGCGTCACCTCGCGGCGCGCTGCACGGGTTGCCGATAGCGGTGAAAGATCTGGTAAATGTGGCAGGGATAACTTCGACGCAGGGTTCGCCATTGTTCAAGGATCATATGCCGCAAACTGACGATCTGCTGGCCGCCCGGCTAAGGGCTGCTGGGGCAATTCTGATCGGTAAGACCAACACGCCGGAATTCGGACTGGGTTCGCATACGTTCAATCCTGTCTATGGTGCAACCCGCAACCCCTATGATCCCACGAAAACCTGTGGAGGTTCGTCGGGCGGTGCAGCAGTGGCGTTGGCGACGGGAATGCTGGCGCTGGCGGACGGCTCGGACATGATGGGCAGCCTGCGCAACCCGGCCGCATGGAACAACGTATACGGGTTCAGGCCAAGTTGGGGGCGCGTTCCGTCTGAGCCAGTGGGGGACGGTTATCTGCATCAGCTTTCAACTCTGGGGCCTATGGCGCGCAGCCCTGAAGACATCGGGCTATTGCTTGACGTCATATCCGGCCCCGATCCAAGGATGCCATTGAGCACAGAGGTCGAGCGCGTGTCGCCCGTTCAAGCGGCTGATCTGACAGGGATGCGCATAGGCTGGTTGGGCGACTGGGGCGGGGCGTTTCCGTGCGAAGAGGGTATCCTCGCGCTATGCCGCGATGCGTTGCACGTTTTCGAAGAACGCGGTGCACGGGTTGAGGCGCTTGCACCACCGTTTGACGCGGACCTGATCTGGGACAGTTGGATTACTCTGCGCTCCTGGTCAGTGGCCGCAGGGTTGGAGCCTTTGGCCAAGAAGAAATCATCACTCAAAGATACCGCGCAATGGGAGTTGGAGCGCGGCCTGACGCTCAGCGCGATGGATGTGCACCGGGCCAGTGTGAACCGGTTTGACTGGCACAAGCGGGCGGTGGAGCTTTTCGAAGACTATGACGCCTTGGTGTTGCCCGCAGCGCAGGTCTGGCCGTTCGAGCTTGAAACGCCGTACCCAACCGAAATCAAGGGGCAGGGGATGGATACCTACCATCGCTGGATGCAGGTCGTGACACCCGTCAGCCTTTTGGGGTTGCCCTGTCTGGGTGCGCCTGTCGGTTTTGGAGCACAAGGGCTGCCGATGGGAATGCAGCTGTTCGGTCCGCGTGGTGCAGATGCGCGGATCTTGTCGATTGGGGCGGCATATCATTCTGCAACGCTTTGGCCTCAGAAACGACCCGCCATGTAGAACAACCGCCCGGGAGGAGAAAACAAGAATGGACAAACCCTTTGGTGTGCCGACGCTGAAACCCGTTGATACCGCGATGCTGAAAGAAGCGTTACGCCGAGCTTGGCAGGATTATCGCCGCGCGCCGCTTTTCGGACTTCTGTTCGCAGGCTTCTACGTGCTGGCCGGGTGGCTGATGGCGTGGGTCACGCTGCAGACGGGAACGTCGTTCTGGCTGGTTTTGGCCGCGATCGGCTTTCCCCTGATCGGGCCGTTTGCTGCCGTGGGATTATATGAGGTCTCGCACCGGTTGGAACAGGGCGAGCCGTTGAATCCCGGTGCGATCTTCGGCGTGGTCATACAGCAAAGCCGAAGGCAACTGCCGTCGATCTGCGCCATTATCGTGGTGATCTTTCTGTTCTGGTTCTTTCTGGGCCACATGATCTTTGCCCTGTTCATGGGGCTGTCGACGATGACCAACATTTCAACATCATTTGAGGTATTCCTGACCCCGAATGGGCTGAGCATGTTGGTATTGGGCACACTGGTCGGGGCCGTATTTGCAATCATTCTGTACATGATCACCGTGCTGTCGATCCCTATGCTGCTGGATCGTGAGCTGGATTTTGTGACCGCGATGATCACCAGCTTTGCCTATGTCAAAGCGAACATGGGTGTGATGCTGGCGTGGGGGGCCTTCATCGCGATCATCACTTTTTTGGCCATGATCCCTTGGTTCCTGGGCCTGTTTATCGTCCTGCCTTTGCTGGGGCATGCCAGCTGGCATCTTTATCGCTTGATCTTGGACAACGATCCGTCCGGGGCTGCTCAGCCGACACCCTCTTAAATCTGTCCGTTTAAGTCAGGCCCTGATGAATTGTGCGCCTTTCGGGCCGATTGTAGTGCTGCGGACAAATCATGCCCAAGGTGATGCAGCGTAAGCCGTCTTACATCGGATCCACTGCCACCGGCCAACCGATACACATAACCCGACCATTCCTGAGGTGCCCATTCAGGCGGAAGGTTCAGAACCATCATTCTGCAATCCTGTGCGCCGGGCCGGGACATCAATGCGCAGACTTGTCCGCCGATGTGAGAAACGATGCCCTGAACCTCACGCATGGGCGCGGAGCATTTCGGCATATGCGACAAGGGTTCATAGCTGCGCAGCAAGGTGCAATGCCGAATGCGGCGCATAAACAGTAGCCGGTGAAGTGTTGGTTCGCGTCGGTTTGGTGAGGCCTCAGCGGCGTGATAAAATCCGGTCGCCATAGTTTTTTCTGACCCGGTGACGAGAAATCGATCGATGATTTCTGATGCGGGATGAGCGGCGACCGGTTCTATTTCATCCAAAGGTTTCAGCAGGATACGCGCGTCGATATCGAAGAATCGACACATCCGGTCCAGCACATCCGGCCTGGGAAAACTTTCACCTGACAGATAGCGATTAAACTGAGTTCGATTGATACCCAATTGGCGGCAAAGCTCTGAAACCGACCGATAACTGTTTGCGAGCTGCCTAAGGTTGGCTCCGAACATGCTGCGCAATTCTGCGGGGCTGCGATTGATGTCGGTCACTTCTGTCCCAGATTTCCGTTTGTATCTTCAGCAAAAACAGGTTTGCGGCGGCACAGCGGCCGCGCAGTATTCAGAAATCGTAAAGTTGACCCCAACGGGCGCTGCAAAGCGCCTCGCTACGCGTCACAGGCTAGTCTGATGATAAGCAAAATCAATAGGCTTTCAGCCTATTTGCATGATCTTTTTCATGCTGTTGCTCATATTTGATGAACGCATTAAGCCTTTTTGAGGTTAGCAGGGCACAATGGCCAAGCAGGCCGCCGCCCCGAGAATGAATTCAGTCCCGGGGCGGAAATGGGGCTTAGTCACCGCGCAACAGGGCTGCAACTCCGGTACGGGCGACTTCAATCAAGCCAAGAGGGCGCATCAGATCGGCAAAGGCATCGATCTTGTCCGGTGCACCGGTGATCTCGAAGATGAACGAATTCAGCGTACTATCGACGACATTGGCCCGGAAAATGTCGGCCAGTCGCAGGGCTTCGACCCGTTTATCGCCTTCACCCACAACCTTTATGATCGCCAGCTCGCGCTCGACCGAAGCACCTTCGACGGTCAGATCATGCACGTCACGGACCGACACGATGCGTCCAAGCTGCGCCTTGATCTGCTCGATCACTTGCGGGGTGCCGGTGGTGACGATGGTAATTCGGCTGAGATGCCCGGTATGGTCAACCTCAGCAACCGTTAGACTTTCAATATTATAGCCACGACCCGAGAACAGACCAATTACGCGGGCCAGAACCCCCGGTTCGTTTTCAACCAGCACCGCGATCGTGTGTTGTTCCTGCACGTCCGAGAATGTCGGGCGTAGGTTATATGCAGAATGGCGGGTGGAGCCTTTGACGATGTTTAGCGGAGTCATTGATAGACCTCATCTTGGACATAAGTTTCTTCGGGCTTTCGTAGCGCAGAGATCAGCGCTTGGAGGCAAACTACGCAAGCCAGTATTAGGATAGGGGCAAACACGAGGCGCAAAGACAATATCTCGGTCATCTTGAAAAGCACCATATGTGTTGCTGGTCCGATACCGATCCACATTGCGGCGGCCAGTACCAGACGCCATGGAGAAGTTGTCAGGACGCCAGCTCGAAGCAGGAACAGTGCAACGATTGCAAGCAGCCCAGATTCATAGAACCAGAAGTACGGTGTAGACATGGAAATACCTAGAAAGAGCACCGCTACCCGCAAGTCAAAACCTACTCTTGGGCTGCGCCATGCAACGAAGACTGCAATTCCAGACAACACTGTCAGAGTCCATTGCATCGCAAGCGCGAGCGTTTCTGGCACACCGATGCTGGCCAACAAGGAATAAGGGCTAAGCATCAGCGTATTGAGATGGATGGATTCTCGTATCTCTTCAAAGTGGACGCCCATCATGTTGCGCATTTCGGTCCAATATTCGACGCCAACGACCAGGGTGGCCAGAACGGACAAGACCACCGTCGTGACCGTTGCTGATATGATCGTTTTCCACGCACCGCTTGCCAAAAGCGCAAGCGGTATGAGCAGGCCGAGTTGGGGTTTAAGCGTCAGCAATCCAATAAAGAACCCTGCCAGCACGAAGCGGTCGTTCTTTAGCGCCGCTAGTGCGGCCAGAAGGCCTGCTGCCCAAAGGGTTGTGGTCTGCCCCATATACAAGTTTGGCAACATGGCGGGGGAGAGTGCAAAAGCAAACCAAACCGGTACAAATCCGCAGGAAAACGGTCGCACAGCAAGAAGCATTGCGACAATTGAGATCGCCGTGAAAATTGCCCAAGCCGGAGAAAACGACAATGCCCCGAGTGGTTGGAGTGCGACAAGGAACGAGGGAGGATAAGACCAAGGCATCCAATCGTCTTCCTTGGACGCTTCGTGTATTTCCGACAATCTGTCGATATCAAATGCCGCAAGCGGTTCGCCTAAATGCGCGAGGTGACCTGCAGCCCAGAACACCTTGAAATCAACGGATAACGCCATTTTTCCTTGATCAACAACGGCATACCAGCCTGTGCCGACCCAGAACAATATCAACGCTAGAACGAAGAGTGGAACCATGAGCCCCACTTGCCAACCGCGACGGCCGGCGAATATCGACAAATTCTCTTCCGGGCTCGAAGCTCTGGCTGAGAACTGACTGCTGAGATCACGCATGATCTAACCCTTTTTCATGTCACGTGCGGCGACCTTAGCTCCGGCATTTGACCTAGATGTGGCAAAGCGGTGCTCAAACAAGCACAGCTCCACCAGCTTGGATAACACCTTGCGTTTCGGCTTCGCCCAGCAGCATCTCATTGTGGGCCTTGCCCGATGGGATCATCGGGAAGCAATTCTCGTGCTTTTCGACCACGCAGTCGAAGATGATCGGACCGTCGTAATTGATCATCTCCATGATCGCGTCGTCCAGATCAGCTGGGTCGGAACAAAGAATACCCTTTGCGCCGAAAGCTTCTGCGAGTTTAACGAAATCGGGCAGGGCCTCGGACCACGAATGCGAATAGCGTTCGCCGTGCAGCAGCTCTTGCCATTGGCGCACCATTCCCAGCCGCTCGTTATTTAGGATGAACTGCTTCACGGGCAGGCGGTACTGCGCGGCCGTGCCCATTTCCTGCATGTTCATCAGCCACGAGGCCTCACCGGCCACGTTGATGACCAGCGCATCGGGATGTGCCATTTGCACACCGATCGAGGCGGGGAAACCATAGCCCATGGTGCCCAGACCGCCCGAGGTCATCCAGCGGTTGGGGTCTTCAAAACCCAGGTATTGCGCCGCCCACATCTGGTGCTGTCCAACCTCGGTTGTGACATAGCGGTCGTATTTCTTCGTCAGCTCTTCAAGCCGTTGCAGCGCGTATTGCGGCTTGATGGTCTTCTCGCTGTTTGTGAAGGCAAGGCAGTTGACCTTGCGCCATTCGTTAATCTGGTCTTGCCACTGCTTGATATTGGCAGCGTCTGTTTTGCGACCGCGTGCTTTCCAGACTTTCAGAATATCCTCAAGCACGTGGGCAACATCGCCAACTATTGGAATGTCGACACGGATAACTTTGTTGATCGACGACGGGTCGATATCTACATGGGCTTTGATTGAGTTCGGCGAGAACGCATCGATCCGGCCGGTGATACGGTCATCAAATCGCGCGCCGATGTTTATCATCAGATCGCAATCATGCATCGCCATGTTGGCCTCGTAGAGCCCATGCATCCCAAGCATGCCGATCCAGTTTTCGCCCGAGGCCGGATAGGCCCCAAGCCCCATCAGAGTCGAAGTGATCGGAAAGCCGGTTGCATCCACCAGTTCGCGCAGCAGCTGGCTGGCAGCTGGACCAGAATTGATAACGCCACCACCGGTATAGAAGACTGGTTTCTTCGCGGTCTCGATTGCTGCAACAAGTTCCGTGATTTCTTCCAAATCGCCTTTCAATACCGGCTGATAATGGGAAGTTGACGGTTTCGGCGTTGTATACTCTCCCGAGGCAAACTGAACGTCCTTCGGAATATCGACCAGCACGGGGCCGGGGCGACCCGATGTGGCCACATGGAAGGCTTCGTGCATAGTCGCCGCCAGCGAGTCGGTATCCTTCACCAACCAGTTGTGCTTGGTGCAGGGGCGGGTGATGCCCACGGTGTCGGCTTCCTGAAAGGCGTCAGAGCCAATCATGAAGGTCGGAACCTGACCGGTCAGAACAACGATCGGAATTGAATCCAACAACGCATCGGTCAAGCCGGTCACGGCATTGGTCGCGCCAGGACCGGATGTGACCAAGGCAACGCCCGGCTTGCCGGTCGAGCGGGCATAGCCTTCGGCAGCATGTACCGCACCTTGCTCATGCCGTACCAGAATGTGACGGATGTCATTTTGCAGAAAGATCTCGTCATAGATCGGTAGGACGGCGCCACCTGGGTATCCGAATACCGTGTCCACGCCCTGATCCTTGAGGGCCTGAACTACCATCTTTGCGCCGGTCATCTCACGTGTCATCTGCTTTGCTCCGTTCGCGACATGTGTCTTGCGTGTTGCCAAAAAAAAGCCCCCGAGATTTTCGGAGGCGCATGGGTTCGATTATGGTTTACCGTTACCGGCCCATGCGCGTGTTTCCTACGATTACGACTAGCGCTTTCATCGCCAGAGGCTCCTTCTTTGCGTGCAGGGACATTATGGTTGAGGGGAAGGGGCGTCAACAGGCAAATACAAAAATATTGTAAGTCTGGACTCGTGGGATTTGATATTTTGTTGCGCAAAATGACGCAGGTCGAGAAATATCCGCGAAAATTCGCCGTAAATTGGCGTGCGATCGGGCGATCAACAGTGGTCTGATTGCGTCAGGCCTATGTCTGAAACAGACCAGAGCAGCGCCCGATGCTGAGGCAGGCTGGTGAAAACAGCGCTAAATCGGGAGGTCAGACATGCTGCACGATCTTGTGGATCTGGGGCGCTATCCGATCGATCGGCCTGATTCATACGGGTACAGGCAGCTGATCGCGGACCTGAGGCGGGATCTGGAAGTTGATGGATGCGCGGTCCTCCCCGGCTTTGTGCATGAAGATGGCCTAGGGAAACTGATCGCTGAGGCCGATCACGTCGCTCCCAAAGCGCATCGCTCGTTCAATCGCACGAATGCCTATTTTACGCAGGATGATCCCAGTTACGAGATCGGTCATCCAATCCGACGGTTTTATGACCGATCCAACGCCTTTGTTCCGGCTGACAACTTCCCTGTCACAAGCCCGCTGCGGCGTATTTATGAGTATGAAGGTTTCATGCCTTTCATCCGCATGGCTTTGAACGAGCCGGAGGATCGGTTCTTCCGATATGATGACCCGTTGGCGGATGTGATCATCAATGTGGTCGAGAAGGGAGGCGGCTTTCCGTGGCATTTTGACACCAATAATTACACCGTGACGCTGGCAATCCAGAATGGCGAGGAGGGCGGTGCATTCGAATACGCACCCAATCTGCGGACCAGTGAAGACGAGAATTTCAAGGGCGTCGCTGCGATTTTGGATGGCAGCAGGAGGGGTGTACACCAACTGGAACTGCAACCGGGTGACCTGCAGATTTTCAAGGGGCGCTATGCCTTGCACCGGGTTGCGCCGGTCGAAGGACAACGGAAACGCTATGTTGGTATCTTTTCGTTTGTCGAAACCGAAGGCATGTGTGGTGGGGTGGAGCGGACCCGTCAACTCTATGGCCGTGTGCTGCCGCATCATTATGAGCGTGAAGGGTTGCGGGGTGATCAACTGCTTGACTGATATGTGCTAATCTCGGGCCCGAGGTTGAAAAGGGCTGTTTTGATGCAGATATTACAACTTACACCATTTGTCCTATGTTCTTCTTTGGACGCGCAGATTGAGTTCTACACTCAGCGGCTTGGGTTTTCCTGCACATTCAGGCAGGACAATTATGCCTTCTTGCGCCGTGATCCTGTGGCGATCCGATTATTGGAATGTCCACCGCGTCAGGATGGGCGCGCATTGGGGGATGAGCAGTCGTTTTATGTTGACGTCAAAGGAATCGACAGCCTGTTCGAAAGCCTGCGCCCCGGGTTGGAGGAGCTGCCTGAAGGGCGGGTGCGCCCGCCATTCGATCAGCCCTATCAGCAGCGCGAATTTCATGTCCTCGATGAAGATGGGACTTTGGTGTTCTTTGGTGAAGATATCAGTGAACGCGGCAGCGGGTAGTGCTCCCGCCCGACTTCAATGTGCCGTTGGCACATCTCCTTCGGTTGGGCCGGGCAGCGCGTTTCGCGCTGCGGTCATAGCCCGGGGCTGGTGCCCTGCAGGACGCCATGCTCCAGGGCATAGCGGGTCAAGCCGGCGGTGGAGGAGATGCCAAGTTTGCGCTTGATGTTCTTGCGATGCGTCTCAACCGTGCGCACCGAAATGTCCAGCGCCAGTGCCACCTCTTTGTTGGATTTACCTTGCGCCAATTCCAGCAGGATTGTCTGTTCCCGGCCGGTCAGCGCCTCGCGCGTGTTGCCGTCCTTGGGCTCCAGCGAGCCGCTGGCCCCGGTACAAAGATACCGCTCGCCCCGCATCACGGCATCGATGGCTTGCTTGATCTCTTCGGTGGGAACGTCCTTGAGGATATAGCCTTTGGCGCCGTGGCTGAGCGCGGTTGAGATGTATTCGGGACTGTCATGCATCGACAGGATCAGAACGCGGGTTTTGGGCAGGCGCTCTAAAATGATCTCGGTGGCGTTCAACCCGCTCAAGCCGGGCATATTGAGATCCATCAGGATCACGTCCGGCTGCAGGTGGGTTGCTCGATCGACAGCTTCTTGTCCGTTGGAAAGTGTGCCGACAACTTCGATCTCATCATAGCTTTCCAGCAGAGACTGAATGCCTTCGGCGACCATGGGGTGATCGTCGACAATAAGGACCCGGATGATTGAGTCGGACATCAGATACCGGCCTTTCGTTTTGGCGTTGGGTCTTCCTGCGGTGGCAGCATATGACTGAGCGGCAAGCTGACCTCAATCACGGTGCCGCTGCGCCCGCCGCGCGATGAGAGGATGCGTAGAGTGCCGTCAAGCTGTTCGATCCGTTCCTGCATGTTGCGTAGCCCGATTCCGGTGCTGACATGACCTGGCTCGTTCCGCAACCCGCGACCATTGTCCGTAATCCGCATCGTGGCGCCTTTCTTATGACCCCGCAGGTCAATGGTAACACGGGTTGCTCCCGAGTGGCGCTCGATATTGGTCAGGGCTTCCTGCGCAATACGGTAGAGGGCAATCTTGCTGTCTTGATCCAATCGGTTTCGGAACACCACGGTTGAGAAATCGGTTTCAATACCCGTGCGTTCACTGAAATCGTCGGTCAAAGCCTTGAGCGCTGGCCCAAGCCCCAGATCATCCAGAACACCCGGACGCAGGTCGCGGCTGATGCGGCGAACCTCGGTGATGGCGGTGGCCAGATTGTCGATACCTGTTTGCAATGGTTCCTGCGCCGACTCGTCATCCCCGCGGATCAGACGTCGTCGGGCGTTGTCCAGAGCATAGCGTACGCCAACCAGAATCTGGCTGATGCCGTCATGCAATTCGCGGGCGACGCGCCCGCGCTCTTCTTCCTGAGCGTCCAGTACCCGCTGTGTCAGTTCTTTAAGCTTGGCATCAGCCAGCCGCCGTTCGCGGAAGTTCAGCAACATGCCCGAGGCAAAGACGATCAGAACAGCGGCCAGAACAATGCCTCCGATATAAAGGAATGTGCGCTGCACGCGCGCCTCAACCTCAGCCCGGGCATTGGCGACGGTGGCGACGATGTCATCGATGAACACACCCGTGCCCACCACCCAGCGCCAGTCCTGCAGGCCAACAACATAGGCGATCATCTGAGCCTCTTCACCGGTCGATGGTTTTTGCCACATAAAGCTGTGCCAGCCCGCGCCCTGTCGGGCGAGCGTGATGAACTCATCCACAATCGGGGTGCCATCGCTGTCGGTCAGATCGGCCCAGTTGCGATTGATGAATTCAGTCTGGCGCGGGCTGACGAGGTTGTTGCCGTCATAGTCATAGACAAAGAAGAACCCGTCCTTGCCGTAAATCATCGCCGACAGAATCTGGGTCACGAGGTTTTTTGCGATTTCGTCATCCGGGGAGGCGCGACCGTAAATATAGGCAAACCCGTTCCGCGCCTGGGTCACGTAATTACGCAGCTCTTCTTTTTTGGCTTCGATCAGGCGGCGCTCGAGGGCCTGTATCTCACTCTCGGCGGTCGCGCGCGATTCATAAGCGACCACCATTGCAATGGCCGCAACCGCTGCGATCAGCGGGATTGCGGCAACCAGCGACAGTTTTTGCGCATAGGTTAGCGAGATTAGGTTCCGGATTCCTCCCATGTTCGAATCGATACGCAAGCTGCCGGCAAATTGCAAAAAATTTGGAAGAACACAGTGCTCGGCCACAGTGATTTGGGCGCGAGCGGGTAAAATCAACCGGATTTGTGCTTTTGAATGTGGAAAAACCCGACTGGCTACGTAGTAGTAGGTATTCACATTCATGTGTGTGGAACTAGGCTAACGCGCACTAGAAACGATCGACCCGGCATCACCCGGGGAATGAATATGAAGGGGAGGATCACTCATATGGATCGTCGTAAGTTTCTGAAAACATCAGCACTGGGCGGCTCGGCCGCTGCAGCCACCACGCTGGCAGCGCCCGCCTATGCGCAAGGCAAGCGCACGCTGACTATGGTCACCTCGTGGGGCCGTGGCCTCGCAGGTGTGTTCGACAGCGCGCAGCGTTGCGCCGACAGCATTACCACAATGTCGGATGGCGACCTGAACGTTGAAATCAAAGCCGCCGGTGAACTGGTTGGTGCGTTTGAGGTGTTTGACGCGGTATCGTCCGGTCAGGCCGATATGTACCACGCGGCAGACTACTACTTTGTGGGTCAGCACCCGGGCTATGCGTTCTTCACCGCTGTTCCGTTCGGCATGACCGCGCAGGAACTGGTGAACTGGTACTACCATGCCGGCGGCATGGAGCTGCATGATGAACTGGGCGAAATCTTCGGCCTGAAATCCTTCCTGGCCGGTAACACTGGCGCGCAGGCAGGTGGCTGGTACTCGAAAGAGATCAACAGCCCCGAAGACTTTAACGGCCTGAAATTCCGCATGCCGGGTCTGGGTGGCAAGGCGCTGGGCAAACTGGGCGCATCCGTTCAGAACATTCCGGGTTCGGAAGTGTATCAGGCGCTGTCGTCCGGTGCTATTGACGGAACCGAGTGGATCGGTCCCTGGGCTGATGAAAAAGCGGGCTTCCAGGAAATCACCAAAACCTACTACACCGCGGGCTTCCATGAGCCGGGTGCGGGTCTGTCGCTGGCCACCAATCGCGAGGTTTATGACAGCCTGTCCGCCGCGCAGCAGAAGATCATCGAGATCGCAGCTGCCGAGTGCCACCAGTGGAACCTGGCACAATTCCTGGCCAACAACGGTGCAGCGCTGCAGCGTCTGCAGGCCGGTGGTGTTAAGGTCATGGAATTCCCGGACAGCGTTTGGGACGCGTTTGGCGCAGCCAGCCAAGAAGTTCTGGATGAAAACATGGGTGATGAGCTGTTCAAGCGCATTCACGACAGCGCCATGGAGTCGATGGCAGCATCGTCGGCATGGAACAACCTGTCGTCGGGTGTCTACACCTCGCAGCGTGACCGCGTACGCGGCTAAGCAATCCGCTCAATGCAATCGGTTCCCCCGTCAGCGGGGGAGCCTTTCCTGTTGCACATAAGCGGCCCGGACATGCCGTCATAACCAAACGTGCAACCGATGCGACCTGGGGACAACATGCAGGACGAAAACGGTATCTCGTTCTTCGGCGCCCTGTGGAATGGACTGGTCTGGTTCATTCAGAACATTGCCGAAGCCTTCTATAATTTCGGATTCGCCATCACGCATCCGCAGCTCTGGCTGGACTGGTCGAACAAAGAAGCAATCATGCGCTTTGTTTATTATGGCGGGTCTGTCGAGTTCTTCTTCGTGATCTTCGCGCTGTTTCTGGTGCTGACGGCCATTGGTCTTTACTATCGGAACTTCATGTGGGGAATGGTGCGCGGGCTCGAGGGCTTCGCCAATACCACTGGCCGCTTCTTTGCGTGGGCGGGATTGCTGATGGTAATTCAGCAGATCGTTATCGTATTCATGCAGCGGGTGTTCACACGGCCGGATATGTCCTTTGGGCTGGGTATCCCTTTTCAAATGGATATCAGTTGGTTCGCCGAAGAACTTAAACTCTACAACGCCATGGTTGTGTGCCTTTGCTGCACCTACACATTCGTGCAGGGCGGCCATGTGCGCGTTGACTTGATTTATGCGGGCATCAGTCACAAGGCCAAACGCGTCGTTGATATGTGCGGGGCGGTTCTGTTCATGATGCCCATGGCCGTTCTGACCTGGATGTATGGATGGTACTTCATGTGGCGGCACCTGATCGTGCCGAAACCCTCGGCCAGTGACACGCTGGATAGGCTTGTGGCCAAGTCCCGAGCGCTGCGTTGGAACGTGGAAACCATCGGGTTTAGTCCCAACGGGTTCAACGCCTACTTCCTGTTCAAAATCCTGCTGGTGGCCTTTGCCGCCATGGTGTTCCTGCACGCGATTGCGTTCCTGTATCGCTCGTATCTGGAATACGTGGAAGGGCCGGAAAGTGAAGGAAAATACCTTGACAAGGACAGCCTTGGCGAGGGTGAAGAAGCCTACGAAGGCGCGCATTAGGGACGGAGAACCAGACAATGCTATTCGGACTTGATGGCGTCGAGATAGGCCTCATTATCGTATTTTTCTGCCTCTTCGGAGGCATTCTTTCGGGTTTCCCCGTGGCCTTTGCCATCGGTGGGGCCGGGGTGATTTCCTTCGGGATTATCGCTGCATTGGATAGTGCCGGCCTGTTGATCCACCAGGCGATCGACACCGGTTCGCAAGCCTACCGCGAAGTGGTGAATTCTGGCGTCAAACCTGACGTGATATCCGTGTTCCGATACCCGGATTTGCCAAGGATCGCCGAGCCGGTCTTTGTACAAGGCTGGGAAACCGCGCTGGACCGGAATGTTTCCTTCATCGTGAACCGCATGAACGAACGTGTTCTGGCCGGGCAGTCGATCGAGACGCTGCTGGCGGTGCTGATGTTCGTTCTGATGGGCATCACGCTGGAGCGTTCAAAAATTGCAAACGACCTGCTGACCACGATGGCGCGCGTCTTTGGCCCGCTGCCCGGTGGCCTTGCGGTCTCGATTGTGGTCGTGGGCGCGTTCCTTGCTGCCTCGACCGGAATCGTCGGCGCGACCGTTGTTACCATGGGACTGTTGGCCCTGCCGACCATGCTGCGGAACAACTATTCGCCGGAATTGGCGACAGGTGTGATCGCGGCCTCGGGTACGTTGGGGCAGATCATTCCACCCTCCATCGTGATCGTTCTGCTGGGTACACTGGCTGGTGACCTCTATTCGACCGCGCAGGAAACGCGCGCGGTTGAAGCCGGATGCACCGATGCGCTGACCTATCTGGGCGAACCAGCGGTTGTTTCGGTGGGTACATTGTTCCAGGCGGCGTTGCTGCCTGGGATCATGTTGGCGCTGCTCTATGCGCTCTATGCCTTTGGCTATGCGCTGTTGAACCCGGAAAAGGCCCCGGCAGTTGAACTGTCGGGAGGCTCGGGTGAAACCATCACGCGCTCGGAAGGGCTGACCTGGCTGCTGGGTGCTCCGGTTGCTCTGATTGTTGGCGCGGTGCTTTTGGGAAGCGCGGGAGTGATTGGCAGCCAGAACATCTCGGTCTCGGCATTTACGGATATCGGGCAGGGCGCCTCGCTGCGCACGAACGTGTCCGAAGAGTGTAAGGCTTCGATGATCGAACTGCATGGGCAATCAGCCTGGGATCAGGCCGTGGCCGAGCAGGAAGCGATTGACGAAGCAGGTGGTTCGTCCGAAGCCCAGCGTCTGAGCGAAGAGGAACTGGCTGCTGCGCAAGAGGCCAAGATTGCCGCTGCAGCGCCAATCGGCAACGGCGTCGCCGTTATTGTGGTACTGCTGGGTCTGACACTGGTGCTGGGTCGCGGGATTGCACCGTCGCAAGCGCCGCAGCCTCTGATCGTCGGAGCGATTGGCCTGTTGCTGATGCTGTTGGTCGACGTGTTGCTGATCGCGCCAACGACTTCGTCCGGGGCTACGTTCCTGATACTCGCCATACCTTTTGCGCTCGCAATGCATGGGTGCAAAGAAGCTGCCGCCCGTTGCGCGACCAATGATCTGATCCGTGTGGTCTTCCCACCGCTGGTGCTGATCATCGCGGTGTTGGGTTCGATCCTTGGCGGTGTCACCAACCCTACGCCGGCTGCGGCACTGGGGGCGGGTGGAGCGATCATGCTAGCGGCCTATCGGAAACTTCAGGATCAGAACCGGTCGGGCAAAGTGATCATCTGGTCAACCTTCGCAGTGATCATCGCACTGGTGATGGGAGTGAACTTTGATCTGCGCATCAATCAGGGCAATGTTTCAGTTGAAAGCTGGATCGCGTTCATCATCGCCTATTCGGCCTACCTCTATGCGCTGTTCGGCTTGATCTACGGTTGCTGGGTGCTGTTCTCAAGTGGGGTTCTGACACCGGTGGTGCGTGAGACAGCGAAGGTGACGTCAATGGTCTTCACCATCCTGATCGGATCGCAACTGCTGAACCTGGTGGTGATTTCCTTTGGTGGAGAGCACTATATACAGCAGTTCCTGCGCAGCTTTGATAATGAATTCACGGTCTTCCTGATCGTGATGCTGGTGCTGTTCATTCTTGGCTTTGTGCTGGATTTCCTTGAGATCATCTACATTGTGATCCCGATCGTGGGCCCCGTGATCTATGGCGGATCGTTTGATCCGAAATGGGTGACCATCATGGTGGCGGTGAACCTGCAGACCTCGTTCCTGACGCCTCCGTTCGGATTTGCGCTGTTCTATCTCAGGGGTGTTGCGCCGAAAGAGGTCACCACTGGCCACATCTATCGCGGCATCATACCGTTCGTGATCATTCAGGTTGTGGGCATCGCAATCCTGTGGTTCTTCCCGTCGATTGTAACCATCGTTCCTGACCTGATCCCGAACTGATCTGTCGCTTAGACTGACGAATACGGAGGCCCATTAGGGCCTCCGTTTGTTTTTCAGGAATTCGGCTGTGGGTGTGTCAGCCTTTCAAACTCCGCTTCAGTGGCATGATCGATTGCAAGGTCTGTGGTCTCGACGAGTCCGGCATTGGGATTGTCGAACGTGGCCTTGTCCAGCTTGCCGACCTTTTGCCCGACAATGGTGGTCACCACCGCATCGCCAGTGACATTCACTACCGTCCGCATCATATCGAGAATCCGGTCCACGGCAAGAATGATGCCGATGCCTTCCAGCGGCATACCCAACTGGTTCAGAACCATCGCAAGCATCACTATCCCCACGCCCGGCACACCTGCGGTGCCGATCGAAGCCAGAACCGAGATCGAGATCACGGTCAGGTATCCGCTCAGCCCCAGATCAATGCCATAGGCGTTGGCCAGGAATACCGTTGCCACACCATGCATAATTGCGGTGCCGTCCATGTTGATCGTCGCCCCCAGTGGGATACCGAAAGATGCGACCGAACGATCAACACCGACGCGCTGCGTAACGCATTGTAAGCTGGCCGGAATTGTCGCGTTCGAGCTTGAGGTCGAGAACGCAAACACCTGCGCCGAGCGCATCTTGCGCAGGAATACCCGAGGGCTCAGCCCGGTCGTAAAATACAGCAGCGCCATCAACGTGACACACAGATGGAATACCAGCGTCAGGCTGATCGTGGTCAGATAGCCGATCACCGGTCCGAATAGGCCAAAGCCCTCCATCGCAAAGGTTTTGGCAATCAGGCTGAAGACGCCGATGGGGGCGAAGGCCATGACGATATTGACGATCTTCATCGCCAGTTCATTCATGAACTCGCAGCCTTCCACAAAGGCCTTGGCGCGGCCGCCCATCATTAGCACTGCAATACCAACGACCATCACGTAGAAGATGATCTGCAGCATCTCACCATTGGCCAGAGCGTTGATCGGGTTCTTTGGGATGATGTTCGCCAGTATTTCCCAAGTGGTCTGTGGGTCGGCGACGCTTACGCTATCACCGGCCAGATGCAGGCTCGTGAATCCCGTGCCCGGCCCAATGAGGCCCGCAAAGATCAAGGCAGTTGTCACGGCCAAGGCGGTGGTGGCCAGATAGGTAACGAAGGTCAGCCCTCCGACACGGCCCAGCAATTTGACATCGCCAATGCCGACAACGCCGCACAGCAGTGAGAACACAACCAGCGGCACAACAAGCATCTGAAGTGCATTAAGGAACATTTGCCCAAACATGGACAGCACACCCTGCACAAGTGTTGCGTCGAGCGCAGCGATATCGAGATAGTTCAAGACCAGACCAAAGATCGAGCCCAAGGCGAGCGCGACCAGAATCTGGGTCGTCAGCGTGGCCGAAACCAGTCGGCGTGCGGCATATGTCATTTTCCCCCTCCTTCAGAACCTCTGCGACAGGGTGGGAGGCCTGCCGTAGCGACAATAAAGCCAGCCCGGTCAGCGTCTGATTGAGCTGCGGGTTTCAGGTTTGGGCTGGACGTTTAGAAGTGCGGCTAATTTGGTGACCTTGCGTCAACTTTCAATCGCACGGGCGGGGGAAGGTCGATTAAGATTGCTTAACAATTGGGCGCAGCATGGCGGAAGGTAGTTTAAAGCGATGAAAAAAATGTATTTATTTTGTCGATACAGGTGCTGAAAATTCGATCAAATCCCAACGATTTCCGAAAGGATCCCGCCAGACGGCGACAATTCCATAGGGTTCATGGCGCGGGCGCTCTTCAAACCCTACGCCTGCTTCCAGCATCGCTGCGTGATCGCGGTAGAAATCATCTGTTTCGAGGAAAAAGCCAACGCGCCCACCGGTTTGATTGCCGACCGATGCGATCTGTTCCGCGCCCACCGCCTTGGCCAGCAACAACGAAGCACCATCCGAGCCCGGAGGCGTGATCCGCACCCAGCGTTTACCATCGCCCAGATCAATATCCTGCGTCAGAGTAAAGCACAGCACTTTGGTGTAGAACGCGATCGCTGCGTCATAATCCGGGACGACCAGCGTCACCGCATGAAGGCTCTGACGCATGATAGATTAACCTTTGGTGGGGTGGCGGTCAGGCAGTTGGATGTTGGCCACCTGCTCGGCAATCGGGGCCGACGAAAGGGGGTGGTGGGCCGTATGGTCACACTGCTCGGGATTTTTAATTCGCTGCCATTCACCCTGCATATAGACCTGCAAGCCCGCGAATTTGGCCTTGTACCCCATCTTGGGGCTGCCGGGCACCCAATAGCCCAGATAAATATAGGGCAACCCAGCCTCGCGCGCGATCTCGATATGGTCGAGAATCATGTAAGTGCCCAGCGAGCTTTGCTGGAACTCTGGATCGTAGAATGAGTAAACCATGCTCAACCCGTCATCCAGTACATCGGTCAAACTGACGGCGATCAGCTCGCCGGTTTCGGGATCGGCATATTCTACGACTCGGCTGCGGATCGGGGTTTCCTCGATCATCGCGGCGAATTCGAAGACATCCATATCGGCCATGCCGCCATCCGCATGGCGCGCGTCCAGATACCGACGGAACAGGTCGAACTGTTCATCCGTTGCCCAGGGCGATGTTGCACGTCGGATCAAGTAGGAATTGCGCTTGTGGGCCCGTTTTTGGCTTTTGCTTGGCTGAAAGGCTGACACATCGATACGGGCAGACAGACAGGCGGCGCAGTCGGTGCAGGACGGGCGATACAGAACATTCTGCGAGCGGCGAAATCCTTGTTGTGAAAGGCAATTGTTCAATTGATCCGCACCTTCCCCCTGTAGGGCGGTGAACAGTTTGCGCTCCATCCTGCCCTCAAGGTAAGGGCAGGGCTGGGGTGCCGTCACATAGAATTGTGGCGCAATTGGCAGCGTGTGTCGCATGAAGGTCCCGCATTTCCTCGGAAACGATGATAGCAACGGTTTTTGGCGCAGCCAAGTGTTTCACTCAGGTGTTTTTAGGCGCGCTGGTTGATCATCACGGTGCCGAGGAAGGCATCGGTCAGGCCCTGACAGCGGGCGCTGGTCATCATCATGATGACCGAAATGATCTGTAGTACCGGGATCGCCATGCTGACGAAATACCCTGCCGTATGTGCAATGGCTTTCCCCGTATCCATTCGGGCGCCAAAGGCGTCACGCAACTCTATCCCCATGAAGCGCATCCCCAGTGTGGCCGAGCCGTTGGCGATGGTAACGACGCGATAGACAAAGCTGATGACTGCGTAGATCAGCGCCAATATGAAGAAGCCCATGCCAAAGGTCAGCAGAATCGCAACTGTACAGAGCAATGAGATAAAGGCGATGTCGAACAGCCAGGCAAAAAAGCGCTTGGTCGCTACGGATTGGTAGAATTCGGGTTGGCTGTCAGGGTCAGGCAGATGAGGCATAGACTGTAATCCGGGTATTGTGCAGAAACACCCTGTCCCGATGGGGGGGACAGGGCAAGCCACGATTAGGCAGATTGTTCGCCGTTTTCGTCATCACGATTATCGCGGGCGCGTTCATCCATGAACTCGTCGAACTCGGCCTTGTCCTTGGCTTCACGCAGGCGGTGCAGGAACGCCTCAAAGTCTTTCTGTTCACGCTCCAAACGCGCCAGTGTGTCGGCCTTGTAGGCGTCAAACGCGCTGTTGCCCGAAGGTTTCATGGCGCTCATGTGGCTGTTCCACGACGAACGGCGGCTGCAGGATTTGCTGAACATGCGTTTGCTCCAGATCATATAGGCAAGAAAGGCCAGGCCGATGGGCCAGAAGAAGAAAAAGCCAAGGACCATTGCGGCGATCCAGGCGCCTTTTCCCTTGCTATCAAGCCAGGCTTCGCTTCGGTGCAGCCATCCCGGATTTTGGGGAACGGCGTGGTCGGACAATGCGGTCATGTGCTCTCTCCAGCTAGGATGTAAATGCTTTTCACATTACCAAGATGGGAGGGGGGATAGGTGGTTGCAAGGGGGTATGTGAAAAAGATTTACATTTTTCGGAAACCAGCGTCTAACCGGGCGGATCAATCAGCGGGGTAAGGCGGATTTGCGTCTCAGTAATTCAGGCCAAGCGACGCAGCCCATCGGTTAAACGTTTCATTAAGAACGCTTAATAATCAAACCCTTCCATAGGGTTTGCGCAATGGCTGCATACATAGTTTTCCGAGGAGCAATCAAGGGAGGTCGCGGAAATGAATGTTGTGAACACAACTCATTGGCCGTTCGGGCCAGAGGAGAGTTTCATCTTGTCGACCGAACCAGGCCTAGCTTCGCAAGGCGGCGTATCTAGATCGATTGATCAAGTCGATTTGCCTTTTTTGAACCTCGATCCCCATGATCTCGAAGGGAAAGAAGATCTGCCGGATTTCGAACCGCGCGGGTTTTGGGACGGGATGATCGACAGCACGGTCAGCGCGTATCAGGGCGCTGGGTCTCACGAGGTTGAGTTCAGTCTTTTGATGGTGAACCACGAGATCGCGACACGCGGAAGCGCCACGCTCATTTCGGAGCTGTACCATACACAGCAAGTCGCGCTTGAAACCATAAGCATGCATGGAACGGCCATACCTGTTTCTTACGAGGCCCGGTCCGCCTTTGGATTTGAGGGCGTTCACATTGGTCAAGCAGCACAGTTTCAGCATCTGTCTATAGCCAGCGAACAGGGGGAGATGTTCGATGTGCATGGGGTCGATGCAAATGGCGATCTGGTTCTGGCGTCATTCGGCTATTACGAGGTCGTCGAGATCGCAGGCAAGCTTCATCAAAACGGTATTTCTGATTTTGCGCTGAGTTTTGAGGTGTCGTTCGAGCTCGAAATGAATGAGACCGGTCTTTATGAAGTATTTGCTGCGGTCTCGTTCGATGGCCAAATTGACTTTAACCACGGAATGTCGCGCTTTTTTGAGTTTGAAGAGGATATGTATTTCCCAGCTCGCAATCTGGGGAGTGTGGAATTTGGCCCTCTGCCAGATGGCCTGTTCCAACAACTAGCGATGTTTCAGGCTCATATGGGTGACGCCTGGGACGAGTTGGTGAGTTTGAACGATCAGCTTGAGGCGGTGTTTTTGCAGCTTCGTGAAGACGAGCACTATGACGAGTGGGATTTGGCCGGGCAGGGGATTGAAAATCCGTTCACTTTCGATTTGCCGCCAGTGGATCAGTGGCTATAACGATTTGGACATTAGGCCCTTTCTGCTGTTCAATCGGACAGGGCTAAGCCAACTCTGTCCGATCATGTGCGCTGGCCGCATCTGATTTTCGGCCGTCACAAGTCATATGCAAATGGAAGATATTGAAAACACCAGCCCACCGTCACTCGATCAGATCCTCTCGCTGGAAAAACAGGTATGGACTGCGCTGGTTGAAGGCAATGCACAGGCCGACCGGGCACTTCTGAGCCCCGATTTTCTGGGCGTGTATCCAACGGGTTTTGCCAACCGCGACGATCATGTTGGCCAGTTCGCCGATGCGCCTACGATGGCGCAATATGAACTCAGCGATACCAGGTTGCGCGTCTTATCGGCGGATGTGGTTTTGCTCTCATACAGGGCAGATTATCTACGCCCCGAAGCACAGGAATGGGAGGCGATGCTGATCTCATCCCTATGGGAGCGGCGTCACGATGTCTGGATCAACAGTTTCAGCCAGGACACGCCACTGGAACGGTCATGAGCCAGCCTCTTGTTATCAACCGCTTGCCGCGCGCTTTTCATACCGATCTGGGTGACGAAACACGCGCGGCGCTGCCCGATTTGACTGCCGAGCAGGGGGAGTTGATCGCGGGAACTGCGGGCTCTAGCCCCTACCTGAAAGGGTTGATTGACCAAGAAAGGAACTGGTTGCCACACGCGTTGCAGCAACCGGAGCAGGCATTGTCGGAAGTGATGGACGCGGCGCGCGCGCTGCCGTCGGATCAGTTGAAACCCGGTTTGCGGCAAGCGAAGAGGCGCATGGCCTTGCTGACGGCGCTGGCCGATCTGGCGGGTGCGTGGCCGTTGGAAAAGGTAACTGCTGCGCTGACTGACTTTGGCGCTTTGGCCGTAGATGTGGCAGCGAAGGCCGAAATTGCTGCGCTGATCCGGCGCGGCAAGCTGCCGGGTATGACCGAGAATGATGTCGAAACCGCAGCTGGTATGGTCATTCTGGCGATGGGCAAAATGGGCGCATATGAGCTGAATTATAGCTCGGATATCGATCTGATCGTGCTGTTCGACGAAACCCGTTTCGATCCCGATGATTTCTATGAAGCCCGTCAGGGAATGGTGCGCGCCACGCGGAATTTCTGTGCCACGCTCAGCGACAAGACGGCGGATGGGTATGTATTCCGCACCGATCTGCGACTGCGCCCGGACCCGGCAGTCACACCCGTGTGTCTGGCGATGGAAGCGGCTGAGCGCTACTATGAAAGCCTTGGGCGCACGTGGGAACGCGCGGCCTATATCAAGGCACGCCCCTGCGCCGGGGACATCGCGGCAGGTCAGAGATTCCTTGATGCATTGCGCCCGTTCGTCTGGCGGCGGCATCTGGATTTTGCCGCCATTCAAGACGCCCATGACATGCGCTTGCGCATTCGCGAGAACAAGGGAACGGGCGGAAGTCTCTCGATTCCCGGCCACGATATGAAGCTGGGGCAGGGCGGTATTCGAGAGATCGAGTTTTTTACTCAGACCCGTCAATTGATCGCGGGCGGACGTGATCCCGACCTTCGCGTCCGGGGTACCGTTCCCGGTCTGGCGGCGTTGGCGTCGAAGGGCTGGGTGCCCGAAGACGTCGCAGAGAAACTGACTGACCACTACCGCGCCCACCGCGAGGTCGAGCATCGCATCCAGATGGTGCACGACGCACAGACCCATAAGGTGCCAAATTCAGAGGACGGTTTCGAACGGGTCGCGTGCCTGATGGGGATCAGCAGCGCCGAATTGACCGCCGAACTGACCCGCCGCCTGACCGAAGTGCACGAACTGACCGAAGGGTTCTTCGCCCCTGGACCAGGCGCGGCACCCGTGCCGCTTCAGGAGGTTGAGTTTGACAAGGGTGTGCTGGCCCGCTGGCCGACTTATCCGGCGCTTCGATCGCAGCGTGGTGCACGGATATTCGAGCGGCTCAGGCCGGAACTTCTGGCGCGATTGGCAAAAACTGCGAAACCCGACGAAGCGCTATTGGCACTGGATGGTTTTCTGGCGGGATTACCCGCCGGAGTGCAGCTGTTTTCCCTGTTCGAGGCGAACCCGCATCTGATCGATCTGCTGGTCGATATCGTTGGAACGTCACATGCGCTCGCCACCCATCTGTCGCGCAACGCCTCGGTTTTTGATGCGGTGATTGGTGGCAGTTTCTTCAGCGATTGGCCCGGGCAGGCGACCTTGCAGTCGGACTTGACGCAGGCCTTGGCAGAGGAAAGCGACTATGAAACACAGCTCGATTTCGCACGTCGCTGGTGCAAGGAGTGGCACTTTCGCATCGGTGTGCATCATCTGCGCGGACTGATCGATGGGGCGCAGGCCGGGCAGCAATATGCCGAACTGGCGCAGGCCGTGATTGCGGCGGTTCTGCCCTGCGTTGTCGACCAGTTCTCCAAAAAGCATGGACCGGTGCCGGGGCGCGGCGCTGCGGTTTTGGGCATGGGGTCACTTGGGGCAGGGCGCATCAACTCGCAATCCGATCTGGACATGATCGTCATTTATGACCCGCAGGATCAGGATATGTCCGACGGTCCTCGCCCGCTGGCGACGCGGACGTATTATGCTCGGTTCACCCAGGCACTGATCACGGCGCTCAGCGCGCCAATGTCGCAGGGACGGCTTTATGAGGTCGACATGCGTCTGCGCCCGTCGGGCAATCAGGGGCCGGTGGCCACAAGCTGGGCCAGCTTCACCAACTATCAGCAGAATGAGGCCTGGGTGTGGGAACACCTTGCTTTGACTCGCGCCCATGTCGTCGCAGGCGACGCCGGTCTGGCCGAGGATATCGAAAACTTCCGCGCTGATTTCCTGTCGCAACCGCGCGACCGTGACAAAGTGCTGAAAGAAGTGGCCGAGATGCGCGAAAGGCTGGCCGGCGCAAAAGCGCCAGCGGGCGTTTGGGACGCAAAGAATGGGCCGGGCCGCATGATGGATATCGAACTGATGGCAGAGACGGGCGCATTGCTGGCCGGATTGCCCCAGCGCGATGTACACTCGGGTCTGGACGGGGCGGTCGCTGTCGGGCTGCTGGATGTCGCGCAGGCGCAAACCCTGAAGGGTTGTTACGATTTATGCTGGTCGGTGCAATGTGCGGCGCGTCTGCTGTCGGGAAAGGTGATCGAGGCCGACAAGATCGGTGAAGGCGGTACGGCCTTTCTGTGCCGGGCGACCGGGTTCGATCAGGTCGAACAGCTGCAATCCGCGTTGCAAGACAATTACAGCACTGCGGCCTCGTTGATTGGCGCAGTTGTCGGAAGGGTTGAAGATGGCACGCAGTGATGATCCGAATGACCACAAAGGCCTGATCCGCGAGGCGTATCGCATTGAAGGCATCACCTTGCCCGAATGCCGCAGCATCTTTCTGGATTGGGCGCTGAGCCTGCCCGGAGAGCTTGACCAAAATCAGGCCCTGACCAACCTGCACGCAGTCTATTCGGAACAGGCTGCTGATCATCCGATGACGCAGGTCCTGACCGAGGGTTTGCAGGCGGCCCAAGCCCCCAAGCGTCGTGGCGGCTGGCGCAAGCGCAACCGTTAACGGGGCTTTCACCCACGCGCATTCACGATTATGAGGGCGCCATGACAACCACAGCTGATCGCCCCCGTATCCGTTTGAAACCCAAGGCCAATGCGCGTGGCCTGCGCCACGGGTTTCCCTGGGTCTATGCCAATGACATCGTCACCGACCGCCGGACTCGCAAGATCGGGCCGGGGTCCTTGGCTGTGCTGGAAAACGAGAAGCGCGCGCCAATCGCTCTGGTCGCAGTGAATCCGGTCTCGAAGATCATGTGCCGGGTATTGGATCGCGATATCGGCGCGCAGTTGGATGCGGACTGGTTTGAAACCCGTCTGCGCCGCGCGCTTGAGATGCGCGAGCGACTGTTCGATGCGCCTTACTATCGCCTGATCCATGCCGAGGCGGATGGGTTTCCCGGGGTGATTATCGACAGGTTCGGAGACGCCTGCGTGATCCAACCCAACGCAGCCTGGGCTGAGGCACATCTTGAATCTCTGACCGACGCGCTAGTCAAGGTGACCGGGGTCGACACCGTGCTGAAGAACGCCTCAGGGCGCACGCGTGTGCTCGAGGGGTTGGACGACACCAATCTGACCTTGCGTGGAACTGTGCCTTATGAGCCTCTGCCAGTGCCAATGAATGGCGCAACCTACATGGCTGACCTGACTGGTGGGCAGAAAACCGGCCTGTTCTATGACCAACGCCCCAATCACGCGTTTGCCGCCAAGTTGGTTCACCCCGAGGCGCAGGTGCTGGATGTATTCAGCCACGTCGGAGGCTTTGGTCTGGCCATGCTGGCGGGCGGCGCAGCACAGGCGTTGTCCGTTGACGGCTCGGCAGCGGCGCTCGAACTGGCGGCGAAGGGCGCTGAAGCCTCAGGATTTTCTGCCCGTTTCCAGACCCGACAAGGCGACGCCTTTGATATACTGACCAAACTCGGCGAAGAGGACGCGTTGTTCGACGTCGTCATCTGTGATCCCCCGGCTTTTGCACCTTCGAAACAGGCGTTGGATGCAGGTTTGCGCGCCTATGAGCGTACCGCACGTCTGGCGGCTCCGCTGGTCAAACCGGGCGGGTATCTTGGCCTCTGCTCCTGTTCTCATGCGGCTGATCTGGGCCGTTTCCGCGATGCCTCATCCCGTGGGATCGGACGGGCAGGACGACAGGCCCAACTGATCCGAACTGGCTTTGCCGGGCCGGACCATCCACAACTGCCGCAGCTGGCAGAAAGCGGCTACCTCAAAGCCGTGTTTTACCGTCTGTGAAGGCGGTTCTTGATACCTGCGTCATCTATCCCACGGTGATGCGAGAGATGCTGTTGGGCGCTGCGAGGCTTGGTTATTTCACGCCCGTCTGGTCTGCACGTATCCTCGAAGAATGGGCTCGTGCCGCCCGCAAACTCGGCCCCGAGGGCGAGGCGCAGGCGCGCGCCGAAATCGCGCTGGTTCAGGCCCATTGGCCAAATGCCGAGCGACCTGCCAACCTCGGTGTTGAACAGCGCCTATGGTTGCCGGATGCCGCCGACATCCACGTTCTCGCAACGGCGGTCACAAGCTCGGCAGATGTCATTGTCACCGTCAATGCCAAGGATTTTCCCAAGAATATGTTGGCCGACGAAGGGCTTGAGCGGCGCGATCCGGACGGGCTGCTGCATGAACTCTGGCTGTCCGACCCCGAAGGCATGACGCAGGTTTCCAAAGCGGTCCTTGCTGAATCCAACCGGCTATCCGGTGCTCAATGGACCTTGCGCAGCTTAATGAAAAAAGCCCGCCTGCCGCGCCTTGGCAAAGCCCTGAGTACTTAACTCGGGATCCCATTCATCTGGCCAAAAATATCTCGGGGAGCACGTGGGACTGGCCCCTCGCTCCTATCCTAAACTCCCACGCCCCACTTTTGTTCAAGTACTTCCAGAGCTGCGATCCGCTCATCCGTCTTTGGATGACTCATTAACCAAGCGGGCACAACGCCCGCGCGCTGCTGTGTCAGATCCTCAAGCTTGTGGAACAAAGACTTCTGTGGACCAATCCCGATCCCGGCTTTTGTCAAAAGCGCAGCCGCATATTCATCCGCCTCATATTCATCACTCCGCGACAGGCGGGAGGCCAGCAAATGAGTCAGCATATTTGCAATCCAGGCTCCAATGAACGGGATGAAGCGGTTCAATAGCATCATCAGCGCAGCACGCAGGGCGTTTTGACCCGAGAAATCAATCATCCGCCGCCGGGCGTGGCCAAGGGCGACATGGCCCAATTCATGCGCGATTACGCTTGCCATTTCTTCCGCTGATACTTCGCCGTTGCCAAATTTGCGATAAAAACCGCGAGTGATGAAAATACGCCCATCCGGCGCGGCCAGCCCGTTCACCGGATCGATCTCGTAGATGTAGACTGGGACCCGATCAATCTCCAAGGCTGCAGCCAGCCGGTCCGTCATGCGTTTTAGCGCAGGATCGGCCAGTTCGGTGGACTTCGCATCCAATTCACGATGCGTGCGCCAGACGGATATCCGGTACATCACAACGGCATAGGCTATGGCAAGCAGGATGGGTGTTAAGCGAAGCATGAGTTAGATATGGGCGGCCCGCCCCGAGGAGGCAAGCGGTAACTCGCCCTTCACGCCCGATCAGTTATGCGGCTCAATCCAGCCTTACTTGCCTGGCGAGGGCAGGTGCAGGTTCGAATGAAACTCGGCAAGGGACTGCTTGGTTAAGACCTCGCCCTTCGAAGCCTCAAAAAATGCGCGTTCAGCTTCCTTTTCTGCGACCAGAGCATCAACTCTCAGGTCCCTCACATCTGCGCGCAGAGCGTCGCGCGCCTCCTCGTAGGTTTCAGCATCGCGCAGCTCATCCTCAAGCGCACTCAGCTTGTCATCATAGTCCGGGTCCGCAGGATCAAGTGCTGCGATATCATCGGCGATGTCTTCGCTGCTGCGGCCATCGTAGTCTTCGTTCAGATCACGCAGTTCACGGCGCGCCTCATAGAGGTCACCGCGTAAGTCGTAATAGGTTTCCGCCGCCGCCTGGTAGGTCGCGATTTTGCCGACATTGCTGTTGGGTGAAGCATTGCGGAACGCCGGGGCCGCTGCCTTAGACGCATTCAGGTTACGCAGCTTGTCCGAGCCATAGGGATCGGTGATCGCTGCAACAAGCGGGTCGCGGTAATAGCGATAGCGGTCCTTCTTGCGATCGGAATATGGCTTGTCGTAGCGCAGTCGATAGTCGGTTTCATCATAGATCTTCTTATCGTCCGAATAGCGGTAGCCGTCAGGACCGTAAGGCACCGGCTGGACCGTTGCCCAGTCCTTGTGCCGGTAGTTTGGCTGTGGCAGATCGAGATTGCCGTGGAAATCGCCCAGCGTCGCCTTGGTCAATGTGCGCCCTTTCGAAGCGTCATAAAAGGCAGCCTCTGCATCTTGCAACGCGTCGCGGGTTTCGTATTTCAGATCCCTCAGATCCGCGCGCAGATCGTCGCGCGCCTCCTCGTAGGTTTCGGCATCGCGCAGCTCATCCTCAAGCGCACTCAGCTTGTCATCATAGTCCGGGTCCGCAGGATCAAGTGCTGCGATATCATCGGCGATGTCTTCGCTGCTGCGGCCATCGTAGTCTTCGTTCAGATCACGCAGTTCACGGCGCGCCTCATAGAGGTCACCGCGCAGGTCGTAATAGGTTTCCGCCGCCGCCTGATAGGTCGCGATCTTGCCGACATTGCTGTTGGGTGAAGCATTGCGGAACGCCGGGGCCGCTGCCTTAGACGCATTCAGGTTACGCAGCTTGTCCGAGCCATCGGGATCGGTGATTGCTGCAACAAGCGGGTCGCGATAGCGACGCTTGCCGGGCTTCTTATTGTCATAGTGCTTGGATTTATAATCTGTGCGAGCAACAGGTCGCGGGGAATACTCAACAGGAGCAACCGAGGCCTTGCGGTACGATTTCTTTACCCGGTTCGCGCTTGACTTGGTTTTTACCGGCGAACGCTTGCCAAATAGTTGCTCGACATCGCGTATAAACTCTCTTCCAAAGCCCGCCAGTGTGGTCTTTTGTACCTTGCCGTTCCGTTCCTTAGCTTTAGCAGAGGTTTTGGCTGACCGGTGGTGTTTTGCCTTTTGCTTCTTGTTAAACCCGAAAGCCTTTTCCACGCGGTGCGTTTTGGAATTGGCCTTGCCGGCATCTTTACCCGCGCTTTTGGAACCCTTAGCTTTGCCGGATTTTCCCTTTTCGCCACTTTTGTTGCCGTCGTTGCCTTTTCCGGACTTACCCTTGCCTTTGTTGCCGTCGTTGCTTTTTCCAGAATTACCTTTGCCGCCGCCGCGGCCCTTTCCATTGCCATTATCATTCTTGGCATAAGCGGCGTCAGGGGAAAGTACCAATGTCGCGGTCGCACCCGATGCAATTGCGAACGCTGTAATGGTCAAAACAGATGTCAGGATATTTGGTAGTTTTGAAATGGTCATCTCAGCCCCCCAGCTTCAATCCCTTTGTCGTATATCACGAATTCGAGAGAGGCAGGGAATTTTGCCGAGATTGTTTCTTCTGTGGTGCTTTTGACGCGAATATCTCTGAAAAATGGGCCTATTGTTTCCGGATTCTGAGGCAACCAGGACTCCGACGGTGACTAGCGCGTCAGTTCCCGCATACCTTGTTCTAAACCCGCCAGCGTCATGGGTACCATGCGATCTTCGAATATCTCACGGATCATGCCGATCGAATGGGTGTATTCCCAATACTTCTCTGGCACAGGATTGATCCACAGGTTCGATGTCCACTGTTCGCGTGCACGGCCCAGCCAGACTTGGCCAGATTCCTGATTCCAATGCTCATTTGCACCACCGGGATAAGCGATCTCGTAAGGACTCATCGAGGCATCGCCGACAAAGATGCATTTGTAGTCCGGCCCGTATGTGCGCAAGACCTCGTGTGTCGGAGTTTGCTGATCCCAGCGGCGGCGATTGTCGCGCCAGACGCCTTCATAGAGGCAATTGTGGAAGTAGTAGTATTCCAGATGTTTGAATTCGGTTCGGGCCGCTGAGAACAGTTCTTCCACAACCTTGATATGCGGATCCATCGACCCGCCCACGTCCAGAAACAAAAGCACTTTGACGGCGTTGTGTCGTTCGGGTCGGGTTTTGACATCCAGATATCCGTGTTCAGCCGTAGCCCTGATCGTTCCATCCAGATCAAGCTCTTCCGCTGCACCTTCACGCGCCCAGCGGCGCAGGCGTTTCAAGGCAACCTTGATGTTCCGGGTGCCCAGTTCAACAGTGTCATCTAAGTTCTTGAATTCGCGCTTGTCCCAGACCTTTATGGCACGCTGATGGCGGCTTTCTTTCTGGCCGATGCGCACGCCTTCGGGGTTGTAGCCATAGGCACCGAAAGGTGAGGTGCCCGCGGTGCCGATCCACTTGTTACCGCCCTGATGGCGACCCTGTTGGTCCTTGAGGCGCTCGCGTAGCGTCTCCATCAGCTTCTCAAAGCCACCAAGCGCCTCGATCTCGGCTTTTTCTTCATCCGACAGGTGCTTTTCGGCCATCTTTGCAAGCCACTCGGCAGGAATATCGACCGCCTCGAGTACTTGATCGAAACTGATTTCACCCAACCCTTCGAAACTGGCGGCAAAGGCACGGTCGAACTTGTCGATGTTGCGCTCGTCTTTCACCATCGAAACGCGGGCGAGATAGTAAAACGCCTCGACATCGTATGTCGCCAAGCCCTTTTTCATCCCTTCCAGAAACGTCAGGTATTCGCGCAGAGATACGGGAATGCCAGCGTTTCGGAGGTTTTCGAAGAAGGGCAGGAACATCGTTCTATACCAGGCGGACAATGACCAGTGAAATCACCAGCCCGACCAACGCAAAGGCAATGCCGTAACCTGCAGCGTATTGCGCCATATCCGCACCGCTTCCGTTACGTTTGCGTGCTGTCAACGCGCCCAGAATCGCGCCCAGAATAGCCATGCCCAGAACCACTATCATGTGACGTTATCCACCCGTGCTTGTGGCGGCTGACTGCGCGATGTCTTGTGTGACCGAGCGCACCACCAAATCCGAGCCGAAGCCGTAACGTGCCCATCCGATACTGTCCAGCCGAACGCGACGTGCCTGATCTAGTTGACCGGACTGCCGCAGTGCCTCGGATTTGAGCAGCAGCAGAGTGGCCAGAAGGGCGGCGTTCTCGGCCTTGGTCATGACATTGATTGCTTTGTTCAATTCGGGCAGGGCCTCGGTGCCCTGACCCTGTGCCAAAGCAAAGGCTGCGGTTTGTGCCGTGATATGAGCGCGCTGAATTTCTGTTCCCGGGGTGGCGTTCAGGTATTTCAGGGCAATTTCATATTGCTGCTGCGCCGCCTCGGGGTCGTCGAATTGCCCCATGCGCCCTAGCAGATAATGCGGATAGGCGCGGCGGTGGTCGGTCCAGCCTTGCTGTTGACCAATTCGCGCTGCCTCGTTCGCAGCGTTGACGCGTTTGGCCGTACCAGCGCCAGCCCCCAAAGCGCGTTGAACTGCGTTAATCCAGGCCCGAGGTGTCTCAGTAACCTGTTGTGGCGCAACCCGATCCCCTCTGGGGTTCAGCCGGCTGAGTACGCCGGGCAGAACCGCTGCCACCTGTTCGCGTGTCATGCCATTTTGCAACTCAGGCGCATAGGCTGCGCGCAGGATCAACATGTCGAATCCGGTCAGAACCGTGTGGAAATTGTCGTCGTTGAATACTGAATCGGTTAGGCGATAGAGGTCGTTCAGAGGTCCAAGTGCCTGAGCCAATTCTTCATGGAGGCAGTCCCGAATTTCCTGTGGGCTGGCATCGTAGGGGATGAATATCCCGATCCGTTCACGTTTTCGCAGTTCGGTCCAGTTGCTTTTGCTTTTGCGCCTGTCACGGCGGTATTCTTCCAGACTTGAAGAGTTGGGAACGACGAAACAGGCGGCCTGCGGCAGGATGCGGCGGATCTGTTTCTGGCTTACAGCCTCGATCGTGATGTTCGCCTGACCCTCTGGAATCTGCCGGATGTCGATCTTCGCCTCACGTTGCAACCGGGTCAGTAGCCGGCTCAGGTCGGTCTGCATCGTTGGTGGCGGTGTCCCAGTCAGACGCACCGTGATGGGTCCATCAAACCGGGTGAAAACGGGCAACTCTGCGCCGCTCTCAAGTGCGAAATGCAGCGATAGGAAATCTGCGGCGATGTTCTTGTTTGAGCGGGCAGGCGGGCTTGGACGAGCAGCGCCGAAGGATTTAGACGGCGGTAGCGATGCTTCAATCACCTGGGTACGGGTCGGCGTCTCGATCCGGTCGACCGTGGTGCAGGCAGACAGCGCCGCCAGAAGTAGGGTTGCGCCTAAAAGCCTCATGGTCGCTGATACTTCAGGAACGGCGACAACTTGCCGATGCGGTCATAGAGTTTGCGTGCGGTATGGTTGTTTTCCTGCGTCAGCCAATAGACTGAGGGGGCTTTCTGCCTGTCCGCTTCTTCATAGACGGCCTCAATCAGGGCGCGTCCAACTCCGGTGCCTCGCGCTTCTGGGCGGGCATAGAGATCCTGCAGATAGCAGACACTTTCTTCCTTCCAGGCGTGGCGATGAAACAGGTAGTGGGTCAGTCCAAGCAGTTGCCCATCCAAATCCGCGACAAAACAGGAAAAGTCATTCGGATCATCACCTAAGAGCCGCGCAAAGGTGCTTTGGAAAGTCGAATCCGGCACTTTGGTTTCATAAAATGCCAGGTAGTCACGCCACATTTCGGCCCATTGATCCCGGTCTTCTGGTCGCAAGGGGCGAATTGTGAGGGCGTTAGACATTTTACTATTTCCTGCTCTGGAGGCCCGATTGGCGCGGGGTCTTTCGTTGATGTAATGCTGACACCCGACCGTACCGATGACAAGCTGTGATCACCGCTTGCTACGCGCCATAAAGGCCAGCCGTTCAAACAGATGTACGTCCTGCTCATTTTTTAGAAGCGCACCATGTAGCTTGGGCAGTGCATTCACACCGTCGCGTTTAAGGTCCTCAGCGCTCAAGTCCTCAGCCAAGAGCAGTTTCAGCCAGTCCAGCACTTCCGAGGTCGAGGGCTTTTTCTTCAAACCCTGCGTTTCGCGGATTTCGTAGAACTGGGTCAGCGCGGTGGTCAGCAGCGCATCTTTGATGCCGGGGTGATGGACTTCGACGATACGGCGCATCGTGGCTTCGTCTGGAAAGCGGATGTAGTGAAAGAAGCAGCGGCGCAAGAATGCGTCAGGTAGTTCCTTTTCGTTGTTCGACGTGATTATGACGATAGGGCGGTTCTTGGCACGGATCGTCTCGCCAGTCTCGTAGACGTGGAACTCCATCTTATCGAGTTCCTGCAGCAGGTCGTTCGGAAACTCGATATCAGCCTTGTCGATCTCGTCGATCAGCAACACGACCTTTTCATCCGCGTCAAACGCCTGCCACAGCTTGCCCTTGCGAATGTAGTTCGAAACATCATGCACGCGCTCTTCGCCAAGCTGGCTATCGCGCAAACGGCTGACCGCATCGTATTCATACAACCCCTGTTGCGCTCGGGTGGTGGATTTCACGTTCCACTCAATCATCGTCAGCCCCAGCGCGCCTGCGACCTGTTTCGCCAGCTCGGTTTTGCCGGTTCCGGGTTCGCCCTTGACAAGCAGCGGGCGTTCCAGCGTGACGGCGGCGTTCACGGCAATGTTCAGATCGTCGGTGGCAACATATTCTGCGGTGCCTTGAAAACGTGCGGTCATGGGACCCCTCATGTGGTTTCCGCGGAATGCGGGCTGGGTTTGCTCTGCTCGGGTTACAGAGAGGCAAGGTTATTTACAAGCCGGGCCGCAGCGTCGCGAAAGGATGGAATGGGCTGTAAGTCCAATCTGTTTTGGGCGATTCGTTCGGGGCGGGGTATCGCAGGGGTTGAAGCTGCCTGAAAAACGCCTTGCGAGAACCACAGAAAAACAAGGTTTTGTTGTTACAAGTCTCAATATTAGAGCAGTCGGAGGGACGCGGCGGCGAGGCATACGTTTGTGTAGTGACAATCTCTGCCCCGTCGGATAAACGCTCCGCAGAAGGGGGTGCCGAATGTCAGGTAATACAATCGCAACCGACGTTTCAGGCCATACCGAGGGAGCAAATATGAAGCAGGAAGTTTTTCTGCCGGAAGATTACCGTCCGGCTGAAGATGAACCTTTCATGAATGATCGCCAGCTTGAGTATTTTCGCCGCAAGCTGATGGATTGGAAGACAGAACTACTCGCAGGCAGCCGTGATACGATCGAAGGTCTGCAGGACAACACCCGAAACATTCCCGATGTCGCTGACCGCGCAAGCGAAGAGACCGACCGTGCGCTGGAACTGCGCACCCGGGATCGTCAGCGTAAGCTGGTGGCCAAAATCGACTCGGCCCTGCGCCGGATCGAAGAAGGGGAGTATGGATATTGCGAGAAGACCGGTGATCCGATCTCGCTCAAGCGCCTGGATGCGCGTCCTATCGCGACTATGACGCTTGAGGCGCAAGAGCGTCACGAGCGCCGCGAAAAGGTCCACCGCGACGATTGATCGCTGGGAAATTGCAACAAAACAACAGCGCCGGGGCCTGTCGCCCCGGCGTTTTTGCGTTATGGCAGGCCCATGAATATCAATGGTCTGAATTTCTGCGTCATTGGCGGCGGCATTGGGGGCATGGCGGCGGCACTCGCACTGCGAAGTCAGGGTGCTCAGGTGACGGTTCTGGAGCAGGCCCCAGAACTGACCGAAGTTGGTGCTGGATTGCAAATCAGTGCGAACGGGATGGCGGTACTGCGTGCGCTAGGCGTTGCTGGTAAGGTCCCGGAAGCTGGACAAATCTCGGGTGGGACCGTTTTGCGCGATTACCGTAATGGGCGCGTGATCAGTCGGGTCCCGGTCCCTGCCGCTGGGTCGACTTACTATTATCACCGGGCAGATCTGCTGGACCTGTTGCACAAAGCCGCCTTGCGCTCTGGGGTGGATATTCGGCTGGATGCACCTGTCGCCACGGTTCATAAACACCCAAGCGAAGCCGAGATCGTTCTGGAAAGCGGCGAAAGGCTGCGTGCGGAATGCGCAATCGCCGCAGACGGTGGGCGCAGCGCTATCCGCCCGATCTTGAATGGTCCCGAGGTCCCGGTGTTCACCCATCAGGTTGCCTGGCGAGCAACGATCCCCTGGACCCAGCGAGAAGAACTGCCATGCGCGTCCTTGACGATGGGGCCAGGCCGGCACGTGGTAACCTACCCGCTGCGCGATCAACGCCTCGTGAACATCGTGGCCATAGAAGAGCGTTCCGACTGGCAAGAGGAAGGCTGGCGACGTCAGGGTGATCCCGACGACCTGCGAACCCGGTTCGCCGATTTTGGCGGACCGGTTGGTGACATATTGTCAAAGATTGAAGAGGTTCACCTTTGGGCGCTGTTTCTGCGCCCCGTGGCGCAAATCTGGCAGAATGGGCGATTGGCCGTGCTTGGGGATGCGGCGCACCCGACGTTGCCTTTTATGGCCCAAGGAGCTTGCCTAGCACTGGAAGATGCCTGGGTCCTGACACGCGCGTTCCAGGACAACTCAGGCGTCGCCCGCGCATTGGCTACCTATGAAGCCACTCGACGACCGCGTGCCAGGCAAGTGATTGGCGCCGCAGGCGCAAATGCGCGTAATTTCCACCTTCGTGGGCCAATGAGGCTGGCCGCGCAGGCCGCCTTAATGGCGGTTGGTCCACGCTTGGCGCGGCGCTACGAGTGGATCTATAGCTACGACGCGACCGCGTAAGCGTTCACAGGTCGAGATCAACCCAGACCGGCACATGGTCCGAAGGTTTTTCGTGCCCCCTCACTTCGGCATCGATCCTGCAATCACGCATCAAATCTGCAGCTTGCGGCGTCAGAAGAAAGTGATCGATGCGGATCCCGTCGTTTCTGTTCCACGCACCGGCTTGATAATCCCAGAATGAGTAATGACCGGGGCCTTGCGTTCGTGCGCGAAAGGCTTCGGTGAAGCCCAGATTTAATATCTTGCGAAATGCTGCACGGCTTTCGGGCCGAAACAACGCATCCTCGCGCCAGGCGTCGGGGCGCTTGGCATCTTCGGCCTGCGGAATAATATTGTAATCCCCGGCCATCAATGCGGGTTCCTCTGATGCCATCAAATCGCGGGCACGATCATAGAGGCGCTCCATCCACTCAAGCTTGTAGTCATATTTCGGCCCCGGCACCGGATTGCCATTTGGCAGATACAATCCGCAGATGCGCAGTGCTCTCTTTCCTATGACAGTGGCTTCGATCCAGCGCGCCTGCTCATCACTTTCATCACCGGGCAACCCAAGGGAGACATCCTCAAGCGGCAATTTCGAAAGGATTGCAACGCCGTTGAAGCTCTTTTGCCCATGGGTTTCAACGTTATATCCACGCTCCCCGAAAATCTCGCGGGGGAAATTCTCATCGATTGATTTGATTTCCTGCAGCAACACGACATCGGGCTGTGCCTCATCCAACCAGCGAGGTAACGCCTCGGCCCGTGCCTTGATACCGTTGATGTTGAATGTGGCGATTTTCATGCGTGATCCTCCGGTGCCATTGGCAACCTATCGCGCAGAATACACGCAACGGCAAGTTGCCGAACAAGTTAGCGAGGCTCTGCCTCGCGCTCCGAGGTATTTTTAGCCAGATGAAGAAACGGATTCTTAACCATATTCGTCAAAACTGAGTATGCGGTACAGGCGGAGGCGCCGATGACCGCGCCAGGTGAAGCTCTCTGACTTTGACTGTCAGAGAGCGGATCCCTCTTCATCTGGCTAAAAATACCTTGGGGGTGTGGGGGCAAAGCCCCCACTGGCGCTACATCGAGAACGATGTGCCGCAGCCGCAGGAAGACGTGGCGTTGGGGTTCTCAATCACGAAGCGCGCGCCGATGAGTTCCTGTGTGAAATCAATTACCGCGTTCTCCAGAAACGGCAGAGAGATCGAGTCGACGATGACCTTTTGGCCTTTGCCCTCTAGCACCAAATCGTCCTCTTTCGGCTCATCCAGGGCGATCTCGTATTGAAAACCGGAACATCCGCCACCCTCCACAGCGACACGCAGGGCCTGGCCCTGATCTGCGGCACCGATTTCGGCCAGGCGTTCAAAGGCGCGTTCTGTGACTGTTGGGGGCAGATTCATGCCGGTCTCCAAAGGTTTATTTCCTTAGCATCGTACAATATATGGAATCTGACGACAGGCGACAAGGACAAGACCTTTGGACAGAGCGGGTTTTGCCTCGGACCCAGGCCGCGCAAGGGGGCGGCTTGTACCTGAGGAGGAAAGCAGTTTTCGGTCATGCTTTCAGCGCGACCGTGACAGGATAATTCATGCCAGCGCGTTTAGGCGCCTCAAACACAAAACTCAGGTGTTTGTCGAGCATGAGGGCGACAGTTATCGAACCCGCCTGACGCATTCCATTGAAGTGGCTCAGGTGGCCAGGACGATTGCCGGGGCCTTGGGTTTGAACGGCGAATTGACCGAGGCAGTCGCTTTAGCGCATGACCTAGGGCACACACCGTTTGGTCACACGGGCGAGGATGCTCTGCATGCGTTGATGGAGCCATATGGTGGCTTCGATCACAACGCGCAGGCCATTCGGATCGTAACCAAACTTGAGCGTCACTACGCCGAGTTTGATGGGTGCAACCTGACCTGGGAATGTCTGGAAGGAATAGCTAAACACAACGGACCGGTTACTGGCGAGCTGCCCTGGGCGCTGGCCGAATGCAACCAGGGCTTTGACCTCGAACTCCATACCCATGCGAGCGCCGAGGCGCAGGTCGCGGCGCTATCGGACGACATTGCCTACAACAACCACGATCTGTTTGACGGATTGCGGGCGGGATTGTTCAGAGATGAAGACATTCAGCAGCTTCCCATAATTGATGCCTGTTTCGCCGAAGTGGATGCCAAGTATCCGGGTCTTGACCCTTATCGCCGTCGGCACGAGGCGCTCAGACGGGTATTTGGCGTCATGGTTTCGGATGTTATCGACACCTCACGCGCGTTGATAGCGGCCTCGGGGGCGCAGTCGGTCGAGGATATCCGCCATCTGGGTTATCCGGTCATTCAATTCTCGGATGATCTTTGGGCGAAGCTCAAACAGATCCGTGCCTTCCTGTTTTCGCGCATGTATCGCGCACCGAGCGTGATGGAAGTGCGCGCCAGTGTCAGCAAGGTGGTTGAGGAACTGTTTCCGATTTACCTGTCCGACCCGAAACAGATGCCCAGGCACTGGCATGTCGATATCGAGACGGCAAAGGATGAGACCGCGCTGGCCCGCATCGTCTCGGATTATATCGCGGGCATGACCGACAGGTTTGCGCTGCAAGACCATGCCCGGCTTACCGGAGATCACTCGATCGCAATATAGGCGATGGCCCAGACCTGTTGGCTGGCTTGTGTTTGAGCCAGTTCAGCATCATTCGTGGGCGGGAAAACGATCATCGTGGGGCCGTAACTACCAATGCCCATCGGCACGCCATCCGCGTGGGTGGCCACGATGGGTTGATGTGTCTCGATGCTTTCCCATGGGATTTCAGCCTGATAGCCATCCATAGCCATGGGCAGAGCAGATTTGCCCCTCGCACCTGCCATCGTCATCACGTCGGACAACAGTGGGCCGGAAAAGGTATAGTCGCGCTGGTTCTCTGGCGGGCCGTAGGGGATGGTGATTTCGATCTGTTCCAACCCGTCCAGCATGGCAGCGTCAAAGCCTGCTGCACCGTCATGTGTGACTTCGAGAAAACCCAACAGCCCACCGTCGTTCTCAGCGCGCGCGGGCAGATTGGTTTCGGTGATGGCGCCACCGAGCGTCAGCAGTACGTGGCCTTGAGGTGAGGGCATCTCGGCCCATGTGGGCAGGGCGGTGGTCAGCAACAGGGCGAAGGGCAGGGTAAGGCGCATTCAGGGGCTCCGGTCACGGTTTTCCCCGACCTTAGCCCTGATAGCGGTTAATCCAAGCGCAAAATTTAGGCGTCCATTGACCTTGGCGCTTTGCGTGGTAAACCCCGCGGCAAGCAAAAGGACATCCGAAATGAACCTGTTTTCCGAGATCCGCGGCCTGGTACTGGACGCGCTGGCGCAGATGCAGTCCGAAGGCGCGCTGCCTGAGGGGCTGAGCTTTGACAACGTGGCGGTTGAGCCTCCGCGCGATGCGGCGCATGGCGATATGGCGACCAATGCGGCGATGGTACTGGCGAAACCGGCGAAGATGAAGCCGCGGGACATTGCGGATGTGCTTGCGGGCAAGCTGTCTGCAGACGACCGGATCACCAGCGCCGAGGTGGCGGGCCCGGGCTTTCTAAACCTGCGGCTTGCGTCTTCAGTTTGGCAGGGAGTGTTGGCTGCGGTGCTGGAAAAGGGCACCGGTTATGGCCGTTCGACCATGGGATATGGTCAGAAGGTGAACGTGGAGTATGTCTCGGCCAACCCGACCGGCCCGCTGCATGTGGGCCACACGCGGGGGGCTGTGTTCGGTGATGCGCTGGCAAGCTTGCTGGCCTATTCGGGCCATGAGGTGACCCGCGAATACTACATCAACGATGGCGGCGCGCAGGTGGATGTGTTGGCGCGGTCGGCCTATGAAAGGTATCGCGAGGCGAATGGTCTGAGCCCAGAGATCGCCGAGGGCCTGTACCCGGGCGATTACCTGATCCCGATCGGTGAAGCGCTGAAAGAGAAATACGGCGACAGCCTGATCGACAAGCCGGAAAGCGAATGGCTGGAAGAGCTGCGCAACTTTGCCACCGACGCGATGATGGACCTGATCCGCGCCGACCTGAAGGCGCTGGGCGTTGAGATGGACGTGTTCTTCTCAGAGAAGTCGCTCTACGGCACGGGTCGGATCGAGGCGGCGCTGCAGTCTTTGACCGACAAGGGCCTGATCTACGAAGGCGTGCTTGAGCCGCCGAAAGGCAAGAAGCCCGAGGATTGGGAGCCGCGCGAGCAAACCTTGTTCAAATCTACTGAACACGGGGATGACGTCGACCGCCCGGTCAAGAAATCGGACGGCAGCTGGACCTATTTCGCCCCGGATATCGCTTATCATTATGACAAGGTGAGCCGTGGGTTTGACGCGCTAATCGACGTGTTCGGTGCGGACCATGGCGGCTATGTCAAACGGATGAAGGCGGCGGTTTCGGCCCTTTCCGATGGTAAGGTGCCGCTGGATATCAAGCTGACCCAATTGGTGAAGTTGTGGAAGAATGGCGAGCCATTCAAGATGTCCAAGCGGGCAGGGAACTTTGTCACGTTGCGCGATGTAGTCGATCAGGTCGGGCCTGATGTAACCCGTTTCGTGATGCTGACCCGCAAGAACGACGCACCGCTGGATTTCGATTTCGACAAGGTGCTGGAACAAAGCCGCGAAAACCCGGTGTTCTACGTCCAATACGCTCATGCCCGGGTCATGAGTGTACTGCGCCGTGCGGCTGAGGCCCGGATCGCTGCCGATGATGCGGCTCTTTCCGGGGCGGATCTGGGCAAGATTGATCACGCATCTGAGCTGACGGTTGCCAAGAAACTGGCAGAATGGCCACGTTTGGTTGAAATCGCTGCACGGACCAATGAACCGCACCGGGTTGCCTTCTATCTCTATGAATTGGCAGGAGATTTTCACGCGTTGTGGAACAAGGGTAACGACGAAACCCAGCTGCGTTTCATCCAGGATGGCGATGTTGCCACAAGCCAGTCGAAAATCGCGCTGGCCCGCGCTGTTTCTGTTGTGATTTCAGCGGGCTTGGGTATTCTTGGCGTTACCCCGGCGCAGGAGATGCGGTAACAAATATCGCCCGAACCGCCGGTCTGAGGCAGACAAGAAATGACCCGCGCGCCACTTTTCCGGCGCACTCGGGCGGTGAGGCGGATATGGCACGTTACGATTACTCGGGGCAGCACAGCCCCGAGCAAATGCATTACTCGAATCAAGCCCATGCGCATGATGCGTATGACTATTCCGAAGAAAGCTATGGCTATGACGAAGCCCCGCGTGCAGGCGCAGGGCTGGGCCGTATTGTCAACGTTTTGGGGGCGGTTGCGTCCTTGGCACTGGTGGCAGGTGTAGGTGTTTGGGGCTATCAACTGATCATGCGCGATGTCAGCGGTGTACCTGTGGTGCGCGCTGCCGAAGGACCGATGCGTGTACAACCCGAAAATCCCGGCGGAACGCCTGCTGACCACCAGGGGTTGGCGGTGAATGCTGTTGCAGCGGTCGGAACAGCTGCGCCGCCAGCAGATCGGCTGATCCTGGCCCCGCGCCCTGTTTCGCTGACCGATGAAGACACACCCATGACTGGGCTTGAGGCCACGAATGCCGTGCAGGTCATCGAAGAGCCTGCCACAGATCAGGCCGTTGTGAATGCTCTGGCCGAGGGGCTTGCTGCCGATACCACGCATGAGCAAACGCCGGAAGAAGGCGTTCAGTTGGCTTCACTGGTCACGCCCGAGGAAGAGCCTGCGATCGACCCGGCAGATTACGCCGCGCAACAGCCTGACCCGAAGATAGCCGCTTTGCCGGGGGTGCGCCGGTCGCTGCGACCAGCCGTGCGGCCCGCCCGTGCAACACCGAGTTCTATTTCGTCCAACAGTGCAACCGAGGCGGCGATCAACGCTGCTGTAAAGGCTGCCGTTGGACTGGATGTGGACCCGGATACGCTGACCAAAGGAACGCGGCTGGCGCAGCTTGGAGCCTATGAAAGCGCCGATGTTGCACAGGCCGAATGGGCGCGCCTGAATGGGCGCTTTGCCGAGTATATGGATGGGAAACAGAGAGTTATCCAGAAAACTTCAAGCGGTGGCCGCACCTTCTATCGCCTACGCGTCATGGGATTTGATGATCTCGGCGACTCGCGCCAGTTCTGTGCCGCTTTGGTTGCGCAGGGTGCCGACTGTATCCCGGTCGCCGTCCGGTGAGATTTGGCGCGGTTATCACCGATGCCGAAGGGCTGCGCCTGACGCCGGATGAAAAAGCTTTGTTCAAAGAGATGAACCCGTTCGGGTTCATTCTGTTTGCCCGCAACATCGAATCCGCTGATCAGACCCGCGCCTTGTGCGAGGACTTCCGCGCAGCGGTTGGCCGAAATTGCCTAATCACCGTCGATCAGGAGGGGGGCCGCGTACAACGTCTGCGCGCACCTTTAGCCCGTGAATGGTTGCCTCCTTTGGATCATGTCGCGCATGCCGAAGATCAGGCCGAGCGCGCGATGTATCTGCGCTATCGTCTGATCGCGCATGAACTGCTGGAATTGGGCATCGACAGCAATTGTGCACCGATGGTCGATCTGGCCCGCGAGGGTACTCATGCGTTCCTGAAGAACCGCTGCTATGGGTCTGATCCCGAAAAGGTTTCCGCGATTGGTCGAGCCGTTGCCAACGGACACTTTGATGGCGGAGTGTTGCCGGTAGTAAAGCACATGCCCGGCCACGGTCTGTCGACGCTCGACAGTCATCACGAGTTGCCGCATGTGGATCTTTCTCTAAGTGCACTGGAAGCAGCAGATTTTGCACCATTCCGCGCGCTGAACGACTTGCCGATGGGGATGACGGCGCATTTGGTTTATGACCAGATCGATCCACGGCCCGCAACGATTTCTGCTGGAATGATGACGATGATTAGGGAGCGCATCGGTTTCGACGGTCTGATTATGACCGACGATATCACGATGAAAGCCCTGAACGGCGCGCCCGCCGACTTGGCCCGACAGGCACTGGACGCTGGATGCGATGTTGCTTTGCACTGCAACGGGGCCTTTGAAGAGCGTGCTAAGGTGCTCGAAGCCGCTGGTGAGATGTCGGATGCGGCACAAGCCCGCGCAGATCGGGCGCTGGTCCGGAGACAACCGCCACAGGAACTTGACATCCAAGCCGCCGAGGCGGAACTATCTGCCCTAATGGGCGGGCAGGTATATGCAGGATAACCTTTTCAGCGAAGACCCGGTCTCGGTTGCCGATCGGCTGGCCGCCGAGGCTTTGATTGTAGACGTCGACGGGTTTGAAGGTCCGCTCGATGTGCTTTTGACACTTTCGCGTACGCAAAAAGTGGACCTGCGAAAAATCTCGGTTCTTGCGCTGGCTCAACAGTATCTGACCTTTGTCGAAAAAGCGCGTCAGTTGAGGATCGAACTGGCCGCCGACTATCTGGTGATGGCCGCTTGGCTAGCTTTCCTCAAATCCCGCTTGCTGCTGCCCCCGGACCCGGATGACGAAGGCCCATCGGGTGAGGAACTGGCCGCGCACCTCGCATTCCAATTGGAGCGTCTGCAGGCCATGCGCGATGCCGCTGCGCGCCTGATGGCGCGTGACCAATTGGGCCGTGATTTCTTCAAACGTGGGCAGGGTGAGGATGTTACGCGTATCCGCACCGTGACCTATTCCGCGACGCTACTGGACCTGATGCAGGGCTACGCGCGTATCCGCACGCGCGACGAGTTCCGACCCTTCGTCATGGACCGCGACGCCGTTTTCACCATGGAACAAGCGCTTGAGCGGATGCGACCCCTGATAGGCTTTGCCGGTGCGTGGACGGATATGGAGACCTACCTGCCCGAAGGCTGGGATGCTGATCCGGTGCGGCGACGCTCGGCCACGGCTGCAACCTTCGCAGCCTCGCTGGAGCTGGTGAAAGAAGGACATATGGAGATCAAGCAAAGCGAGACCTTTGCGCCGATCCATCTGCGTAAGAGGACTGAGACACGTGACTGACGCCAACGAAGAGACAGGCACACTGTTCGAAGCGCCGCCCTTGGCGGAACAGGAACGTATGGTCGAGGCCGTGCTGTTTGCCAGCGCCGAGCCAGTGACGATTGGCGATCTTGAAGCGCGGATGCCCCATGGCAGCAATGCCGCGCAAGCTGTTGAATCGCTTCAGAAACGGTACGAAGGGCGCGGGGTGCGTGTGGTGCGCGTTGGTGAGGCTTGGGCGATCCGCACAGCCCCCGATCTTGGCTTCCTGATGCAGAAGGAAACGGTTGAGACCCGCAAGCTTAGCCGGGCTGCAATCGAAACGCTGGCAATCGTGGCCTATCACCAGCCCTGCACGCGTGCGGAGATCGAGGAAATCCGGGGCGTGTCCGTTTCGCGCGGAACTATCGACCAGTTGCTCGAAATGGAATGGATCCGGCTGGGCCGCCGCCGCATGACACCGGGCCGTCCGGTGACATTCGTCGTAACGCCTGAGTTTCTGGATCATTTCGGGCTGGAAAACGCCCGTGACCTGCCGGGCCTGAAGGAGTTGCGCGCAGCCGGACTGTTGGAGAATCGCCCACCCCCTGGTGCTGTGTCGCTGGGCGAAGGGCAGGGTGATGACGAGGACGAAGATCAAACCGAGCTGTTCGAAGAAGAGTGATCGGACAGCCCTTTTATTGCCGCAGATCCCGCCTATCATTGGGTGCAGGAAACGGAGTTGAGCCAATGAATGCCAATCGGATCATCGATATGATCGTGCGCCGGGTGATGCGTCGCCTGGTGAACCACGGTGTGGACAAGGGTATTGATATGGCCAGCAAGGTGGGCCGTAAACCGGGTCAGTCTGATACTGGGAATGGCCCCGAGGCGGACCGCCAGATGCGCGATGCGACCAAGCGCCAAAATCAAAGCGCAAAGCAGATGCGGCAGGTGTCGCGTCAGATGCGTCGGTTCATGAAGTTCTGAAACTCAGCCCACAGCTTTGAAATGCTTGGACAGTTTCAGGCCTTGACCCTGATAGTTCGAAGCAATCCCAGCACCATATAGCTGTGTCGGCATTTCGGCCATCTTCTCATAAACCAGGCGCCCGACGACTTGTCCGTGTTCCAACACAAATGGCGCTTCGTGGCAGCGCACTTCCAGCACCCCGCGTGATCCAGCGCCGCCTGCTTCGGCATGTCCAAAGCCCGGGTCAAAGAATCCGGCGTAATGTACCCGGAACTCGCCGACCATAGCGAGATATGGGGCCATTTCAGCAGCATACATTGGCGGGATATGCACCGCTTCGCGGCTGACGAGAATGTAGAACGCGCCGGGGTCGAGGATGATGCGACCGTCCTTGGTATGCACCTCTTCCCAGTATTCCTGCGGGTCGTATTCGCCGATCCGATCCAGATCGATCACCCCGGTATGGGGCTTGGCGCGATAGCCGACCAGATCGGTATCGGGCAGTTGCAGATCGACCGAAAACCCCAACCCGTCCTGAATGACGGCTGGCCCATCAACCAACGGCGTTTGACCATGCAACGCGGTCAGCTCGGCGTCGCTGAGTACCGCCTGACCTTTGCGGAAACGGATCTGATTCAGACGCATTCCGGGGCGCACCAGAACCGAGAACGATCGCGGGCAGATCTCGGCATAAAGCGGACCTGTGTAGCCTGCGGGAACCCGATCAAACTCGGTTCCGCCATCGGTGATCGTGCGCGTGAGCAAGTCGAGCCGCCCGGTCGAGCTTTTGGCATTGGCCACCGCACTGACGTCATCGGGCAGGGCGAGCGATTCCATTAGCGGCACCAGATAGACACAGCCCTTTTCCAGAACAGCGCCTTCAGTGATGTCGATGCGGTGCATCTCAAACTCGGCCAACCGGTCTGCGACAGAACGCCCTTCGCCCGCCAGAAACGACGCGCGCACCCGGTAAGCCACTGTTCCCAAACGTAGATCAAGGCTTGCCGGCTGCACCTGTGCAGGGATGATGTCTGGGCTTGCGGCGATCTCACCGCGTGCAATCATCGCCTCAAGCTGTTGATTTGGGCAAACACCTGTCATCTCGATCCCCTCTGCTGCCAGAGCGGGATCTGGCCTATGTGCCATAAACGTCGGTGTGATTTGGTCGGGCTAGCAGGACTCGAACCTGCGACCTTCCGTCCCCCAGACGGACGCGCTACCAGGCTGCGCCATAGCCCGACGTTGAGGTGTTCATAAAGACTTTCCCGGCGGGGGCAAGAGGAAATCATCGCCTTTTTTGCTATCCCGCCGTGTGGTGTTCGACGCGATTCAGCCACCTGCGCAGGTCCTTGGCGATGGGTGCAATCTGGTGCAACAGCTCATCGTCATACTCGTCACGATTCCATGCCAGCGAGGCAATACCACCCATCAGCGGCGCTGCATCCAGCTCAGCCGGTATCGGTTTGGGTTCGGGGGTTGCGACGGGTTTCGGAGCCTCTGGGGCAGGGGAATGGGCGGGTTCGCCCAAATCCATGTCGATCTGGTTTGCGGATGGTTCCGGCGCTGAAGCGAACGGAACCACAGTATCGTCGATGCTGGGTGCTGGCGCGTTTTCGTCCAGGCTAGGTGACAGCGATGCAACATGCGCAACGCCCTGTTCCCGAAGGATACGCTGAACACCTTTGATGGTAATCCCGTCCTCGTGTAGCAGTTTCTTGATACCGCCCAGCAGACGCATATCATTGGGGCGATAATATCGCCGCCCACCGGCGCGTTTGACGGGTTTGACTTGGGTAAACCGGCTTTCCCAGAAACGCAGCACATGAGCCTGAACTCCGAGCCAGTCCGCAACTTCACTTATGGTGCGAAAGGCATCGGGGGACTTACTCATAACCTGGATGTCCTGAACTTACTTGCGGTTCCCTGCGGCGACGCGATCCTTCATCAGGTGCGACGGACGGAATGTCAGTACACGACGGGGCTGGATCGGAACCTCTTCACCGGTTTTAGGGTTGCGACCGATACGGGCGGTTTTGTCCCGAACGCTGAAGGTGCCGAATGACGAAATCTTAACCTGTTCGCCACGCACCAGCGCGTCAGACATGTGGTTCAGAACGCTTTCGACCAGCTGTGCGCTTTCATTGCGTGACAGGCCAACCTCACGAAAGACGGCCTCGCTCAGATCCATTCGGGTCAGTGTTTTGTCGCCCATGCTTTTTCCCCTGTTGATGTCTGAGCATATGGCTATGCAAAATTCGCTGTCAATATCAATGAATTGCAGGAGGCTCTGTAAGCCGGATTGTGCCGGTCACCAACGCAGTGCGACCGCACCCCAGGCCAGACCGCCACCAATCGCCTCTGTAACGATCAGATCGCCGGTTTTGATCTGGCCGTTTTGCTTGCCCACCGACAGGGCCAGAGGGATGGAGGCTGCCGATGTGTTGCCATGGTCCTGAACGGTGACCACAACGTTATCCATCGACAGGCCCATCTTCTTGGCGGTGCCCTGAATAATGCGGATATTGGCCTGATGCGGCACGATCCAGTCAACATCGTCGCTGGACAGACCTGCACGCTCCAGCGCGACTTCTGCGGTTCGGGCCAGTTTTTCGACCGCATGACGGAAGACCTGATTGCCCTGCATCCGCAAGTGGCCGGTGGATTGGGTCGAAACCCCGCCATCAACATAGAGAAGGTCTTTGTATCGTCCGTCCGAATTCAAGTCGGTGGCAAGAATACCGCGATCATCCGAAGTGCCCTGACCCTCTTGCTCTTCCAGAACCAGTGCGCCCGCGCCATCGCCAAACAGCACGCAGGTCGACCGGTCGGTCCAGTCCATGATTCGTGAAAAGGTCTCGGCGCCGATCACCAGTACGCGCTTGGCCTGACCGGACAGGATCAGGGCGTTGGCGTTGCTGAGCGCAAAGACAAATCCAGCGCAGACCGCCTGTACATCGAAGGCAAAACCTTTGGTCATGCCCAACCGGGCCTGAACCATGGTTGCCGCCGAAGGAAAGGTCAAATCAGCTGTGGAGGTTGCCAGCACAATCGCGTCGATATCATCCGCCGTCAGTCCGGCATCAGCCAGTGCAGCTTCGGCCGCTTTGGTGGCCAGATCGGAAGTGGTTTCGTCCTCGGCCGCGAAGTGTCGCCGCTCGATCCCGGACCGGGTGCGAATCCATTCGTCCGTCGTATCCAGCGTTTTCTCGAACTCAGAGTTCGGTACAACGCGCTCTGGCAAATAATGCCCGACACCTACAACAACTGAGCGGCCTGCCATGCTGGGGTACTGCCTTTTTTGTTATTATTCCGATTGAGACACGGAATGGGCCGCATCTTGTGCAAGTGCGGCTGTTGATGCAACCCGTGCCGCCAATTTTTCGGCGAAACCGGATTCAGCCAGAGTGAAGGCCAGCTTAACCGCTGCGGAAACGCCGGTTGCGTCCGCTCCGCCGTGGGATTTCACCACGGTTCCGTTGAGTCCCAGGAACACGCCGCCATTGACGCGGCGCGGGTCTATCCGCTTTTTCAGACGATTCAACGAGGTGATTGCCAGGATCGAGGCCAGCCGGGATAGGGGCGAGTATTTGAACGCCTCACGCAGCAAATCACCGATAAGGTTCGCGGTGCCTTCACCAGTTTTAATGGCGACATTGCCGGTAAACCCGTCAGTCACGATCACGTCAGCTTTGTCGCCGGGGATATCGCTGCCCTCGACAAAGCCCACGAACTCGAAATTCGCCTGATCGGCAAAGTCCGAGATCATCGCGTGGGCTTCTTTCAGTTCGGCGCGGCCCTTGTGTTCTTCGGTGCCGACATTCAGCAACCCGATCCGAGGGCGGCTGAGCGCCATACCGTTGCGCGCGTATGAAGCCCCCATCAGCGCGTATTGCAAAAGGTCCTTGGCATCAGCGCGCACATCTGCGCCGACGTCCAGCATCACGTTGAACCCATGCGGATTGCGCGAGGGCCACAGGATCGCGATGGCAGGGCGGTTCACGCCGGGCAGCTTGCGCAGCCGCAACATGGACATGGCCATCAGCGCGCCCGTATTGCCGCAGGACACCGCGCCGTGCGCTTCACCTGCACGCACCGCTTCCAGAGCGGACCACATCGACGTGCTCTTGCCGCTGCGGACAACCTGGCTTGGTTTGTCTTCCATCGTGACCACGTCCGGGCAATCACGAAAAACGACGCGCCCATCAAGGACACGCCGTTTGGCAACCAGCTTGCGTAGTTCCTGTTCCTGACCGTGCAGGATGAACCCGATCTTCGGGTTCTTGTCCGCAGATTTTGCAATGCCCGCCACAACGACTGCAGGGCCCGAATCTCCGCCCATAGCGTCAACCGAGATGATGATCCGTCCGGTCTGCGTGGGCTGATCCGTCATGCCTTGGCCTGCGTCCAATCAGGCTTAGGCCGCGTCTTCGTCCAGGTCGATTTCGTCGGCCTGAGCGACGACTTCACGATCGTCATAGTGGCCGCAAGATGCGCAAACGTGGTGTGGGCGCTTCAGCTCGCCGCAGTTCGGGCATTCGTTCGGGTTTGCAGCAACCAGAGCGTCGTGTGCGCGGCGGTTGTTGCGACGCGACTTGGAAACTTTGTTCTGTTGGACGGCCATGGTCTCAACCTTTGTCTGATATGGGCTGACAGATTCGCTGTCAGCCGGGTTACGTACTTTGTTTTCTCGTGGTTTGACGCGCGTTTAAGGGCCTTGCCCCGCAATGTCCAACCCAAATTCCAATGAGCGCGCGAAAATACTGCGATTCTCGTCATGTTCAAGCGGTTTTTCTGACGGCCTGCTATGACAGGAAATCCCTCGCCTGTCACTCGTCTTTTTTCATCGCATCCCGCAGCCCGGCCAAACCAGCGAAGGGTTTTACATCCTCATCCGTGAGGGCCTGTTTGCCCGGTTCGGTATAGTCTATCTGGCCCAGCTCAACTCCATCCTTCCGTGGGTATTGGGGCAGGGCCAGCGACAGCGCTTCAACCATGATCAGCGCAGGATCGATCTCGGGCCCAAGCGGTTCGGTCTCGTCATCCTCGGGGATTTCGAACTCGGGCTCTTCCGGATCGCTCCAATCGGCCACAAAGACGCGACTCACCGGGGTGTCGATGCGTGTGGTCACTGGTTCCAGCGTCACGACACAAGGTTGGATCACCGTTGCGCCCAGCTTGCCTGAAAGCGTCCAATCCCGTTTGCCCTGCGCGCGTAATTCGCCGACAAAGCTGAGCTTGCGGAGGCCAAGCAGGCCGAGCTCTTGTTTTATGGCCTCCAGCGCCTCGCCGGTCGGGCGCAACTCAAACGGGGCCGGAGCGTTTTGCGGCAGGTCTGCGACGCGTAAAGATGTCTGGTTGCTCATTCGTGAGGTTTTCCTGTGTTGAACCGGAGCCTTGGTTTCTGTAATCGGATAGGGTCCGCAAGGGGCCATGGCAAGAGGATGTGCATGTTGAAGGGTTTGAACAGGTTGAAACCAGCGTCGAAAACGCTTGTCTTTGCGGCCTGTCTGGCGGTCGCGGGCGCATGTTCACCAATCTTCAAGAATCACGGCTACGTGCCTCCGCCAGAGGATCTGGCCAAAATCAAGGTCGGCGTCGATACCCGCGATAGTGTTGAAGAAACCATCGGCGCGCCCAGCTCGGCGGGCGTGGTGCGGGATTCGGGCTATTACTATGTCGCCTCGCGCGTCCGTCATTATGGGCCCAAACGACCCGAGGTCGTTTCACGTGAACTGGTCGCGATCAGCTTTGATCAGCGCGGTGTCGTTCGCAATATCGAGCGGTTCGGCCTGGAAGACGGCTATGTCATCGTGCTGGATCGTCGCGTGACCGATTCCAACGTGGAAGACAAAGGCTTCCTGCGTCAGCTTCTGGGTAACATCGGCAACTTCAACCCGGCAAATATTCCTGGCGCAAACAACTAAAGCGACCAATTCTCTTGCAGTGGTCACAGGACAGTCACACATTCTGTAGTAAGGACCAGACAGATGTGACCGGTCAGCAACCGCAGGAGGATGCGACCATGGCGGTTTTGTTGGACAAGGGCCGATATCGCGCCCGCTTGGCGCAAACCGAGCAAGACGTGGCGGCGGCGCAGACGCTGAGGATGCTGACCTTTGCTACTGATGGTCAGGATTGTGATGCTTTTGATGCACGCTGCGCCCATGTTCTGGTCGAAGATCTGCAGGCCGGTGGGGCGTTGGTGTGCTGTTTCCGTATGCTGACAATGCAGGGCGGCTTTGAAATCGGACTCAGCTACTCGGCACAGTTCTATGACCTGTCGGCGCTACGCGATTTTACGGGACCGATGGTCGAGATGGGTCGGTTCTGTATTCACCCGGACTACAATGATCCGGATATCTTGCGTGTCGCGTGGGGCGCAATGACGGCGTATGTCGATCAGAACGGGATCGAAATGCTGTTTGGTTGTTCGTCATTCGCTGGAACCGAAACAGCCGAATATCTTGACGCTTTTGCGATGCTCAAACACCGACATCTGGCACCAAGGCGATGGTTGCCGCGAGTCAAGGCGCCGGATGTGTTTCGCTTTGCGGCGCGCTTGCGCAGACGCCCTGATGTAAAACAGGCGATGCTGAGGATGCCGCCCTTGTTGCGCACCTATCTGATGATGGGGGGGTGGGTCAGCGATCATGCGGTGGTGGACAGGCACATGAACACCCTGCATGTGTTCACCGGCCTTGAAATCGGAGCAATTCCCCCAGCTCGTAAACGGTTGCTGCGCGCGGTGGCTGGGTGATTTGAGTATCTGGGAAAAGGTGAAGTTGGGGCGTTGACGCCTTGCTTTGGCCGGTTTAGCTGGCGGGTATGGCGAGAATTCCTTTATTGCAAATGTCCGGTATCTCTCTGACGTTCGGGGGTGATCCGGTGTTTTCCGATCTGGACCTTGTGGTTCAACCCGGTGATCGCGTCGCGCTGGTCGGGCGGAACGGGTCAGGCAAATCCACCTTGATGAAAGTGATGGCCGGGCTGGTCGAGGCCGATCAGGGTGAAATCGTCATCCCTCCTGGTAAATCAGTGGGTTACATGGAGCAGGATCCCGGAATGCAGGGATTCGCGACGCTTGGAGACTATGCCTCAAGCGGGTTGGAACCGGGTGAGCTGTATAAGGTCGAACGCGCGGGCGAAGGGCTGAAATTCGACCCTGAGCGCGCGGTCGAAACCGCTTCGGGTGGGGAAAGGCGACGCGCCGCCTTGGCCAAGCTGATGGCCGAGGCGCCTGACTTGATGTTGCTGGACGAACCGACGAACCACCTGGATATCGAGGCGATTGCGTGGTTGGAGCGTGAGTTGGGCTCAACCCGTGCAGCCTATGTTCTGATCTCGCATGATCGCGCATTCCTGCGTGCGTTGACCCGTGCGACGCTGTGGATCGATCGCGGAGTTGTGCGGCGGCAAGAACAGGGCTTTGCGGCCTTTGAAAACTGGCGGGACAAGGTCTGGGAAGAGGAGGATCAGCAGCGCCACAAGCTGAACCGCTTGATCAAGTCCGAGGCGCGATGGGCCGTCGAGGGTATCAGCGCCCGCCGCAAGCGCAATCAGGGTCGTGTTCGGGCGCTACAAGCCTTGCGCGCCGAGCGTGCAGCGCAGATCAAACGTCAGGGATCGGCTGCCATGGCGTTGGAATCCGGTCCGAAATCAGGCCGCAAGGTCATCGAGGCCAATGGCGTTTCAAAGGCATTTGACTCTCAGCAGATCGTGCGCAATTTCGATCTTCTGGTTCAGCGCGGTGACCGTGTGGCCTTTGTTGGGCCGAACGGTGTGGGCAAGACCACGTTGCTGAAAATGCTGCTAGGTCAGGTCGAACCGGACAAGGGTTCGGTGGTGCTGGGTACTAACCTTGAGATCGCCGTGTTCGATCAGGCGAGGGCACAGCTGGACCCGGAAATGAGCCTGTGGGACAGCTTGACCGGCGATCCCGAGATGCGGGTCTCGGGCAAGGCCGATCAGGTGATGGTCGGCGGGCAGCCCAAGCATGTGGTGGGCTATCTCAAAGAGTTTCTGTTTGATGATGCGCAGGCAAGAGCGGCTGTTAAGTCATTGTCCGGAGGGGAAAAAGCCCGGTTGCTGTTGGCGAAACTGATGGCAAAAACCTCTAACCTGCTGGTGCTGGACGAACCGACGAACGACTTGGATGTCGAAACGCTGGATCTGCTGCAGGAACTTCTGGACGACTACGATGGAACGGTCTTGCTGGTCAGTCACGACCGAGATTTTCTGGATCGGGTCGCCACCACAACCATCGCGATGGAGGGCAATGGGCGCGCAACGGTCTATGCCGGTGGTTGGTCCGATTATATCGCTCAGCGAGGTGATGTGGTTGCGAAAAAGGAAGAAAAAGCAAGGCCTTCAAAGCCGAAAGTGAAGCAAGAAGCGAAGTCAAAAGCAGGGCTGTCGTTCTCGGAGAAACACCGACTTGAGAAGCTACCAGCAGAGATCGCGCGCCTTGAAGCCGAGATCGCCAAGCTCGAAGAACTGATGTCTGATCCTGAGCTGTTCACACGCGAACCGATCAAGTTCCAGAAGGCAACCGATGCCCTGGTCGAACGGCAGGAAAAACTGTCAGCGGCTGAGGAAGAGTGGCTGATGCTTGAAGAGAAGGCCGAAGCCGGTTGAGTCCGAGTTGTACAACCTCAATCGACTAGATTGTCTGAGTTGTACAAACCTATGCACCGGTTTGCGCGTGCTCAAATGGGGCGGGCGGGGTTACCGACAACAGTTGCTCCGGCGGGGACGTCCTTCGTGACGACGCTGCCTGCACCGACGATGGCGCGGTCTCCGATAGTAACGCCGGGCATGATGATCGCGCCACCGCCGATCCAGACGTTTTCGCCGATTGTCACCGGGTGGTCGATTTCCAGACCCTGTGCGCGCAGGGCTGGGTCTTTGGCGTGTTGGGCGCAATAGATCTGCACCGTGGGGCCGAGCATCGAGTCACTGCCGATGCGAACAGGCGCGGTGTCGAGAATGACACAGCCCGCATTCAGATACACCCGGTCGCCCAGCGACAGGTTCATCCCATAGGCGCAGTGGAACGGAGCCTCAAAATAGCAATCTTGCCCGATCCCCGCAAAGAGCGCCGCCAATTCGGGAGCTATAGCCCCTCGGTCATCGGGCGGGCAGGTGTTGTGGGCATGGACCGCGCGGCGTGCTTTCATACGAAGCACTTCCAGTTCGGGGTCGAGGCAGCAATACCACTCGCCTGCCGCCATTTTCTGCCGCTCGGTCATGAAACCCGTCTTAGCGCATCCGCAGGGCACCGTCGATGCGGATGACCTCTCCGTTCAGGTAGCCCATCTCGACGATGAACCCGGCCAGACGACCGTATTCGCGCGGGTCGCCGAGGCGAGCAGGGTTGGGGACGTCCGCCGCAAGCTGTTGCTGCACCTCTTCAGGCAGGCCGGCCAGCATCGGGGTCATGAAGATGCCCGGTGCGATGGCCATCACACGGATACCAGTCGAGGCCAGATCGCGCGCCATGGGTAGCGTCATGCCGACCACGCCGCCTTTCGAGGCTGCATAGGCCGCCTGACCTTTTTGCCCGTCAAAGGCGGCGATGGAGGCGGTGTTAATAATCACGCCGCGCGCGCCATCTGGTTCAGGATCATTCTTTGCCATCTCTGCGGCAGCAAGACGCGAGACGTTGAAGGAGCCGACCAGATTGATGTCGATGGTACGCTGGAACGCCTCCAGAGGGTGGGGGCCGTCTTTGCCAACCGTTTTGGCTCCGATCGCGATCCCGGCGCAGTTCACGGCGGCGGTGATGCGACCCATCTTGTCCATCGCATGTGCAATCGCTGCAGCGACCGAGGCCTCATCCGTCACATCAGTTTGCGCGAAATGTCCGCCGATTTCAGCCGCGACTTGCGGGCCACGCTCGGCGTCGCGGTCAAGGATTGTGACCTGCGCGCCGTTCTCGGCAAAGTGACGGGCTGTGGCTTCACCCAGGCCGGAGGCTCCGCCGGTGATCACCGCAGCTGTGGTTGAGAGTTGCATGGCGGGTTCCTTCCTGATCTGAACACTTGTTCAGATAATCCCAACCATGGCCCTCTGTCCAGTCACAGCTTTGATCAATCAAGCCTGCTGCGCTGCTGCATGGGCGTGACACCAAAGGCAGCCCTGTACACGCGCGAGAAGTGGCCGGCGCTTTCGAAGCCACAGGCAAAGGCGACCTCGGTCACCGAAGATTCGGTCTGCAACAGCAGATTGCGGGCGCGGTCCAGCCGCAATTCCATGAAGTATTTCTTAGGCGAGGTGTTCAGGAATTTCCCAAACAGGCGCTCCAGTTGCCGGGTTGAGATGCCGATTTTGCTGGCGATGACCGAGGGGGACAACGGGCTTTGGATATTGTCGGTCATGATGTGGATTGCCTTAGCCAGATGCGCGTTCCGCATCCCGTTGCGCGATTGCAGCGAAACGCGCTGATCGGCGGTGGCGTTGCGCACGGCGTTATAGACCATTTGATCGGCCACTGCGACTGATAGATCGTGACCGTGGTCGCGTTCAATCAGGTGCAGCATCAAATCGGCGGTTGCGGTGCCGCCCGAGGCGGTCATGTGTTTTTCGTCGGCGACAAAGACGCTGCGGACGAGGTTGATCTCGGGGAAGGCCTCCATGAAAGCATCATGGTATTCCCAATGGATCGCCGCCTGCATCCCATCCAAAAATCCGGCCTCGGCCAGCAGCCATGCACCCGAACACAAGGCGCTGATATTGGTGCCCCGTGCCCGCTCTCGGCGCAGGGTTGCGAGCAGCGGACGCGAGACGTGATTGCGCATGTTTATTCCTGACAGAACAAACAGTTGGTCACATTTTGGGATAGATCCCAATCCGCCATGCACCAAAGTGACCGATCCGTTTGAACAGACCGCATGCTCAGCGTGTTCGGACAGGAAGGACCATCGATAAAGATCTTCCTCGGCCAGCAAATTTGCGATCCGCAATGGCTCGACCGCGCAGGAGAAGGCGAGATGCGAGAATTCCTCGACCAGTATGAAGGCGTAGTGCTGTGTTTGGCTCATCGATAGGACCGGAATCAGGGCGTTCTGACTGTTTTCTGCATGCTGCACGAAAACTAACTGTATACAACATGTATTTTTATACGATACCAGAGGGCAAGCTATCGATTCGCGGGATCGTGATGAAGGGGATCGGATGAGGGACGAAGGGAAATCACCAAAAGAGGCGTTGGCTGAGCATCTGAAGATGTCGGTTCTGACCCTGCGTTTGCGTCCCGGAGAAGATTTGGACGAGGCGCAGCTGTCGCAGGCCTTTGGCCTGTCGCGCACGCCTTTGCGCGAAGTGTTCCGGCAGTTGGCCGGTGAGGGGTATCTGGACCTGCGCACCCATCGCGGGGCGCGGGTGTCAGAGATGTCTCATACCACGCTACGCGATTTCTTTCTGGTTGCGCCGATGGTCTATGGCGCGGTGCTGCGTCTGGCCGCGGCGAATGCGACGCACGATCAGATCGATCAGTTGAAAGAGGCGCAAGAGACGTTTCGGCAAGCCTTGCGTACAGGCTCGGCTGAGGAGCGGACGCTGGCCAATACCCGGTTTCACGAGGTGACCGGAGAGATGGCGGGGAATGTCTATTTATCCCCATCGTTCAACCGGTTGCTGATCGATCACGCGCGGATCGGGATGACATTTTATCGCCCGCAGACCGCACGAATGGCTGAGAACCTTTCAGAGGCGAGCGACCAGCATGACGCCATCATCGCCGCCATCGAGGCGGGCGATGAGGCGGCTGCTGCGCAGCTGGCCGACGACCACTGGACCCTGTCACGCGATCAGATCGAGCTGTTCGTGATGCCCGAGGGGTTGGATTTTCCGCTGGGGCAGGTCCCCGGCAAGACTTCTGCATGAGGGACACATGACTCCGATCTTCAGATTTGAGGGTATTTATACGCCGGTGGTGACACCCTACGCGGCGGATGGTGGCGTGAACTGGGACGCGTTGGCCGAGGTGATCGAGTACCTGATCGAGAATGGTGTGCACGGGCTGATCTCGGGCGGGTCCACCGGCGAAAACTATGCGCAGACCGTCGATGAGCGGCTGGAACTGGCGCGCTTTACGCATGAACGACTGAAGGGGCGTGTGCCTCTGGTTGTGGGAACGGGGGCGATGCTGACCGGGGACTCCGTCGCTTTGGCCTCAGGTGCGCGAGACCTAGGCGCAGATGCGATCTTGTTGGCCAGCCCGCCCTATTCGGTGCCCACCGACCGCGAGAATGCGCTGAATGCGCTGGCAATCGACAAGGCGGCTGACCTGCCGGTGATGCTGTACAACTATCCGCACCGGACCGGCACGATGATGGGGGAAGAGTTCCTGGACCGCGTAGGCCGCAGCCGGAATTTCTGTGGCATCAAGGAAAGTTCGGGCGATATCAACCGGGTGCATCTGCTGGCGCGGGACTATCCGCATATTCAGCTGGGTTGTGGCATGGATGATCAGGCGCTGGAGTTCTTCGCCTGGGGAGCGCCGTTCTGGGTCTGTGGCGGGTCGAACTTTCTGCCTGCCGAACACGTGGCGCTGTATCAGGCTTGTGTGATCGAGGGCAACTTTGCCAAGGGCCGTCGCATCATGAGCGCGCTGATGCCGCTGATGCGGGTGCTGGAGCAGGGCGGCAAATTCATCCAGACGATCAAGCATGGCGTCACCATGAACGGGATTGACGCAGGCGTGGTGAGGCCGCCTCTGAAAGGTTTGAACAAAGATGACAAACGCGCGCTGGAACAGGTGACGCGCGTTCTGAAACGCAAAATCGCAGATATTGTGGCGGAGGGTTAAGGCATGGGCTTGCTGACGAAAGACGAATACGAATCCATCGCTGCGCATCTGGATCTGCCGACGGGCGCTTTCATCGACGGCGGTTATCGCCCCTCGATCTCGGGACAGGTGTTCGACACTATCAATCCAGCCACCGGGGCTGTGCTGACCAGCATTGCTGCCTGCGGATCGGAGGATGTGGATTTTGCGGTCGAAAAGGCGCGAGAAGCCTTTGACGACGGGCGTTGGTCAAAGATGCACCCCTCGGATCGCAAGGACATTCTGATCCGCCTGTGCAAGCTGCTTACCCGCAACGCGCGGGAACTGGCGGTGATGGAGAGCATCGATAGCGGCAAGACGATCTTTGATTGCGAAACCGTTGATGTTCCCGAGACGATCCACTGCCTGAAATGGCATGCCGAGGCGATCGACAAGATCTATGATCAGGTCAGCCCGGCCAGTGATGACCACATCGCCATGGTGGTGCGCGAGCCCATTGGTGTGGTTGGACTGGTCCTGCCGTGGAACTTCCCCTTGCTGATGCTGGCGTGGAAGATCGGGCCGGCGCTGGCGGCGGGGTGTTCAGTGGTGCTGAAGCCGGCGGCCGAGACTTCTCTGACCGCTTTAAAGGTGGCGGAGCTGGCGTCTGAGGCCGGGTTGCCGCGCGGTGTGCTGAACGTGGTACCAGGTGGTGGCGCCGAGGTGGGCGAACCCATCGGGCGGCATATGGATATCGACATGGTGTCCTTCACTGGCTCGACCGTGACGGGCAAGAAGTTCCTGAACTATTCCGCTGAAAGCAATGCCAAGGAGGTGGTGCTTGAGATGGGCGGCAAGAACCCGGCCATCGTGATGGAGGATGCGGAAAATCTGGACCGCGTGGCGGCGCATGTCGTCAATGGTGCGTTCTGGAACATGGGCGAGAATTGCTCGGCCTCGTCGCGGTTGATTGTGCATAAGGACGTGAAGGCAGAGTTGTTGGAACGGATCGCGCATCATGCGAAGCAATGGAATGTCGGCGAACCGCTGGACCCGGAAACTCGGATGGGCGCGCTTGTTAGTGAAGGGCATTATTCCAAGGTTTGCGGATATCTGGACAAGGCCGAAAACGTGCTGATTGGCGGAAAGGCCGAGAATGGATTCATCGAGGCCACGGTGGTCGAAGTGCCCGGAAACGATGCCACGCTGGCGCGCGAGGAGATCTTTGGCCCGGTTTTGTCGGTGATCGAAGTTTCGGGCTTTGACGAGGCGATCAGCATTGCCAATGACACCGAGTATGGGCTGTGCGCCTCGATATTCACAGCCAACGCCAAACGCGCGATCCGTGGCGCGCGGGCGATCCGGGCGGGTACCGTCACGATCAACAGCTTTGGTGAAGGGGATATCACCACACCCTTTGGTGGCTACAAGCAGTCCGGGTTTGGTGGCCGGGACAACTCGGTTCACGCCCATGATCAGTATACCCAGCTGAAAACCATCTGGATTGATCTGGCCGATGACGAAGATGAGGCGGTAGATTGACGATCTACACCGCCAAACGTTTACCCCGGCAAACCGGCGTGGCAGGATGGAATGCCATCCTGCCTCCGCAGCAGGACCTGCCTCGGCTTGAGCAAGACCAGACCGCAGATGTGACCATCATCGGCGGTGGTTTTGCCGGGCTGTCCGCAGCGCTGAGGCTGCATCAGCTTGATCCGGCGCTGAAGGTTGTGGTGCTTGAGGCTGGGCGCTTTGCGGAAGGCTCTGCCGGGCGCAACTCGGGGTTCATGATCGATCTGCCGCATGACTTGGCCTCGGACAATTACGCCAGCGATGGGCTGGAGGCAGATCGGGCCACAATCGCGCTGAATCGCCAGGCGATTTCCTTTGCGACCCGGGTAGCTGCTGAGTGCGACCTGTCGCCTGAGATGTTCGACCCGTGCGGCAAGATCAACGCTGCTGCGACCGCAGCGGGTGATCGGCACAACGCAGACTACGCAGTGCATTTGGCACGATTGGGAGAGCCCCACGAGCTTTATGATGCACAGCAGATGCAGGCGCTGACGGGCAGCCCGCATTACACATCTGGTCTGTTTGCGCCCGGGACGGTGATGATCCAGCCCGCAGCCTATGTGCGGGCTCTCTCAACGCATCTGTCTAGGCAGATTAGTGTTTATGAAAACTCTGCCGTGACCGGGTTTCGCAAACAAGGCGGTGGCTGGGTGGTCGAGACCGAACAGGCGCGGGTTTCGACGGGGCGGATCGTGATGGCAACAAATGGTCATCTGGAAAGCTTTGGGTTTTACCAGCGGCGTCTGATGCACATCTGCCTCTACGCGTCGATAACGGAACCACTGACGCCAGATCAGATCGCCACGCTGGGCGGACAGCCACGCTGGTCAGTAACGCCAGCGGATCCGATGGGCACTTCGGTCCGGCGGGTTTCGGGCAGTTATGGGGATCGCATTCTGATCCGGACCTGTTCAAGCTTTCATCCTGAAATCCATAGTAGCGACAGCCATTTGAAACGGGCAGGCGCGGTGCACGATCGTAAGTTTCAGGAGCGATTTCCCAACTTGCCGAATGTACAGATGCAGCACCGTTGGGCTGGGATGCTGTGCCTCAGCCGCAATGGCTCGGCCGCGTTCGGTAAGATCGAGCAGGGTGTATATGCCGCCTGTTGTCAAAACGGATTGGGTATAGCGCGAGGAACACTGCAAGGAATGGGCGTGGCAGAGCTTGTGCAGGGGAAAGACTCCCAGATTGCAGATCATTTTCTGGCGCAACCGATGCCACCGCGTTTACCACCCGAGCCCTTCGCATCGGTTGGGGCCAATGCGTATCTGCGCTGGAAAGAGTGGCGATCAGGGGCGGAATAGCTTGCAGGCTGGTCAGGGCAGGCTGAGCTTTGCCATCCGTCCGCCATCGATCGTGTAAATTTGACCGGTGACAAAACCCGCTTCCTCGGCTGCCAAGAACGCGACCAGTGCGGCGACTTCTTTCGGGTCGCCGGTGCGGCCTACGGGATGAATGCGGGCGATATCCCGGCGGAATGCGCCGGGGTTGTTCATGCTCTCGATGAAATCGATGTTGAGGTCTGTGTCGATCCAGCCCGGTGCCACCGCATTGCAGCGAATGCCTTCTGCTCCGTGATCCACGGCAACCGCGCGGGTCAGCCCATGCAGCCCGGCCTTAGAGGCGCAGTAGGCGGCATGGCCGGGGTTGCTGCCCAACCCCTCGACCGAGCCGATATTGACGATGCTGCCCTTGGTTTTGCTCAGATGTGGCAGTGCAGCCTGGATCAGCAGGAACGGGGCGGTCAGGTTGACCATGAGGTTGCGTTGCCAATCTTCAAGCGGCATGTCGTTGACGGAAGCCTCCTGCATCATGCCTGCATTGTTGATCAGTACGTCCAGCTGGCCCGCGCTGTCCACAACCTGCTTGATGATCTGCGCCGGGCTTTCCGGATTTGCAAAATCCGACAGGATAGAGGGGAACTCATCATCTTTACCGCGCTGCGCAGTGTAGACATTAGCCCCTTCTTCGCGCAGCCGCCGGGCGATGGCTTGTCCGATGCCACTGCGGCCACCGGTCACGAGCGCTGTTTTTCCTGCAAATCTTTTCATCGCACCGGCTTGCCCCCATTCACTTCGACCAGAGCACCACACATGTAGCGCGCCGAATCCGAGGCGAGAAAAAGGATCACTTCGGCTATATCTTCGGGTTCGGCGATACGCCCTAAAGGCACCGACTTCCCAAGCTCGGCAATCGCCGTATCAGGATCGAACCCACGTTTGGCAAAGCCCGAACGCAGCATCGGTGTGTTCACCTCGTTCGGGCAAACGGCGTTGATGCGGATGCCCTGATGGGCGTGATCGTGCCCCATGCATTGGGTGAGGCTGGCAATGGCCGCTTTGGTCATGCAGTACACCACATGATCCGGGCCAGGTCTAAGGCCCCAGCACGAGGCAGTGTTCACAATAGCACCGCCACCCGCCGCCGCCATGATTGGAATCGCAGCGCGGCAGATACGGAAAGGGGCCTCGACATTCACTCCGACGGACAGGGCCCAGTCCTCATCGGATGTTTCAGTCACCGGGCCGCGGGTGATCACGCCTGCATTGTTGATCACGATATCAAGACCACCCAGCGCCTGATGCGCGGCCAAGGCCAGCCCGTCGCAATAGTCGGGATCGCGCAGATCGCCGGGCAGATGCGCCTCGGCTTCAAGGCTGCCCACATCGCGGTCAGCAACAGCTACACGCGCGCCTTCGGCCCGCAACTGGCTGACGATGGCGCCCCCGATCCCGCCCGACGCCCCTGTGACGAGTGCGGTTTTTTCAGCGAACCTCATTCGTGTACCTCCCCGGGATCTAGTAGGACTGGTTCAGCTCATCCGCAGCCGGTATTTCACGCTCGCGCCGGGCGATGTAATCCAGCAGCTCTTCGTTCTTGGCGATATCGAGCGTTGGTTCCTGATACTCGGCCAGCAGCTTGCGGGCGTGTTTCAGGGCGCGTTCGGTGATTTCAACACAACCCTCAGCCTGCCATTGTTCGATCGAGTTGTTGTCGAACATATCAGGCATGAAGAATGCGCTCTGGAAATTGTCCTGCGTATGCGGATGCCCAAGGTAATGCCCGCCCGGACCGATATCACCGACTGCCGAAACGGCCTGATCGAAATCGCCCCATTTCGGGCCCTCGGCCATGCGATAGGCCATGGCGCATTGTTCCGCGTCAACGATGAACTTGGCGGTCGAGCAGTGCATCCCGGCCTCGTTCCAGCCCGCCGAGTGCCAGATGTAGTTCGCACCAGCATGGATGACCGCCTGCAAGGTGGTGGCAGATTCATAGCCTGCCTGCGCGTCGAACGTCTTGGCTCCGCCCAGAGTGTTTGAGGTACGCCAAGGCACTTCGTAGTGCCGCGCCATCTGGCCGATCATAAAATTCATCAGGCTGATCTCGGGCGTGCCTGCCATCGGCGCGCCGGATTTCATCGAAACGGTCGACAGGTAGTGCCCGTAGATCGCGGGCGCGCCCTTGCGGATCACCTGCGTATAGGCCAGCGCGCTGAGCGCCTCGGCATTCAGTTGCGCCACGGTCGCCGGAACGCTGGCGGGCGTGTTGGCCCCGCCCAGTACAAAGGGCGAGCACAGCACGGGCTGCTTCCGGCGACAGAAGGCGCGCATCGCGCCCAACATGGTCTCATCCCAGACCAGCGGCGAATTGCCGTTGCAATTGCCAGTGGTGACCGGGTGATCTTCAAGGAAATCCTCGCCGAACAGGATGGCGCACATCTCTATGACATCTTCGGCATTCTTGGGGCTGGTGGTCATGCCCATGAAGGTTTTGTCAGAGTGCTTCATTGACGAATAGGTAATCCGCAGATGCCGCTGACTTATCGGGTGATCATAGGGCTCCACGATGTGATGGGCCGAGGAATGCAGCGCGGGCAACATATGGCTGAGCTTGTGGAACATCGCCAGATCATCCAGCGTCGGGTTGCGGCGCACATCTTCCAGATCGCGCAAGAAAGGCGCGCCGGTCATTGGCACGAAGATCGAGTGTTTACCGCCCAGCCGCACGTTCTTTTTCGGATCGCGCGCGTGGTAGGTGAAATCTGACGGAATGGTCGCGATCAACTCGCGCACCAGACCGCGATCCAGATAGACGAGCTCGCCTTCTACCTTGGCACCAGCCTTCTTCCAGTCTTCCAGCGCGATGGGGTCACGGAACTGGACACCCACGTTTTCCAGAATATCCATCGAGGCCGCATCAATGCGTTCAACCTGTGCGCCGTCCATCACTTCGCATAACGGAATGCCGCGGGTCAGCCCTGGCAGCATCTCGAAGTTTGGAGCGGTGCGCATGGCGCGCCGGGCAGAGCGCCCTCCGGTACGTGTGGCTGTGGCAGTTCTGGTCATATGGTGCCTCCTTCCGGTTCAGAGTGGAACGGAAAGGGTGAGGTCCACATGCAGGAATGCGAAAGACTGTTGCGAAATGCGACGTTGGGGTTTCGTCAAATAAACGGCAACTCGAAGGAGGTTCACTAAAGCATCTCAAACGCATCTTTGTGGGAGTTTGTGTTTAACATCACGCAATGGCAGCGAAGCAGACGATGGGGCCAAAGAATTGCGGCCAAAAGTGACTAGTCCGCCCGCAGACTGTATTCTGATTAATGTATCGGCACCATTCGAGACGGGCTTAATCCATGTGGGAGCGGGGCATTAGGAACTCTCAGCAACCAAATCTGATCGTAAGGAGCGTGGCAAAAGCTGCCCTGTCTGTGCGGGTGAAACTGCTGATGGCGTTTTTGGGTATCACCTTGTTGCTTTTGGGATTGGCGCTTTTTGCGGTGTCGGCCTTGCAGCAATCGAACAGGCGTGTCGATGCGATGATCCATGATCAAGAGAGGATTGCATATTTCAACGAAATCCATTTGGCGCTGAGCGAGTTGAACCTGATGAACTTGTCCTTGGTCATCGATCAGACGCCCGGGGACGACTCGGACGAAATTTTTGCATTTTCAACCGGCAATTTCATCGGTCAGATCGAGAACCTGCAACATCACATTGCGCAAGGGATACGTCGATTCCTGCAGGCGGGCAGCAAAGAGTTCCAAACCATTGATGAAATCCGCGCAGATTTGGGCGACATCAAAACCAAGGCCGCCGCCATGGTGCGGTTTCGAAGAGACGGAGACATGCAGAATCTCGCCGAATTGGGATTGGATCAGATTTTTCGCCAAGTTCGTTCACTGCAAAGCGATGCGTATAATCTTGTGCAGGGCGCCGAAGCAGAGATGCGTGACCGGGCAAATAGGAATGCCGAAGTTTACCAATCGACGCGCAAAATGGTCGTGGCGGCGGCAACAATTGCAATGGGGGCAGCCCTTTTTCTTGGCTACGCAATCTCTTCGTCACTGATCTGGCCAATGCGCCGAATCGGCCAAACACTTAGCGTTGTCGCCGAAGGAGATTTCGCGGCGCGAGTTGATGTCCCCAATCGCGACGAGCTTGGCAAATTGGCAAACGACGTGAATGCAACAAGTGCGCGTCTGGGTGATCTTTATGAACAGGTAGAGACCCAGCGAGCCGAATTGGAAGCCGAATACGACCGGTCGGAAAAGTTGCTTTACAATTTGCTGCCAGAAGACATTGCGGTAAGATTGAAGCTTGAGCCAGACCAGACTATCGCTGACAGTTTGCCCAAGGTTGCAATACTATTCGCTGATATCGTGGATTTCACGCCACGGGCATCGAAACTGCCGCCGGAAGATGTAGTCGGGTTTCTGAACAAGATCTTTCGTCTATTTGATGAATTGGCCGACAAACACGGATTGGAAAAGATCAAGACAATTGGTGATGCCTATATGGTCGCGGCAGGTATGCCGTCTCCGGTCGGCGACCCGGTGCATCGCGTCGCCGAGATGGCTCTGGACGTGCAACGGTCGGTTGCGGAAATGTCACCTGATTTTCCGGATGGGCTTCAAGTAAGAATCGGACTTCACGCAGGGCCTGCTGTCGCCGGTGTCATTGGAAACCAGAAGTTGTTCTATGATGTTTGGGGGGAAACGGTGAACACCGCCAGCCGGATGGAGAGCCACGGTGAACCGGGGAGGATCCAGGTAACGGGTGCCGCAAAAGAGGAGCTTGAAGCGGACTACGACTTCGAACCCCGAGGCGTGGTGGAGATAAAGGGATTGGGTTCTGTGAAAACGTGGTTCTTGATCGGTTCTAAAACCAAAAGCTGACCACTACGTCTCGACCTAATTAATCTGCCACTTCTACTTCAATGGACGGCCACCCGGCGGCGACCGCCCAATTTGGATCAGCCCAATTGAACCAGTGCGTGGCGCTTCTTGCCCGCGCTCAGCTTGATCGGCGATGACAACGCGCCTGCGTCGATCATCAGTCCCGCATCAGTCAGCGGGGCGTCGTCCATTTTGGCGCCGTTTTCGGCGATCAGGCGTTTGGCTTCTTTGCCGGATTTGGCGAGGCCGGATTTGACGATCAACTGCACGATGGACATGCCGTCACCCAGCTCTGATGCGCTGAGGGTCAGGGTCGGGAGGTCTCCGCCAACGCCGCCCTTTTCGAACACCTCGCGCGCGGTCGCCTCGGCGGTTGCAGCGGCTTCTGCACCGTGCAGCAGAGTTGTGACTTCGTTGGCGAGGCGGATTTTGGCCTCGTTGATTTCGGACCCTTGCAGCGCGGCCATGCGGTCGCATTCGTCTACCGGAAGCTCGGTGAAGATTTTCAGGAACCGTCCCACATCGGCGTCGGTCGTGTTGCGCCAGAACTGCCAGAACTCATAGGCGCTCAGCATGTCGCCGTTCAGCCAGACGGCTCCACCTTGCGATTTGCCCATTTTGCGACCATCGCTGGTGGTCAGCAGGGGTGTGGTCAGACCGTAGATTTCGTGATCCAGTACGCGGCGGGTCAGGTCGATGCCGTTGACGATGTTGCCCCACTGGTCCGAGCCGCCCATCTGCAGAACGCAGTTATACCGGCGGTTCAGTTCGAGGAAGTCATAGGCCTGCAGGATCATGTAGTTGAATTCGAGGAACGACAGCGATTGCTCGCGGTCCAGCCGCGATTTCACCGATTCAAAGCTCAGCATCCGGTTAACCGAGAAATGCCGCCCAATATCGCGCAGGAAATCGAGATAGTTCAGGCTGTCGAGCCATTCGGCATTGTTCAGCATCAACGCGCCGGTCTCGCTGCCATCGTAAGACAGGTATTTCGAGAACACCTGTTTCATGCCTGCGATATTGGCGTCGATCTGTTCAGGGCCCAGTAGCGGGCGTTCGTCTGAACGGAACGAGGGATCGCCCACTTTGGTCGTGCCGCCGCCCATCAGGGTGATCGGTTTGTGCCCAGTCTTTTGCAGCCAGCGCAGCACCATGATGTTCATCAGGTGACCCACGTGTAAAGACTGCGCCGTGGCGTCATAGCCGATATAAGCCGTCTGCACCCCAGAGATCAGCGCGTCGTCAAGGCCCTGATAATCGGTGCAGTCGGCGAGAAAGCCGCGCTCGATCATCGTGGCGATGAAATCCGATTTGGGGTGGTAGGTCATGACGCTCAACAGGCCTTGTGTTCTGGCCCTCTCTGCAAGGGCTGGTGTAAGTCATAGGTCAGTAATTTCAAAACCAGACCCGCTTGGTCGCACGACGGAAGGTACATTCATTCGACTGGCCTTCTAATTCCCTAAGTCTCGCGGAATGTCCAGTCATTGGCGAGCAAGTGCAGTCCGTATTGAAAGAATCTTGCGGATAAGCTTTCTGAGGGAAACGCGAAGAAATAACGCATAGCGAAATCCAGTATATCGCGTCAGTCTTTGAAGCGTACCAAGTCCTGCCGGATAACCTCTGGTTCTAGCGTGCAGTGTGTCTGGACAGAAGCGGCTTTTCATTCTTGATGTGGCGTTCAATCAGTTGCTTTTGCAGTTTCCCGGATGGGATCGGGCAGGCGGGCTTGGGGGCAAACTCCAGTTCTGCTATCTCGGGGAATATGCTCAGGATTTCTGTTCGTGCTTCTGCACTGATGGCCTTGAGTACTTCCGGTCCGGTAAACAGGCTTTCCGATGGTGCGCCTTCGGCATAGACTACCTCGTGCTGTCCAAAAAGAAGGTGAAAATACTCGACGCTCTGGGCATCCTGGTCGATGAAAATACCGGGCAGCGAAGTCAGATTGACGGCGGGTACCAGAACTTCGGAAGTCCTGAACATACGCTCGACAATCTTCGAAGACACCAGCATCCGGTGCTGCCGGGACACCACAAGATCACGCTGAGGCAAGCCCAGACCTAACGCTCCGGCGCTGATACGAACTGGGCGCAGTTTGGGGTTTGCGGCCAGTTCCGGGGCAGATATCGTACGGCGAAACACTCGCAGCAGGGTGGCAAATCCGGGCCCATCACCCGTGGGATCAAACACTTCGATCTCATCGCTGGCTTTCAGATCCTCGACCGCCTTATGACCACCCCTTACCCGAATATTCGTGCCACTGGTGAAACAGGGAACAAAGTCGTCAACGGGCAGATTTACGACTGGACTGGCGAAGGCACCGTCACCCAGCGCCGTGATCGTCAGTGTTGTGTTGAGCGGGGGGACATCTCCCAAAAAGCCGATGAAGAATCCTTGCTCGGCTCCGCCGCCAAACGCGCCGTTGCCGCTGGAATCATAGTCGAAAACGCCAATCGTATAGGTATTGGTGCCATCCGTGACTATGTAATTGTAGTCCCAGGCAATTGCATTCCCCAGATAGGTTTGCGTGGGGTCGTCTGGGAATTCGTTGTTTACACCGTCTCCCTCGATGGTGTTGGGGTCAACACCATCAGTAATTTCGATCGTATTGTACGCGGAGATCTGAAATGTCGTTCCAACGCCGCCGAATTGGGCCTGGTTCGTGGTCAGAGTCGTGTCCGTCCGAAATGCACCGTATATGTTTGGCATAAACCCTGTTCAGGCCAATTCACTGCCGCTTTTTACTAAGCGGTATGAACCTACTCACCCGTCCTCAATTTGTTGTCTGTGCTTTGCTGCATATTAGTATCTCATCTATAAGCATTGGTGCAACATTTGCGAATATCCGGGGTTTTGAGCCTGCGCTTTTATTGCACTGAACATCCCAAAGTACCGGCCATTATTCAGTCGCTTTGTTTCAATGAAAATCTGACGAAGCTGAGCTATATGGAATGATCGTAGGTGCTTCAGATCAAGTGGAACACTGAAACCGGCGACGGGCATTCTTGGGAGAGCTTGGCAGCTGCTGTAGCGATCTGCGAACATGTGGTAATGGACTTTGTACAGCTCTTTCATGAGCACTCGGAACTGCGCTGCGTTTGGGAACGCCTTGTCGCCTTCATTCGCGGTCTCGTACCTTTCGGAATTTTGTAGCGGCGCACGGTACAGGCGGGGGCAGAGGCAAGGAAAAGGCACCTTTTCCAAGAAAAATGAAGCTCGCGCATGATGTGTCTTGCCTTGGCTTTGCATTACCGTGCAGGTTGTGCTCAGAACCCGGCGAAACGGGTGGAGAGACGCAATACGAGGTCGGCGTGGGCAGGGTCATCAGCAAATCGGGGGCGATCAGAGCGTTGGGGGCCATGTCGGGCACATCGCTGGACGGTGTGGACGCTGCGGTCGTTGAAACCGATGGGCAGCAGATATTCGGCTTTGGTCCCAGCGGGTATCGCGCTTATTCCGAAGAAGAGCGTGCCACACTGCGCGCGGCGCTGGGGCTTTGGCATGGACCAAAGGTTGATATTTCGGCTGAATTGGTGACCCGGGCACATGCCGAGGTTCTTTCAGAGTTCGAAGAGGTCGACCTGATCGGCTTCCACGGTCAGACATTGGCACATGAGCCGCGTGGGCGTGGCACGTTGCAGGTGGGTGACGGGCTGGGTCTGTCGCAGGCTTTGGGGCTGCCGGTGGTCTGGGATTTTCGCAGCGATGATGTGGCGCTGGGCGGAGAGGGTGCGCCTCTGGCCCCGTTCTTTCATTTCGCCTGCGCCAAATGGATCGGGGCGGAAGAGCCGCTGTGTTTCCTCAATCTGGGCGGTGTTGGGAACCTCACCTATGTTGACCCGTCTTTTGACGGGCCTGAAGCGCCAGGGGCGTTGCTGGCTTTCGACACCGGACCCGCCAACGCGCCGGTTGACGATCTGATGCAGGCGCGGTTGGGGTTGCCGATGGATCGGGACGGCGCGCTGGCCCGAGAGGGTACGGTCGAGGCCGGCGCACTGGAGCTGTTTCTGGCCGAGCCCTATTTCAACCGAATGCCGCCCAAATCGCTGGACCGGAATGATTTCTCGGAAATGATCGGTCTGGTGACCGAGCTGAGCGATGCGGATGCGGTGGCCACGTTGACCGGGATGAGCGCTGCGGGTGTGCTGCAGGGGATGGAGCATTGTCCCAAGCCACCCGCCCGTATGTTGGTGACCGGGGGCGGACGTCACAACCCAGTGCTGATCGAAATGCTGCGCGTGTCGCTGGATTGCCCGGTCGAGCCGGTTGAGGCGGTTGGGCTGGACGGAGACATGCTGGAAGCGCAGGCCTTTGCCTACCTTGCCGTGCGTGTGGCGCGGGGATTGCCGACCTCTTGCCCGGGTACCACCGGGGTAAGTGCGCTGGTCGGGGGCGGTGTCGTCTCGTCTCCGGCGAAAGGTGTCGTGGTGAGCGGGTAGGGGGCTCTGCCCCCGTCGCTGCGCGACTCCCCCGAGGTATTTTTGGCCAGATGAAGAGGCGGATCTAGCGATTTAGGGCGCGGGCGTAATCCAGGGTGAATTCGGTGTAGCCGTCCGAGGTGGATTGCAGGTGTGCCTGGGTCCAGCGGTGGAAGGCTGGAAGGTGGTGGAAAGGCACGTTTGGAAAGGCGTGGTGTTCCGCGTGGTAGGGCATGTTCCAGGCCAGAAATCGGATCATTCGATTGGTAAAGGTGGTACGGGAGTTTTCGAGCATATTTGCCACCGGCGGGCAGAGGCCGTGTTCAGCCAGCAGGTATAGGCGCAGGAAAGGCTGGCCGATAAGGGCGGGCAGAAGCCAGAGCCAGAACAACAAGGGGCTGAAGAACAGGCTGAGTGCGGCCAGGGCATATAGTGTAGATAATATTCGGGCTTCGGTTCGTATGGCGCGGTGCTGGCGGGTTGGCAGGTAAGCGGCGTCAATCCTGCCGCGCGCGTTGTCGGTCAACACACGGGCCATACCCGTCCAATATGGCCAGCCGCTGAGATAGATCGCAAGGCTGCGCCAGTTTTCGGGGCGGGGTTTGCCGCCAAGTTCCGGGTCTTTGGCCGGGTGGTTTGTCCATTTGTGATGGGCAAGGTGAAAGTAGCGAAACCATGTGAACGGCAGGCAGATGGGAATTGAGACAAGGTGCCCAACCGCTTCGTTGATCCAAGGGGTTTTGAACGGCGTCTTGTGGGTGCATTCGTGGCTGAGCGTAAAGAGGAAAACCAGCAATAGGCCTTGCGGCAGGAGCAATAGTGGCCAGAGGGGAACCTGTAGGATGATACCGGTGCTGGTTGCTGTCAAAGCGCCGAAATAGATCGCTAGATGTCTGAGACCTGCCGTGTCTGACCGCTGTTGCAGCCTGTCCTTGGTCTCGGGCGGGATCGCGGCGATCAGGGCGCGGTGGTCCATGGAATTACACTCCTGGAATGTCAAAACCGGGTGGCGCGAGCTCAAACCCGTCAAATTCAAATCCCGGTGAAACAGTGCAACTGACTAGCGTGTAGTCTCCACTGCTGCGCGCCGCCTGCCAATGGCCCTTGGGTACAATAAGCTGCGGTGCGCCTTGGGTCAGATCAGGTGTGAGGGTGTGGTCTTTGGCAGGGCCTGTATCGGAGGCGCTGAGCGAGAGGATCAGCGGAGCGCCGGAATGGTAGAGCCAGATCTCGGTCGCATCTACCTTGTGCCAGTGGCTGCGCTCACCCTTTGCCAGTAGGAAGTAGATGCAAGTGCCGGTGGCACGGCCGGGATTGTCGGCACGCCAGGTCTCTTTGAACCAGCCGCCTTCGGGGTGCTGCTGCAGGTTCAGGTGTTGGATGATGTCTTGCGCGGTCATGGAAGCCTCGGGTCTGTTTGTGGGATTATGCACGCACGCGCACGATCTGCTATGGCAATTGTGTATGCAGAGCATATGTTTGCCGCATGACTTTGACGATCCCGTTTGACAACAGCTATGTTCGCCTGCCGGACACCTTCTTTGCGCGGCAGGGGCCCGTGCCTGTGCGTGCACCAAAGCTTGTTGCCTTCAACAGTGATCTGGCGCGACTGTTGCGGATTGCGCCGGGCGACGTTGAAGAGATGGCGCAGGCTTTTGCGGGCAATACTGTGCCCGAAGGGGCCGAGCCGCTGGCGCAGTTATATTCCGGGCATCAGTTTGGCACCTATAACCCTCAGCTAGGAGATGGGCGCGCGGTTTTGTTAGGTGAGACGGTCGGATCCGACGGGATTCGGCGGGATATTCAATTGAAGGGCTCAGGGCAGACACCTTTCTCGCGCCAGGGAGATGGACGTGCCTGGCTGGGGCCGGTTTTGCGCGAATATGTGGTTTCCGAGGCGATGCATGCGCTGGGCATTCCCACCACGCGCGCCTTGGCAGCGGTTGAAACCGGAGAGATCGTGCTGCGCGAGGGTCCGATGCCCGGGGCGGTATTGACACGTGTGGCGCAAAGCCATTTGCGGGTGGGCACGTTTCAGGTGTTTGCAGCGCGAGGGCAGTTAGAGAGCCTGCAACGGCTAACTGAATATGCCGTTCAGCGCCACTATCCTGAGGCGGACGGGGCTATGGGTTTGTTGCGCGCGGTTCGGGATGCGCAGGCCGGGTTGATCGCCCGATGGATGAGCGTGGGTTTCATTCACGGGGTCATGAATACTGACAACAGCTCGATCGCCGGTGAGACGATCGACTATGGCCCATGTGCGTTCATGGACAGCTATCACCCGAATACAGTCTATAGCTCGATCGACCGGATGGGGCGGTATGCCTACTCGAACCAGCCTGAGATTGCGGTTTGGAATCTGGCGCAGCTGGCAACGGCCCTAATTCAGCAGTTTGAGGACAAGGATGCAGCTGTCGAAGAGGCCACCGAAATTGTCCATGCCATGCCTGCATTGATGCAGGCACATTGGCTGGAACATTTCAGGGCCAAGATCGGATTGGTTCGGGCAGAGGAGGGGGATCTTGAAATGATCTCGGACCTGTTGACGCGGATGGCGCAGAATCAGGCGGATTTCACAAACACGTTCCGCGCGCTGGGCAGCGACCGCGCGCGAGACCAGTTTACCGACCCGGCGGCTTTTGACGAATGGGCAAAGGGGTGGCAGGAACGCTTGGCGCGTGAGGATGCGCCTTCGGACGTGATGGATGTGGCCAATCCGGCCTTCATTCCACGCAATCATCGGGTGGAGCAGATGATTCAGGCTGCGGTGCAGGGCGATTACGCACCGTTCAATCGGCTGAATGAAGTGCTGTTACGGCCGTATGAGGATCAACCAGAATCAGCTGACCTGATGCGCCCTCCGGCGAAGAACGAGGTCGTACACGCGACATTCTGCGGTACGTAACAAAGAGACGGTTTCTTATGAAGAAACCGAGCCTGAAACTTTTGAAGTTTCAGGTTTCGAGGCTATCGGGGCGTGTCTGTAAAGGGTTCGGCGATCACCTGACACGCATCTTCATAGACAATGTAGCCGATCCGGTCTGATCGCAGAGTATCGATCTGGTATCCGTTTTCTTTGAGCAGTGCGACCATCTCATACGACTTGCCCAAAACCTCATTGGCTTCGGGTTTGAACCAGCTGAGGCCTTTGGTGTTGCGCTGAAAGGCGCCTTTAGATTTTGTCCTGTTGAACCGATAGGGGATTTCAAGGTTTTCCCGGAACCAAACCAGCAGCGCCTTAATTCGATCGAATGTGTATTTATCCAGCGCGGCAGTGTCGCGCAGGTCGTAGGCCGCGCAGAAGAACCCCTGACGCGCGTCCATATCTTCTATCTTGATCGGATGGACAAACCTTATGAACATGATCGTGAAGGTGGCCGAGGGACTGCGCGGGCTCAAGGCCGTTTTGCACAAATGTTAGCGGAGCAAGCGGCGCGTTGCCATTCAGCGCTGGGTTCGGCTTGCACTTGTCCGACCAGTTGGCGATCTTGGGTTAAATCAGTTTAAGTGTGCCGATGACCTACCGCTCGACCCTGCGCCTTGCCAGTTACAACATTCAGAAATGCGTGGGACTCGATTTCCGGCGGCAGCCGCAGCGGATATTGCAGGTCATCGAAAGCATGCAGGCCGATATCGTTGTTTTGCAGGAGGCGGACAAACGATTGCCGCCCCGTCCTGCCGCTTTGCCACATTTCATGCTGGATGAGGCCGGGTGGCAGATCGTGGACCTGGGCGGTGCCGGTAGTCTCGGTTGGCATGGCAACGCGGTGATCTGGCGTGGGGATGCCATTCAGGTGCGCCAGGCAGGTCATCATGATTTGCCGGGTCTGGAGCCCCGCGGCGCCGTGCGGGTCGAGTTTGATACGCAGATCGGGCCTTTGCGGGTGATGGGGATGCATCTTGGGCTTTTGCCGGCGTCGCGACGTCAACAGATCAGTCATATCCGTCGATGTGATTCTGATCTGGAACACATGCCCACCGTCTGGGCCGGGGATTTCAACGAATGGTCACGCCAGCCTGTTCTAGATCATTTGGCCCCGGACATGCAGTTTCTTCCTCCGGTTCCAAGCTTCCCGGCCGCGCAGCCATTGGGGGCACTGGACAGAATCGCGGTGGGTCAGGGGCTTGAGGCTGCACTGCACGGGGTGCATGATGCGCGGCCCGCGCATATCGCCTCGGATCATTTGCCGGTCTGGGCCGATCTGCGACGCATCGCCTGACCGCAAAATCGTCTGTGGCGCAGGGCGCGTAGACATATTAAGACAGAACACCGAACAGTTCCGGGGGTCACCATGTCCGACACGATTATCGCCCGTTGCGAAGCCAAGGGCCTGCGCATGACCGGCCAGCGGCGGACCATTGCACAGGTCTTGCAGCAAAGCGAAGATCACCCGGATGTAGAAGAGCTTTATGCCCGTGCTTCAGCCGAAGATGCGGGCATTTCGATCGCGACAGTCTATCGTACCGTGAAGTTGTTCGAAGAGGCCGGGATACTTGAGCGGCTGGAGTTCGGCGACGGGCGCGCGCGGTACGAAGATGCGGAGCGCGATCACCACGACCACCTGATCGACATGCAGTCAGGCGAGGTGATCGAGTTTGTCGACCCTGAGATAGAAGCTCTGCAAGAAAAGATTGCGGCCAAGCTTGGCTACAGGCTGAAAGGCCATCGCCTAGAATTGTACGGCGTACCGTTGGAAAAAGACTGACACATCACGAAAATCGATCGGTCGGTGAACGCGATTTCATCGAACATGTCGTAATACTGCTTGCGACGTCGCAAAGGTTGCGGTTTTGCTGCCGGAAAGGTCCGCCTGTCAGCGGCCTGTTCCAATGGAAACGCGCATGAACAACGTAAACGGCATTTTGCTGATCATCGGCTCGATGGCGGCCTTCGCGCTTGAGGACATGTTCATCAAGCATCTCTCGGTCAGTGTGTCGACCGGGCAGATCATGATCGCATTGGGTCTGATCTGCGGGGCTGTGTTTACGCTTATGTCTATGGCGACACGCAAACGCATCTTCGACCCGGTCGCGTGGCAACCTTTGCCGCTGATCCGTGCCGGGACCGAAGCCTTTGGTGCGCTCAGCTTCGTGACCGCGCTGTCACTTGTTGATCTGTCGACTGTGGCGGCGGTTTTTCAGGCGATGCCTCTATTTGTCACGATGGGGGCAGCACTGTTTCTGGGTGAGCAGGTCGGTTGGCGTCGTTGGAGCGCCATCGGCATCGGCTTTGTCGGCGTCTTGATGATCATCCGCCCCGGGTTCGAGGGATTCCAGCCGGAATCTCTGTTTGTTTTGGTCTCGGTCGTTGCGATCGCGGCACGTGATCTGATCACACGCAGGTTGGATGTTCGTGTGGCCTCGTCGGTCGTCGCATTGCAGGCCTATATCGGAGTGGCGCTGGCTGGTGCGGCCCTTATGGTGTTCACAGCACAGCCCGTTGTGCCGCTGCAAGCTGCGCAGATCGGGCCTTATCTGGGTGCCATCGGGTTCGGCGTATTGGGCTATTACGGCATCGTAACCGCGATGCGGATTGGCGAAGCTTCAGCGCTGACGCCATTTCGGTATACTCGGTTGGTGTTCTCGATCACGGCCGGGATGCTGATGTTTGGCGAACGCCCCGACAGCATGACGTTGGCCGGTGCCGGTCTGATTATCGGATCAGGTCTGTATACTTTCATTCGAGAACGCCAGCTGGCGCGGGCATTGGCAGTGGTCTAAGCGCCCGCGACCTGTTGGCGCAAACAGCAAACTGTTAGCCCTAAAGGCCGAAAAATATAAGTGTTAGCGATAACGGAAACGGTTTACTTTTCGCCGCGTGCTGGTATGAGGCATGCAACCGTTGGCATCATTGGGACCCGTATCATGAGCACGATCATCGACATCCACGCACGCGAAATACTGGACAGCCGGGGCAACCCGACGGTCGAAGTGGACGTGATTCTGGAAGACGGCACCATGGGCCGCGCCGCTGTGCCTTCAGGGGCGTCGACCGGCGCCTACGAGGCGGTGGAAAAGCGCGATGGTGACAAATCTCGTTACATGGGCAAGGGCGTGCTGGAAGCGGTTGCTGCCGTTAACGGTGAGATCGCCGAAGAACTGGTGGGCTTTGACGCGACCGAGCAGGTGGCCATCGATCAGGCGATGATTGAACTCGACGGGACCGAGAACAAGGGCCGTCTGGGCGCGAACGCTATCCTGGGTGTCTCGCTGGCGACGGCCAAGGCGGCGGCGGATTTCACCACGCAGCCTCTGTATCGCTATGTTGGCGGTACTTCTGCGCGCGTTCTTCCGGTTCCGATGATGAACATCATCAACGGGGGTGAGCACGCCGATAATCCGATCGACATTCAGGAATTCATGATCATGCCGACCTCGGCCGCGAATATCCGCGAAGCCGTGCGCATGGGGTCGGAGGTGTTCCATACGCTCAAGCGCGAACTGTCGGCTGCCGGGCTGGCCACCGGAGTGGGGGACGAAGGTGGTTTTGCACCTAACATCGCTTCGACCCGTGAGGCACTGGATTTCATCCTGCAGGCGGTCGAAAAAGCGGGCTACAAACCCGGCGAAGAGATCCATCTGGCGCTGGACTGCGCCGCCACCGAATACTACCGCGACGGAAAATATGTTCTGTCGGGTGAAAACATCTCGCTGACCTCAGAGGAGAACGCTGAGTATCTGGCGACATTGGTCAAAGATTACCCAATTATCTCGATCGAAGACGGTATGTCCGAGGACGATTGGGATGGCTGGAAAGCGCTAACCGATGCCATCGGCAACGAAGTACAACTGGTCGGCGACGACCTGTTCGTAACCAACCCAGAGCGTTTGGCAGAGGGGATCGATCGTGGCTGTGCCAACTCGATGCTGGTTAAGGTGAACCAGATTGGATCACTGACCGAAACTCTGCGCGCCGTCGATATGGCCCACCGTGCACGGTATACCAACGTGATGTCGCATCGCTCGGGCGAGACCGAAGATGCCACCATTGCCGATTTGGCTGTGGCGACCAACTGTGGGCAGATCAAAACCGGCTCGCTGGCGCGGTCGGACCGGTTGGCCAAATACAACCAGCTGATCCGCATCGAGGAATCGCTGGGTGAGGTCGCAGAATACGCCGGCGCGTCGATCCTGAAGCGCTGAGTTTGGCGTACTTGGTAAAACCAGATCAGGCCCCGGTAGAACGCCGGGGCCATTTTTTTCTTTGAGTCATTACCGATCCGTCTAAGCTGGGCATCGAAGGCCAAGATGGGAGAGGGCGATTTATGACAACATTCAAACGCATCGTTGGCGCTGGCGCGCTATTGATCCTGCCTCAGCTTGCAGGGGCTGATCGTCCGCCTCAGGCAGTGTGCCAGAAAATGGTGGAAGGCGATCCCAGCGGGCAGGTCACGATGGAGGAATGCCTGTGCACCTATAACGTCGCCAATACGGTTTTGGACGATGACATCAAAGAATTATTGTTCGAGTCCTGGTACACCGGTGAGAACATAACTGAACAGTTGAATGCGCTGCCCAAACCCAAACGCGTGCCCCGGCAGTTCAAGACCATGGAGCAGACGTTCAATAAGAACTGCCGCTGATCGTTAAGCTAAACAAACATAAATGTCGTTATGTGTGAACTTGTTCCTATTGCGGCGCTGTGACTCCCGATAGTCTGCAAGCATTGCAGAAAGGGGGACGATATGTCTGCTTCAAAGGTCTTTCTCGTAATTTCAATGCTTTGCGCGGGAATGCTGGCCGCATGTTCAGAGCCTGGGACCTATCCGATCACAGGGATGCAGGTTTCGCAGGATGATCCGGTGCAGGAAATGGCAAATCCGGCGGTAATCTTCCGGGGGGAATCGCGCTAAAGCGATTTGCTCATCAGCATGTAGCGATCGCGCGGTTTGAAGCCTGACCGCAGATATAGTTTCTGCGCGGTTTCGTTGGTTCGGTCGACCTCAAGATGCAGGGCGGTCAGACCGGCCTCGGCCAGCGCCTTGGGGAGATCATGCAGCACTTCGGTGGCGATACCGCGTCCGCGAACGGCGGGGCGGATGTAAATCTCATCTACAAAGGCATCCATGCCACCAAACTCGACCGACCAGCCGAAGGTGAGGATGACATAGCCCAGCGGCGCGCGGCCCGGACCGATCAGATATATGCACCCATGGGGTATTCCATCCAGCAGTGGGGCCAGCGCGTTGCGACGTTTCTCGTCATCCTGCGCGATGCCGGATTCCGAGTGAAACGCTGCGACCAGCGCCATCAGTCGGTCCAGATCGTCGGGGCGGGCAAGGCGGAGTGCGGCGGTCATAGGCGGGCAAGTCTTTCTGTGAGCAGGTCGAAGAAACCTTGGGCATCCACGTCACCCATGAACATGGCGTTTGGTGCGCGATCAGTGACCTGCCACCAGTCGGCCACTGTCATGCCCAACGTCAATTCTGATTGGGTTTCGATCTCAACATTGATGTGGCGGCCCGAGAACAACTCGGGTCGGATCAGATAGGCGGTGACGCAGGGGTCGTGCAGCGGTGCGCCCTCCGATCCGTATTTTTCCTTGTCGAAACGTTCGAAGAAATCGGTCATCTCTGCCACTGCATGGCCAACCTTGCTGTCCAATGCCCGGAATGCATCATTGCGATGGGGTGTGACCAGCGCATCATGTGTGACATCCAATGGCATTACGACGACATGAATGCCGGATTTAAACACAATATCAGCAGCTTCCGGGTCGACATAAATGTTGAATTCGGCTGCTGGTGTGATGTTTCCAACCTCAAAATACGCACCACCCATCAGGACGATTTCCTGCACCCGGTCGATGATGTCGGGCGCTTTTTGGAAGGCAGTGGCGATGTTCGTCAGCGGCCCCAGAGGGCAGAGCGTCACCGTGCCGGGCTCATGTGCGCGCAGGGTATCGATGATAAAATCGACCGCGTGACCTTCGGCCAGAGGCATTTCAGGATCTGGCAAAACAGGGCCGTCGAGCCCTGTTTTACCATGCACATGCTCGGCGGTGACGAGCGGGCGTTTCAAGGGGCGATCGCATCCGGCGTAGACGGGGATTTCGGTGTGCCCCGCCAACTCGCACACGATGCGGGCATTTTTGGCGGTCAGCTCCAAAGGCACGTTTCCAGCGACGGCGGTGATACCCAAAACCTCGATCTCTTCGGGGCTGGCTAGCGCTAGAAGAATGGCGACGGCGTCGTCCTGTCCGGGATCGGTGTCGATTATGATCTTGCGGGGCATGGGGGTCTCCGGGGGCCGTGAAGGTCGGACACTCGCAAGTGTCGCGGGACTTGTCTAGCCGAATTACGTGCCTGCCGGAGCATCCACCGGCGGGAGTTTGCCGTTGGCGCGGTGTTCCTCGATTTTCACCTCGTCCCACAGCGCGTCCATTTCGGCCAGATCACTTTGCGACGGCGTTTTTCCGCGTTCGGCCAGCCGGGCTTCGACCTTCTCAAAACGGCGAGTAAACTTGGCGTTTGTGCGGCGCAGGGCGGCCTCGGGTTCGATGCCTAAGTGGCGGCCGAGGTTGACAATCACGAACAGCAGATCGCCGAATTCATCCTCGAGCGCGTCGGCATCCATGCTGTCGCGCGCCTCTTCCAGCTCAGCGGCTTCCTCGGTGATCTTGGCGAGCACATGGCTGGCGTCAGGCCAGTCGAACCCTACGCGCGCGGCACGTTTCTGCAGCTTATGTGCGCGTAGCAAGGCGGGCAGGTTCGCGGCAACACCGTCTAATGCACCTTTTTGTTCTTTGCCCGCACGTTCGGCGGCTTTGATGGTTTCCCAGTCCTTTGTCTGTTGATCCGCCGACTTGTCTCGGGACTCATCACCGAAGACATGTGGGTGACGGGTAACCATCTTGTCCGACATGGTGCGCACCACGTCCTGAAAGGTAAAATGCCCAGCCTCTTCAGCCATTTGCGCGTGGAAGACGGATTGGAACAGCAGGTCGCCCAGCTCTCCCTTCAATTCGTCATAAGCCTCGCGTTCGATGGCATCGGCGACTTCATAGGCTTCTTCGATCGTATAGGGCGCGATGGTCGAAAAATCCTGTTCGATATCCCACGGGCAACCGGATTGAGGGTCGCGTAGGCGGCGCATGATTTCCAGCAAACGCTCGATACCTGCGTCCGTGTCGTGGATCAGAGGATTTTCGGCCATTGCGAACCCTTTCGTTCCGGTGTCAGATGCATCCATCCCGCAGTCAGGATCAGGAGTCCACCCCAGATGCCCGTCGTCAACCGAATTGCCGATTACGCCGCCGATATGGCCAAGTGGCGCCAGCACCTTCACACCATCCCCGAATTGGAATTCGAATGCTATGAGACCGCCGCCTTTGTGGCCGAGCGTCTGCGCGAGTTTGGGGTGGATGAACTGCATGAGGGAATCGCCAAAACCGGCATGGTCGCGATCATCAACGGGCAGGGCGAGGGACCGACTATTGGTCTGCGCGCTGACATGGATGCATTGCCGATTACCGAGGAAACGGGCGTGGACTACGCCTCGAAGAACCCCGGTAAGATGCATGCCTGCGGTCATGACGGGCACACAACCATGCTGCTGGGTGCTGCGCGCTATCTGGCCGAAACGCGGAATTTTGCGGGTCGGGTTGCGCTGATCTTTCAGCCTGCCGAGGAAGAGGGCGGCGGCGCGGGCGTGATGGTTGAAGAAGGCATCATGGATCGGTTCAATATCTCTGAGGTTTACGGCATCCATAACACTCCGGGCCGGCCCGAGGGGCTGTTCGAGACTACGCCGGGGCCGCTGATGGCCGCAGTAGATACTTTCGAGATCAATATTCAGGGCGTGGGCGGCCATGGGGCCATGCCGCATGAGACGCGCGACCCGGTGATGGCGGCTTGCGGGATGGCGCAGGCGATCCAAACTATCGTCAGCCGCAACCACTATGCGCTGGACGATCTGGTGGTGTCGGTGACGCAGATACACACCGGAACAGTGAATAACGTGATACCTGATACCGCTTATCTGAACGGCACCGTTCGCACCTTTGATCCGGCCGTGCAAAGGATGGTCAAAGAGAGAATGGCGCAGATCGTGGCGGGGCAGGCGGCCTCGTACGGTGTCGAGGCCAAACTGGACTATCAGGAGGGTTATCCCGCCACTATCAACGACGCCGACAAGGCGGCATTCGCGGCTGAAGTGGCGCGGGATGTATCCGGCGCGGAACGCGTGAAAGATGATGCTGGGCGTGAGATGGGGGCAGAGGATTTTTCCTACATGCTGCAGGCCCGACCCGGTGCTTACCTGTTCATGGGGCAAGGAGATGGCGCGGGGCTGCACCATCCGAAATACAACTTCAATGACGACGTCGCGCCGATCGGAGCGTCCTTCTTCGCACGGATCGTCGAAAAGGCACAGCCATTGGGCTGAAAAGGAAAAAACATGGCACTGGAAGATGCAAAGAACCAGGTGGATGAGGCGTTCACCAACCCCGATCTCAAGGGATTATCTTATGAGAACACCTTTGGCGGCGCGACCTCATTCCTGCGGCGGCTATATACCAAAGACCTGACCGGTGCGGATATCGCGGTAACCGGCGTGCCTTTCGATCAGGCGGTGACCAACCGCCCCGGAACGCGGCTTGGACCCCGTGCCATCCGTGAGGCGAGCGCGCTGCAATCGCCGGATGCACCCTATGGCTGGCCGTTTGATGCGCTGAGTGAACTGGCCATCGTGGATTACGGCGACATGGCCTATGACTATGCCAATATCCCGGCCTTTCCCGATACGCTGACAGATCACATCCGCACCATTCTGGCCGCAGATGTCGCCTCGGTCACGCTGGGAGGGGATCACTATATCAGTTTCCCGATCCTCAAGGCTTATGCCGAGAAATTCGGACCAATGTCTCTGCTGCAATTCGATGCGCATACGGACACCTGGGCCGATGACGACATGTCCCGCGTGGATCATGGGACCATGTTCTACAAGGCGGTGAAATCGGGGATCGTGGACCCGAAACGCTCGGTTCAGGTGGGGATCCGCACGACGAATGAGGACACTCTGGGCGTCAACATCATCGACTCGCGTGAGGTGTACGAATCCGGCCCCGCTGCGGTGGCGCAGAAGATCAAAGGGATACTGGGTGACAGGCCCGTTTATCTGAGTTTCGACATCGACGGTCTGGACCCGGCTTTTGCCCCGGGTACTGGGACGCCGGTCTGGGGTGGGCTGAGTTCCATTCAGGCGCAAATCATCCTGCGGGACATTGCCGGGATCAACATCAAAGGTGGCGATGTGGTTGAGGTATCTCCGCCCTATGACACCTCCGGTGCGACGGCGATTGCAGGAGCTCATGTGGCAACACAGATCATTTGCCTGTTGGGGTGGAACAAGCTGGTGAAACCTTAACCATTGGTTAGGCATAATTCCGGTATCTGCTTGGTGAAGCACCGGATCGGAGACATCACATGACCGAATACAACCAACCCATCGGCGGCAATGATCTGGCGCGGTTTTCGGGACCGAATACATTCATGCGCCTGCCGCAGGCGTCGTCGCTTGAAGGGCTGGACGTGACGTTCCTGGGCGTACCGATGGATATCGGCACCTCTTGGCGGTCGGGCACGCGGTTTGGACCCAAGCAGATCCGTAGCGAAAGCGCGATGATCCGGCCCTATAACATGGCCAATGGGGCGGCCCCGTTCGATCACTTGCAGATTGCCGATATCGGGGATTTGGCGATCAACACCTTTTCGTTGGCCGATAGTCTGAAGATCATCAAGGACAGCTATGACGGTATTCTGGCGCAGGATGTGATCCCGGTGGCGATGGGTGGGGATCACTCGATCACCCTGCCGATCCTAAGGGCAATGGCGGCGAAACACGGGCCGGTGGCGCTGGTGCATGTGGACGCTCATGCGGACGTGAACGACGAAATGTTTGGCGAGCGTGAGACTCACGGTACTGTCTTTCGCCGTGCCTATGAGGAAGGGCTGATTGTCCCCGATAAAACCTTCCAGATCGGGATTCGTGGATCGGGCTACGCCGCCAGCGACTTTACCGAGGCGCAGGGTTGGGGGTTCCGCCAGTACCCTGCGTGGGAGCTGTGGCAACAGAACCTGACCGAAATCGGCTCGTTGATCCGCAAAACGGTCGAAGATCATCCGGTTTATATCACCTATGACATCGACAGCCTCGATCCGGCCTATGCACCCGGAACAGGCACGCCCGAGATCGCAGGTCTGACCACTCCGCAGGCGCTGCAGTTGATCCATGCGCTGGCGGGCATGAACGTGGTGGGCTGCGATCTGGTCGAAGTATCTCCACCCTATGATCCGTCGGGCAATACGGCACTGACCGCAGCCAATCTACTGTTCGAGATGCTGTGCATTCTGCCCGGAGTGACGTCACGATAGGGGTGCGACGCCATCCTCTGACCGAGTAAGCAGGGCATAGCGGGAATGAATGGGCAGATGAAAATGGTGCTGTGGCTGTTGATTGCGGTGGGCCTTGCAATGGGTGCCTATATCAGACTTGCGCCTTCAGATCCTGTGCGCTGGCATGTGGCCCCTGAAGACGCGGAACGAGACCTGAAGGGTGGTGTCGTTCGAGTCGTCGAAACCGGTCCTGATGGGCTGGCGCGTCTCGATAAAATTGCGCGCGCAACACCACGCACCAGTGTTCTGGCCGGATCTCTAGAAGAGGGCATGATCACCTATATCACCCGTACCAAGGTATTCGGGTTTCCCGACTACACCACCGTGCAGCAAGACGGTGATACGCTGCGTATCTATGCCAGATTAAGATTTGGCCGGAAAGATTTCGGCGTCAATCGGGACCGGGTCACCCAATGGCTTGCTTTGCTGCAACCCTGACGACAAACAGCCCTCTTGCACCTCGCGCCACATGGGCACGTTCAGCGACATCTGGCATTGGGCCATGAACATGCGGCCGTCGACCTGCAGGCATATCATCTCTCCCAACTCGATGCGGGTGCCGGATTTGTCGGTGCAATAGCAGTCTTGCACTTTGCCTCCGGGGCCAACAACATCGGCCATTCCGGGCGTCGCAATGAGTGTCAGGGCTAAGATCAGTCGCTTCATGGCCCAAGCCTAGCACAAGGCAGGGCCTTGACCAAAGCCTCTGGATGATAGACACCGCGCGGATGATCCCCGAAGAACGCCTTGAACAGATAACTCAGCGATTCCAATACCTCGAAGCGGCCATGGCGGATGGTGCCTCGGGCGGGGATATTGCAGCTTTGGCAAAGGAATATTCCGACCTCAAGCCGGTGGTCGATCAGATCATGGCGTGGCGTCAGCTGGTTTCTGATCTGGCCGAGGCCGAGGCAATGCTGTCTGACCCGGACATGAAAGAGCTGGCCGAAGAGGAAATTCCAGAACTGCAGGCGCGTATCCCCGAGGCGGAGCATGCCTTGCAGCTGGCGCTGTTGCCCAAAGACGCGGCTGATGCGCGCCCGGCAATGCTGGAAATACGCCCCGGCACCGGCGGGGATGAGGCCGCGCTGTTTGCCGGAGACTTGCTGCGCATGTATCAACGCTATGCCGAAGCGCGGGGCTGGCAGTTCGAGATCATCGAGGAACAAGCGTCTGATCTTGGTGGGATCAAAGAGGTGGTGGCACATATCAAGGGCGACAATGTCTTTGCGCGGATGAAGTACGAATCCGGCGTGCATCGCGTGCAGCGCGTGCCCGAAACCGAAAGCGGTGGGCGCATTCATACCTCGGCGGCGACGGTGGCGGTTTTGCCAGAGGCCGAGGATGTGGACATTCAGATCGATGCCAATGACATCCGAATTGACACGATGCGCAGCTCGGGCGCGGGGGGGCAGCACGTGAACACGACGGATTCGGCTGTGCGGATTACTCACTTGCCCAGCGGAATCGTGGTGACCAGTTCCGAGAAATCCCAGCACCGAAACCGTGAGATAGCGATGCAGGTGCTGAAAACGCGCCTTTATGATCTTGAACGGCAGCGGATCGACAGCGAACGCTCGGCGGATCGCGCCAGTCAGGTCGGTTCAGGTGACCGGTCGGAACGGATTAGGACGTATAACTTCCCGCAAGGCCGCATGACGGATCACCGCATTAACCTGACGCTTTATAAGCTGGATCAGGTGATGCAGGGCGATCTGGATGAGGTGATCGACGCGCTGACCGCAGATGATCAGGCTCGGCTTCTGGCCGAAATGGCGCAATGATTGCTGCGCTGACAGCCGCGCAGGCCATGGTCGCTGCAACCGCACGTTTGCGCGCAGCCGGTGTGCCTGATCCAGCGCGGGATGCGCGGGTGCTGCTGGCGCATGCGGCGCGGATCGAGGCCAGTCGGGTGACGCTGATCGCGCCCGAGGAACTGCCGGAGGATATCGCGGAACGCTACGATCAATTGATCTCGCTAAGGGCCATCCGAGTGCCGGTATCGCATCTGCTGGGCGAGCGTGAATTCTATGGTCGGCGGTTTCGGGTCAGTCGCGATGTGCTGGACCCGCGCCCGGAGACCGAGGCATTGATCGAGGCGGCGCTGAGCGAGCCGTTTGATCATGTACTCGATTTGGGTGTGGGCTCGGGCTGTATCCTGATCACCTTGCTGGCCGAGCGGGCGAGTGCCTCGGGCGTCGGCGCCGACCTCAGCGAAGCTGCCTGTCTGCAGGCCAGCGCCAATGCAGTACAGCATCAGGTGCAGGCGCGCGCCGAGATTCGGCAATCTGACTGGTTCGAAAACATTGAAGGTCAGTTCGATCTGATTGTTTCGAATCCGCCCTATATTTCAGCGGACGAGCTGCACGCGCTTTCCCCTGAAGTGCGCGAGCATGAGCCGCGCATGGCGCTGACGGATGAGGGCGACGGTCTGGATGCCTATCGCCGTATTGCGGCATCGGCCCCGGATTATCTGATGCCCGGCGGGCGTATCCTGGTTGAAATTGGCCCGACACAGGGCGCTTATGTTTCTGCCCTTTTTGATGCCGCTGGTTTGACCGGCGTAAAGGTGATCCCCGATCTGGACAGGCGTGATCGTGTTGTGGGGGCCAGAATGCCGCCTTCTAAGCGAAACTGAGGCCGAAAAATGCCGATTGATGTAAAAAAGCTGCGACATTTTCGAGAATCCCCTTGTCTGAACGCTCAGGACATGTTTACTCAGGATTAGTCGGCGAGGTTGACGCTGTTTCAGCGCACCCCTGACGCCAAGCCCAAAAAGTCGATAGCGCGTAACGGCACAAGCCACTGAGCAGCGTTAGATACGGGTTGATCGACAGTGAATTGATAAGGCTGACGTAAAGTAAGATGAGATCTTCCAAATCCCGCTCGCGGGCCAAGAACAACCGCAATCGTCCTTCTGGCGGAAACGTCGTAAACCGAGTTTTTGACAGCTCGGGCCCCGAAGGCAAGGTGCGTGGCACACCGCAGCAGATTATTGACAAATACAACCAATTGGCGCGCGACGCTCAGCTGTCGAATGACCGCGTGGCAGCTGAGAACTTTCAGCAACACGCCGAGCACTATCTGCGCATGCTAAGCGAGGCGCAGCGCGAGATCGAAGCGCGCCGCGAAGAGCAAGAGCGCCAGAACCGCGAACGACAGGCCGAGCGTGATCGTGAACGCGCCGAGCGTCAGGAACGCGAAGCAGCCCGTCAGGCCGATCCGGCCGAGGCTCCGCAGCCGGACGTTGTGGATTTCGGGAATGAGGCGGCTGCACCCGATACAGGGCTGGTCGAGACGCCGGAAAGCAAGGATGCCGAGCAACCCGAAGCGACCGAGCGTAAGGAAAAGCCGCGCCGCCCGCGCACCCGGAAGCCAAAGGCTGCCACCCCTGCGGCTGAGGATGCACCCGCTGACAAGGGCGACGCACCCGAGGCAGCTGAATAAGCGCTTTTCGATCATGAATTGAATGAAAACCCCGGGCAAAGGCCTGGGGTTTTTTCGTTCAGGGTTTGCGAATTTCGCGCGCGAGCGCGCAGAAGGCTTCGAGCGGGATCTGCTCGGCCCGGTCGGTGGGTTTGATTCCGGCTGCGATCAGGCGGTCCTCGATATCTGGCGCTGCCCCTTTGAGTGAGGCCCGCAGCATTTTGCGGCGCTGATTGAAGGCTGTGGCAACCACGCGCGACAGGGTTGCGGCGTCAGCGGGATAGCGGGGTTCGGGCAGGGCAGTCAGGTGAACCACGGCGCTTGAGACCTTGGGCGGTGGAGTGAAGGCTCCGGGTGGCAGGGACATTGCAATGCGCGCTTCGGCCCGCCATTGGGCAAGGATGGCGAGGCGGCCATAGGCCTTGCTGCCGGGTTGGGCGACGATCCGCTCGGCCACTTCACGTTGAAACATAAGGGTCAGGCTCTGCCAGAAGGGCGGCCATTCGGGCGGGGTGAGCCAGCGGACCAGAAGCTCGGTCCCGACATTGTAGGGAAGGTTCGCGGCCACCCGGATCGGAGGTGTCAGGTGGGCCAGCGGCTCGATTTCCAGCGCGTCGCCGTTGATCACTTCCAGCTGGCCCGGATAGGCGGCGGCGATGTCGTTCAGGGCGGCGATGCAGCGGGTGTCCTTTTCCACGGCCACGACCTTGCGCGCGCCTTCGGACAGAAGCCCGCGAGTCAGACCTCCGGGGCCTGGGCCGATTTCAAGGACATCGCATTGAGTCAGATCACCCGCCTGCCGCGCGATCTTGGCGGTCAAGTTGAGGTCGAGCAGGAAGTTCTGGCCCAGCGACTTGCGGGCCGAAAGCTGGTGAGTTGCGATAACCTCGCGCAGCGGGGGGAGGGAGTCGATGGCGCTCATGACTTTACCGTCGCGCGGGTTGCGGGGAGAGCACCAGAGTTTTTTTTGCCTCCGGCGGAGGTATTTGGGGCCAGATGAAGCATTAGCGGGAATGGCCCATTCGTTGGGCGAGTTTCAGGGCCTCGATCAGGCTGGTGGCGGTCGCGCGGCATTGGCCCGCGATGTCCAGAGCGGTGCCGTGATCCGGCGAGGTCCGGACGAAGGGCAGGCCCAAGGTTACGTTCACACCGCTGTCGAAATCCAGTGTCTTGATCGGGATCAGGGCCTGGTCGTGATACATCGCAATCGCGGCATCATATCGCGTGCGCGCCGCGGCGTGGAACATGGTGTCTGCCGGGTGGGGTCCGGTCACGGTGCAATCGACTGGATTGAGGTCTGCGATCAGTGGCGCGATCCAGTCAAGCTCTTCCGTACCCATTTTCCCGCCTTCGCCAGCGTGGGGGTTCAGCCCCGCGATGGCGATGCGAGGATGGTGGATACCGAATTGGGTGCGCAGGCCTTGGGCGGTGATCTCGATGGTTTCTTGCAGCACTTCTGGGGTGAGTGCGCTTGGGACCTGAGAGAGCGGGATGTGGATGGTGGCCGCAACCACGCGGAGCTGTTCGCTGGCCAGCATCATTACTACGCGTGACCGGCCTGCCAAAGCAGCAAGAAATTCGGTATGGCCGGGGAAGGCAAAGCCCGCACCGTCGATCAGCGCCTTTTTGTGGATCGGCGCGGTACACAGTGCAGAGGCTGCGCCGGAACTCACCAGCTCAACACCCTTTTCAATAGAATCGATGACCGAAAGTGCGTTTGCTGGATCGGGGTGGCCGGGCGTGTTCGGGGCAGGAAAGTCGAAATGCAGCACCGGCAGAGCCGAGGCGCTGGCCGGTGTGGCCTCTGACGGGTCGGCGATCCGGGTAATGGGTGTTCCATCGGGCAAATGTGATGCGTCGCCGATGTAGAAGAACGGACAGGTATCGCGCAGGGCTGCCCAAGCTTTGGCTGCGATTTCGGGTCCGATCCCGGCGGGCTCACCACAGCTTAGCGCGATTGGGGCGATCATTGTTCGATGATGACAGCGTCGGCCCTCAGCTGTTCCAGCAGGCTGTTTGCAAGGGCCTGTAACCGTTGCTGGGTCAGTGCGTTTGCCACGTCCACACGGGTGGTATCTTCGCCCAGGTTGCGGGTGCGATTGCACAGCATCAGGAACATCAGCGTCTGCCCGTTGTTGCGCGTCAGCGTGGCCGATGCCTCATTTGGATCAAGCTTGGCCAGCTCAAGCGCTACGTCGCGTGGAATCGCCGAGGGGCTTTGGGTAAGGCGTTCCAGCACGTCGGGCGATTGATCTTTGGCGATGCCGTAGAGGTCATCGCAGGTGTCGATCTCTTCCTTGAGCTTTTCGGCTTTTGCAAGCGTTTCGGCGCTGCGGCCACCGGGAAGGTAGTAGATCGCGTAGTCGATCTCGGAATAGGTTGGGGCACCTGCGGCAACTTCGCGGATGCCGCGCATCTGGAACAGAGCCACGGCGTTCGGGAGCGAAAGTGGGTCGGTGATCTCACCGTTTTTCAAGCCCAGAATGACGGGTTGCAGGGCCGGAGGCAGGTTGTTGAGCGACAGCCAATCCAGTCGCCCGCCATTCTCGCGTGTGGCAGCGGCAGAGTATTGCGTAGCAGCCGAAGAAAAGCTGTCTTGATCGGGAAGTTGTGAGATTTCATCGGCCAGGGCTTCAGCCTGCGCCAGGGTCTGCGGTGTTACCGGAATGATAATTTCGGACAACAGAACCTGTAGGCCGCCGCCGCCACCCTGACCCAAAGCACGGTTGATCTCATCTTCCGAGGGACGAGCCTGCGACAGAAAGCGGGTACTGACAAAGTCGCGCCAGGACAGTTGATCGGCGACAAAATCCCGGACGGTTTCCTTTGATACGCCCGCATCGTTGAGCAGCTGCAGAAACTCTTCGCTGCTGAGGTTGCCGCGCGAGGCGAATTCATCAATCCCGGTCTGGATATCTTCGGGCGCGGCTTCGATGCCGGCATCGCGCATCGCCTGTTTGCGCAAACGATCCTCGATCAAGGCTTCGCGGACTTCGCGCTCGGAACTGCCCGGAACGCCGAGCAATTCGAGAAACTGCTGACGTTGTTGAAGTTCATACCAGGTGACAATGTCCTGATTGACCCGGATTGCAGGCGAGAACAGGCTTTGAGCCTGAACCTGTGGTGTGGCCATTGCAACAAGCGCGGCAGCCAGCACCGGCAGCACCGATCTACGGCAGCCAGAGCGGAGAGATTTTGTGAAACCTGAGATCAACTGCATCTTCTCTTAAACTTCTGTCCATCGCCTTCGACGGAATACCCTGTCAGGGCAACGGTAAAGCCGAATTCTGTCGAAGGCTCAATACTTGATGTGGAGGTAAAGCGTCTGTTGACGTTCACATTTACCTGCACACACTCATTTTCGTAGGTCACGCCGAACCCAAGGCGGAGTGGTTCAGATTCGCTGAAATCATAGCGTGCGTTGGCTCGGGTCAACCAATTCTGATCTACGCGGTAGCGACCGCTCACCCGTAATTCCGAGATTTCATCATTATTCGCTTCAGCAGGATCAGGCTCGAGCCAGATGTAACCGCCGGAGATTGCCGTATCTCCACTAGACCAGCCTGCACGAATTTCAGCTTTGGTAAAACTGAAATCGCTGTTTAAAAGCCCACGCGCGGCCAATGTCAGCCCCTTGCCGTTATTCAATTGCCCGGCAAGCAGAATGTCGGATTTGGTACCCTGCAGCCCCGATGTGAGCGTGAAATCCGGATCCGCATCGGACCGGAAGACCTGTCCGATTGTCGCCAGCGCCCGCCAGCCGTCAGCATTGTACCGAGACCAGTTCAGGCCCACAACGGCGGTTGCACCGTCTTCGCGGCGGTCGGGGGCCGGAAAGCGCGAAAGGGACAAAAGATTGCCCTGATCGAGTTCCTGAAAGGTACTTTCATCGTTGGGAACGTCATTGTTCGAAACATGCGTCCAACCAATTTGCGCGATTGGCTCAAGGATTTGTGTTGCACCGGACTGCTCGCGGCGCAGCATGGGGTAGCGCAGGGTAAAAGCTGCACGCGGGGTCGAGCGGGTTACATTGTTCGGAAACTCGCTGTCATTGCGGATATTGAACGTATCCACTGACGCGCCCACCAATGCCTCTGCACGTAATCCGGTCGCAAAGGTCCAGTTGCGCAGCCATTCCGCATCGAATGTTGCCCTGGCGACGTCGCGACCAATAATATCTTCGTCACTGGTTCGCGTGTGGGTGTGACCATCGAGGCTTAGTTCAACTTCACCCCCTAAGGTGCTGGGGAAGAATCGCTTTCGATAGTTGATGTCGAAGACACGCGATGGGATTTCATCCTGATTTTCGCTATCCCGAAGGGACTTGTAGTGGATGAAGCTGGTTCTGAATGCTGTATCACGCTTGATCCGCTCAAGTGCAATTTCGCTACGCAGGCGGTCAAAATCGGGCAAGCCGTAATCTGCCAGATACGAGTCATCCGAAGTTGTTTTGATATCGAATGTCAGCCGGTAGTCATATCCAAGACCGAACCGGCCATCGGCGAAGAAATACCCCCGATCCTGACCGGGCTGCAGGTCGTCGCGTGTATAAGAGCCTCGCAGCCGAATGCGCCCGCGTTTGAATGCCTGCCGGTAACGAAACCCAAGTGTGCGGGTCTTGGGCGACAGATAGGGCGTCAGAGTCAGGTCCTTGTGATCTCCGATCTTGAAGAAATACGGCACCTGAACGCCAGTGCCCAGTTGCGAAGTGGTGCGGATCGACGGCACGAGAAAGCCGGTCGCCCGCTCAAGTGTCGGGTCGGGTAGGCGCAGCGTGGGAAAGTAGAAGACCGGGACATCGAGTATTCGGAACTGTGCGCCTTCGAAATAGAGCTGCCGTTCAAGCTGGTCATGGGTCACTTTCCGGGCGCGAATTTGCCAGATCGGGGGTCTGCCATTCGCGCAGACATGACATGAGGTTGCAGCGACCTTGCTGAATTGCGTGTAGCGACCTGCCGCACGGGTGGCCTGAACTGAGGCGATCTGCACTTGCTGGTCAAAGACCATGCGCGCGCCCATCAGAAGGCCATTCTGTATCCCGCTGTCCAACTGCGCGGAATCGGCCAGCAATGTGCTGTTTCCGCCTTGATCGATCCGGATTGGGCCTGTCAGGGTCAGCTCGCCGGTTTCGCGATCATAGGTGACGCTTTGCGCTGTCAGTTTGACGTCGCCTTGGAAGGCCTCGACATTCCCCTCTGCGACCAGTTTGCGATCCGGGGTAATGAATATCTCATCGGCCACCAGTAGGGCGGGTTGATTCTGTTCAGTCGCGTCAGCCTCGCTGGCGGCACCTTCTGGTTCGGACTGTGCGGCAACTGCTGCTGGCAGCGAGAGGATCAGTGCGCTCGACAGCAACAAAGACAGGACGGAGCGCATCAGCCATCCTCCGCATGGAGCAACAGGCCCAGAGACAGTAGAATGCCCGCAAAGGGTGGGGCCCAGGCCGAGACCAGAATAGGTAATTGCCCGTTTTCGCCAAGAATTTGGGCGAAATTCCGGATGAAGTAGATACCGAACCCCAGCAATACAGCGGTCAGCACGGCAACTCCGGTGCCGCCGAACCGGACATGGCGCATTGTGAAGGCGGCCCCGATCAGAACCATCGAAACCAGAAACAGGGGTCGCGCAAGTTGTACTTGCAGCCAGACCTCATATTGCTTGGTTGAAAATCCCGCCTCGCCCAGATCACGAATCAACTGGGGCAGATCATAGACCGAAACCGAATCCTTTTGCCCGAGAGTGTCCAGAATCCGGTCTCTGGTCAGCGTTGTGGGTAGGTTCAGGATCTCATGGCTGGTGGCATTTGCTTCGGGATTTAAATCGTCCTGAATGGGCCAGATTTTGGCCTGATGCAAGGTCCAGAATCCATCCTCCAGATCAGCTTGCTGGGCCGAGATTTGCTGGTTCGGCTTGCCGTCGGATGAGAACGTTGTGATGGTCACGTTCTGCAGGGCGAACCGGTCGCCGTTGACAGTGCCGGTTGCGTGAATCACCGACTGACCGTTGGCTGAGCTCTGGCGCAGCCACAACCCCTCGCGGCTGATGGACAGGGCTGAACCACCCTGGTTGCGATAACCATCGGACAAGCGTTGGAACTCTTCCGACGTCGCGGCCGCGATGGGATTCAGCAAAGTCACAGCAAGTGCGCCGATGGTCAGCGCAAGCAATACGGGCGCTAGCAGGGCTCGGATACCGGATCGCCCGATAGCGCGGGTCACCACCAGTTCGGAGCTGCGGGCGAGGCCGACAAACAGCGCGATGGTGGCCAGGATCATCAGCAGGGGTAACATCTCGCTGATCGCGGCCGGTGTGTTCAGCAACGTCAGTTGCAGCAACTGGCCAAAGGATAGGTCAACGCCATCGAACCGCCGCACCTGTTCGATCAGATCGATCAGGATCATCAAGGTCAGAAAAATGCCGCCGATTACAAGAAAGCTTTGAATAAAGCGGCGGGCAAAATAGCGGTCGAGGATCACTTGGGCATCCCCGTCAAACCCCGGCATCCAAGAATCACAATCGGGCATGGAATCATGCGCGACGGCCTGTAACTGCCGATTGGTGTCACGTTCTCTCCCCCGAGCCTGCCGTTATTTTCGCGCGACCATAATGCAATTGCCCGGCGGGGAAAACTGCTATCTGGTCAACGGTGGCTGCGCGGGCTAGGTCTTGGGCAACGCATTTTTCAGGAGAATGATATGAGCAGTCTTGTGCCCGTCCGATTCACCCCCTTTGACCTTGATGCGATAGCGCAAACCGAAGGGCGCGTGGCCATTCTCATTCCCGCCGATGGCAAGATGAGCCCCGCCGCGCGTCGAGCCAATCGCCTGACCAAAGGCGCGGTTGCGCGGCTGGTCGAAAGCGAGCGGTTCAGCAAGGTCAAATCGGGTAATGTTATTTCGCTGGCCTGGCCTGCCGGAATGGTGGCCGAGGCGCTGGACATTCTGGTGTTGCCGCGTCGCCCCGACGCGGACGAGGCGCGCAAGGCCGGGGCCAATCTGGCGAAAGCTGCAGCGGGCAAACCCGTGCTGGTCATGGCCGCCAATCACGCGCGTATCGAAGAGGTAGCCTTGGGCATGGTACTGCGGGCCTACGATTTCGATGTCCACAAATCCAAGGACTCAGACCCGGCGGGTGAGATCACCATCGGTCACTCCAAGCCGGAGGAGGCCGAAGCCGCTTTTGCACCGCTCTATGCCGTCGCAGACGGTGTGCGCATGACACGAGATCTGACAAATGAACCCGCGAATGTGCTGACGACAACTGAGTTCGCGGACAGATTGGTCGAGATGGAATCGCTGGGCCTGAAGGTCGAGGTTCTGGAAGAGGACAAGCTGGCCGAACTGGGCATGCGTACGCTGCTGAGCGTCGGGCAGGGCTCGGTCAGCCCCTCGAAAGTTGTGGTGATGCAATGGGACGGCGGCGACAAGGATGACGCGCCGCTGGCCTTGGTCGGTAAGGGCGTCGTGTTCGATACCGGCGGTATCTCGCTTAAGCCGGCCGGAGGCATGGAAGACATGACCATGGACATGGGCGGCGCGGGTGTTGTTGCCGGAACCATGCGAGCGTTGGCCAAGCGCAACGCCAAAGCCAATGTCGTGGGGCTGGTCGGGTTGGTCGAAAACATGCCCTCGGGCAATGCCTCTCGCCCAGGCGATGTGGTCACTTCGATGAAAGGCGACACTGTCGAGATCATTAACACCGATGCCGAGGGTCGTTTGGTTCTGTGTGACGTCATGTGGTACGCGCAGGATCGGTTCCAGCCGGTGGGCATGATCGATCTGGCCACACTGACGGGCGCGGTCATCATTGGTCTTGGGCATGAGAATGCCGGTGTGTTTTCAAACAATGACACCTTCTGCGACGCCTTCTTGAAGTCGGCCAAGGCCGAGGACGAGGGCGCATGGCGGCTGCCCTTGGGTGAAGGCTACGACAAACAACTTAAATCGCGCATTGCGGATATGAAGAACGTGGGCGGGCGGCCCGCAGGTTCGATCACCGCAGCGCAGTTCCTGCAGCGTTTCGTCAAGGAAGAGACGCCGTGGATTCACTTGGATATCGCAGGTGTGGCCTCTGTCTCTTCCGAGACCTCTTATGCGCCGAAAGGGGCCACGGGCTGGGGCGTCCGCGCGCTAAGCCGGTTCGTGCAGGACAATTTCGAGTAAGCGCATGGGTGCCGTCTATTTCTACCACCTGACCCGCCAGCCGTTAGAGCACACATTGCCTGTGCTGCTCGACAAGGCACGACAGGCCGGGTGGCGGATTGCCGTGCGGGGAATCGACCCTGTGCGGATGGACTGGCTGGATGAGAAATTGTGGCTGGGACCTGAGGACGGGTTCCTGCCGCATGGTCGCGAAGGTGGCCCGCACGACGCGGCACAGCCCGTTCTGCTGACGACCGGCCAAGGGGCTGCAAATGGCGCGACCTGTGTGATGGCTGTCGATGGGGCAACGGTTGAGGCGGAGGAAGTTTCGACCATGGAGCGTGTCTGCATTCTGTTCGACGGAAATGATCCGGAGGCGGTTCAACATGCGCGCGGGCAGTGGAAGGCTCTGACCGGGGCGGGGTGTTCGGCACAGTATTGGTCCGAGGAATCCGGGCGATGGGAGAAAAAGGCCGAAGCTTGATCGGTCACAAATATATTTTAGGAGATTTCAAATGGATATGAAGCCTTTGGGCCGCACCGGGATCATGGTGTCGGATTTATGTCTTGGGACAATGACCTTTGGTACTCAGACCTCGGAAACTGAGGCGCACCGCCAGATGGACATGGCGCTTGCGGGTGGGATCAACTTTGTCGACGCGGCTGAGATGTATCCGGTGAACCCGATCTCGGCAGAGACGGTCGGGCGGACCGAAGAGATTCTTGGCAATTGGAATGCCGCCAATCCTTCGCGGCGCGGTGACTATGTGCTGGCCACGAAACACTCTGGTGAAGGGTTCGTGCATGCGCGCAATGGCGCCCCAATCTCGAAAGAGACCATACCTGAGGCGATAGAGGGTTCACTGCGTCGTCTACAGACTGATTGCATAGATCTCTATCAGTTCCACTGGCCAAATCGTGGTAGTTACATGTTCCGACAGAACTGGGACTATGCGCCTTTGGGTCACAACCGGGACGAGATTATGGACGAGATGCGCGAAAGCCTGATCGCTCTGCAGGCGCAGGTGGACAAGGGCAATATCCGCGCCTTTGGTCTGTCGAATGAAAGCGCTTGGGGTACCGCTCAGTGGTTGCGGGCGTCGGATGAGGTTAGTGGACCTCGGGTCGCGTCGATCCAGAACGAATACTCTTTGCTCTGCCGGTTATTCGATACCGACCTGGCTGAATTGTGTCTTCTGGAAGATGTCGGGTTACTATCATTCTCACCGTTGGCGGCAGGTTTCCTGACTGGGAAATATCAAGGGGGTGCTGTTCCAGAAGGATCACGCATGGCGCTGGTGCCGAATATGGGCGGGCGCAAAACAGATCGCGTTTTTGATGCAGTGGCGGCTTATCTGGATGTCGCCGCGCGGCATGGGCTGGACCCGATCCACATGTCACTGGCGTGGTGTTGCAGCCGTCCGTTCATGGCCTCAACCATCTTTGGCGCGACAAATGTAGCGCAGCTAGAACATATTCTGGCGGGTAAGGATTTGAAGCTGTCGTCCGAAGTGATGGCCGAGATCAGTGCGGCGCATCGGGCGTTTCCGATGCCATATTGAAGGGATGGGGGCTCTGCCCCCGTCGCCTTTGGCGACTCCCCCGAGGTATTTTATGCCAGATGAAGTTGGATCGTGTCAGTGATGGGTTGGTTGCGTACGGTCTTGCCTGAGGTCGCGAGCCGTGAGGCCGTGGGCGGTTCGGAACGCGCGGGCGAAGCTGGATTGCGAGGCGAAGCCGGTGGCCAGCGCCACGTCCATCAGCGGCAGGTCGGTATCGGTAACCAGACGGCGGGCCTCGGCCAGTCTGAGTTGCAGGTAATGATCCTGTGGAGTTGTATTCAGGCGCAGGCGGAACTGCTGCTGCAGGGTGCGCGTACTAGTGCCGAGTCTATCGGCGATGTGCGCAAGGGACAGGGGGTCGTCCAGTGAGGATTCCATCAATGAGTTGGCTTTGGCAGTGAGCGCGGTGTGACGGTGCGGCGCACCGGTGCGGCTTTGTGGTTTTGAGGGCTGAGACGCACCTTCATAGAGGAATAGCCCGGACACGCGGGCGGCAAAGCCCGCGCCATGACGTGCAGCAATAATATGGAGCATCATATCGATCGCCGGGACGGCGCCGCCGGAGGTTAGGCGTGTATCGGAGACGGTAAATCGGTCAGGGCGCACATCGACATTGGGAAAGCGCGCAGCGAAGTTCTCCAAATCCTCCCAATGGGTCGTCGCCGCGTGACCGTCGAGCAATCCAGCCTCAGCCAGTAACCAGGGGCCGCCATCTATCCCGGCGATTGTTGCACCGGTGGCCGCGATCCTGCGGAGCCCGGCGAGCAGGCTGGGCGTCGCATGACGGGCCAATTGGAATCCGGCAACTACGATCAACAGATCGCAGCCCTGCAACCGGGCCAGGGGAATGCCCTGCACATTCAGAGCGCTGGTCAGCAACGCGGGTTCTGCGGTTGCCGTGACGTAGTCCCAATCAAAAGCGGGCCGATCCGCCAGTCGGTTGGCAGCACGCATCGGATCGACGGCGGCCGCGAAGCTGAGTGTGTTGCATTCGTCCAGCACCAGCACCGCCGTTTTCAGGGCGCGATGTTCGGGCTGCAGTATGTTTTTTGCGGATTTCATCAAGTCTGATTCGCATTTTGCTAAGTGGTTCCCTCAAGGCTGCGTCAGAGTTGGCGTTGACGCAAATCGGAATCCGGGGAGAAGCCTGGGGAAAACCCACGGTAAAACCGGGTATAAGCTGGGGATAACGCCATGCCTTTGGAAATGAACCGCGAAGTCTTTATCACCTGTGCCGTCACCGGCTCGGGCGGGACACAGGATCGCAGCCCACATGTGCCGCGTTCGCCTAAGCAGATTGCCGATAGTGCAATTGCTGCAGCGAAAGCCGGTGCGGCCGTGGTGCACTGCCATGTGCGCGACCCCGAGACCGGTGCGCCTTCACGCGATCTGGCGCTGTACCGTGAAGTCACGGACCGCATTCGCGATGCCGAAGTAGACGCGGTTCTGAACCTGACGGCGGGCATGGGCGGAGACATGGTGTTCGGCGGGATCGAAAATCCGCTGCCTTTGGCAGAGGCCGGAACCGATCTGGTTGGTGCCACTGAACGTGTTGCACATGTAGCGGAGTGCTTGCCTGAAATCTGTACTCTGGATTGTGGCACGATGAACTTTGCCGAGGCCGACTATGTGATGACCAATACGCCCGGCGCCTTGCGGGCGATGGGGCAGATGATGACCGATCTGGGTGTGAAGCCCGAGATCGAGGCCTTCGACACCGGCCATCTGTGGTTCGCCAAGCAGCTGGTGAAAGAGGGTGTTCTGGAACCGAACGCTCTGGTCCAGCTATGTATGGGGGTGCCGTGGGGGGCTCCGGATGATCTCAACACCTTTATGGCGATGGTGAACAATGTGCCGGAGGACTGGACGTTCAGCGCGTTTTCGCTGGGGCGCAATGAGATGGCGTATGTCGCGGCCTCGGTTCTGGCGGGCGGTAATGTGCGCGTCGGGCTGGAGGACAACCTGTGGCTGGAAAAGGGTGTTCTGGCCGAAAACTGGCAGTTGGTCGAGCGTGCAGGCAGCATCATCGAAAACATGGGCGCGCGGGTGATCGGGCCGCAGGAAGTACGTGAGAAGCTGGGGCTTACCAAGCGGGCTCCGGTTGCGAAGTAGTCGCGGATTGGGGGCCAGCCCCCAAACCCCCGAGATATTTTTGGCCAGATGAAGAGGCGGATCGTGGGCAAAGAACAGCAAGCAAAAACAGCAGCAATCATCGGAGGCGGAGTGATTGGTGGCGGGTGGGCTGCCCGGTTCCTGCTGAACGGATGGGATGTTCGGGTATACGATCCCGACCCTGAAGCCGAGAGGAAGATCGGTGAGGTGTTAGATAACGCGCGTCGTTCTTTGCCGGGGTTGAGCGATGTACCTCTGCCTCTAGAAGGGACGCTGAGCTTTCATGACGATCTCGGTGAGGCAGTTCAGGGTGCGATCTGGATTCAGGAGAGCGTACCGGAAAGGCTCGATCTGAAGCTGAAGGTTTACAAGAGCTTGCAGGGGGCTTGTGATCCAGATGCAATCATCGGGTCCTCGACCAGCGGGTTCAAGCCCTCGGAGTTGCAGGAAGGCGCTTTGCGACCCGAGCAGATCGTGGTGACACACCCGTTCAACCCGGTCTACCTGTTGCCACTGATCGAACTGGTTCCGACCGACAAGAATTCACCTGACTTGATCGCGCGGGCCAAAGATCTTTTGACCTCGGTGGGGTTCTTCCCGCTGCACATCAAGAAGGAAATCGACGCGCATATTGCTGACCGGTTCCTCGAGGCGGTGTGGCGCGAGGCGCTTTGGCTGGTGAAAGACGGCATCGCAACGACCGAAGAGATCGATGAATCCATCCGCATGGGTTTTGGCATCCGTTGGGCCCAGATGGGACTGTTCGAAACCTATCGCGTGGCCGGTGGAGAGGCCGGGATGCGGCATTTCATGGCTCAGTTCGGCCCGGCGCTGAAATGGCCCTGGACCAAGCTCATGGACGTGCCTGAGTTCACCGATGAGTTGGTCGACATGATTGCGGATCAGTCGGATGCGCAGTCTGGCAAGTACTCGATCCGCGAGTTGGAGCGTATCCGGGACAATAACCTCGTTGGTATGATGCGGGCGCTGAAGGCCCAGAACTATGGTGCAGGGGCGGTATTGAACCAGCATGATGCGGCCTTGAAGCCAGGAGCGCTGCCGACGCTGGACGAGGCGGATCTGAGCCAGCCGATCCTCACGCTGTCGCGCGCCGTTCCGCTGGATTGGACCGACTACAATGGCCACATGAATGAAGCTAAATATCTGGAGGCCTTTGCAGCAGCCACGGATCGTTTCATGGAAATCATTGGCTGCGATATGGAGTATATCGCGACAGGCGGCAGCTATTTCACTGCCGAAAATCACATCCGTTACATGCAGGAGACCCATGCGGGGTCGCGGATCGAATGCCGTACGCAGATGCTGTTAGGGCAGGGCAAGAAGCTGCATGTCTTCCACAGCATGTACGAGGGTGAAACGCTGTTGGCCACAGGCGAAAGCTTTCTTCTGCATGTCAGCCTTGAGACCCGACGCCCCAGCCGACCTTCACCCGAGATCGAGGCCGCGATGGCACGGGTTGCCGAGGCGCAGGCCGGGTTGCCTTATCCCGAAGGCGCGGGCGCGGCGATCCGCAAGCCCGCATGAGCAGCCGGGTCTTGATTACCGCAGGCGCCTCTGGCGTCGGCAGGGCCATGGCTGAAGCGTTTGATGCTGCCGGGGCTCAGGTCTGGGTTGCGGATGTTGATGCGGATGCGTTGGCGGATTGCCCGGCGCATTGGAAGCAAAGCCAGCTTGATGTGTCGGATGAGGATGCTGTCGCGGCTGCGTTTACTGACCTTGAGACCGAATGGGACGGGCTTGATGTGCTCTGTGCGAATGCGGGGATAGCCGGTCCCACCGCAGCAGTTGAGGACGTTTCCCTGACGGATTGGAGGTCATGCCTTTCCATCAATCTAGAGGGGTCATTTTTGTGCTCTAAATACGCTGCACCTCTGATGAAACAGCAGCGCAGCGGGGCGATATTGATCACTTCATCGACTGCAGGCCAGTACGGATACCCCAACCGCGCGCCGTACGCGGCGGCCAAGTGGGGCATGGTGGGATTGGGCAAGACGCTGGCGATGGAGCTTGGGCCGCACGGTATCCGCTGCAATGTGATCTGCCCGGGTTCGGTTGAAGGACCACGCATGGAGGGCGTGTTACAGCGCGAGGCCGATGCCAAGGGCATGACCCGGGATCAGGTTTACGACGGCTATGCCTCGGGCACGTCCATGGGCCGCTTTGTAGAGGCGCAGGACATAGCGAACATGGCTGTATTCCTGGCTTCAGATGCAGCGAGGCTGGTGTCGGGTCAGGTAATCGCGGTGGATGGCCATACGGTCAATCCTGACCCGAAACTGTGAATCAGCCCTGATTTGGCCCCCGAATCTGGCGGATGGCGCTGCGGACGGCTTGCCAGTCCTGCGCCTCCTGCTGATTTCCGGCGGCTTCACATTCGCGCATTTTCTGCGCAGCTTCGGCTTCGGCCCGATCGCCATGGGCCGTATAAAGGGCACGTGCGTATTCAGCGGTTTTGAGTGCGTCCATTCCCGTCATCCTCCATCTCAGATCGGAATGTCTGTAGTTTCGCGCCAAGTGACTATACTACAGCTTTCAGCCCAGGTCATGTCTGAGAGATTTCTGAGCGCAATTGCTGCAGATGGTCCGGGAAATCACGCGCGGTCATATCCGCCTCTCGAACCAGCCGGTCGAAATGGAGCGTAAAGACCTCAATCCGGTCGCGGTCTCGGAAAGCCATGTAGTGGCTTCCGGCATAGAACACGCAAAGAAGTGGGCCGAATATCGTGACGGGGGCAGAGTAAAGACGTTTTGCATCAAATAGATAGATGCGCAGACGTGGATAAAGCTGCTCGCACACCGACAGCAGGTGATCGATCTGATCCAACCGGACCTGAAGCGGTAGTCCCTCGTAGTAACCGGTGGCATAGGCAAAGCTGTGAAGCTCGTACAACGGCATGGCAATCTCATAATCGGACTGGGCGCTGCGCATCCATGCCAGCCGGTCTGCCGAGGCGCCAATGGCTTGATCTGCAGTACGGCCGAGATGCGGAGCGTATTCCCATTCAAGCACGGCGCGGGTCTTGAGCATGTCGGGCAGGGTAGCCGGAACGTAGCGTATCTTGTAGCCGGCGGCCTCTTGATGCCATTCAAAAATGCGCTCATCAACCAATGCCCGGGCGGCCTCGGTTAGGGTGAGGGAACTGGCCAATAATTCTGCCGCGCTTTCGGGTCGGTTGGAAAGCCCAAGAAGCCAGTCGGCGGAAACCCCGAGCGCCGAGGCGCAGCTACCGACCACATGCGCATTGGGCAGGCGCGCGCCCGCACCGGTCAGCAACTGCGAAACGGTCGATCGGTCAACACCGATGTCGCGTGCCAGGGCGCTTTGGCTGACATCTCGATCCTGCATTGCTCGGGCCAAGCGCTGGCGAAAATGCAGGGCACGATCCCGTTTGTCGATTTTATCAATCATGTGGTGATTAATATCACCTTTGGTGAGAATTGTTAATCATATTCAGAATTCACGACCCTTGGCTCTGTCTGTAACGCTGGTGTTACAAAAATAAGAATGGGGTCTGGAATGGAAACGCGACGCAGGTCGGTCGTGAAGGCGCTGGTGTGGAATGCGATGGGGCTGGCGATGATGACGCTGGTTGGTTTGATCGCCACGGGTTCAGCAGCACTTGGAGGGATGGTTGCGCTGGTCAATACAGCCATTGGTCTGACCATGTATGTAATTTACGAGCGTATCTGGGCCGGAATCACGTGGGGCCGCAATGGCTGAGCCGATCACACCCAAATCACCTGAATGGGCGACATTTGCCCTGATCATCGCGTGCTATTTAGCCTGGATTGGTGCGATTTTCTGGTTGGCAGGCATATCGCTTTGGCTTGCGATCCCGTTCATGGGGCTGGTGGCTGCGCTGCATTCCTCGCTGACCCATGAGGCTTTGCACGGGCATCCCTTTCGTCAGAAGTGGCTGAATGAGGCGCTGATGGCGATGCCGCTGACTTTGTTCATTCCCTACAATCGGTTTCGAGACCTGCATCTGGCGCATCACTGTGACGCGAACCTAACCGATCCCTATGATGACCCTGAGACCAACTATCTCGACCCGGAGGTCTGGGCATCTCTGGCTGGATGGCAAAGGCGGATGTATCAAGTGAACAATACTTTGCTGGGGCGGATGGTTCTGGGGCCTGCGATCGGGCAGGTTGCGTTCTTGCGGGATGAACTGCGTGGTGCACTTCGCGGAGATCGGGCGATTTTGTTGGCATGGGCGCTGCATATGCCCGGCGTTGTCGCGACTCTTTGGATCGTCTCGCTTTCGCAAATGCCGATCTGGGCCTTCGCCTTTTCAGCATATATCGGGCTGGGACTGGTCAAGATCCGCACATTCCTGGAACACCGCGCGCATGAGAAATCGCGCGCGCGCACAGTGATCGTAGAGGACCGTGGCATCCTTGCATTTCTGTTTTTGAACAATAACTTGCACGTCGTTCATCATATGAACCCATCAGCACCTTGGTACCGATTGCCTGCACTCTACCGCACGGGCAAGGAAAGATACTTGGCCTGTAACGAGGCTTATGTCTACCGTTCGTACGGGCAGATATTCCGAGAGTATTTCTGGCGCGCCAAGGATCCGGTGGCGCATCCGCTCTGGCCAAAGCCTTGATTTAACGACAGAAGGGAAGCCATGAGTTTATGGATTCCCGTCACCATCGCGGCCGCATCGTTCCAGACGGTGCGGTTCATGCTTCAGAAATCCCTGAGCAGCGTGAAGCTTTCGGCTGCAGGGGCGACATTTGCACGATTCGCCTATTCCATGCCATTGGCCTTGCTGGGGCTTTTCATTGCTTTGGGCGCGACGGGGTACGAACTGCCAGCGCTGACGGCGAAGTTCTGGATATTTGCTGTCATCGGCGGGACCACACAGATATTGGCCACGATCTGCGTTGTGGCATTGTTCAAGCAGCGCAACTTTGCGGTAGGGATTACGTTTAAGAAAACTGAGGTGATTCAAACCGCTATTGTGGGGTTCCTTGTCCTCGGCGATCAGGTCTCTACCGGGGCGCTGGGGGCAATTCTGCTTGGGTTGCTGGCCGTCCTGTTGTTGTCAAAAACGCCCGGAGGCAGCGGCGCTTGGTGGCAACATCTGACAAACAAAGCCTCGCGTCTTGGACTGGGGTCAGGCGTGTTATTCGCATTCTCCTCGGTCAGCTATCGCGGCGCCTCTTTGCAATTGGGCGACATCGATGCGTGGTTCCGGGCACTTGTGACACTGGCTGTCGTGGTAACGTTTCAGTTTCTCAGCATGTGGCTGTGGCTGCTTTGGCGAGACAGGGCCGAGCTGCGCGCGGTGTGGGAGACTCGCCGGACCGGTGTTTTTGTCGGCCTGACCAGCCTCTGTGGTTCGTTTTGCTGGTTCTTCGCCTTCACGTTGCAGAACGCAGCCTATGTAAAGGCCTTGGGTCAGATCGAACTGATCCTCAGCCTGTTCGCATCGCTGCTGTTTTTCCGTGAAACCATCACCCGTCGCGAGATCGCCGGGATGACGTTGCTTGGCTTGTCGATACTGGCGCTTGTGCTGATAATCTAGCCAGCGCGACGCTCATCAAAGCTGAGAGCGATAAAGCTGGGGAGGTGATCCCCCATGCCTACAACTGCTGGCCCGCCATCGTCGCGACGCCCACGACCACGGGTTTTGGGCTCTCGCTCTTTGCGGCTCTCGCTCTTTTTGTTGTCCGACGCTTTGGCCTTCTTCTCTGGCTTTGGCGCCTCGGGCTTGGGCTCATCGGCCTTGACCGGATTGTCGATGCGCGGAATGTCCTTCTGGATCAGGCTCTCGATCGCGGCCAGCGCCTTTTCATCGCGGCCCGAGCAGATCGTGATTGCCTTGCCTTCGCGCCCGGCACGGCCCGTGCGGCCGATGCGGTGGACATAATCTTCGGCATGGCCGGGAACATCGAAGTTGAACACGTGGCTGACCGAGGGGATATCCAGACCCCGCGCAGCAACGTCCGAAGCCACCAGCAGCCGCAGTGATCCATCGCGGAATCCGTCCAGTGTTTTCATCCTCTGCGACTGATCCAGATCGCCATGGATCGCGGCGGCGTTATAGCCGTATTTCTTCAGCGACTTGGCGCAGATATCTACATCGGTCTTGCGGTTGCAGAAGATGATCGCGTTGGTGCATTTGTCGCCCTCGGCATCGATCAATGCGCGCAGGGTTTTGCGTTTCTGGCTAGCCTCACGATCCCGGCGACCACCTTTGAACATCACCACGCCTTGTTCGATGGTTTCCGAAGCGGTGGCCTGACGCGCAACTTCGACCCGGGTGGGGGCCGACAGGAAAGTATCGGTGATCCGTTCGATCTCGGGCGCCATGGTGGCCGAGAAGAACAGCGTCTGGCGGGTGAATGGCGTCAGCGAGAAGATGCGCTCGATATCAGGAATGAAGCCCATGTCGAGCATCCGATCAGCTTCGTCCACCACCATGATCTGAACGCCTGTCAGAAGCAGCTTCCCGCGTTCGAAATGATCCAGCAGACGGCCCGGAGTGGCAATCAGCACGTCAACACCGCGGTCAATCAGAGCATCCTGTTCCTTGAACGAAACGCCGCCGATCAGCAGCGCTTTGGTGAGCTTAAGGTGCTTGGCGTAGGTGTCGAAGTTTTCGGCCACCTGTGCTGCCAGTTCCCGCGTCGGGCACAAGACCAGCGAGCGGGGCATCCGCGCACGGGCGCGCCCGCGGGCCAGCAGGGTGATCATCGGTAGGGTGAAGCTTGCGGTTTTGCCGGTGCCGGTTTGGGCGATCCCCAGAACATCGCGCCCTTCAAGCGCGGCTGGAATCGCGCCTTCCTGGATCGGGGTCGGAGTTTCGTATCCGGCTTCCTCAACTGCTTTGAGGACCTTCGGGTTCAGGTTCAGTTCGTTAAACTTTGTCATGTATGTCCGGTTCAAGCGGACACTAGACCTGGCCCGCGCGTCTGAAAATGCCGGGCCCGGATGGCCATGCGCCCCATGCGCGTTTCGGCTGTGGCGCGGGCATAACAAAAACGTGGGGCAGGGTCAAATGAAGTCGGTTTAATCCGTGGCAAATCTGCCGGTAACAAGGATTTCCGCAACAATTCAGATGGTTCCGGGAAAGTGTTTCGCGACTTTTTGGTCCAGATCAAGCGGCCGGTGACGGATCATGTCGTTATCCTCAAGCCGTTCCAGCACTTCCGGGTCAGCAGCGCTGATTTCATCGTAAAATTCCCGCAGGCCATCGAGCCCGTATTCGGTTTCCAGAAGGGTGATCAATTCGTACCTGTCTAGCGCACCGATCTTTCGCGGGCGATCCGGGCTGGCCTGGTACGAGCCGCGTTCGAGGCGGAAACGATAATGCGCCAGCCAATGCTCCCAATCCGGGGCGTGGCGATGACACAGATCGATCTGAGGAAGCTCGGTTCTGACTGGCAGAAACTCACCGTGCTGATAGAGGTTGTGGATACGGTCGCTCAGTTTTTTCAAACCGCCGCGTACGAACAGTTTGCCCTGAATGTGGCTCATGAAACCGGCCAGAACGTAAGTGCCGAAATTGGGATAGAGCGCTTCGACCAGCGCTTGTCGATTCTGACCTTCGGGAATGAACGCTTTGTAGAGGTCCTGGCCACCCGCCAGCGCCTCAATCGGGCGGACGCGGACGGCGGGGATGTCATCGGGGATGTCGCGCAGCAGGTCGGGGATCGGGGACATCGGCCACAGAAACTCATCGACATCGATATGTGCGACCCAGTCCAGATCAGTCCTGTTGTAGATCAAATTCGCGTTCGAGGATTGTCGAACCTGATGTTTGTCCGGCCTCTCACGCCTGCGACGCTTCCAGAACGCCGCATCGCAGGTACGCACCCGGATCCGGGGATGCTCGCGCAGGGCTGAGATGTCCCCCTGGACCGGCTCGTCCAGAAAGATGTGAATCCGGTCCGCGCCGATATCGAGGTGGTGGGCGGCAAAGCGCAAAATATCCTCACGCGGGGCGCGGATCGTGGACACAATCCCCCATGTGGTCACTTCTGGATTGCCTGTAGAATCCGTCAGGTCATCATTTCCTTCGTCGCGGTCAGGCTCAGCTCGGGATAATCGCGGACGACCCGGTCGATGTCCCACTGCAGCCGCGTCAGATAGACGATATCTCCATCGTGATCATGGGCGATATGCTGCTTGTTGGCGTTAACAAATTTGTCGATCTCAACCTTGTTGCCACTGACCCAACGGGCCGAGGTGAACTGAGACGCCTCAAACCGCACAGGCAGGCCGTATTCCATCTCAATCCGGCTGGCGAGCACCTCGAATTGCAGCGCACCGACGACTCCGACGATGAAGCCCGACCCAATCGAAGGTTTGAATACCTTCGCGGCACCTTCCTCGGCGAACTGCATCAGGGCCTTTTCCAGATGCTTGGCCTTCAATGGGTCACCCGCGCGCACCGTTTGCAGCAATTCCGGTGCGAAGGAGGGGATGCCGGTTACCCGGATCGCCTCACCTTCGGTCAGCGTGTCGCCGATGCGCAACTGACCGTGGTTGGGAATGCCGATGATGTCTCCGGCCCAGGCTTCCTCGGCCAGTTCCCGGTCAGAGGCGAGGAACAGCACGGGGTTTGATATTGCCATCGGTTTCTTCGATCGCACATGTGTTAGCTTCATGCCACGTTTGAAATGGCCCGAGGCCATTCGGACAAAGGCCACCCGGTCGCGGTGTTTGGGGTCCATATTGGCCTGCACCTTGAACACGAAACCGGCGACCTTCTTTTCATCGGGCGCGATCTGACGGGGCTCAGCGGACTGAACCTGCGGCTGCGGACCATAGGCGCCGATACCCTCCATCAGTTCCTTGACGCCAAACGAGTTGATGGCCGAACCAAACCAGATCGGGGTCATGTGCCCCTCAAGCACCGCCTGAGGGTCGAGCTTGGGCAACAATTCGCGTGCCATCTCAACCTCTTCCAGCAGCTTGTCGAGCAATTCAGCGGGCACATGCTCGGCCAGCTTAGGGTCATCCAGACCATTGATTTGGATGCTTTCGGCCACCTTGTTGCGGTCGGCGCGGTCCATCAGCTCAAGCCGGTCGCGCAGCATATCGTAGCAGCCGATGAAATCGCGACCCACGCCGATAGGCCACGCGGCTGGCGTGACGTCGATCGCCAGCATTTCCTGAATTTCGTCGACGATCTCGAACGTATCCCGGCTTTCGCGGTCCATCTTGTTACAGAAGGTCAGGATCGGCAGATCGCGCAGGCGGCAGACCTCGAACAGTTTCTGCGTCTGGCTTTCCACACCTTTCGCACCGTCAATGACCATGACGGCGGCGTCTACGGCTGTCAGGGTGCGATAGGTGTCTTCGGAGAAATCCGAGTGGCCGGGTGTGTCCACAAGATTGAACCGGAAGTTCCCGTAGTCGAATGACATGGCCGAGGCTGAGACCGAGATACCGCGATCTTTCTCCATCTGCATGAAGTCCGACCGCGTCCGCCGTGCCTCACCCTTGGCCCGTACCTGTCCAGCCATCTGGATCGCGCCGCCGTACAGCAGAAACTTTTCCGTCAGCGTCGTCTTGCCCGCATCCGGGTGCGAGATGATAGCGAATGTCCGGCGACGAGCGATCTCGGGCGGCAGGGTGGGTTGGTTCGAAGTATCAAGCATAAGCGCGCGTATAGGCGGGGAATCCAACTGAGGCAAGACAAAGGGGGTGGTTCGAATCATGTGGCTGTGGCAATAAGAACATATAGTGAACAAAATATGGAGTGGACCAATGAATTTGAAAGAAATCGCAGACGAACTGGTTGCTGGATGCCGCGAGAACCGGGCCAAGGAGAATCTCGAGAAGCTTTATGCCTCGGATGCTGTTTCTGTTGAGGGACAGGATTTTGCGGGCATGGGGCGCGAGACGCACGGATTAGAAGCCATTCGTGGCAAGCACGAATGGTGGGAAGGCGCTCATGAAGTATCGGGCGCGTCCGTCAGTGGCCCGTACCCGCATGGTGACGACCGCTTTGCCGTGATCTTTGAAGTGCAGGGCAAGGTGAAAGAAACCGGTGAAAGCTTTGATATGCGTGAGGTCGGTGTTTATCACGTCGCCGATGGCAAGATCGTGCGTGAAGAGTTCTTTTATTAATCCGCAAGATCCCATTCTGGCCTTCTTTGCCGGGCCGATGTTAGATGTGTGCCGAAGAAAGGGAGGGTCAGAATGGACTTGGGAATTCGCGGAAAACGCGCGCTGGTTTGTGCCAGCAGCAAAGGCTTGGGATTGGGCTGTGCCGAGGCGTTGGCCGAAGCCGGCGTCGATCTTGTGATGAACGCGCGCGGAGCCGAAACGTTGGAGGCCGAAGCCACGCGTTTGCGATCATCATATGGCATTGCCGTGCAGACAGTGGCTTGTGATGTTACCACACCAGAGGGTCAGGCCGAGGTGATAAGTGCCGCGCAGGGTGCTGATATCCTTGTCACAAACGCGGGTGGCCCTCCGCCCGGCATGTGGTCGGACTGGGAGCGTGATGATTTCATCAAAGCACTGGATGCCAATATGCTGACACCTATAGCTTTCATGAAGGCTCTGCTGCCGGGCATGATGGATAAGGGCTGGGGTCGCGTGGTGAATATCACCTCGCAGTCGGTACGCGCGCCGATTGCGGTGCTGGGCCTGTCAAATGCGGCGCGAACTGGATTAACCGGCTATGTTGCGGGCACATCGCGCCAGGTGGCACCACATGGCGTGACGATCAATAATCTGCTGCCAGGTATCCACGCCACCGACCGCGCGAACGCGCTGGATGGCGGGGTGTCAGAGCAGAAAGGTATTTCGATGGCCGAGGCACGGGCTGAACGCGCTGCAACCATCCCAGCGAGACGCTATGGCACGAGGGAAGAGTTTGGGGCGACCTGCGCGTTTCTATGCTCGCAACACGCCGGGTTCATTGTCGGGCAGAACATTTTGCTGGACGGTGGTGGCACCAATCTGACGATGTAGGTATGGCACAGAACTTTTCTCTGAAAGATCAGTTGTTCAACGCGGAAAAGGTAAGCTTTCTTGCGGGCTTGTTCGCCAATGCTGATTCCGATTTCAAAGAAGAAGCATTCGCGGCGAAAGTGATGTCGCGTTTGCCCGAGCTTGAACTGAAAGAGCGTATGGCGTGGATTGCAGAGTGTCTGCAAGAATCGGTGCCTGGCGATTTGCCGGCAGTGGCACCGATCATTCTGCGGGCGCTGCCGCCTCCGCTGGACCCCGCCAAAAGTGATGATGACTTCGGAGACTTTATCTTTGCGCCCTTGGGTGATTGGGTTTGTGCAATCGGCCTGGATCATCCCGCTTTGGCGCTGGATGTATTCGAAGAGCTGACCCAGAGATTTTCGATGGAATGGGCGATCCGCCCGTTCCTCAATCACCACTCCGAACTGGTCACGGCGCGGATGCAGGGCTGGTGCACCCATCCCAGCTATCACGTGCGTCGTCTGGTCAGCGAGGGCACGCGGCCGCGTTTACCGTGGGGGCAGGCCGTTGGCTTGGCAATGTCAGACCCATTGCCGTTATTGGACCGGTTGCACGGGGATCGGACGCGCTATGTGACGCGCTCGGTCGCCAATCATCTGAATGATATCACCAAGAAAGAACCCGATCTGGTGCTGGAACGTCTGCGGGATTGGGGCAAGGCAGGGCGGCAGGACAAGGATGAACTGAACTGGATGACATCTCATGCATTACGAGGCCTTGTGAAATCTGGGCATCCCAAGGCGATGAAGGTGCTTGGATACGATCCCGATGCAGATATTGCGGTTGAGATTCAGGTAAACGGTCCGGCCCGGATTGGTGATGCGCTGGAGTTTGAAACGCGCCTGAGCGGCGCAGAAGATCAGCCAGTCTTGGTCGACTATATCGTTCATTTCCAACGACCTGGCGGAAAGATCTCACCCAAGGTTCACAAGTTGAAACAGGCCGCGCTTACAGGTGGTCAGTTGACACTTAGAAAGCGGCACAAGCTGAAGGGCAATGCAACAACGTTCAAGTTGGTTCCTGGGCCGCATCGGTTAGAGATTCAAGTGAACGGCCGCGTGCACGCAGGCGTCGATTTCGACCTGCTCGCCTGAGCCCTGTCACGGTTTCGTCAGATCGGGCGCTGGTGGATTGCGTGGTGTGGATTGCTGCACTAGCTGCAAAAGACCAGTGACAAAAGGATTGCCCCGATGAAGCACGAGGCTGTGCAGAACTACTACGGTGAGGTGTTGCAAGGCAGCGCGGATTTGCAAACAAATGCCTGCTGTACTCCGGATGATATGCCGGATCACTTCAAGAAAATTCTGTCGCAAATTCATGATGATGTGCTGACACGTTACTATGGATGCGGGCTGATTGCTCCGTTGGATCTGGAGGGAATGCGTATCCTGGATCTGGGCTGTGGTGCGGGGCGCGATGTGTATGCTTTATCCGCGATGGTCGGTGAAAAGGGCCGTGTCGTCGGCGTTGACATGACGCCTGAGCAGCTCGACGTGGCGCGTGCGCATCAGGACTATCACGCGATGGCATTCGGACATTCGGCCAGCAATGTCGAGTTTCACCACGGCTATATCGAAAAGCTGGATGAGCTGGACCTCGAACCGGGATCGTTCGATATCATCGTCTCAAACTGCGTGATCAATCTGGCGACCGACAAGGCTGCTGTGCTGCGCGGTGCGCATCGGCTGCTGAAAGAGGGTGGCGAGATGTATTTCTCGGACGTCTATGCCGACCGCCGGGTGCCCAAGGCGATGGCCGAGGATGAGATCCTGTATGGCGAATGCCTGTCGGGTGCGCTCTATTGGAACGATTTTCTGTCGATGTCGCGTGCTGCCGGATTTGGCGATCCCCGTCGGGTGACGCATCGGCCTTTGGCCATCGAGAACCCAATTCTTGAAGAACGGGTCGCACCGCTGAGCTTTATCTCGGCCACCTACCGTCTGTTCAAGCTGCCGGAGTTGGAACCTGCGTGCGAGGATTACGGTCAGGCTGTGATCTACAAGGGCACAGTGCCGCATGCGCCGCATGAATTTGTTCTGGATGACCACCATACGATCGAGGCCGGCAAAGTATTCCCGGTCTGTGGCAACACGTGGATGATGCTGCAAGACACCCGTTTTGCACGACATTTCGAGTTTATCGGCGATTTCTCGACCCATTACGGGATTTTCGAAGGCTGCGGCGGGGATAGCCCGTTTGTTGTACAGGGCGAAGCTGCCTCGACCGGGTGCTGCTGATCCCTTGCGCCTGATGGGCGGGGTTGTTATCCCCGCCTAAGCTCGATGGAATTGATCGGGAAAGGCAATGGGGTCCATCGGTGACAGTGACGACAACTCCTCCTCGATTGGAAATCCGCAATCTGATCGCGCGCTTTGGCGGGCGGACGGTCGTGGATGATGTATCGTTGACCGTACACGCGGGGCAGGTGACTTGCCTGCTGGGGCCTTCGGGCTGCGGAAAGTCGACCACATTGCGGATGATCGCGGGGGTCGAAATGCAGACCTCGGGCGAGATTTATGTAGATGGCAAGCTGATCTGTGACACGGTGTTCCGAGTACCGCCCGAACGGCGCGAGATTGGGCTGATGTTTCAGGATTTTGCGCTGTTTCCGCATCTCAGCGTGGCGGATAACGTCGCGTTCGGCCTGAAAGGCAGCAAAGAGCAGAAACGCGCGCGGGTCGAGGAACTGCTGACCAAGGTCGATCTGATGCGGTTCATCGATGGATTTCCGCATCAGTTATCTGGGGGTGAGCAGCAGCGGGTTGCTCTGGCCCGTGCTTTGGCCCCACGTCCGCGGATCATGCTGATGGATGAGCCGTTCTCGGGCCTCGATAACCGTTTGCGCGACGGCATTCGGGACGAAACGCTCGCAGTCCTCAAAGAAGAGGACGCTGCTGTTCTGTTGGTCACGCATGAGCCGGACGAGGCGATGCGAATGGCTGATGAAATCGCGCTGATGCGGCGTGGCAAGATTGTGCAGCAGGGGGCGCCATACAATGTCTATACCCGGCCTGCAGACAAGGCAGCAGTTTCGTTTTTTAGTGATATCAATGTGTTGAAGGCTCAAGTTAATGGTGCGTTGGCGCATACTCCGTTTGGCCGTTTTCTTGCGCCCGGTGTGCCGGACGCAACCGATGTTGAAATCGTGTTTCGACCCCAGCACGTCAAGCTGGACTTCGACCGCAATGGCAAAGGGCCTGCGCCGACGCCGACAGACGGCATTGCCGCCCGAGGCGTGGTTGAGCGTGCTCGGTTTTTGGGAAATGAAAGCCTTGTCGAGTTTCGCATGGACTATGATGGCTCGATCCTGAAGGCGACGGTTCCGAACGTCTTTGTGCCCAAAGAGGGCCGTGTCATGTGGCTGACCATTCGCCGCGACCGGTGTTTTGTGTTCCCGGCCTGACGCTCAAATCCTGCATTTTCATCCAAGTGGTGCGTGAAAGCCTCAGATTGCGCATGTGCATTGCTTGTCGCAGCGCTGAGGCGGGTCTATCAAGGGCAAAACGAGGGGTGGACCGGGCATGCGAATTCTTCTGACCAATGATGACGGCATCAATGCGCCGGGACTGATTGTACTTGAAGCGATCGCGGCTGAACTGGCCGGTCCCGATGGCGAGGTCTGGGTCGTCGCGCCTGCCTTTGAACAGTCGGGCGTGGGCCATTGCATCAGCTATACCCACCCGATGATGGTCGCCAAACTGGGCGAGCGTCGCTATGCCGCCGAAGGGTCTCCGGCGGATTGCGTGTTAGCCGGTTTGCACGACGTTATGAAGGACGCCCCGCCCGATCTGGTGTTGTCAGGGGTGAACCGGGGCAACAACTCGGCTGAAAACACGCTGTATTCGGGTACAATCGGCGGCGCGATGGAGGCGGCGTTGCAAGGTGTGCCCGCGATTGCCTTGTCTCAGTATTTCGGGCCGCGCAATCTGGGGCTGGACGATCCGTTTGAGGCGGCTGCCAAATTTGGGGCCGATCTGGTGCGCCGCATTCTTGATGCGACACCCGAGCAGCAGGGCGACTATCGTCTGTTCTATAATGTGAATTTCCCTCCGGTTCCCGCAGATGAGGTGCTGGGTACGCGCGTGGCCCCGCAGGGGTACCGACGCGATACACATTTCTCTGTCGAGCCGCACAGCTCGCCCTCGGGTCGCCGGTTCCTTTGGATCAAGGGCGGGTATCAGCATAACCCGACCGCTCCGGGCACGGATGCGGCGGTCAATCTGGAAGGGTATATCTCGGTCACTCCGATGCGCGCTGATCTGACAGCATATGACACGCTCGAGGCGCTAAAGGTCATCGAATGACTGGGCCAAGCGCAGAAACCATAATGCAGTTCCTGTTTGCCCTGCGCTCGCGCGGGGTAACGGATGCACGTGTGCTGGCGGCGATGGAGCAGGTTGACCGGGGGCAGTTTGTCAAAGGCCTGTTCGCGGACCGGGCCTATGAGGACACTCCGCTACCGATTGCCTGTGGACAGACCATCAGCCAGCCTTCGGTTGTGGGGCTGATGACGCAGGCGCTGCAGGTGCGTCCGCGTGATACGGTTCTAGAGGTCGGCACCGGCTCGGGCTATCAGGCGGCGATCCTGTCCAAGCTGGCGCGCCGGGTCTACACGGTTGAGCGGCACAAGAGGCTGGTGCGCGAAACGGGAGAACTGTTCCGTGAGCTGGGGCTGACGAATGTGACCGCGATGCTGTCGGATGGATCGTTTGGCCTGTCCGAACAGGCCCCGTTTGACCGTATCATTGTGACCGCGGCCGCCGAAGATCCTCCGGGGCCGCTCTTGGCGCAGTTAAAAATCGGCGGTATCATGGTGTTACCCGTGGGCCAGTCGGACGCGGTGCAGACCCTAATCCGGGTCACGCGCACTGAAACCGGTCTGGACTATGACGAATTGTTGCCGGTCCGTTTTGTGCCCTTGCTTGAGGGGCTGGGAAAAGACGGAGCGTAAAGGTATATTAGAGGCGCCAGAACCCCGGAGAACAGGGGCAGGTGTTGAGGACAGTAAAATGAGAGCAGTTTCCAAATCAGCAATGCGCCGCTATGCGACAGGTGTTGCCGCACTGGCAATTCTGGCCGGGTGTGAAGGGCCATATGACTATGACCTGCGCGGCAATGTCGGCGGGTTCTCCACTGCAGATGCCGCCCTTGCAGCGACCGCCAACCGCCCGACGCCGGATGCGCGTGGCGTGATCACCTATCCGAACTATCAGGTCGCGGTAGCCCGCCGTGGGGATACAGTTGGCGATGTCGCCACCCGGATCGGCATGCCGGTGGCCGAATTGGCCCGGTTTAACGGATTGCAGCCAAATGACAGCCTGCGAGACGGTGAAGTTTTGGCCTTGCCGCGCTCGGTCGGTGGGACGAGCAATGTTGATATTGCGACCATTGCCGGAACCGCGATTGACGAGGCACCGGACACAGGATCTGTACAGACATCGACATTGGAGCCCGCGCAACCTGCTGCGGCTCCGGCACCAGTTGCTACGGGGCCTGAGCCGATCCGGCACAAGGTCAAGCGGGGTGAGACAGCCTATACAATTTCGCGCCTCTATCAGGTGCCTGTGGAGTCTCTGGCAGAATGGAACGGTTTGGGACCAGACTTTATGGTGCGCGAAGACCAGTACCTGTTGATCCCGGTCAAGAATCAACCGGCACCTCGGGCAGCAGCGCCGGCCGCCACGGCAACTGCGGTAACCCAACCGGGCGAAGGCTCACCAACTCCTACGCCGCCGAGCGCGACGCAGCCATTGCCGGATGAGAAAGTTGCCGCGGCAACGCCTGCGCCGGATATCACAGCCGAGGCCCCGACCAATTCGGGAAGCTCGGCGCTGGCAAGTCCGGTGAGCGGCACCATCATTCGGACCTACAAGAAGGGTAAGAATGAGGGGATAGATATCGCCGCAGCGCCAGGCGCGTCGGTCAGTGCGGCCGAGGCAGGCACGGTCGCCGCGATCACCGCGGATGCGGATCAGGTTCCGATCATCGTTGTGAAACACAACAATGACTTGCTGACTGTTTATGCCAATGTCGACAATATCACCATCAAGAAAGGTGATCGGGTGCGACGGGGACAAAAGATCGCCTCGCTGCGCGGAGGCGACAATGCATATGTGCACTTCGAAGTGCGCAAAGGGTTCGAGTCGGTTGATCCCGAGCCTTACCTGAAGTGACCGAAATGGCCCGTTCCGGGCCATGCCTCCGGCGGAGGTATTTGGGGCCAGATGAAGGACGGATCACGCATTGGGATCGTAGTCGCTGAGCCGTTTACCTGGTTCGTCGATAAAGAGTTCCGGTAGAGGCGTGACGTTTTCTATCAGGTCGATGCGGAAGACCCGGAAGTCGTCGCGCAGTTCGCACCAGGCGGTCAGTGTCCAGACACGGCCCCAGTATTCCATATGTAGCGGTCGGATGGTGCGTTCGGTCAGCGCGCCGTCAATGCGACGGTAGCTGAGCTGCAATTTCTGGCGCGATTTGATCGCGGCGCGGATCGGGGCCATATGTGCCATTCCGCGTACGACATCAGCGAAGGGATAGACCGCGAATTTCCAGCTGTCGGCCTCGGCAATGACCTGCGTGGGCAAGACGGCGTCGATTTTCTCGGCCAGAGATTCCGCGGCGGATTTAAGATCGGGATCGGCGGCCTCGGCAACGATCGCCATGCCGAGGTTCAGAGCCTCAAGCTCGGCGGGTGTCAGGTTTAGCGGGGGCAGCGTGATCTGTTCACGCACCATGTAACCTACGCCGCGTTCGCCTTCTACAGGAACGCCCGAGGCCACCAACGTGTCCATATCGCGATAGATCGTACGGACCGACACCTCAAGTCGGTCCGCGATGTCCTGCGCGCGGTGCAAGTTACCATCGCGCAGGATCTGTATGATGTCGAACAGGCGGTCAGTGCGGCGCATGACACGCCGTCTGAGCCGCCCTTAGGCGGTCATGTTCCATAGCACGGTCTCGTGACGCATCTGGGCGCTGTCGGGGTTGATTGCCGCCATCAGAGCGGGTGCAAAATCCTGTTGCATGAATGCAGCAGCGGCGTCCTTTGCGGATTTCATATCGGTCCAGACGACATAGTCGGTCCAGCGGCCATCTTCGCCATGGCTTAGCTGGCGGTGGGTAAAGCCGGGAGCCGCGCGGACGAAGGCTTCGGAGGCTTGGCTTAGACTGACGAACTGTTCGGGCTTTGTGCCGTCGGCAAGGGTAAAGGTGACGATTTCTGCGACATGGGTCATGTGGTTCTCCGTAGACCAGGTTTCGATATCGTCCTTCTAGGTGATATCAACTGACATAAACCTGTCAGTTGAGAAATGCGAGTCCGCAAAAAACGCATGATCCGTTCAATTTTGCGCGCGGATTTGATCTGTCGCACTTTTGCTGATGCCCGTACGGGCGTAGACACGGGGCCAGACATATTCACGGCGCGCTGCGCCGACGTAGAAGGAGACAAGTCATGCTCAACAATATTGGCCTTCCGGGTATCCTGCTGATTGCTGTTGTGGTTCTCGTCCTGTTTGGACGCGGCAAGATCAGCTCGCTGATGGGTGAAGTGGGTAAAGGCATTACCTCGTTCAAAAAAGGCATCAAGGAAGGTTCGGAAGAACTGGAGCAGGATGCGTCCGAGCTGGCCAAAGACGTCACGCCTGAGACTGACAAAGACAAGGTCTGAGCCTAGATGTTTGATCTGGGCTGGACCGAGCTTCTGGTCATCGGCATCGTCGCGTTGATCGTGGTGGGGCCAAAGGACCTGCCTGTGCTGTTTCGCAATGTCGGACGGTTCGTCGGCAAGGCGCGCGGCATGGCGCGCGAATTCAGCACTGCAATGAACGAGGCTGCGGACGAAGCAGGCGTCAATGAGATCAAGAAGGGCCTGAACGCGGCGACCAACCCGGTTAGTACAGCGATGGACGGGATCAACGAAGCCGCGCGCGACGTGGCCAAATCCATCGACCCAACCAAGTTCGACCCTGACAGCGAGACCGGCAAGCTGGCCACCGAGCGAGCAGAGCAAGCCAAGAAGATCCAAGCCACAACGGCCCGCGCTGCCGCTGAGCGCAAGGCCAAGGAAGCCGCGGATGCGCTGGCCAAGGCGGAAGAGGCCGAAGCAGCGCTGAAAACCGAAAGCAAGACATGACCAAGACCGACGAGATCGAGGACAGCTCGGCACCCCTGATCGAGCACCTGGCCGAGCTACGTACGCGGCTGATCCACTGCGTTGTGGCGTTTCTGATCGGTATGATCATCTGTTTCACCGTGGCCACGCCACTGTTCAATTTCCTCACGCAACCGCTATGTGAGGTGCTGACCGAGCGTGGACAGGATTGCGGGCTGATCTTCATCTCGCCGCAGGAAGGGTTCTTTGTCGCCATCAAGGTTTCGCTGCTGGGCGGGTTCATTCTGGCCTTTCCCTATATCGGAATGCAGATGTGGAGGTTCGTGGCGCCGGGCCTGTATAAATCGGAAAAGAACGCGTTTCTGCCGTTCATGCTGGCCTCTCCCTTCATGTTCCTGCTGGGCGCAAGCTTCGCTTTTTATGTGGTCACGCCACTGGCCTATGACTTCTTCCTCGGTTTCCAGCAATTTGGAGCGGAAGGGGAAGCTGTAGCAGAAGGCGCAACCGCACCTTTGAGCGTGGTGTTTCAGGGTTCGGCGCAGGAATATCTCAACCTGACCATCAAGTTCATCGTTGCCTTTGGCCTGTGCTTTCAATTGCCCGTATTGCTGACACTGATGGGTAAGGCCGGACTTGTCAGTGCCGAAGGTCTGGGGGCAGTGCGTAAATATGCGGTGGTAGGCATTCTGGTGTTGGCTGCGATTGTCACACCGCCGGACGTGATCACCCAGATCATCCTCTTTGTCGTAGTTTACGGGCTCTATGAGATTTCAATATTCCTGGTCGCCCGTGTCGAGAAGAAGCGCGAAGAACAGTTGCGCGCCGATGGATACTACGACGATGAAGAGGCCGAAGCCGACGCAGACGTGATGCAGGATTACGAAGAGAACAAGTAACCTGTTCCAATAGCTTTAAAGGCGCGCCCAAGGTAGGCGCGCCTTTTTCAATTGCTACTCTTGTTGTGTTGATCGGAACATGGTTGAACTCCGCCAGAACATCCCGGAGGAGCCGATGGACGACCAAGCCCTGAATCGCATTGCGGACGCGTTGGAACGCATGGCGCCCGCGCCGCTGGCGGCACCTGATTTCAACGCGGCCCCGGCTTTCGTCTGGCATGTCGAGCCTGACCGGCTGGAACCCGTCACACAGGTCAATCGGGTCGACCTTGATCTATTGGTGGGGATCAACCGCTCCCGCGATACGTTGCTGGACAACACGCGCCGCTTTGCTGCGGGTTACAAGGCTAACAACGCGCTCTTGTGGGGCGCGCGCGGAATGGGGAAATCCAGCCTCGTCAAAGCGGTGCACGGTACGTTGCAGGATGAGCATCCTGACCTGAAACTGGTCGAATTGCAGCGCGAGGATATGGGCTCGGTCGCGCGTTTGCTGAACCACCTGCGTGCCGCGCCGCACAGGTTCATCCTGTTTTGCGATGATTTGTCGTTCAGCCACGATGATCAGCATTACAAATCGCTCAAGGCCGTGCTGGATGGCGGTATCGAAGGTCGCCCGGAAAACGTTGTGTTCTACGCCACATCAAACCGCCGCCACCTGATGCCGCGCGACATGATCGAAAACGAACGCTCCAGCGCCATTAATCCGTCCGAGGCGGTTGAGGAGAAGGTCTCACTCTCTGACCGTTTCGGCCTGTGGCTGGGGTTCCACCCCTGCGATCAGGACGAATACCTAGCGATGATCGATCGTTACTGCGCCGCTCATGGCGTCAAGGTTGATCCAAAAACTCTGCGCGCGGAAGCCATCGAGTGGCAAGCCACCCGGGGGGCACGCTCGGGCCGCGTCGCCTGGCAATTCTTCGTCGACCTCGCCGGGCGAAACGGCGTCCATATCGGTTAGTCCGCGCGCTTCATCTGGCCAGAAATACCTCCGCCGGAGGCATGGCCCGTCAGGGCCATTCTCACAACAGTGCTATAATCCGCGCCGCCTCATCCGCAGTGCTGGTTAATACATCCCGATCCTCACCGGGATGGAAACGCGCACGTACGGCGGTCGGCATCGGTGCAGGCTCAACAATCGACACGCGCGGTCCTGTCCGCGCGGTCTCGGTCGCCCAACTGCGAGCCAGCGCCATCTGTGCCGCTTTGGTGGCGCCGTAGATGCCATAGAACTTCTCGCCTGCCTTCGGGTCATCGAAGAACACGGCATGGCCAGTTTCGCCCAACAAAGGCGAGACATACGGGATCAGAACCGAGGTGGCGTTTGCATTGATGCTGACTGCCTTGTTCCATTCCTTCGGATCAACGAAATGCACTGGCGTCAGGGCTGAGGTGTGGATTGCAGTATGCAACCACAAATCGATCTTGCCCCAGCGATCGTGAATGCCCCGGCACAGGGTCGCCATCGCATTGGGATCGGTGATGTCCATGGGGGCCAGAGTCGTCGAGCCACCCTTTGCCTGGATGCGGTCATCCAGCTCTTCCAGTCCGCCCTGAGTGCGAGCGACAGCGACGATGTGATAGTCGGGGGCCAGCGCTTCGGCCAGCGCCGCGCCCAACCCGCGAGAAGCCCCGGTGATAAGGGCGATTTTGGTCTGATCGGTCATGAGGGGGGTTTGAACCTGCACGCGCAGGGCGTCAAGTCAGGATCAGCTGCCGGGGATGTCGATCCGGCGGTTCTGGCCGCTTTGTCGCAGCACAACGCCATTTTCATCAATGGCGACCACCTTACCCGGGCCGACACGACTGCCGGGTTTCACTTTCTTAATGCGCCCCGACGACATGCGGACCAGGGCTTGTAGGTCCGCCTTGGGCCCAAAAATGCCCAATACCGAGACCGCGTTCTTCTTGAGCGCCCCCGCCTGTGTGGCGGCGCTTTTCACCGTTGCGTTTGCCATGGTTTGTGGCCGAGCTGCGCGCCCGGACCCCGTTTTGTGAGTGGTTTTCGGCATCCGGGTAACACGGGCTTTGCCGGACCAAAAGGCCGGCAGCACTCGGTTGGAAGCGGTTCGAATGCCGCATACCGAACCCTTTGCAAATGCAGCCTGTTCAGCAATAGGTTGTCGGCGGATTCTGACCTATGGCCGCTAGCGCAAGTCTCTTGGCCGGCGCCTCAGGACAAAGCGATTCGCCCGATCACCCCGAGGCAAGTTTCGCCGCGTTCCACGAACTGCCGACCACCTGCATATCCTCACGCTTTTTGCTGACCCGACTGCTGTTTTCCAGACTACCCAGATATTCCTCGTCGACGCCGGTGACGTAGTTGCCGTCAAAGCAGGAACAGTCAAAGGCTTCGATCTCGGGGTTGCCTTCCTTGGCAGCCCAGATCAGATCGTCGAGATGTTGGTAGAACAGCGCATCCGCACCCAGTTCTTCGCGAATCTCCTCGATCTCTTTGCCATTCGCGACAAGCTCGTGTCGGGTGGGCATATCGATGCCATAGACATTGGGGTATTTCACCGGGGGCGAGGCGCTGGCGATGTAGACCTTTTTGGCGCCGGCCTCACGGCACATCTGGACGATCTTTTTGATTGTATTGCCGCGCACGATCGAATCATCGATCAGCAGTACGTTATGACCGTCAAACTCCAAAGGCACCGCGTTCAGTTTGCGACGCACGGATTTCTGCCGTTCTTCCTGGCCCGGCATGATGAAGGTGCGGCCAACATAACGGTTCTTCACAAGCCCCTCGCGATAGGGAATGCCTGTGATCTTTGCGGCCTCAAGCGCGACAGGGCGGGCGCTATCTGGCACAGGGATGATCCGGTCGATCTCAAGTCCCGAGTCCTGAATTTGCTTGGCCAGCGTCTGCCCCATGCGCATCTGGGTTTTGTAAACCGACACCCCATCCAGCAGCGAATCTGGTCGGGCTAGATAGACATACTCGAAGATGCAGGGCGTCAGTTTACCTTCAACGGCCTGGAACTCGTGCATATTGCCGTCGAGGTCGATAAGGATCGCCTCGCCGGGACCTAGGTCGCGCAGCTTGTCAAAACCGTTGATGCCGAATGCCACATCTTCGGACGCAAAGGCATAATCATCGCCGTCACCAGTTGCGGCACGCTTGGCAACAGACAAAGGTCGGATGCCGTAAGGATCACGGAAGGCCAGCATCCCTACGCCCGCGACGAGGCAGATCACCGAATACGCCCCCTGAACCCGCTCCATCGTCATTTTGACACCGGCAAACAGGTTGCGGATCGGATCAGCATTACCATTGACCTTGATCGCATCCGCGACCTTGTCGGCCAGTACGTTCAGAAGGACCTCGGAATCCGAGGTGGTGCGCAGGTGACGGCTGTATTTCGCGGTAACCTTTTCGCGCTGTTCTTCGGTATTGGTGATGTTGCCGTTGTGAACCAGATAGATGCCATAAGGCGCGTTCACGAAAAATGGTTGCGCCTCGGCCGCGCTGAGCGAGCCAGCGGTTGGATAGCGGACATGGCCCATGCCGACCTTTCCCAACAGGGTTTCGGCGTCACTGGCATTGAACACGTCTTTGACGAGACCATTTGCTTTCTTCTCACGGAAGAACTCGCCGTTGTAGGTGACGATCCCCGAGGCGTCCTGACCTCGGTGCTGAAGCATCAGCAAGCCGTCATAGATTTCCGCAAAGACATCATGTGTCCGGCTTGCGATCCCCAAAATCCCACACATACACGGGCTCCAATTTCTATGACTTGCTTAGGATGGCGTTCAGGTCGGATCGGGTGCGGACGGGTATCTGAATGGTGTGTTTAGGTCCGTTTGCACGGGACTCAGGCACAAGCACGAAAGCGGCTAGCGCATAAGAAAACAGATACAGCAAGGTCGGCAGCTCCGATTCCATGTCGGTATGGCCTCCACATAATGCCAAACGATGCGTGTGTCATCAAAGGATCACATTCGCGATTTGACGCAGGTGCGAATTGTACACGCCGCGGGTTTAGGATGACAAATGTACAGACCTATGCTGTCATATCATTACGAAGGTTTTTTGCATGCATTCCGGCAATACCTGGTGGAGCAGACGCCATGTGGCAACACAAGCAAAACACACCGAAGGACAAACCTGTCAAGCGGCGTTGCCACCGATGTCGTGGGGCAGGGCGCGCACCCTGCGAGATCTGCAAGGGAACCGGTGAAGTGATCAAGAGCCGAGACCAGTATGGCAAGCCGATCTCAAGCCGATGTGACGGATGCTTTGGCCTGAAGACCATCCGGTGCAATATTTGTGGTGGCGAAGGGTTTATCTGATTTTTCCGAACCAAACGCAAAAAAGCCCGGCTGAAACCGGGCTTTTCTTTGGAATTTGGTTTGATTAACCCTCAGAGGCGTTGTCGGCGGTGCAGCTTGCGACCAGCTCTTCGTACTGGGCGGTAACCCAACCCAACGCCGCCTCGGGGTTTTGTTCCTCGATCTTGCTGCTGAACTGTTCGAACACCTTGGCCGAGCGGCTTTCATCGACCATCGTGTAGGATTGACCGGTCATCACGGTGTCGTAGACGAAGAACGCAATCGCAACCAGCAATATGCCGCGTGCGATTCCAAAGAAGAAGCCAAGCGCCTGATCCAGGCCGCCAAGCGCAGAACGCTGCACCAGTGAAGAGAATAGCGGCGTGAAGATGCTGACCACGATCAGTGCAATGGCGAAGACGGCGGCAAAGCCGGTAATCACCGAAAGCTCACAACTGTCGCGCAGGAATTCACCGACCACTGGCACTTCTTTGACCAGCGGCACAGCCTGCGGCGCAAAGATGAATGCTAAAACTGCCGCGGCGACCCAACCTGCGATGGCCAAAACCTCGCGCATGAAACCGCGCGAATAGGCCAGCAAGCCCGACAGCACGATGATCAGGGCCACAACCCCGTCAATTATTGTAAAACCTTCCATGGCCCTCGCCTGTTCGTTTTCTGCCCCTCAAGGCGCGACTTTACCCTGCTCCGAAGGTTTCGCCAACAAACCCCACCAAATCAGAGGGTCGGGTGAGTGTCAGACCTGCCACAGTGCCAGTTTTGCCACCTGCCGGAGCAATTGCCGCTGTGAAACCAAGTTTTTGCGCTTCTTTCAACCTGTTTTCGGTCTGCGGGGCTGGTCTAAGTGCCCCGGATAGCGAGATTTCTCCGAAAACGACCGTATCGGCAGGCAGGGCGGTGTCTTCACGAGCGCTGAGCAGTGCAGCAGCAACGGCGAGGTCAGCGGCGGGTTCGCTGACTTTCAGCCCTCCGGCGACGTTCAGATAGACATCGAGCCCGGCAAAGGGGATGCCGCAGCGGGCTTCGAGTACTGCAAGGATCATGGCGAGCCGCCCGCTATCCCATCCCACAACCGTGCGGCGGGGCTGGGAATGGGGGGACGGCGCCACCAGTGCTTGCAATTCGACCAGCACGGGGCGGGTGCCTTCGATACCTGCGAATACGGCGGAACCTGGGCTGGGCTTACCGCGTTCCGATAGGAACAGGGCCGAGGGGTTGGTGACTTGCGCCAGCCCTTTGCCGGTCATTTCGAAGACGCCAATCTCATCCGCTGGGCCAAAGCGGTTCTTAACGGCGCGCAGGATGCGGAACTGGTGCCCGCGTTCGCCTTCGAAGTAAAGCACGGTGTCGACCATATGTTCGACTACACGGGGTCCAGCGATCTGGCCTTCTTTGGTGACGTGGCCAACCATGATGATCGATACGCCGTGGCGTTTTGCAAATGTCGTCAGCTCATGCGCTGCGGCGCGCACCTGCGACACCGAGCCCGGCGCGCTGTCGACATTGTCGGCCCACATCGTCTGGATCGAGTCGATGATGGCGAGGCCGGGTTTTTCTGCCTCTAGCGTCGTGAGGATGTCCCGAAGGTTGGTTTCAGCGGCCAATTGCACCGGCGACTCTTCCAGACCTAACCGGCGCGCGCGCATCCTAACCTGTGCGCTGGCCTCCTCGCCCGAGACGTAGATGGTTTTGACACCTTTGCGGGCAAAACGTGCTGCAGCTTGCAGTAAGAGGGTCGATTTGCCAATGCCGGGGTCACCGCCCACTAGCAGCGCCGATGCAGGGACAAGGCCGCCGCCGAGGACACGGTCCAATTCTTCAACACCGCAGAGGGTGCGGGGCGGGGGTGTTTCTTCGGTCGAGAGGTCGGTGAGCGCGATTGACTGTCCGCGTTTACCGCCGAGGGATTTCTTGGCTGGTCCTGCCGAAAGCGGCACTTCCTGAACGATAGTGTTCCATTCGCCGCACGCATCGCAGCGGCCCGACCATCTGGTGTGAGAGGCTCCGCAGGCCGAGCAGGAGAAGGAGTGTGTCTTTGCCATGTCGCCCTTGGTGCCCGAGGAAAGGCGGTTCTTCAAGCCCTTGCGGGCTTTCCTCACCGCCGGTGGCGCGCCACGTCCTCAGGCCCTTCGGGCCATCGTCCGCTGCGGGCGCTAGACGCGCCTATTCCGCGGCACGCGGCGGGGTCATCGCGACCACGCTGCCCGGTGTTTGATCGTCCGTGGGGGATTGCAATTGCGCCGACAGTTCCGGAAGCAGATCGAACAGCTCATCCCTGAGGCGCGCGAGTTGCGATTTGGCGATGGATTCCTCGATCTCGATGTCTCGGGTCCATTGGCGCAGCTCGTGCTGGATGATTTGGGCTTCCTCGATGCGCTGCTGGAATTGTTCGACCTCTTCCTGACGTTGCCGCAGGAAGGCACGGGCGCGTTCGACCTTTGTGTCCCCATAGGTCTCGGCCAGTTCCTGACTGATCTGGCTCATCTGAGCAGCCAGTTCCAGCACCTGCGGTTCGAGCCCCTGCAAATCGGGGTGATCGCGCAGGAAGGCCATGCGCTCTTTCACCGCGTCGAATTCGGAGGCCAGCGCAAAGGCGCCGCTGCGGTCGGCGGCATGGGCGACCTGATAGGCCCCGGCCACGTCCTGCATATTCATTGTGAACTTACGATGGGTGTTTTCAAGCGCCATCATGCGGGCGTTCGATGGCAGATAGAAGACCAGCATCAGGATCAGGGCGGTCAATCCGGCCTGAACATATACGCCTGCGTCAATCGTTGCACCGTTGCTGAGACCGGCCTGCAACGAGAGCCAGGGCAGGATGCCAATCGCGGATAAAATGGTGGTCGTCACCGCGAACAATGCTGCGGCGCAGATCAGGAAAAAAGTGAGCCTTAATAAGGTATTCTGAAATTGCAATGTTATTGTGTGGAGGGCGGCCATGATCGTCGTTCTCCTTCTTCAACCGGTACAAAAACCGGGCCGAAGCGGAAGGTTAGACAGACGCGAAGTGATCCGCTACGGACCCGAAAACTACAAAATTTACTGCTCGAAATATAAAGATGATACTCAGAAATCTGTTTTCAATCAATTAGGTCTGAGGTTTTCGTGATCCAAATGTCATCTCTGTAATATGGCCCAGTGCAAGTGAGGCCAGAATGCAGCCGGTGAACAGGTAGAGACCCCATGCGGTTTCGATGGTGGCGTATGAGATGCCTTTGGCCAGCGTGATGTAGAGCGCGATGAGGAAGATATCGGCCATCGCCAGCTTGCCGAGAATATTCAGTGCGGGCTGGACGCGCGGGTCTAGCAGGTTCCATTGGATCAGCGCGGTCCCGATGGTTTTGATGTAGGGCGCAAAGAGGGCGAAGATGGTGACAACCAGCGCGAGGAAGATGTCGGATTTCCACAAGGACTGGAGACCGGTGATGACGCTGATTTCGGAGAGACCGAAGATAGGCAGGAGCCCTGCGCGCATCAGCGGGGCGAACCACGCGATGGGGTAGAGGATCAGGAGGAAGAGGGTGGCGATCTTTAGGATTCCGCTTCTCCAGTTTTGTCTTCGATTTGTTTCGGGGGTGCTGGAAGTCCAAGCGGTTCGTCAGGCTCTCCTTCGGCTATCAGGAAAATTCTCTTAAACAAATCCACTACGGGATTCAGGTTCTTGGCGCTTTGACCTGCCACGGCGGTCACTTCAGTTACACCTGCCAACATGACATCCAAATCACTAATCTTCTTGTTGATCTCGGACTGGAGTTTCTCAAGCCGGTTTAGAAGCCTTCGCTTATGCTTCTCTTCGAATGCACTTGAGGATCGAATTTTCTGTCGAGCCTCATTTATGTGTCCTTCAATTTCTTCGACTTGCTCTTTGGTTAAGCGAACAAGATGGTTCTCATAATCGACTAAAACGCTTCTGGACCCCTTAAAAATCTTAATGGTCAATTCTAACTGTTGGATCTGAAAAAGGACCCTGTCACATGCTTTTTCAACGCTTTCGGCTCTAGACGGGTCTAGAATTTGAATTGGTTGCCCCATTTGTTTTGCGAGCTCAATGGCTTTTCCATATTGCTCAAACAATTTACCCGCGATCTGCGTAGCATGGGCATAGTCTTTTGTGCCGCCCAAATGTCCGCCGTTAATCCTCTTGATCTCAAGAATAACATCTTCCAAGTCTTCAAACGGATCCATCTACTTCACCTAATCTACCGAACCGCCTCAATCGGCCCTTCGGCACTGCCGCTTATGAACTGCTCCACATAAGGATCACCCGAGGCGTCCATCTGACCGACCGGGCCGGTCCACTGGATCACGCCTCCGTGCAGCATGGCCACGTTGTCGGCAATGGCGCGGACCGAGCTCATGTCGTGGGTGATGGTCATCGCGGTGGCGCCCATCTCGGTCACGATTTCTCGGATCAGGTCGTTGATGACGCCGGACATGATCGGGTCAAGGCCGGTGGTGGGTTCGTCAAAAAAGATGATCTCGGGCTCGGCGGCGATGGCGCGGGCGAGGCCGACGCGTTTTTGCATGCCGCCCGACAGCTCGGCCGGGAACCGGTCAGCAACGTTGGATTTCAGGCCCACGCGGCGCAGTTTCTCGATGGCGATTTCGCGGGCTTCATCAGCGGGGCGTTTCAACGAGCCGCGCAGCAGGCGGAAGGCGACGTTTTGCCAGACGGGCAGCGAGTCGAACAGCGCCGCGCCCTGAAACAGCATTCCAAAGCGGGCCAGAAACGCATCGCGGTCGCCTTTCGCGGCGTCTTTGCCGTCGACATAGATCATGCCGCCGTCGGGTTTGATCAGGCCGAGGATACATTTCAACGCCACGGATTTGCCAGTTCCAGAACCGCCGATGATGACCATCGAGGTGCCCTTGGGAATTTCAAGGTTCATGCCTTGCAACACGTGGTTGTCGTCGAAGGCCTTATGTACGTTCTCCATCCGGATCATAGCGAGAAGAACACCCCCGTGAGTACGAAATTGGCGGCGAGGATCAGCACGGCGGCGGCCTCGACCGAGCCCTTGGTGGCCCGGCCCACGCCCTGTGCGCCACGGCCCGAGGACATGCCGTAGTAGCAGCCCATGATGGCGGCGATCACGCCGAAGGCGGCGCCTTTGACAAGTGACGAGACGATGTCGCGTGTCTCAAGGAAATCGACGGTGTTTTTCAGATAGGCCGCTGGGTTGAAGCCCAGATTTTGCGTCGCGACGGTGTAGCCGCCTGCAATGCCGATGATATCTCCGACCCCGACCAGCGCTGGAACCGTGATCAGGGCGGCCAGCACGCGTGGGGCGGTGAGGTATTTCATCGGATGGGTGGACAATGTGACCAGAGCGTCGATCTGTTCGGTCACTTTCATCGTGGCGATCTCGGCGGCGATCGAAGACGTCACGCGGGCGGCGATCATCAGGCCGACCAGCACCGGTCCAAGCTCTCGCACCATGCCGATGGCGACGATCTGGGGCACCACGGCTTCGGCATTGAAACGCGCGCCACCTGCGTAGATCTGCAGCGCCAGTGCGCCGCCGGTGAAGATGGCGGTCAGGCCGACCACGGGCAGGGACAGCCAGCCGATGTTCAGCAAGGCGATGCCAAACTCGCGCGGGTAAAACGGTGGCCGGAAAATATGCGAAACCGCGTCGAGCGCAAACAGCGCGACGCGGCCAAACGCGGCGAACATGGTCAGGATGGAACGCCCCAGCTCACCCAGCAATGAAACGGGGTTCATTCCACGTAGCCTCGCGAAAAGCGACTGCCGAGCGAGGTCAGAATTTCATAGCCGATTGTGCCGGCAGCCTCGGCCAGATCATCGACGGTTTGGTGCCCGTTCAGGATACGCAGGCGATCAGGTTTGTACGGCAAGTCAGTCACATCCACGGTGATCAGGTCCATCGAGATACGTCCTACCACCGGGCAGGGCTGATCACCAGCGAATGTATCGATGCCGCCCCCAATGGCGCGATGCAGCCCATCGGCATAGCCTGCCGCAACGGTCGCAATCTTCGACGGACGGCGTGCGCTCCAGCTGTTGCCGTAGCCGACGGTTTCGCCCACGGCGACGTCGCGCACTTGAATCACCGGCAGATCGACGGTGACGACCGGCTTGGCCCCGGCAAAGGGCATCCCGCCGTACAGGCCAATCCCAGGGCGGCAAAAGTCAAAGTGGAACTCCGGCCCCATCAGAGTACCACCCGTCGCCGCAAGCGAGCGCGGTGCGTCGACGCCATCGGTCATCTGTTTGAACGTGTCCAGTTGCTGGCGGTTCATTGGATGTTCAGGCTCATCCCCGCAGGCCAAGTGCGACATTACCACCAACGGGTCCAGGGCAAGGGCTTCGTGCCGCAGTTCAGCCCAGTCCGCAGGCTCAAGCCCAAGGCGATTCATACCGCTGTCGAGCTGTATGCCAAAACCATGATCGGGCAGGGCCTGACGATGGCGCTTGAATTGCTCCGGTGAGTTGATCAGCGGCGTCAGATCATGCTGGCGCAGCAGATCCGTGTCACCCTCCATATGTCCGGAAAACACCGCAACCAACGGGCCGGGGCCCACAGCCTCACGCACGGCCACGCCTTCCTCGGCAACGGCGACGAAGAATTTTGCAACGCCTTCCTCAGCCAGCGCAGAGGCGACCGGACCGGCACCTAACCCGTAAGCGTCAGCTTTGACCACTGCGCCGGTCTCAACCTGGGTCTTTGCGTCAAGCGCCCGCCAGTTCTGGGCGAGCGCGTGCAGATTTATCGTCAGATGTGCGGTACTCATAAATGCCGTTCATCACATCGGATTGGCCCAGGTCAAGGGGGGAGCACCTTAATTCTTGGCGGGTTTATGCGCCTCATAGGCCGCTTCCAGCTCGGAACGCAGGAAATCCGCAAATAATAAGGGGCTAAACTGAGGTTGGCCGGTCCCGGGTAGGGGTTCGATGATTGTGCTGACATGAGGATCAAAGAAGAACGGAACGCTATATCGTTCACGGCCCGAACGGTTGATGACCCGATGCGGCGTCGAAAGCAGGCGGCCGTTCGACATCCGGTGCAGCATATCCCCGACATTGACGACAAAGGCGTCGCGACGGGACGGAACGTCAACCCAATGCCCTGACGGTGTTTTGACCTGCAAGCCGCCCACCTGATCTTGAGCGAGCAGCGTTAGGCATCCGAAATCAGTGTGCGGGGCCGAGCCGAACAGATCATCGGGGCTGGTCTTTGCTTGCGGAGGATAGTGAAGCAGACGCAGCCAGAATGTAGGCTCATCAAACGCGGAAAGGACCGAGAAATCCTGCGCCTCGCAAGCGATCAGCGCGATATGCATCAATCTGCGTCCAAGGGCCGACATAGCCTTAACGTAGGTTTCCAGGGTGTCGCGAAAATCCGGTAGATCAGGCCATCGGTTTGGACCCGAGAGGTAGATATCGGGATCAACGCCAGCATCCTCGCGCATCATCATGAAGCTGGCGGATTGGTTGGGTTTTTTTACATCGGCCAGTGTTGAGTTCACATCTGTCGATGTGTTGATGACGATGTATCCGCGATGCGTGTGGTCGACTGCGATTGCCAGCTTTTGATCCAGCGGCAGCGCGTGAAACTGTTTTGAGGCTTCGAACACATCGCGCATCAGCTGCGGGTCTATTCCGTGATCTTCGATATAGCCGAAACCAGTCGTGCCGTAGGCCGAACGAAACTCGGCCGCGATTTCCTCATCAGGGCGTGCACCCAGACGAATAACGGGGATCTCTGTGAACTCAGTCATGTCTCTCTCGCTTATATTGGGAAGATTGCAGGGGCAAAAATGCCCCCGGTCTATCCCGCAAAGCGTTTGCGGCGATGCCCGAAATGACGCGCCAGAATCACGCGCCGGGGTAGGGGATTGAGACAAGCTTGCATGGCCCGATCCGTACACATCGGACCGGGCTGGTCAAGGGATCAATAGCCCTCGATCTGGCTGTCCTGTTGCCAAGGTTTGACCAGATTGCCAAATCGGGTGAACTGAGCTTCGAACGACAGCTCGACCGTGCCGATGGGGCCGTGGCGCTGCTTGCCGACGATGACCTCGGCCTTGCCATGCAGGCGCTCCATGGCCTGTTTCCACTCTTCCATCTTTTCCAACTCGTGATCGCCGGGTTTTTCGCGTTCCTTATAGTATTCCTCGCGGAACACGAACATCACAACGTCGGCATCCTGTTCGATCGAGCCCGATTCCCGCAGGTCAGACAGCTGCGGGCGTTTGTCGTCACGGCTTTCTACCTGTCGGCTGAGCTGTGACAATGCGATGACCGGGATGTTGAGTTCCTTGGCGATGGCTTTCATGCCCATCGAAATCTCGGCGATTTCGTTGACCCGGTTGTCGGCCATTCCGCGGCAGAGCTGAAGGTAGTCGATCACCAGCAAATCCAGCCCGTGCGTCCGCTTCAGCCGCCGTGCACGGGCAGCGAGTTGCGAGATTGGCAGGGCGGGGGTGTCATCAATGAACAGCGGGCAGGCTTCCAGTTCTTTCGCGGCGTCCACGAAGCGGCGGAACTCGGACTCGGTCATGTCGCCCTGGCGGATTTTGTGACTGGAAATCTCGGAAGCCTCGGCCAGAACCCGGCCCGCAAGTTGCTCGGCGCTCATTTCGAGTGAAAAGAACCCAACCACACCGCCGTCGATCGCACCTTCAGAGCCGTCCGGCTTGGTGCCGCGCTTGTAGGCCTTGGCCACGTTAAATGCGACGTTTGTTGCCAGCGATGTCTTACCCATCGACGGACGCCCGGCCAAAATGATCAGGTCGGACGGGTGCAGGCCACCCAATTGCTTGTCGAGATCGGCCAGACCGGTGGAAATCCCCGCCATGCCGCCACCGCGTTGGTACGCCTCGTTGGTGACGTTGACGGCTTCTGTGACCGCCTTGAGGAAGGATTGAAAACCCTGTTCGGTCTGGCCCTGCTCGGATAACTGATAAAGTTGTTGCTCGGCCTCGACGATTTGCTCTTTGGGCTCGCTGCTGACATCGACCCTCGCAGCCTTGTCTGAAATGTCCCGGCCCAGCCGGATCAGCTCGCGCCGAATGGCGAGGTCATAGATCATTTGGGCGTAGTCATGCACCGCAAAGGCACTGATCGAGGCACCGGCAAGCTTGACCAGATAGGCCGGACCGCCCAGTTCCTTCAGGCCCTCATCCTCGGCCATGAAAGACTTCAGCGTGACGGGTGAAGCCAGCGCATTTTTAGCGATACGGGTCGACGCGACTTCGTAGATGCGCGCATGAACCGGATCATAGAAATGCTCGGCCCCAATAATCGATGCGACCCGATCATACAGATCGTTATTCGTCAGAATCGCACCCAGAAGCTGCTGCTCGGCCTCGATGGAGTGCGGCATTGTTTCTGGGTTCTGAATCTGTGCGGCGGCCTGCTCGATACTGCTGATCTCGTTCATTGCTGTTCTCTTTGTCCCGTGGACAGAGGCCATAGCGCGGCCCTGTGAGTCGGCGCAAATTGTATGTTTTCTGGGGATATGCTGTGCATATCTCTCTGCCCCATCATATTGAAGGATGAGGCAGGGTTGCGTCAACATCTTGTGGATGAAGCGATCGATGCAGCGGTCAGTGTTTCCATTCTGAAAACAGTTTGCGCAACGTCAGCTTTTATGTGCGTCCTGCCAACCGCGCGGGTCGTTCAGGAAGGCCTCGACGCCATCAAGCGTCTCTTCGTCAAACGCCTTTTGCGCTTTGGCTTCCGCCAAAACATCCCACCAAGTACAAAGCGAGTGCAATTTTACGCCGTGATCGCCCAGCGTTTTCTCGGTTTCGGGGAAAATACCATAATAGAAGATCACAGCCGTATGCCCACAGGTCGCACCGGTTTCGCGGATCGCGTCGACAAAGGACAGTTTTGAGCCTCCATCGGTGGTCAGGTCTTCAACCAGCAGTACCCGCTCACCCTCGCTCATCGCGCCTTCGATGCGGGCGTTCCGGCCGTAGCCTTTGGGTTTCTTCCGCACGTAGGTCATTGGCAGTGACATGCGCTCGGCCACCATTGCAGCGAAGGGAATACCTGCTGTCTCGCCACCGGCGATATTGTCAAACGCTTCGAACCCCGCGTCGCGCATCACGGTAACCGTCAGGAAGTCCATCAGGGTCGAGCGGATGCGCGGGTACGAGATCAGCTTGCGGCAATCGATATAGGTCGGGCTTGGTAGACCGCTGGCCAGCGTGAAAGGTTCGCGGGAATTAAAGTGTACGGCTTTGATCTCCAGCAGCATCCGTGCGGTCAGGCGGGCGATTTCGGTGCTGTCGGGGAAGGAACTGGGGATCATGGCGCAAACCTCTGGGCTGAAAGGGTGTCGCAGGCTGATAGCCTGACCCCCGGCCCAGAGTCGAGAGGGCACGCTAAAAGAAAAGCGGACCCCCAAGAGGTCCGCTTGATGCCCTTGCGGGCAGAGCAGCCAAGGTGGGCTTGACTGCTCATTTCTCAGGCTCGCTTTCCGCAATCGGCAAGACCGTGCCTTCAATCTCGGTATCGACGTGTATGCGAGGCGAGGTAAGAAGCGCAACCACCATTGCCGTCACAAATGCGTAGGCTGCCGCGCAGTAACTGTATACAGCGCCCAGTATTCGAAATGATGCGCTGTAGACTGCAGGTATTCTTAGGTCTGAGCCAGATCAGCAAGAGCGTCTCTCAAAAGGGTCAAAGCGTGGTCCCGCGCAGCGCGACGTACGTTATCCCGTCCCTGCGCTCCGAATTCCACGGTCTCGGTTCGGGTCGGTTGACCCTGTGCAGCGAGGCCAAAGCATACGCGGCCTTCGGGTTTGTGTTCGGACCCGCCGGGGCCCGCGATGCCGGTGATCGAGACCGCCAACTGCGCCCGCGAATTCCGCAGGGCGCCATTGGCCATTTCTTGGGCGACTTCTTCTGAAACTGCGCCACATGTCTCAAGCGTATCGGCGCGCACGCCCAGCATCTCTTGCTTCGCGGTGTTGGTGTAGGTGACAAAGCCGCGCTCAACCACGGCAGAGCTGCCAGGGATGTCAGTCAGTGCAGCGGCGACCATACCGCCGGTACAGCTTTCAGCAGTGGCGATCATCATGCCCTGCGCCTTGGCGCGATCCAGCAGGTCGACAACGGTCATAGACCCATGACTCCATGTGAGATACCGGCGAGGACGACCACACCGATGGCCGCAAAGACGCCAGCGATCACATCATCCAGCATGACACCCATCGGATCTCCACGCCGGTCGGCCCAGCCAATGGGACCGGGTTTGGTAATGTCGAAGAGGCGGAACAAGAGAAAACCCGCGATCCAGCCGGGCCAGAGCGCTGTGATGTCGATCCCATGCGCCCAAGACGGGTAGGAAATCGCCCATATCGCGATGAACTGGCCCGCGACTTCATCAATGACAATTTCGGACGGGTCGTGGTCATCTTGTCCAGCTGTCATCACTCGCGTGGCCCACAGGCCCCCGAAGAAAACCGCGAGTGTTGAGATGACCAGCAAGGGGAAGCCACCCAGCGTATGCAGAACCCACGCCAGCGGCAAAGCAGCCAGCGATCCCCAGGTGCCGGGGGCAGGGCGGAGGTAACCGACGCCGCAGACGGTTCCGATTAGACGAGCCGCTGTCATGACTTCACCAGACAGGCAGTTGCGAGCGAGGCAATGCCTTCGCTGCGACCGGTAAAGCCCAGCCGTTCGGATGTGGTGGCCTTGACCGAGACCTGATCGGTGCGCAAGCCCATGATCCGTGCCATTTCGGCACGCATGGTATCGGCATGAGGGCCGATCTTGGGAAATTCGCAGACCAGTGTGCAGTCGACATTCGAGATCTCATAGCCCAACTGCCCAGCCAATTCGACTGCGTGGCGCAGGAAAATTTCACTCGCTGCACCTTTCCACTGCGGATCGGAGGGCGGAAAATGCTGTCCGATATCACCCCGCGCCAGAGCGCCATAGATCGCGTCGGTGACCGCGTGCATCCCCACATCTGCATCGGAGTGACCTTGGAGCCCACGATTGTGCGGCACCTTCACACCGCAGAGGATCACGTGATCTCCGTCACCAAAGCGGTGCACGTCGTAGCCGTTGCCCAGCCTTACATCCATATTCATACCCATTGTACGTTCGGCCCGTGCGAAATCCTCGGGCTGTGTGATTTTCAGGTTATCCGCATCGCCCGGAATAATCGCGACTTCGATTCCCGCAGCGCGCGCGACTTCTACATCATCCGCTGCACCTCCGGGATGGGCTGAATGGGCGGCGGTGATTGTGCCATAATGAAATCCCTGCGGTGTCTGCGCAGCGTAAAGGCCGGATCGATCCTGCGTTCCTGTGACCACTGAACCGTCGCCTGTCCAGAGCGCATCCGTGACGGCCAAGCCCGGAGCAACTGCCGCATGCGTGTCGAGTGCTTTCAGAACATCGCCGATTATCCGAGCGCTGACGCAGGGACGGGCAACATCGTGAATCAAAACCTTTTCAACGCTGTACGCTTCCAAAGCCTGCAACCCGTTGCGCACTGATCCGGCGCGGTCTGCACCGCCGGGTGCAAGGATCAGGTTTGTCGCGCTGAATTCTTCCCAAACGGCTGTGTCGTCTCCGGCCAGCACCAAAACGAGGTGATCAACCAACCCTTCGAAGCGATCAATCGTCCAATCGGCCACGCGCCGTCCAGCCAAGGCACGCCACTGTTTGGGCACTCCGCCTCCGGCGCGCTGGCCGCGCCCGGCGGCGACGATGATGGCGGCTGTGGTCATCTGAAAGGTCTCCTGATTGGGGCATTGTTTAGGGGGCGGTGAATGCAGAGGCAATCACCCGCGTCAATTTGCTTAAAAAATAGGCATATGATGATTTTGCGGGCTTGAATGCTCCCGTTTTATTGTTCATATGCCGCAATTTCGATATCAAATGCGCAACTGCTCAAGGATTAAGCACATTGGCCCTGCGTCTTGCTGAAAAGGATCTGACCCCTCCGGTGCTGTTGGCGCCAATGGCCGGAATCACCGACCGGCCTTTTAGGGACCTTGTGATGCGCTTCGGCGCGGGGATGGTTGTCAGCGAAATGGTCGCCAGCCAAGAGATGGTGCAGGCCAAACCAGGCGTACGTGAACGGGCCGAGCTGTCGGCGGATGTGGAAAACACCGCTGTGCAACTGGCCGGACGCGAGGCGCATTGGATGGCCGAGGCCGCCCGGCAAGTCGCTGACCGGGGCGCGCGCGTGATCGATATCAATATGGGCTGCCCGGCCAAGAAGGTAACCAACGGCTATTCCGGTTCAGCTTTGTTGAAAACTCCGGACCATGCACTGACGCTGATCGAGGCCGTTGTGGGTGCAGTTGATGTGCCTGTTACGCTGAAAACGCGGCTAGGCTGGGATGACAATCTGCTGAACGCGCCGGATGTGGCGCGGCGTGCGCAGGACGCAGGCATCCGGATGGTGACCATCCATGGGCGTACGCGCTGTCAATTCTATAAAGGCCGGGCAGATTGGCGGGCGATCCGGGCGGTGAAAGAAGCCGTCTCGATCCCTGTCATCGCAAACGGTGACATCGTCGATACTAAGGCCGCGCAAATCGCGCTGAATCAGTCCGGGGCCGATGGCGTCATGGTAGGTCGGGGGGCGCAGGGCAAGCCCTGGCTGCTGGCGCAGATTTGCCATGATCTCTATGGCGCTGCTTCTCCAACCATTCCCACGGGCACTGAACTGATCGAGATGGTGCGTGGCCACTATCTGGCGATGCTGGAGTTCTACGGTACCGATCTGGGCCTGCGCGTCGCACGCAAACATCTCGGTTGGTACATGGATGAGGCCGGAACACCCGCCACCTTGCGGCGGGCTGTCCTGACATCCCGCGACACCAATGAGGTGTTACGGCTTTTGGCAGATGCGCTTAGTGGCACGGCGGAGGCAGCAGCGTGACCTCTGACCAGAGCATCTGGACCTCGCTTCCGGTTCCGGCGTTCATTATCGATGCCGAAGATCGGATATCGGACGTCAACTCCTCGGGTGAGGGGTTTCTGAACGCCTCCCGCAAGGCAGTGATTGGACACCCGGTCTGGGATCAACTCGCGGTTGACGCGCCGTTGGAAGAGGCGTTTTTGCGCGCGCGTCAACAAGGTACACCGCTGTTCGTGAACGATGTGGACGTTGGGTCGGGCAATCGCGCGCCGCTGCAATGTGCGCTGCAAATCGCGCCGCTGATGGGGCATCCCGGTTCAATGATCATGATCATCTCGCCGCGCGAACTGGCCGGTCGGATGACCCGTGGCAACACTGTGAAATCGGCAGCGCAGTCTGCGATTGGCATGGCCGAGATGCTGGCGCATGAGATCAAGAACCCTTTGGCAGGGATCACCGGTGCGGCGCAATTGCTCAGCATGAATATTTCGCAGCAAGATCTTGAGCTCACTGACCTTATCGTTGAGGAAAGCCGCCGCATTGTGAAGTTGTTGGAGCAAGTAGAACAGTTCGGCAACCTGTCTCAACCCGATTTCAAACCGGTCAATATCCACGATGTACTGGATCGCGCGCGCCGGTCAGCGCTGTTGGGTTTTGGCGCGCATATGACGATTATCGAGGATTACGACCCCTCGCTGCCTTTGGCCTATGGGGACCCGGATCAGTTCCTGCAGGTGGTTCTGAACTTGCTCAAAAACGCTTCGGAAGCTGCTGATGGCAACGGTACAATCCGGCTGCGTACCTATTTTGAGCATTCATTCCGACTGCGGCGCAGTGACGGTTCGGGTCATTCGCTGCCTCTGCAGATCGAGATTATTGATGATGGGCCGGGCCTGCCGGAAAATATTCGCAGTGATATTTTCGACCCCTTCGTGTCGGGCAAGGAGAACGGCACCGGGCTTGGGCTGGCGCTGGTCAGCAAGATCGTTTCCGACCACGACGGCTGGATTTCGGCTGAATCTGTGCCCGGACGCACTAGTTTTCGACTGTCCCTGCGGCGTGCACCGAACGACGCGTATGAAAAGGAGAGCATCTGATGGATGGCACAGTTCTGGTTGCCGATGACGACCGCACGATCCGCACGGTTCTGACACAGGCCCTGACGCGGGCGGGGTGCAAGGTTCACGCGACATCTTCGCTGACCACGCTGATGCGCTGGGTAGCCGAAGGCAAGGGCGACGTTGTGATCTCGGATGTGGTAATGCCGGATGGAAACGGGTTGGAGATGCTGCCAAAGATCGCGCAGGACCGTCCCGGTTTGCCGGTCATCGTGATCTCGGCCCAGAACACCATCATGACAGCCATTCAGGCGGCTGAGGCGGAAGCTTACGATTATCTGCCAAAGCCTTTCGATTTGCCCGATCTGATGAAGCGCACCGCGAGGGCGCTGGATCAAAAGCAGCGGGTACAGGCTGAGCCGGTGATGGCCAGCGAAGACCGACCTGATGAACTGCCGCTTGTCGGGCGCACCCCGGTGATGCAGGCGCTTTATCGTCTGGTCGCTCGGGTGATGAACACGGATCTGTCTGTGATGATTTCTGGTGAAAGTGGGACGGGTAAATCTCTGATAGCACGCGCTATTCACGATTTCTCTGACCGAAGGACACTGCCCTTTGTCACCGTGACAGCTGCCGATCTGAGCGATTTGGAAGGCCCGGCACGGGTGATGGCGCGCGTACGTGGTGGTACGCTGCTGATCGATGAAATTGCCGATATTGATGATGAGATTCAGGCCCGTATCGTGCGCATGATGGACACGCCGGGCGATCACGTGCCGCGCTTCATGGCCACAAGTCAATCAGATCTGACCGACGCGATGGAAAGTGGTCGCGTACGACAAGATCTCTATTACCGTCTCTGCGGTGCGACGATCCACGTGCCTGCGTTGCGCGAGCGGGTTGATGATATCACCTTGCTGACCGATCACTTTCTGGCGCGGGAGGAGCGGGAAAGCGGCGCGCAGCGTCGTCTCAGCCCCGAAGCGGTCGAGTTGGTGCGCCGGTATTCCTGGCCCGGCAATGTCCGACAGCTTGAAAATGCGATCCGGCGTCTTGGTCTAACCAGCCGTTCTGATGAAATCTCGCGCACCGAAGTTGAGATGGTGCTGGGTAGCCAGCCCGAGGCCGAACCAGTTCTGGGTGATGGCGAGCGTGAGAAGCTGTCATCTTCGGTTGGTCGTCACCTGCGCCGGTATTTTGATCTGCACGGAAACATCCTGCCGCCTCCCGGCCTCTATCAACGTATTCTACGCGAGGTCGAGGCACCGTTAATCGAAATCGCGCTGGATGCGACTGGTGGAAATCAGGCAAAATGTGCTGATCTCCTGGGGATTAACCGGAATACGCTGCGGAAAAAGATTACTGACCTCGATATTCAGGTGACACGCCGTCGCAAACTGATGTAATATCGCCACACAAACAGTGGCATTCGGGTTCGACCCCGGGAACGACCACGATATATGGCGGTAAGCCGCGCAAGCGGCACATCAGAATGAGGGCAGACGGTGGCAACCCGGGCACAGAACGGGCCGATCCTATCGATTAACCGGTGGCGCAAGTCCCGGAGGATGCGCAATTTCAGTACATTGGGATTGGTTATACTGGGCCCGGTTCTGGCGCTTGCAACCTATCTCGTCATTGGCCCTTTTGATCTTGGCGCGGCGGCACCGACGCTGCGGCTGATTTTGTTGGCTGATCTGGTCTACGTGCTGGTCGTAGCTGCGCTGGTGTTGGGCCAATTGTTCAGTCTGATCGCCGCACGTCGCGCGAAATCTGCGGGCTCCCGTCTTCACCTGCGCCTGATCGGCGCTTTCACGCTGTTGGCTTTGGTGCCGACGGTCACCGTGGCGATTTTCGCCGGGCTGACGGTGAATATCGGCCTTGAAGGTTGGTTCTCGGACCGTGTGCGGCAGGTGGTTGGGTCGTCACTAACTGCAGCCGAAGCTTACGAACAGGAACACCGCGAGGGCCTGACGCAGGATGCGGTTGTTCTGGCGCGTTTCCTCGATAACGCGCGATCGTTGGATTATTTTGTCTCAGACGCCGAATTGCGAGAGGTTCTGGCCCAGGGGCAGGCCCAGATACAACGCGGTTTGCGAGAGGCCTATGTGATCGATGGCAGCGCCGAAATCCGATCGCGCGGTGATCGGTCCTACCTGTTCGACTACGAGGCACCAACCCCCGAAGAGATGATCGAGGCCAATGATCAGGGCGTGGCCATCATTGCCGATTGGGAGAACAGCGAATTCCGCGCGCTTGTTCCTTTGCACGCCTATCTTGACCGGTATCTCTATGTCAGTCGCGAGGTTGATGGGCAGCTTCTGACCCTGCTTGATGAAACCAAAGAGACAGCACAGTTCTACAGCCAATTGGAAAGTGAGCGGGGCAGGGTCCTGTTCGAATTCGGCCTTCTTTATCTCGGCTTTGCTGTGATCCTGATTCTGGCCGCGATGTCGCTGGGCATGTGGTTCGCCGAACGTCTTTCTCGCCCTGTTGGACGGCTGACAACGGCGGCGCAGCGCGTTGGTGCTGGTGATCTGAGTGTTCAGGTCATCGAAGAGGCCAGCGATGACGAAATCGCGATGCTGGGCCGCTACTTCAACCAGATGACTCGTCAGTTGAAGGGGCAGCGCGACACGCTGTTGGAAAACACCCGCCATATCGAACGTCGAAGGCGGCTGTTTGATTCAGTTCTAAGCTCGGTGACATCCGGTGTCGTTGGCGTTGATTCAGAGGGCTGTGTGACCTTCGTGAACCGATCCGCCGAACGTCTTCTGGGCTGGTCTGGTGGAGAGCAGAACCTGGCTATCGGCATCGCTGTTCCCGAATTTTTGCCTTTGTTCGAAGCCCTTAAGGACAGCGGGCAAGAGGCGGTTCAGGGGGAGATCAAGGTAACCCGTAAAGGCCGGTTGGAGAACTTACTGGTACGCATGGCGACGCGGCGTGGCGAGGATGGAAGGCTGGAAGGCTACGTTGTGGCCTTTGATGACGTGACCGATCTGGTAAGCGCGCAGCGCATGGCGGCGTGGGGTGATGTGGCCCGTCGCATTGCGCATGAGATCAAGAATCCGCTGACACCGATCCAACTGAGCGCCGAGCGAATCAAACGCAAATTCTCGCGCAAGCTGGACGAGGACGATTGCGATAGCCTGGAATCGATGACCGACGTGATCGTGCGGCAGACCAATGATCTGCGGCGGATTGTTGACGAGTTCTCGAAATTCGCACGCATGCCCGAACCGGAACGGCGCGAAGAGAATATCGTGACGCTAGTGCGTGAGGCGGTTCTGTTGCAGCAGGCGGGTCAGCCTGATGTTCAGATCGATGCGGACTTACCTAAACAGCCCATTTTGGCGGATGTGGATTCGACCATGTTGAGCCAGGCGTTGACGAACCTGATCAAGAACGCGGGCGAGGCTATTGAAACGCTGAAAGAAAAAGGCGCACCGGACAATCTGAAACCTCAGATCAAAGTCGTTGTCTCCACTGACGATGCAGGAACGCAGATCACCATTGCGGACAATGGCATCGGTCTGCCCGAGGACAGGGCACGGCTGTTCGAACCTTATGTGACCACGCGTGACGAAGGCACCGGCCTTGGCCTGCCCATCGTAAAGAAGATCATCGAAGAACATGGCGGAGCGCTGACATTGGAAGACGCGCCCACATTCGACGGACAGGACCATTTCGGCGCAATGGCTGTCATTCGTCTACCCGGGGCCTCAGGCGGCCCGACAAATGCGCCGGAAAAACAGGCGATTAAAACAAACAAACTGAAAGCAGGCCAAAGATGAGCGACATTCTGATCGTAGATGACGAACGCGATATTCGCGAATTGGTGTCCGACATTCTGGAGGACGAAGGCTATTCAACTCGGCTGGCGGCAAACTCGGATGAGTGCATGTCGTCGATCAATGCCGAACCTCCGGGGCTGTTGATCCTGGATATCTGGCTGAAAGACAGTCGAATGGACGGGATCGACATCCTGAAAGCTGTAAAACGGGACAACCCGGATGTTCCGGTGGTGATCATTTCCGGACATGGCAATATCGAGATTGCAGTGGCGGCTATCAAGCAGGGGGCGTACGACTTTATCGAAAAGCCCTTTAACATTGACCAGTTGATGGTGGTGATCCGCCGTGCGATGGAAACCTCGCGCCTGCGTCGCGAGAATGCCTCGCTGAAGCGGCAGGAAGTCAGCTGTTCAGACATGATTGGCAATTCTGCGTCGTTCCGCGCGATGCAGGGGCAGTTGGACAAGGTAACAAAGTCGAATGGCCGGGTTATGCTCAGCGGGCCGGCTGGGTCGGGCAAGGAAATTGCCGCGCGCTATATCCATGCCCATTCCAACCGGGCGAATGCCCCATTTGTGACGGTCAATTGTGCGGGGATTGAACCTGAGAGGGTTGAAGAGGTTCTGTTCGGACGAGAATCGTCTGAGCGCGGAATCGAGTCAGGCCTGCTGGAAGAGGCGCATGGCGGCGTTGTCTACTTCGACGAAGTCGCTGACATGCCGCTGGGGACGCAGTCCAAGATTCTTCGCGTGTTGGTTGATCAGCAATTCCAGCGTGTTGGTGGCTCTGACAAGGTGCGGGTTGATCTGCGGGTCATTTCCTCGACCAACCGCGATCTGGAAGAAGAGATCGCCGCCGAACGGTTCCGCGAAGAACTGTATCACCGGCTGAATGTGGTGCCGATTGCGGTTCCCTCGCTGGAGGAACGGCGAGAGGACATCCCGGTTCTGGCGCAACATTTCATCGAGGTGTGCAACGATACACAGGGTCTGCCGATGCGCGAGCTGTCGGATGAGGCTATTGCTTTGCTACAAACGATGACATGGCCGGGCAATGTGCGTCAGCTGAAGAACCTGATCGAGCGGGTGCTGATCCTAGGCGACAGCACTGGCCCGATCGAGGCCCGCGAGTTGCCCAACGAAGAAGAGAAATCCGACGAGTCCGGGCGCGTGGTACTGTCTGGCGCACTGGCGACGCTGCCGCTGCGTGAGGCGCGCGAAGCGTTCGAGCGTGAATATTTGCTGACCCAGATCAATCGGTTTGGTGGCAACATAAGCCGCACGGCCAGTTTTGTCGGCATGGAACGCAGCGCCTTGCATCGCAAGCTCAAGTCGCTGGGCGTAGTGACCTCGAACAAATCCGGTGCGCGGGTGGCTCAAATTGACGAGCCCGAACCAGCCGAGTGAGTACCGCGCCGAATAAGAAGACCGTAGCCGTTTCCATCGGTTTTCCCGCCTTTGGTAAACGGTTGAAGCGGTTGCGGCGATCGGTTGGACTTAAGCAATCCGCCCTCGCAGATCTGATTGAAGTCGACCAAACCACGATTTCCCGGTGGGAAAACGGGGGTCAAACGCCATCGCCGCATATTCAACAGTCCGTTTTTGCAGCGTTGGGGCCGGTTCGGGTGCAGGATTCTGCGCTGAAACGTCTGGTCGTTCATTCGGCAGAGTGCTTGCACCTTGTCGAAGAGGCCAGCCATATCTGCCTTGCTTATTCGGGCAGCCGGGCGCTGGATTGGAAGACCTCACAGCGCGCCTTGCTGGGCGTGTCGCTTTGGCAATTTGCAACGGATGAGATCCGACAAGCCGAAGCAGAACTGCAGAACGATGGCTGGTGGGATTTGCATTCGCCTTCACCCAAAGCGTTTCTGACTTCCGAGGCTGTGCATGATCAAATCAGGATCAGCGCCGGGCAAATCGTGTGGGAGCGGTTGTATCTGGGTGATGGCACTCCGGTCCGTCTGGTCAGCGGGCGGCGCGAAGTCACCGCATAATTTATGCGTTCCGCTGGCAGGTTAGGCGCGATAGACCGGCTGCATGAGTGACTCTTTTCGTACATTCTTGCAGGTCATGCTGATCTGGTTTGCTGGCCTCGGTGCGGCAACCCAATTTGCAAAGATTGCCGTACCATTTTCTGATGTGGGGCTGTTGTACCCGGACAACGCTGCCGTGATCGGCTGGTTGCTGTCCATTATCAGTCTAATGGGGGCTGCTTTGGGCGCGATATCCGGAGCGATCACAGCGCGTATTGGGCCAAATCGTCTATTGCTATTAGGGCTTGTGCTCGGTGGCGCGTTATCTTTGCTGCAAGCAAGCTTGCCGGTTTTTCAACTGATGCTGCTCAGCCGGGTGATCGAGGGGCTGTCCCATCTTGCGATTGTGGTGGCGGCACCGACGCTGATTGCTCAGATCACATCCGGTCGGGCGCGGTATAATTCCATGGTGCTGTGGAGTACATTCTTTGGCGTTGCATTCGCATTAAACGCTTGGGTTGGGCTGCCCATCGTCGATCGTTTCGGACTGCCCACATACTTTGCCATGCACGGGGGTCTGATGCTGCTGATCGCCGCGCTGATCGCGCTTAGCAATCTGAAAACCGACATGGGCCAGACGGAGGGTACCGGGTGGGGGCTCTCCGCCTTCCTTGATGTGCATATCAGGACCTACCGCTCACCCTTTATTTCGGCCCCGGCAATTGGCTGGTTCTTTTACACGCTGACATTTGTTTCTCTGTTAGCGATCCTGCCGGGTCGTTTACCCGAAGGGCAGGGTGCATCGATTGCAGCACTTATGCCCCTGGCAGGGATTGTACTGTCATGGCTGCTGGTGCCCTTGCTGTTGACCGTCCTGTCCTGCGTCAGTGTCGTCAATCTGGGCTTTGTGCTGGGGATCGCGACGATCATCGCATTGTTTCTGGGGGCGCCCCTTACGTTCGGATGTATCGCCTTGTTTGCCGTGCTCGGGCTTGTACAGGGCGGCAGCTTCGCCGCAGTGCCAGAGTTAAACGATACCACCGAAGCCCAAGCCCTGAGTTATGGTGCGATGGCGCAGATGGGCAATGCCGGAAACCTGCTTGGAACCCCGGTATTGCTGGCGATATTGCTGGGCGTCGATGAGGCTGGCATGTTTGTAGCCGTCGCCGCGTTCTATAGCATCGCGATCATAGCGCATCTGCTGCTGGCGCGGCGTCGCAAATCAGCCGGCTTGTCCCGGAGTGACGATCTGAAATGACCCGTCGTCAAATTTCACGAAACAGGACGCGCTGTTCAGCGGCGGGAGCGTCGTGGTGCGCGTGGGCGTGACCCGCGATTTGACACCCTGTTTGCAAGGCGGAAGGCTGACCGGGCGATAGCCCTTTTGGGCCATGCACTGCGCCTCGACCTTGTTTCTCAGCCCCTGATTCACGTCGACGGTATAGACCCGCCCAGGCTCCCACCATCCGGGGTTGCGATAGCAGCGTCCTCGGCCATCGCAATAGGTGCGCCCAGGCCAATAGACTGGCGGGCTCTGCCGGACCTGATTGGCGACAGGGGCGTCCTTGAGGGCTTGCACCTGACAGTTCGTGGTCTCGGTCTGCATCCGCGAGACGCTCTCACCTTCGCGATAATACAAAGAAAGCGGACCACAGGCGGACAGCGTCAGCAGGCAAATCAGAGCAGGCAGAATGGTTTTCATATGCTTACTTTGGCGCAGCTTAGGAGGCATGACAATTCAATTGACCGCTTTGGGGGCATCTGTCATTCAAAGATTTCAGGCAGAAAGGCCAAGAGCATGAAGGTCATCATATGCGGCGCCGGTCAGGTCGGCTGGCAGATTGCGCGTCACCTTTCGGGCGAACTGAACGATGTGACGGTGGTCGACAACAATCCCGATCTGGTACGTCGCGCGACCGAGACGCTGGACGTGCAGGGGATCGCCGGTTTCGCCAGTTATCCGGATGTGCTGGATCGTGCAGGGGCGCGGGATGCCGATATGATCATCGCCGCGACACATTCGGATGAGGTGAATATGGTCACCTGCCAGATGGCGCATTCGGTTTTTTCGATCCAGCGCAAGATCGCGCGTTTGCGATCAAAATCCTATCTTGAGGCGATCCACTCCGATCTGTACCGTCGTGATCATCTGCCCATCGATGTCGTAATTAGCCCCGAGCGCGAGGTTGCCGCCGCAGCGATGCGCCGTCTTTCGGCACCTTCTGCTTTTGACACCGAGATTTTCATGGACGGTAAGGCGCAACTGTTGGGCATTCGAGTCGAAGAAGACTGCCCCATCGTCAACACACCGCTGCGACAATTGACCGACCTGTTTTCAACGCTCAGCTCGATTGTGGTTGGTGTGCGCCGCGAAGGGACGCTGTTTGCACCGGAATCCGAGGATCAGCTGTTTGTAGGCGACGAATGCTACGTCTTCACCAGCGTCAAGGACGTTGAACGTACGATGGAGGTGTTCGGCAAGGCTCAGCGTAAGCAAGATCGTGTGGTGATCGTCGGTGGCGGTAATGTCGGGTTGGAAGTGGCCCGCACACTGGAAGAGCGCGAAAGCCGGGTGCGGGCCAAGATTATCGAGCGTGACCGCAAATGCGCCGAAATCGCTGCCGAAGCATTGGAGCGGACCATTGTTCTGAACGGCGACGGCCTTGATTCATCTTTGCTGAGCGAAGCAGGGATTGAGCGCGCCGACGCGATGTTGGCGGTCACGGATGACGATCGCACCAACATGCTGGCCGCGGTACGCGCCAAGGGAGAGGGTTGTCCACTGGCCATCGCCCTGATCAACGACCCCAGCATGGTCGCCTTGATGGGACCGCTGGGGATTGACGCATATATTAACCCGCGCGCCACCACTGTCAGTTCGATCCTGCGTCACATTCGGCACGGGCGCGTGCGTCAGGTGTATTCCATTGGTGATGCCGAGGCCGAGGTAATCGAGGCCGAAGTGCTATCAACCTCGCCCATGGCTGGACAAAAACTGCGCGACATCGATTTCCCAGAAGGCGTTCTGGTCGGCGCAGTACGCAAAGGTGACGAGGTTCTGCGCCCGACCGGCAGCCTGCGCATCGACGAGAAAGACGTGGTGGCGATCTTTGCAATGGCCAAAGACGTGCCCGAGGTTGAGCGTCTGATGCAGGTTTCAATCGATTTCTTCTGATGTTGCAAGCACGCGGACAGCAACGGATCGGAGTATTGCGGCGATTGCCGCTGCTGCTGATGATCTGGGGTATCGTGTCGCTGGCAATGTGGATACCCGCAGTTTATGCGCTGGCGCTGGATGATCACGCCACCTCACGGTCATTCTTCTATTCCGGATTGCTGGGTGTTTTTGCGGTGTCGATCATAGCTCTGGCCATGTCGAACCGACGACCACGGCGGGGAACGCTTGGCCAATTGGCGGTTCTGCTGGCCGCCTTTACCGTACTGCCGATATTTCTTGCTATTCCGTTTCATGATGCGCTGGGGACAACCAGCTTCCTGAACGCCTATTTCGATATGGTCAGCGCGCTGACCACAACCGGCGCTGATCTGTTCCCCGATCCCGCACGCCTTTCGGCGCCGTTGCACTTATGGCGCGCGTTGGTCGGTTGGATGGGCGGATTGCTGATGTGGATCTCGGCGGCCGCGATTCTGGCACCCTTGTCGTTGGGCGGTTTCGAAGTCACAGCCCGGGGGCAACCAGGGCGTCCCGTCTCGGGCGTGGCACAGAGCGAGAAGTCCGATCCACGCGGCCATCTGATCCGCGTGTCGCGCACATTGGCACCCGTCTATGCGGGTTTGACAGCTGTGATCTGGATCCTGCTGTTGATCGCAGGTGAGCAAGGGCTTACTGCCGTGAGCCACGCGATGTCAGTGATTGCGACTTCCGGCATATCACCCGTCGGTGGATTGGAAGGATCGACCGCAGGAATCACTGGCGAGGCGATCCTGTTCCTGTTCCTGTTCTTTGCCCTGTCGCGGCTGACCTTTTCGACCGATACAGCGACCTCAGGGTATTCGCGGCTGGACAAAGACCCAGAATTTAGGATTGGCATCTTCATTGTGCTGGCGGTCGCTGTGCTGCTGTTCATCCGGTTTTTGGCTGGAACGGCCGAACTGAACATTGCCGTCGAAGTGCGGCAAGCACTTGGCGTTTTTTGGGGGTTCATGTTTACGGCGATGTCGTTTCTGACCACGGCCGGATTTGAAAGCGCCAACTGGAACGACGCGCAGCAATTGTCGGGCTTGAGCACACCGGGCCTGATTCTGATGGGGCTAGCCCTGGTCGGAGGAGGCGTGGCGACGACTGCGGGTGGGGTAAAGCTGTTGCGGGTTTTTGCGCTCTATCTGAATGGCAAGCGCGAGATTGACCGACTGATCTATCCTTCTTCGGTCAGCGGAGAGGGTGGCGGCAACCGCCGCATTCAAAGCGACGGTGCCTTCATCGCCTGGATCTTCCTGATGATGTTCGCCCTGACGTTGGCCTTGTTCGATTTGTTGCTGGCCGTCATGGGCGTAGGTTTTGAACAGGCCATGCTGCTCAGCGTTGCCGCACTCAGCACCACGGGGCCGTTGATTGAATTGGCAACGGATGTGCCCATACGTCTGATTGATCTTTCCAGCGGGGCCAAGTTGACGGTCTGCGCGGCGATGGTGATCGGGCGGTTGGAAACTCTGGCGATCGTGGCACTGATTACGCCAACGCTGTGGCGCGATTGACCCTGCGTCAGGCACCTGGTGTTACTGCCTGATTTTTCATCTGGAATATCTGTGCGCGGCACTCCATACTCTGCCGGAGGGAGCGCGTTGGTCCGCAGCGCGTAGCAAGAACAATGGCGAGATAACAAAATATGGCTTCGGACAGACAGAATCTGCAGGACGCGTTCCTGAACAATGTACGGAAAGCAAAGGTCCCGGTCACAATATTCCTGATCAACGGTGTGAAATTGCAGGGTGTAATCACCTGGTTCGATAACTTCTGCGTGCTGCTGCGCCGCGACGGACAGTCGCAGTTGGTGTACAAGCATGCGATTTCGACCATCATGCCGTCACAGCCGATCAACCTGTATGAGGGCGAAGACGCCTCTTGATGGAACATGAGAGGGCGCGCACCCGGGCTTGGGTGCTGCATCCCGAAATCAAATCAGATGAACAGCGCCGTGTCCCCGAACCAGCGCTGGAAGAGGCGGTGGCACTAGCTGCCGCTTTGCCCGATCTGGATGTGGTCGGTTCCGAAATAGTGCGCCTACCGCGCGCGCAGGCTGGTTTTCTATTCGGCAGCGGCAAGATCGAGGAACTGGCCGAACGCGTCCACGACAATGAGATCGAGCTGGTTCTGATCGACGGGCCAGTGACTCCGGTTCAGCAGCGCAATCTGGAAAAGGCGTGGAAGGTCAAAATCCTCGACCGGACCGGTTTGATTCTGGAAATATTCAGCGACCGTGCGCGTACCCGTGAAGGTGTGCTGCAAGTTGAGATGGCCGCGCTTAGCTATCAGCGTACGCGACTGGTTCGGGCCTGGACCCACCTGGAACGTCAGCGCGGTGGCCTTGGGTTTGTGGGTGGTCCCGGTGAAACTCAGATCGAGGCCGACCGGCGTGCCATTGATGAACAACTGGTCCGCCTGCGCCGCCAATTGCAAAAAGTGGTGAAGACCCGCACCTTACACCGCGCAGCGCGCGCGAAGGTTCCATACCCGATTGTTGCACTTGTTGGCTATACAAACGCCGGGAAATCCACGCTGTTCAACAGCCTAACCGGGGCCGAGGTGATGGCAAAAGACATGCTGTTCGCCACGTTGGACCCAACCATGCGACGGGTTGAGCTGCCGGATGGCCCCGAGGTGATCCTGTCCGATACCGTGGGTTTCATCTCGAACCTGCCCACGGAACTGGTTGCGGCCTTCCGCGCCACGCTGGAAGAGGTTCTGGGGGCTGATCTGGTCGTGCATGTCCGCGATATCAGCCACGAAGAAACCGAGGCACAGGCACGGGATGTTGAGGCGATCCTGAACTCTTTGGGTGTTGAGGACAGTCGCCCCCGGTTGGAGGTTTGGAACAAGATCGATCTGCTGAGCCCGGAAGACCGCGAAGCCGCGCTTGCCCGGGCCGAGCGTGATCCGGCGATCTTTGCCATATCGGCCGTAACGGGCGAAGGTGTTGATCCGCTGCTGTCTGAAATCGCCACGATCCTGCAGGGCGCGCGGCATGAGACTATCCTGAAACTGGGCTTTGCCGATGGTGCCAAACGCGCGTGGCTCTATCGTCAGGATGTGGTCAGGTCTGAAGATCAGACCGAAGAGGGGTTCGAGATCACGGTGCTCTGGACTGACAAGCAGGCGTCCCGCTTCGCGGCGTTCTAGGTACCGTCTATCTGGCGCTGGTAATCCTCTGCATCGAACCACCCAAGCGACGATAGCACCTTGTTGTCCTTTGAAAGCTCCCACTCTTCCCAGCCGCGTGTAACGACACGGTTGCCGGTCTCGGCGTGATGGCCTTCGAGGGTCCAGACAAAAATGGCATGCCCTCCGGCCCAACGCATCATATCGCAACGCACCTCAAGATCGGGGAATTCTGCATAGAACCCGCGAGCCATTTCGGCGATTGCGGCATGGCCACGCAGGGGCTCACCGCGATTGATGCTGATCTGACCTTCGGGGGCGAAAAAACTGGCGACCAAGTCGGGATCGCCCGAGCTCCAGGCGATCGCATAATCGCGTGCGAGATTGTTTAAGGTGTCTCGAAAGCTGCCCATGCATTTTCCCCCTTCGTGCAATGCGACGGCCAGACGAGTTTAGGCGATAACGAAGGGGTGCGCCACGCGAGGTTCAAAAAGGGGCGGGGATTTGCCGATCAGATCAGCGCGGGTTCAGGACAGTCACACCAACCGCCGCTGCACGGGCAAGCCCGATATCCAGCGACATAGGGATGTATTCTCCGCGCCGCCATAGTTGGGCCTGATCGTCATAATAGCGGGATAGGAAATGGCCTGACTGGCCAGTTGCGGTGATGAAAACCGAACTATCGGGGTCCGCAAAATCGTAGACGCCACGATAACCTGCGCCATGCACATTCTGGAACGGGTCCGGTCCTTCGCCTGACGTGCGCCCGCGCAGCAGGGTGTTATCGCCGCCGCTGGTGGATTGGCGGATGTTGACGAAAAACCGCAGCACCGGAACCTGGCCCAGCGCAGGGTGGTCCTGGGTGGCCTGATGCGCATCGCCCCAGCGTAAAGATTCGAGTGCGGGGCCATAGCGCTCGGAAATCCAAATGATCGCGTCATCCAGGGCCAGTCGTGCCATGTCGGTGCAGTTTTCAACGGGCGCGCTCTGAACCACGTCGCACCAGACCGAGGCACCGTCGATATCGCGATACACCCGTTCGATAAACAGCGGCTCGACATGCTTGTATTCGGCAGCCAGCGGGCCAAGTTCGTCCGAGATCAGGCGGATTTGCAGCGCGCGCAACCATGCGGCGTAGATCAGGGGTTCCGGCAGATGCTCGTTCATCTCACCGTTCCAGTTGGCCAGCAGATCCAGCGCGATCTGACGCTGCCGTTCGGGCGTGCCATCGGGTGCCGACTCACCGGTAAACCAGAGGTCGGCGCCGATCAGAGGAAGCAGTGATCGCGCTGTAAAGCTAACCGTGTCCAACTGCGCTTCGATAAAACTGTCACGCGTATGTACCTCGCGCGATTGCATCAGGCGTTCCCAGCGATTGACCCGCTGGGTGTCGCCCCACTCGTACGACACATGGCGCGGGAAGGGCCGGTCGATAATCTTGTTGTTGGTGTTACCCAGAACTCCGCCGACCGGGGCCACGAATTCAGGATTGTCTGAATAGGGCAGGCGGCCCTGCCAACGGTTCCGTTCCAGCCAGCCGGGGGTGGGAATGCGGCCTCGGCTTTGATTGTTCAGATCGCGCCGGGGCATTGCGCCGACCAGTTTCATGCCGATCGTGTCTTTATCGACAAGCGACAAGTTTTGCGAAGGGGCAATATAGTCCTCGGCCGCGTCGATGGCGTCTCGAACTGAATCGGCATTCATCAGCGCCAAAGAGGCGCTCATGGATGTATCGCGGGGGCTTAGCGCGCTCCACGACAGAGACGCGACATGGCCCGGTGGTGTGATGGTTTCCAGATCATAATGCGTGCCCGGCAGAACCGGGCCATTCTCGGTCCAGCGCAGGGTCAGGGTAATTGGGGCGGCGTCTTTGATCTCGATAATCGAAGGGCGGGTCTGAAAGCGTTTGTAGCCGTCTGGGGTAAGGTATTCTTCGGGATTGTCGGGGTTCAGTTGTTCGATGTGAACGTCCTGATCGTCCAGATAGGAGGAGGTAAGGCCCCAGCCCAGGCGCTCACTCCGTCCGGCTGAGATTGCCGGTACGCCTGGAATCGTTGCACCGATAACGCCGCCTTTGGCCAGTTCCAGCCGCGCCAGATACCAGATACCCGGGGCGGTGAGGCCCAGATGCGGATCGTTTGCCAGCAACGTGCCACCGCTGGCCGAGCGGGACGGCGCGGCGGTCCACGCGTTTGACGCACCTGCCAGCCCGCGCTGCGGGAAAGGCGACAGCGGCGTGTCGGGCATCGGGGTGCCTTGGGCATAGCGCGGAAGGTCTGGAAACAGATCAGCATACTCGGGCAGCGCGGCAATACCGGGACCGGGGACGTCGGGCAGAATGTCGGCCAGCCGTGCGGGATTATCCAGCATCAGCGATGTGCGTGCGCGCAACACTTCATCAGCAAGATGGCCGGAAAGCTGCAGGCTCATCAGCTTGATAATCGCTACGCTGTCGCCCGGCTGCCATGGGGGAACGGGGGCGTTGAACAGGAACATCTCGGGGGCGCCACGTCCAAGCGCCTGTTCGTTGATCTCGGTAAGCCGGGCGTTGATCCCTGCGGAATAAGCGCGAAGCGCGGCCTTGGTATAGTCGTCCTGAAACTCGACTGAGCGATGGGCGAGTCCGTAAAGATCGAAACGACGCAGTAATTTGTCGATGGCTACCGTGCGCTGGCCGAACACTTCGGACAAGCGGCCCTGTGCGGTCCGACGCAGAATGGTCATCTGCCACAGCCTGTCTTGTGCATGGGCATAGCCCAGACCAAAGAACACGTCCGGGTCGGACTGGCCCAGTATATGCGGCACATTTGCAGTGTCGCGAACGATCTCGACAGGGGCAGTTATTCCTTCAACTTCAAGGGTTTGATTGTATTCAGGCAGGGATTGGCTGGCCAGAAAGTAGACCAACCCCACAGCAGCGATTGCCAGCAGGATCAGGCCTGTCGTAAGTCTCACCAGCCAGCGAAAAACCAGACCCATCTGTCCCCCGAGAATTCTATGCGGTCATTTGCGCCAAGGTTACTGGAACCTCCGCCCGACCGAAAGAGGAATGCCACTGGAATTTGTGGAAATCCGCGAAAACTCGGAGCCCCGCCACAAGATGTAGCGGGGCTCGTCAGAGGGGGGAGGGTGGTATCTTGGGTCTTAGGGGATGATGCGCGTATATTTGGTGCCTTCGACCGTCGCGCCGAACTTCAGACCCGCTTGTCCAAAGACTGCGGCCAGCACGGGTTTGCGCAACTGAGTGGTGTCGGTCGACAAGGATTCTCCGGTCGCGTCGACGACGTATCCGATATCTGCACCGGCCGTCCAACCGCTGGAGCGGCGGAAATCGTTCAAGGCCTCTTCGGTCATAAAGAACAGAACATGCGCATATTGCTGTGCGCCGATCTGCAGGCCCGCAGTACCGGAGATGGCGGAATAATAGTCGACCGTCGCGCCCTGAATACGCAGTGCACCCTGACCATAGGCGCCACCAAAGATAAATCCGGCATCTGTAATCAGTGGCATGACCAACATTCCGTTGGCCTTGTTGGCAATCTCAACGGTGTTGGGATACTTGCTGTACATCTCGTTCAGCGTCGCGTCGACGCGCGCGTCGAGTGTGACTGCGTTGGAGTTGCCAACGCCGTTGCCGCAGGCGGCGGTCAGCGTCAGTCCGGCCATGCCAAAAGCAAAACCGCGACGGCTAAGTCGGGGGGAGTTTGAACTGCTCATGTTTCTCTGTCTCTGTGTATGTGCCTGAAATGTCGGGTGTTCCCGATCTTGTCTGCAAGAATACGCCGATTGCACCGGCCTGTCACGGGAAAGCTGTGCTGCGCACGCAGCAAATCGGCGAAAAATTGCGACAATCTGAGGTGTTAGCCCTGCAGGATGCGCGCGGCTTCGGGTGCAAAATAGGTCAGGATGCCGTCACACCCTGCGCGCTTGAAGGCCAGTAGGCTTTCCAGCATCACCCTTTCGCCGTCGATCCAACCGTTTTGTGCAGCGGCTTGGATCATCGCATATTCGCCAGACACCTGATAGGCATAGGTCGGCGCACCGAAGCTGTCTTTGACCCGTCGGCAGATATCCAAGTATGGCATCCCCGGTTTGATCATGACCATATCTGCACCCTCGGTCAGATCACGCTCGATCAGACGGAGGGCCTCGTCCGAGTTGGCAGGGTCCATCTGATAGGTCTTCTTGTCACCGGTCAGAGCGCCCGATGCCCCAACGGCGTCGCGGAAAGGGCCGTAGAAAGCGCTGGCATATTTGGCGGCATAACTCAGGATCATGACATTGTGGTGACCCGCCGACTCAAGTGCGCTGCGCATGGCGCCGATACGGCCATCCATCATGTCGGACGGGCCGATGATGTCAGCTCCGGCTTCGGCCTGCGCCAGCGTCATGTTCACCAGCGCCTCAACAGTCTGGTCATTCACAATCTCGCCATCGACCACATAGCCGTCATGGCCGTTGATGTTGTAGGGGTCCAGGGCCACATCCGTCATCACCGCGATTTCGGGCGCAGCAGTCTTAATTGCACGAATGGCGCGGTTGGACAGGTTGTCGGGGTTCCAGGCCTCGGCACAATCTTCGGTTTTCAGGCTCGGATCGGTGTACGGGAAAATACATATTGCAGGAATACCAAGGGCTTGCGCTTCAACCGCGGCTTTGGCGATCAGGTCGACCGAGCGTCGCACGACCCCGGGCATCGACGGGACGGGTTCTTCGATGTTTTCACCGTCGCGCACAAAAACAGGCCAAATAAAGTCATTCACGGTCAATGTGTTCTCGCGCACCAGACCCCGGATCGCCTCAGATTGGCGGGCCCGGCGGAAACGGGTCCGGGGATATGGGGCGATGGTCGGTTTCATGGCGCACTCTCCTTGAACAATTGCGCATTGGGTGGCATGAATTCCCGGTGGTCTCAAGGGTAACAATGGACGCATCGCTACGATGACGGTCCCTGCGGACGTTGAACAAAGGGCAGACGCTTGGACATATACTCTTCGATTTTCGAACTCATCGACATGCGGAGTTTTTCGAATCTGTGGTACTGGATCGGTCTGGCCGTTCTTTGGTCATCTGCCAGCCACTGGACGATGGGGGTGCCCTATGATCTGGTGATGCGCGCCCGTCGTGTAGGTGGTCAATCAGAACAAGACCTTCTCGATGTCGCGCGGATCAACTCGAACAGAGTGTTGTACATCGTCGAAACCTCGGGTCTGGTATTGATGGCAATTTGCTGTTTTGTTTTGACAGGCCTTGCAACGTTGGGATTCTTCTACGACGTGGAATTTGCACAGGCCGTATTCCTTCTTCTGCTCCCGATGTGTTTTGTCATGATGATCAGTATTGCGGCAGCGCGTCGATTGCAGACTCAAGAAGCGACCGTAGAAAATGTTTCCAATACGCTGACGCGCAGTCGGACCTTTACTCAGATCATCGGTATGTTCTCGATCTTGATCACTGCGTTCTGGGGAATGTATCAGAACATTTCGATTGGTGTCCTGGGTTAGTAGTCCCTGAAAGGCAAGGTAATGACGGCTCCGAACCACGTAACAGTCGGCGGCGGCCCCGAGGGGTTTGATGCACAGCTTGTGCTGAATGAGATCGCGCGCTCGGGCGGTCCAGTCTGTCATATCGCCCGCGATGACAAACGGATGGAGGCGATGCGGGCAGCGTTGGCATTCTTTGCGCCGGACATGCCCGTATTTGTATTCCCCGGATGGGACTGCTTGCCCTATGATCGGGTGTCGCCCAACGCCGACATTTCTGCTGCCCGCGTGGCAACACTGGCTGCTTTGGTGCATCAGATGCCGCAGCGGTTCGTGCTGCTGACCACGCTCAATGCCGCGACCCAACGGGTACCCGCGCGTGCAGTATTGCGAGAGGCCGCATTCACCGCTCGCGTAGATCAGCGCATCGACGAAGATGCCCTACGCAACTTTCTGGTGCGCATGGGCTTTACCCAAAGCCCCACGGTGATGGAGCCCGGAGACTACGCTATCCGAGGCGGTATCATCGACATCTTCCCACCCGGTGAGAGCGGTCCCGTGCGGCTGGACTTGTTCGGGGATGTTCTGGATGGTGCACGCCGGTTTGATCCTGTCTCGCAGCGAACGACTGAAAAACTTGATGTGGTCGAGCTTGCCCCGGTGTCCGAGGTCATACTGGACGAAGCCGCCATCACCCGATTCCGTCAGAACTATCGCATCGAATTCGGCGCGGCGGGTACGGATGATCCCTTATACGAAGCTGTCAGCGCAGGTCGCAAGCACCAGGGGATTGAGCATTGGCTGCCGTTTTTCCATGAAAAACTGGAAACCCTGTTCGACTATCTTCCGGGGGCCTCAATCTCGCTTGACGATCAAGTCACGCCTGCTCGGCTGGCGCGCTGGGATACGATTGCGGATCAATATGAGACGCGAAAGCTCGCTTTGGAAAACCGCTCGCGCATGGATACGGTTTATAAACCGACGCCTCCCGGTCTGCTCTATATGGACGATGCTGCATGGGAAGATGCAGTGGGCGATCGTCGCGTTTTGCAGTTCAGCCCGCTGCCGCAGGCGAGTGGTCCGGGCGTGATCGATGCAGGCGGACGGATCGGGCGCAACTTTGCACCCGAACGTCAGCAGGAAAGCATCAGCCTGTTTGGCGCTCTGGCGGCGCATATCACCGAAAAGATGGACAAGGGGCCGGTCCTCATTGCCTCTTACTCCGAAGGCGCTCGTGAACGACTGACCGGCTTGATCGAAGATGAAGGCCTGGCCGAGGCGATCCCGGTGACCGACGGAACCCGGGTTGGAAAGCGCGGCCTGCATCTTGCGGTTTGGGCATTGGAACACGGGTTTGAAGCGCCCAATCTGACCGTGATCTCGGAACAGGACGTTCTGGGCGACCGTCTGATCCGCCAACCCAAGAAACGCCGCAAGGCCGAGAACTTCCTGACTGAAACGCAGTCGCTGTCGCCCGGTGATCTGGTGGTGCATGTTGACCACGGGATCGGGCGGTATCAGGGGATGGAGGTCGTTACGGCTGCGGGGGCCGCGCATGAATGCCTGCTGCTGGAATATGCTGAACAGTCCAAACTCTACCTGCCGGTCGAAAACATCGAACTGCTTTCGAAATATGGCCATGACGAAGGTCTGCTTGATCGCTTGGGTGGTGGCGCTTGGCAGGCCAAGAAGGCCAAGCTGAAAGAGCGCATCCGCGAAATGGCGGACAAGCTGATCCGCATCGCCGCCGAACGAGCCCTGCGGAAAGCTCCTGTCATGGACCCACCGCCGCATGCATGGGAAGAGTTCAGCGCGCGTTTCCCATATCAGGAGACCGACGATCAGTTGCGCGCCATCTCCGAAGTGATGGAGGATATGCATTCCGGCGCGCCGATGGATCGCCTGATCTGTGGGGATGTAGGCTTTGGCAAGACCGAGGTCGCCATGCGCGCAGCCTTTGTCGCCGCGATGTCGGGCGTACAGGTTGCCATTGTGGCACCGACCACGTTGCTCGCGCGGCAACACGCGGCGTCCTTCAAGGAACGCTTCCGGGGTTTCCCACTTGAAGTCCGGCAACTGTCGCGCTTTGTCTCGGCCAAAGAGGCGCAGCAAACCCGCGATGGGTTGGCGCGAGGCACTGTAGATATCGTGATCGGCACCCATGCGTTGCTGGCGAAAGGGATACGGTTCAATAATCTAGGCCTGCTGATCATCGACGAGGAACAGCATTTCGGCGTGGGCCACAAAGAACGGCTGAAACAGCTGCGTTCAGATGTACACGTCCTGACCCTGACAGCGACACCGATCCCACGAACTCTGCAACTGTCCCTGACAGGCGTGCGTGATCTGTCGATCATAGGCACGCCCCCCATCGACCGGCTTGCGATCCGCACCTATGTCAGCGAATTCGACGCGGTAACGATCCGTGAGGCGCTGCTGCGCGAGCATTATCGTGGCGGGCAGAGCTTCTATGTGGTGCCGCGCATCTCTGACCTGCCTGAGATCGAGGAATTCCTGAAAGAGCAGTTGCCTGAATTATCCTACGTGGTCGCACACGGGCAGATGGCTGCGGGTGAGCTTGATGACCGGATGAACGCGTTCTACGACGGTAAATACGACGTTCTGCTGGCCACGACGATTGTGGAAAGCGGGCTGGATATTCCAACTGCCAACACGATGGTTGTGCATCGGGCGGATATGTTTGGCCTAGCGCAGCTCTATCAGATCCGGGGGCGGGTGGGGCGCTCAAAAACCCGCGCCTATGCCTATCTGACCACCAAACCGCGCCAGCGCCTGACGGCGACGGCTGAGAAACGGCTGCGGGTTCTGGGCTCGCTGGATACGCTCGGGGCCGGGTTCACACTGGCATCGCAAGATCTCGACATTCGTGGTGCGGGCAACCTGCTGGGTGAGGAACAGTCCGGCCAGATGCGTGATGTGGGCTACGAACTCTACCAATCGATGCTGGAAGAGGCGATTGCCAAGATCAAAGCCGGCGAGATGGAGGGGCTATCGGATGCCGATGACCAATGGGCGCCGCAGATCAATCTGGGTGTCCCGGTTCTGATCCCCGAGGATTATGTGCCCGATCTGGACGTGCGTCTGGGCCTCTACCGCCGCCTGTCGTCACTGTCGACGAAAGTGGAACTGGAAGGATTCGCTGCCGAGTTGATCGACCGCTTCGGCAGCCTGCCGAAAGAGGTGAATACCCTGATGCTTGTCGTGCGCATTAAGGCGATGTGCAAACGTGCCGGGATCGCCAAGCTGGACGGCGGGCCAAAGGGCGCAACGATACAGTTCCACAATGATAAGTTCGCCTCACCCGAGGGGTTGGTCGAGTTCATTCAGAACCAACGCGGGCTGGCCAAGGTCAAGGACAACAAGATCGTTGTGCGGCGCGACTGGAAGAAGGACAGCGACAAGATCAAAGGTGCGTTTGCCATCGCCCGTGATCTGGCCGAAAAGGTCGTGGCTGTGAAGAAAAAGGCGAAAGCCTAGTCCCCTGTCACAAAAGTGCAGAGCTGCCAGTCACCCGCTTCGGATTTTACAAACGCAGCGCGGTAACCGACCATTGATGCCAGAAAATCGCTGAGTAAGTAGCCCGATGTCCCATCGGTCAGTCTGATTTTCTGGTATTCCTCATCAGGTTGATAGTCAGGGACGATCACGATTTCATGACTGATCAGCGCGAGGATGGGCGCGCCACGAGACGGTGCTTGACGCAGTGTGATGCTTTCGCCCGAAACGTAGAAGGCGGTGAAAGGGTCCACTGTAGCGGGAAGAATGATCCGCCAATAGTGCGGCATCCAGAATTCACCCTGATCGTCAAAATATCCCGGTTGGGAAACCGTTTGCTGCAATTGCGACCAGTAAAAATCACGTAGCTCCGCAGCCTCGTCCTTAAATTCTTCACCAAGCGTTTCCGGAGGCACAGTCAAGTTGGTGCGAAACTCTTCCGGTCCACCTGCTGTACCGTGGCTGAGATAGATGTCGGGACAAGCGGCGGCGACAACTGCATCGGTATCGCGTGCCTCGATTTTCGCCAGCAAGTCAGCTCGGAATGCGACCAGTGATGGATTTTGACCTGCCTCGTCGATAGGTGGAAAGGTCTGGCGCTGTGCCAGCGCTGGAGTGGCAAGCAGCAGGCCTGCCACCAAAAGGAATAGCTTCATTCCGCAGCCCTCATAGCGGCTTGGGCACAGAAGCATGACGCGCCGACGGTGCGGTCCGCGCGCGCCAAGGCAAGATCAAGGCGTTGCTTGATTTGGCGGATTTCTACTGTCTCGCCGCGTGCTTTCAGGCAATCATGCAAACCCTTCAAACTCCAGACATTGTCAGGGTGGATCGAGGCGCGGCTGAGCGTGCCACCCAAGCCTAGATCTTCACGATAGACTGCCTCGGCCTCGTTCACATGCCCTTGTTCGAACAACAACGCACCAAGCGCATGGCGTGTTGGTTGCATCCAACCCCATGGCTCGTCATAGGGCAGCGTGTCATCCAACTCGACCGAGCGGCGTAGATGTGCATAGGCAATCTCGTAGTTGCCTTTGCGATACTCGATTTCTCCGCGCAGCATTTCCGCTGCGATCTCCAGAAGGTCGATGACCCGATTGTTGTGCAGGCGGCGGGTCTCGGGCACGCAGGTTTTTGCGGCAAGGAACAACTGCTCTTCGGCCTCGGCTTGCGCCACCTCATCAGTGGCCGCATGGGCGATGGCGCGAGCATAATGTGTTGTTGCTGTCAAAGTGCGATAAAGGTCAGGGTCGTCTGGCAAATTCAGTGCCTTGGCTTCTTCCCAGCGGCCAAAGCGGATCAGGATATGCGGGCCCATGGACATGTAGCTTTCAAAATAATCCGCCATGGGCGGGCTTTCGATCCGAAGCATATCTTCGGGGGTGGTATCCCACAGGCCCTGATTGGCACGCAGGGCTGGTTCCATCTGACCGAGAAACAGAGCGCCATAGATGGTGAAGTGATAGTTGTGCTGACGATAGCCGGTATAAATGTTGAACGCGCCTTCACGCTCATAATATTTCAGATCGGCCTCGGTAGCCTTTTCGTTCCAGTAGGCAACGTTGTGATAGTGGCCGCACAGCACGTCGATATGGGTCGGCATATGCACCAGGTGACCGGCATCGGGTACGAGTGTGCGCAGGATGTCTCCGGCCTGCAGCGCCTTTTCTGGCGTCGGCGACATCTCCATCAGGTGCACATACAGGTGAAGTAGACCGGGATGAGACATCGACGCCGGGTCATTGACCAAAGCGCTCTCCAAAGCGTTTTGCGCTTCGAGGGTCGCGGCACCCTCGGCTGGTTGGCCCGTTTTCAGGTCCCACATCTGCCACGGGGTGAGGTTCATCAGCGCCTCAACATGGATCGTGCGCAGGTCCAGATCATCAGGCTGTTCGGCAAATGCGGCGCGCATGGCATCCGCATAGTCATAGTCCCACTGGTGCATGTTTTCGATGGGGTCACGCTGAGGGTATCGGGCGGGTAGGGCGCGGATCAATGCTTGCTCAACCGCTGTGCACCCGTTGAGCAGCGACAGCGCCTTCTGTGTTGCATCATAGGCGATGGCCAGTGATTTGGCCCGGCCGTGATCGTCCCGCAATTCCCACGGCAGGTTATAGTTTGGGCCTGCTGCATAGGCGACGCCCCAATGGGCCATGGCGCAATCCGGGTCAATCTCGGCAGCTTTCTGAAAGCACGTGACCGCTTCGTCGTGGTTGTAGCCATACGTCCAGACCAATCCGCGATCGAACCAAAGCTGTGCTTCGGGTGATGCTGTGGTGACGGCACAGGAATACGTGCCCAGATCATAATAGTCGCTCATGGCGCCCCCTCCCCACGATTTGCGGGAAGGTTAGCGTGTTTCAGCGGCTCTGCACAGATCAGGCGGGCAGTCTGTTTTCGATCCGGCCCATATGTAGCATCAGGCCGAAGCCAAGGATGCACATCGTCAGTACTCCGGTCGTCAGCGGTGTGATCGACCCGTCAAATAACAGCCCAATAGGGGCCGCGATGGCAGCCGCCAGAATTGTGGCGATCGAGCCAATGACCGAGGCAGCCATTCCCGCGATATGACCCATAGGTTCCATGGCAATGGCGTTCAGGTTGCCCATGGTTACACCGGCCATAAAGAAGATCGAGGTCTGCCACGCCACAAAAACAGCAAATGACGCGCCCGGTGAAAGTGGTGTCATGTTCAGGATGATGACGGCGCTTGTGATCAGAATCTGCGCGCCCAAGGCCCAGGTCACCATACGGCGCATCCCGACGCGTACGACCACGGCGGCGTTCAAAAGGCTGGCCGAACCCGAGATCAGCGCCACGAAGGCGAACCAGAAGGGAAAGCTGTCTGCCCGATCATGGATGACGTCAAAAACCGGCTGAACCATCGTTAGCATGGTGAACAGCAACCCCATGCAAAGGGTCTGCACCAGGATCGAGAGGCGTACGGTGGGGTGTGCGAACATCTCATGCACTGCCGCAATCATCAGGGGCAGGCGGAAGGGGCGCCGGTTTTCGGGCGCCAGAGATTCAGGCAGGCGCGTGGCCATCCAGATCACGATGATCGTGGCGAATATGATGAAGGACACAAAGATGCCGCGCCAGCCGACCAGTGCAATAACGCCTGCGCCTAGCAGCGGTGCCACGGCGGGGACCAGAGTAAAGATCATCATCGCAATCGAGATGATGCGCGCCATCTCGCGCCCTGAAAATAAGTCGCGAATGATCGCCATGGCCACAACGCGCGGCCCGGCCGCCCCGAGGCCCTGCGCGATGCGCGCAGCCAACACCAGTTCAAGCGATGAGCTGGACCACGCAACAGCGCAGGCCAGTATATAGAGAGCGGCACCACCATAAATCACCGGCTTGCGCCCGACCGCATCGGAAATTGGCCCAGTAAAGAATGTGCCGATCCCCATGCCCAGCACAAAAGAGGTCAGGATCAACTGTGCTTTGTTCAGATCGTAGGGGCTGAGCTCTGCGCCGATCTCGGGCAGGGCTGGCAGCATTGAATCGATCGAAAAGGCTATCGTGGCGAACATCATCGCGATCAACGCAATGAATTCGCCCCGGGACATGCGGTCGGCCATGGGGAACTCCTTCCCGAATGCGCTATCACGGCGTTTCGGGTTGGACTAGATCAGAAATGCACAGGGGTATGTGCTATTCTGCAGGGGAAGCCTCAATCTGAGACATGATCTCAGCGATCACTTTTGCCCACAATTCAGGAGGTTGCGCGCCCGGAACGGCGTGCTGGTTTGCAACGATATATGTGGGAACCGAATTTACGCCCATTTCGCGTGAATGGCTGTCGCGGTTACGGATATCTTCTCGGTCGGCGTCTGACTGCAGCAGTTTCAGTACGACCGCTGCGTCCATGCCGACGCTGTCGGCGACATCAGCCAACACCTCATGATCACCAATATCACGCGCCTCGACGAAGTAAGCATTAAAGAGTGCATCGACCACGGCATCCTGCTTGCCCTCGATCCCCGCCCAGTGGATCAGGCGGTGGGCATCCAGCGTGTTGGGCGTGCGTTTCATGCCTTCGAAATCGATATTCAAACCTGCGTTTTCGGCATGTTCGACAACGGGAGCGTATGCGCGAACTGCTCCGTCCTTGCCGCCGAACTTCCGTTCAAGGTATTCGCGCCGATCCATGCCCTCGTCGGGCATATCGGGGTTCAGCTGAAAGGGGTGCCACTCGATCACAAAGGGGTGGTTTGGCACTTCGGCGAGCGCTTTGTCCAGATGGGTCTTGCCGATATAGCACCAGGGGCAAATCGGATCGGACATGATGTCGAGCTTTACAGTGTGTGTCATTCGGACGTCGCCTTGAAATAGGCCGGCAGGGCGCGGCGCAGAAGTTTGCCGTTGCCTCCGGTGGGCAAGGCGGGCAGATGGACAAAGGCACGCGGCTGTTTGTAGCGCGCCAACTTGTCAGACACATAGGCGTGCAGGTCCGCCGCGTCCAGTTCTTCGGGGCCAGTGTAGAAGGCAACGATGATCGAACTGTCCTGTTTTACCTCAACCGTAGCCGCCCCGACCTGGGTGATCTCGGGATGGGTGGATAAGGCCGCCTCGACTTCGACCGGGGAAACGCGATATCCGCCCGCATTCATCATGTCGTCATCTCGACCCAGATAGGTGATTTGCCCATCAACCGCCATCGCGCCTTGATCACCGGTCAGGAACCAATCCCCCTGCATCCGAGCAGCGGCCTCGTCGGGGGCATTCAGATAGGTCAGCATCAGGCCCGGATCTTCGCGATGTACGGCTATTGTACCTTCCTGACCTTGTGGCACAGGGCCATCCGGCCCGAGGATGGCAATCCGACGCCCGGGCTGCGGCTGCCCCAACGCTGTGCCGCGTGCCGGGTGGCTTGGGCTGGATGAGATGAAGGTCGAGCATTCGGACATGCCGTAAGCCTCATAAAGCTCGGTGCCGGTGAAGTGCACCCATTTTTCATGCAGGTGTCGCGACAGCTTTTCCCCGGCGCAAAGGCCGTGGCGCAGATCGGGAAGGCCGGGCTGCGTGTCACTTTGCATCATCTTCCGAAAGACCCCCGGTGCGGCTGCAAAGATGGTGGCACGATGTTGTTTCAACAGGGCAGGCAGATCGCGTATGTCTGTCCCGGGTTCAGGGATCAGAGCCGTTGCACCAATGGCCCAAGGGTCCATCAAGCCGGTGCCCAGCGTGTAGGTCCAATTGAATGCCCCCGCATGGCACAGCCGGTCCGAGGATTTCAGGCCATACCAGCCGTCGACCATCATCTGCCGAGCCCAGATGGCGCGGTGTGCATGCGCAACCGCACGGGGTTTGCCCGAAGTGCCCGAAGTGTAGACCACGTAGGCAAGCCGCTCGGGATCTCCCATGGCAAAACTTGCAGGCGGCAGTGATCGCATCCGGGCCAGTTCAGGCAGCATGATCTGATCCGGGTGCGCCGCGCAGGCGACCTGGGGATCTCGCAAAATGGCGGCGGGTTTCAGATCGTCGACGATCTTTGCGGTCTCTTGCTCGGTCAGTTGTGATGAGGTGGGCACGGGGACCAGCCCCACGGCGATTGCGCCCAGATAGGCGATCGGAAAATCGACGGTATTGCCCAATCGCATGAGAACAATGTCTTGGGCGCGAAGGCCGCTCTGCAGCAATCCTGAACCGGTGCCCATTATCGCCGAATGCAGATCGCCATAGGTCCAGTCTGTTGCACCATCCGATCCCAGCACCGAAAGTGCGGTCTTCTCAGCTGAACTTTTCGCATGGCGCAGCACATGCGCGGCAAGATTGAATGGGCGCGGGCAGGGCGTAGGCGGCCCCTGATCAAAGATCGACAACATTAGAACTGGCTATCCCCGTGCGAGGCGCGTTGCAAGCAGGGCATGCTCGCCCTATAGAAAGACCCATGGCCACCAATGATCATAAATCTATCGTCAGAATTGCCCGCGACAATGGTGTCAACACCGAGTTGGAGCCGGTCGATCTGGGCGCGCGCGTGCGCGAACTGCGTAAAGCCCGCAACTGGACGCTGGAACAGGCGGCGAGTCAGGCGGGTCTGGCTCGGTCGACACTCAGCAAGATCGAAAATGGTCAGATGTCTCCGACCTATGATGCTTTGAAAAAGCTGGCGACCGGATTGGAGATTTCGGTGCCTCAGCTTTTTACGCCGCCACAACGCGATCAGGTGATCGGTCGAATGGCAGTGACCAAGATGGGCGGGGGTGCGGCCCATGCGACCACCACCTACGAACATGAGTTGCTGGCAGAAACGCTGACCAAAAAGCAGATGCTGCCCTATCGCGCCCGTGTACGTGCACGCTCGATGGAAGAATTTGACGGCTGGGTGCGTCACGATGGTGAGGAATTTCTGTATGTCCTGACCGGAGTGGTGCGGTTGTTTACCGAGTTCTATGAGCCGGTCGAAATGCGCCGCGGCGACAGCGCTTATTACGACGGCAGCATGGGGCATAACGTCATTTCGGTCAGTGATGAGGATGCGACGATCCTGTGGGTGACGTCACTTGCTTAGGGCTTGGGCCGCTTCGCGGTTCAATGCTTCGGTGAACAGGAAATCCTCAAGCTCTTCGCGCGCCTCGTTTACGGTCAGGTGGTGACGCTCGGCCAGGTAAGCTTCGAACTGTTTGCGATCTTCGCCAACGCGCGCCATATCCCTATCCCGCAGGTTCGGAAACCTACGTTTTGCACGCGCATATGACGCGTCCCAGTCTTGCGTCAGATCAGCCCAGTTTAGCATCTGCGAGCCTTCCTTAGTTGGTGTTTCAGGATTGCTCTCCCCCAAGACAGCCTACGGAGCGCCGTGCGTTGCTGCAGACATGACAAAATGTCGCAGCCGGAGTCGGGAGATAAGATGCAAAAAACCCGCTGCGGAGATACCGCAACGGGCCCACGGACCTGCTGTAAAGTGAGTGGCGGCCGGTCCGTTATTCTGCTGGTTCGAATAACCAGTTCAGTATTTTGTGTCCGATAAATACAGCAATTAACTGCATAATTATGAACATCGGAATGTGCGCAGGGTATATCCCCGCAAAGGTATCCGTAAAGCCCCTTGCGATTGTAACGGCCGGATTAGCAAAACTTGTGGAAGACGTATACCAGTAGGCGCCGGTAATATAGAGGCCCACAAGGGCTGGTACCGTGTCCGGCTTGTGCCGAATTCCGCCGAAAATCACAAAGAGCAAACCCAAAGTGGCGACAATCTCCGAAAACCACTGATGTGCCCCGGTACGATGCATCGTTTCCGAAGTTTGCAGAATCGGCAGGTCAAACATGTAATGGCTGGCCCAGACCCCCGCGATACCTCCGGCAATCTGAACAAGCATGTAAGGGGTGACCGCACGCCAGGGATGTTCACCGCGCAGCGCAAAGGCCAATGTCACTGCAGGGTTGAAGTGAGCGCCCGAGACAGGGCCGAGCGTAGTGATGATAGCGTAAAGGATGCAGCCGGTCGCAATTGCATTGGCCAGCAACGCCAGCGCGATGTTCCCGTCGGACAAGGTTTGCGCCATGATGCCTGATCCGACAACGCCGATCAGCAGGAAGGCGGTTCCGAGGAATTCGGCAAAGTATTGGCGGGCGCTCACAGCAGGGCTCCTATACGTTTGAGATGGGCCGAGAGTTCAACGCTGTCCATGGTTTCAATGGGCAGCTCCAGAAGTGCTTCGGCGCGGCGCCCAAGAATGTCATATGCGGTCCTAAAGGCGGTTTCCCAGTCTGACTGAGACGCGGCGGCTGGGTCCTCGACACCCCAATGCGCGCGTACGGGCGCGCCGGGCCAGACGGGGCATGTCTCTTCGGCGGCTGAGCCGCAAACCGTGATCACTATGTCCATTTCCGGAGCATCTTCTGCTGCAAACTCATCCCAGCTTTTAGAGCGGGCATCGCGGATGTCATGGCCTTCGGCACCAAGCAGCGTCAAGGATTGCGGATGCACCTTCCCGGTCGGGTTGGAGCCTGCTGAATAGGCGCGTACACGCCCTTCGCCGGTGTGATTGAAGAGCGACTCCAGCAGAATCGACCGAGCCGAGTTGCCGGTGCATAGAACCAGTATGTTCATGGGGGTATCCTTGGATTGATCGAGGACTATTCGGCCATTCGACCGATATCATCCACCTTGTGCTGTAGTGAGATGCGGTCGAGCGTTTCGAACGGGAGGCTTGCAAAGGCGGTGATACGGTTGCGCAGCAATCCGTAGGCCTGCTGGAATGCCAGCTGCTTTTGCGCGTCGGTTCCTTCAACTTTGACCGGATCGGGCAGACCCCAATGCGCGCTTATCGGTTGTCCTGGCCAAGCGGGGCAGGCCTCGTTCGCCGCGTGGTCGCAGACGGTAAAGACAAAATCCATCTTTGGGGCATCAGCAGCGGCAAATTCTTCCAGTGATTTTGAGCGGAGCGAGGTCGTGTCGTAGTCTTTTTGCTTCAAGAGTTCCAAAACGATTGAATTTGGTCCGTCCGATGGTGCCGTTCCTGCCGAATAAGCGCGAAACAAGCCGTTACCTTCATTGTTTAGGATGGCTTCCGCCATGATCGAACGGGCCGAGTTTCCGGTGCAGAGGAAAAGCGCATTCATGACGCGGTCAGGGGACGCCATAACGGGGTCATCCGAGGGTTGCATGCACAAATCAGGACGATTTTGACAGCAACCGCCCAGCAACTCATCAAACAGCCCGCGCACCGCTGGTAAGTTGGCGGCATATTGCAATGATGTCCCGCTGCGCGACTGCTGGATCAGCCCGGCGGATTTCAATGCATTCAGGTAGGTTGACGCAGTATTGGGTTTCAGCGCTAAAGCCTCGGCAATCTGACCCGCAGCAACGGAATCTGGATAGCGACGCATCAACAGCCGGAACAGATCCAGCCGCTTGGGATGTGCGAGTGCGTTCAGCCTGTCATGAATCTCTATTTCCATAATTCATGAAATATGGAAATAGAAAGGACTCGTCAATCCTGAAACCACCAGACCTGTGGCATATATTCTGGCCCATCGCCATAAATTGGCAGAGTGTCGGGTTGTTTCAGCTCTTTGACATGGGCGATACGGCCGACATCAAAGCTCCAGATAGGAATGACATAGCGACCCGCTGTCAGAACACGATCCAGCGCGCGCGTTGCCGCAACAAAATCCTCGTGGCTTTCCGAGGCCAGCATCGCGTCGATCAGCCCGTCCACGGCGGGCGAGGTCAGGCCCATAACATTCCGCGTCCCGGGAGCATTTGCGTTTTCGCTGCCCCAATACAGACGTTGTTCGTTGCCTGGCGAGAGCGACAGCGCTCGACGGAACGGGGTCATGTCAAAATCTTGCGCATCGATGCGTGAAGTATATTGCGCGTCATCTACTTTCTCGACTGTCAACTGGATACCCAGGCGTTCGAGGGCGCGGGCGTAGATTTCCGCGATCACGCCGACATCCTGCACCACATTCAGGCTGCCCTGGCTGATGACCAGATCAATCACAAACGGCTCACCGCTGGCGTCGCGAAGCTGGCCGTCCTGAATTGTCCATCCGGCCTCTTCCAGCAGTTTAAGCGCTTTGCGGATATTGCGACGGTTGCGTTCGGTTCCATCGCTTTGAGGCAATTCATATCCATCCAGCGTGCCCGGTGCCAACTCGGCGGTGTAAGGTTGAAGCAATTCCTCGACACGACCAGTGGCCGGTCCGGGTTGCATCCCCAATTCCGATCCCGAGAAATAGGAGGTGATCCTGGGCTGCGTGCCGCCTGTAATGGTGTCGTTGATGAACTCGAAGTTGAAGGCCAGCGTTAGTGCCTCGCGTACGCGCCAGTCATCGAATGGGGCCTTGCGCGTGTTCATGACAAAGCCGGTCATGCCTGACGGCTTTTGATGGGGAATTTCCGTCTTCACAACATCACCGCGCTGAACCGCTGGGAAGTTGTACTGCGTGTTCCATTTATCCGCGTTGAATTCACGAACGGCCGAAAGCTCGCCAGCTTTGAACGCTTCAAACGCGACTGTGCCGTCTCCGTAGAACTCAACCCGCATGTCATCCAGATTCATCGTGCCCTTGCGGAAGGGGATATCGGCACCCCAATAGTCAGGATTGCGACGCAGGTTCACATAGCGGCCAGCCTCATAGTCATCGATTACGTATGGTCCGGAACCGATGGGTATATCGTGTAGTTGAGCGTCAGCGAACGACTTTCCCTCCCACTGCGCTTTTTGCAGGATCGGGCGCATTCCGGCGATCAGGGCCAGTTCGCGATCCGGTTCGTTAAAAGTGATCCGAACGCTGCGCGGTCCAGTCTTTTCAATGCTATCAATCTTGCCCCACAGCCCGCGATATCGCAGGTGGCCTTCGGTGCCCAGTGTCTCATACGACCAGATCACGTCATCGACAGTGACCGGCGATCCATCCGAGAATTCAGCATTTTCGCGCAGCGTGAATTCGACCCAGGTTCGGTCCGAATCCGTCTCAACTGATTCGGCTAACAACCCGTAAAGAGTGAAAGGTTCGTCCCAGGAGCGGCCCATCAGGCTTTCATGAGTCCAAAATCGCAACTGCCACGGCGCGGTGCCTTTTTGCACAAACGGGTTCAGACTGTTATAGCCGCCGGTATTGCCAAATACGACCTTGCCGCCCTTGGGCGCGTCAGGATTTGCGTAGGGTAGCGACACAAAATCCGGTGGTAGGGCCGGGTCACCATACATAGCTATGCCATGGGCCGATTCTGCTGACGCCATTGAGGCGGCGAAAATACAGGTGATTCCCACAATCGCGGGACGAAGGGGGCGGAGATAATCGGGGCTCATTTTGGAAACAATCCTGCTCTGGCCTTATTTTGTTTGGGATTCACCGTAGCCATGATTTTTCTTATTATCAAACTTTTAGCTTGGACGAGGGCGTGGAATTGCTTATAAAGGTTCTACTGCTCGATAGGTTTCTTGCCTGTATGAAACCTGCCTCAATAACTTAACGCCCGCTTCGTGCGGGCGTTTTTTTTGGCAAAACTCGTGCGGGTGCGCGGATCAGATCATTCCCCGTTTTCTTTGCAGGTGCAGCATGGCACTGTGTTTGAGAAACAAAAACTCATAAGGAGAGTGCCATGAGTCTGTCGGGCAAAACAGCCGTCGTCACGGGGTCGAATTCGGGGATTGGGCTGGGCATCGCGCGTGAGCTGGCGAAGGCCGGGGCGGATGTGGTGCTGAATTCGTTCACCGACCGTGATGAAGATCATGCGCTGGCCACCGAGATTGGCAAAGAGACGGGAACCAACGCGCGCTATATCAAGGCAGATATGTCCAAGGGCGATGAATGCCGTGCACTGATCGAACAGGCAGGTGCTTGTGACATTCTGGTGAACAACGCCGGCATTCAGCATGTGGCTCCGATCGATCAGTTTCCGTCGGACAAATGGGATGCGATCATCGCGATCAACATGAATTCGGTCTTTCATACGATGGCGGCAGCGCTTCCGATGATGCGCGCGGCGGGCTGGGGGCGGATCGTGAATATTGCCTCGGCTCACGGTCTGACGGCCTCGCCCTACAAGGCGGCTTACATCGCGGCAAAGCATGGTGTCGTCGGCATGAGCAAGACCGTGGCGCTGGAGACTGCGCAGGAGCCGATTACCTGCAATGCTATTTGTCCGGGATACGTACTGACTCCATTGGTTGAGGCGCAAATTCCCAACACGATGAAAGAGTACAATATGAGCCGCGAGGATGTGGTGAAGAACATCCTGCTGGAGCGGCAGCCGTCGAAGGAGTTTGCCACGGTCGAGCAGCTGGGCGGAACTACGATCTTCTTGTGCTCGGATGCAGCGGCACAGATCACAGGAACGACGATATCCGTGGATGGGGGATGGACGGCATTGTGAGGGACCATGGGGGCTCTGCCCCCATACCCCCGAGGTATTTCTGGCCAGATGAAGAGGCGGAACCATGAAACGGATCAATCTGGCATTGCAGGGCGGTGGGGCGCATGGCGCGTTTACCTGGGGTGTACTGGATCGATTGCTGGATGAAGAGGATATCGAGATTGCCGCGATCACTGGGACTTCGGCCGGCGCTTTGAACGGGGCAGCGTTCAAATCAGGGATGGTGCATGCAGGGCGCGAAGGGGCGCGGGCGTGTCTGGATGGGCTTTGGAAACGCATGGGTGCCGTCGGCGATATGCGAATTGCCCATTGGATGCGGGGCATTGAGCCTGCTCATGTTGCACAAGCGTTGGAGTACTCCGTTCCGTTCTCGATGGCCGAAGCATGGTCGCGGCTGGTATCGCCTTACGCCTATGGGCCGTTTTATCGCAATCCGCTCACCCCGGTTGTGGATCGGTTCAACTTTGATGAGATTTGTGCAGACGAAGGGCCCGCGCTGTTTGTCTGCGCCACCTGTGTGCGCAGCGGCAAGATTCGCGTGTTCACAGGCGAGGAGATTTCGACCGATGCGATTCTGGCCTCGGCCTGCTTGCCGAACCTGTTTCAGGCGGTTGAAATCTATGACCCGAAATCCGAGCGGACCGAAGCGTATTGGGATGGCGGCTATACCGGAAACCCGGCGCTTTATCCGTTGTTCGGTGGGGATTTGCCAGATGATGTGGTGATTGTGAACATCAACCCGCTGGAACGCGATGAGGTGCCTAAAACGCCGCAGCAGATTCAGAACCGGATCAATGAGATCAGCTTTAACTCATCGTTGTTTCGCGAGCTGCGTGCGATCAATTTCGTTCAACGGCTTCTGGCCGAAGGCAAGCTGAAGGCTGGTGAGATGAGCCGGGTGCTGGTGCATATGATCGCTGATGACGCCTTGATGAACGACCTTTCAGCGGCCACCAAGATCGTGCCAAACCCGGTTGTGCTGAACCGGCTGAAACAGTCCGGGCGCGATGCGGTGGATCAGTTTCTGAGCGTGCATAAGGACGATCTGGGTCAGCGGAGCACGGTCGATTTGCCCGCAATGTTTGGTTGATTATTCAGGCGGCTGGGTTGGGTCTTTGTCATTCGGGTAAACCAGACCCGCTGAGATCACCAGCTTGGCTGCATCCTCGATGGACATATCCAGCAGGATCACATCCTCTGCGGGGAAAAACAACAGGAACCCGGATGTGGGGTTTGGGGTTGTCGGGACAAACACGCTTAGCAACTCGCCCCCGGTTTCGGCGCGATCGCTCACTTCACCGCGCGCTGTTGTCGAGACGAAGCCGATTGCCCAGATGCCCCGGCGCGGATACTGGATCAGGCAGGCTTTTTCGAAAGACCGCTCGGTCTGGGCGAACACAGTTTCCGAGATTTGCTTGATCCCGGAATAAACCGAACGGACCACGGGCATGCGGTCGACGACACTTTCGGCGAAATGGATCAGCGAACGGCCCAGGATGCCCTTTGCAATCCAGCCGACGATAATCGTGAACAGCAGGAATATGACCACGCCAACGCCGCGCAGGTTGATGCCGACATATTCCGAGGGTTGGAACCGTTGCGGGATCAGTGGCAGGACGGCACTGTCGATCCAGCCAACCACAGACCAGATCAACCAGATGGTCAGCCACACCGGAGCAATGACGACGATACCAGTCAGAAAGGACGCGCGTAGCCGGGAGAACAGGCCGGGGCGTCGGTGGGGTTCTTCGTCAAACGGAGTGTTCATTGCGGTCCTGAGTGGTTTGCGGAATTAGGTAAGCAGTCCGGGCGCTTGGTGCAATAGCTGGGGTCAGTGGGCTGATTCCGTTAGCGCACGCGCGATGACCGCTGCCAGTCGGGCGTTGTTGCGTACCAAAGCGATGTTGGCGGTAAGCGAACGGCCTTCGGTCTGTTCATAGATACGCTGTAGCAGATAAGGTGTGACGCCTTTGCCAGTGATCCGGTGAGTTTCTGCATCGGCCTGTGCGGACGCGATGATCGGGGCCAGCTCCTCGGACGGGATCTGGTCGGCTTGCGGGATCGGGTTAGCGACCAACTGACCACCCGGCAGCCCCAACGCACGCCGTGCTGCGTGGGCTTTTGCTATGTCAGCGGCATCATCCATGCGCAGCGGGGCTGCCAAGGGTGATTTTGCGGACCAGAAGGCTGGGAACTCGTCCTGTCCGTGGGCGATGACGGGGACGCCGAGCGTTTCCAGAACTTCAAGCGTTTTGGCGAGGTCGAGGATGGCTTTGGCCCCGGCCGCGACCACAGTCACCGGGGTCTGCGCGAGCTCGTGCAGGTCAGCGGAGATGTCGAAGGAGGTTTCGGCCCCCTGATGCACCCCACCGATGCCTCCGGTGGCGAAGACCTCAATGCCTGCATAATGTGCGGCGATCATTGTTGCGGCGACGGTGGTGGCCCCGGTGCCGCCTGTAGCGAGGCAGGCGGCCATGTCAGCGCGTGACAGTTTGGCGACGCCTTGCGCCTGACCCAGTGCGCTCAGCTGGTCGGCTTCGAGGCCGACGTGCAAAACTCCGTCAATAACGGCAATCGTTGCTGGAACGGCGCCCGCATCGCGGATGTCTTGTTCAACCTGTGCCGCGACCTCGATGTTCTGGGGGTAGGGCATGCCATGGGTGATGATGGTGCTTTCCAATGCCACGATTGGTTGGCCCGCATCCTTGGCGGCGCGGACCTCTGCGGAATAGTGAATGGTGATCACAGTGGGGTTTCTCCGGAAACATAGGTTGCAGCGGCGCGCAGCGCGCGGCTGAGTGCCGCGTCGCTGTCGGCACCATTCGCCTCGGCGGCGATATGGGCGGCCATGAAAGTGTCACCCGCGCCGGTCACGCGGGTGACCAGAACGGACGGGGGTGTTTGGGTCAAGACAGCATCAGCATCCCCGACGGTGGCCGAGTTGCCGCCATCGGTCACAAGAACCCGCAACGCGCCACGGTCCAGCAGGCCTTTGGCGGCGCTCTCGGAATCGGTGAACTCGCGTTGGCAAAGCAGTCCGGCCTCTTCGAGATTCACATAGAGCGTTGCACGGGCGTGTTTGAGGAAGGGCAGCAGCCGTTCTGCCTTGCCGGGCGACGCCGGGGCGACGCGCAGGTCGGCTTTGGCGAAGGCGGGGCTTTGGGCGATCTCTTCAAGCAAGGTAAGCGTCAGGTTACCGTCCAGCGCGATGGGCCCTTCGAATGGCGTATTTTCATAGCCCAGCGGACCATGCATCAAGGGACGCAGGATTTTGGCTCCGGCAGCTTCAAGCGAATGGGCGTCGGCAATGGCGGCGATCAGCCCGTTGGCTCCTTCAACCGCCATATATCTGTCGGTTGGCAGGTCTTGCGAGCGATAGATGTGATCGGTGACCATCCCCAAACGCGCGCAGGACCGGACCAATTCGTCGCCTTCAGCGTCGCGGCCAATTGCGGTCAGCAAAGTCGGGGTCATTCCGAACCGCACCAGCGTCATGGCGATGTTCATGGCGACGCCACCCGGCAGGCGAGTAATGCGGCCAGGTACATCCGAGCCCTGTCGCATGGCGCTGGCCGAGCGTCCGATCACGTCCCAAAGGACCGAGCCGATGCACAAAATTTCGCTGTTCTTGTTCATGCCTTGTGTCATGCCGCAGCCCCGACGCGGGTGCAAGGGTTAACGCTCGCATCCCTCAGCGCATTGCGGCAATCAGAGAGTTCAGCGCCTCCAACGGGTTATCTTGCGACCAGATTTCCTCTCCGATGCCGAAGAAATCGGTGCAGGGGGTGAGGTCTCGGATCAGATCGGACGTCAGGCCGCCCTCGGCCACGACGGGAACCTCGATCATTTCGGACCACCATTGGAACAGGTCCTTTTCGGCCTGAGTACCATCGCCCAGCGTGGCGGAACCAACCGGGCCAAAGGCCACGTAATCCGCGCCACTTTCACCAGCAGTCATCCCGTCATGGCTGGAGGCTCCGCAGAAGCTGCCGACAATCGCATCCGCGCCCAGTTCCTTGCGGGCCGCCCGGATAGACCGCGCGCCGTCATCCAGATGCACCCCGTCCAGACCCAACCGTTGCGCCAGCAGGACGTGGTTGGAAATCACGATGGCCACGTCGCGCGCATGCGCAACTTCGCGGCAGGCATCGGCAGCGCGTGCAATGGTGTCTTCGTCGTTGCCCGCCAAAGCAAGACGGATACAGGCAACATCGGCCCCGTCCAGCACGCGGCCCAATTGGTCGGGGAATGTGCTCAGCGCGATGGTCGGAGGCGTGATCAGGTAAATCTGCGGCTGCTCGGGGGGTTCCATGGCGCGTCCTTCGGGTTTGTCATCTTTCGCGCGGTTTAGCGGATTGCGCGGGGGAAGCAAACTTTTATGCCTTCCAAGCGGGTATTTGGAAACAGAAGAAAGGGATCGGGTTGCTATGGCCATGTATGCGAATTAGAGCAGGCGGAGTTTTTTGGAGTAAGCCATGCCCAGCGATACATCCCAGCCTTCATTTGTGCTCGTGCGCCCGCAGATGGGTGAAAACATCGGTGCTGCGGCGCGGGCGATGTGGAACTTCGGACTGGACCGGATGCGGATCGTGGCACCGCGTGACGGGTGGCCAAACCCCAAGGCGGTAGCCATGTCGAGCGGGGCGGGGCGGCTGCTGGACGAGGCGCAGTTGTTCGACGATCTGGCCGGATCTCTGGCAGATAAAACCTTTGTCTTTGCCACCACAGCGCGGCAGCGCGGCCTGACCAAACCAGTCTATAGCCCCGAACGCGCGATGCAGATCGCGGCTGAGAAAGTGGCGGCGGGTGAAAAAGTGGCCGTGCTGTTTGGCCCGGAACGGGCAGGGCTTGAGAATGAGGATATCGCCAAGGCTAACGCGATAATCTCGGTATCGGTGAATCCGGATTACGCCTCATTGAACCTCGGACAATGCGTGTTGCTGACGGCCTATGAATGGATGCGCCAGACCGGGGACGTTGTTCACGAAGCCACCGATCTTGGCAAGGGTGACTGGGCCACCGGGATCGAAGTGGAGAAACTGGTCGAGCACTACGAAGACCGTCTGGAAGAAGCCGGGTTCTTCTACCCGCCTGAAAAAGCCGAAGGAATGAAGGTGAACCTGCGCAATCTGTGGTCGCGGATGCGGATGACACGGGCCGATGTGCAGATGCTTCACGGGATCATGCGGCAGATGGTCCGCTGGAAAGACAAAAGCTGAGGCTGGACCTATCTTCCGCCAAACCATAGCTTGCGACGAAAACAGGACATGAGGACAGCATGAGCGGTAAGCGCAGCATCTTCGAAGAGGTCTCGGACAGCGAAAAACAACAGGCCGTCCAACCCGGTATGATCGACCGGGGGCGTGGCGGTGCGCGGGTCGCGATCCGGGTTTGGCTGATGATCCTGTTCGCGCTGGTCGTGATCATGATTGCCGTGGGCGGGCTCACGCGGCTGACCGACAGTGGTCTATCGATCACCGAATGGCGACCTATTACGGGTGCGATCCCGCCGATGAACGCTGCCGACTGGCAAGCCGAATTCGATAAATACAAGCAGATTGACCAGTGGCGCATTCAGAACCAATGGATGGAGCTGGATGATTTCAAAACCATCTATTGGTGGGAATGGGGCCATCGCCAGTTGGGCCGCGTGATAGGATTGGTTTGGGCCGTTGGATTTATCGGTTTCCTTGTGACCCGCAAGATTCCTACAGGATGGGCTGGTAAGCTGCTGATCCCCGGCTTGCTTGGCGGTGTTCAGGGTGCTGTAGGCTGGTGGATGGTCGCCTCGGGCGTCACACAGGGTGAAGGCATGACCGCCGTTGCCAGCTATCGTCTGGCAACGCATCTTGGCTTGGCCTTCGTGATCCTCGGCTTTCTTGCCTGGTACATCTTTGAACTTGGCCGTGACGAACGTGACCTGATGCAGGCCCGCCGCGCGAAAGAGGCTAAGCTTTTCTCGATATCGACCGGACTGCTGCACTTCACCTTCCTGCAAATCCTCATCGGTGCGCTGGTGGCCGGGATCGACGCGGGGAGGTCCTACACTGACTGGCCTCTGATTGGCGGTCAGTTGCTGCCGCCCGATGCGGCCATGCTGGAACCGATGTGGCGTAACTTCTTTGAAAGTCCCGGTCTGGTGCAGTTTATCCACCGTTGCGTCGGCTATCTGCTCTTTATTTTCGCCATCATAGTCTGGCGGCGCGGTGGCAGCAGCGCGCACCCACAGACCCGCTTTGCCTTCAACGCCATGTTCGCGGCTTTGTCACTGCAAGTGGTCGTGGGCATCATCACAGTCGTCTATGCGGCACCTTGGCAGATCGCCATTTTCCACCAGTTCATGGCCGTGGTCGTCTGGACACTGATCCTGCGCGCCCGCTTCCTGACAGCTTACCCTATCGCAACATCTGTGCGCGGAGCATGATCCCATGACAGCATACAATGACCTGATGGCCTTTCAGCGCGAAACCTCGGCCCTGGGCCAGATTGCCGGTAGGCTCGGCTGGGACCAGGAAACGGTGATGCCGCGCGGTGCCGCGCCGCAACGGGCCGAGGAAATGGCAGCGATCGAGGCTGTATTGCATGCTCGCCGCTCTGACCCTCGCGTTGCCGAATGGTTGGAGCAGGCCGCACCGCAAGATGAGGTCGGCAAGGCACAACTGCGTGAGATACGCCGCGCCTATGACCGCGCGGTGAAGGTGCCCGCCGATCTGGCGACGGCGATTGCACGCGTGACATCCGCCGCGCAGGGCACATGGGCCCAGGCGCGAGCGGACGAAGATGTCTCAGCCTTCCTGCCGGTGCTGGAAGAAGTTGTCTCGCTGAAACGGCAAGAAGGTGAAGCGCTGGCACAGGGTGGCGACGTTTATGATGCGATGGTTGAGGATTACGAGCCCTACACAACCGGCGCTCAGATCGCCGCGATCTTTGACGAAATGCGCCCACGTCTGGTGGCTCTTCGCGCCGCAGTTCTGGATCGCCCGGAACCTGCCGCGCTGACCGGCAACTTTGACGAACTGACCCAGATGCGCCTGACGCAGAAACTGGCAACGACATTCGGCTATGACCTGAACAATGGCCGCGTCGACAAAGCGGTGCATCCGTTCAGCTCGGGCAGTGGGCTGGACGTTCGGATCACCACCCGCACCAGCGAGACCGATCCGTTCAACTGCTTTTACTCGACCATTCACGAGGTTGGACACGCCGCCTATGAGCAGGGCATCGACCGCGATTACCTGCTGACCCCGCTAGGACGTGGTGTGTCGATGGGTGTGCATGAAAGCCAAAGCCGGATTTACGAAAACCAGCTGGGCCGCTCGCGCGCCTTTACCGGATGGCTGTTTGACCAGATGAAAGAGGCGTTCGGTGATTTTGGCATCGCCGATGCGGATGCGTTCTATGCCACCGTCAACCGCGTCCACAACGGCTATATCCGGACCGAGGCGGATGAGGTGCAGTACAATCTGCACATCATGCTACGGTTTGATTTGGAACGCGCACTGATGGCCGGTGACTTGCAGGTCGGCGACCTTGAAGCCGCCTGGAACAACCGCTTCAAAGCAGATTTTGGTTATGCGGTCGACAAGCCCTCGAACGGGTGTTTGCAGGACGTACACTGGTCGGTTGGCCTGTTTGGCTATTTCCCGACCTATTCGCTGGGTAATGTCTATGCGGGATGCCTGTATCAAACACTGCGCGCGGCAATTCCCGGACTTGAGGGGCAGTTGGCAGCTGGCGATACTTCCGGGGCGACCGGTTGGCTTCGAGAGCATGTGCAGCAGCATGGAGGACTGTACGCGCCCCGCGAAATCATTCAGCGCGCCAGTGGGGTGGAACCAGGGCCGGAGCCGCTGTTGGCTTATCTGGAGCAGAAGTTCGGGGCGTTGTACGGGCTTTGAGGCGTGTTCGTGGCGCTCCGGCGTTACACTGGTCCTGACGGTACCATTTCGATACGCAAGGCAACAGCGGCGAAGAAAAGGCCGCTTCCTGCCAATACAAACACGTGCCAGATTGTGTTGTGGTAGGGCAGCCAGTCCAGAAGGTAGAATACCACGCCTGCGGTATAGATGAGGCCTCCGGCGATCATCAAAGTAAGGGTAAGGGGTGAAAGTTCGGCCAACATGGATTGTCCGGCCCAAACCGCGGCCCATCCCATCAGAAGATACAGCGCCAGCCCGAACCAGCGGAAGCGGTTCGGGTCGATCATCTTCAGAACAGAGCCCAGCGTCGCAGAAGACCACAGCCCCAGCAAAAGCCCCGGAGGTTGCGAAGCCGAGAGCAGCAGGAACGGCGTATAAGTTCCTGCGATCTTCACGTAGATACCCGAGTGATCAAGGCGGCGCAGAAACTCTGCCCACTCATCATGCTCGATCATGTTGTAGAGCGCCGAGAACGTCAGCATCAAAACCAGAGTTATTCCATAGATCGAGGCGCCCAAAACCGCCGCCGGGTCTGACCGATAGAAGACTGTCATGATGATCAGCATAGGCGCTGCGATCACCGCCGAAGAAACACCCAGCACATGAACAACACCGTCACTTATTCGCTCAGCACGGCTATAGGCAGGTCGGATATGGGCGAATGACCACATATCGAAATGCTAGGCTTGCCGGGTCTGCTGGGGCAAGCCCACCCTCGTGCCGTTGGCAGGAACGTGACCCTGAGTAACAAAAACGCCCGCAAAACGGGCGTTATGTTACACTTCTGTAGTGCTTTGTTATTCCTCGGCTTCTTCGTCACCCTGGTCGGCGATCCAAGCCACACTAACGACTTCTTCGCCTTTGCCGGTGTTGAATACCCGCACACCACCCGCGCTGCGGGAGCGGAACGAGATTCCCTCGACCGGCACCCGGATCGATTGGCCTTTCGAGGTAGCCAGCATGATCTGATCGTCGATTTCTACGGGGAAGGAGGCAACCAGCTCGCCACCGCGCATGGCTTTGTCCATCGCCGCCACACCCATGCCACCGCGACCGCGGACAGGGTAGTCGTGACTGGAGCTCAGCTTGCCCGCGCCGCCCGACGTGATGGTCAAGATCAGGTTCTCGGCTGCCGACATCTCGGCATAGCGTTCCTGCGTGATACTGCCAGGCGCGGCTTCGTCCTCGTCCGTTTCGCCGTCATCCGCAATGCCCGCGACTGCGCGGCGCATCTTGAGGTAGGCGGCGCGCTCGTCCGGGTCGGCCTCGAAATGGCGAATTACGGACATCGAGACGACACGGTCGCCATTGCTCAGCCTGATGCCGCGCACACCGGTAGATTCGCGTGAGTTGAAGACACGTACATCAGTGGTCCGGAAGCGGATCGCACGGCCCGAATTGGTGACCAGCATCACGTCTTCATCTTCTGAACAGATGCGAGCGTTTACCAGTTCCACATCCTCGGGCAGTTTCATCGCGATCTTGCCATTGCGGCGGACGTTCGTGAAATCTGACAGACGATTGCGGCGGACGTCACCTGCACTGGTGGCGAAGACGATTTGCAGGTTCTCCCACTCTTCATCCGGCACATCCACGGGCATGATCGCCGCGATCGAGACACCGGTCGGGATCGGAAGAATGTTGACGATCGCCTTACCCTTACCGGTCCGGCTGGATTGCGGCAGACGCCAGGTCTTGAGCTTGTAGACCATGCCTTCGGTGGTGAAGAACAGCAGTTGCGTATGCGTGTTCGCCACGAAGAGATTGGTGACAACATCCTCTTCCTTGGTCTGCATACCCGACAGGCCTTTGCCGCCACGCTTTTGAGCCCGGAAATCGGCCAGAGGGGTGCGTTTGATGTAGCCGCCTGAGGTGACAGTCACGACCATATCTTCGCGTTCGATCAGGTCTTCGTCTTCCATATCACCGGACCAGTCAACGATCTCGGTGCGGCGGTCGACGGCGAACTGCTCGCGCACGCTGCGTAGCTCATCGGCGATGATGCCCATGATGCGCTCACGCGAAGACAGAATATCCAAGTATTCCTTGATCTTGTCGGCCAGTTCTTCCAGTTCGTCCGTGACTTCCTTTACACCCAGTTGGGTCAGACGCTGCAGCCGCAGTTCGAGAATGGCGCGGGCCTGTACCTCGGTCAGGTTATAGGTGCCGTCGTCATTCATCTTGGACAGCGGATCGTCGATCAGGCGTAGATAGCCTTCGATCTCGGATGCAGGCCAGCGGCGGGTCATCAGTTTCTCGCGCGCTTCAGCAGCGTCTGCCGACGAGCGGATCGTGGCAACCACTTCGTCAACATTCGAAACGGCCACGGCCAGACCACACAGGATGTGACTGCGCTCACGCGCCTTACGCAAGTCATAGGCTGTGCGGCGGGCAACAACATCTTCGCGGAAGTCGATGAACGAGGTCAGGAAGCGGCGCAGGGTCAGCTGTTCAGGCCGACCACCGTTCAACGCCAGCATGTTGCAACCAAATGAGGTCTGCATCGGCGAGAAGCGGTAGAGCTGGTTCAGCACCACTTCGGGCGTTGCATCGCGTTTCAGTTCGACCACGACACGCACACCATTGCGGTCGGATTCGTCCTGTACGTGGCTGACGCCTTCGATGCGTTTTTCGCGCACGGCTTCGGCGATCTTTTCGATCATCGAGGCTTTGTTCACCTGATAGGGGATCTCGTCGACAACGATGGCATACCGATCCTTGCGCAGCTCTTCTACGCGGGTCTTGGCGCGGATGATAACGCTGCCACGGCCTTCAAGGTAGGCTTTGCGCGCACCTGAGCGGCCCAGCATCACACCGCCAGTCGGGAAGTCGGGGCCGGGCACATACTCGATCAGTTGTTCTGATGTCAGATCCGGGTCGTCGATCAGCGCCAGCGTGGCATCGACCACTTCGCCTAAGTTATGCGGTGGGATGTTGGTTGCCATACCCACGGCGATACCACCGGCACCATTGACCAGCATGTTCGGGAAACGGGCGGGTAGGACGGTCGGCTCTTTGTCTTTGCCGTCATAGTTGTCCTGAAAATCGACAGTCTCTTTTTCGATATCGGCCAGCAGGGACGCTGCGGGTTTGTCCATCCGTACTTCGGTGTAACGCATCGCCGCCGGGTTATCGCCGTCCATTGAGCCAAAGTTGCCCTGACCATCAAGCAGCGGCAGCGACATCGAGAAATCCTGCGCCATCCGCACCAGCGCGTCATAGATCGCACTATCACCATGCGGGTGGTACTTACCCATCACGTCACCAACCGGACGGGCCGACTTGCGATAGGACTTGTCATGAGTGTTCCCGGTCTCATGCATCGCGTAGAGAATACGCCGATGCACCGGTTTCAGCCCATCGCGCAGATCGGGGATCGCACGGCTGACAATGACCGACATCGCATAGTCCAGATAGGAAGTGCGCATTTCGGATTCGATGGATACCGTCGGGCCGTCATAAACGGGGCGCTCGGGCGGGGTTTCGTCCATGTTTTCAGGGATTTCTGGCGTATCGCTCACGTAGGCTGCCCGTGTCTTGTTCTTGATCTATATCTTGTGGATACACTTTATCAGACCCAGCATATAAGGTGCAAGCAAGCAACCGTTCCCCGGTCAAATTAGGTCGGTAACACCTGAGTAACATATTGTTATCTAAGTATTAGGACAGTTCCGTGTTACTCTGAGTAGACCTTGTAACAAATTTGGAGGTCTGCATGGCGCAAAGTGAAACTGAACTCATGCTTAAGGGGTACGGGCTGACCACTGCGGAATTTTTCTACCACATGCCCGACTATATTCACGTACTGAACACGTTTATTTGGCAGGATTACGACCTTGCTCCGGACCATCCGAAGCTGTTCGAATTCGTAGAATTCTGGCAGAAAGAGATTGAAGGTCCGCTGCACTCTGTCAGGTTCACGCACCGGAAAATGATCGCGCCTGGGGAATGGCGCAACATGGTAGGTGAGTTTCGGGTGAACTGAATCAAGGTTCAATTTATCCACGGCACTTCAAAGCTTGCTTCCAAATGAGGTGAAATGGGCTAAGGTCATGGCCGATCTGACGGTTTAATTCGGATACATGCGATGCCCAGAATTCTGCTCCTTGCCGCTGCGCTTTGTCTAAGTGGCCCTGTTTTCGCCGAAGGGCTGTTAGGAAAGATCAAGAAAGGTGCGGAAAACACAGCAACTGCGATCGGCCTAGGGGCTGAGGCCGTGGGAACGACGATTGAAAAGGGTACAGCTGCCGTTGACGAAACCATTGGTTCGACAGCGGATTTGCTGAAGAACGAAGCCACGCCGGAAGAGACTCGCGCTAAGCTGGACGCAATGGCTGGCGAAACTCTTGATCATTTATTTGCCGAAGATCCACAGGCGCAGGCGCTTTATGAGTTTAGTGCGGGATATGCGGTGTTCGACTCGCGAAAAGTAACTGTGTTCCCAGTTTCAGCTGGGTATGGGCGCGGTGTGGCGGTTTCAAAGGACACCGGACAACACACATACATGAATATGGGGACCGGGGGCGTCGGCGCCGCCATTGGTATCGGCGGATTTGAAACCAAGTTCGTGATCATGTTCGAAACACCCGCCGATTTGGACAAGTTTATCAACGAAGGTTACGACGCGACCGCAGAAACGTACGCGATGTATGGTGAAGAGCGATCTGGCGATACGCTTCACTTTACCGATGGCCGGTCATTCTTTGTGTTGAGCAAGAAAGGTTGGCGTGTCTCAGCAGGTGCGTCCGGAACCAAATTCTGGAAATCACTGGAGCTGAACTGACTAACCGGAACAACTCGCCCCACCGAGCACACAGAATTTGGCGCAATGTGGATGGTTCAGATGCACGTCGGCCTCGGCTTCGGCGAGCGTTTCGCCGAGTTCAAATTCCGGCGAATAGGGCAGTAGGGTGCAGGCCAACACAGCTGGCCGTTTTGCCCCTTTGCGTTTGACCACCATACGTGAGCTGGCGCACATAACTGCATCGGGGGACTTATTCAGAATACCCCAGCATGCGGTTGTAATCTCTGGAACTTCTACGGTGTCGTCCATCTCGGGGAACAGCACGGTCTGCGCTGGATTATGCGCATCAATGTCAAAGCCGTGCTTGGCAAAGAATGCTGCATACCCCGCGCGGCTTTCAGCGTCGCTGTCCCCCCAGACTGAGCGCCCGGCAATTGCCATCCTAAAGCCGTTGTCCCGCAACCACTCCATCCCCGTCAGAGTTTTGGCAAAACTGCCTTTGCCGCGTTCTTCGTCATGCAGATCGGGGCGGTAGTGGTCGACGGAGACACGCAGCGTCAGTTTTTCTGCGTAGTCGCGCTGTAATTCCAGTAAACCCTCGCGCATTTTGCGGCGCATCATCGGCCGCATTGCATTGGTCAGGATCAAAACTTCGTACCCGCGCTCTAGCGCGACGCGCGTCATCTCGATCATCTCGGGGTTCATGAAGGGCTCACCACCAGTAAAGCCTATCTCGCGGATCGGCCATTGGCGCTGTTCGATCTGATCCAAATAGTCGCGGACTTCGTCGGCGGTGATGTAAACCAGAGCATCGTTGGTTGGGCTGCTGGCGATATAGCAGTTAATGCACTCGATGTTGCACAGCGTTCCGGTGTTGAACCAAAGGGTTTCGGGATGAGTCAGCGCGACGGACGCGCGCGTTTGCCCGTCTGCTGTCACTAAACTGTTCTGAAACTTCCCGATATTCGCAGCCTGTAGGGCGTTGTCTTTCATTCCGGCATCCGGTTCTGTGCTTGTGCCAAACCGACTTAACCGTTTGTGCCGGTTTAGTTAAGAGTATCTACCCCTCGCTGACAGAGTTTTGATGTGGGAAGAAAGTTGCCGATTGGTTGCGCTAACATTGGACATGCCCCAAGCGGCAAGGTAAGGAAAAGCCATGGTTTCTCGTGTCATACCTGTTGACCCATTTGATCTGGTCATATTCGGCGGAACCGGCGATCTGGCACAGCGCAAGATCGTTCCGGCCCTGTTTCGGCGTTACTGCGCCGGGCAGTGGCCCGAGGCCACCCGGATCATCGGCGCAGCGCGGGGCGCTCTGACCGTTGATGGCTTTCGCGAGATGGTGGCCGAATCGTTGCGGCAGCACGCACCGAAGCGGGCAAATGATCAGGAGGCTGTGAACGGTTTTCTGCAGCGCGTGGAGTATGTCCCGCTTGACGCATTGTCCGAAGATGGTTGGGCCCAGTTGGCCGAAATGCTGAATGCGGATCGTATCAGGGCCTTCTATTTCTCGGTAGGCCCCCGATTGTTTGGCCCGCTGGCCGAACAAATCAGGGCGCACAATCTGGCCACCCCGCAAACCCGTATCGTCGTCGAAAAGCCTTTTGGGCACGATCTGGAAAGTGCTCGCGCGTTGAATGCGACACTGGCGGCGCATTTTGACGAAGGGCAAATCTATCGGATCGATCATTATCTGGGTAAGGAAACCGTTCAGAATCTTATGGCCGTTCGGTTCGGCAACATGCTGTTCGAACCGCTTTGGAACAGCCAGTATGTCGATCACATTCAGATCACTGTGGCCGAGACCGTCGGCATTGACGGTCGTGAAGAGTATTACGAGCGCGCTGGCGCCATGCGCGACATGATGCAGAACCATCTGATGCAGCTTTTGTGTCTGATCGCGATGGAACCACCCGCAAAATTTGATCCGGACGCGGTGCGCGATGAGAAACTCAAGGTCATACGTGCGTTGGATTCGGTTGAGCCGCATCATATCGTAAGAGGTCAGTTTGCAGGCGGTGCCGATGGCCGGGGGTATCGTGAAGTTGTCGGCAATCAAAGGTCGACGACGGAAAGCTACATCGCATTGCGCGCGCATATCAGCAATTGGCGTTGGGCGGGCACACCGTTCTATCTGCGCACGGGCAAAGAGCTGGTGGCGCGGTCCTCGGTCATCAATGTGATGTTCAAGGATGCTCCGCATTCGATTTTTGGCGAAGAGGCCGGGCGTCATGCGAATGCTCTGTCGATCCGGTTGCAGCCCAATGAAGGCATCACTTTGAAAGTGACAATCAAAGAGCCGGGGCAGGGAGGCATGCGTCTGGTTGACGTTCCGCTGGACATGAGCTTTGCCGAAGCGCTTGGGCCTGAAAACCAGGACCCACCTGACGCTTATGAGCGGCTGGTGATGGATGTCATTCGCGGCAACCAAACGCTGTTCATGCGCGGTGATGAGGTAGAAGCCGCATGGGCCTGGACCGATCCGATTATCGCGGGCTGGGAGGCGCGCGGTGATGTTCCCAAACCCTATGAAAACGGCAGCACCGGCCCGGGCGACGCCGAGCTGCTGATGAAACGCGACCACCGCCGCTGGCAAGGAATAAATCCATGAATATCAAAGAATACGCCGATCGCGACATGCTGGCGATTGATGTCGCGAATGCATTGGCCGGAGATCTTGAGGCCGCATTGCTACATCATGATACTGTCTCGTTGGCCGTTCCGGGCGGAACCACACCGGGGCCGATCTTTGATGGATTGTGCGCTGCGGATCTGGAATGGGATCGTGTGCACATTCTGCCGACCGATGAAAGATGCGTGCCGGGTGATCACGAGCGTTCGAACGAGAGGTTGATCCGGGAACGGTTGCTGACCAGTCGCGCATCCATTGCACAATACATGCCGCTCTATGTTGCGGAACATGAGCCTGAGGCGGTTTTGCCCGAGATCGAAAGCCTGATTAACCCGCATCTGCCGCTATCGGTTCTGGTGCTGGGTATGGGTGAGGACATGCATACCGCCTCGCTCTTTCCGGGGATGCAGGGCTTGTCTGCTGCTCTGAACAACAACGCCCCGACACTGGCGGTAGCGCGGACCGATGTGCAGCCCGAAGCGCGTATCACGCTGACGGGTCCGGTTCTGGACGGCGCTCTGTCCAAGCATCTCGTCATATTCGGAGAAACTAAACGGAATGCCCTGGATCGTGCCATGTCATTGCCACCCGAGGAAGCTCCGATCGCGGCCGTGCTCAGCGGCATGACCGTACATTGGGCGGAGTAATCACGATGCAGCTGGATCAATTGAACTCACTCGCAGCCACACAGACGGGCCGTCGGATACTCGATCTGTTTGACGCCGATCCAAACCGGGCGCAGGGTTTCTCGGCTTCGACCGGAGATCTGCTGTTTGACTATTCGAAGACACAAATCGACGAAGATATCCGCGCGGCACTGATCCAGCTTTGCGATCAAGTCGAATTGGCAGAGCGTCGGGCCGCGATGTTCTCCGGTGAAAAGATCAACGAAACCGAAGGCCGGGCTGTGTTGCATACCGCGCTACGCAATCTCGACGGAGGCCCGGTCGAGGTCGATGGTCAGGATGTAATGCCGGACGTACTGGGCACTTTACAGCGAATGCGCGTCTTTGCCGAAGAAGTGCGTGGCGGGGCGATCAAAGGGGCAGGGGGCAGCTTTACGGATGTGGTCAACATTGGCATCGGTGGCTCGGACCTTGGGCCGGTGATGGCGACGCATGCCTTGGCACCTTATCACGACGGGCCAAGGCTGCATTATGTCTCAAACGTGGATGGTGCGCATATTGCGGATACGCTGCGCCCGCTTGATCCGACACAGACTCTGGTGATTGTCGCGTCGAAGACCTTTACGACCATCGAGACGATGACCAATGCACGCACGGCGCGGGCTTGGATGGTCGATGGTGGTGGTGATCCGGCGCGGCAATTCGCAGCGGTCTCCAGCGCTGTTGATAAGACACAGGCCTTCGGGATTCCCGAGTCGCGGGTGTTTGGCTTCGCGGATTGGGTCGGCGGGCGGTACTCGGTCTGGGGGCCGGTCGGACTGCCGGTAATGATTGCCGTTGGCTCGAACGCGTTTGACGCGTTTCTACGGGGCGGTCAGGCGATGGATCTGCACTTTCAATCCGCTGAATGGGCAGAAAACCTGCCAGTTATGCTGGCGCTTGTGGGGGTCTGGCATCGTCAGGTGCTTGGGCATGCCAGCCGCGCAGTTCTGCCATATGATCAGCGTCTGCTGCGCCTGCCTGCCTATTTCCAACAACTTGAGATGGAATCGAACGGTAAATCCGTCGCGATGGATGGCAGCGCGCTGACCATGCCTTCAGGACCGGTCGTCTGGGGCGAACCGGGCACCAATGGACAGCACGCCTTTTATCAGTTGATCCATCAGGGCACCGATGTGATCCCCTGCGAATTCATGGTGGCGGCAAACGGGCATGAGCCGGAACTGGCCCATCATCATCGCCTTCTATTGGCCAATTGCTTGGCCCAGTCCGAAGCGCTAATGCGGGGTCGGTCGCTGGATGTTGCACGCGCACGCATGGCCGAAAAAGGCCTGACAGGCGACGAGTTGGAGCGTCAGGCACGCCATCGTGTGTTTTCGGGCGACCGCCCGTCAACCACGCTGATCTATCCGCAGCTTACCCCGTTTGTGCTGGGTCAAATCATTGCGCTTTATGAACACCGTGTGTTTGTCGAAGGCGTGCTGCTTGGAATCAACTCGTTCGATCAGTGGGGTGTTGAGCTGGGCAAGGAACTGGCAACGTCTCTGGGACCGATCGTGGACGGTGAGGTTAGCGCCGAAGGCAAAGATGGCTCGACCTCGGCGCTGGTTGGATACGCATTGCGACATCGCGGTTGACGCGGCACCCTGCCGCACTCTCTTATTGTCAGACAATTGAATTCTTGGCAGGGTTGTTGCCAAGACATAACGGCGCGGCCAAGCGCTGACGATGGGAGGAATGTCCATGCTGGGACAGATGATGACGCAGCCTTTGCTGATTTCGTCGCTGATTGAACATGCTGAACGTTATCACGGGCAGACCGAGATCATCTCGGTCGAGACCGACGGAACCGTCACCGAGACCAACTGGTCCGGGATCGCGCAAAACGCCCGACGGATGGCTTCGGCGTTAGAGAAACTGGGGCTGCAACCGCAGGATCGCGTGGGCACGCTGGCCTGGAATAACCGCCGCCACCTTGAGATCTACTATGCAGTGTCCGGCGCGGGCTTTGTCTGCCACACGATAAACCCGCGTCTGTTTCCCGAACAACTAACCTATATAATCAACCACGCGCAGGACCGGGTCCTGTTCTTCGATGCGACCTTCCTGCCTTTGGTCGCCGCGCTGCAAGAGCATCTGACCGAGGTGCAGTACTATGTGCTGATGGGTGCGCGGGACGAGGCTGCGCTGTCTCAGGTGCCGGGGTTGGTTTTTTATGACGAGCTCATTGAAACCGGTGATACAGACTACGCGTGGCCCAGCTTTGATGAAAACACTGCCTCCAGCCTCTGTTATACTTCGGGTACCACTGGGAACCCCAAAGGCGTTCTCTATTCCCACCGCTCTACAGTTCTGCACAGCTTCGCGTCGAACACGCGCGACGTAATCGGCTATTCCGCCATGGATGTGGTGATGCCGGTGGTGCCAATGTTCCACGTCAACGCTTGGGGCTCGCCCTATGCCAGCGCTATGTCTGGTTCGCGAATGGTGATGCCGGGGCCGGGATTGCATGGCGAGGCATTGGTCAATCTGATCGACACATATGGCGTCACGCTGGCGATGGGCGTACCGACCATTTGGCAAGGTCTGCTGGCCCATGCCGCGACATGCGGGACCAAGTTGAAAAGCCTCAATCGTACTGTAATCGGTGGTGCGGCATGCCCGCCCTCAATGATTGAAACGTTCCGCGAAACTTATGGAGTCGATACCGTCCACGCCTGGGGCATGAGCGAAATGAGCCCGCTGGGCACGACGAACTATCCGATGGCCAAACATCTGGACATGCCCATGGAGGCACAGCACAAGCTGCGCGAAAACCAAGGCCGCCCGCCCTTTGGGGTTGAACTAAAAATCGTCGATGATGATGGCAGAGATCTTCCCCATGACGGTGAAACGCAGGGCGATCTGATGGTGCGCGGCCATTGGGTGCTGGACAGCTACTTCCACATGCAGGATGAGGCCTTGTTGCAGGATGGCTGGTTCGCGACTGGCGACGTTGCCACACTGGACCCGGATGGGTACATGACCATCCGCGACCGATCGAAGGACATCATCAAATCGGGGGGTGAATGGATCAGCTCTGTCGAGTTGGAGAATATCGCGGTCGCACACCCTCAACTAGCGACGGCTGCCGTTGTGGGCGTGCCGCATCCGAAATGGGACGAACGCCCGCTCTTGGTAGCAGTGAAGGCCGAGGGCGAAGAACCGACCGAGCAGGATTTGTTGGCATTCTTCGACGGTAAAATCGCAAAATGGCAGGTGCCCGACAAGGTCGTGTTCGTCGACGCCTTGCCCCTTAACGCGACCGGAAAGGTCCTGAAGCGCACGTTGCGCTCGGATTTCAGTGATGCGCTGTTGGGATAAGTGCCAGTCTGGGAAGAATGGCTCCGGCGGTAGGGATCGAACCTACGACCAATTGATTAACAGTCAACTGCTCTACCGCTGAGCTACGCCGGAACGGTCCGCGCCGTATAGCAACCTCAAATTGCGGCGTCCAGTGGGGTAGTGGAGTTTTTTCTGCGAAAAAACTTCGCCGTGGCTCACGCAGCTAATTATGAAGAATTTGGTGTGATTTGGCTCCGGCGGTAGGGATCGAACCTACGACCAATTGATTAACAGTCAACTGCTCTACCGCTGAGCTACGCCGGAACTGAGGGGCGTATAACAACCCGTATTTTCGGCGTCCAGAGGGGAAGCGCACGGGCCGTCAATTTTTTCCGATTCACGCGATGCGCTTGAAACGAGACGCAACTGACAGATCCCCCAAGGGCGCTACACGGGATCTGCCGGTCAGATCAACCAGATGGGCGAAGACATTACGCTCGGCCGCGGGAAGCAGCGCGGCGGGGGTTTCGATATAGATTCGCTGGGCAAGCTGTTGGGCCGTTTCTGGGCCATTTTCCAGGGCGTCGAGTATCTGTGATTCCCGCTGCAATCGGTGGTCTATCAGCCAATCCAGGCGCTTGGCAGGATTCGTGATAGGGGCACCATGGCCCGGATGAAAAACCGACCACTCGCGCGCACGCAGGCGGCGACAGGCTGCCATGAAATCCGTCAGGTCTCCGTCCGGGGGCGAGACCAGAGAGCTGGCCCAGCCCATGACGTGATCAGCCGTAAAGCAGACATCCCCCCAGGCCAACGCGATATGGTTGCCCAGATGGCCGGGTGTGTGGATCACTTCGAGTTGCCAGCCTTCTGCCGCGACGCGTTCACCGTCTTCAAGCTCGATATCAGGGCGGAAATCGGCATCGATTCCCTCACCACCTCCGGCAAGCCCGTTCTGGGCCAGCTCGGTCATGACTTCGCTGCGTCCAGCTTGCGGACCACCAAAAGCCAGAACCGGAGCGCCGGTGCGGGATGCGAGCGGGGCGGCCAAAGGCGAGTGATCCAGATGGGTGTGCGTAACAAATATGTGGCTGATCCGCTGCCCGGGTTTCAGCGCATCAACTATGGCTTGCATATGGGCATCACTCAATGGCCCAGGGTCGATGACAGCAATGTCCTCATCGCCCAGAAGGTAGGTATTCGTACCACGATAAGTCATTGGCGAGGGATTGGGCGCAAGAATGCGCCTAAGTCCCGGGGTGAGCACGGCAACCTGTCCAGGGAGAGGGTTGAAATCGTCGGGGGCTTGCATTCTGACCTCTTCCTCTTGCCCGGGCAGCCCGCTAGGTTTAGCGCATGTCGACCCAATGGCTCAAACCCTATATGCCGCGTAGCCTATATGCGCGTGCCGCACTCATTCTGGTACTGCCGGTCATTGTCGTGCTTTTGGTAGTGGCGATTGCCTTTTTGCAAAAACATCTTGAAGAAGTGACCGCCCAGATGACCCGCACGGCGGCGCGCGAGGTGACACTGGTGCTGGACGTGATGGAGGGTGCGGAAACCCAGCAGCAGGCATTGGCAGCTGCGCGGCAGGACTTGTCGGTCTTGAACATGACCGCCCGTTTTCTGCCGCCGAATGAAGAGCCGAAAAACAGTCCGCGTCGATGGTACGATTTCATTGCCCCGCAGGTGGATGCGGAAATGCGCAGCTTGTTGCCTGAAACCCAGTATGTGGCTCTGCCAAATGGACAGGAAGTGAGTCTTTTTCTGGCAACCAATCTGGGCATGCTTGAGCTAGAGTTTGATCGCCGACGCCTGTCGCCGACTGCACCGCATCAGCTGATTGTGACGATGGTGTTCTTTGCGGCTCTGATGACAACGATCTCGTTTCTCTACATGCGCAATCAGTTGCGCCCGATCACGCGCCTTGCGGACGCGGCGCAGGCCTTTGGTCGCGGGCGGGTCGTGCCTTATTCACCCGGTGGTGCAATCGAGGTACGCGCTGCGGGCAATGCCTTCGTTGACATGCGCGCCCGAATCGAGCGGCAGATTGAGCAGCGCACGCTCATGTTGTCGGGGGTCAGCCACGATTTGCGCACACCTCTGACGCGTCTGAAACTTGGATTAGCTATGTTGCCCGAGGACGAGGCCGCACCGTTGTTGCAAGACGTGGACGAGATGCAATCGCTGCTGGATGCATTCTTGGACTTCTCGCGTGGCGCTGCAGAGAGCGCACCCGAAGAGATTGAACCCGAAAATTGGCTGAGCCAAATCGTTGACGATGCACAGCGCGCGGGCCAGCACGTTGAACTAATCTCGGTCGAGGGGCGTGGAACGGCAATGCTGCGCCCATCGGCCATGCGCAGGGCGGTAGAGAATCTGATTGGAAACGCGAATCGCTATGGTTCACGCGCCGAGGTCAGCCTTTCGATGACGCCAAAGTCACTACGCATTCGGGTTGAAGATGACGGCCCCGGTATCCCGATCGAACAACGCACCGAGGCCGTCAAACCCTTCACGCGACTTGATCCGGCGCGAAACCAGAATCAGGGCACCGGCGTGGGTTTGGGCCTTGCGATTGTTGCCGATATCGCCCGCGTACATGGTGGTATTCTGCGACTGGGCAGCAGCGAAAGGCTGGGCGGATTAAGCGCGGATATCGTGATTGGACGGTGATTTGGTAGGCCCGGAGGGACTCGAACCCCCAACCAAAGCGTTATGAGCGCTCTGCTCTAACCAATTGAGCTACAGGCCCGCCTGAGGGCTTTGCCTATCACGATGGCAGCCCGCGTCAAGCCTGACCGTTGCAACATGGCCCACAATCGAATAACCCGCGCGCAAAGCACTCATGAGGGATTGGCCATGACAGCGGGCAAGAACGGAATCACCTATGCCGACGCAGGTGTAGATATCGATGCAGGCAACGCTCTGGTCGATCGGATCAAGCCTGCGGCCAAGCGCACCAACCGTTCGGGCGTGATGAGCGGGCTAGGCGGATTTGGCGCTCTGTTCGACCTGAAAGCGGCTGGCTATCAAGACCCGGTTCTGGTGGGCGCAACCGATGGTGTGGGCACCAAGCTGCGGATCGCAATTGATACCGGCGTTGTCGATGGCGTGGGAATCGATCTGGTGGCGATGTGCGTCAACGATCTGATCTGCCAAGGTGCTGAGCCGCTGTTTTTCCTGGATTATTTTGCCACCGGTAAGCTGGACACCGATACTGCCGCGCGGATTATCGAAGGAATTGCCGAGGGGTGTGTCCAATCTGGCTGCGCCCTGATTGGTGGTGAAACCGCCGAAATGCCGGGTATGTACCCTGACGGCGATTTCGATCTGGCCGGTTTCTCGGTTGGTGCCATGGAACGCGGGGCCGCATTGCCCGAGGGCGTTGAACAGGGTGATGTCCTGCTGGGGCTGGCTTCGAACGGGGTGCATTCCAACGGCTATTCGCTGGTGCGCAAACTGGTTGAAATGTCCGGGCTGGGCTGGGAGGAAGAGTCGCCTTTCGGTGGCGGAACATTGGGTGAGGCTCTGCTGACCCCCACGCGGCTGTATGTGAAACCAGCGCTGCAGGCGATCCGGGCTGGCGGCGTTCGCGCGCTTGCCCATATAACCGGCGGCGGCCTCACCGAAAATCTGCCGCGCGTATTGCCCGAAGGGCTCGGGGCCGAGATTGATTTGAGTGCTTGGGACTTGCCGCCTGTGTTCAAATGGATGGCCGAGACCGGTGGGATCGCCGAATCCGAGATGTTGAAGACCTTCAACTGCGGCATCGGCATGATTGTTGTCTGCGCTGCAGATCAGGCGGATGAGCTTACAACACTGCTTGCAGAGGCAGGCGAATCCGTTGCGCGCATCGGAACGGTCACCGCAGCGTCGGGTATGGCCTATTCAGGCAAACTGCTGTGAGCCACAAGCGCGTCGCGATCCTGATCTCCGGGGGCGGATCGAACATGCTGTCGCTGGTCGACAGCATGAATGGCGATCATCCAGGCCGACCATGTCTGGTATTGTCGAACGACACAAATGCCGGAGGGCTGAAGAAAGCTGCACAGCGCGGAATTCCGACCGCAGCCGTCGACCACAAGCCCTTTGGCAAAGATCGCGCTGCGTTTGAGGCAGAACTGCTTAAACCGCTTATGGCAGCCCGGCCGGATGTTGTCTGTCTGGCCGGTTTCATGCGTGTATTGACGGGTGAATTTGTATCGCGTTTCCAGGGCCGGATGCTGAACATCCACCCATCGCTTTTGCCTAAGTACAAGGGTTTGAACACCCATGCACGCGCAATTGAAGCAGGCGACGCCGAACATGGCTGCACCGTTCACGAAGTTACTGCCGCGTTAGATGACGGGCCGATTCTGGGTCAGGCGCGCGTGGGTGTACGGGTAGGGGACACGCCTGAGGAGCTCGCCGCCCGCGTGTTGACCTGGGAGCACAAACTCTACCCTGCCGTGCTTCGCCGTTATTGTATGGGTAACAAAGACCCAGTTCTTCTGCCCTAACGCGGCGGGGTGATTTACACGCAAAGGTTATTCGTCTTATGGTCGCATATCGCTCGGGACGAGGACGGCACGGGCAGTCACAATAACCAAAAGCAAGAACAGCACCGCGCATGAAAACCCTGACGACGACGCAAGAGCTGGCCGCATTCTGCTCGGCTGCTGCACAATATCCTTATGTCACTGTAGATACCGAATTTCTGCGCGAACGGACCTATTATTCGAAACTCTGTCTGGTGCAGCTTGCGGTGCCATCGGAAGATGAAGACAGCGCCGTTCTGGTTGATCCATTGGCTGACGGCATGTCGCTGGAGCCTTTGTACCAGCTGTTCAGCGACGAAAGCGTGGTCAAGGTTTTCCACGCCGCGCGGCAGGATCTTGAAATTTTTTGGGTCGACGCGGGCGTCTTTCCGACTCCGTTGTTTGATACTCAGGTCGCTGCGATGGTCTGCGGTTTTGGTGAACAGGTTGGCTATGAGACTCTGGTCCGGAAGATTTGCAAGGAAGGGGTCGATAAAACTTCTCGCTTCACCGATTGGTCACGGCGCCCTCTGACGGATGCGCAGAAAACATACGCACTGGCAGATGTAACCCATCTTCGGAAAATCTATGAGCAACTGGCTGCAGAACTTAAGAAGTCGCGCCGGGATCACTGGGTCGCAGAAGAGCTTCGCATACTGACCCGACCCGAGACATATGACATTCGCCCGGAAGAGGCGTGGCGGCGGGTCAAAACGCGGACCAACTCTGCCAAATTTCTGGCCGTGGTTCGAGAGCTGGCGCAGTTCCGTGAGGCCTATGCGCAAGAGAACAATGTGCCACGAAGCCGTGTGTTCAAAGACGATGCGTTGATCGAGATGGCCTCGACCAAGCCCAAGACGCCCTCTGATCTGGGCGGATCGCGCTTGTTGCTGCGCGAAGCGCGCAAAGGGGCGATCGCAGAAGGCATTCTGGAGGCGGTAAAACGGGGCGTAGGTTGCCCGCAAGACCGATTGCCGAAAATTGACAACAGCCGCGACAAGCTGAAGGTCAACCCTGCACTTGCAGATTTGCTGCGCGTTCTTTTGAAATCAAAGACCGAAAGCGCAGGCGTTGCCGCAAAATTGATCGCCTCCAGCGCGGAATTGGATCAGATCGCTGCAGGCGAACGAGAAGTTCCCGCCATGTCTGGTTGGCGGTTCGAGGTTTTTGGCGAGGACGCGCTGAAGCTTTGCGAAGGCAAGATTGCTTTGGCCGCCAAGGGACAGGCCGTGCAGGTTGTCTCGCTTTAACGGCGACGGGATTCCAACGCGTTCTGCTGGCCTTTGACCCGAACTAAACGAATACCTTCCAGTTCTTTCCGGCTTACATTGACGGCCTCTGAAACCATCCGCGACCGTTCGGTGCCCTGCGCAGTGGCGTAGTCCGGGTAATCCACGCGGAAGGTGAATTCCATAACGCCATTTTTGCTGAGTTCTTCAGATCTTACGCGCGCGAGCTGTGCGTTGAACGCACCCTGTCGAATGGCTGTGCCAGCCGCATAGATGATTGCGCCCGTCGAGGTTGGGTCGATCCGCAATTCGTTGATCACGGCGATTGGAACGCTGTTATCCTCGGCGTCCGGACGCTCGAACAGGCCTTTTTTGTCGGCATTTTCGGGAACCAAGGCATTAGCGTCATCGGCTGATACTTCGGATGGGCTGGGTGTGCTGCTGCCAAACCAGTTCGATGGATTCGCGCTTGAGTTGCTCCAGTTGCTACAAGCGGACAGAGCCATTGTGGAGATCATCAGAACAGGCAGAGTTTTGTGCATGGACCCAGTACTTTGTGCAACTTTACCTGCATCGGGTTAACGCAAATTCGATCGTTTGAAAAGCCACGCTGGGGACTGGACAGTCGGTAGCGCTGAGCATAGTTCACAATTGTGAATGCGTAACGCAAGGACGGACCCGATATGGCAACGCCAGCCTTCGAAGAGATAGTCGAGGATTTCGAGTTCCTGGAGGACTGGGAAGACCGCTATCGCCATGTGATCGAGCAGGGCAAAGCGATGGAGCCTCTGGATGATGCATTCAAAGTCCCTGCGACCAAGGTGAATGGTTGCGCCAGTCAGGTCTGGCTGCATCCAACCATTGAGGGCGGTCAATTCCGCTTTGACGGTGACAGCGATGCCCTGATTGTTCGGGGCCTGATTGCGGTTCTGCGTAGCCTGTATAACGGCTTGCCGGTGGCCGAGGTGCCCAGTGTTGATGCCGGTGGAGAACTCGCGCGACTGGGGTTGCAGGATCATTTGTCTGCCCAACGTTCGAACGGGTTGCGCGCAATGATAGAACGTATTCGCGAAGTGGCATTGGCCAGCGCCTGACTTTTAGGTGGATTTGCGCGCTGCCCAATCTGTAAGCGTGGTTTCCAAATCGCCATAGCCGGTTTGCCGACGTTCGAATTCCAGCCCCATCCGATCAGCGCACTCCTGCGCGCGACGGGTCAAGTCGGGATCATCGGTTTGCGCCTGATAAACGAGCTTGGTGTAATTGCCGAAATACATCTCTCGCAATTCAGGATGACGGTCCAGACCCAGCGGTTTCCAGACAAACGCATCAAACTGCCGCGCAAGGAAATCTGTCAGATAAAAAGCGGTGGTTTCATCGTCGCCATGCGCTGCGAAGGCAAGATTGCCCTCGAAGAAGGAATAGCAATGGGGCCCTTGGATCATCTCGACCCCCAGCCGCTCGCATGCTGCCTGTAACAAGCCACCGGTTCCGCAATCGGCATAGACAACGTAGATGCGGTCGTATGAGCCCCGATGCTTGGCAACCGCATCCTCGACCGCCTGTGTGATCTTTTCCGGGTGCACATGCAAAATGGCGGGCAGGCAAGTCAGGGCCATGTGATCCCAGCCGTTCCGTTCTTTAAGGTCCAGAATCTCGCGGGCCAGTGCACCGCATGCGATCAGAAGAATCGACTCGGCGCTGTGCGGTGCGACATAGCCTTGACGGGTCAGGCTGTCATCGTCTGGGATCTGTGAGTCGGTCATCTGATCTCTCTGGCTGGTCTTTAGCAATATATGTGCCCGAGGTTCGGACAAAAAAGGCCGCCCCAAAAAGGACGGCCTGTCTCACGATATGATCTCGCGCCTTAGCCGGCTAGTTGGTTGTGCTTGCGCGACATAAAGTCCTTTGCCATTTCCACCGCCACGGCTGCGTCGCGGCAATAGCCGTCAGCGCCGATCGCCTTGCCGAACTCTTCGTTCAGCGGAGCGCCGCCAACCAGAACGGTGTACTCATCACGCAGGCCTTGTTCGACCAACGTGTCGATTACGACCTTCATATAAGGCATCGTCGTCGTCAGCAGAGCGGACATGCCCAGAATGTCGGGCTGTTCGTTTTCCAGCGCTTCGAGGTAGTTCTCGACCGGGTTGTTGATGCCGATATCGACAACTTCGAACCCGGCGCCTTCCATCATCATCGCAACAAGGTTCTTGCCGATGTCATGGATGTCGCCCTTTACGGTGCCGATCACCATCTTGCCAACGCGCGGAGCACCAGTTTCAGCCAGCAGAGGCTTCAGGATCGCCATACCGCCTTTCATGGCGTTGGCCGCCAGCAGCACCTCAGGCACGAACAGGATGCCGTCGCGGAAGTCATGGCCGACAATTGTCATGCCGCCAACCAGCGCTTTGGTTAGGATGTCATAGGGTTGCCATCCGCGCTCGAGCAGGATGTTCACACCTTCTTCGATCTCTTCCTTCAGGCCGTCATAAAGGTCATCGAACATCTGTTCGACGAGTTCGTCGTCATTCAGTTCGGACAGGACGATGTCTTCTTCATCAGACATGGGTATTTCCCTGAGCTGTGCGGGCCTGCGGCCCGTGGTGGCATTTTCTCCGTTTTGGCCATTTCGTCGCAGGTCTACTGTGACGATTGCGACCTAGGTCGTTCTGAGACCGACCTATAGGCCGAATATTCGCACTCAGCGACATCGAATTTTGCAAGATCATCCTGCATTGGTTTCATTAGCCACGGTAAATTCACCAGCAGTCTAATGCGTCGCCTGTTTCGAGCATCTGATGATTTTTGGGAAACGAAACATGAATCTTGCCAGTGAAACTGGTTTTAATTACATCTAGTGATAGGAACATAAGGCGAACATATGACTACTGCCATCAAAAGCCCTGGGCGCGGAGCAACCTCAAACGAAGCAGGTCGGTTCGAGAGGTTTACAACCGAGTTGACCGAAGATGGCTGGGATTTGCCAGACGAACCGCCCCCTTTGCGGACCGAAGTTCGGGAAGAAATGGCGCGCAATCTGATTGCCTATAACAAGTCGCCGGACCTACCTTTTGACAGATCCATAAACCCATATCGGGGCTGCGAGCATGGATGCGTGTATTGCTTTGCTCGGCCAACGCATGCGTATCTCGGGCTGTCTCCGGGCTTGGATTTCGAAACCCGCCTTGTTGCGCGACCAAATGCGGCTGAGCTATTGCGTCGCGAACTCTCGGCACGTTCTTACAAGGTGGCCACGATTGCACTGGGAACCAACACCGATCCCTATCAACCGATCGAAAAAAACCGCAAGATAACAAGGAGCTGTCTAAAGGTTCTGAGAGATTTTCAACATCCGGTCGGTATTGTGACCAAGGGGACTCTGATCGAGCGTGATCTTGATATTCTGGCACCGATGGCCAGCAATGGTCTTGTCCGGGTTGGCATTTCGCTGACCTCATTGGACCGGGATCTTTCCCGGCGGATGGAACCCCGGGCGCCTTCACCACAGCGCAGGCTCGGAATGATCCGCAACCTGACCGAGGCTGGCGTGCCAGTGCGCGTTATGACGTCTCCGGTGATTCCCGGTTTAACCGATCATGAATTGGAAAACCTGTTGGAGGCCGGAAAGCAGGCTGGCGCCGATGCTGCAAGCTGGATCATGCTGCGGCTTCCCCGTGAAGTATCCGCGCTCTGGCGCGAGTGGCTGATCGAACATCAGCCGGGCAGGGCTGAGAAGGTGATGGCACGGCTGCGCGAAATGCATGGGGGTAGGGAATATGACCCCCGGTGGGGCCACCGCATGCGGGGCGAGGGGACCTATGCCGAGATGATTGCGCAACGGTTCAAGGCCGCAGTCAAACGTCTCGGGCTGTCGACAGACATGCCGCCACTGAACTGTGCGGCGTTTGCACCTCCACCCCAGCCCGGTGATCAACTGGCTTTGTTTTGAAGCCTTGGTTCAGAAACTAATGCCAATACCGGCCGAGAATCCGTTGACGGTATCGCTGCCGTAGTAGCGGACCATAAACCGTGTCGTTGATACCCAAGGCACCCATGTGTCAGACAGATCGACCTCGATCCCACCACCTACGCGGGCCAGCCAGTCGGTGCCCAATACAAGTGACTGATCCCCGATCAGATAGGACAGGGACAGATCGCCCACCCAGCGGACCGGGCGACCGAACATGCGTTTTCCAGTTGGAAAGCGGTAGCGTGACCACAGAACTGCATTTGCGGCAGTTGATTCAACCAACAGGTCCTCGTTGTCTCCGATAGGCCAGTATTCGATATGGGTATAGCGCAGGCTTGCCTCGAATTCCCGGTCGTTGGACAGAGCTTTCTCGTACGAGACTGTCATCGATCCGCCTGCGCCACCAGCCCAGATGCCGCCGCTTTCGAGAAAGTCTCGATCAAGCCCCAGGCGGTTGGCTATGGCTTGCGCACCGACAGATGCGTCGGATTGCGTACGTCCGACCGAGATATGGGCCATCGGGGTCATTTTCCAATACTCGCCGATGTCGAACTGATAGCCGACACCGCCGGTAAGGGCGAGGCTGGTCCATTTCAGCGGAATACGCGTGGTATCTCCGGTGCCGCTGAAGGTCAGAACGGGGTCATAGCGCGCGTAGCCTATATACCCCTCAAGATAGATCGGCACGCCCTCAGCAAGGCGAAACCCGCCGCCCAGCTGGGCGGATTTGAAATCGTAATCGCGATTGTCTGTATTTGACTGCAGCGAGATTGCGCTGGCAGAATCGTCCGGGATGCCTGCTAGCCCTAAGATTGCCAACGACCCGGCGGCGTTTTCCTGCTGCTGCTTCTCAAAAGCACGTTCCAGCACGCTTTGAGCGGATGCCGATTGCGCAAGTAGCAACATAATGAGCAAGAGGATTAAACGCATGAGAACCAAACACTATTCGCCGGACGCGGCAACATTAGGCGGACTAACGCAGTGCGGAAAGATGCATCGAAACAGTCATTTACGTTTGGTTTCGAACGGTCTCATTTTGGTAACGCTACGGAAAAAAAGACCCCGGATAACCGGGGTCTTAACATCGATATTGTGTGTGGATCAGCGGTTTTCGATGTCCACGTAATCGCGGTTGGTCGCGCCCAGATAAAGCTGACGTGGGCGTCCGATCTTATTCTGTGGATCGGCAATCATTTCTTTCCACTGGCTAACCCAGCCAACGGTACGTGACAACGCGAAGATTGGCGTGAACATCGAGGTCGGGAAGCCCATCGCTTCCATCACGATGCCCGAATAAAAGTCGACATTCGGGAACAGTTTCTTTTCGATGAAATACGGATCTTCCAGAGCCTGTTTTTCCAGCGCCTTCGCGACCTGTAGTTTGGGATTGTTTTCTACGCCCAGCAGGTCAAGTACTTCGTCTGCCGATTGCTTCATCACTTTCGCGCGTGGATCGAAGTTCTTGTAGACGCGGTGGCCAAAGCCCATCAGACGGAACGGGTCATCTTTGTCTTTGGCGCGCTCGATAAACTCGGGGATGCGGTCCACGCTGCCGATCTCTTCCAGCATTTCAAGGCAAGCCTGGTTCGCACCACCATGGGCCGGACCCCAGAGACAGGCGATACCGGCCGCGATACAGGCGAACGGGTTTGCACCCGAAGAAGATGCCAGACGCACCGTCGAAGTCGAGGCGTTCTGTTCGTGATCCGCCTGCAGCATGAAGATACGATCCATGGCGCGTGCCAGAATCGGGTTCACCTCGTAATCTTCGGCAGGAACGGCAAAACACATGCGCAGGAAGTTTGACGCATAGTCCAGGTCGTTGCGCGGATACACGAAGGGCTGACCGATATGGTATTTGTAGGCCCAGGCCGCGATGGTCGGCATTTTTGCGATCAAACGGTGCGAAGCTACTTCACGCTGACGCGGGTCCGCGATGTCGGTCGAATCGTGATAGAACGCAGACATGGCACCGACAACACCCACCATGATGGCCATCGGATGCGCATCCCGGCGGAATCCGCGATAGAAATACTGCATCTGCTCGTGCAGCATCGTGTGGCGGGTGATTGTGGTCTCGAAGTTCTCCAGATCCTTTGCCGAAGGCAGCTCGCCATACAGCAGCAGATAGCTGAGTTCGAGGAAATGCGACTTCGAGGCGATCTGTTCGATCGGATAACCGCGATGCAGCAACTCGCCCTTGTCACCGTCGATGAATGTAATGGTGCTGTCACAGCTTGCGGTGGACGTGAAACCCGGATCATAAGTAAAGACGCCAGCCTGACCATAGAGCTTGCGGATATCGATCACATCGGGCCCAGCGGTCGGAGAAAACACCGGCAGATCATAGCTTTCGCCGTGGACAGTCAGTTTGGCTGATTTTTTGCTCTCGGTCATGTTTGTCCCTTCTTCATTCGTGCGCATGCCGGATCGCTGTCCGACAAAGCAGGCAACGACTGCGTTCCGTCGCGCAGTCCGTTCTTAACGGAGCAGCGTTACCCTTATGTGAAATCAGGCCGGGTTCGCTGCATCAGAAAGCCGCGCCAGGGTTTCATCGCGCCCAAGCACAAGCATCATGTCAAATACCGAAGGTGTAACTGCCCGGCCCGCTAGTGCCGCCCGCAGCGGACCAGCCAATTTGCCGAACTTAACCCCATTCGCCTCTGCGAACGAATTCAGGGTCTCCTCCAGTTCGTTCCGGGACCAGCTAGCATTTTGCAGCTGCGGCGTCAATTCTTTCAGTATACCGTCGGATACAGATGCCAGCGCCTTTGCGGCCTTTTCATCTGGCTGGATAGGTCGCGACGTAAGCACAAAATGAGCTTTTTCAATGAGTTCCGGGAACGTGCGTGCGCGGTCCTTGAGGCAATACATCGCACGGACCAAATCACTGGATTGTGTTTCGGAAAGCGGCGGCAAACCAGCTGACTTCAGATATCCCTGAATTTCATGCTGCAGCGCGGCATCTTCCCCGACGGCAATATGTTGTCCACAAAGGTTTTCAAGCTTCTTCACATCAAACCGCGCCGGGCTTTTGCCAATGCCATCCAGATCGAACCACTCTTTAGCTTGGGCATCGGTAAAGAACTCATCATCCCCATGGCTCCAACCCAGCCGAGCCAGATAGTTGCGCATTCCGGATGCCGGATATCCCATGGCCTGATATTCTTGCGCCCCCAACGCACCGTGACGTTTGCTGAGCTTTTTCCCATCGGGTCCATGGATCAAAGGGATATGCGCCCAGACTGGTACATCCCAACCCATCGCCTCGTAGATCATCATCTGACGGGCGGCGTTGTTGAGGTGATCGTCGCCCCGGATCACATGAGTCACGCCCATATCATGATCGTCAACCACAACGGCCAGCATATAGACCGGAGTCCCATCCGAACGCAGCAGGATCATGTCATCCAACTGATCGTTGCGAATGGTGACATCGCCCTGCACCTGATCGCGGATCACAGTGGCACCGTCTTGCGGAGCCTTGATGCGGATCACGTAAGGTGCGTCGGGATGTGTGGCAGGGTCAGCCTCGCGCCACGGGCTGCGAAACAGGGTCGACTGCCCCTCGGCCCGCGCCTGTTCACGGAATGCAGCGATTTCTTCCTGCGTCGAAAAGCACTTGTATGCCTTGCCGTCGGACAGCAATTGATGCGCGACCTCTGCATGTCGAGGGGCACCCTCGAATTGGCTGACGACCTCACCGTCATGATCAAGCCCTAGCCAGTCCATGCCTTGCAGTATGGCCGCTGTTGCTTCCGGCGTGGAACGTTCCCGATCGGTATCCTCGATCCGCAACAGGAACTGGCCGCCGCGACCCCGCGCATAAAGCCAGTTGAACAGAGCAGTGCGGGCGCCACCGATATGCAGAAATCCGGTGGGAGAGGGGGCAAAACGGGTGACGACCTGATCGGACATGGTGTGGATTAACCTTTTGGTAACCTTAGCGGGCATAGTTTGGCGACTATCTACCCAGCCCGAAGGACGGGGGCAACCATGCGTGTTCTGACACGGGTCGAGACCGCATTGCTGACCCAGCGGGTACACTTGTTTCCGTGGTCCCCGATCTGCCTGGCGGTCGGGATTGGTTGGTATTTCAGCCTCAGGTTCGAACCCGAGGTTGAGCTCTATGTCGGCGTTCTGGCGCTTGCCTTGCTGGCGCTTGCCTCCACCCGTTGGATGGGGGCCGCGTGGTCACCGCTGGCCACTGGCTTAGCCCTGATCGCGATGGGGTTCGCTCTGGCCGGGGCGCGGGCACATATGGTTGCGGAGCCGGTCCTGCAATGGCGTTACTATGGCCCGGTCGAGGGGAGGGTCGTAGCGCTGGACCGCTCTGCGTCGGATGCGCTGAGGGTGACATTGGATCAGGTGCGGATCGGGGACGTTCCTGCTGATCAAAGACCCCGGCGCATCCGGCTGTCTATTCACGGGGAGTCAGTTGCGCTGTCCCCGGGTCAGCGGATTATGACCACAGCACATCTTTCGCCGCCGCAAGGGCCAGTTGAACCCGGAGGTTTTGATTTTCGCCGCCACGCCTGGTTCCAGCAACTTGGCGCTGTTGGATACACTCGGGTTCCGGTCCTGACGTCGGCTGCGGCGCAAGATGGTTTGGACGGAGTGCGTATCACGGCCTTGCGCATGGAGATCTCGGATCGGGTGCGCACGATCCTGCCGGGCGAAGTCGGGGGCTTTGCCGCCGCCGTAACTACCGGTGATCGCAGCGGGATGGGGCAGGCCTCGTTAGAGGCGTTGCGCGCGTCCAACCTGGCTCATCTTCTGGCGATTTCGGGCCTGCACATGGGTTTGCTGACCGGTTTCGTTTTTGTGGCGTGCCGCATGGGGTTCTCAATGGTACCTGTCATCGCGCTTCGCATGCCCGTACGCAAGGTGGCAGCGCTCTGCGCGTTATTCGCGTCGACAATCTACCTGCTTCTGTCTGGTGGGAACGTCGCGACTGAGCGCGCCTTTGTGATGGTCTGCGTTATGCTGGGGGCCGTATTGCTGGACCGGCGCGCGATTTCGTTGCGGGCGGTGGCCGTGGCTGCGCTGATTGTTCTTACCTTTCGTCCAGAAACTCTTTTGAGCCCCGGATTTCAGATGTCTTTTGCAGCCACAACCGCCTTGGTCGCAGGGTTTGGCGCGTTGCGGGGCTATGGCCCAATGCCAGGCCCAAAATGGCTGCGGCTTATGCTGGCCTTGTTGACATCCTCGGCGATCGCGGGGATCGCGACAGCTCCGATCGGGGCGGCGCATTTCAACGCTATTTCACACTACGGGTTGTTGGCAAATCTCGTCTCCGTGCCCGTCATGGGAACGCTGGTCGTTCCAAGTGCGGTGGTCGCCGCCCTTCTTGCACCTTTTGGGCTTGAAGCGATTGCATTGCACGTAATGGGTCTTGGGCTGAGATGGATCCTTACCGTTGCCAATTGGGTCGCGGGACTGGAGGGCGCGCGCGGGTACGTGGTAAGCCCAGACTATTTCGTATTGCCTGTTCTGGCTCTGTCTCTTCTGTGGCTAATGCTGTGGCAAGGGCACGCACGGTGGCTCGGCATCGCCCCGGCGGCATTGGCGATAGCGCTGTGGGGTCAGGGAAGCCGCCCAGACGTGCTGATCGCCGATACCGGCGGGCTGGTCGGAGTGATGACTGAACACGGGCGCGCGCTGAGCAAACCGAAAGGCAGCGGATTTGTCGCGTCGGTTTGGCTGGAAAATGACGGGGACGGGGCAGATCAACCAAAGGCCGCTTTGCGATGGCCAGAGGCACCAGCGGGAATTCAACGTTTTCTTCTGGGAGACAAAGAGCTTGTCCACTTGACTAGCAAGCGGGCTGCGAGCGCCTTTCAGGAATGCAGGAAAGATCAGATCATTGTCGCCCCGGTGTCGTTGACTTTGACCGGTGAATGCAGCGTTTACGATACGGAATTTCTGCGGAAGACAGGCAGTCTTGCGTTATCCAAGGGGCGTTTGTTCGCGAGTTCTGATATCTCAGGCCGCCGCCTATGGTCCCCCAAGCTGCCTCAGTAGCTTCGGATCAAGCCTACCAGGCGGCCCTGAACTTTCACCTTGTCCTCTGGCAGCACGCGGGTCTCATAGGCCGGATTCGCCGCTTCCAGCGCAATGGCCTGACCTCGGCGGAAAAACCGTTTCAGCGTGGCTTCCTGATCTTCCACCAATGCCACCACGATGTCACCGTTGTCAGCGGCCGTTGTTTCGCGGATCACCACGACATCGCCATCGTTGATACCGGCGTCGATCATCGAGTCGCCACGAACCTCAAGCGCATAATGTTCACCACGGCCCGAAACCATCGAGCCCGGTACCGCAACGCGGTGCGACACATGGCTGATCGCTTCGATCGGTACACCGGCAGCAATCCGGCCCATAACAGGCAATTCCATTGCATCAACTGTGATGGGTTCAAAGTTCGCGGGGCGTGGACCTTCAGGGCGATCGCCTTCAATCACACGGGGTTTGAAACCTGTAGTTGGCTCTCCCCCAAGGCTTTCGGGCAGCTTGACAACTTCGATGGCACGGGCTCGATGGGCAAGGCGGCGGATAAAGCCACGTTCTTCCAGCGCGGTGATCAGTCGATGAATCCCGGATTTTGACCGTAGATCCAACGCGGCCTTCATCTCATCAAAACTGGGCGGAACACCGTCCGCTTGCACGCGTTTGTGGATGAATTCCAGCAAATCCAATTGCTTCTTGGTCAGCATTGCTCATACCTCGTCGCTCATGCGTTTTCTTTTGTTCTACGCATGTTCACGTTTTGTGTCAACGGATTTGCTAGATCGGCAGGTAAAGGACCTCATCCCCGGCCTCGCGCGCGGGATCGTGGGGTTGGCGTACCAATAGTGCATTGGCTTGCGCCAAAACACTTAGCAGCGAGCTGTCCTGATCATCACAGGCGCGGATGCCGCCGTTGTCCAACACCGCCCGCATATAATGCTCACGCGGGCCATTTTTTCCGAGCGGGGCAGAAAGGCGGGCGCGTTGGAATGGCTGTAGGGCCTGTTCAATCCCCAACATGCGGCGCACCATTGGGATGAGGAACAGGTAACCGCACACCATGGCACTGACCGGGTTTCCGGGTAGACCGACCATCGCAGCATCCCCAAGCCGCCCGGCCATCAGTGGTTTACCCGGTCGCATGCGAATCTTGTAGAACGATTGCTTCAGCCCAAGACCTTCCGAGACATCCGCAACCAGGTCGTACTCGCCAACCGACGCCCCTCCGATGGTCACTACAAGGTCAGCGCCCTGCGCCAATCCAAAAGCTGTTTCCAGCGACGCCACGGTATCCTGTGCGATGGGAAGTACACGAACTTGTGCGCCAGCGTCTTCCAGTAACGCCTTAAGACCAAAGGTATTTGAGGCGATGATCTGATCGGGGGTCGGCGTCTCCCCGGGCATCACCAGTTCGTCACCGGTTGATATCAAAGCAACCACGGGTTTACGGATCACAGGAACCGAAGCGATGTTCATTGCCGCCATCAACGCAACATCTTCGGGTCTGAGCTGGCGTGGAGCGCTGATCTGCGTACCGATGCTGAAATCGATCCCCGCAGGGCGGATATTTGGCTTTTCACCGGGGGCGTCGGTTATGGTGATCAGATCGCCGCGTCGGTCGACATCTTCCTGAATGACGACAAAATCCGCGCCTTCCGGCACGGGTGCGCCAGTGAATACCCGTACAGCTTGGCCGGGCCCGACGGTACCAGCAAAGCGGCGTCCGGCCGCTGCTTCGCCAATCACTTTGAACATCGCGTGCAGTTCGACTTCGGTCGCTTTGACGGCGTACCCATCCATCGATGACGCAGCAAAGGGCGGCTGATCACGCGTTGCTGTAACGTTTTCCGCCAGAATACGACCGGCAGCCTCGGCAAGAGGAACCGTTTCTGCAGGCAGCGGAGAGACCAGATCGAACAGCAGGGCCCGCGCTTCTTCAACCGAGATCATGATGCCTCGTAACGCCCTGATTTTCCGCCGTCTTTCAGGAGAACGCGGATGCCGCCGATCTCCATCGCCTTGTCCACGGCCTTGGTCATATCATAAACCGTCAGCGCGGCTATTGAGACTGCTGTTAGCGCTTCCATCTCTACGCCGGTCTGGCCCGAGGTTTTTACGGTCGCTTCAATCTGAACGCCCGGAAGGTCAGGGTCCAAGGTTAATTCGACGGCGACCTTGGTGACGGGTAGCGGATGACACAGAGGTATCAGATCAGGCGTTTTCTTGGCACCCATGATGCCCGCAAGCCGGGCGATACCAAGAACATCGCCTTTCTTGGCGCGACCTTCTGAAATGATATCAAAGGTTTCCTTCGCCATCTTGATGTATCCAGATGCAACCGCAACCCGGTCGGTGACAGCCTTGTCGGACACGTCCACCATATGGGCCTCACCTTTGGCATCAAAATGGGTCAGCGGCATCACATCACTCCGGGAATGAGCGGGTTGGCGAGCAGTGCTCGAGTTGCCGAAGCTACATCATCCTGACGCATCAGGCTCTCACCAATAAGGAAACAGCGCGCACCGTAGCGGGCGATATCTGCGAGGTCCGCCGGAGTGCTAAGGCCGCTCTCGCAGACGATCGTGCGATCCGCTGGAACCAGCTTTGACAGATGACGAGTTGTATCAAGAGTCGTCTCGAAGGTCTTGAGATTGCGGTTGTTTATCCCGATCAGCGGGCTTTTCAGCTGCGATGCCCGCTCAAGCTCGTCTGCGTCATGGACTTCGATCAGAACATCCATGCCCCAGTCAAACGCGGTTTGCTCAAGCTCGGCGGCCTGTGCATCGCTGACCGATGCCATGATGATCAGGATGCAATCCGCACCCAATGCACGCGCTTCGACCACCTGATAGGGGTCGTACATGAAGTCCTTCCGCAATGCTGGCAACGAACAGGCCGCGCGCGCTTCGGTCAGAAAGGACTTGTCACCCTGAAAGCTAGGCGTGTCCGTCAGAACCGACAGGCAAGCCGCGCCGCCCTCTTCATAAGCTTTGGCAAGCGCGGGCGGATCGAAATCAGCGCGGATCAGACCTTTGGACGGGCTGGCCTTTTTGACCTCGGCGATCAATCCGTACCCCTTGCGCATAGCCGAATGCAGGGCTTCGGCAAAACCGCGTACCTCGGGTGCGTTCCGTGCCTCAGATTCTAGTGTTTCCAGAGGCTTATGCGCCTTATCCGCAGCGATCTCTTCCAGCTTGTACGCTTTGATTTTGTCCAGAACGGTCTCGGTCATGCGGCTTCCTGTGTAATGCGCGCCAGCGCGGTGATCTTTTCACGGGCCTTGCCGCTATCAATGCTTTCTGTGGCCATCGCAACGCCCTCGCGCAGATCGCTTGCCGCATCTGCAACGACCAGCGCCGCTGCCGAGTTCAGCAACACCGCGTCGCGGTAGGCTGAAGGTGCCCCATCCAGCAGGGCGCGGAAGGCGACCGCGTTCTCTTCGGGCGTGCCGCCGATGATATTTTCGAACGGATGCACCGGAAGGCCTGCATCTTCGGGGTGAAGCTCGACCTCTTTGACAACGCCGTCCTCAACCGATGCGACCCAGCTGACCCCGGTGATCGTAAGCTCATCCGTACCGTCTGAGCCGTGGACTAGCCAGGCATGTTCAGCCCCAAGCAGACCCAGAGTTTCGGCCATCGGGCGGATCAGGTCGCGGCTGAACGCACCGGTCAGTTGGCGCTTCACTCCGGCGGGGTTGGTCAGGGGGCCCAGAATGTTGAAAATCGTGCGCGTCCCCAGTTCTTGCCGCGAAGGCATGACATGGGCGATCGCCGGGTGGTGCATTGGGGCCATCATAAAGCCGATACCGACCTCTTTCAGCGCTTTCTCAACGACTTCCGGGCCGACCATTACGTTGATACCTAGCTGCCCAAGAGCATCTGCTGCGCCAGATTTCGAGCTCAGGTTCCGATTACCGTGTTTTGCAACGGTGACTCCGGCGCCAGCCGTCACAAAAGCCGTGGCTGTCGAGATATTGAGTGTTCCTTTGCCGTCGCCCCCCGTGCCAACGATGTCCATCGCGCCAGCGGGAGCTTTCACTGCATTGCATTTCGCGCGCATTACGGCAGCGGCGGCGGCGTATTCCTCGACCGTCTCGCCGCGCGTGCGCATTGCCATCAGCAACCCGCCGATCTGGCTGGGCGTGGCGGCCCCATCAAAGAGGATGCCAAAGGCCTGTTCAGCCTCGGCACGGGTCAAAGGTCGATCGGCCGCAGCACCGATCAGAGGTTTCAGAGCGTCGCTCATGCGGGGACTTTCATTTCGTTCAGGAAGTTCTTAAGCAGGGTGTGACCATGCTCGGACGCGATGGATTCCGGGTGAAACTGGACGCCGTGGATCGGCAGTTCTTTGTGCTGCAGACCCATAATCGTGCCATCCTCAAGCTCGGCCGTGATCTCAAGGCAATCGGGCAGGCTTTCGCGTTCTACGACAAGCGAATGATACCGGGTGGCCTCGAAGGGCGAGGGCAGGCCAGCGAATACACCTTTGCCGGTGTGTTTCATCGTGCCCATTTTCCCGTGCACGATCTCATGACAGCGCACAACCTTGCCGCCAAATGCCTGACCGATGGTTTGATGCCCCAGACAGACCCCCATCAGCGGTGTTTGCGTTTCGGCCACGGCTTCGGTCAAGGCCAGACAGATGCCCGCCTGATCGGGATCACAAGGGCCGGGGCTGAGCAGAATACCAGCCGGGTTCATCGCCATTGCTTCTTGCACATCCAGCGCGTCATTCCGGCGCACGACCATCTCGGCCCCGAGCTCACCCAGATAATGAACGAGGTTGTAGGTAAACGAGTCATAGTTGTCGATCAGCAGCAGCATTTGGGCACTTATCTTCCTATGGGCATTTCGGGCTGGCGATGCAGTCCCTGAGCGCGGTATAATGTCGGGACATACATGCTCAGGCTTGTGCGGCAGCGTCAAGAGGACATACCCAACTTGACACCGTACAGGTGAGCGTCGCGGAAGATGGCGTCTGGGCAGATGAGGCACGAAACAACGCGAGAGGCGAGATTTCGATGAGCGGATTTTACGGTGGAGCGATCGCCGGGGCGGTCTCGGTATTGGCACTGGGCGCGGTTCTTTCGCTGACAACTCCTTTGTCACGTAAACCAGATGTGACGGCAACAGCGCCCGAAGTGGCTGATACTCCGCAGCCCCTGGAGGCTGCGAAAGTTGAGGAAAGCAATGCCGATGCTGATCTGGTTGAGTTGCCACCATCCGGCCCTGAAACCCGCGATCTATCATCAGATTCGCTGGATGGCTTGGCAGGTATCGAGCTTGAGCCCGGTGCCCGTCCTGAGGCGGGTGGAGCACCGACCGTAGCCGAGGCACCTGCAGCGATCTCATCTTCTGACGTGACCGTTCAAACCGAAGCGCCCGCGGCACCGCCAAATCCACTTGCCGAACCGACCTCGCCACAACAGGAAGCCGAACCGGCAGCGCTCGCGGACGCTCCAGCAGCGCCTGCGCCCGAGGAAGCCCCGGAACCGCAGGTTGCGGAAGAAACGCCCAAGGAGGTCCCTCAGGTCGCAGCCCTGCAGCCTGAGACCGTCGAAGTGCCGGATGCCGCGCCAGAGGCTGAGGAAGCGGAACCCGTACCTGATGAAAATCCAATCGCGGTTGAGGGTGAAGAAGATACCCGCCCTGTACGTCAGCCGCGCGTATTGACCCTGCCGCAAATTGGCGGAGAGGGGGTTACAGGTTCCGGTTCGTTGATCGGCAAGCGTGTCGTGCCCCTAACCGAGAGGGATGACCCGCCCGTCGAACAAGCCGTGATTACTCCAGAAGTGGTGGCCAAGCCCATCGAAGCACATGCTGCCACCTTCGAAAACCCAGAATCCAAGCCATTGATGTCGATCATTCTGATCGATGATGAAGGGGCTTTTGGGGCCGAGGCGTTGCAGGATTTCCCATACCCGCTAAGTTTTGCCGTCAGCCCGTCTGACCCGAATGCAGCGGAAAAAATGGCCCGTCATCGCGAGGCTGGATTTGAAGTATTGGCCTTGGTTGACATGCACGAAGCCGCCAGTGCTCAGGACGCTGAGGTGTCGTTGTCGGTGTGGTTGGATCAATTGCCTCAAACCGTTGGCATTCTGGAAGGTGTCGGAAGCGGCATTCAAGGCAACCGAAAGCTGGCTGATCAGGTTGCGGCGATTGCTGGAGATACCGGGCGCGGGCTGGTGACGCAGGACAATGGTCTAAACACTGCGCAAAAGCTTGCAGCGCGCAACGGCATTCCATCCAGCGTAGTGTTCCGCGATTTCGATGGTGCCAAACAGGACCCCAAGATCATGCGGCGTTTTCTGGATCAGGCAGCCTTCCGCGCCGGACAGGAAGGTGCCGTGGTGATGCTGGGTCGTCTGCGTCCCGAGACGATCTCGGCTCTGTTGCTGTGGGGGCTTGAGGATCGCGGCAGCCGCGTGGCGATGGCCCCAATTTCTGCCGTGATGATGAAAGAAATCCAGCAGGGCGTTGCCGGATCGCTGACGGACGGGTGACGGCAGCGACCATCCGCCACCCCACTAGCTGTTTCCGCTGCCTGTAAACCGCGCCGCATCCGCAGCCGCGCCGCGAATGGCGTTCGATTTATGGACGGTCTCCATGTATTCCGCTTCTGGGTCGCTGTCATAGACAACGCCGCCTCCAGCTTGGATATACAGTTTGTGGTCTTTCACAATGGCCGTCCGCAGCGCGATGCACATATCCATGTCGCCGCCTGCGCTGAAATACCCGACACCGCCACCGTAGATGCCGCGCTTTTCAGGCTCCAACTCGTCGATGATTTCCATCGCGCGCACTTTGGGCGCGCCTGATACCGTGCCTGCAGGCATCCCGGCAAAGAACGCGTCCAGTGCATCCTTGTCTTCGGCCAGTTCGCCGACCACGTTTGATACGATGTGCATCACGTGGCTGTAGCGCTCGATGATGAACTCTTCGGTAGGACGCACGGTTCCAATCTTAGAAACACGCCCGGTGTCATTGCGGCCCAGGTCCAGCAACATGAGGTGCTCGGCCAGTTCTTTCTTGTCGGCCAGCAGGTCGATTTCGTTGACCTTGTCTTCTTCGGGCGTCGCGCCACGCGGGCGGGTACCCGCGATTGGGCGGATCGTGACCTCATTGCCGAAGACACGCACCAGGATTTCTGGGCTTGCGCCTACGACCTGAAAGCCGCCGAAGTTGAAATAGAACATGAATGGCGATGGGTTGGTACGCCGCAGCGAGCGGTAGAGGGCAAATGGCGGTTGTGGAAAATCCTGTGTCCAGCGTTGGGCCGGGACGACCTGAAAGATATCACCTGCACGGATATATTCCTTGGCCTTTTCAACGGCTTCCATATAGCCCGATTTGGTGAAGTTAGAGACAGGAGCCCCAACTTCGATTGCGTCACCTAGATCGCGCGTCTCAGCCGGCATGGCACGCTCAAGATCACGCACGGCATCCATCACACGCTCGGCGGCCTGCGCATAGGCGGCTTTGGCGCTTTGGCCCTCGCTGGCCCATGCGGGCGACACGACGGTAACCTCGCCTTTGACGCCGTCCAACACAGCAATGACCGAGGGGCGCAGCATGATCGCATCGGGCAGGCCCAACGGGTCAGGGTTCACATCCGGCAGGTATTCCACCAACCGGACCATGTCATAGCCCAGATAGCCAAACAGGCCAGCGGCGGCCTGCGGCAGGTCATCGGGAAGCGCGATGCGGCTTTCAGCCAACAAGGCGCGCAAGTTGTCCATCGGTTTGCCATCCTGTGGCTCGAACGCCTCGGCATCGAAGCGGGCTGATCGGTTCAAGGCCGATGTCTCGCCCTGACAGCGCCAAATCAGATCGGGCTTCATTCCGATGATCGAATAGCGCCCTCGCACTTCACCCCCGGTTACCGACTCGAGCATGAAGGCGTCTTTCTGAGCACCTGTCAGTTTCAGCATCAGTGAAACCGGCGTATCCAGATCAGCGGCGAGGCGGGTATAGACGACCTGATTTTCGCCCGCATCATAAGCGCGCGCGAAACTTTCGAAATCCGGGGTCAGGGCCATGTTCTGTCTCTTTTAGTAACTGGCCCGTACCGCGTTCAGCGCTTGCTGATCCAGCACAGGGCGTGCGCGTGTCTGGGCATTGCGCACATAGATGTCAAAGATGTTCTGCGCCAGCGCCTGGCTCAATTGCGCAGCCAGTGCATCCTGCATCTGGCGTTGCTCATCGGTTTCCGCCGGAGGTAGCTCTTCATCCAGACGCACGATCAGGGCGTTACCGTTTCCGGGAATGACACGCAGCTCACCAGGGTCCATTTCAAACACCTGAGTCATGAAGTCCACGGGAACATCTTCGAGGAATGCGGTACGTGTCAGCGCATTTTCGACGCGGAAGGGCAGGCCAGTGGCGGTAAAGTCGCCATCTGTTGCCAGCTGGGTCAGAACCGTGTTGCCCTGGTTTTGCAGCGCTTTCGCAGTTTCTACCTGCAGCCATGCCTCGGCGACACGGTCACGGGCGCTTTCCAGAGGTTCCGGGCGCGGCTCTAGCACTTCATTCAAGCGCAGCGCAAAGATCGAACCATCTTCAAGGAACGCGACCTCTGGGAAATCACCTTCTTGCACAGCCTCAGCCACTGCGCGGAAGCCGTCATACGCGGCGACGCCATCGTCGCTTTGCTGGGTCCAGTCGATCTGACCCAGTTCCATCTCGGTCTCACCGGCCAGTTCTTCCAGTGTTGCGCCGCCTGCAAGCAGGTCGTTGATGTCTTCGGCCTGTGCTTCGATCTGACGGCGCGCTCGGTCGGCGGCGAGTTCTGCACGAAGTTCGGGTTCGGCGTCTTCGAAACTGACATTGTTCTCGGCCAGCGATCCATTGATCCGGAACAGGGCAGGGCCGAAAACCGTAGGAAGCGGGCCGACCACATCGTCGATCTCGGCGGCAAACACGGCGTCGGCTGCATCGCCCAGATCTTCACGTGTGACATCGCCCAGATCAACATCGCTCAGCTCAAGCTGACGTTCGCGGACCAACTGTTCGAAATCGGCCCCGCCAACTTCAAGTTGTGCCAGCGCCTCGGTTGCGGATTCTTCGCTGGGATAGGGCAGACGCTCGACCAAGCGGCGCTCGGGTTGGAAAAATTCGTCAGCGCGTTGGTCGTATAGACGGCGCAGAGAATCTTCGTCCACTTCGATCGTGTCGAGCAGCATGTCGGGCGACAGAATGGCGTAGGTCAGTTGCTTGGTGCGGGGCAGGGTGAACTGATCGGTATTCTCATCGTAATATGTCTGAATCTGCGCGTCTGTGGGTTGGGCCACGGGCGTTTCGAGAAGGTCGGCTGACAGGGTCGCCACGGTAAAGCTGCGGCGGGCCAGCACATAGTTCGACAAAGCCTCGGTCAGCGTACGGGGCATTTCAACACCGCTCATGACCGCACCCTGAACGATGGTGCGTGAAGATTCTTTGCGCAGATCCGATTCGAATTCGGAATCGGTCATTCCGACCTGTTCCAGCTGAAAGCGATAGGCTTCGCGGTCGAATGTACCGTTTACACCTTGGAACGCCGGTATCTGTACAATCTCGTCCTGCAGGTTCTCGTCACCGATCGAAATGCCAAGCTGTCCGACCTCGTTATCGATTGCGGCCAGCGCGATCAGGCGCGAAAGGGCAAGTTGATCAAGGCCAAGATCATGTGCCTGCGAAATCTGCATTGCCTGACCGGTTTGCGCTTCGACGGCCCGGATCTCGCGCTGAAGCTCACGAAAATACGCGTCGACCGAAATGCTTTCATCACCGACCTGCGCAACCGTACGCACGGTTCCGGTCAGGCTGGTGGCGCCAAAGCCCGCAAGGCCCAGCATCAAAAGACCCATGAGAATCCAGACAAAGGTTTTGGATAGGTTTTTCATGCCTGCGGCCATGGTGCCCTCTTGGTTTTGTCGGCAAATGTCTGCCCAGTCGGTTGCGGCCCTGAATACGATGCGTGCAGCCGGGGGGCAAGCTTAGAAGGACAAGCCCTGCAATCGGTCGAACAAATGCGCGATACCGGCGCGGTCGAGGTTGGCAAATGCTACACGAACCTGCCGCTTTCCCGCGGAATCGCCCTCTGGCATGAACATGGTACCCGGCAAAAGCAGTATACCTGCCTCGGGTACCAGCCGTCGGGCCAATTCGTCGGAAGCGATGCCAAAGGGATGTTCGAGGTAGGCAAAGTAAGCGCCAAGTCCCAAAAGACGCCAGCCTTTGTCTTCAAGGCGTGGCATTCCTTCTGCAATGGCGGCTCTTCGGTCGAGAATTTCATCTCGTTCACCCGCAACCCATTGGGTCAAGTTCCGCATGCCCCAAAGCGCGGCAAACTGGCCGATCTGGCCGGGGCAGATCGCGACCGTGTCCAGAAATTTTTCGATCTCCGCCAACAGGGCGGGGCTGGTTGAAATCGCGCCGACACGGTGACCGGTCAGGCGATAGGCTTTTGAGAACGAGTAGAGATGGACAAACGTATCGTCCCAACCCGATTGCTGGAACAGGTCATGAGGCGCGCCTGATCGACTGTCGAAATCGCGATAGGTTTCGTCAACCAAAAGACGAAGCCCCGTTTCCCGCGCAAGATCATAGAAGCGGCGCACCAAGTCCGCAGGGTATTCGACACCACCGGGATTATTCGGCGTCACCAACGAAATCGCCCGTGTCTTTTCGGTGATAAGGGCGCGGGCCTGTTCCGGATCGGGAAGCAAATCATCGTCTGTGGGCAAATCAACGGTTTTTACCCCAGCCATATCCAGCCACATCTTGTGATTGAAATACCAAGGAGTCGGAAGGATCACCTCATCCCCCTGATCGGTAATTGCCGAAATCACGGCTGAAAAGGCCTGATTGCAACCCGAGGTGATTGCGATCTGATTCGCCGATACCTCAGCCGCATAATGTGCGCTGATCTGAGCCGCGAGTTCGGACCGCAGGTCATCGTTGCCCAGAACCGGGCCGTATAGATGCGCGCTGTCCTGCTCGACCGCGAATTCGGCCATTGCTTGCCGCAGCGCTAACGGGGGCGGATCGACCGGAGCCGCCTGACTGACATTGATCAACGGACGGTCAACTGCGAACTCGACCCCGTCCAGCCAACGGCGTGCCTCCATCACCGGAGGGGCAAAGGTGGCGGCAGTGCGGGTCATTGTCATGGTGAGTCCGTGATTTCAGCGCTTAGTTGAAACGCTTGATTAATCGGTGCCCCGATAGGGTTCGACATATTGCAGCGCCATGTCCCATGGGAAGAAAATCCATGTGTCCTGACTGACCTCGGTAATGAAGGTGTCTACCATCGGACGGCCCTTGGGCTTGGCGTATACGGTCGCGAAATGCGCTTTGGGGAACATCTCGCGCACGAGTTCCAGCGTTTTGCCGCTATCGACCAGATCGTCGATGATCAGAATACCGGTGCCATCACCCATCAGATCAGCATTGGGCGCTTTGAGAATTTCTGCTTCGCCCTGCGCTTGATGATGATAGGATTTCACGCTGACAGTATCGACCGTACGGATATCCAGTTCGCGGCTGACGATCATCGCGGGGGCCATGCCACCACGTGTAATTGCTACGACTGCACGCCAAGCGCCGTCATCTGGTCCTTGCCCATCCAGACGCCACGCAAGAGCGCGCGAGTCGCGATGAATCTGATCCCAGCTGATGTGGAAGCCTTTTTCGTGTGGCAGGCGGTCCTTGGCGCTCATGGTCTGTTATCCTTTTTCAACGTCCGGCGCGTCGACGGCCTTCATTCCGACGATGTGATAGCCTGAATCCACGTGCAGATTTTCACCTGTCACTCCGCTGCTGAGATCAGACAGCAGATACAGGGCCGATTTACCAACATCATCGATGGTCACATTCCGGCGCAGGGGCGAGTTATACTCGTTCCACTTCATGATGTAACGGAAATCGCCGATGCCGCTGGCCGCGAGCGTTTTGATCGGGCCTGCCGAGATCGAATTCACGCGAATGCCGTCTTTGCCCAAATCCTCGGCCAGATACTTTACGGATGCCTCAAGGGCGGCTTTTGCAACACCCATTACATTGTAGTGTGGCATGACCTGTTCAGCGCCGTAATAGGTGAGGGTGATCGCACTGCCGCCTTCGTTCATCATTTTCTCCGCGCGCTGCATAACGGCGGTGAAAGAGTAGACCGAAACATCCATCGTCAGGTTAAAGTTCGCGCGCGATGTGTCGACGTAACGCCCGCGCAATTCGTTCTTGTCAGAAAAGCCAATGGCGTGGACGACGAAATCCAGTTTACCCCATTTCTTTTCGAGCGCGCTGAAGAGTTCATTAATTGATTCTTCGTCGCTGACGTCACAGGGCAAAACGATCTCGCTGCCCAACTGCGCCGCCAATGGATCGACGCGTTTTTTCAGGGCGTCCCCCTGATAGGAAAAGGCCAGCTCGGCCCCGGCGTCGGACAAGGCGCGGGCGATACCCCATGCGATTGATTTGTCATTGGCCAGTCCCATGATGAGGCCGCGTTTTCCGGCCATCAACTGATTTGACATCTTCGGTTCTCCGCCTGTCGTCGCATTGTGTTCGGTTGGTTTATGCCATTGATTGTCCTGCTTCAAGGCCATGCGCTCTTGCCCGCAGCGGGTTCTCGCCTTAGGGTCATGTTAATTGTTTCCTGGGGATGGAAATGAACGAGCATAATGGCATCTTCGCCGGGGCTGATCCGTTTGAAATCGCGGATCGGTGGCTGGCCGAGGCAGAAAAGACCGAACCGAATGATCCTAATGCGATTGCTTTGGCAACCGTGGACCCGGAAGGTTTGCCGAACGCCCGTATGGTTCTGCTGAAGGAAATCGAGAAGGACGCGTTTGTTTTCTATACGAACTATCACAGCGCCAAGGCTCAGGAGTTGGACAGCGCCCACAAAGCGGCTTTTGTGATGCATTGGAAATCTTTGCGGCGACAAATCCGTGTTCGTGGTACAATCACCAAGGAAGATGGGCCGCAGGCGGACGCATACTACGCCTCGCGCTCGCTCAAAAGCCGCTTGGGTGCTTGGGCGTCGCACCAGTCGCAACCGCTGGAAAGTCGTGCATCCCTGATGGCCGAAGTGGCTAAAGTGACCGCAAAGTTGGGTACCAACCCGCCTCGCCCTGAATTTTGGGGGGGATACCGTGTAACACCTGTCGAAGTCGAGTTCTGGGCCGATGGTGCCTTCAGGTTGCATGACAGGTTTCAGTGGAAGCGACAAAATGTCGATTCCGACTGGCAAGTGCTGAGGTTAAATCCATGACGTTCGCGTTGCGTGAAATGCAACTGTTTGCAGACAATAGCTTTTTTCAGCTTGAATTTGCGAGCCAAAACATAAACAAGAAACCCTTAACGACTTGCCTATCGTAATGGGAAAACAGTGCCAGAAGATCTGAACAGCATGTACCGCGTCCGTGGACACGTAAAATGGTTCGATCCCGCCAAGGGATACGGATTTGTTGTGTCTGACGAAGGCGGCCCGGACATTCTGTTGCACGTCAACGTGCTGCGAAACTTCGGGCAAAGCTCGGTCGCGGATGGCGCCGGCATCGAGATCATGACCCACAAAACTGATCGCGGTGTTCAAGCGGTCGAAGTGATCAGTGTTGACCCGCCTGTTCGCGCGGAAACCATGATGTTGGCCGATTTTGCCGAGCTTGATCCAACCGTGATCGGCAGCGCTCCGCTTGAGGCTGCGCGCGTCAAATGGTTCGACAAGGGCAAAGGGTTTGGCTTTGCCAATGTTTTCGGCAGCAGTGAAGACGTATTCCTGCATATCGAGGTGCTACGTCGTTCTGGGTTGGCAGATCTGCAACCGGGCGAAGCGCTGGCCATGCGGGTCATTGATGGCAAGCGCGGAAGAATGGCCGCGCAGGTTCTGGCCTGGGAAGCGGCCCTGAACGACTAGGTTCTGAATGATGAGAACGGCTTTCGTACTGGCGCTCCTGAGTTTTTTGATTGGCGGGATCGCGCGGGCTGAATGCCGTCCGGATCGTGTCGAGCTTCGAAATGATCTGGCAGAGGTTCGCTTCGACGTTGAGCTGGCCATCACACCGAAAGAGCGATCGCGCGGATTGATGTTTCGCGAAAGCATGCCCAACAGATCTGGAATGTTGTTTGTTTTTGATCCGCCGCAACCTGTTGCGTTCTGGATGAAGAATACCCTGATTCCGCTTGATATGATCTTTGTTGATCGCGCGGGCACGGTGACGCGTGTGCACGAAGGTGCAATTCCGGGGGATCTGAGCCCAATCGAAGGCGGCGATTCGGTTTATGCGGTCCTGGAAATCAACGCTGGCCTGGCCGAGCGTTACGCCATTCGGCCTGGATCGCAGATGCGCCACGAAGTTTTTTCGCAAGGTCCTGCAATTTGGCCCTGTTAGGGCTTTTCAAATCAGATCGGCACGTTTAGGAAGGCGCACGGTCCGGGGCGTGGCGCAGTCTGGTAGCGCACCTGTTTTGGGTACAGGGGGTCGTAGGTTCGAATCCTGCCGCCCCGACCATTTTTCTTCTACACTGGCGTTCCGCCATAATCGGTGTAGAGCTTGGAAAAATCCCTGTCCAAATCTTTGCTTTCAATAGGTATTCTAAGAGTTGAACCATCTTTCTGCGGAACCAGAAAGTACAACTCTGCGTCCACGCGATACCCGGCCTGATTCTTGGTCGAGCTCAGCCGCGTTACGATCTGCGGCAAGTTCTGCGGATAGCCGTTGAAGCTGAGAATCAAATAGGCCGTTGCCTCGGGCGGCAAGGTCTCGCGGCATTCAAAGATGCTTGCGGTGGTCTTGATATACTTGTCGCCCGGCCCCGCGCAGTCGGTCCTGAAGGAATTGAAAAGGTTCTGCGGATAACCGTCGAATTGCGCGCTGCGAGATGCAGGTGGTGCTTCCTGTGATGTGCAGGACACGATTAGCGCCACAATAGTTAACAATGAAATCAAACGCATGTAGAGTAGATTTCCCATCCAGAAATGTCGTGTGATTTCAAGTATGGCACGCGCTGCGATGTCGTGACGATGATTCTCTGAACATGTCCTTAACGCGGGATCGGTTGATCAATGACCTCTAACTGTGGCGGAAAACACGAGAAATCACTCTGACACATCAAGGCGGAATGGGCTGGTCGTGCGGGACATGTCTGTGGAGGAATCGCGATGCGGCGAAATTCCGCCGGTTCAGCAAAACAGGTCAAGCTAAAAGATTCCAAAAATGACCGAAAAAGCCCGTTGACCAACTATGGGAATATACGTCAGATTGTATGGGCCGAAAGACGAGCCACTAAATCTGGTAGGCAATGACCGGAAAAGGCATCGGGCGAGGGACGGAAAGCAAACCACTATGACGTAGACCGTATTCGCGGTTCTGCGCTGTTCTAGGCAGCGTCCGGTCCCTTGCGTCTCAAATTCGTCGGTAGTGCGGGCGGCACCCCGCAGCATCAAGATTTAGTGCCGGGACTTGAAATTTGGACAGATCGAAGCTGGGGCAGCGGACATGAAGATTGAAAGAAAATTCACCAAACCGGGACAGGATGCATATGCCGATCTGGATTTTGTGTCCGCAACATCCGAGATTCGCAATCCGGATGGCACAATCGTGTTCCGTCTGGACGAGATCGAAGTGCCTGCAAAATGGAGCCAGGTGGCTAGCGATGTCATCGCACAGAAGTACTTCCGCAAGGCCGGTGTTCCTTCCAAACTGAAGAAGGTTAAGGAAAAGGACGTTCCCGAATTCCTGTGGCGATCGGTTCCTGCGGAAGATGCTGAATTTGATGGCGAAACCTCATCGAAACAGGTTTTTGATCGTCTGGCCGGCGCGTGGGCTTATTGGGGCTGGAAGGGCGGCTATTTCTCGACTGAAGAGGACGCGAGCGCCTATTTTGACGAGATGCGCTATATGCTGGCGACCCAGCGCGCAGCTCCGAACTCGCCGCAGTGGTTCAACACCGGTCTGCACTGGGCATATGGGATCGATGGCCCGGCGCAGGGGCACCACTATGTTGACTACAAATCCGGCAAGCTAACCAAATCGAAATCCGCTTATGAGCATCCGCAACCGCATGCGTGCTTCATCCAGTCGGTCGACGATGATCTGGTCAACGAAGGCGGCATTATGGACTTGTGGGTGCGTGAGGCGCGCCTGTTTAAGTATGGCTCGGGCACCGGAACCAACTTCAGCCATCTGCGTGCAGAGGGTGAAGCGCTTTCGGGTGGCGGCAAGTCTTCGGGCCTCATGGGATTTCTCAAGATCGGCGACCGCGCCGCTGGCGCGATCAAATCAGGCGGTACAACCCGTCGAGCAGCAAAGATGGTAATCGTCGATGCAGATCACCCGGACATCGAGCAATTCATCGAATGGAAAGTGATCGAAGAGCAGAAGGTGGCCTCGATCGTTGCCGGATCGAAGATGCACGAGAAGATGCTGAACGGTATTTTCGAGGCCATCCGGTCTTGGGACGGCTCTGCCGATGATGCCTATGATCCAAACGCAAACGACGCCCTGAAAAATGCGGTTCGCAAAGCGAAAAAGGTCGCGATCCCAGAAACTTACATCAAGCGCGTTCTGGACTACGCCAAGCAGGGCCACGATAGCATTGAATTCCCGACCTACGATACGGACTGGGATTCAGAGGCTTATAGCTCGGTCTCGGGCCAAAACTCGAACAACTCGATCCGGGTGACCAATGCGTTCCTGACCGCAGTTGAAAAAGACGCGGATTGGGAACTGATCAACCGCACTGACGGCAAGGTTGCTCGTACAGTCAAAGCTCGTGATTTGTGGGAAAAGGTCGGCCACGCCGCATGGGCCTGTGCCGATCCTGGCATCCAGTTCCATGATACTGTCAACGAATGGCACACTTGCCCCGAAGACGGTGAAATCCGCGGTTCGAACCCGTGTTCGGAATACATGTTCCTCGATGACACTGCCTGTAACCTGGCGTCGATGAACTTGCTGACCTTTTTCAAGGACGGTGAGTTCCAGGCGGCGGACTATATGCACGCCTCGCGGCTTTGGACGCTGACGCTGGAAATCTCGGTGACCATGGCGCAGTTCCCGTCTAAGGAAATTGCGAAACTCTCTTACGATTTCCGTACGCTGGGTCTGGGTTATGCCAACATTGGCGGTCTGCTGATGAACATGGGCTATAGCTATGACTCGGATGAGGGTCGTTCGATCTGTGGCGCGCTGACCGCGATCATGACCGGTGTGGCTTATGCGACCTCGGCAGAGATTGCAGGCGAGCTTGGCCCGTTCAAAGGATATGAGCGCAACGCAGACCACATGCTGCGCGTCATCCGCAACCACCGTCGTGCGTCGCAAGGAGTGACCGATGGTTATGAAAAACTGGCTGTTAAGCCGGTGCCTCTGGATCACGACAATTGCCCGGATAAGCGTTTGATCGATCTGGCCATGTCAGCTTGGGATGAAGCGCTGAGCCTCGGCGAAAAGAACGGTTATCGCAACGCGCAGGCCACAGTTATCGCACCAACTGGCACCATCGGTCTGGTGATGGATTGCGACACGACCGGGATCGAACCGGACTTTGCTCTGGTCAAGTTCAAGAAGCTGGCCGGCGGTGGTTACTTCAAGATCATCAACCGCTCGGTGCCTTCGGCGCTGGAAAAGCTGGGCTATTCCTCGGCTCAGATTGAAGAGATCGTGGGTTATGCGGTTGGTCATGGCACCATCGGCAACGCGCCGGGGATCAACCACACCTCGCTGACCGGTCATGGTTTTGGCCCGAACGAGTTGGCAAAAGTAGATGCCGCACTGGAAAGCGCGTTCGACATCCGGTTCGTCTTCAACCAGTGGACGCTGGGCGAGGACTTCTGCACCGGTGTTCTGGGCATCCCGGCGACCAAGCTGAATGACCCGACCTTCGATCTGCTGCGCCATCTGGGCTTTACCAAGGCGGATATCGACGCGGCAAACGACCATGTTTGCGGAACCATGACGCTGGAAGGTGCGCCGCATCTGAAGGAAGAGCACTATTCGATCTTCGACTGCGCCAACCCGTGCGGCAAGAAAGGCAAGCGTTTCCTTGGGGTTGATAGCCACATTACCATGATGGCTGCAGCGCAAAGCTTTATCTCGGGCGCGATCTCGAAGACGATCAACATGCCCAATGACGCGACCATCGAGGACTGCCAGAAGGCATACGAACTCAGCTGGTCGCTGGGTGTGAAGGCGAACGCGCTGTACCGCGACGGCTCGAAACTGTCGCAGCCTCTGGCGGCGGCGCTGGTCGAAGATGACGATGAGGCAGCCGAAGTACTAGAAAGCGGTTCGACGCAAGAAAAAGCCGTCGTTCTGGCCGAGAAGGTGATCGAGAAGGTTGTGGTCAAGGAAATGATCCGCAGCCACCGCGAGAAACTGCCGCATCGCCGCAAGGGTTATACCCAGAAGGCGATCGTGGGCGGCCACAAGGTCTATCTGCGCACCGGTGAATTCGAAGACGGCAAGCTGGGCGAGATTTTCATCGACATGCACAAGGAAGGCGCTGGCTTCCGGGCGATGATGAACAATTTTGCCATCGCCGTGTCGGTCGGCCTGCAATACGGTGTGCCGCTGGAAGAGTTCGTCGATGCGTTCACCTTCACCAAGTTCGAACCGGCTGGGATGGTGCAGGGCAACGACTCGATCAAGAACGCGACGTCGATCTTGGATTATATCTTCCGTGAACTGGCCGTCTCCTATCTGGACCGCACCGATCTGGCCCATGTGAAACCCGAAGGTGCGACCTTCGACGATCTGGGTCGCGGCGAAGAGGATGGTCTGTCCAACGTATCGGAAATCAGTGAAAGCGCGGCGACCAAATCCTTGGAAGTGCTGAAACAAATCAGTTCAACCGGCTATCTGCGCAAACGACTGCCGCAAGACCTGATGGTCTTCAATGGCGGACAGGCTGACGTGACGGGTATGGCGGAAACCGCAGCGACATTCGAAGCACCCGCTGAGACGGCGGTTGCGACCGGAATGGACGCCCGTACCAAAGCCAAGATGCAAGGGTACGAGGGCGATCCCTGCGGCGAATGCGGAAACTACACGCTGGTGCGCAACGGCACCTGCATGAAATGCAACACCTGCGGCGCGACAAGCGGGTGTAGCTGAGTTTAGCGCCCCGGCAACCCGGGGTGCAGGGGTCGGATGCTGCCACAGTAACCGGCCCCGACGAATACGAAGCAAGGCGCTGAGACTTACCATCGATGCCTTGTTTCACTCGGCCGACATGCCCGTGTCGGCCGGGAACAGGGTGGGGCGGAATATTTGCTCCCTCCCACTCTCTCACGGGACGGGTGCGCTCGTCCCATGCGCAGTCCAGGCCGCAGGCAAAAAAACACCGGGCGGTCAACGAAATGAGCCTGGAAGGCGAAACTGACAGGGGGCTTCGGCCCCCTTTCTTTTTTCAACCCCGAGTCGTGGATTTGAGCAGGGCATTGCCGGATCATCCTGTTTGGATCGGGCAAGAGTTGCCGAAACCTGTCCTGGCCATTTCGCCCGGCAAGCCTCCGCAAATGCGACTCAGTCAAACACGCAGAGATTGGCTCGAATGCGGTCATATCAATCTGAGCGGGTGACACGCTTTCAAGATGGCCTTTTTTTGGCGCTTGTCCGGACGCAAACACTCAAGAAAACGCAATCAGGAGGCATAACATGAAACCGCAAATAATGGCCCTTATCTCAACCTTCGCACTTGGCCTGCCGACATTGGCCGTTGGCCAAAGCGCCGCCGATACCAACGGCGACGGCGTGCTGACGATCGATGAAGTTCAGGCCGTCGTGCCTGACGTTGATGCCGAAGGCTTTGCGCAGATGGACGCAAACGGCGACGGTGCGCTGGATCAGGATGAGATCACCATCGCTGAACAAGCGGGCCTGCTGCCGCCGTCCAACGGCTGATCAAGCAGGAATACTGGCGGCCCGGAAGCTCCGGGCCGCTTATTTTTCAGTGTCTTACGCGGGTAAGTAAATGTTGAATTTGCCACGAATTTCCGCGTCCAGAAGCGGGTCGAATCTGGCCGGGGAAGGCACGGCGAGGATCTCTTCCTTCCGCTTCACTGCCTTTTCGATCAGATCTGGTTTGCCAAGCTCAACCCATTCCTTCGGAGATGATCGGTCACCAAAGGTAGGATAGACGTAATCTGCCTGCATACGGCCTAGCGTCGCATCGGTGCCAAGATAATGCCCAGGACCACCCATGCAGACTTCGGCCATCTGATCCAGTGCCAGCGTCTCGTCCGTTACCTCGATTCCGCGCACACAGCGCTGTGCCTGTCCGATCAGGTCATCGCTCAGGATCAGGCTCTCGTGGCAGAACCCCAGCAACGAGGCATGCATGCCTGCGGCTTCATACACCATGTTCAGGCCTGACAGCCCAGCCATGACGTTCGAACACATTTGTTCCCAACCGGCCTGCATGTCGGGCAATTTCGCGTCCGATGCACCAGCTGCGGCACCACCGGGCAGATCGTAGAACTGGTGCATTTGCGCGCAGCCAGCGGTTAGCAGAGCTTGTTCACCCGAGCCGATGGACATTGCACCCGTGCGCAGGTCCAGACCAAAAGGCCAAGTGCCAAAAATCGCGGGAGCACCGGGCTTTACGGCGTTTACATAAACCAAACCCGCCAGACATTCGGCGGTGGCTTGTGTGATCGCTCCGGCAACGGTCGAGGGTGCGGTAGCTCCTGCCATGCCCGCAGAAAGCAACAAAACCGGCATTCCGGCCTTGATGCATTCTTCCATCACCTCGCAGCTTTCGGTGGCGAATTTCATCGGAGGCACAACGAAGCAGTTGGAATTGGACATGAAGGGCCGCTCGCGCCACTTGTCCTCTCCGCCCGCGATCATGTGCAGCATCTCGATGGCGGGGGCCACATGGCTGGGCTCCGTGAACGACGTACCGATATGTTTGAAAGTGCCTGAGGTGGTGGCGTAGACCGTGTTCAGATCCATCTCAAGGTTGTCGGCGATATCTCGGCACACCATGGGGCGTTGAACAAAGTGAATGTTTTCAAGCTGTTCACAGATGCGAGTCGCGTCATGCAGGTCCTGCAGGGTCGAGTCGCGATATTCCTGCCCATGCACGTCGACCATGCTGACCGCTGCGCCTGCGGTGCCATAATGGACGCGTGTCCCTGATAGCTCCAAATCCGACTTGCCATCCCGGCTGTGTAGCGTGATCGAGCGGTTGGCCTTGGCGATTGTGTCCTCGACCAATGCACGCGGAAAGCGGATGCGGCCATCGTCGCCCAAGGTGCATCCCGCAGCCACGAGATAGTCGATCCCACTTTGTGGCGCATCAGCAAGGCCGATGGTTTCCAGAGCGGTCAGAGCGGCCTCGTGGATGCGTTCGATCTGTGCTTGGGTCAGAACCTTCAGGGTTCCGCCCTCCATACCAGGCCGAATCGGGCGAAGATGTTCCGGAAGAGCTGACGCACGGGCGGCACGACGCGCGGCGCGGCCACCGCTGCGGGATGAGTTTCGGGTTTGTTCGTTCATGTGTGTGTCCGGTCAAAAAAGTACGATGTGGGTGAGTGTACCTAGACCAGTGCTGGCCGTCCTCGTGCCGCACGACCGCGATCCGCACCAATGGTGCGGCTGACCAGCCGAATTTTCCAAACTTCGTTATGCATCAACTTCCTCAGTCTGATGCGCCCATTGTTTCAATGCACTTTTGGACAATCTGTTCTGTTTGCGACTTTGGACTAGTTTTATTGGGCCATCAGTCAAAATGAACTGGGCGCAAATCCTCGTGACTAAATGTTTTTTTCCAATTGCGGTAAGAATCTGTTAATCTGCACGTAGTTATTTGGATTTGTACCTTAGGTTTAAGTAAATACTGGGGTTGGCTGATCAGCAGATCGCTGCCTCGGGGATGCGCCCAAACCGGCAACGGATGTTTGGAGGTCTGCATGAAGTCATTACTGGCCGCACTCGCCGCAGCACTGATAACAGGTGCAGGGCAGGTTGTGGCAGAAGACTGGACAGGCGCGTACGCTGGTTTCAGCTTTGGTTATGCAGATGTTGATGGGTCCGGAGGGGCAGGCGGAAGCGGGGGCAGTTTTGGCCCGCTGATCGGATACGACTATGATTTTGGAAATTTCGTGCTTGGCGGTGAGTTGGAATATAACCGCCTGAATCTTGATCTGGGACAATCCGAAGGAAGCCTTGATAGTATGTCGCGATTGAAGTTGCGCGGCGGCTACGATTTTGGATCAGCCCTTGGCTATGTTGTCTTGGGAACCGCGCGGGCCAGTACGTCGGGTGACAGTGATACGGCAGCCGTTTACGGGATCGGTGTTGCCTATCCGCTTGGCGAACGGTTTGTAATCAGTGGCGAAGCGCTGCGGCAGAACTTCGATGATATACCGGAGTCTGGTCGAAGCCTCGACGCAAATGTGTTCAACTTGCGCACCACATTCCGCTTCTGAAACTCGGTGGTCGATTGTCATCCCTCTGCCAATTGAGCGGCAAATTCGCATAGGGTCTGTAGCGATGTGACGAATTTCTCGTCATCGATTGTCATGGCCACGCGGATGTGACCTGCGGCGGCAGAACCAAAGCTCTCACCGGGCATCACAGCGATGGCATGCGTGTCCAGCAGCGCATTTGCGAACACATCGCCGCTAAGACCCGTAGCCCGGATATCCAGCATCAGATACATCGCGCCTTGCGCCGGTATTAAGGTGACGACCTGCTGCGCAGCCAGCACTTCAATCGCCAGAGCGCGGCGGCGGCGAAACGGCGCGGCGATTTTGTCTTCGAGAGGTTGTCCCACGCTCAGCGCATAGTTGGCCGCATCCTGTATAAAGCCGGGCACACCATAGGTTGTGTGTGTTGCCAAGTTGATCAGGTGGTCGATCACGCCTTCCGGAGCAACGATCCACCCACACCGCGAGCCAGTCATGGCATGAGATTTCGACATTGAACCCACGACCAGAGTGCGCTCAGCCATGCCGGGTAGAGCGCGAGGTGACAGGTGTTCACCCTCCCAAACCTGCGTATCGTAGACTTCATCGGAAATCAGCCATAGATCGCGGCGCTGACAAACCTCGGCGATGGCAGAAAGTGTTTCGGCGGAATAGACCACACCAGTTGGATTGTTTGGGGAGTTTATCAGCAGCGACACCGCCCCGCCTGCCGCGCCATCGATATCGGAAGCACGAGGTTGGAACAAATCTTCGGCGCGTGTTTCTATGCGTTTGGCTTCCGCTCCAACGCCACGGATCGTGCCGGGGTAGGTGGCATAATACGGATCCAGGTAGAGCGCGATATCGCCCGGATCGCAAAGCGCGGTGTGCGCCGCAAACAACGCGGCCTGACCGCCGGGGGTTATTATGACATTGTTGCGAGTGGTCGCTACACCCGTTCGCATTTGGACACGGGCGGCCACAGTATCACGCAGCAGATCAGTGCCCGGAACCATCGCGTATCCTGTGTGCCCGCTGCGGGCCGAACTTTCCATGGCCGACAATATTGACTGATCGGTCCGAATGTCATGCTCGCCGATCGTCAACTCGGTAACGGCATGGCCTTCGGCAATCATCCGACGCGCGCGGATGAACACCTCCCAGCCGTCTGATCCACCCTCGGTCAGATGCGTAATGCGATGCGATAGTTTCAAGGGATTCTCCCGACCGGCTATGACGCCGAATGGGGCAAAGCACAGCAATTTTGTCAATCAGCTTCGCGGCGGCAAACTCGCCTGTATCTTCTTGGTCAGCGATGCACGGATGATATCGTATGAGGTGATCAGGCGATGTTGCATCTCGTCGGCGTCAGTTTCCCACGGCAGGCGAACCCAGCTGCGGTGAAAATACGGGGCCTTGGTGCCAATCCCTGCGTCGATCAGCATCTGCGCGGTCTCAATGTCGGGAGTCTTGACCGATACACCATCCCCGACCGAGCCGACGCAGGCGAACATCTTGCCGCCAACTTTCCATGCGTCGTGGCCGCCACCCCAAGGGTCCGAAAGTTCGGCACCGGGCAGGTCTGCGCATACGGAATTGACGTAATCACGGGTCATGGTGGGCAGACTGCCTCTGTGGAGGTTGAAACTCAAGGCTTGGCTCAGCATCAATCCCGTGCTAGGCAAAGCGCATGAACCGGAAAACTTGCATCATTATCTGCTGCATTACCTGCTGATTTCTCAAGCGGGCCGGTTTCTTTCGTTTTCATCTCTGAGACAAGTTGCTAAGCCCGCGCCAACGCGTGACGTATATGCTGTTTCAGGAGCACGACCCGATGACGACGATCAAACTGCACAACACAAGGACTCGGACGAAAGAGGATTTCGTGCCGATCGATCCCGATAATGTGCGGATGTATGTCTGTGGTCCGACGGTCTATGATCGGGCGCATCTGGGGAACGCACGGCCTGTGGTTGTGTTCGACGTGCTCTATCGTTTGTTGCGGCATGTATACGGTGCTGATCACGTGACCTATGTGCGCAATTTCACCGACGTGGATGACAAGATCAACGCCACCGCATTGTCGCGCAAGAAGGCTGGGGCTGACGGGTCTTTGGAACAGTTGGTGCAGGAACGTTCGGACGAAACCATCGGCTGGTATCTGCACGACATGGGCGCGCTGGGGGCGTTGGAACCCAACGCGATGCCGCGCGCCACAGAGTATATCGCGCAGATGATTGCGATGATCGAAGACCTGATGGCCGAGGGGCACGCTTATGCTGCCGAGGGTCACGTGTTGTTCGCGGTGGACAGCTGGAAGGAACACTATGGTGCGCTGTCGGGGCGGTCGGTTGATGACATGATCGCCGGGGCGCGGGTCGAGGTCGCGCCTTACAAGAAGAACCCGATGGATTTTGTGCTGTGGAAGCCGTCGACCGATGAGTTGCCCGGCTGGGACAGCCCATGGGGCCGGGGGCGTCCGGGGTGGCATATCGAATGCTCGGCCATGAGCTATGAATTGCTGGGCGAGAGCTTTGATATTCACGGTGGCGGCAACGATCTGATGTTCCCGCACCACGAGAACGAGATTGCTCAGAGCAAATGTGCCCACCCGCATGGCGAATTCGCGCGTGTCTGGATGCATAATGAGATGCTACAGGTCGAGGGCAAGAAGATGTCCAAATCGCTGGGCAACTTCTTCACTGTGCACGACCTGCTGGAACAGGGCGTGCCGGGTGAGGTGATCCGATTTGTATTCCTGCAGACCCATTATCGCAAGCCGATGGACTGGACCGAGAAAAAAGCGCGCGAAGCCGAGGCAACATTGCGCAAGTGGCGGGCGCTGACAGCGGGCATCGAGCCCGCCGCCACCGCAGCACCTGCGGTTATCGATGCGCTTTCGGACGATTTGAACACGGCAGGTGCCATCGCGGAACTGCATCGCCTGGCGGCGGACGGAGACGCCGCTGGTTTGTTGGCGAGTGGGCAGTTGCTAGGGCTGCTGACAAGTGATTTGAGTGTATGGATTAATGACCGCGATAAACTTCAAGTTGGAGATTTCTCGGAAGAAATCGAACTCTGGGAGGCTTTGCTAACCAACATAAAAAGTGAAGCGAAAGGTCTAATCAAAGCTGGGGAAAAAGAGGTCGCGGGAAACATTTTTGATCTGAGAACTGATCTGAGAGACAAAGTCTTGAGCGAAATAGGTTTCAAAGTGAAGGACACAAAAGACGGTTACGATTGGGAACTTCTTAACGTATTAACAGTCGTTTCAACTAGGACCCCCGACGGTGTCGTGACAGAAGAAGCATTCCAGCGGAGCAAGGACGATCTACTAGGCCAGACGATTAGGCAGTTGAAAGATGCGCGCGCGCTTGGAGAACGGAGTTTCAATGACCTGCTCGCGAAGACGTAAGTATTAACTCAAAGTTCTCGTTCACAGTTTGTGAACGGGTGCCTTCGAGCCTAGCCAAAGAGCCAAACAAATGACCAAAGAACGCCTCTACCTCTATGACACCACGCTGCGTGATGGGCAGCAGACTCAGGGTGTGCAGTTTTCGACTACCGAGAAGGTGCAGATTGCGCAGGCGTTGGATTCGCTGGGGATTGATTACATCGAAGGGGGTTGGCCCGGAGCGAACCCGACCGACAGTGCGTTTTTTGAGAGCGCGCCTGAGACGTCGGCCTGTATTACGGCGTTTGGAATGACCAAACGCTCGGGCAGGTCGGCTGAGAATGATGACGTTCTGGCGGCTGTAATGAACGCGGGAACACCAGGCGTTTGTCTGGTTGGGAAATCGCACGATTACCACGTGACCCACGCACTTGGTATCACGCTGGAGGAAAACACCGAGAACGTTCGCGCCTCGGTCGCGCATATCGTGGCGCAGGGGCAGGAGGCTCTGTTTGATGCCGAGCATTTTTTTGATGGCTACAAGGACAACCCGGAATATGCGGTTGAAGTCTGCCGCGCTGCGCTCGATGCAGGGGCACGGTGGGTGGTTCTGTGCGATACCAATGGAGGTGCGCTACCGGCAGAGGTCGGGCGGATCGTATCCGAGGTGATTGCGGCCGGTCTGCCGGGGGATCGGCTGGGCATTCATACGCATAACGACACCGAGAACGCAGTGGCGTGCTCGCTGGCTGCAGTCGATGCTGGGGCGCGGCAGATTCAAGGTACGTTGAATGGGTTGGGAGAGCGCTGTGGCAATGCCAACCTGACCGCTTTGATCCCAACGCTGATGCTGAAAGAACCCTATGCCTCGTGCTATGAAATCGGAGTGATGCCCGAGGCGCTGGCCAGGCTGACGCGCATCAGCCGGATGCTGGATGATATCCTGAACCGAGTGCCCAGCAAGCAGAGCGCCTATGTGGGCGCGTCGGCTTTTGCGCATAAGGCCGGGCTGCATGCCAGCGCGATCCTCAAGGACCCGACAACCTATGAGCATATCGATCCGGCAAGTGTTGGAAATGCGCGCATCATTCCGATGTCGAACCAGGCTGGGCAATCGAACCTGCGCAAACGTCTGACCGATGCGGGATTGGCCGTAGAAGCGGGCGATCCGGCGTTGGGACGTATCCTTGAGCGGATAAAACTGCGCGAGGCCGAGGGGTATTCCTACGACACCGCGCAGGCTAGTTTTGAGCTGCTGGCGCGGGATGAGCTGGGGCAATTGCCCGAATTCTTTGAGGTCAAGCGCTATAAGGTGACCGTTGAGCGCCGGAAGAACAAATACAACAAGATGGTCAGCCTGTCCGAAGCGGTTGTTGTTGTGAAAGTGGATGGCGAGAAGAAGCTGTCGGTAAGTGAGTCGCTGGATGAAAGCGGCAGTGATCGTGGTCCGGTAAACGCGCTGGCGAAGGCTCTGGCCAAGGATTTGGGGCAGTATTCGCAGATACTGTCGGATATGCGGCTGGTCGACTTCAAGGTGCGTATCACGCAAGGCGGGACTGAGGCGGTCACGCGCGTGATCATTGACAGCGAAGACGGGCAAGGGCGGCGCTGGTCTACGGTTGGGGTGAGTGCGAACATAATTGATGCCTCGTTCGAAGCGCTACTGGATGCGATTCAGTGGAAACTGGTGAGCGATTGCGCACCGCGGTCAGCGGCCGCCGAATAAGGTGGAGTTCGACGACGACATCAAGGCTTGTGCTGCGCTGGTTCATCGGGCCGATCCCGATCGCTTTATGGCTGCCATGGCCGCACCAGTTGAGGCACGGGCAGTTTTGTTCCCGATTTATGCGCTGAACGTCGAGGTGGCCCGTGCCCCGTGGGTGACGCAAGAGAGCATGATCGCCGAGATGCGGCTGCAATGGTGGCGCGATGCCTTGCAAGAGATTGCCGAAGGTCCATCTGTTCGTCGGCACGAGGTTGTCACACCTGTGTCGCGCGTGATTTCTCCGCATCTGGCAGCGCTGCTGGATGAATATGTGGCCGTAAGGCGTTGGGATATCTATCGTGATCCGTTCGAGGATGAGGCGCATTTTGACGCCTATATTGCCCATAGCGCTGGAACATTAATGGTGGTGTCGGCGCAGGCTTTGGGTTCGGCGGATGAAACTGTTCTGCGTGATTTCGGATATGCAGCGGGGATCGCGAATTGGCTGCGCGCAATTCCCGAGCTTGAGGCACGTGGGCGCATTCCTTTGCTGGACGGAACCCATGACGGGGTTCGGGCGCTGGCGCAGAAGGCTTTGGACCGATTGGCGCAGGCGCGGTCCGCCCGCAACGAGGTCTCGGCACAAGCACGGCCTGCGCTCTATGCGGGGTGGCAGACGGAATGGGTGTTGCGGACTGCATTGGCCAGACCGGACCGGGTGGCCGCAGGTGCGTTGGCTCAGGGTGAAATCCGACGTCGGTTTACCCTGATGAAAACGGCAGCGACCGGTCGTTGGTAGGGTCAGGCCGTCTGGGGATCTGAAGGTCTCAGAACCAACCATAGCAGTGCGCCACCCGCAAGGGTCAGCAGCGGGATCATGGCGAGGTTTACGGCCGTCCAACCCTCGACCGCTGAGCCGCCCGAGCAGTTCATCAATCCGCCAGAGGCAAGCGAGGCAAAGGTCACGCCGCCAAACACCAGCAAGTCATTCAGGCCCTGCATTCGACCGCGTTCGTGCACTTCATGCGAGTCTGCCAACATGCTGGTGGCGCCAATGAAGCCAAAGTTCCATCCGATGCCCAGCAGGATCAGGGCGACGAAAAAGTTACCTATATCAACACCTTGCAGGGCGACAATGCCCGCGCCGCCAAGGATTGCCAAACCGAGAGCTACGATCTTTTCGACCCCAAACCGCGCGATCAGGTGGCCGGTGAAGAAGCTGGGAATGTACATCGCCAGTACGTGGCTGGTGACGATATCCGCGGCATCACCTTCGGTATATCCGCACCCGACGACGGCCAAAGGTGTAGACGTCATTACAAGGTTCATCAGCGCGTAGGAAACCATTGCGCAGATGATCGCTACTGCGATGCGTGGAGTTTTCAGCAACTCCATCCGTGTGCGACCTTTGGGTTCATCTTCGGTCGGTTTCGGCGGAGTAGGGATGTCGAGAAAGAAGAACAGGGCTGAGCCGATTACGTTGATCGCGATCACCGCCAGATAAGTGCCCAAAAACGGGACCACATACGCTTGCGAAGTCAGCTTGACGATCTGAGGGCCGATGATCGCCGCCGCAAGCCCTCCGGCCATGACGTATGAGATCGCCTTGGGCCGGAAAGCATCCGATGCAGTGTCAGCCGCTGCAAAGCGATAAAAGCCATGTGCGCTCATGTATATGCCGGTCAGGAAGCTGCCGATCAGGAAGATCGGGAACGAGCCGAGATAAAGGCCGTAAGCCCCGATAACGCCCCCTGCGGCACCTGCGGTTGATCCCACAAGAAACCCGGCACGGCGTCCCCAGCGTTGCATGATGGCTGAAATCGGCGTTGCCGCCAGCATTGAACCCAGAACGATCAGTGAAATCGGCAGCGTCGCAAGGCAAGCGTTGCTGGCCAGCGATTGGCCTGCCAGCCCGCCGACGATGAACATCATGGGCATCTGTGCACCCAGGATTGCCTGTGCTGCCACCAAAACGGCGACGTTGCGTTTGGCCTGACTATCGTCAGGGGTGGCAGCGATCATTGTCATGGGCGAATGGTTATCTACGATTGAGACTTGGCACAAGCGGGTTGCATATGCGGCACATCCGCCTAACGTGCGGACAAGGATCACTTATCGGAGAGCGCATGTCCGTCGGACGCATCATCGAAACACCGGACTGCGTTACCGAAGGGGCCGAGTGGTTGGCTGAGGCTTGCCCCCGGATGGCTTATGCGATGGAGCAAACCGGACCCCTGCCACTCAGGCGCAAGCCTGACGGGTTCGCCCAATTGCTCAGCGCGATTGTCAGTCAGCAGGTCAGCGTGGCCTCGGCAAACGCAATCTGGAAGAGGCTGCAGGACGCAAAACTGACCGGTCCGCGCAAGATTATGTGGGCCACTGATGATGATCTGCGCGCTGTGGGTCTCAGCCGTCAGAAAATTCGCTATGCCCGCGCCTTGGCTGAGGCGCGGATCGATTACAAAGCGTTGCGTGATGCGCCAGATGACGAAGTGGTCGCAATTCTGACCGAGGTACCGGGAATCGGTGTCTGGACTGCCGAGATTTATGCGATGTTTTCGCTGGGTCGCGCCGATGTGATTGCACCGGGCGATCTGGCCTTACAGGAAGCTGCACGCATCCTCTATGAATTGCCAGAACGACCAAAAGACAAAGAGTTACGCCAGATGGCTGAAGCATGGTCGCCGTGGCGATCGGTTGCGGCGCGGGTGCTGTGGGCCTATTACCGGGTCGCAAAAGACAGAGAAGGGATCAGATGACACGGGTTTTGAACGCGCTCAGGAAAGAGCCGGTTTCAGGCGACACACGCTCGGTTGTGGTGTTTGTGCATGGTTATGGTGCAAACGGGGCCGATCTTTTGGGGCTGGCTGATCCGTTGGGCGAGCATCTCCCGGATACGTTGTTTGTAGCTCCGGACGCGCCTGAACAGATCATCGGTATGCCCAACGGTTTCCAGTGGTTCCCGATCCCGTGGATTGATGGCTCATCCGAGGAGGAAGCCCGACGGGGTATGGAAATGGCAGTTGAGGATTTCAACGCGTTCCTTGATGCGCTGATGGTGGATGAGGATGTCCTGCCAGAGCAGGTAGTGCTGTTCGGTTTCAGCCAGGGCACGATGATGAGCTTACATGTAGCCCCGCGCCGCGAGGACCCAGTGGCCGGGATCGTAGCGTTCTCGGGCCGTTTGCTGGAACCTGATTTGCTGCCAGACGAAACCGTAAGTCGCATGCCGATCCTGCTGGTGCATGGCGATGCTGATGACGTTGTACCGCCGCAATCGTTGCCAGAAGCAGCTGAGGCACTTCAGGCGGCCGGGTTCAAAGAGGTTTATGCCCATATAATGAAGGGCACCGGCCACGGGATTGCTCCGGATGGCTTGAGTGTTGCGCTGGCTTTCATGCGGGATAAGTTGAGCCTCTGACTTGCGGGGCGATCTAAGGAGAGCATGATGCTGATCGTGACAGGAGTGGTCGAAGTTTCAGATGCAGGGGTCGAGAAAGCCATTGCCGCTGCGCAGGTGATGGTTGCGGAAACCCTGAAAGAACCCGGATGCCTGATCTATGAATTCAGTCAAATCCTGGGTCAGGCGACCCGCTTTCGGGTCTATGAGGAATGGCAGGATCAGGCCGCGCTTGAGGCCCATTTCGCGACCCCTCATATGGCTGCGTTTCAGGCAGCACTTGGTGAAATCGGCGTTGTCTCTAGTGAAATCTACCGTGTGATCGGGGGTGAAAAGCAGCCGCTTCGCTGATCGATCACTCCCACAGCCTTCTTTCCGAGAATTCGACGGAGTTGCCTGCAGGGTCTCGTACATAGAGCGACCGGGCTCCGTTGGGCCAGTCGAACTCGGCATCGACAGGGATGTTCCAGTCCAACAGATGCTTGCGCATCACGGTGATTTCATCTCGGGTTAGGACAAGGCAAACATGGCTGGGACCGCGCGCCCCATGCGGTGGGACCGGCAGATCGGGGTTGCCTGGCGGTTTCTCGGTTTCGCTGGCATTGAACAGCAACAGGACAGACCCGCCGATTCGATAGAACACATGGCGGTCGGTGACGCGCTGGATTTTCTCTAGCCCCAATATCTGACCATAGAAATCCTCGGCCGCATCTAGATCGTCGACATACAGCGCGGCTTCCAGGATGGCAGACGGGGCAGGGATATCCGGTGTGACCTTCATGCCCTAAGCCTATCACATCACGCAGTTTTTGTCACCGGCGCGGGCGGCGGTCCCGCTTGCGCGACGGTGCTGCGTCAACAGCTGGCATCGGCAGGCTTTCCCACTGACCGGGGTCAAGGCCGTCCAAAGACCAATCTCCAACACGGGCTCGGATCAGCCGCAGAGTTGGGTGCCCGACTGCGGCTGTCATCCGGCGAACCTGACGGTTGCGGCCCTCTTTAATCGTCAGTTCAACCCAACTGTCGGGCACCGTTTGGCGAACCCGGATCGGCGGGGTGCGTGGCCACAGCCATTCGGGTTCGTCAATCAGCCGCGCCTTGGCGAGGCGCGTCAAACCATCCTTAAATTCAACACCTTCCCGCAACGCCTTTAGTGCCGCTGTGTCGGGAATGCCTTCGACCTGAACCCAGTATGTCTTAGGCATCTTGTGCTTGGGGTCTGATATCTGCGCCTGCAAACGCCCATTGTCAGTCAGCAGCATCAAACCCTCGCTATCCCGGTCCAAGCGTCCCGCAGGATAGACACCGGGCAGGTCGATGAATTCCGACAGCGTGCTGCGGGGCGAGTCAGAATTGGCGCGGTCGGTGAACTGCGGCAATACATCGTAAGGTTTGTTGAAACGGATGAACCAGGACATGCCCCGCCATAGCTTGCAGACCACATCTGCGCAACCTGTGGATAAGTGTCACTTATCTGTTACGTATTCGGCCTAACCAATACCCGAGATGTTGTGTGAACTCGGCACTTGTCAGAGATTTAACACGATATATAGTTAACTTAAGGCCGGGGCGGGTGTTCCCCGCTCTGATGTCACAAACGGGCAGTACAGAGCGAGGAGCGATTCTGTTATGGACGGAGACTTCAGGACCGAATTTGTCAGGGAAACCGGTGCGCTCAAGCATCATCCGGCATTGGTTTTGAACGCCGATTACAGACCTCTTTCCTACTACCCGTTGTCTTTATGGCCGTGGCAGGAGGCGATCAAAGCTGCCTGGCTGGACAGGGTGGATATTGTTGCGGAATATGACGAGGTTGTCCGCAGTCCCAGTACCGAGATCCGAATACCCTCGGTCGTTGTCCTGAAAGACTATGTAAAACCCAGAAAGCGCGTGGCCTTCACGCGCTTTAATTTATTTTTGCGGGACGAATTCAAATGCCAGTACTGCGGCAGCCGTGAAAACCTGACCTTTGATCATGTTGTACCGCGCGCTGCGGGCGGGGTCACAAGTTGGCAGAATGTCGTTGCAGCGTGCAGCCCGTGCAATCTGCGCAAGGGCTCAAAATCCCTGCGACAGGCCAGAATGTCACTGAATAAACCGCCGCGTCAGCCGGATGCTGAGGCTTTGCGCAATATCGGTCGGAAGTTCCCCCCGAACCATCTGCACGAAAGTTGGATCGACTTCCTCTACTGGGATGCCGAACTGGATCAGCTATGAACCCTAGCGCGCGCGCCAGGCTGCGATCCAGATCAGGACCAGACCCGTCGAAATCAATCCATTCCAGCCCGCCATGGAAATCCCGAACATCTCCCACGGGATGTCATCGCAACGCACGAGCGGGGCAGACATGATCTGATCCATTAACTCTTCGGCACTCAGACCACCGATATCACCAGATGTGCAGGTCAATGGGCCCTCCCACCAGCCTTGCTCGACCCCAGCATGGTAAAACCCTATTCCCGCCGTTGTGGCCGCGGCCAGAGCGCCTAGTAGGGGCAGGGGGCGGACGCCCGGGAAGGCAAAGGCTAGAGCACCAAGAATCACTGCGACACCATGGGGATACCGCTGCCAGATGCACATTTTGCACGGCGCGAGCCCACCGATGTATTGAAAGCCCCAAGCCCCAAGTAGCAACGCGGCCGAGCCGGATGCGGCAACCAGAACCAGAAGTCTTTTGCGCGTCATAAGTATTTCACCACAAGAAAGCCGCCAAACAGCAGGATTATGAATAGGGTAAACATCAAACCCAACCGTTTTTCGATGAAGTCACGGATTGGTTCCCCAAATTTCCACAGCAGCCCGGCCACAAGAAAGAAGCGCAAGGCGCGCGCCAGGATCGAGGTGGCTATGAACGTCCCAATCGGCATCCCGGTCCAGCCCGACATGATGGTGATGACCTTATATGGGAAAGGCGTCACACCAGCCGCCAGCACGGCCCAGAAGCCGAAATCATTGAAGCGGGTATTGAATTCTTCCATTGCGTGGGCTTTGCCCATGGCTTCCAGAACAGGCTGCCCAAGGCTTTCGTAAAAGAATGCCCCAATTGCATAACCCAATATCCCACCCAGCACCGAGGCAACCAAGGCGACCGTCGCGATCAGCCAGGCCCGCGACGGACGCGCAAGGATCATGGGAATCATCAAAACATCGGGTGGGATCGGAAAAAACGAACTTTCGACAAAAGCCACAACAGCCAGCGCCCAGAGCGCATGAGGATGTTCGGCCAGACGAATGGTCCAGTCATAAAGGGATCGCAACATGAAGAATATGTATCCTGGTAACCGCTGCGGCAAGCCAAACCATGCACCCGACTGACCGTCAACCTCCTTCGATGAAACATTCAGGGCAGTGGTTGTTTTTTGCCTCTGGACCTTCTCTCGGTAGGGCGCTAATCCAGTGTTCGTGGCCCAAGTGGCGGAATGGTAGACGCAGGGGATTCAAAATCCCCCGCCTTCACGGGCGTGAGAGTTCGAGTCTCTCCTTGGGCACCACAGCAATTCTGAATATATTGCTGAAGTTCAACTTCAATACCCCGTCATCTCAAGATATCCGCGTCCTGTGTGGCTACCTGTGATGGTGATTGGGCCTTCCCAGTATTCGAACCGGGTTCCCATCCAAGCCTTCGGGCTTATGGCATCGACTTCAACATCGATCCCGCGATCCGGCAACGACACCTGCCATTTGATCGGAACGTCACGTTGTGCCACGCGGGCGGTTTCAAGGGGTTCTAGCAGTACTGAGCCGTCAGGTAGGGGGGTCGTTTGCCCATCAGGCTCAATCCACGTAGCGGCCGTGAAATCCCCTCGATCCCCGCGTAGGCGGAAGGCCATCAGCTTGTCACCGTCGTCAAAGCTGAGCGAGAACCAGTCCCAGCCGCTTTGATCTTCGGCCAAGGGTTGCGAAGACCATTCGCGATCCAGCCAACCCTGGCCGGCGACTTCGATATCTTCGTTGGGCAGGTGGAGCGTGCCCTCGACCGTGTAGAAGGGTTGCGAATAGTAATAGCTGGCCTGACCATCGGCGGATTTCACCGAATACCCCTCGGCCCCGTGAAACACCAATGGGCCTTGGGCCTTCAGAGTCAGATCATACCCAAAGTCTGATCCGTTTGCTGTCAGGCTGAGGGTTTCCAAATCATCGCCGCGCATGTGCCATTCATCGATCCATGCCTCAAACGGATGGGCCGTTACGCCAGCCTGTCCGACACCGCCGCGAGAGAGTCGTTCGGCGAAATAGTGTGTTTCTGGCGTTGTGAGCGCGGCATGGCCCATCCAGATCTGCGGGCTTTGCCAGCCGTCAGCCTCGGACGGTTTCAGGGCCGATCGGAACAGGGTCCATTGTATGCCATAGTCGCGACCCTCTGCGTCTTTGAGGTTTGCCGTCAGATACCACCATTCAATCCGATAATCCGGATGGGCGCCGTGATCTTGCGGAAACTGAAAGCTGTAGCCCGGTTCAGGACGCGTAAAGCCATCCGCATTGCCGCCCAACCCGGCATAACCCTGCGCCCAACCGGGAATTGGAAGGAGGATGAACAGAATGAAGGCTTTAACGTTCATTGGCAAAAACCCTCAACAGCGCAGCAGGTGGTAGGCGGAGCAATCGTAATGCGGGTAGGGCCGCTGCGAGCACGGCGGCAACCAGAGTCAGCAGGAATAAGCTCAGCCAATCAGTTGGGAACAAATACATGGGCAAGCGCCATCCGAAGGCCTGCACGTTGATCACGGCCAGCAGCACCCATGCCAATACAAGGCCCAATGGAAGGGCAAGACAAGCGGTCATCACCGCAAGCAGGACACTGCGCAGAAGCTCTAGCTTGGCCAGTTGCGCGCGCGTAAGGCCCAGCGCCCAGACCGGTGCGACCTGAGGCAGGCGCTGGGTCCACAATGTCAGCAAACTGGTGAGTATCGCGAACCCCGCAACGCCCAGTGTCAGGACATTCAGCGCTGAGGTGACGACGAAAGTTTTCTCAAAAACAGCCATCGATTGCGCTTTCATAGCGGCCTGCTGCACAACTGCCGATGGGGGTAGGTCAAATTGGTCACGCAACGCCTGTGCCAGCTCCGAGGCCTGATCCGGTATGATGCGGATGCCGAAGCGGCGTGTATCCGTATCCGGGGCAATCTGATCCAGCATCGGCATTGCGACGATGGCCTGACCTGTCGGGTTCCCGTAGTCGGAATAGACACCTGCAATCGGCAAGCTGTGCTCGGGTGTGATCGCGACGGTATCTCCGGGCCACAGATCCCCGCGTCGTGCGAGTTGCTCGTTGATGAGTACGGCGCCGCGATACAGGACGTTGTCCCAGACGTCGGGATCCTTGGCGATCAGTGGCCAGTTGTTGCGATAGCTATCGTGATCAACAATCCCGTACAGAAACAACGGCCCGGTCTCGTGCAGCAATTCGGTGCTGCGAATGGGTAGGACAGCTGACGCCCTTGGGGCGAGCCAATCGATAAGGGCTGCGCCTTGTGCATTGTCGGCTGCGGTCACGTAAAGTTCGGAGGTCAGCCGTTGATCGAGCCAGCCAGTAAAGGTGAGGCGGAAGCTTGAAACCATTGTGCCCACGCCGATATTCGCGGCGAGCGCTAGCAGCAAGGCCATCAGCGCAAGTGACAGACCGGGCAATTGCGCCCGCATGTCCGCGAGCACCCATTGACCAACAGGCGTGCGGGCCCGGCGCAGGCACAAGGTCAATATCCCTGACAGTGCGAGCGGCAGCAACAAGGCCGCTCCGGTCAGCATCCCGGCAAGCAAGGCAAACCCTGCGATAAGTCCGCCGATTGTGAAATATGCGATAAAGCCCAATGCTAGCAGGGCTAGGCCACACGCGCCTGTAATCTGGGCCGAGGCTTTACTGCCACGCCAAGCTTGTAAGCCCGGCCCTGCGAGGATGGGCATGCGCGAAAGTCGCCAAAGAGCGTGGCCACTGGCCGCCAACGTGCCGCCTGTTGCCATCGCAAGACCTGCGGCGACCCATTGGGGGCGTAATGACATCTGCCCGTCGATTGTTGCCCCGTAGAGGCCGCGCAACGTGGCGGCGACATCAGGCAACAAGGCTCCAGCCAGAAAATACCCCAGGATTAACCCGAACAGGCCACCGATCAGGGCCAAGAGAAGTAATTCACCCAGAACGATCCAGATCAGGCCCCGCATGGGAAGGCCCAACGCCCTTAATGTACGGATCGTGCCACGCCTCTGCGCGAAGGCGAGGCCGACCGTTCCGTGAACGATGAACAGGCCGACGGCGAAAGACAGCAAGCCGAAGGCTGAGAGGTTCAGGTGAAAGCTGTCGGTAAGTTGCGCGGTATCCAACTGGGCCGAGGGGCTAATGCGTTGAAGTTCAGGCGCAAGTTCTGACAGAGACGGGACACCACGGGGCTGAATGGGCAAGATCACCAGACGGGAAATCTGACCGGGACGGTTCAGAAGACGCTCGGCCACTCCAATATCGGTGAGCACCAGATCAGGTGGCAGCGCGGTGCTGGAAAGTACCGGTGGGAAGTCGTCACTAGATTGAAACAGCGGGGCCAGGGCGGGTGACATCAGCAGCCGCCCCGGAGCTGTCAGCATATCAGCTGGGTCGGGGGCATCCGCGCCTTGCTCGATCTGGGTGATCGCGGGCAGGACAGGGTAGGCCACCAAATCCACCCCCATCAGACGTACGGAACGGCCCTTGATGCGCAGCGTGCCTTCTAAGACGGCCGCCACTTGCCAGCCTGCGCGCCTGAGCTCGGCGTAGCGGGAAAGAGGGATCGTGGAACCGGAGGCGCGCAGTTCGTCGAATTGTCCGATGGCAAGCTGGGCGCTGGCGCGTTCATAGCTGGCGCGCGCTTCGGCATTGATGGCTTGCACGGCCGACCACAGACAAGTTGCCAGCGCGATACCCGTCAGAAGCGTCATCAATTGCAATGGGTGCATCCGCCAATGGGACACCAACGCCAGGACCGCAGCGCGTGTCATGCGATATGCCCGCCCGTCAGGTGGGCACGCCGGTCGAGACGGCTGGCGATGTCATTCGAGTGGGTGACCAGCAGGAGCGCAGCGCCGGTATCGGCTACCAATGAAAGCATCAGGTCTAGCACCACCGCACTTGCTGTTTCGTCCAGATTGCCCGTCGGCTCATCCGCTAGCAGCAATCGTGGTCGGATCGCCATGGCGCGTCCGATGGCAACCCGCTGCTGCTGTCCGCCCGAAAGGTTCTCGGGGTAGCGGTCTTGCAGTTCTCTCAGGCCAAGGCGCTCGGTCAGGTGGACAACCCAATCCGGGTCGTTCCGACCCGCAAGTCGCGCATGGATCGAGAGGTTCTGGGCAACGGTCAGCGACGGGATCAGGTTGAACTGCTGAAAGACCAGAGACAAGGTGCAGCGACGCAATTCGGCGCGTTCCGCATCATTCAGGGCCGACATGGCGCGCCCTTCCAGAGTAATCTCTCCGCCATCAAACCCATCCAGCGCCGCCACCAGATGCAATAATGTGCTTTTGCCACTGCCACTTTCTCCGGTCAGCGCCAAGGTCTGCCCCTGTTCCAACGTCAATGAAACATCGGTCAGGACAGGTCGCCCACCGGGATAGGCTTTTCGAACGTGATCAATTGATAGCAACATGCAAACTCTCATCTGGTCCCGTCACAATGTGCAACGCGGCGCGCCAGTGTCCAGAGCCGAGATCGGTTCTATTCGCCGCAGCCTTACGCATCGCATGGGGTTGTCGGCAACGCGCGAAACCCCCATGCTTGCACAGTTTTCAGCGATCAGAACAAAGGCCGTTTACATGACATTGTCGCAACAAATCATTTGGGGCAGCTTCTATCTGGGTATTTGTTTTCTGATCGAAATCATGCTGCTGACATGGTGCGTTCTGGTCATCCGAAAACTGGTTGCGAAATGGGAGACACGCAGCACTATCCTTGCAACCGCAGGCCCGATCAGCGTGGCGCTGGTGTTTATCGTGCTGACCCATACGGTTCAGGTCTGGATCTGGGCGATTGTCTGGGTTTGGGGTGATGTGCTGCCGGATTGGAATTCGGCCCTCTATTTCTCATTGGTGACGTTCACAACGCTGGGTTACGGCGACATCGTCTTGGGCGAAGGGCTGCGCATCTTCGGAGCGTTTGCATCGGTCACGGGCCTACTGGCCTTTGGGCTGTCGACCGCGTTCCTGGTGGCTCTCATGACGCGGGTGTTTGAAGAACGGTTCCTGAACTAGAGGATCGGTGCAAACAACCGTGCAAGCGGCGCACCAAAACGGATGTGGAACGGTTGCTGGGGCAAATTGCGGGTCAATTCGTAACTTGCTTCAAAATCGGTTTCCAGCATCGCAGCCACTGCGTTTGCTGCGCGACGATCAAAGAACAGGGCCATCGCCTCAAAGTTCAGACGGAAAGATCGGTTGTCCAGATTGGTGGTGCCAACGGCGGCCAAGGTATCGTCTACAACAAACGCTTTTTGATGCATGAAGCCGTCGGTATAGCGAAACACACGGGCGCCACAGTCTCGGATTTCGTCGAAATAGGCAAAAGCGGCCAGCCAGGGCAGACGATGGTCGATGACATCCGGCACGAGTATTCGTACATCCACACCACGCAACGCCGCGTGCTGTAGCGCGGTCATGATGTCGATGTCGGGCACAAAATAGGGCGAGGCGATCCAAAGCCGTTCTTTCGCCTCAGTGATGGCCGCAAAGAACATCATTGCGCCGGTTTCTGTTTCGTCGCCCGGGCCCGTTGCCACCAGCAGCGCATTCATGTCCTGATCAGATTCATTTCCAGCCCAATCGAGTTGGTCGATCAGATCTTCGTTGCGCGCCCAGTGCCAGTCTTCCGTGAAGATCAGTTGCAATTGACGGACCACGTGACCGGTCATCTTGATGTGTGTGTCCCGCCAACGACCGAACCGAGGGCTTTGTCCCAGATACTCGACCCCGATGTTGTGACCACCGATAAAGCCGACATCGCCATCCACGATCACAGTTTTTCGGTGGTTGCGATAGTTCAGTTGAAACCGGAAATTGGGCCCGCGTTGTTCGCGGGGATCTGCAACATCCACACCGGCCTGGCGCAGCGTCTCAAAATAGCTGGACGGCAGGCCATAGCTACCCACCGCGTCGGTCATGAACCGAACATGTACGCCACGCTTGACCGCGGCGATTAGCCGGTCCCGCACCCTTCGCCCAAGATCATCATCCCGGACGATGTAGAACTGGATCAGAACGTAATTCTCGGCCTTATCTATGGCGTCGAGAATGGCATCAAACGTAGCTTCGCCGTCGATCAGCAGCTCGGCTCCATTCCCACGTGAGACGGGCAAATGGGCCAGCGCTTCAAACGCGCGAGGATTGACTCGCATCGTCTGAGGGTTGGGTTTCGAGAAATCGGCAAAGGTCTTGATCCCTTCGACGACGCGCTCACTTTCTTGCCGAGCGATCCGGTATCCTCTGAACCGATGGTGACCGAGGAATAGATACAGCGGCACGCCAAACATCGGGGCCGACAGCAGGAACACAACCCAGCCAACCGCTCCTTGTGGTGTGCGTGCAGTCTGCGCAGCGCGAACTGCAAAGACGACCGCTACGCAATAGAGTGAAAACAGAAAAAACGAGACGAGTAATGTCCACATCGGGGCGCAGCGATCCGGGTTGCTTAGTTTGCCCCAGTGTAGATGCGGGACCAGTCGTTGGCCATATCAACAATGACCCATCCCATATCCGGGCCTTTGTCCAACCCATCGACCAGCCGTCCAATCGGGCTTTCGCGGTCGTAGGCCCATTCACGATCCGCATCAGTGTGATGGATCAAAACGCCCAGCCGTGGCCCGTCGCCTGCGGTGGTCCATTCAAGCATGGCAAAATCCCCGTCCGAGTTTCCCCCGGCAAATATGGGGCGCTTGCCGATGGTGCGCTCGATATTGATAGGTTTGCCTTCTTTATCATCGATGAAGGCGATGCCGGGGGCCTTGTTGATTACAGGCGTGCCGTCCACATTGTCATACGTGGTCTCACCATAGGTGCCCAGAATCTGTTCGGGCGGGATGCCATAGGCCTGTTCGGCGAAGACACGCATGAAATGCAGGCCTCCGCCTGAAACGATATAAGTTTTGAAATCCTCATCCCGCAGATAGCGCAACAGCTCGACCATCGGCTGATAGGTCATCTGGTCGTAGGGCAGATCGGTCTCGGGATGTCGTGCAGTGTCCAGCCAATCGGCCACCGACGCCTGAAATACTTCAACGCTGCTGCCGGAATGCGATGCGTTGACCACTTCGATCAGAGCGTCGTGCCCGCCTTCCAGAATGGTTTTCAGATCACCTTCAGCAGCCGCTTTCAGCGCTGGGGTCGATAAGATCGATGGGTCTTGTTTAGCAAGCTCTGCCAGTTGGTCCATGGCAAATATGAACTGAAAATAGACCGGTTGTTCGGCCCAGAGCGTGCCGTCATTGTCAAACACCGCAATCCGGTCGACGGGAGTGACATAGAGTTCATTCGCCGGGTCGCTGACCGCGTCAACAAAGTCGATGATCTGCTGTTTTGATGCTGAGTCGGTCCAGCTGGGCAGGGGGTCTGCGAACGCCACTAAGGGGACGGTGGCTATAAACGCCGTGAGTTTGAGAAATCTCATTTAATAGCCTCTGATACTGGAAAAAGGGGCCGCGCTTTACGGCGGCCCCTGTCTTGTTTTCTAGTTCGAAGTCGGTGTGGCCAATTTCTGCATTACCTGATCCAGGCTGAAGCTCGCCGCCTTCTGACGTGGTGGGAATTCTTGGAAAGTACTCAGGAAACTCGCCACATATTGCTGCGCCGGTACTAGGAAATACACCCGGTCGATCATCCAGTCGTAGTATGTGTTGGATGTACGGTATCCACGCTCATAAGGGTCGCGGCGCAAATTCACGATGATCGGCACGCGCAGTTCTGTGAATGGTTCCATCCATGCGCGCAGGGTGGCCCATGCTTTTTGCTCCAAAAAGATCAGCTTCCAGTCGTCAAAACGCAAAGCAGACAGGTCGCCGTCATCCGTGAAATAAAAGATTTCACGGCGGGGGCTTTCAGTGGTCTCACCAGTCAGCAGTGGCAATATGTTGTAGCCATCCAGATGCACTTTGTAGTCGCGACCCATGGCAGGTGAGGAATAGCCGGCTTTCAGCTTTTCCTTGATTTCGGGGTCGCCAGCGACCGCCAGATAGGTGGGCAGCCAATCCATGTGATGCACGATTTCGTTCGAGATCGAACCCGCTTCGATCTTACCGGGCCAACGCACCATGGATGGTACGCGCCAGCCGCCTTCCCAGTTGGTATTCTTTTCGCCCCAGAACGGTGTCGAAGCGGCATCCGGCCAAGTGTTGTAATGCGGGCCGTTATCGGTGGAATAATGAACGATAGTGTTGTCGGCGATGCCGAGTTCGTCCAGCAGATCAAGCAGTTGGCCGACCTGAATGTCATGTTCGATCATGCCCGCCGTGTATTCATCGGCCGGACTACCTAGGATTTCGTTGGCTGTTTCGCGCATTTCTTCCCCGACATGGGTGCGGAAATGCATGCGTGTGCCATTCCACCAGACATAGAATGGTGTGCCGTTCTGGTTGGCCTCACGAATGAACTCAACGGCAGCTTCCAGGGTTTCCTGATCCACCGTTTCCATGCGTTTGCGTGTCAGTGGACCGGTGTCTTCGATGGGGCCGCCTGCGCTGGACTTGATCACACCGCGCGGACCATAGGCCTCGCGGAACGTGCGCCCGTCGGGCAGAACCGCGTCCCCGGGATAATCTTCATGCTCGGGTTCTTCTTCGGCATTGAGGTGATAGAGATTCCCAAAAAACTCATCAAATCCGTGATTTGTCGGCAGATGCTCATCCCGGTCGCCCAGGTGGTTCTTGCCAAACTGGCCGGTCACGTACCCATGATCCTTAAGCAACCCTGCAATCGTGGGGTCTTCGATCTGCATCCCTTCTTTAGCGCCAGGCAAGCCAACCTTGGACAGTCCAGTCCGGAACACCGATTGGCCCATGATGTAAGATGAGCGGCCAGCTGTGCAGGATTGCTCGCCATAATAATCGGTGAAGATCATGCCTTCATCGGCGACCCTGTCGATATTGGGGGTCTGGTATCCCATAAGGCCCATTGTGTAGGCCGAAATGTTGGATTGGCCGATGTCATCGCCCCAAATGACCAAAATGTTGGGTTTTTGATCCTGCGCCCATGCGGGCAGTGCGACCAGAACGGCAATCGACGCTGCTGCGGTACGGCGCAGTCCGATACGCCAGCTTTCCAAGAACCGGGTTGTAGTTAACATGTTTTACTCCTGAACTTGTGGACAATTTGTCCCTGTGAACTATCTGAGACTTGTGTCCAGAATAGGATTAGTTGCAGTCGTTAAGCATTGGATATCCCGCGAAAATAGCCAGATTGCGGGATTCGTGTGTAAGTAATGTAGGCCAGTGAGCCTGATTGAAATTTATCATATGATGAAGTTTAAATATATAGATGGCATTAATTGAAACTGATCTAGACGCGCTGCAGGAAAGTTCCTGGTTCAAAACCAGATCTCCCGCCTTTCAGGATGCTCTGATGCGCAGCGCCGTGCGCCGAACTTACGGTGCTGACGAAGCTTTGTTTGTCCAGGGTGATCCCGCCAACGGGATTCACGCTGTATTGGATGGTAGTGTTAAGATCACCGTCCCCGCAGATGACGGTCAGGAATTTGTCATACACCAAGAGGGACGTGGCTTTTGGATCGGCGATCTCGCGTTGTTTGCGACTGCACATCGGCTGATCAGCGTGGTAGCGACTCGGCCAACCGAGACGCTTTTCTTTCCGGCCTCGCGGCTAGAACGCTTAGTGCAGGATTCTCCTGACTTTGTTCGGGATTTCTACGCCTTAAGTCATGAAAACATGCAAAAAGCCCTGCGTATCGTAGCCAATCTTGCGGTGACCGGCACCGAGAAACGTCTGGTTCTGAGGTTGCTGCATCTGGATGAGGTGACATCCGACGCAGAGGGTTGGATACCGGTTTCGCAGGAAGAGCTGGCGGCTATGATTGCAGTCTCTGCGCCAACGCTTCACCGAGCATTACACAGGCTTATCGAATTGGACTTGATCGAAGGCGGGTATGGTCGGCTGAGGTTGAAAGATCGACGCGCCCTCGTCGCTAGCTGTCAAAGTTGACGGACGTTCAAGCCGAATGTTCGGTTGACGACCGATCATCCTCACCGAGCCTTCCATCCAAAGACATCAAGATCGCGACAGGGCGCAGCGCGGGGATGTGGCTGAAGATGATCAGGATGCAGACGGTCAAAGGCACACTCAGGAACGCTCCGATCAGACCCCAGACCGTAGTCCAGAAGGTCAACGCCAAAATCACTAGGAAGGTCGACATGTTCAGCGATCGGCCCAGCATAGCCGGATCCAGAAAGTTGCCGATTAGAAACTGTAGTGTGCCGCACCCCAGAACGATCACGAGAAATGGCCCGATCGTCTCAAACTGAACCAGAGCGATCATTGCGGGAAAGATAACGGCAATGATCGAACCGATTGACGGGATGAAATTCAGGGCGAAAGTCAGCACGGCCCAGGTTTCAGCATATTCCAGACCCAGCGCTTTGAATACAGCGTAGCTGATGGTGGCGGTGATCAGACTGATAAATGTTTTCACGCCGACGTATCGCTGCAGGCTGTACGAAATCGCATCCAGAACCAAGGCCAGGTCAGCCCCCAGCCGTGGGTTGCCGGCGGCAAGCTGGATTTTCTTGCGAAAGGCTAACCGCTCGGCCATCAGAAAGGCGACATAGAGGCTGATTAGGAAGAACTGGTTAAGCAGTGATGTGGCGCTGCCCAGCAATATCCGAGCGACATAGGACATATCGATGCTGACCAGATTGTCTCGGATAAAACTTGTGACATCATTGCCGACCAACCCGGTAATTCTATGAACAGCCCCGTCAAACTGGCTTTCGTAGGTGTTGATCGAGCGTGCAAACTGCGTGGCCTGACTGCCCAGAATGTACATGATCATGAACAAACCGGCCAATACAACTGTTACTCCCGCGACATTCGCCAACCAGATTGGCACCCGCGTCACTGCAATGACCCGGTCGCTAAGGGCCAGGATCAGCACGTTGACCAGTAACGCCATGGTCAACGGCACCAGAAAGTTTGCCCCTGCATAGAGGCCAAGCACCATTAGCGTGGCCACGATCGCTACATCCCGCAATACGCTCAGTTGCGGACGCGCACGGGATGGGCTGTTTTCTGGGTCAGAGGTCATAAGATGGCCTTGGTCTGAGTGCTGCCTGGATGTGTTTTGATTGATCCTGCACAGGCTGGCGGGTTTATGCAATCCATACAGAAGGTTATACGCATGAAATCGGTGGCCTGATCCGATTGGCGGTTCTGCCAAAGGAAAAGGCAGGCTAGGCTAGCGCAATGCCAACTGTTTTGATTCCCTCGTTCGGCCAATTCCTGCGTGCGCTCTGGCTTGCTGTGCGCCGATTTAATGACAAAAACGGCTTCGTCATGAGCAGCCACGTCGCCATGTCGTTGATGATGGCCCTGTTTCCATTCGTTCTGTTCACGGTTGCGCTGGCAGGGGCCTTGTCACAGGGCTATGTGACCGATGAACTGATCGAACTGATATTTGGCGCCTGGCCCAAAGACGTGGCCGATCCCATCGTTTCAGAACTGCGTGCTGTTCTGGCCGGTGCGGGCTCGGGCGTGATCACTTTGGGTGGCTTGTTGGCGATCTACTTTGCCTCGAACGGAGTCGCCGCCGTGCGAAAGGCGATGGCGCAGGCCTATCACGACACGGACAATTGGCCCTTCTGGAAGACCCGACTGCTGTGCTTTGTGCTGGTCATAATCGGCGGTGCTGCCATTCTGGCCATCGCGGCGGTCGAAGTCGTTCTGCCGGTCTATACCCGTTTGGTTTCGGAAAAGACGGCAGTGGATGTGGACAACTGGCTGTCGGTGGATCGTCTGCGATGGACCTTTACCGTGGCTGTCCCCGCTGGCACCGTTCTTTTGGCCCATCTGATCTTGCCCACCCGACGGCACAGCCTACTACAAATCTTGCCGGGCGTAATCCTGACATTGGCTTTGTGGGCTGCAGGTGGATGGGGCTTTTCAATCTACATCGCCAAGTTTGCGACCTATAGCGCGACGTATGCCGGGCTTGCAGGAGCAATGGCAGCGCTGATTTTCCTGTACTTATGCTCGGCCATGCTGATCCTCGGGGCCGAATACAACGGTGCGCTGATCGATTTGCAAAACGAAGAGGGGCAATGATGTATCTCCGCGCTATCGTGATGACCGCGATCCTTTGGGCGACCGCGCAGCAGTCGCAGGCGCAGGACTATGTTGGATCAGACGCGTGCTCGGATTGTCATAAGGAAGAAACCGAAGCCTGGGAAAGCTCATACCATGCGCTTGCCTGGACCGAGGTGGAGGACGGCCATGTTCAGGCTGATTTCGATGGAACACGATTCTCGCATGATGGAATGAGCGTGGCCTTTGCGGATCAAGATGGAGCTCTTACGGCGCAGGTCACCGAAAAAGACGGCGTTACAACGACCTATCCGGTACATTCAGTGGTTGGTATCGCGCCGCTACAGCAATATCTTTTCGAAACCGAACCCGGCCGGTTGCAGAGTTTCGACGTTGTTTGGGACGTCGAAAAGGGCCGTTGGTTTCACCTTTATCCAGATCAGGATCTGCCTCCGAATGATGGGCTGCACTGGACCGGTCCGTACAAAAGCTGGAACGCCCGCTGTGCCGAGTGTCACGCGACCGGTTATGTGAAGAACTACGACTCTGAGGAAAGGCGCTATGCCTCGACACAGGTCGAAATTGGTGTCGGGTGCGAGGCTTGCCACGGGCCGGGTTCTGCGCATTTGGAGTGGACGACCGGAAAAGTGTTGCAAGACGGTTTGAGCGAGTTCGGATTCTCTACGACATGGGGCAGGGGGCTGACAGAAGCGGAAATTCAGCAATGCGCCGGCTGTCATTCCCGGCGCGAGGCGTTGGAAGATGGTAATCCGCTTCCCGGCAAGCCGTATCACGACGCCTATAACCTGGCGTTGCTGCGACCGGGTTTGTATCACCCAGATGGCCAGATTTTGGACGAGGTCTATGTTTATGGCTCATTCCTGCAGTCGCGCATGTATGCAGAAGGGGTGGGTTGTATGAATTGCCATGATCCGCACCGGGCTGAGGTAAAAGCCGAGGGTAATGGGTTGTGTACCCAATGCCACTCCCCCGCTGGCAACCCGGATTTCCCGACCCTTCGGCTGGCCGAATATGACACGCCCGTGCATCACCAACATGCTGAAAATTCTGCGGGTGCCCAATGCAAGAACTGCCACATGATCGAGCGTGTCTATATGGGTGTAGATGGCAGGCGCGATCACAGCTTCCGCATTCCCCGCCCTGATCTGGGGCTCGGAACTGATGCCTGCACCGATTGCCATGCGGATGAAGATCAGTCTTGGGCGGCGCAGCAGATTGAACTCTGGTTCCCGGAATCATCCTATAGAGTGGCGCATTATGGCACGACATTTGCTGCAGCAGGCAGTGGTCAATTGGACGACCCTGAAACGCTGGTCGCGATCGCTCTGGATGAAGGGCAGGCAGGTATCGTTCGCGCAACCGCTCTGTATTTGTTGCAACCTTTTGCAACGCCTGATCTTGCCGAGCGTCTGGCACCGTTGCTGGCCGATCCGGACCCACTGATACGTGCCAATGGACCGGTACTGCAGCGTCAGGTTCCTGCCCAGTTGCGCGCTTCGCGGTTAGAGCCGTTGTTATCCGACCCCATGCGCAATGTACGCATCTCGGCTGCGAAAGAGTTCTTATCGATCCCAGCGCAGGCCATGACGCAAGACCAACGCGCAAGCGCGCAGCAGGGTATGGCGGATTGGCAACGTAGCATTTCCAATCGTTTGGACTTTCCTGAGACCCATTTGGTGCTGGGTGGTTGGGCGCTTACGCTCAGAAACGCGCCGGCTGCAGAACGTGCATTCCGCGAGGTTGTAACGCTCGACCCGCAGCGCGTTGAGGCTTGGCCGATGCTGGTTCAACTTGCCCACATCAATCGCGGTGTTCAGGCTGCGTTGGCGACATTGGACGAGGCCTTGTCAGTGCTTCCCGATGATCCGAACTTAATGCAACTTGCGCAGGAACTCGGGAGATAGCTGGCATGGAACTGGCAGAATTGCGCCATCTTCGCGGCGCATTCTACGGTTAGCCAACCGGTATCAGCACTCGGATTGCTACAGGTGATGTATGCCGGATCGCACCGCTACCTTCGCAAAGCCGCTGACGGCGGCTCGTAAAACAACGCTTGACCAGCGTATTGAAGAGCTGCGCGCGCGCAAGCCTGTCGATATCAATCATGGCGAAGCACTATTGCTGCAAGGCATAGCTGCAGCGTCTCTGCGGAAACAGAGCATAGCGCCGGGAAAGATCGATCTGAATTAACGCCGCTTAACCCCGGAAGCCGGTGGCGACAACAAACTTCTCGGAACTATCAGAACGTGAGGCCGGAGGCTTCACATTGGCAACCTTGTTGAATTTCTGCTTGAGCAGTTTCTGAAGGTCCCCCTCAGCCCCGCCAGCAAGCACCTTGGCAACGAAAGTGCCCCCCTCTTCCAGCACGTCGAACGCGAAATAAGCCGCCGTTTCGCACAGGGCCATGATCCGCAGGTGGTCAGTCTGTTTGTGGCCCGAAGACGCAGCCGCCATATCAGACATGACCACGTCCGCTTTGCCACCCAGCCAGTCCTTGACCTTCTGATCGGCGTCATCTTCCATGAAATCAAGGACATGCGCGGTGGCACCGGCGACGGGCTCAACCTCTTGAAGGTCAACCCCCAGAACGGTGCCGACGCGCTTGCCGCTTTTCTCGCCGAGTGCATTGACGCGTTTCACGGCGACTTGCAGCCAGCCACCGGGCGCACAACCCAGATCGACCACGCGCGCGCCGGGTACGAGAAACCGGAACTTGTCGTCCAACTCAAGTATCTTGAATGCCGCGCGTCCGCGATAGCCTTCGACCTGCGCGCGTTTGACATAGGGGTCGTTCAACTGCCGTTCCAGCCAGCGGGTCGAGCTGAGCTTGCGCCCGCGCGCTGTCTTGACCTTCACCTTCAGGTCGCGTTGCCCGCGACCCGAGTTGCTTTTGCCAGTTGGTGTCTTCGCCATCAGAACGGTCCGTCTTCCAATACACCGTCCGCACTCATTTGCGCATAAAGCAAACCCTCGCGCAGCCCACGGTCCGCCACAGAAAGGCGATCGGTGGGCCAGCAGCGCAACAGCGCCTGCAAGATGGCCGAGCCGGACATGATCAGGGCCTGCCGATCTTCTCCGATCCGGGGATCACGGCGGCGCCCACGAGGGCCGAGTTCTAGATAGCCTCGTATCACCTTGTCAATCTGATCGCTGGTCATCCGCAATCCGTCCACCTTCGTCCGGTCATAGCGCTTGAGGCCAAGGTGTGAGGCGGCGACAGTGGTCACCGTTCCGCTGGTGCCCACAATCTGAAACCCTTCGCGGGCCTGTTCATCCTTGTAAGGTGCGAAATCGGCCAGATTTTCTTCGAAAAACCAGCTCATTAGCGCAAAACGCGCGGCATCGTCTTCGACGTCGTTGAACTGATCACGCAATGTTGCCACGCCCAGCGGGACGCTGATCCAATCAACCACTTTGGCCGCAGGGAAAGGGCTTTCAGGTGTGTGGAACCCGTTATGCAATCTCATAATCGCGGCAGGCCGATCCCGACGAGGAACAGAGGAGATGTCGATCCAGACCAATTCGGTTGAGCCGCCGCCGATATCGACGACCAACAATTGCTCGGTCTTGGTCGACACTAGCGGTGCACAGGAAATCACAGCCAGACGTGCTTCTTCCTCGGGCTGGATGATGTCGAGCGTCAGGCCGGTTTCGCGTTTAACTTGCCGGATGAAATCGCGTGAATTCTTGGCGCGACGGCAAGCCTCGGTTGCGATCAAGCGCATGCGCTTGACCTTGTTACGTTTGAGTTTTTGCTGACAAATCCGCAGCGCCTGTACGGTACGTGCCATGGACGCCCGCGACAACCGCCCGGTGCGTTCCAGACCGGCACCCAACTGCACCGATTTGGAGAAGCTGTCCACCACATGAAATCCACTGCCCTTGGGCTGGGCGATCAACATGCGGCAGCTATTTGTCCCCAAATCCAGTGCCGCATATAACGCATCTGGATCGGGTCTTGCCGGCGCGGGGCTTTCGACCGCTTTCGGGAACGCGCCCGCACCTCTGGGACGCTTGGGCGCCATCTTAAACGCCCTCCGATTTTCGAGTTACCCCGACCATAGGTCGCGCAATTGGATCACGCAAGACGCTCATTAAAGTCATTAGGATTTTGATGTTCGGTTTTGGCCACCAAGGCTTTAAAAGCTGCGGTACGCAGCCGTGGGCAAAAAGGTCGCTGCAAATACGCCGTATGTCGAAAATCGACCGACTTGGACCCACATTGAAGTTTAGAACCGGTCCATCTGGTTAGGAGGAATCACGGTAATGCCTGACGTCACCATCGTATATTGGCGCGATATTCCCGCCCAAGTCATCGTCGGCAAGGGCCGTCGTGGCGCTAAGCGGCAGTTGGAAGAGCGGTTTGAACAAGCCATCGACCGGGCCGCAATGAAGGTGAACGCCAAGGATAGTGATGCCTATCTGGCCGAGTGGCGCAAAGCCGAGCCTTTCGCAGTTGAGGGCGACCCGTCCGAAATTGCCGAAGCCGAGGCCGCGCGTTTGGAAACAGAGTACGATCAGGACCGTATCAAGACCCTGATCGCCAATGACGGTTGGGCATGAGCCCCAGATCTTTATGGGAGGCCGCTATGGCTTTGCTGAACTTCAAGAAACGTGATGCGGTCGAAAACGGCCCTGTGAACCCGACCGTCGAAGCCTTTTTGCAGGGCTACTCGATCGAGGTGATGCCGCGCACTGCAGAAAAGGTCGAAGATTTCCGCGCGCTGCTGCCAGAAGGCACCCGTGTCTACATCGCCCATATCGAGGGCACGCCAATCGAAGACATGGTCAAAACCGCCAAGCGTATCGCGGCCGAAGGTTACCCTGTCATGCCGCATTTCCCGGCACGGATCATCAAGGATGCCGCAACGCTGGAAAACTGGATTTCCATGTATCAGGGTGAAGCGGGTGTCGAGCAGGCGCTTCTGCTGGCCGGTGGGGTCGCCAAACCGCATGGTGATTTCGACAGCTCGATGCAGCTGCTGGAAACCGGACTGTTCGACAAGGCGGGGTTCAAGCGACTGCACGTAGCCGGTCACCCCGAAGGCAACAAGGATATCGATCCCGACGGCTCGACCAAGAATGTCGATGACGCGCTGCGCTGGAAGCAGAAGTTTTCGGAAACCACCGACGCCGAAATGGCGCTGGCCACTCAGTTTGCGTTCGACGCCAAGCCGATCATCGCTTGGGCAGATAGCCTGAAAGAAGCGGGTATTGATCTGCCGATCCATATCGGTATCGCGGGCCCGGCGAAGCTGCAGACGCTGATCAAATTCGCTATCGCCTGCGGCGTTGGTCCATCGCTGAAAGTCCTGCAGAAGCGCGCCATGGACGTGTCCAAGCTGCTGTTGCCTTACGAGCCAACCGATGTGGTCACCGAACTGGCCAATCACAAGGCAGCCAACCCGGATTTCAATATCACCAAGGTACACTTCTTCCCGCTGGGCGGGATCAAGACCAACGCCAACTGGGCGATCAACAACGGCGGCGCTTCGGCAAAGCCGGTTAACTCCTAAGGAACGGACATGACCCGTACAGTCGTAGAATCAAAAACAAAAACTGCCGTTCTGGGCTTTGACGAACCGTTCTGCGTTATCGGTGAGCGGATCAACCCAACGGGCCGCAAGAAACTGGCTGCCGAATTGGAAGCAGGCGATTTCTCGACAGTCGAAAAGGATGCTCTGGCGCAGGTCGCTGCAGGCGCGACCGTTCTGGATATCAACGCAGGTGTCGTCTACAACTCGAACCCCAACCCGAACGAGACCGAGCCGCCGCTGATGACCAAGATCGTCGAGCTGGTGCAGGGGCTTGTTGATGTACCGCTTTGCATCGATTCCTCGGTTCCGGGCGCTTTGGAAGCCGGTCTTGAGGCGGCGGAAGGTCGTCCGCTGTTGAACTCGGTCACCGGTGAAGAAGAGCGTCTGGAACTGGTTCTGCCACTGGTCAAGAAATACAACGTACCCGTTGTGGCGATCTCGAACGATGACACCGGAATCTCGGAAGACCCTGATGTGCGTTTTGCCGTTGCCAAAACCATCGTTGAGCGTGCAGCCGATCACGGCATCCCGGCTCATGACATCGTGGTCGATCCGCTGGTCATGCCGATTGGTGCGATGGCAACTGCTGGCCAGCAGGTGTTTGCTCTGGTCCGTCGTCTGCGGGAAGAGCTGGGCGTGAACACCACATGCGGTGCGTCCAACATCTCGTTCGGCCTGCCGAACCGTCACGGTATCAACAACGCCTTCCTGCCGATGGCAATGGGTGCTGGAATGACTTCGGCGATCATGAACCCGGTGGCTCTGCCGGTGACTCAGAAGAAGATTGCTGAAAAGAAAGAGGCCGTTGCTGCCGCCGGTATCATTCTGCCCGAGGATATGGACGACGAAACCTTTGTACAGATGTTCGGTCTGGGTTCGACCCTTCCGCGTGCGGGCAAAGAGATGGAGGCCATCCGCGCCGCCAACCTGCTGACCAACAACGACGCACATGGTGGTGAGTGGATCAGGTTCAACAAACCACCCGCCGAGGCCGGAGCCGAAGGCGAGGGTGCACGCGGACGTCGTGGCGGTGGTCGTCGTCGCCGCGCTTAAGGTAAATAAAACAATGAATTGGGCCGGATTTTTTGATCCGGCCTTTTCGATTCGTCAGCGTTTGTTGACCCTTGAACCCCATTAAAGAGCAGTGCTACTCAATGCCCAGCGGCGGGTATGATGTAATGGTAGCCTGTCAGCTTCCCAAGCTGAACGCGCGGGTTCGATTCCCGCTACCCGCTCCAATCATTCTGCGCGACGGGCCTGATAGAGGTTGATCATCGCCGGGATGAGGATCTCCGAACCAGACTTATACTGTCGGAACTCTTTTGCGACCGCTTCTTGAATAGCGTCAGTATCAGCCTCACTCCCTTCGAAATGAGCAACAACACGGCCCGCAGGACCAACACGTGTCACCAGCCTCGCCGTGCCTTCAACGCCGCCAAAACCCGTCAGGTTCACTGTGATCGCGTCGCCGGTTATTTCAGACAGCCCCGCTTGGGTCATCAGACCTTTGACATGGTCGATGTCGTGGAACGCCAGCGGCCCGGGCGCATAGCGGTCTACGCGGGGCGGTTGACCCATTCGCCGAACGGCGGCGACATGGGGTATCTTGAACCACGGGTTGACGTCCAATGGCCCCCAGGAAGCGAACGTCATTTGCCCACCGGGTTTCAGTGCCAAGGCGATGTTTCGGAATGCTGCGATCGAGTCGCTAAAGAACATGACACCAAACCGGGAGATTGCGGCATCCATTTGTCCGGGTTCAAACGCGTAGGTTTGCGCATCCGCGTGCTGAAAAGTGATAGTCTGTATCCCGTCGCTTTCAGCACGTTTGGCTGCGCGGTCCAGAAAGGGCTGTGAAATGTCAGCGGCCAGAACGTGCCCGTTCGGCCCTACCGCGCGGGCGGCAGCGATTGCGCTGACGCCCGTGCCACATCCGATATCCAGCACTTGCATACCCGCCGACAGGGCGGCCCGGTCCAGAACGAGATCAAGAACGGGCGCGAAGGCGTGGTCAAGCTGATCCTCATAGGTCAGCCATTTGGTGCCTTGTTCCGAGTTTCCCCAGAATTCCGCCTGTTCCTCGTTCACTGATGTCATGTTCGCCTCCTGTGGATGGGGCGACTATGACCTCCGGCGGCGTCGGCGGCCAGATTTTTCCTCATCCCCGCCGCCGGTATTGAAGGACGGAGCGGGCAGGGTGACGACCTGGGCCAATTCAGGGAACGGATCGGTTTTGTGCGGGATCGCATTGGCGGCGACGAAATGGTCCTGAAACTTGGGTTCGATTGCCGTTTCGACCTTGGTGATCTCGCGCACCACGCGTTCGATCTCGGCCCGCGATCCGATGTTACACAGCGCGATCCGGGCACCGGTTCCAGCGGCATTACCCGCGCTGGAGACCTTCTCGAGCGGTGCATCAGGGATCATACCCAGCACCATCGCGTGTTTGGTCGAAATATGCGCGCCGAAGGCACCGGCAAGTACCACGCGATCCACACGGTCAACCTCCATCTCATCCATTAGGAGACGCGCTCCGGCGTAGAGCGCGGATTTAGCCAACTGGATGGCACGGATATCACCCTGAGTTACCGTGATACGCGGACCGCCCTCGGCGCTGGCGTCGTGGATCAGATAGGAGTTGGTGCGGCCTTCGGGAACGCAACGCGGTGTGCCCGTCTGCGCGGCCGAGCCGATCAGCCCGCTTTCGTCCAGAAGACCTGCAATGCGCATCTCGGCCACGGCCTCGATAATGCCTGAGCCGCAGATACCGGTGATGCCCGTGGTGGCAATGTCCTGATCAAAGCCTTCGTCATTCGACCATTTCTCGGACCCGATCACGCGGAAACGCGGTTCTTTGGTGACAGGATCGATTTCGATTCGTTCAATCGCACCGGGCGCGGCTCTCTGGCCCGAGCTAATCTGGGCACCCTCAAATGCGGGGCCGGTGGGTGACGAACAGGCCAGAACGCGGTGGGTGTTGCCCAGCAAGATTTCCGCATTGGTACCCACATCCACGATCAGTACCAGATCGTCGGACTTGCCGGGTTCCTCGGATAGGGCAACGGCAGCGCAGTCCGCACCCACATGGCCCGCAATACACGGCAGGATGTAGACCTGCGCGCGTGGATTCATCGTGGTCAGGTCCATCTCATGCGCAGGAAGGGACATGCTTTCCGAAGTTGCCAACGCAAATGGGGCCTGACCCAGTTCAACCGGGTCCAGACCCAGCAGAAGGTGGTGCATGACCGGATTGCAGACGAACACCGTTTCAACGATCAAAGCGGCATCGATCCCGGCCTCATCAGCGATTGAAGTGGTCAGATCGTTGATCGCTTCGCGCACGGCCCGGGTCATTTCCTTGTCGCCACCGGGATTCATCATGGCGTAAGACACGCGGCTCATCAGGTCTTCGCCGAAACGAATTTGCGGGTTCATCAGGCCGGAAGAAGCCTTGACTTCACCGGTTTCCAGATCGGTCAGGTGCGCAGCGATGGTGGTCGAGCCGAGGTCGATAGCCAGACCGTAAAGCCCATGTTCGTGCAGGCCGGGCCAAATTTCGACGATACGGGCCACGTTGTCCTTGTGGCCTTTGTGGACGGCGACCGTGACCTCCCATTTCCCTTTGCGCAGCACTGGCTGCAGCTTGGACATCAGCGACAGATCAGCGGTAATCGCATCGATCTTCCATTGTTCGCGCAAGGCGCGTTCTAACCGTTCCAGATCGCCTGTGGGCGAGTGCATATCGGGTTGTTCCACCACCACGAAATACAGGCGTGTTGCAGGGTCCATGGTGATGGCGCGGGCGGCGGCGGCCTTGCGGACCACCTGACGGTGAACCTGGCTTTCAGGAGGCACGTCGATCACCACGTCACCCTGAACCGAGGCCTGACAGCCCAAACGGCGCCCGGGTTTCAAGCCTCGCTTGTCGTCATAACGCTGTTCAACCGCGTTCCACTCGCTCAGCGCGTCCTCCGAGACGGTCACGCCATGCTTGGGAAACTCGCCATAGCTGGGGGTGATCTGACATTTCGAACAAATACCGCGTCCACCGCAGACTGAATCAAGATCGACACCCAACTGGCGCGCTGCCGTCAGGATTGGCGTGCCAACGGGAAAGTGTCCGCGTTTGCCGGACGGGGTGAAAACGACAAGAGGATCGGTGGTCATGAATGGCTTGCCTTTGTATTCGCGCGTATGCCGGCGAACATATGGGTTTGAACGCAAAGGGAAAGGGCATTCAGCGGCACGTTTTGCATTGCTTGCGTCGTTTTCGGGCGTGGCAGAAGCCCGCGGGGGAAAACAACTTGGGTTCGGGGCTTTCCCTCGGGTGAAATCCATGCAATAGGGTCACCGTCAAACGGGCTTTTGCATGGGGTTATCAAATGCAGATTCGTGAGGCACTCACCTTCGACGACGTTCTTCTGGTTCCGGGCGCATCTTCTGTGCTGCCGGCAACCGCTGATACCACCACGCGCGTGACGCGTGAAATCACTATGAACATCCCGCTGCTCAGTTCGGCGATGGACACGGTGACCGAGGCGCGCATGGCCATCGCGATGGCACAAGCCGGAGGGATCGGAGTTGTGCACAAGAACCTCTCAGTCGAGGAACAGGCGCGTGAAATTCGTCGGGTAAAGCGGTTCGAATCCGGTATCGTCTATAACCCGGTCACGCTGCGCGCGGATCAAACATTGGCAGATGCTCAGGCTTTGGTAGAGCGCTACAACTTCACCGGCTTCCCGGTCGTTGAAGAAAGCGGTCGTGTCGTCGGCATTGTCACCAACCGAGATATGCGCTTTGCGACCTCGGATGACACGCCGATCAAAGCGATGATGACCTCTGACAATCTGGCGATGCTGCAAGAGCCCGCCGATCTGGAAGAGGCCAAAAGCCTCATGCGTGCGCGTCGGATCGAAAAATTGCTGGTCGTCGATGGCGAGGGCAAGCTGACAGGCTTACTGACGCTGAAAGATACCGAGCAGGCCGTGCTGAACCCTACAGCCTGCAAGGACCGGTTGGGCCGTCTGCGTGTGGCTGCTGCAACCTCGGTCGGAGACGCTGGGTTCGAGCGGTCAGAGCAGTTGGTCGATTCCGGGGTCGATATCATTGTTGTGGATACCGCACATGGTCATTCGCAAGGGGTTCTGGACGCGGTGAAACGTGCCAAGACGCTGTCGAACGAGGTTCAGATCATCGCCGGTAACGTCGCCACTGCCGAGGCCACCAAAGCGCTGATCGATGCAGGTGCAGACGCGATCAAAGTGGGCATCGGGCCCGGCTCGATCTGTACCACACGGATGGTCGCGGGTGTTGGCGTCCCTCAGTTGACGGCCATCATGGATTGTGCCGCTGCGGCGGGGGAAGTTCCGGTCATTGCTGATGGTGGCATCAAATTCTCGGGCGATTTCGCCAAGGCGATTGCGGCAGGGGCATCTTGCGCCATGGTGGGTTCGATGATTGCGGGCACGGATGAAAGCCCGGGCGAGGTGATCCTCTATCAAGGCCGCTCGTTCAAATCGTATCGCGGCATGGGCAGCCTGGGTGCGATGGCGCGTGGCTCGGCGGATCGCTATTTCCAGAAGGACGCCGCGAATGACAAGCTGGTGCCCGAAGGGATCGAAGGCCAGGTGCCGTATAAAGGGTCCGCAAGCGCTGTTGTGCACCAACTGGTTGGAGGTTTGCGCGCGGCGATGGGCTATACCGGTTGTGCCACCGTCGATGAGATGCGCCAGAACTGCAACTTTGTCAAAATCACTGGCGCAGGTTTGAAGGAAAGCCATGTGCATGACGTTCAGATCACACGGGAAAGCCCCAATTATCGCGTGATGTAAGTTTGTGAGACCCTTCAGGGGGTCTCTCGAAATTGATCGTGTAGACGAACGGAAAACGCGATGACACCTGCTGCTCGGGTACAGGCCTCGATCGAGATCCTCGATGACATTCTTGCCGGTGCACCGGTCGAGAAGGCGTTGACCGGCTGGGCTCGACGCAGTCGGTTCGCGGGATCTAAGGATCGCGCTGCGATCCGGGATCATGTGTTTGATGCATTGCGGTGCAAGCGATCCTTCTCGGCGCTCGGTGGATCCGAGACGGGGCGCGGCCTGATGATCGGTGCCGCCCGATCCTTGGACTCAGACCTAACGTCATTATTTTCGGGTGCGCGGTATGCACCTGCAGAGGTAACCGAAGCTGACCAACCCAGGTCATTTCAGAGCGACGCAGAACGTCTGGATATCCCTGAATGGTTGTGGCCCCAATTTCAGGCCGCGTTGAAGGACGAAGCTGAACTTGCCGCAGCCACGCTACAATCGCGCGCTCCGGTTCATCTGAGGGTTAATCTGCTGAAAGCTGACCGACCCTCGGCCATTCAGCGATTGGCTGCCGATGGGATTACGGCGCATCCACATTCGGCTTGCGACACCGCATTGGAAGTGACCGTAGGCGCACGCAAGATATCAATGAGCGGCCCGTATACAGATGGACTTGTTGAGTTGCAGGATGCCGCGAGCCAAGCGGTAATTGCCGCGCTTGATTTGCAGCCAGGCATGCGAGTTCTGGACTACTGTGCAGGCGGCGGTGGTAAGGCGTTGGCTTTGGCGGCAAGGGCCCCCGGCGTTCACGTCTTTGCCCATGATGCCAGTCCCAAACGCATGCGGGATTTGTCAGCACGCGCGGCAAGGGCGGGCGCAGATGTCACAATCTTGACCACAGGCCAAGTCTCCAGTCAGGCGCCGTTCGATGTCGTTTTGACAGATGTGCCCTGTTCCGGCAGCGGATCGTGGCGCCGCGCACCGGCAGGGAAATGGGCGCTTACGCCGGAGCGCTTGGACGAGCTGACGCAGATTCAGGCCGCTATTCTACGAGACGTTTCACCTCTCGTTGCGCCCAAAGGCGTGCTTGCCTATGCGACCTGCTCGATGCTGACGATTGAAAACGACGGCATTATTGATGGATTCTTGGCCAGCAATCCCGAATGGCAGAGCGAATACCGCAAAACGTGGCTGGTTTCACACGGGACCGATGGATTTTTTACTGCACACTTGACGCGAATATAAACTTTAAAACACAACCTTAAGAAGTTTATGTCACTGATCATTAAGCAGCAATTAACCATTGCAGGCAGATATTGATCAGAAATTGTAATAATCCGGGCTGTTTATGTCTATTCAATCTGAATTTACCCCCTCTCGATCAAGTGGATGGGGCATTGATCGTGGGCGCTATGCCTCACTGGCATTGATCGCCATTTTATTGAGCGTACTTTCCTTCTTTGACGTCTTGCCGCCACGGTTAAGTGCTGGGGTCGCAGCCGTTGGCTTGTCCTTCCTGGTAGTAGTGGTCTTTGCCTTGGCGCGCGCTTGGATATTGAATCAGATCGAAGCGCAAACATACGCTGCGATGACGGGTTTTCTAGAGCAAGAAACCGATGCCTGTGTCATTTCGGATGCGACGGGCGAGGTGCTAGTTGCAAACGCTCAGGCCAATGCGCGTCTTATTCGGAACGCGGGTACGCGACTAGATGGGTCTCTGCGTACCGTATTTGCAAACCCGTCGGCGGTGCTGTTGCGTTTGCAGTCTCATGCCCTGAAACGGGGCTTTTGGGAAGAAGATGTTGTCACGCGCGGACAAACAATACCCGTGTCTGTTTCAAAGCTGGGTGAAAATCGGTTTTGCTGGCGTTTTAGAATAGATGCACCCCAGATCTGGCGCAGCGTGCAGCGGCCGGTTCTGACGGTCGGACGAAATGACGTGGTGCTGGATGCCAATGATGCGGCAATCGAACTTTTTGGTCAGATTCCCACATGCCTCAAGCCGATGGTTCAAGCTGGCGGTGCAGTTGATGGTAGCATCATACAGATTAAAACCGGGGAAACCGAAGCACCATTCACTGTCACAACGCTAAGGCACAGCGGTATTGTGCGTGAGTTGCTTTTAACGCCGCTGCAGCACGCCGAAGGACCACAGCACACGACATCATTTGCAGATTTGCCAGTTGCGATCATGTGCATGTCTCCCGATGGAGATGTTAGCGAAGCAAACCACCTCGCAGTTGAATTGGTCGGTGAGATCCAACCGGGGCGGACGAATATCGAAAGCATGATGCAGGGGCTCGGCTATCCGATCAGGGACTGGCTGGCGAGTGCTGCCGAACAAGGCGCAGCACCGCGGTCTGAATTCCTGCGTTTGGTGCGCAAGGACAAAGAGGTATTTGTGCAAGTTACGCTGTCACGGATTCTCAGGGATGGTCAGGTTTGTCTTATTGCGGTTCTGAACGATGCCACCGAACTGAAAACGATGGAGGCGCAGTTTGTCCAAGGCCAGAAGATGCAAGCCGTTGGGCAATTGGCTGGCGGGGTCGCACATGATTTCAATAACTTGCTGACGGCGATTTCGGGGCATTGTGATCTGTTGCTGTTGCGCCATGACCAAGATGACCCGAATTACGGCGATCTTATACAGATCAATCAGAACGCCAACCGTGCTGCAGCGTTGGTCAGCCAGCTTCTGGCCTTTTCGCGCAAACAAACGCTCCGGCCCGAGGTGCTGGATCTGCGAGATACGATTTCAGACCTTATCCATTTGCTAAACCGTCTTGTGGGCGAGAAGGTCCGCCTGACGCTCAGTCATGATCCGGTGCTCAAACCCGTCTGTGCGGACAAGCGCCAGTTAGAGCAGGTCTTGATGAACCTGGTCGTCAATGCGCGTGATGCGATGCCTGAGGGTGGGGAGATTCGGATCGAGACCGAAGTAGTGACATTGGATCAATCGATCACGCGCGATCGGGCGACGGTACAGCCGGGGGAATATGTTACGGTCAAAGTCATCGATAGCGGCATCGGGATTCCTGCAGACAAACTGCAAAAGGTGTTTGAGCCATTTTATACGACCAAACGCACAGGCGAGGGGACGGGGCTGGGGCTATCGACTGTTTACGGGATCGTAAAACAGACTGGTGGTTTCATATTTGTCGACAGTGTGCAGGACCGGGGAACGGAATTCACCGTGCTCTTGCCTGTGAGTTCCCGGGTCCAAGAATCGGAGCCTGAGGTACCCGATACGTCAGAGGTGCAAAGTTCCCGATTGGGTGAAGGCGTGGTTTTGTTGGTCGAAGACGAAGCCCCGGTGCGCGCCTTCGCGACGCGGGCGCTTCGCTTGAAAGGCTACACTGTGCTTGAAGCTGAATCAGCCGAAGATGCGCTGCAATTGTTGGACGACCCCAATTTGCTGGTGGATGTTTTTGTTACCGATGTCGTCATGCCCGGAATGGACGGCCCGACCTGGGTGCGCGAGGCCATGAAAACACGGCCTGACGTGCGGGTGGTCTTCATGTCAGGCTATACTGAGGGGGCATTCGGCGAATCTGGTCCTCAGATCGAAAATTCCACCTTCCTGCCCAAGCCGTTTTCGTTGACCCAGCTGACCGAAGCGGTGTTTCAGCAAATGAATTGAAAACGCTATTCGGCAGCACGATACAATGCGTATTCTGCGGCGTTCAATGATTGGAACCGGAGTTCAGTTTGTTTTGAGAAGTCCATCGGGCAAGCGGGCGAGACGTTCTCACGCGGTAGATCGATTTTACATTCCAGCCGATTCTGAAGGAAATCCAGTATCTTTTGCTGGCTGTCATATTTGAAGATATGCGCAACACCTTTACCGTTACTGCGGGGTTGCAAAAAATCGGTTTGGCATCCCACATCTGCGTAGACCGGGCGGGGGGTTTGCATATAGGCGTCAAGGAATGCCTCGAAGCTTAAACCTTTTGTGGAATGCGGATGACCTGCCAATTCGGCGCGCGTTCGATATCGATACCAACTTCCCAACCAATCGACAGGTTCGCGCACAATGGCCATGACGTCCATTTCTGCATCAAACATCTTGCGAAACATGGTCTGGAAGAAACGATCATAGCGACGCATGTTCGCATGTTTCAGGTCTGTTGGTCCGGACACGACGATATCGGCCCTATCGCGTAAAGCTGATTGATACGCGGTGGAGCCGGTCTTTGGAACAGACAGAAGCGCAAGCCGCTTTTCATAGAAAACAAGCATTTATCTTTTCTCTTCAATGCCTTTCATGTCTGAGATTGTCGTAAACGACTCTTTAACACAATTGCTGAAGAGTAGTTTTCATAAGTTTTAGTTGAAATGTTCTCTTTTTGGTCCCATAAGGAACAAGAGGCGAACAAAGCAGCGATTGCCGCCCGATCAAGGGTGTGACAAAAGAGAAGGCGACAGGACAATGGCGGATCTTCTGACGATGAGCGACAAGAAAAACGCAGACAAGCAAAAGGCGCTCGACAGCGCATTGGCCCAGATCGAACGGCAGTTCGGCAAAGGCTCGATCATGAAGTTGGGCGAAGATTCCAAGCAGGATATCGATGCGAGCTCGACCGGGTCGCTGGGCTTGGATATCGCGCTGGGGATCGGCGGCCTGCCGATGGGGCGGATCGTCGAGATTTATGGCCCGGAAAGCTCGGGTAAGACCACGCTGACGCTGCACTGCATCGCTGAACAGCAAAAACGCGGCGGAGTCTGCGCGTTCGTCGACGCAGAACATGCGCTGGACCCTCAATATGCGCGCAAGCTGGGTGTGGATCTGGATGAATTGCTGATCTCTCAGCCCGACACTGGCGAGCAGGCACTTGAGATCACCGACACCTTGGTGCGGTCGGGAGCCGTGAACATGGTCGTGGTCGACTCGGTTGCGGCGCTGACGCCGAAATCCGAGTTGGAAGGCGACATGGGTGACAGCAGCGTCGGTGTTCAGGCCCGGCTGATGAGCCAGGCGATGCGCAAGCTGACCGGCTCGATCAATCGCTCGAACTGCATGGTGATCTTCATAAACCAGATCAGGATGAAGATCGGTGTGATGTTTGGCAGCCCGGAAACCACTACCGGTGGTAATGCGTTGAAATTCTACAGCTCGGTCCGTCTGGATATTCGCCGTATCGGTGCGATCAAGGATCGGGACGAAGTTGTGGGCAACCAGACCCGCGTCAAGGTCGTCAAGAACAAGGTGGCACCGCCGTTCAAGCAGGTGGAATTCGACATCATGTATGGCGAAGGCATCAGCAAAATGGGTGAGCTGCTGGATTTGGGCGTCAAGGCCGGTGTGGTCGAAAAGTCGGGTTCGTGGTTCAGCTACGGTGATGAGCGGATCGGGCAGGGGCGTGAGAATGCCAAGCAATATCTGCGTGACAATTCCCGTGCGGCGCTCGAGATCGAAGACAAAATACGTGCCGCGCATGGGTTAGACTTTGAAATGCCACCCGAGGCGGAAGAGGATGACATCCTCGAAGCTTAAAGCGTGCCTGAGGGGGAACCAAAGAAATCCCCCGCACCCCGGTAATGCTAAAATATCTGGAACAGGGTGGTCCCTCGGGGCCGCCTTGTTTCGTTTCGGATGGGCCAATGCTGTGGACACTCTTGGGGGGTGGGGCTAAACCTTTGCTGACCATAACGACTGCGCGCCGAGAGAGCCTTATGCCAACGCTGAACGACATTCGATCTACCTTCCTGAACTACTTTGCCAAGCAGGGGCACGAAGTGGTTGCGTCTAGCCCGCTGGTTCCGCGCAATGATCCGACACTGATGTTCGTCAACTCGGGTATGGTTCAGTTCAAGAATCTGTTTACTGGCGTCGAAACCCGCGACTACAGCCGTGCTACCACTGCACAGAAATGCGTGCGTGCAGGCGGCAAACACAACGATCTGGACAATGTGGGCTATACCGCTCGCCACCATACGTTCTTTGAAATGCTGGGGAATTTCTCATTCGGGGATTACTTTAAGCATGAGGCGATACCGTTCGCTTGGGAACTGATCACCAAAGAATTTGGTATCGATAAGAACCGTCTGTTGGCCACTGTCTATCACACCGATGATGAGGCATTTGAAATCTGGAAAAAGGTTGGTGTCCCTGAAGACCGGATCATCCGCATCGCTACTAATGACAATTTCTGGCAAATGGGCCCTACCGGCCCCTGCGGCCCGTGCACCGAGATTTTCTATGACCACGGTGATCACATCTGGGGCGGGCCTCCGGGTTCGGCTGAGGAAGATGGTGATCGGTTCATCGAAATCTGGAACATCGTTTTCATGCAGAACGAACAGTTCGAAGACGGCTCGATGGTCGAACTCGACATGCAGTCGATCGACACCGGCATGGGATTGGAACGCATTGGAGCGTTGCTGCAAGGCAGCCACGACAATTATGACACCGATCTGTTCAAAACGCTGATCGAAGCCTCCGCGGATGCGACCGGTGTTGATCCTTATGGGGATCAAAACGTGCATCATCGCGTGATTGCGGACCACTTGCGTTCAACTTCGTTCCTGATCGCGGATGGTGTGATGCCGTCAAATGATGGGCGAGGGTATGTTCTGCGCCGTATCATGCGCCGCGCGATGCGCCATGCGCATCTGTTGGGGGCCAAAGATCCGGTGATGCACCGCCTGGTACCCACGCTGGTGCAATTGATGGGTGCGCAATATTCAGAGCTTGGTCAGGCGCAGCCACTGATCGAAGAGACACTGCTGCTTGAGGAAACTCGGTTCAAGCAAACTTTGGATCGCGGTTTGAAGCTGTTGGATGAGGAAGTCTCGGGCCTACCTGAAGGCGATCCACTACCCGGAGACGCGGCGTTCAAACTGTATGATACCTATGGTTTCCCGCTTGATCTGACGCAGGATGCGCTGCGCGAGAAAGGTCGAACCGTCGACACCGATGGATTTGACGTGGCCATGGCCGAACAAAAAGCCAAGGCTCGCGCGGCGTGGGCCGGGTCTGGCGAATCTGCCGATCAGGTGGTTTGGTTCGATGTGCTGGATGCGGCCGGTGCGACCGATTTCCTTGGCTACGATACTGAAAAGGCCGAAGGGCAGGTCGCTGCGTTGGTGGTCGATGGTGCATTGGTCGACAAGATCGAGAAGGGTGGTACCGGCTGGGTCGTAGTCAACCAGACACCGTTCTATGGCGAGGCCGGTGGCCAGGTCGGCGACACCGGTGAAATTCGCAGGCTGGATGAGCGCGACGATATCGCCCGTGTTGAAGACACCAGAAAGTTTGCTGATGGCAAAGTCTATGCTCACAAGGTCACGATTGATCATGGGGAGATCTCAAAAGGTGACGCAGTTGAGCTGGAAGTCGATCACGCGCGCCGCACGGCCATTCGTGCCAACCACTCCGCGACGCACCTTCTGCATGAAGCCCTGCGTGAGACATTGGGTGATCACGTGGCGCAGCGCGGGTCGCTCAACGCATCAGATCGTTTGCGGTTCGATTTCAGCCATTCCAAGGCTCTGACACTGGAAGAAGTGCAGAAAGTTGAGCGAGAGGTGAACGCGTTCATCCGCCAAAACTCAACCGTGGAAACCAGGATTATGACACCGGATGACGCCCGTGAACTGGGTGCTCAAGCTCTGTTCGGTGAGAAATACGGGGATGAGGTGCGCGTGGTTTCGATGGGCAAAGCACCCACCGGCAAAGGCCAGGATGGTGAGACATGGTCGATTGAACTGTGTGGCGGCACCCATGTGCGCCAGACCGGTGATATCGGAACCTTCGTCGTGCTGGGCGACAGTGCCAGCAGCGCGGGCGTGCGGCGGATCGAGGCTTTGACCGGTGATGACGCATTTAAGTATCTGTCGAAACAGGATCATCGCCTTTCCTCAATTGCGCTTGAGTTGAAAGCGCAGCCTGATGACGTTGTGGCGCGTGTGAAGACTCTGTTGGATGAGCGTAAGTCGCTGCAAAACGAAGTTGCGCAGTTGCGCCGTGATCTGGCCATGGCCGGAGGCGCGGGGCAGGGCGGTGGAGCGGAAGCGCGCGATGTGAACGGTGTGGCGTTCTTTGCGCAGTCGCTCTCGGGTGTGTCCGGAAAGGACCTGCCTGCATTGATTGATGAGCACAAAAGCCGTTTAGGAACCGGTGCAGTATTGTTGATTGCTGATACCGGCGGCAAAGCGGCTGTTGCTGCGGGCGTCACGTCTGACCTGACAGACACGGTATCTGCGGTGGATCTGGTCCGCGCGGCGGTCGCTGAACTGGGCGGCAAAGGCGGTGGCGGACGGCCTGACATGGCACAGGGGGGGGGCAAGGATGCCTCGAATGCAGAGGCTGCAATCAAGGCCGCTGAACAGGTTTTGGGAGGATAAGATGCCAGCACTTTGGATCGCACACGTCACTGTGACAGACGCCGATGCTTATGGAAAATACGCCGAGCTTGCAGGGCCGGCAATTGCGGCGCATGGGGGTGAATTCATCGCCCGCGCGGCACGTTACGTGCAGTTAGAGGGCAAAGAGCGACCACGCAATGTGGTCGCCCGCTTCCCAACCGTAGAGGCTGCGGTAGAGTGCTACAATTCTCCTGCATATCAGCAGGCATTGGATCATGCCCGTGGCGCCAGCGAGCGAGAGCTGGTGGTCGTTGAAATTACCGACTGAGAATCAGGCTAAATCTACCTTCGCATGAAATTTGCAAATTCTGCCCGGCCCCGAGCCGTGCGACCTGCCATGCATTTTAGCGTGGGCGGCTCTTCACGATCGCTCTGAATTTATACACATTATTACAATGGGTTGTGCGTACTTCCTGTTGATTTTGAACATATTTCTCTGTCCGATTGTGGCACTTCGCGCCACTTTCTTGCGCGGAAATGGTCACGAAATGTGACGAATTTCCGCCGTTTTTTCCGCTCAATCTCGGATTTGATTGCGTGACAACCACGGTTTGCGGATATGGTCCGGTATACAGATGGGTTCTGATCCACGCAGTTTGCAGGGATTAATAGGACTCGAGGGACAGCATGAAATTCTTTGGTACGACCATAGATGCCCACTTAAAGAGCGCTGCCAAGCTTGGCGGGCTGTTTGGTTTGGCTATCCTGATTAACGGTTCGCTGTTGTTTGGGACTGAAGCATCGGCGAAAGATGCCGCGTTTATCCCGAGTATCGCTGCCTCGCCACCACCCTCGGGTGCGCGTCAGCTTTGCGGTAAGTATTCCTGGGCATGTGCGCAAAAAGGTATCGGTTCCTTATCTACCAGCCAAGAATTGAAGCTTGTCAAAGAGATCAACCGCCGCGTTAATCGATCCACGCGAGAGGTCACGGATCAGTCGCAATACAAAACCAGTGAACTTTGGGCGCTTCCAACGTCGCGCGGTGGTGACTGCGAAGATTTTGCGCTTCTAAAGAAAAGAGATTTGATCCAGGCTGGTTTCGACCCTCGTAAACTACTGCTCGCGACAGTGTTGGATACGCGCAGAAACTCTCATGCTGTTTTGGTTTATCGGTCGAGCGGCGGCGATCTGGTCCTGGATAATTTGACCAATCAGATCAAGCCTTGGAAAGCGACGCGCTATCTGTTCCTGAGGATGCAAGACCCAAAGCAGCCACGAAATTGGGTCGGGGTTTTCGGTAAGAGCTAGAAAATCGTGAAACAAAAAAGGGCGCCTGTAATGAGCAGCGCCCTTTTTCAGCATTAGTTATCAAATATACTAGTATTAACTTTGTTTTTCGACTTTTTGTTTTTCGACTTTTTGTTTTTTGACTTTTTGTTTTTTGACTTTTTGTCTTTGGACTTTTTGTTCTTCATTTTTTTGTCTTTGGACTTTTTGCCCTTGGATTTCTTGTCATTAGACTTTAGTTCCTTCAACTTTCCGTCGTCCGAATTGTCGTCATCAGGCTCATTGTCATCGGGCTGGTTGTCATCAGGATCATTGTCATCAGGATCATTGTCATCAGGATCATTGTCATCAGGATCGTTGTCATTTCCGTTGTTGTTACCTCCCGGCGTCGACGAACCGGGGTCGTTGTCCGGAGAAGAATCACCGCTAGGGCCGGAACTTGAACTTTCCCGCTCAGATTCATCTGATGGACCGTCGCCAGATCTTTGGTCGGCGAAGCCGATGCTTGCAGTTGGCAGGTCGGTCAAAACAGCTGCAAATCGCGGGCAATCAAGAATGGTACGTTCCAAGATAGACTCGAAGTCGGCGCGTCGCTGGATATACCGGAGCATGCCCGAAGTAACCACGTCACACGCACAAAGCGTGTTCGAAGATACAGATTGTTTGGCCGTTCTCACGGTACATGTGCCAGCTGCCTGAGCGGAATTTACGAAGGTGAAGGGTAAGATTGCGGAAGCAAAAGCAATCGATAACAGTTTGGATCTAATGCGCATCGCACGCTCCTTAAGCACTCGTTAACTAATCTGCCGTTTACTCAAACGGCGTCACACTTTGAACACAAAGTCCTCTTTCTATCGCCTATATTCAAGCAAACTTTCTGTTGGATTTCTGTGATCCAGCTCACTCAAACGCGATTAACCCATAAAAAACAAAAAGAAGACCTGCTGTTGCACCAGGTCTTCTTTTTCTGTGTTGTTTCTAGCCTGACGCAAAAATGTCACGAATGTGGCAATGTTTCCAAAACGTGAACAAGTTCACAGCATTGATCAGGCTGATTTTGACATCCGTTTACGCTCATGCGGATCCAGATAACGTTTGCGAAGCCGGATCGCATTGGGCGTAACCTCGACCAGTTCATCGTCGTCGATATAAGCGATTGCCTCTTCAAGCGAGAACTGAATATGAGGGGTCAGCCTTACTGCGTCGTCCGAGCCGCTGGCACGCACGTTTGTCAGCTTCTTCCCTTTCAGCGGATTCACTTCCAGATCGTTGTCTCGCGAATGCTCTCCGATCACCATGCCCCGATAGACATCAGTTTGCGGGCCAACAAACATGCGGCCACGCTCTTCCAAATTCCACAGCGCATAGGCGACCGCCTGACCGTTTTCCATCGAGATCAGAACACCTGCACGTCGACCAGGAATCTGCCCTTTATGAGCCGCCCAGGCGTGGAAGACCCGGTTCAAGACACCAGTTCCGCGTGTATCGGTCAGGAACTCTCCGTGATAGCCGATCAGGCCACGAGACGGCACGTGGGCGATGATCCGGGTTTTGCCTGCCCCTGCAGGGCGCATTTCAGCCAGTTCACCTTTGCGCGTACCCGTGATTTTCTCGATCACCGCGCCAGAATATTCATCATCCACATCGATCGTGACTTCTTCGATAGGTTCAAGGCGCTGGCCGCTCTCCTCGCGGAACAAAACCTGAGGGCGCGAGATGCTGAGCTCGAATCCTTCGCGACGCATGTTTTCGATCAGAACACCCATCTGCAATTCGCCGCGACCAGCAACCTCGAAAGCCTCACCGCCGGGCGTGTCGCTGATGCGGATGGCTACGTTCGATTCGGCTTCTTTCATCAGGCGATCACGAATGACCCGAGACTGAACCTTTTTGCCGTCACGACCGGCCAGTGGGGAATCGTTTATGCCGAAGGTCACTGTGATGGTTGGCGGATCGATAGGCTGGGCGGGCAGGGCCTCTTCGACTTGCGGGGATACAAGGGAATCTGCCACGGTGGCTTTGCTCATACCCGCAATCGTGACAATATCGCCTGCTTCGGCGACGTCGATGGGTTGTTGAGCTAATCCACGGAATGCCAGGATTTTCGACGCGCGGAAGCTTTCAATCTGGGTGCCGTCTCGGCTGAGTGCTTTGAGGCTGTCACCCGCTTTCAGAGTTCCACTTTCCACGCGACCGGTCAAAATGCGACCGATGAATGGATCGCTGCCCAAAGTGGTGGCGAGCATCCTGAACGGTTCGTCCTTTTTCTCGATCTGCTTGGGGGCGGGGACGTGATCAACGATCAGATCGAACAGGGCGGTCAAGTCCTTGCGCGGACCGTCAAGCTCCATATCGGCCCAGCCGGACCGGCCCGAAGCATACATGGCCGGGAAGTCCAGCTGATCGTCATCGGCGCCCAAGTTGGCGAAAAGGTCGAAACATTCGTCCAGCGCGCGATCAGGCTCGGCATCGGGTTTGTCGACCTTGTTCAGCACGACAATCGGGCGCAGGCCCAAAGCCAGCGCCTTTGAGGTCACGAATTTGGTTTGCGGCATCGGGCCTTCGGCGGCATCGACCAGCAGTACAACGCCGTCGACCATGCTGAGAATACGTTCGACTTCCCCACCGAAATCAGCGTGGCCGGGGGTGTCGACGATGTTAATGCGGGTATCCTTCCACTCAACGCTGGTGGCTTTGGCCAGGATGGTAATGCCGCGTTCGCGTTCCAGGTCGTTGCTGTCCATGGCGCGTTCTGCCACGGCCTGGTTTTCCCGGAACGCGCCGGATTGTTTGAGCAGCTCATCCACCAGGGTCGTCTTGCCGTGGTCCACGTGAGCGATGATTGCGATATTGCGCAGGTCCATGAGAGGTCAGCCTTTGAACGGGAAGTTGCCGCGCGCATAACGCGGCGCGACAAAATATACCAGCCCTAACCGGCGGTCAGTGGCCCGCTGTGGCTGAAAACAGGTGGATGATCAGAATGCCACTCAAAATCATGCCCAAACCCAAGACTGCGGGCCAATCGAGTTTTTGGCCAAAAACCAGAAATCCAATCAGTGCGATCAGGGCAATACCGAGGCCCGACCAGATTGCATAGACAATGCCCACGGGCATGACCTTTAACGTGAGGGCCATAAGATAAAAGGCTGCCCCATAGCCAACCACGACAAGAGCCGACGGCCAAAATCGCGTAAACTGATGGCTAGCCTGCAACGCAGTCGTGCCGATGGTTTCCGCGATAACAGCCAACATTAGGATTAGGTAGGTCTTTGGCACGAGCGATGCCTCTCTGAATTATCGCGAAAGGTTGAGCATACTTGCGATTATTTGGGCAAGGGGATTCAGATGCAGATGATCAAAACCCTAACTTTACCAAAGGTCAGGTAAACCCGACTATTCGGGCTTTTGCATTCGTGCTAAACACTCGATTGTTTTTAGTGTGTTTTTAATGAGTTTGATAAGATGACGACTTTTGCAAAATCGGTCATTATCGCTTCGGTTTTGATTGTGGCGTTGGGGTGGCTTGCAGACGGGGGGTCCGTCGACATTGATGCAGCCCAGAATGTTGAGCGGTTCACAGGTTTTCCGGTTTAGGCGCCCACCGAGCGATATCCTCGAAAAGGAGCTTTCGGGCTCCTTTTCTTTTCTTCAGACGCTAAGCAATCTTTACTGCTTTTCGATCGCTTTCAGCTTGGATCGATGTTCAGACAGTCTTTTCACCACGAATTGCCGCGCCTTGCGTTCCGCCAGCCTAACCCGGATTTCGGTCAAGAACGCTTCTTCCAGAGATTGCGAGGCTGCACCGAGAACGTCTCCAACCTCCACAAAGAATCGATCCTCGCCTGTCTCGTCCATAACCTTCATCGTGTCCTCGGCCAATCTGGCGGCGAGGGTAGTGATGGTATCGGACATCAGCGCGTATTCTCTGTCAGGCGGCGTTTCACGTAATCCGTCACATCTGTCATCAGCGTGTCCATGTGGCGGTCTTGGAAGAAGTGATCGGCACCTTCCACCTCATTATGGGTGATGGTGATACCCTTTTGTTCATGCAGCTTTCCGACCAGAGACGCAGTGTCTGCAGGTGGCGCTACACGGTCCGCCAATCCGTTGATGATCAAGCCAGAAGACGGGCAGGGTGCCAGGAACGAAAAGTCGTACATGTTTGCGGGCGGCGATACACTGATGAAGCCAGTGATCTCGGGGCGGCGCATCAGAAGCTGCATTCCGATCCATGCACCGAACGAGAATCCAGCGACCCAGCAATGCTTGGAGTTGTTGTTCATCGACTGAAGGTAATCCAGCGCTGATGCTGCATCGCTCAGCTCACCTACACCCTGGTCATACTCGCCCTGGCTGCGACCAACGCCGCGAAAGTTAAAACGCAGAACCGTGAAGCCCATGTTGTAAAAGGCGTAATGCAGGTTATAGACCACCTTGTTGTTCATGGTCCCGCCAAATTGTGGATGCGGGTGAAGCACGATAGCGATCGGTGCGTCTTTTTCCTTTTGCGGGTGGTAGCGGCCTTCCAGGCGGCCTTCGGGTCCGGGAAAAATCACCTCGGGCATGTGTGCTTTGGTCCTGTTTTTTGACGCGTCGGCCCCGAGATTATCTTGACGGTAATCCTCAGGTACCTTAGAACGGTTCTAATTACATTGTGTCGCGTGAAAACGCTGTCAGTGGGAGATACGCACTGGCTCGGGCGACGTCAATGTTTTCGCGCAGTTCTTGCCTGAAGGAAACAAAATGAAGCTGTCTACCAAAGGCCGCTATGCGATGGTTGCGCTGGCGGATATCGCCCTTCAGTCCTCGGACAAACTTGTCACGTTGGGCGAGATTTCCGAACGTCAGGATATTTCACTACCGTATTTGGAGCAGCTTTTCGTGAAACTGCGCCGAGCTGATCTGGTCAGTTCAGTACGCGGACCGGGTGGGGGCTATCGCCTGGCGCGACCTGCCTCGGAAATCCGTGTGGTCGAGATACTGGCCGCGGTTGATGAGACGGTGGATGCGATGCACAAGGGGGCAGGTGCCTCGGGCGCGTCTTCGGGCAGCCGGGCGCAGTCACTGACCAATCGGTTGTGGGAAAGCCTGAGCGCGAATGTTTACGTATTCCTGCATCAAACGCGGCTGTCGGATGTAATTCGGAATGATCTTGCACCGTGTCCCGCTGTTCCTAGCTTGTTCGCAGTCGTGGACGATTGATCTGATGACGTTTTTCTGTGTTCCGTCAAAACCCATCTTGGAAAAGATACATCTATGAAACGGGTTTATCTCGACCATAACGCAACCGCCGCTCTGAGGCCCGAGGCCCGCGATGCAATGATCGCGGCGATGGATTTGGTGGGTAATCCGTCCTCGGTCCATGCCGAAGGGCGCGCCGCAAAAGCGGTGGTCGAGAAAGCGCGGGCTCAAATCGCAACAGCGTTTGGGGCAGATGGTGCCGACATCGTGTTTACTTCTGGTGCGACGGAGGCAGCGGCTTTGGCCATGGCGGGGCGCGATCTTCAAGGTGCAGCGATTGAACATGACGCGGTAAGAGCTTGGATTAATGAGGTTCTGCCTGTCTCCCAAGGCGGTTACGTTGACGTGCCGGACGCTTCCCGATCCACGCTACAACTGGCCAATTCGGAAACTGGAATTGTTCAAGCTTTGCCTGCCGGTCTTGCGGTCACTGACGCGACTCAGGCTTTTGGTAAGTTGCCGATAGCCTTCAACTGGCTGGGGGCTGAGATGGCGCTGATTTCAGCCCACAAACTTGGCGGGCCAAAAGGGATCGGGGCGTTGGTGATGAAACGCGGCACCGATCTTGCTGCGCAAATCAAGGGCGGCGGGCAGGAGATGGGGCGTCGCTCGGGTACAGAAAATGTCACTGGAATTGCGGGGTTCGGAGCAGCAGCTGAAGCCGCGTCCCGTGATTTAGCAAATGGCGTTTGGGAAAACGTTGCAGAACTTAGAAATATTCTAGAAAACGCTCTTGAGGCTGGTACGAAAGCTACTATTTTTGTCGGGAAAGACCAAAGGCGACTCCCCAACACTCTGTGCTTCGCCACACCGGGATGGAAGGGCGAGACACAGGTCATGCAGATGGATTTGTCAGGCTTCGCGATCAGTGCGGGCTCGGCCTGTTCCAGTGGCAAGGTTCGTGCAAGCGCCGTACTGACGGCCATGGGATTTGATGAGATGAAGGCCTCCAGCGCAATCCGCGTATCGCTGGGGCCGGAGACGGCAGAAGAAGATGTGCTGCGTTTCGCGGAAACGTGGCTTGAAAAAGAGAAAAAGCATCGCGCGCGGGCCGCGTGATCTGACGGAGGGTGAATTATGGCCGCTTTGGACCAGACCCAGGTGAAAGAGGGTGTCGATCAGGAAACCGTAGACGCGGTTCGCGAGGTCAGCACTTATAAATACGGCTGGGAAACTGATATCGAGATGGAGTATGCGCCAAAAGGCGTGAATCCCGATATCGTTCGTCTGATCTCGGACAAAAATGATGAACCTGAGTGGATGACCGAATGGCGTCTGGCCGCGTTCGAGCGCTGGACCCAGATGGAAGAGCCTAAATGGGCGATGGTGCACTACCCGCCGATCGACTTTCAGGACCAGTATTATTATGCCCGTCCGAAATCGATGGAAGATAAACCCAAATCTCTGGATGAGGTCGATCCCAAGCTTCTGGCGACTTACGAAAAGCTGGGTATCCCTCTGAAAGAACAGATGATCCTGGCAGGTGTCGAGGGCGCTGAGAATGCACCGGCAGAAGGCCGTAAGGTTGCTGTTGATGCAGTATTTGACTCGGTTTCGGTCGGGACGACTTTTCAGGAAGAGTTGAAGAAAGCCGGCGTTATCTTCTGCTCGATTTCCGAGGCGATCAAAGAGCATCCGGAACTGGTCAAGAAATACCTGGGGACGGTCGTACCGGTCTCGGACAATTTCTATGCCACGCTCAACTCAGCTGTGTTCTCGGACGGCTCGTTTGTTTATGTCCCTCCGGGCGTGCGCTGCCCGATGGAACTGAGCACATATTTCCGCATCAATGCAGAAAATACCGGCCAGTTTGAGCGCACGCTGATCATCGCCGACAAGGGCTCTTACGTCTCGTATCTGGAAGGCTGCACCGCGCCCCAGCGCGACACCGCTCAGTTGCACGCGGCGGTTGTCGAGATTATCGTCGAAGAAGATGCCGAGGTGAAATACTCGACCGTTCAGAACTGGTTCCCCGGAGATGAGAATGGCAAGGGCGGTATCTACAACTTCGTGACCAAGCGCGCCGATTGTCGGGGTGATCGCTCCAAGGTGATGTGGACGCAGGTCGAAACCGGCTCGGCTGTGACCTGGAAATACCCGTCTTGCATCCTGCGTGGCGACGATAGCCAGGGTGAGTTCTACTCGATCGCGATCACCAACAACATGCAGCAGGCCGATACCGGCACCAAGATGGTTCATCTGGGCAAGAACACCAAGTCGCGGATCGTATCGAAAGGGATCAGTGCCGGTAAGGCGCAGAATACCTATCGTGGTCTGGTGTCGATGCATCCAAAGGCCAAGGATAGTCGCAACTATACGCAGTGCGACAGCTTGCTGATTGGCGACAAATGCGGGGCGCATACGGTTCCGTATATCGAGGTGAAGAACAACTCATCTCGGGTCGAGCACGAGGCGACTACCTCGAAGGTAGACGACGATCAGCTGTTCTATTGCCGTCAGCGTGGCATGGACGAGGAAGAAGCCGTGGCCTTGGTCGTCAACGGGTTCTGCAAGGACGTTCTGCAGGCGCTGCCGATGGAATTTGCGATGGAAGCGCAACAGCTTGTGGCAATCAGCCTTGAGGGATCAGTCGGCTGATGACACCAAAACCCCAACAGCGAATCCGAAAGGACGATGTCCTGACCGTGCTTGGCTATGCGTTGCCGGTGCTCGGCGGCCTGTTGGGGGTTGCTTACGTCAATACCAAGTACATGGACTTCATAAACCCGGTTTGGGCAGTGGGCGCAGGCGCGTTGCTTGGATGGATCATCGCCCGCGTGATCCGCAAGGTGCTGGGATAAGAACTTATCGGGGTCACAATGCGCCCCTTGCGATATGCTAAAGGACAGAAAATGCTGGAAATCAATAACCTGCACGTCAAACTTGAGGAAGAAGACAAGCAAATTCTGAAAGGGGTCGACCTGACGGTCGAGCCTGGCAAGGTGCATGCGATCATGGGGCCCAATGGCTCGGGCAAATCAACGCTCAGCTACGTGTTGTCTGGTCGTGATGGCTATGAGGTGACCGAGGGCGGCGCGACGCTTGATGGCGAGGATCTGCTTGAGATGGAACCGGAAGAACGTGCAGCCGCAGGTGTGTTTCTGGCGTTCCAGTACCCGGTCGAGATTCCCGGTGTGGGCAACATGACCTTCCTGCGCACCGCCGTGAATGCGCAGCGCAAAGCACGTGGCGAGGAAGAGCTGTCGGCGACGGATTTTTTGAAAGAGGTTCGTGCCAAGGCCAAGGCGCTGAAAATCGACGCTGAAATGTTGAAACGTCCGGTCAATGTTGGCTTTTCGGGTGGTGAGAAAAAGCGCAACGAAATCCTGCAAATGGCGATGCTAGAGCCGAAGATGTGTATCCTGGACGAAACGGACTCGGGCCTTGACGTAGACGCGATGAAGCTGGTGGCCGAGGGTGTGAACGCCCTGCGCGATGAAGGGCGGGGTTTCCTTGTTATCACGCACTATCAGCGGCTTCTCGATCACATCAAACCTGACGTGGTTCACATCATGGCGGATGGTCGTATCGTGAAATCCGGTGGCCCCGAACTCGCGCTGGAAGTGGAAAACAACGGCTATGCCGACATCCTGGCCGAGGTGAACTGATGGCATTACCCCAAGCGAAACAAACGGCGACCGAGGAACGGCTGGCAGCGCTGACCATGCCGGATGCGGGATGCACACGCAAAGCGCGCGAAGCCGCAATTGCACGTGTACGCGCGATGGGTTTGCCCAGTCGTCGAGATGAATACTGGAAATATACCCGTCCAGACACTCTGGTCTCTGCGGAAGCTCCCAGTGCTGCTTTGTTCAAAACGGATGAACCGGCTCTGTTCCACGCGCTCGACCGACTGAAGATCGTTTTCATTGATGGCGTATTCAGCCCGGAAGAGTCTGATGATCTGTCTCTGGAGGGTGTAACGATCGATCGGCTGGAAGATATCTGTTGCAAAGATATCCATTGGGCCAAAGAGTTATACGGCGTTCTTGAAGCAAAAGGCCAAGATCCAGTGGCGCGTCCCTTGGCGGCGCTGAACACGGCCTATGCGTCAGATGGAGTTGCCATTCATGTATCCGGCAAGCCGAGCAAACCGATTAACCTGATTTATCGCCATGAATCTGAAACGTCGGATGCGATCCTGCATCACGTCGTTCGGGTTGAAAGCGGTGCCGAAGTCACGATCCTTGAAAACGGACCCGCAGCTTCGCGCTTCAACAAATGCATGGAGATCGATATCGCCGACAATGGCACACTGCATCATATCCGTGCGCAGGGCAGGGATCATCAACGCCGTGCGGCGACTCATATGTTCTCGCGGCTTGGCAAAGAATCCGTCTATAAATCCTTCACGCTGACCGTGAACGGAGTTTTAACGCGAAACGAGCAAGTCGTCGAACTGACGGGTGATGATGCGGTCGCGCACGTGGCGGGTGCGTGTGTTGGAGACGGTGATTTTCTCCATGATGACACGGTCTTTGTCACCCATGATGCGGTGAATTGCGAGAGCCGCCAAGTGTTCAAGAAGGTGCTTCGCAACGGTGCGACGGGTGTTTTTCAGGGCAAGATCTTGGTGAAGGAAGGTGCTCAGAAAACCGACGGTTACCAGATCAGCCAGTCGCTGCTTCTGGACGATGACAGTCAGTTCCTCGCAAAGCCCGAGCTCGAGATTTACGCCGATGACGTTGCGTGTTCGCATGGTTCGACCTCGGGCGCCATTGATGAAACGGCTTTGTTCTACCTGCGCTCGCGTGGAGTACCAACTGCGGAAGCAACCGACATGTTGACACTGGCCTTCCTGGCTGAAGCCGTCGATGAAATCGAGGACGAGGATCTGGCAGCTGATATCGTGTCCCGATTGCAAGATTGGCTGGCACGCCGACGCTGATGCCTGTCACAACTGATATCGTGGCCACGTATCGCGGACCGGGGCGTGTGGTGCGTCGGCTGCTTGATATGGGGCCGCGCGAAGATCGCGCATTGGCGTTTGTGATGGCGTTCTGTGTAATAGGCTTTATCGCACAATTGCCCGGCCTTGCACGGAGAGCTCATCTGGAAGGAATAGAGCTGAACATGCTGATGGGCGGGGCCCTGTTGGGCTCGGTCTTTATTCTGCCATTGTGCTTTTATCTTCTTGCTTGGCTCACCCATTTCATCGCGCGAATGATGGGGGGCGTTGGCACCAGCTATGGTGCGCGGCTAGCCTTGTTCTGGGCGCTTCTCGCGTCAGCGCCTTTGGTGTTGCTGAATGGGCTGGTGTCCGGTTTCATCGGCCCCGGGTCAGCGCAAACACTTGTGGGGCTGTTATGGGTTGCGGTTTTTCTCTGGTTCTGGTTGTCGGGCCTCAAGCAATCGCAAAAGGCTGCTAAATGAATTCCACCGCACTGCTCAACCTGGTCGTTCTGACCCTGTCCAATCCAGCCGAAGCCGCAAGACGATTGCTCGCGTTGCGGCTGGGTACGGATGTACTGTGGCTCGCCTTCTCTCTCGCGGTGATCCTGAACGCTCTGGTCCAGTCTGCGTCCAGCTTCGTCCTGCCGCTTATCAGTCCGGATGTTCAGCAATTGGCTGAGCCACTATCGAGGACGCTTTTTGTTTCTGTTGCGGCGATCATGATCAGCGTCGTGACGTTCCTGTTAGTGGGCCGCGTCCTAGGTGGAACGGGAACGTTCAATGACTTCATGACGCTGATTGTCTGGTTGCAAATCCTGCAAATTGCGGGGCAAGCAATCATTCTAGCGCTGGTTGCGGCGCTGCCGTTTCTATTCTTACCGGCCAGTCTGGCGATGCTGGGTCTTAGCCTTTATATCACTCTGCATTTTCTCAACGAGGCGCATCGATTTAAGTCGTTGGGAAAGTCGTTTGTTGTGATCCTGATCTCTGGTCTTGTGGCCGTCCCGTTTGTTCTTTGGCTGATCCCCGCTGGGTCTGTATAGGGAAGTCCTGTCTATGTATGACGTACAAAAAATCCGCGCAGATTTTCCGATCCTGTCACGTCAGGTCAACGGAAAGCCGCTGACTTATCTAGACAATGGGGCCTCCGCGCAGAAACCCCAGGTAGTGATCGACGCGATCACGCAGGCCTATGCGCTCGAATATTCGAACGTGCATCGAGGGCTTCACTATCTGTCAAATCTCGCGACCGAGAAATATGAGGCCGTCCGTGGCACGGTTGCGCGGTTTCTGGGCGTATCAAACGAGAATGAGATTGTCCTGAATTCGGGTACGACCGAAGGAATCAATTTAGTCGCCTACGGTTGGGCAATGCCACGCCTGCAGGCGGGGGACGAGATTGTCCTCAGCGTGATGGAACATCACGCCAACATCGTACCGTGGCACTTCCTGCGCGAACGGCAGGGCGTGGTGCTGAAATGGGTCGATGTCGATGCGACCGGCCATCTTGACCCTCAGGCGGTAATCGACGCCATTGGCCCCAAGACAAAGCTGGTTGCGGTGACCCAGTGCTCGAACGTGCTGGGCACTGTGGTTGATGTCAAAGCAATCACGCAAGGCGCCCACGCCAAAGGCGTTCCGGTTCTGGTGGATGGCAGCCAGGGCGCGGTTCATATGCCCGTCAATGTCGATGACATCGGATGTGACTTCTATGCCATCACGGGTCATAAACTGTACGGCCCATCCGGTTCTGGCGCTATTTTTATCAAATCGGACCGCATGGCTGAAATGCGCCCCTTTATTGGTGGCGGTGACATGATCAAAGAGGTTTCAAAAGATCAGGTGATCTACAACGATCCGCCAATGAAGTTCGAGGCCGGAACCCCTGGCATCGTGCAGACCATCGGGTTGGGTGTGGCGCTTGACTATATGATGGACCTTGGCATGGAGAGCATCGCATCGCATGAGGCCGGCTTGCGCGATTATGCAATGCAACGGTTGAATGGATTGAACTGGCTGCAGGTTCAAGGCACCACAGCGAACAAAGCCGCGATATTCAGCTTTACTTTGGATGGGGCAGGGCATGCCCATGATGTTTCAACCATTCTGGACAAAAAGGGTGTCGCCGTGCGCGCAGGCCACCACTGCGCCGGGCCGCTGATGGATCATTTGGGGGTCACTGCTACCTGTCGTGCCAGCTTTGGGCTTTATAACACGACTGATGAGGTCGACACTCTGATCGATGCGTTGGAGCTTGCCCACGATCTGTTTGCCTGATCGTACTGCGGATTTGCAGTTGCACCCGGATTGGAACGAGGGTAGCTAACGGCCAAGGCACCTGTAGCTCAGCTGGATAGAGCGCTGCCCTCCGAAGGCAGAGGCCAGAGGTTCGAATCCTCTCAGGTGCGCCATTTCACCCTTGCTAGTCGTCATATTACGCAGAACTGACGGTGCACGAACCTGTTTTTCCAGGCAAAACAAAAACCCCCGCCAGAACTATCTGATGGGGGTTGTGCAACAGCGAAAGATGAAATGCTCGATTAGCCGCGCCACGAGCGGATGACACCGCAATCCATGTGAACGAAATTTGAACGATAGTACTGTCCAACGCCACCGGCACGACAGGCCATCGCTGCCTTGCCCATTTGCGAAACCGAGCGTGATGACAGTCGCAGATCAGCAGCCTGACCCTTCATATGAAGCGAATTCTTCGCAACACCCCGCGAGCGGCGGCGCAGCATTGCGTTGGTTTGCGGCGAGCGGTAACCCGACAGCAGCATGTATGGCTCGCTGACATCCAGAAGGTTATGAGTGGCCGCCATGATGTCGATGGTCCTCAGGTCCACTGACTTGACTTGATCGCTGCGCCAGTCGCGCATGAAGTGATTGACCTCTTTCACCGCGTCTTTGATGTATTTGCCATCAACCCAATAGACCATATCGATACGTTCACCGGTACGGCCGGAATACATGCGGATACGGCGAATATCACCTCCGCCGCGAAGGAAACCTGCTGCGTTGGAATATGTGGGGGCTGCAACAACTGCGGTTGCGGCGAATGCGCCCAATAGGGCACGCCGGGTCAGGCCCGAGGTACTGCTCTTGGTCATTTTTTGTTTCGTCCCGTACTGTTCCTGCCTGCACACGATGTTACGCGCGCCGTATTAATTTTTTCCCATCCCAGATGCGGGATTTATGGCACAGTAGGATTCAACAGCCAAGAAATCTTTGGTCGCAGTCAAATCAAGGGGGAAATTTCGGCAGTTTTTTGCGCAACTGATGCAAGTATGCTTGCTTTTGGCGCAGTTCGCGCGTCGGCGATGCAAACGCGCACCAGGGGTCAAAGAAGCGGTCTGGTGATGAATTTGTGAATAGACATCAGGCGCTCGGCAAAACATTATTTTCAGACGCCGGTTATAGGGCGTGACAAGTCATTGAAGAAACAGGGCCATCCTATGTCATTTGTTACCCGTGCTCGTTCAAGTGTTTTTATCGCCGCTTTCCTTGTGGCTTCGGCCTCAGTCGCGCAGGCGGGGACGGATGGCACAGCGTTTCAAATGGCCGTTGCTGAAAGTGTGTCCAACAGCCCGGCAATTGCTGAGTTTTATCGCACAAACGGGTTTGATCCGGTTTGGGTTGGCGATACGCCCGAACATGCTGCACGACGCAAAGCCCTGATCGAAGCGCTTTCGACGACCGATCTGCATGGATTGCCTGGGGCACGTTACGACGTCCAGACTTTGAAGACAAAGATGCAGGACGCGCGTAACACCCGTGATCTGGGCATGCTCGAGGCCGAGCTGACTCGGGTTTTTGTCAAATATGCCAGAGACTTGCACTCTGGTTCTGTAACGCCTTCACAGATTGATCCCGGCCTAGTGCGGGCGGTGGAACGACGCAGCGCCGCAGAGCATCTTGAACTGCTCGTTTCCAGCCAGGGTGATACCTATTTCAGGGATATGATGCCTCAATCGCGCCAGTATCTTGCGCTGTTGAAACAGAAGAAGGCGCTGGAAGCGCTGATGACACAAGGTGGCTGGGGCGAGACCGTTCCTGTCTCCAAGCTTGAGCTTGGGGACACAGGGAGCAATGTCATCAGGCTGCGCAATCGACTTGTCGCGATGGGTTATCTGAAGCCTACTGCCAGCCCAAACTATGATGATGCGCTGTTTGCGGCGGTGCAATCCTTTCAGGCTGCTCATGGTCTTGAGGCGGATGGCGTAGCTGGCAAAGGCACTATTTCCGAGATCAATCGCCCAGTTTCAGACCGCTTGAAAGCTGTTTACGTTGCGCTTGAACGGGAGCGCTGGTTACCCAAAGACAGTGGTGAGCGGCATATTCTGGTGAATCTGGCCGATTTTTCTGCCAAGATCGTCGATGACGGGCAGGTCACGTTTGAGACTCGTGCCGTGATCGGCAAAAACACACATGATCGCCGTAGCCCAGAGTTCTCGGATGAGATGGAGCATATGGTGATCAACCCAAGTTGGTATGTGCCACGCTCGATCATCACGAAGGAATATCTGCCGCAATTACGGGCCAATCCAAATGCTGTCGGCCATATCCAGATCACCGACCGCCGTGGCCGTCAGGTGAATCGTGGAGCGGTTGACTTTACCCAGTTCACTGCGCGTAATTTCCCGTTTTCCATGCGTCAGCCCCCGAGCAAAAGCAACGCACTTGGGCTGGTGAAGTTCATGTTCCCTAATAAGTACAACATCTATCTGCATGATACGCCTCAGAAATCTCTGTTCGCACGCGAGGTTCGGGCATTCTCTCATGGATGCATCCGTTTGGCGCAACCGTTCGAGTTTGCCTATAAGCTGCTGGCCAAGCAGGAAGAGGATCCTAAGGCGTTTTTCCACCGCGTTCTGAACACGGGCAAAGAAACGAAGGTTGAACTGGATAAAAAAATTCCGGTGCATCTGATTTACCGCACGGCCTATATTGGCCCCAAAGGCGAGGTGCAGTATCGCCGCGACGTGTATGACCGGGATCGCAAGATCTGGGAAGCGCTGCAAAAGGCAGGGGTGGTCCTGCCGGACGTTCAAGGGTAATCACGAGGCAATTCCCGCCACGAGGACGCCCGACATGCAGTTTACCGTTCAACAAATCGCCGATTCCCTGGGGGTCGTCGCAGAAGGCCAGACTGGTCTGACCATCTTGCGGGCAGCCGAGCCGGGAGATGCCGGGCCAACCGATCTGGCCATGGCGATGTCGCCAAAATATGCTGAAGCCTTGGAGACCGGTACAGCACGGGCCGCGGTTTTGTGGGATGGCGCGGACTGGAAAGCACTGGGGCTTGAGGCCGCCATTTTTGTGCAACGCCCCCGCATGGCGATGGCAGGGATCACCGCGATGCTGGATCGCGGGCAGGGGATTGCGCCGGGAATTCATCCATCGGCTGTCATTGATGAAACCGCCGAGATCGGGGTTGACGTAACGGTCGGCCCGCTTGCTGTTATCGGTGCGCGCGCGCGCGTCGGCGCGGGTTCGGTTATCGGCCCGCATTGCGTGATCGGTATGGATGCGTCGCTTGGTGAAAACGCTCTGCTGCGCGAAATGGTCAGCATCGGTGCGCGGGCTCAAATCGGTGATCGCTTTATCGCGCAGCCGGGTGCCCGTATCGGCGGGGACGGTTTCAGCTATGTCACACCAGAAGTCTCGGGTGCCGAAAATGCGCGGAAAACTCTGGGTGATCAGGGGGATGCAAAGGCGCAAAGCTGGTTGCGCATCCATTCGCTGGGTGCGGTCGAGATTGGCGACGATGTCGAAGTCGGCTCGAACTGCACTGTCGACAACGGGACCATACGCAATACTGTAATCGGTAGTGGATCGAAACTGGATAATCTTGTCCACGTGGGACACAACACCCGAGTCGGGCAGGATTGTTTGTTATGTGGGCAAACCGGCGTTTCTGGTTCGGTCGAGATTGGTAATAACGTAGTACTGGGTGGTCAGACTGGTGTTGTCGATAATATTTTCATCGGTGATGGCGTGATTGCCGGTGGCGGCACCAAGATTCTGTCAAATGTTCCTGCTGGTCGCGTGATCATGGGCTACCCGGGCATTAAAATGGAAAGCCATACCGAGATATATAAAGCCCAACGTCGTCTGCCCCGATTGTCGCGCGACGTCGAGGCGTTGAAAAAGGCTGTTTTCAAACAGCCTTCAAGTGATTAAATCATCCCCAAGGCGAAAATCAGGGGATCGAGATGAGCATCAGCGACCGCGTCATAGCAATCATTGCCGAACAGGCCGTGCTTGAGCCTTCGGATGTGACGCCCGACAGTACGCTCGAAGAATTGGGCATCGATAGCCTGGGTCTTGTTGAGAGTATCTTTGCCATCGAGGAAGAGTTCGATATCACCGTGCCCTTCAACGCAAACGAGCCCACATCTAGCGATTTCGACATTTCGAATGTGACAGCGATCATTGCGGGTATCGAAAAACTCGTATCGGAAAAGGTCTGACCGCCGGTATGAAACGCGTCGTCATTACGGGTGCTGGCACCATTAATGCGTTGGGCCATTCCGTCCCCGACACTCTGGAAGCCATGCGCGAGGGTCGTTGTGGTATCTCCGAGCTTGAGTTTCGTGATGTGGATCGCCTGTCGATCAAGATCGGCGGTCAAGTCCGGGGTTTTGAGGCCGAGGGCCGTTTCAACCGCCAACAGATGACGCTGTATGATCGGTTCACGCAGTTCACGTTAACCGCCGCCAAAGAAGCGATCGATCAATCCGGCATTGTATTCTCGGGTGACACAGCCGCGCGGTCGGGGGTGGTTCTGGGAACGGCCGGTGGTGGCGTCTCCACCTGGGATGACAACTACCGCTCGGTTTACGAGGATGGCAAAAATCGCGTGCATCCTTTTGTCGTGCCCAAGCTGATGAACAACGCGGCGGCCAGCCACGTTTCAATGGAGCACAACCTCAAAGGCCCTAGCTTTACAGTATCAACAGCGTGTGCGTCCTCGAACCATGCAATGGCGCAGGCATTTCAGATGGTGCGCAGCGGTGCAGCGCCCACCATGGTGACCGGTGGTTCGGAGTCGATGCTGTGCTTTGGGGGCGTCAAGGCATGGGAAGGGCTTCGCGTCATGTCAAAAGATGCCTGTCGGCCCTTTAGCGCAAACCGAAACGGGATGGTGCAAGGCGAAGGTGCGGGTGTTTTTGTGTTCGAAGAATACGAACACGCGCGCGCGCGCGGAGCAGATATCCTGTGCGAGGTCGTGGGATTCGCCATGTCCTCGGACGCGGCCGACATAGTTATGCCCAGCAAACAAGGGGCAGCACGGGCCATGGCCGGGGCGTTATCGGATGCACGGCTGAATGCAAGCGATGTGGGTTACATAAATGCCCATGGGACCGGCACGGCTGCAAATGACAAAACCGAATGTGCAGCCGTTGCTGGTGTGTTTGGTCCGCACGCCGACGATCTGATGATTTCGTCAACAAAGTCCATGCACGGACACCTGATCGGCGGTACCGGCGCAGTTGAGCTATTAGCCTGTATCATGGCCCTGCGCGACGGGGTGATCGCCCCGACCATTGGCTATGAAGAGCCCGACCCCGAATGCGCGCTGGATGTGGTGCCAAACGAGTCGCGTGAGGCGAAAGTTAATGTCGCCCTTAGCAATGCTTTCGCCTTTGGTGGGCTGAACGCCGTTCTTGCGTTGAAGCGTATATGAAGAAACCGCCGTGTTATCACGGCGGCTTTCTTATTCGATGTTTTTGCGGGGCTTAGTTTATGGAAACATTCAGCCCGTCAAAGCCTGCTGTGAAGCCAGACAAAGACATGTCCATATTCAGAACCTGATCTGGCAGGCGCGCAGGAACCAGCGACAGCACCGCCTTTTGGCCTGATTTCATCGCGTCGATATCACCCTGAGTCAAACCCAGTTGCGCCACGCAGCCAACCGGAATGCAGTGGTGATAATTGTAAAGCTTGCGCGGTGCCCCATCGATCGACATAGCCAATTGCGCCTGCAGCAGGGTTTCGAGCGGTACAACAACATTCGCCCAAGCAACAGCGGCACCGCCTTCGGGCAGTTTTCCGATCGAAACTTCGGCAATCGGATCACCCTGTTGGTTATTCAGGATCTGAACCATCGCGCAGGGATCGTCTTCGCCTTCGGTTTTGATGCAGGAAATATTCCATTCACCCGTTTGTTCTTTGACGTATTGCTCGCCAACACGGGGACCGGATTCACCCAGATCCAGATCGCTGCCAACTTCGGCTTCAGCACCGGCTTCAGGTTGCTGTGCGGTTTCCTGCGCAAATGCTGTTCCGCATAAAAGTGCTGCGGCCGCCACATTAAAAGGGACAAGTTTCCTGATCATGAATGCCTCATCTAACTGATCCAGTTTTTTGTTTCCTCTATCACCGCAATTCAGTGGTGTCAGGGTAAATCCGAATTCCAGACCGGGAATTGATCGTTTTTTGCCGAAATGCGTGGGAAACACCGCGATCTGCAACGAAAAAGGGAGCCGGTGGAGCGGCTCCCTTCCTGAATATTTTCTCCCCGTCGGACTGGCCGACTTAGTTATGCGCAGACGTTACGAAAGGGGAACCCGTTGGTCAACTCCTAACCCTAAAAAACTATTCTTGCGTCTTTCGGTTTTTGTAGAATTTAAAAAAAGCCGTGCCCAAAGGCACGGCCAGTCGACAGGGAGGAAGTTTGCCCCCGCAGCCAAGCCACGAGAAGCAACATTTACTCTCGCAGCGAAAGGTTAACTTTGTATGCTTGCAGCAGATCGGTAGAATTCGGGACAGATTTTCAATGGACAACAAGATCTTCGTAGGCGGTGGTGGCGACGGCTATTCAGTGGCACAGGGGCTGTCGCTGAAATATGCGAACCGCCATGGCCTGATTGCTGGTGCGACCGGTACGGGCAAAACGGTTACGCTGCAAATTCTGGCTGAAGGCTTCTCACAGGCGGGGGTTCCAGTGTTTCTGGCCGATGTGAAAGGTGACTTGTCGGGGCTGGCGCTGCCTGGAAGCGAAACCCACAAATTACACCAGGCTTTTTTGGATCGGGCCGAGAAGATCGGGTTCGGCACATTCTCTTACGCCGCGTGTCCAGTCACGTTCTGGGATCTGTTTGGCGAGCAGGGGCACCCGGTCCGAACCACAGTGACCGAGATGGGCCCACTGCTGCTATCGCGATTGATGGAACTGAGTGAGGCGCAGGAAGGCATTCTGAACATCGCCTTTCGGGTCGCAGACGAAGAAGGCATGCCGCTGCTCGACCTGAAAGACCTGCAGGCATTGCTGGTCTGGATAGGCGAGAATCGCGCCCAACTATCGCTGCGCTATGGCAATGTCTCGACATCTTCGATCGGTGCTATTCAACGCCGCTTGCTGGTTCTGGATAATCAGGGCGGTACCAATCTGTTTGGCGAGCCTGCGTTGGACCTGGCCGACCTGATGCGGACAGATGCGAACGGGCAGGGGATGGTGAACATTCTGGCCTCTGACAAGCTGATGGGCTCTCCGCGCCTATACGCGACTTTCCTGTTGTGGCTGCTTAGCGAATTGTTTGAAGAACTGCCCGAAGTGGGGGACCCTGAAAAACCGAAGCTGGTGTTCTTCTTTGACGAAGCGCACTTGCTGTTCGAGGACGCCCCCAAGGTGCTGGTGGACAAGGTCGAGCAGGTGGCGCGCCTGATCCGATCAAAGGGCGTTGGCGTTTATTTCATCTCGCAGAATCCGGCAGACATCCCGGAAGATATTTTGGGTCAGCTGGGCAACCGGGTCCAACATGCGCTGCGGGCCTTCACAGCGCGCGACCGCAAGAATCTGCGACTTGCTGCTGAGACCTATCGTGAAAACCCAGCTTTCGATACTGAGACCGCAATCCGAGAGGTGGGCGTGGGCGAGGCCGTGACGTCGATGCTGCAAAAGAAGGGTGTACCGGGCGTGGTCGAGCGCACTTTGATCCGGCCACCGGGCTCACAACTTGGTCCGATTACCAAAGCTGAGCGTCAGTCGGTGATCAAAGCTTCGCCGATGGATGCAAAATACGGCAAGCGTATCGACCGCAAATCGGCGTTTGAGATTCTGCAGGCGCGCGCGGATGCCGCTGCGAATGCGGCGGAACAGGCGGAATCCGACGAAGTTCTGGAACAGCAGACCCCGGCAGAACGCGAATACGCCTCGGCCCGAAGGTATTCGGGCAACCGCGTTGGGCGATCGTCATCTCGTCTTTCGCGCAAAAAGGATACCTTCGCCACGGCCATGAGCGAGGCCGTGATCAAAGAGCTGAAAGGAACAACTGGCCGCCGCATCGTCAGGGGCATACTGGGCGGCTTGTTCCGCAATCGCTAGAATCCGGAGTGCGGCGCGCGCCGAACCAGTCGCGCGCCCATATTGTTATCGATTAAGCCGGCGCAGGCCTTCCTGTCTGCAATAATTATCCGCCTCGGGCACCGACATTTTGGTGGCCGGAAAATCGATTGCGCGGTCCCAGGTGACGCGGTCCTGGCGGTAAAGCTGACAGGTCACAACACCTTTGGGCGTCTGGACCTTGACCGGGGTGGTCTCCAATTGTTCAGGTGAGGGAATACACGCTGATAGCGTTGCCATCAGCGGGATCCCGATTGCGAAAACTCTGAGTGGTTTAATCATTGCGACTACGGTGCTCTCATCTTGGTTAACTGTCAGATCGTTACAACTCCGCACCAAACAAACATGGTATGGGGCACAGCGCGATGTGGTGGATCACGATACACCGATTTAGAGCGTTCTGACTCGCCGCACAATAAAACGCACCGATTAACGGTGCGTTAGGGGAATTTCGCAGGAAATTTTGCTTATTTCTCGGGGATCAGCCCTCTTGGACTGAATCTGAGAACAATCAAAAGAATCAGCCCCATGGTGAACAGGCGCATATGTGCGGCGCTATCTATCAGATGCGTCTTAAGTGCGCTGCCGTCAGGCATGCCTGAGGTTATCAGGTTCATCAGCCACAGGCCCATGGGTTCAACCTGAACCCACAGGAACCAGATCAGGAACGCTCCCAGTACGGCTCCGAAATTGTTGCCCGACCCGCCGACGATCACCATGACCCAGACAAGGAAGGTAAAGCGAAGCGGGTTGTAGGTGCCCGGCGTCAGCTGCCCGTCCAAAGTGGTCATCATCGCACCGGCGATGCCGCAGATGGCTGAGCCCAGAACAAAGATCTGTAGATGGCGGCGGGTGACATCCTTGCCCATCGCCTCGGCGGCGACCTCGTTGTCGCGGATGGCGCGCATCATGCGGCCCCAAGGGCTTTTCAACGCCATCTGAGCCATCCACAGCAGCACCAGTAGCACGATCAGGAACAGCAAAGAGTAGCCCAGCTTGACGGAAAGCGTCGAGGCAGTAACCGGATCCAGCCCGAACCACTCGGCCCTTGCAAGGAAAGTTGGGTCTTGCTGCAATTCAACTTCGTAGCCAACCACCGGTGAGGGGCGTGGAATGCCGTAGACGTTCTTGACCCCACGTGCCAGCCAGTCCTCGTTTTTCATGACGGCGATGATGATCTCGGCGATACCAAGTGTGGCAATTGCCAAATAGTCCGAGCGCAGGCCCAGCGCCGTTTTTCCGATCAGCCATGCTGCGCCCGCCGCCAAAAGTCCCCCGGCAGGCCAAGCGAATAGGACAGGAAGGTTCAAACCGCCGATATTACCTGCGACAGCAGGATCAATCGCTTCGATCGCAGCTACGTTGGGATCAAAAATTGCGCGGTAAACAAAAAAACCTACGACCAGAATACCGATGATTGCAAAGGTTTGTGTGCGTCCCTTGGGCATTTTTTGGGCCACCATCACAGCTGCAACCACGGTTGCCGCGCCCATCAAAAGCGACAGGATGACGCCATATCCTCCACCTGACCAGGCGCCGGGGGTTGGGGGTGTCGAGACCAGCACAACCGCCAGCCCGCCCAGCGCGACAAAGCCCATGACACCAACGTTGAAGAGGCCAGCAAAGCCCCATTGCAGATTCACGCCAATCGACATGATGGCCGAGATCAAGCCCATGTTCAGGATCAGGATTGCGGCGTTCCAGCTTTGGGTGAATCCGGTCAACAGGATGAGTGCGCCGACGACCACAAAAAGCAGCGTATTTTTGACGGGCTCGCTCATATCACTTTTCCTTTGAACAAGCCGGTTGGCTTAAACAGAAGTACGATCAGCAAAATGGCAAAGCTGACAGCGAATTTGTAATCGGTGGACAGGAACTGCACCAAACCTGACGGCTCCAGATTTTCAGGTGCCAGATAGGTGAGCACTTTCTTCCACGCGTAGGTGATCGTCACCTCAGAAAACGCGATGATGAAACCGCCTGCGATGGCTCCCAGAGGGTTTCCGAGGCCACCCACGATAGCCGAGGCAAAGATCGGCAGCAAAAGCTGGAAATAGACAAATGGCTTGAAGCTTTTGTCGAGGCCGTAAAGCACGCCCGCAGTGGTCGCCAGCGCGGCAACGATGATCCATGTGATCATCACCACGCGCTCGGGGTTGATACCGGACAGCAACGCAAGATCCTCATTGTCAGAATAGGCCCGCATTGATTTGCCGGTGCGCGTTTTGTTCAGGAACCAGAACAACAGCGCCACGGCGACAACCGCCACGATCACCGTGATGCCCTGGGAGGTCTTGATAGCCAGCCCCTCACGCAGCCCAGTCATCGCCTTGAAATCTCGCGCCGAGACGATGAAACGCGCTCCGTCCGAGAACCTTTGGTCATCCGGACCGATGATGAAACGAACCAGCCCGTTCATGATGAACATCACACCCATCGAGACGATCACCAGAATGACAGGTTTGGCCTTCTGTTCCCGATAGAAGCGATAGACCAACCGGTCGGTGATCAGCACCAGAACGATACAGCCCAGAATGGCAAAGGGCAGGGCGAGCAGAGCCGTTGGCAACGGCCCGAAACTGACGCCTGCGGCTTGCAGGCCCCAAGTGACCAGCACCGCGATCATCGCGCCAAAGGCCATCGTATCGCCATGGGCAAAGTTCGAAAACCGCAGGATGCCGTAAATCAGCGTCACCCCCAAAGCGCCCAGCGCCAACTGACTGCCATAGGCGATTGCGGGAACAAGAACGAAGTTGGAGAGCGCCACAAGGGCGTTGAGGAAGTCCATTAGTTCGTTACCTCATTTTCCAAGTTCGTACGTCTTTTTGACCTGATTTCAGAGTGATCAAACACGAGAGTAGCTGTCACTGGCGTCATCCCCCCAAGAAACTCTTGCGAACTTCTGGATCGGCCAACAGCTCCTTGCCTGTCCCGGTATAGGCATTGCGACCCTGGACCAGTACATATCCCTTGTCCGCAATCTCCAGCGCCTGACGGGCATTCTGTTCGACCATCAGGATCGGTAACCCGGTGCGCGAGACCTCGATGATCCGGTCGAACAGCTCATCCATCACGATTGGTGAGACACCGGCGGTGGGTTCGTCCAGCATCAACACCTTGGGCTGGGTCATTAGCGCACGGCCCACGGCGACCTGTTGACGTTGACCACCTGACAGCTCTCCGGCGGCCTGATTGCGTTTGTCGCGGAGAATGGGGAAGAGGTCATAGACCTGTTCCATCGTCTGGCTGATGTCGTCGCGCCGGATGAAAGCACCCATCTCTAGGTTCTCTTCCACTGTCATCGACGTAAAAATGTTCGAGGTCTGCGGGACAAAGCCCATGCCGCGTACCACGCGGTCTTGCGGGCTGAGATTGGTGATATCTTCGCCATCCAGCCGCACAGACCCTTGGCGTACGTCCAGCATACCAAACACAGCCTTCATTGCGGTGGATTTGCCCGCGCCGTTGGGGCCGACGATCACCGCGATCTCGCCCTTGTCAACGGCGATGGTGCAGTCATGCAGGATGTCCGGCCCTTTGCCATAGCCACCAGTCATGGTGTCGCCAATCAGGAAAGGACCGCCCTCGACCCGATGCGTTTCACCGCTTTTGCGATGTGCTGGAGTCATGGTGCCGACGCCATGCGTATTGGTGATCGAGGCGTCCTTGTTGCCCTTGTCGTCCTGGTAGGGGTTGTCGCTCATGCGCCCGCCTCCAGCTTGTCTTTGTTCTTAAGGCCGGTGCCTAGGTAGGCTTCGATCACGTGTTCATTGGCCTTGATCTCGTCCAGAGTGCCTTCGGCCAGCACCTTTCCCTCGGCCATACAGATGACCGGGTCGCAAATCTTGCCGATGAAATCCATGTCGTGCTCGATAACGACGAAGGTATAGCCGCGCTCCTTGTTCAGGCGCAGGATCGTGTCGGCGATGGTCATCAGGAGGGTGCGGTTCACACCAGCGCCGACCTCGTCCAAAAACACGATCTTGGCGTCGACCATCATGGTACGGCCAAGTTCCAGCAGCTTCTTCTGACCGCCCGAGACCTGACCGGCCTTGTGATCGGCCAGATGTTCGATTGTCAGGAACTCCAGCACCTCATCGGCTTTCGCCCTAAGTGCGCGTTCTTCATCCGCGATACGCTTACGCCCGAACCATGTGTTCCACAGCGATTCCCCGGATTGTGCGCCGGGCACCATCATCAGGTTTTCACGGCAGCTCATCGACGAAAACTCATGCGCGATCTGGAAGGTGCGCAGCAGGCCTTTATGAAACAGCTCATGCGGGGGCAGGCCAGTGATATCCTCACCGTCCATGTGTACCTTACCGCTAGTCGGTGGAAGTACGCCCGCGATCACGTTGAACAGCGTGGTTTTTCCGGCCCCGTTCGGTCCGATCAGACCGGTGATCGAGCCCTTTTGGATTTCCAGCGATGCCCCGTCCACCGCATGAAACCCGCCGAAATGCTTGTGCACGTCATCGACGACGATCATCTTTTCCCCTAGCCGCCGTTTTCGGCGTTTTTACCATCCCCGTTAACCGGAGTGCGGCCTTTTTTCATTGAAACAGCCCGGACACAAGGGCCGGGCTGCTTGTTTTTATGACTTTTAACCTTGGATCAACGGAAGTTGACGGTCTTGTTTTCGCCGTCGGTCACCTCGATCTCGCGATAGGAACCTGCGCTTTCACCAGGGCCGATCAGCTCAACGCCCGATGCGCCGACATAATCGATGTCCTGACCGGCAGCCAACAGCTCCAGACCTTTAGCCAGTTCTCCGGGGAAGATTTGCTCACCCGGAGCGTTGGCGACATCCATGATTTTCGCGCCGTATTCAGCGGGGTTGGTCGAACCTGCGGCCTGCATCGCCAGCATGAACAGCGCGGCGGCGTCATAGCTTTCCGGCGAGTAGGGCGACGAACCGTCAAAGCCCGCAGCTTCAGCCATGGCAAAGTACTTCTCGGCACCTTCACCGCCCGAGCCAGCGATCTGACCGAACGAGCCGTTCAGGTCGGGACCAACGTTTGCCGGCAGCGAGTCACCGATCATGCCGCCGGGCAGACCGAATGTATCAAACGCGCCGCTGTCCAGCGCCGACTGGATGATGCCCAGACCACCCTGATCCAGATAGCCGGCAACGACCAGAATATCGCCACCGGCCGAGGCCAGCGCGCCCACTTCAGCCGAGTAGTCGGCTTTGCCGTCTTCGTGCGCGGCAACGATGGTCACCTCGCCACCCGATGCCTCGAACGAGGACTGGATCGCATCCGCCAGACCCTTGCCATAGTCGTTGTTGGTGTATGTCAGAGCAATCGAGCTGATGCCACGGTCATTCAGGATGTCTGCCATTACCTGACCTTCACGCGCATCCGACGGCGCGGTGCGGAAGAACAGGCCGTTGTCTTCCATGGTCGACAGACCCGGAGACGTGGCCGACGGCGAGATCATGACCATGCCGTTCGGGATTGCGACGTTTTGCAGGATCGCGCCAGTGACGCCCGAGCAGTCGCCGCCGATGATACCGGCAACGCCATCGGCAATCATACGTTCGCCGTTCGAGGTGGCCAGACCATTGTCGATACAGCCGGTATCGGCGCGGGTTCCGGTCACGCTTGCGCCGTCCAGCAGTTTGCCGGATTCGGTGACCTCGGCCATCGCCATTTCAGCGCCCGAACCCATGGCCGGGGCCAGCGATTCAATCGGGCCTGTAAAGCCGAACAGCACGCCCAGCTTCACGTCCTCGGCCATAGCGGTACCCGCCAGCAGAGCGGTTGCTGCAGTAGCGGTAAGCAGCTTTTTCATTAGGTTACTCCCTATTTATCGTTTGAACGTCGTCGTTCTGGGCATGACCCTAGGCAAGCTGTCCGAAAAAGAAAAGTCCTAACAAAAAAGTGCTTTTGAAAGCAGCAATCCTATCTGTTTTGTTAGGCTAGGTCAGTTTGTTGCGGAGCACCACTAGGGATTGGGTCGGTATGATCAGAACTTTTGCGATTCTCATTCTGTCGTGCTGGTCGATTGCAGGCTGGTCCGATGTCATCAACACAACCGGCGGGCCGGTTCAGGTTACTCAGGTGGTTAGAGGCCTTGATACACCTTGGGCGATTGGCATTCTTCCGGATGGCAGCTTTGTTGTCACTGAGCGAGATGGCGAGCTTTTGTACGTTGCCGGAGGTGAGGCGAAGCGCATCAAGGGTCTGCCAAAAGTGGTCGCGAACGGGCAGGGCGGTCTGCTAGATGTCACCATCGCGCGTGACTTTAATCAGACCCGCGAGCTTTTTCTGACTTTCTCCAAATCGCAACGAGGCGGTGCAGGCACCGCTGTCGCTGTCGCTCGTTTATCGGAAAACGGAGAACGTCTAACCAATCTGCGCGTGATATTCGAGGCCTCTCCCGGTGGCTCCGGCGGGCGCCACTTTGGCTCTCGTGTCGTTGAATCGAATGATGGCACGTTGTTCGTCACTATCGGTGACCGAGGTGATCGCCCGGCTGCGCAGGATCGAACGAACCACATGGGTACGGTCATTCGGATCAACCGTGATGGTTCAGTTCCCAGTGATAACCCGTTTGTGGGCAATCCCGGTGTCCGCCCCGAGATCTGGTCGTTTGGTCACAGAAACCCTCAGGGTGCCAATTTGGATCAGCAGGGCCGGCTTTGGGTTTCGGAACACGGGGCAAAAGGCGGGGATGAGGTTAATCTGATCAGACCCGGTGCCAATTATGGCTGGCCAGTGATTTCGTATGGCGTTCATTATTCGGGTCAGAAGATCGGTGAAGGCACGTCGAAGCAAGGAATGCAACAGCCCGAGCATTATTGGGATCCTTCCATCGCGCCCTCTGGCTTGATGGTCTATTCCGGGAAACTATGGCCGGAATGGAAGGGAAATCTGTTCGTTGGCTCTTTGAAATTCGACTACATTGCACGTTTGGCGGGCGATCCACTGCGTGAGGCTGAGCAGATCGAAGGCCCCGAGACCGAACGTGTTCGCGACATCGTCGAATCACCAGATGGGTCGATCTGGTTCATTTCCGTTGGGCAAGGCGCGGTTTACCGAATGACGCCCCTCTGACGGTATTAAACGGGGTTAGGGCGTTTGCTTCTATGCCATTCGGTCACGGTGTATCTGTTCCGGGCTTCAGGGTGATGAGGAGATTTGAATGAGTGATTTTGTAATCGAGCTTTGTGAAACAATGCCGCCAAAGCGCGAACTGAATACGATTCTGGCACAGTATTACGCGCTTATCGTGCAACGAATGCAGGATATGGGCTTTGAGATTGATCCAGCAGCCCCCGAAAGCGCATTGGCGGAGTTTTGGGCGCATACAGAGGATTACCTACCCCCGAATGGATGTCTTGTGGTGGCGCGAAACGATGCCGGAGATATCATTGGATGTGGGATGCTGAAACGATTTGATCACCAAACCGGTGAACTTAAGCGGGTTTTTGTGACCGAGGAGGCACGGGGGACCGGTGCCGGGCGTGCCTTGATCGAAGCCCGGGAACAGGCCGCGCGTGATATGGGTTTGAAACGCCTCATCGCCGATACGCTTACACCGAATGTCGAAATGCGCGACCTGTACCCCAAACTTGGTTTTGTTGAACTGGACTCACCAATCAAAACCACGACCTATCTGGATCAACCGATGTTACGGCCGCACCTGCACTACTTTGCGAAAGATTTGTAAGGTTTCCCTGCGGCTTTGGATTAAACAGACAACCGACCGCTCTGTGCACCGCGTTCGCGATAAGGCGTGGTGTTGTAATGCGCCCGGTAGCATTTGGAGAAATGCGACGGGCTGGCAAAGCCGCAAGCCAGCGCCACATTGATGACGCTCATATCGGTCTGCATCAGCAAGTTCCGCGCTTTATGCAGGCGCAGTTCCATGTAGTAGCGCTTGGGCGAGCGGCTGAGATAGCGGCGGAACAGACGTTCTAGCTGGCGCGTCGACATGCCTACGTCCTTGGCTAGAATAGAAGGCGAGATTGGCTCTTCTATGTTCTTTTCCATCATCAGGATAACCTGACTGAGCTTGGGGTGGCGTACGCCGATCCGTGTAGGGGTCGACAAACGTTGCGTGTCCTGATCCGTACGTATCGAAGAATAGATCATCTGATCAGCGACCGCGTTGGCCAGATCTTCTCCGTAATCTTCGGCAATCAGCTTGAGCATCAGGTCAATCGAGGATGTGCCGCCAGCAGTTGTCATTCGGTTGCCATCAACCAAAAACACCGACTTGGTCAGCTCTACTGTGTCGAATTCTTCGGCAAAACTGTCTGAGTTTTCCCAATGGATCGTTGCGCGCTTGCCTTCCAGCAAACCGGCTTTGGCCAGCGTATAGGCCGCGGTGCAAAGACCGCCGATTTTCAACCCTTTACGCGCTTCGCGGCGTACCCAGTTCAGAATGCGCTTGGTGGTTGCCGCTTGTACATCGACCCCCCCGCAGATCAGGACGACGTCGTCACGCTGTAATTCGGTCAGATCAGAATCAAGATTGAAAGAAGTACCGGCTGAACAAGTCACTGTTTCACCGCCTTCGCCCGTCAAGGTCCAGGTATAAAGCTCTCGGTTGGCCATTCGATTGGCGATCCGCAGACTGTCCAAAGCCGAAGCGAATGACAAAAGGGAAAACTTGTCCAAAAGCACAAATACAAAGTTATGCGGCTTGCCTGTGCTATGATCCACAGTGACAACTTGGCGTTGCTCTTGCATGGCGAACTGTCCTTGATTCGGCGCGCACCGGGATTTCCACGGTGGCGGATATGCCAGTCACCATGCTCAAAGCTTGATTATGGCGTCAAGAGGCGCAAAAGGGATATGGCCTCTCATTCATGCATTTTGTATAGAGGCCACCTGAAATACTTCAGCGGAGATAAAAGCTATGACTGAATGGCAAAAAACGAACTGGCGCAACAAGCCCCGGGTTCAGATGCCAGACTATACCGACGCGGCCGCGCTGGCCAAAGTCGAGGCGCAGCTTTCGCAGTATCCCCCGCTGGTTTTTGCGGGTGAAGCGCGACGGCTGAAGCAGCATCTGGGAGCCGCGGGTCGTGGCGAAGCGTTCCTGTTGCAAGGCGGGGATTGCGCTGAAAGCTTTGAGCAGTTCAGCGCGGATGCGATCCGTGACACGTTCAAGGTGATGCTGCAGATGGCAATGGTGCTAACCTACGGCGCCAAGGTTCCCGTGGTTAAAGTTGGCCGCATGGCGGGCCAGTTCGCAAAACCGCGCAGTGCGCCGACAGAGGTTGTGGACGGTGTGGAGCTGCCCAGCTACCGCGGTGACATCATCAATGAGCTGGCCTTTACACCCGAGGCACGTATTCCGAATCCCGACAAGATGCTTCAGGCCTATACACAGGCGGCGGCAACACTGAATCTGCTGCGGGCGTTCTCGACCGGTGGTTTTGCGGATATGAGCCACGTGCATTCGTGGACGCTGGGTTTTGCCGACGGGCAAGACGTTCAGAAATACTCTGAGATCGCCGACCGCATTCAGGATTCGATTGACTTCATGGGGGCTGCTGGCATCACCGCCGACACCACCCACGAATTCTCATCGGTGGAGTTTTACACCAGCCACGAGAGCCTGTTGCTTGAGTACGAAGAGGCGTTGACCCGTCTGGATTCGACCTCGGGCAATTGGTTGGCCGGTTCTGGGCACATGATCTGGATCGGCGATCGGACCCGTCAGCCCGACGGTGCGCATGTCGAGTTCTGCCGGGGTGTTCTGAACCCGATTGGTCTGAAATGTGGCCCGACAACCAGTGCCGAAGACCTCAAGGTTCTGATGTCCAAGTTGAATCCCGAAAACGAAGAGGGGCGTCTGACTCTGATCGCGCGCTTTGGTGCAGGTAAAGCGGGTGAGCATCTGCCGCGTCTGGTCAAAGCCGTAAAGGAAGAGGGCGCACAGGTTACTTGGGTCTGCGATCCGATGCATGGCAACACGATCAAATCCGCGACCGGCTACAAGACCCGGCCGTTTGATTCCGTGCTGCGCGAAGTACGCGATTTCTTTGGCGTACATCAGGCTGAAGGCACGATCCCCGGTGGTGTTCATTTCGAGATGACAGGGCTGGATGTCACCGAATGCACCGGAGGTGTGCGCGCGGTGACCGAAGAGGATCTTTCGGATCGCTATCACACAGCTTGTGACCCGCGCCTGAACGCCTCGCAGTCGCTGGAACTTGCATTCCTTGTCGCGGAAGAACTGACCAACCTACGTCGTGACCGCAGCAAGCGCGCTGCAAGCTGACTTCGAATACATCCTGAATTAGTAAGACGGCGGGCCTCATGCCCGCCGTTTTCATTTAGTCGTCACGTGATGATACCAACCTTAAGTGCGGTGCCCCTTTGAACGTGGTCTGGTCTTCAGCGAACCCCTCTGCTTGCTGTTGGACAGGCCTCGGAGGCTGTTGCAAATCAGAGATCGTGTTGACGCGGCGATCCGAGACGATGAAGCGACGCGGTGTCGACCCGATGGTTCCGTCGCTGACCATGACCCCAAGAATGCGGCTGACGTCGCCCAGATCGCTTTTAAGCGGCAGCAGGATCATGCGGGCCTGAAGGCTGGTTCGTCCCAGCTTGCCTTTCGAAAGCAAGCCCAGTTCGGCAACCGCGGGGCGGGTGAGGACTTGGTCCAGAATGGATTTGACATCATCGCGGGCGCTCGGTTCGAAAAAAGCCGTTAGAGGCATACCGCGAACTTCCATGCCCGCCAGATTGTTCAGGTGACTTCCCGCCAGCCGAAACCGGGCCAAACCCGGCGCGATGCGTTCCAGTATGAAAGTGTATTCGAGAATATTCTCCAGGCCGCGCGGATCGATCTGCGAGCGCATCGGAACGCCTTCACCTGTCAGCAAGGCGGTCCAATAGGCTTCGGCCTGACGGATGGGAGAAAGGCTTCGCCCGCTGTCAAATCGGTCCATTGCGATGATCTTTCCAAGTTCTGAGCCGGAACCAGTCCCGAAAAAGGTTTTCATTTCATCACCCTACCAGCAATCACTCGCGATTCTCCTAAAATGCCATCTAATGGGCAAAGCTGCGATCCGCCAGCTTTTCTGACTGTCAGATTGACACGGGTTAATACAATTTTGGAGCAATTCTTTAACGAATGGTTAACCTCTTGGCACTGATTGGGGAATGAGCAAGGTCTTGCCCCTTGCTGGTCAATGGCATTAGGTGCGACCAGTGAATTTGACGGAAAGGGCAGGCATGATCAAATCCATGACCGGTTTCGCCTCGGGCAAGGGGGCGTTTGGTCCCCATAGCTGGACTTGGGAATTGCGCAGCGTCAATGGCAAGGGGCTGGATTTGCGACTGCGGCTCCCCGATTGGTTGACAGGGTTAGAGGCCGCGCTGAGAGGCGATCTGTCGAAGCAGGTCAACCGAGGGAACATCACGCTGTCCCTTCGGATGGGACGGGAAGAATCCGCCGCGGATGTCCGGTTGAATACCCCAGCGATGGAAACTGCGCTGGATGCACTGGCCCAGACCGAAGCGCTTGCAGGCGCGCGGGGCGTATTGTTGGCTCCGTCCAAAGCAAGTGATCTTCTTGCGTTGAAAGGGATGTTGGAAGCCGGAGCTGACGCGGATGATCCAGCCCAACTTGTCGAGCACCTGAAATCTGAGTTCGGTGGCTTGCTTGCTTCATTCATTGAGATGCGCGGTTCCGAAGGTGAAGCTCTGTCAGGCATTCTTGCGGGACAACTCGACCAAGTCGCAAAGTTGACGGATCAGGCCGCTGATCTGGCCGAGCGTCGCCGCGAGGAAATGGCGCAAAACATGCGCGAAAATCTGACGCGCGTTCTCGACAATACGCAAGGTGCGGACCCTGATCGTGTTGCACAAGAACTGGCCCTGATCGCGGTCAAGGCCGATATTACCGAAGAAATTGACCGGTTGAAGGCCCATGTCACTGCGGCGCGTTCCCTTTTAACGCAAGACGGCCCGGTTGGGCGTAAGCTGGATTTCCTGATGCAGGAGTTCAATCGTGAGGCCAATACGCTTTGCTCGAAATCGCAGAATGCCGAACTGACGGCGGTTGGGTTGGAGCTGAAAGCGGTCATCGATCAGATGCGCGAGCAAGTGCAGAACGTGGAATAAGGACGGGAACATCACATGGCGGATCGCCGCGGTCTATTAATCATACTGTCCTCGCCTTCGGGCGCAGGTAAATCCACTCTGGCCCGCCGTTTGATGCAATGGGATGTCGGTTTGGAATTCTCGATCTCGGCCACCACCCGTGCTCCGCGCCCGGGTGAGGAGCACGGCCGGGAGTATTACTTCCTATCCGAGGACGAGTTCAAACAGCAGGTGGCGGATGGGCAGATGCTGGAACACGCGCATGTGTTCGGCAACTTCTACGGCTCTCCTGCTGGACCGGTCCGCGAGTCCATCACACAGGGGCGCGATGTGCTGTTTGATGTTGATTGGCAGGGAGAAGTGCAGATCCGCAATTCAGATCTGGGCAAGCATGCGTTGTCGATTTTCATTCTCCCGCCCTCGATCCGCGAGCTTCGGCGCAGGCTGGAAGGGCGTGGGCAGGACAGTGAGGATGTGATCGCCAAGCGCATGTTGAAAAGCTGGGATGAGATCAGCCATTGGGGCTACTACGACTATGTCCTGATCAACGATGATTTGGATACCACCGAGGAAAAACTGAAGACCATCGTCAGCGCAGAACGCATGCGTCGCATCCAACAGCCCAGCCTGCAGAACCACATCCGCTCGTTGCAGACCGAGTTCGAGGGCTTGTCGTGACCATCTATGCTTTGGGCGATGACTCGCCGCAAATTCACGAAGACACCTGGGTAGCCCCCGACGCCAACTTGATCGGCAAAGTAGTCCTGGAACAAGGCGCTTCGGTCTGGTTCGGGTGCACCATCCGGGCCGATCACGAAGAAATCCGTGTGGGCGCAGGCAGCAATGTGCAGGAAAACTGCGTGATGCACATCGATGCGGGCTATCCGCTGACCATTGGGAAGAACTGCACAATTGGTCACAAGGTCATGCTGCATGGTTGCACGATCGGAGACAATACGCTGATCGGTATGGGGGCTATCGTTCTAAACGGGGCGAAGATCGGAAAGAACTGTCTGATCGGGGCGGGGGCGCTGATCACCGAAGGCAAAGAGGTTCCCGATAATTCGTTGGTTATGGGCTCGCCGGGCAAAGTTGTGCGGCAGCTTGATGAGGCGGCGGCCCAGAAACTAACGCTGAGTGCGCTGCACTATCAGGACAACATGCGCAAGTTTCGCCAAACATTGCGTCCGGTCTAAACGCGCATGACGGATACCCTGCTTGCCGAATTGGTTTCAGCCATTCCGATGCCCGCCGTGCTGGTTGGTCGGACCGAGCGTATTGTCGCCGCAAATAGCGAGGCGCGGACGCTTTTGGGGCACGCAATCGAAGGCAGGCATTTTGCCACAATCCTGCGCCAGCCTCAGGTCATCGATGCCGTCGAACAATGCCTGCGCTCGAAGCAGCCCGGCAAAGCGCGGCATCTGTCCAATGATGGTGCTCAGGATACGACGTTTGAGGTGCAGTGCAGATTCGTCGGCGGGACCGAAGCGGTATTGGCGGTATTTCAGGATATCACGCATTTGGAACAGGCAGGTCAGATGCGGCGCGATTTTGTGGCCAATGTCAGCCATGAATTGCGCACGCCGCTAACGGCCTTGATGGGGTTTATCGAAACATTGCGAGGCCCCGCCCGCGACGACACCGCCGCCCGCGACCGCTTTCTTCAGATCATGGCGGATGAGGCCAATCGGATGAACCGGCTTGTGGGGGATTTGCTGTCGCTGAATCGAGTGGAAAGTGAAGAACGGGTCAGACCCAAAGAGCCATTGGAACTGACAGGTCTGATTCAATCGACCTTAAACACTCTGCGACCGCTGGCGGATGATGCCAGTGTTGTTGTTTCGTTGGATGCCCCAAACGAGTCGATCGAGATGGTCGGAGACAGCGATCAGCTTCGTCAGGTGATAACCAATCTCGTTGAAAACGCGATCAAATACGGGGGCAGCGGTGGCAAGGTCGGTGTGGTCGTAACCCTGTCTGAGCGGGATACGGCGATGCGCGGTCCTGCGGTACGGATCAAGATCATTGATCAAGGGCCCGGTATTGATGCCAAACACCTGCCCAGGTTGACCGAACGGTTCTATCGCGCAGACAGTCACCGCTCGCGCGAGTTGGGCGGAACCGGACTGGGGCTTGCAATCGTGAAGCATATCGTCAATCGCCATCGGGGCAGGTTGCGTGTGGAAAGTGAACCGGGGCAGGGAGCGACGTTTACGGTCATTCTACCACGCTGAGGGCGTGCCAAACGCGGGCTTTACTGGGGTGACGCTTCGTCAAGTTAAGATTTTCTGAGAAATTCATGAGTTGTCATGAAACCGTTACATACCTGTCACAAAAGACTTACGCAGGCGTCATAGTGCTGCGCTCAGATCATCATGGGGATGATCAGTACCCATCCTTTTCAAGGAGACTGAAATGTCCTTTGTAAAACTGTCGGCTTCTGCGCTGGCTATCGCTGCCGTCTCGGCAACCACTGCTGCCGCGCGTGACAACGTTCAAGTTGCTGGCTCTTCCACCGTTCTGCCTTATGCGTCAATCGTTGCAGAACTATTCGGTGAAAATACCGACTTCCCCACACCGGTTGTTGAATCAGGCGGCTCGTCCGCCGGTCTGAAACGCTTCTGCGAAGGCGTCGGTGAAAACACGATCGACGTTGCAAACGCATCGCGTGCCATCCGTGAAAAAGAGATTAAAGCATGCGCCGAAAACGGTGTGACCGACATCATGGAAGTCCGCATCGGTTATGACGGCATCGTATTTGCAAGCCAGCAGTCGGGTCCTGCCTTCACGGCGTTTGAGCCTGCGGATATTTACAATGCCATCGGATCGAAAGTGATGAAAGATGGCGCGCTGGTCGACAACAGCTTCAACAGCTGGGCCGAGTTCAACGCTGACCTGCCGGATGTGGAAATCGCAATGTTCATCCCGGGCACCAAGCACGGCACCCGCGAAGTGTTCGAAGACAAAGTTCTGCTGGCAGGTTGTGAAGCGACGGGCGCGATGGAAGCCATGGTCGCGGGCGGCCTAAGCGAAGATGACGCCGAAGATGCATGCCTGGACGTGCGCACCGACGGCAAATCGGTCGATATCGACGGTGACTACACCGAAACTCTGGCCCGCATCGACACCAACACCAATGGTATCGGCGTGTTTGGTCTGGCGTTCTACGAGAACAACACCGACAAGCTGAAAGTGGCTACGATGGGTGGTATCGCACCGTCGACCGAGAGCATCGCGTCGGGTGAATACCCCGTCTCGCGTCCGCTGTTTTTCTACGTCAAGAAAGCGCATATCGGCGTGATCCCCGGTCTGAAAGAATACGCCCAGTTCTTCACTCATGAAGAAATTGCTGGTCCTTCGGGCCCGCTGGCCAACTACGGTCTGGTTGCCGATCCTGAACTGGCAAAAACGCAGGACGCGATTGCCAACGAAGTAACCTTGGGTTCGGGCAGCTAATCCCTCACCCCGATCGAATTGACTGGGGGCGGCGTTTTCTGTCGCCCCCAATTTTTCCCTAATCCCGATCAAGACCTATGGGGGCGTCATGCCAATTCTTTGGCTCATTCTGATCGTGCTTGCGATCGCGGCAGTCGGATATGTTTTGGGGCGAATGCGCGCCTTGCAAAGTGCCGGAGGGGACAGCCGCAATCTGCATTCTCTTCCCTCGTTTTATGGCGCGAACGTCGCACTGAAAGTCATAGTTCCCGCCTTAGGTTTGTTGATCGTCTGGCTGCTGGTTCAGCCGCTCTACGTTAACTCTCAGATCTCGGAGATGGTTCCCGAAACGGCTATCAAGGAAGGATCGTCGCGCAGTCTTGTTATGGCCGAGGTGCGTCGGACCGCAAATGGTCTGGACAGTGCCGTTGCGCAGGGACATCTCACCGAAACGCTCGCACAGGATGCGCGGGCAGATATTTCCGAGATGACCCAAAAGTTGAAGGACGCGGGTCAAGTCGTAACCTCGGACATCACGCAGACGGTTTTGCATGCAGCTCAAGCCTATCGGGCGATAAATTCAACCGGTTACGCGATCATGTCCGTCGCTGTGATACTGGTCGCCTTGGCCGGTGCTGCGTTCAGTTGGTTACAGACGCATTCTGAATATCGTGCCCGCAATGTGGTTGAGCAGGGAATTCGTGTGATGCTGCTGGCGGCTGCGTCGATTGCGATCCTGACAACGGTCGGCATCGTCCTTTCGCTGGTTTTCAATACGTGGGAGTTCTTCAAGCTTTACCCGGCATCAGAGTTCTTTTTCGGTACCACCTGGGCGCCCAGTTTCTCGGGCCGTGGCGGGGCATCAGATCTGGGTATCATCCCTTTGCTGTGGGGCACGTTCTATATCTCGTTGGTGGCGTTGTTGGTGGCCGTGCCAATCGGTCTTTTCGCTGCGATTTATCTCAGTGAGTACGCTTCTTCACGCGTGCGCTCGATCGCCAAACCGATGCTTGAGGTGCTGGCCGGTATCCCGACCATCGTTTACGGCCTTTTCGCCCTGCTGACCGTTGGCCCGCTGTTGCTGAGCGTGTTCGGGGATGATGGTTTGGGCTGGATGAAAGCCGGTACGGCGGTGATGACCGCCGGTCTTGTCATGGGCATCATGCTGATCCCGTTCGTTTCGTCGCTTTCCGACGACATCATCAACGCGGTGCCTCAGGCCATGCGTGATGGCTCTTACGGGCTGGGGGCCACACAATCCGAGACCATCCGGCAGGTCGTTTTGCCCGCAGCCTTGCCCGGGATCGTGGGAGCGATCCTGCTGGCGGCATCGCGCGCCATCGGTGAGACCATGATCGTGGTTCTGGGGGCAGGGGCCGCCGCGCGTCTGGACCTGAACCCGTTCGAGGCCATGACCACCGTCACCGCCAAGATCGTCAGCCAGCTGACAGGCGACGCCGATTTCGCCTCGCCCGAGGCCCTCGTCGCCTTCGCGCTTGGCATGACGCTGTTCATCCTCACGCTGGGGCTGAACGTTTTCGCCCTTTATATCGTGCGCAAGTATCGGGAGCAGTACGAATGACCGACGCCAGCATGCAAAATACCTCGACCTCGCTGACTGCATCCGATGCCCGGACCAAAAAACGCGCGGCTGCCGAAAAGCGTTTTCGCGCCTACGGGATCGTCGCTATCGCGACCGGACTGTTCTTTCTGATTGTGCTGTTTGCCTCAATCCTGTCGCAGGGCATCCCGGCCTTCCAGCGCACAGTGATCAGTTTAGAATTCACGCTGAGCGAAGCGCAGCGCGATGAAGCCGAAGGCACGATGTTCAAGACAAAGGCCTACTCCAATCTGTTCATTGCGGAACTGAATGAACAACTAGCCGAAAGTGGCATCACCGTGGATTTCGATCAGGATGCCATCGAGCGTCTGTTGGGCAAAATTGGGGGTACGATCCGAACCTTCTATGCCGATAATCCTAGCAAGCTGGGTGAGCCGATCATGTTCGATCTGGCGGCTTCAAGCCGTGTGGATGGCTACTTCAAGGGTCGGGTGTCTCGTGACACACTGCAGGACAGCCGCTTCCTGCAACTCAGCGATCTGGATCTGGTGGACGCGCTGAAAGAAGCGGGGATCATTAAACAGGCTTTCAACTGGCCGTTCATCACTGGTGCGGACTCGGGCGTGGATAACCCCGGTGGCGCGGGTATTGGTGCCTCGGTCGTCGGTTCGTTCTTCATGATGTTGGTGGTGCTGTGCCTGTCGCTGCCCATTGGGGTCGCCGCCTCGATCTATCTGGAAGAGTTTGCGCCGCAGAATAAATTCACCGATCTGATTGAGGTAAATATTTCGAACCTGGCCGCCGTTCCGTCTATCGTGTTCGGTATCCTGGGTCTGGCCGTGTTCATCCAATTTATGCACCTGCCGCAATCGGCGCCGCTGGTGGGTGGTCTGGTGCTGACGCTGATGACCCTGCCAACGATCATCATCTCAACCCGCGCCTCGCTAAAGGCGGTTCCCCCGTCTATCCGCGACGCGGCGTTGGGGGTAGGGGCCTCGAAGATGCAGGCCGTCTTCCACCACGTGCTGCCGTTGGCCGCGCCCGGTATCCTGACTGGTACCATCATTGGTCTGGCGCAGGCGCTGGGTGAAACTGCTCCGTTGCTGTTGATCGGCATGGTGGGCTTTGTCGCCCGAGGCTATCCCGATGGCTTTTTGGCGGGCTTCACCGAGCCGAACTCGGCCATGCCGGCACAGATCTACACATGGGCCGCGCGTGCCGATGTGGGTTTTTACGAGAAAGCCTGGGGCGGCATCATCATCCTTTTGATGTTCCTGCTGACCATGAATATCATCGCTATCATCCTGCGCCGCCGCTTTGAACGCCGCTGGTAGGAGGGGTTTAAAATGAACGATATGACACGAGTGGAGAGAACCGTGGACTCCAAAGACATCAAGATCAACGCCAAGCAGGTTCAGGTCTACTACGGTGAGACCCACGCCATTAAGGACGTGAGCGTCGATATCGAAGACAAGACTGTGACGGCTTTCATCGGTCCCTCTGGCTGCGGTAAATCCACCTTCCTACGCTGTCTGAACCGGATGAACGACACAATCGACATTTGCCGGGTGCAGGGTGATATCCTGCTGGACGGTGAAGACATTTACGACAAGCGCGTCGATCCGGTACAGTTGCGTGCAAAGGTCGGCATGGTTTTTCAAAAACCGAACCCGTTCCCCAAATCGATCTATGACAACGTGGCTTACGGTCCGCGTATCCACGGCCTTGCCAAGAATAAGGCAGAACTGGATGAAATCGTAGAGAAATCTCTGCGTCGTGGTGCGATCTGGGATGAGGTCAAGGACCGTCTGGATGCCCCCGGTACCGGCCTTTCTGGTGGTCAGCAACAGCGTCTTTGCATCGCGCGCGCCGTAGCCACCGAGCCTGAGGTGCTATTGATGGACGAACCCTGTTCGGCGCTCGACCCAATCGCAACCGCGCAGGTCGAGGAACTGATTGACGAACTGCGTTCACGCTATTCAGTGGTGATCGTAACCCATTCGATGCAACAGGCCGCGCGGGTCAGTCAGAAGACAGCGTTTTTCCATCTGGGGAACTTGGTTGAATTCGGCGAAACCGGGCAGATCTTCACCAACCCCGAAGATCCCCGAACCGAAAGTTACATCACCGGCCGGATTGGCTGAGCACAGGATAACTGCAATGAGCGAACAACATATTGCATCCGCGTTCGACCGCGACCTTGAGGCCATCCAAGCACACATCATGAAGATGGGTGGACTGGTCGAAGCCGCCATTATGGGCGCGGCCCGGTCGCTGGAGACCCGCGACGAAGAACTTGCAAATGAAGTGCGTCAAGGCGACAAGGCCATCGACGCACTGGAAGAACTGATTGACGAAGAGACCGCGCGCCTGATTGCCTTGCGTGCACCGACGGCCAGCGATTTGCGGCTGGTGCTGTCCGTGCTGAAGGTTGCGACCAACCTTGAACGGATTGGAGATTACTCCAAGAACATCGCCAAGCGAACGACCGTTCTGGTGAATGCCGGCGAAATCAACGGCAGTGCCGCCGCTCTGCGCCGAATGGCGCGCGAGGTCGAGCGGATGCTGCGCGACGCGCTGGATGCCTATATCCAGCGTGATGCTGAGCTGGCGCAGGACGTGATCGAACGGGATCTGGAAGTGGACCAGATGTATAACGGCCTGTTTCGCGAGTTCCTGACCTTCATGGCGGAGGATCCGCGCAATATCTCATCGTGCATGCACCTGCATTTCATCGCAAAAAATATCGAACGCATGGGCGATCACGTCACCGCCATTGCCGAGCAGGTCGTCTATCTCGTCACCGGCGAGAGACCCAGCGAAGCGCGCCCCAAAGCCGACAACACGTCGCAAACGATCTAGGAGATCTAAGTCATGTCCGCTGATCAACCGACGGTACTGGTTGTTGAGGATGAGTTGGCCCAAAGAGAGGTACTGGCCTATAATCTGGACGCCGAAGGGTTCCGGGTAATCCGTGCCGCTAATGGCGACGAAGCTTTGTTGCTGGTCGAAGAAGACCGCCCGGATATCATCGTTCTGGATTGGATGATGCCCAATCTCAGCGGTATCGAGGTCTGCCGCCGCCTGAAAACGCGGCCGGACACCCGATCAATTCCGATCATCATGCTGTCGGCGCGCTCAGAAGAGGTTGATAAAGTGCGCGGCCTTGAAACCGGTGCCGATGATTATGTGGTTAAGCCTTACTCGGTTGTCGAATTGATGGCGCGTGTACGGACACAATTGCGCAGAGTGCGTCCAGCGACCGTGGGCATCCGGTTGGAGTTTGACGATATCATATTGGACTCTGAGACCCACAAGGTAAGCCGCGACAACAAGCTGTTAAAACTGGGCCCGACCGAGTTCCGGTTGCTGAGCACATTCATGGAAAAGCCCGGCCGGGTCTGGAGCCGAGAGCAGTTGCTTGACCGCGTCTGGGGCCGCGATATCTACGTCGACACGCGTACTGTTGATGTTCATATCGGTCGTCTGCGCAAAGCGTTGACCCAACATGGCGGTGAAGATCCGGTGCGCACGGTGCGCGGGGCAGGATACGCGCTCGGCTAACGTGGCAGTGCTTCTTCGGTCTGGGCCTGAGAAGCAAGCCAGTGTCGAAACTCTCGCAATGATGCGTCATCCGATTTTTCGCGCGGCCAAACCAGATAATATGCCCCCATCGTCTCTATCGCGTCAGGGAAGGCTGCAACCAGCCTACCTGTCGCAAGGTCTAGTTCCACCAGATAGTTTGGCAACAGGGCAACACCCAGGCCGTGCAGCGCGGCTTGGTTGATGGTGTTGAACTGGTCGTGGACGGTGCCGGGCAGGGGATGCGGGTGCGTGACACCCATCTGTTGAAACCAGTCCTGCCAGGCGCGCGGTCTTGTCTGGATATGCAGCAGCGGCAGTTTTAGCAGATCGCGGGGTGACGTCGGAGTGCCTTTGGGTAAAAGCTCGGGCGCGCAGACGGGCAAAACCCGCTCGACACTTAATAACAAGCGATCAGTTCCCGGCCAATCAGGTTCCCCAAAATGTAAAGCCGCATCAAAGGGTTCCGAAGCAAAACTAAACGGTCGCAACCGCGTGGTCATGTTGATTGTGATATCCGGATGGCGGCGGGCGAAATCCGGCAGACGCGGTACCAGCCAGCGCATTCCGAATGTCGGCAGAATCGCCAGATTCAATGTCCCACCGACAGGGGAAATGTGCAGTTTCAGCGCCGCCTGCGCGATCTGAGACAAGGCTGGCCGAATTTCTTGTACATAGTCTTGTCCAGCCTTTGTCAGTGACAATCGCTTGCGATCACGGCTGACCAATTCTGCGTCCAAATGCGCTTCAAGCGTCTGCAGTTGCCGACTGACCGCGCTCTGCGTCAGTGCCATTTCGTCCGCGACTGCCGAGGCTGATCCAAGGCGATCCAAAGCCTCAAGCGCGCGCAGCGCGGATATAGGCGGCAGGATAGGGCGCTTGGTGTCCATCTATGCGTTTTGATCATGAAACAATGCAAATGTCTCGCTGTTTTTTGAATATTACTCAGATTATAGTTGCGCAAACCTAGTCAAGTCGGAGAAGCAAAATGAACGCTCCAGATACAAAGCCTGTCCTGCGCGCAAAAGATGCGCCTGACCTTGGACGTTTCAACTGGGACGACCCGTTTCGCTTGTCGGACCAGTTGGAAGAGGATGAACGCCTGATTGCCGACAGCGCGCGCGCTTACGCCCAGGAGAAATTGCAGCCGCGTGTCACTAAGGCTTTTGCAAACGAAGAAACCGATCCTGAGATCTTTCGTGAAATGGGTGAAATGGGGCTGTTGGGCACGACAATCCCGGAAGAATATGGTGGGATCGGTGCGAGCTACGTATCTTATGGACTGGTGGCGCGGGAAGTTGAACGGGTGGATTCCGGCTATCGCTCGATGATGTCGGTGCAAAGCTCGTTGGTGATGTACCCGATTTTCGCCTATGGCAGCGAAGAACAGCGTCGCAAATATCTGCCGAAACTGGCAAGTGGCGAATGGATTGGGTGTTTTGGCCTGACAGAGCCGGATGCGGGTTCGGACCCGGCGGCGATGAAGACCCGTGCCGAGAAGATTGATGGCGGGTATCGTCTGACCGGCAGCAAGATGTGGATTTCAAACGCACCGATCGCAGATGTCTATGTGGTCTGGGCCAAGTCAGATGCGCATGACGGCAAGATTCGTGGATTCGTGCTGGATAAAGGCACCAAGGGCCTGAGCGCACCGAAGATCGAGAACAAGCTGAGCCTGCGTACTTCGATCACAGGTGAAATTGTCATGGATGGCGTTGAGGTGGACGAGGGCGCTTTGCTTCCACATGTTCAGGGTCTCAAGGGACCGTTCGGCTGCCTGAACCGCGCACGCTATGGTATCAGCTGGGGTGCGATGGGGGCCGCGGAATGCTGCTGGCACGCAGCGCGTCAATACGGCTTGGATCGTAAACAGTTCAATCGACCACTTGCGCAGACCCAGTTGTTTCAACGCAAACTGGCAGAGATGCAGACCGAAATCTCTTTGGGACTGCAAGCAAGCTTGCGCGTCGGCCGACTGATGGATCAGGCTGAAGCTGCGCCCGAGATGATCTCGATCATCAAACGTAACAATTGCGGCAAGGCATTGGACATTGCGCGGATGTCGCGTGACATGCACGGCGGCAACGGTATCTCACTTGAGTTCCAGGTGGTGCGTCACATGATCAATCTTGAGACAGTCAACACCTATGAGGGCACGCACGACGTTCATGCATTGATCCTGGGGCGGGCGCAAACCGGACTACAGGCATTTTACTGAGGCTGCACCTATTACTCGCATAATCGGTATTATGTAAAATACGTAGCAAGCGAGCCACGACTATAGAACACACATTGGTCGTGGCTTGCCAATATGTTACGCTGTGTTTGAGAAGTAAGACACGAGCTATGCAATGGTTCTGATTGGGAAGACCGTCGTCATCACTGGCGCTGCAAATGGCATAGGTAAAGGTCTTGCCAAGCGGTTCTCAGAAGAAGGTGCGCATGTAGTCTGCGCCGATATCGACCTTGCCGGCGCGCAGGCCGTGGCGGCGCAAATTGGCGGTGATGCACTCAGCTGTGATGTGTCCAAGGAAAGTGATATTCGAAATCTGATTGAGACTGTCGAGGATACGATCGCTCCGATTGATTTATTCTGTGCCAATGCGGGAATACTCACCTTAGGTGGATTTGAAGTGCCGGATGCTGAATGGGACCGCATCTGGCAGATCAACGTGATGTCTCATGTCTGGACCGCGCGGCACCTGGTCCCAAGGATGGTTGCGCGTGGTGGTGGTTATTTGATGATCACAGCATCAGCGGCTGGATTGCTCAATCAACCCGGCGCAGCCCCTTATGGCGTAACCAAACATGCGGCTGTGGGTTTTGCTGAATGGGTCGCGATGACCTATGGCGACAAAGGTCTCAGGGTCTCAGTTCTGTGTCCACAGGCCGTTCGGTCCGAGATGATACTTGGACATGAGGATTCGGTCGCCGCGATTGACGGAATAATTGAACCTGATGAGGTCGCCCAAGCCTGTGTCGAGGCGCTGGCGGATGAACGTTTCTTGATTCTTCCGCATCCACAAGTGCTTGACTATATGCGTTTAAAAACAGAAGACTACGACCGATGGTTAGGTGGAATGATGAAGCTTAATCAAAGGTTTGCTGGCAGTACTTAGCGTTGCTTCCGTCGTCTGAGTAGGCCTTCCTGCGCGACGGACGCAACCAGTTTGCCATCCTGCGAAAAGATCGAACCCCGATTGAAGCTGCGCCCCTGCCCTGTCCACGGCGACTCCATCGAATACAGATGCCAGTTTTGAAACTGCACGGGTGCATGAAACCAGATTGCATGGTCCAGACTGGCCCCATCAATTTCACCAGTGAACCAGCTCAGCCCATGGGGCCGCATTCCGGAACTGAGCAAGCTCATATCCGAGGCATAGGCCAATAGAAGATGTTGTGTAACGGTGTCCGCGTGGTTCGCTGCGCCCATGCGAAACCAGACGTGGTTCTTGTCATCTGCCTTTGCGGGTGCAAACAGGTCCAGCGGATCGATTTCGCGCACTTCGATCGGGCGCTCGCGCAGCAATTCAGCTTTCAGCTTTTCGGGAACGCGATCCAGGTATTTTTCGCGCAATTCGTCACGCGATGGATGGTGCTCGGGCGCTTGAACGTCCGGAATCGGATGCTGATGTTCCCATCCGTCATCCTGCTTGTGAAACGAGGCCGACATGTTCAAAATTTGCTTGCCATGCTGGATCGCAACCACGCGGCGGGTTGTAAAAGAACCTCCATCGCGCGCGCGATCCACTTGATATATAACCGGAATTGACGGATCTCCGGGCCTTATGAAATAGGCGTGCAAGGAATGGCATAGACGATCCTCGACCGTCCTGTATGCTGCCGCAAGCGCTTGCGCGATCACCTGCCCGCCAAAGATACGCGTTGGTGTCTCGCCACCAGAACCGGTCCCGCGAAACAAATCGACCTCAAGCGGTTCGATATTCAGCAGATCAAGCAATATGCGTTCGGCTTCGGTCATTCAGGGCTCTCCGGCGTCTTGGCCTTTTCCGGTATCACTCAAACACCGATCATTCAACGAGCGCCGCGTGAACAAGCGCCTTTAACTCGGCTCGGGATGGATAAGAGCTGGATGGCGAGAGCTGTGTAAAAAACACTGTTGAAAGCGCGTTGACCGGATCGATCCAGAAATAGGTGGAGGCCATCCCGCCCCAGCCATAGTCGCCAACCGAGCTTGGGGCTCGGGTGCGCGCCGGGTTCAGTACCACCGCGCCTCCGATGCCAAAGCCTGTGCCTTCCATGGGTTGCTCTGCAAAGCTTTGTGGACCCATGGATGCAATATCGTCCGGTAAATGGTTGCGAAACATGAATTCTACAGTCTTCGGCCCGAGCAATCGCGCGCCATTTGCGGTTCCTTTGTTTCGCAACATCTCGGCGAACTTGCTGTAATCGTCGATGGTACTGATCAATCCGCCACCGCCAGAAAAGGTCGTTGCCGCCTCAAACGGGGACTCTCCGGCCCGATCCACCAACCGCAATGTTTCGCCACCCGATTTTGCGGCATTCAGCGCCATGGCATCGCCTTCGAGCGGGGTGTAGAGCGAGGCAAATCGGTCCCCTGCCCCTTCAGGCACTGAAAACGCGGTTTCACTCATCCCAAGTGGTCGAAAGATGTGTTCTGTCAGAAACACGTCCAGCGGTTTGCCTGATACGACTTCTATCACGCGGCCAATCACGTCGATACCGACCGAGTACTCCCAGCGACTGCCTGGCTGAAAAGCCAGCGGCAACCCTGCCAGCACTTTAACCCGGTCTGACAGCGGGCCTTGTTTCGGGGAAAAGATCAGATCGAGCTCATCCATGGCCATTGGCAAAAGGCCGGGATTGAACGGGTAGCTCAGCCCGCTGGTGTGCGTCAGCAACTGATGCAGGCTGGGTGTCGGCGCGTCCTCGGTCTGGTTCAACTGCGTTGCACCCGGGACCAAAGCTTGCATCGTTGCAAACTCTGGCAGGAAATCGGAAACCGGGGCATCTAGATGAAACAACCCCTGTTCCACCAGCATCATCAAGGCAACGGACGTCACAGGCTTGGTCATCGAATAAATCCGAATCAGGCTGTCCCGCTGAAACGCGAGGTCGGTTTCAATGCAGCGGCGGCCACATGCGTGAAAGAATGCCTCTTGCCCGTTCTGGTGGATCAGAAGGGCGCTGCCTGCGTATTTCTTCTGCTCAACATATCTGTGCATCCATTGGCGGATGTGGGTCTGCGCGGTCGGATCAAATCCCATGAGGCAACTCCATCTTGATCAGGCCGATCTTGTCTTCGTAAGACCCTAGGCAACAGCGAATTCTGCCGATTTTTGCTGGATTTGTTGAAGTGCGCCGAGAATACTGCCTACGTTTTTTGCAGCGCAGATAATCCGTGTTGGGCGAAGACAGGCACATAGGCACCGAAAGCCTTAGCGCGTGCCGGGTCTGACGCGTTTCCATCCAAGGCCCGCTTGTAGACACCTTGCAGAATACCGGCCATCCGAAAGAAGTTGAAAGCAAGGTAGAAGCCAAAATTCTCAATCCCTGTTAGGCCGCGGCGCGCGCAATACTCGGCGATGAAGTCCTGATCTGACGGTAGCCCAAGGCTTAACCGATCTACGCCAGCCAGCCCCCGTCCCTCCTTGCCCGGCGGCAGTTGCCACTGCATGACGACGGCCGCCAGGTCGGCGTATGGATGGCCGATGGTCGATAGCTCCCAATCCAGCACTCCGATGCAGGCGGTGCCATGCGCCTCGAACATAAGATTGTCGATGCGGTAATCCCCATGAACCAGTGTTCTTTGATTATCATCCTCGGGGATCTGGCGCTCAAGCCCGGCGATCAGCTGATCCATCTCGGCGATTTTTTCGGTCTCAGAGGCGCGATATTGTTTGGTCCAGCGAGCAATTTGCCGCTCGAAATAGTTGCCTGGAGGTCCGAAATCCGAAAGACCCACCGCATCGATATCGACCATGTGCAGTTCGGCCAGTACGCGGTTCATCTCTTTCAGCACACCCGTGCGCGTCGCATTGTTTTCGCCTTTCATGACAGGGTCGACAAATGTGCGCCCTTTCAGATGCTCCATCACGTAAAAGGCAGAGCCTATGACGCTGTCATCTTCACAAAGCAGATGTACTTGCGGAACGGGCACTTTGCTACCAGCCAGCGCCGCTTGTACGCGAAATTCCCGATCCACTGCATGTGCGGATTTCAGCAATATGCCCGGCGGCTTGCGTCTCAGAACATAGGATTTGGCCGGCGTACGCAGCAGATAGGTTGGGTTCGACTGACCCACGGTGAATTTTGTAGCTTCAAGAGGGCCGTGATAACCAACAAGATGCGTGTTTAGATAAGCGTCGACGGACTTGATATCCAAAGTGTTTTCAGTGTGTGTCATATATTCAGTCTGCGTATGAACCCACGGCTAAAGGGCATCGGCAAAGATATTGCCACCGGTCTGCACATTTATCCCACCGGAGACAGGGATGACCGCGCCAGTGACATAGCTGCCTCCGCGACCGCATAGAAACAACATGCAACCAGCGATATCCTCGGCCTGGCCAACCCGGCCCAGTGGAACACCTTTGCCGACGCGCGCGCGCTTGGTTTCGTCTTCGGTGGCAAAGGCCGTCATGCGCGATACGAATGGTCCCGGGGCCAGCGCATTCACCGTGACTCTGTATGGTGCCAATTCCTTAGCCATGATTTTGGACAGGTGAATAACCGCCGCTTTGGACGCGGAATAGCTGTAGGCCCCGTCACCCATCGGGACCTCACCCATGACTGAACCTACATTGACGACCCGCGCAGGATCCTCGTCGGTTGCGGATTTCATCAGAAGTGGCAGCAATTTTTGGGTCAGATCAAATACGCCTGCGACATTAACCGACATGACTTTGTCCCAAGCGAAATGAGGGAACTGCCCCATCGGCGCGCCCCAAGACACACCTGCATTATTCATCAATATATCAATCGCTTGAGTGCGACTTTTGACTTCATCCACCAACGCATCTACACCCGCCTCACTGCTGATGTCGCCAGCAAACCCTTCGGCCGAGCCTGACGCGTCCAGAGCGTTCAACTCTGTTGCAACCTCCTCGCATGCCTCGCCTTTGCGAGAAGCGATCAGTACATGCGCCCCGGCACGTACCAACGCCTCGGCCGCCATTCGGCCGATACCGGTGGCACCCCCAGTTACCAGTGCCGTCTTTCCACTGAGCGAAAACAAAGTCTCGGGCGTCATGTGCACTCCATTCAGGCGATCTGGGATTCTGGCGTGAGGTCTTCTTGACAATACGTGCTGACAATCCAACGATTTCAAAACAGGTGAAGCAAGAGGCAATTGAAAAACATGCAGGCATTACTCAGCGTCACACCAGGCGGCCCCGAGAGTTTGGAACTGACCACCCTGCCCGATCCAACCCCTGAGCCAGATGAAATTGTATTGCGTATCCGCGCCGCCGGGGTGAACTTCCCTGATACGCTGATGATCCGGGACCTCTATCAGATAAAACCACCCCGCCCCTTTGCGCCAGGTGGTGAAATCGCCGGAGAAGTTGTCTCGGTCGGAGAAGGCGTCACAGACTTCGCGCCTGGTGATCGGGTTCTGGCGCTGACAGGGCACGGAGGGTTCGCTACGCATCTGAAGCTCAAACCAGCGACTGCCGTCAAGATACCCGACGTGATGCCGTATGAGGATGCGGCTAGCATTGTCTTCACCTACGGCACTTCATACCACGCCCTCAAGGACCGTGCGCTACTTAAGCCCGGCGAAAAAGTACTTGTACTGGGGGCCGCCGGTGGCGTTGGGTCTGCGGCGATCGAGCTAGCCAAAGCGATGGGGGCACATGTGATCGCGGCAGTCTCGTCTGAAGACAAAGCATTGTTTTGCAGAGATGTTGGCGCAGACCAGACGCTGATCTATCCACGCGATCTGGACCGCGAAGCGCAAAAGGCCCTAGCCGCCGAGATAAAGGCGCTGGCCGGGGGCGAAGGTGTGGATGTGGTCTATGATGCGGTTGGCGGAGACTACGCGGAGCCCGCCTTGCGAAGTATGGCATGGGGCGGGCGTTATCTGGTTGTTGGCTTTCCTGCCGGCATCCCGAGCATTCCGCTGAACCTGACTTTGCTCAAGGGCTGTCAGATCGTCGGGGTGTTCTGGGGCGCGTCCGTATTTCGCGACCCGAAAGGGCACGCACAGAACCTGGCCGAGTTGTTCCGCCTATATGGTTCGGGAGTGATTTCACCCCGTATCAGTGCACGATTTCTGCTAACCCAGGCGGCAGAGGCAATTGGCATGCTCGAACGGCGCGAGGCTCTCGGTAAAGTTGTGGTCACGATGGAAGATAATTGAATAGGGGATGGGATTGAGCCGATCCAGCAACCTGCGTGCGTCAATGAAGCTCTACCCATAAGAGCGAAGGTCGCTGGACGACCTTTAAATTCATGTTTATGAAAAAGGGAAGATGGGGACAGTTTGAATATGCACAATATCCTGGTTCTGAATGGTCCGAACCTGAATTTGCTTGGTACACGGCAACCCGAGGTCTACGGCGCAACGACGTTGCAGATGATCGAGGACCTGTGCGTTGCGCATGGTGAAACGCTGGGTCAAAACATAACCCATCTCCAATCCAATCACGAAGGCGCGCTAATTGATGCGATCCACGCGGCACGCGGCGCTCAGGATGGTATCGTGCTGAATGCAGGCGCATTCACGCATACATCGATTGCGCTGATGGATGCGATATCTTCGGCCGAAGTACCCGTGGTCGAAGTTCATTTATCTAACATCCACGCGCGCGAGGCGTTTCGTCACAAATCACATATCGCACCAGTCGCGATTGGACAGATCTGTGGTTTTGGCGCGCAAAGCTATGTTCTTGCACTGAACGCGATTGCCGCGCATCTGGCTGAGAGGGACACAGGATGACCCTCAAAGAGTATCTGAATTTTCTGAGCTACACGAAAACTCTGGAAGAGCTTTGGGATGCACATTGCCGCCAGATGGAAAAGTATGGCTTCGACCGGCTGTTGTATGGGTATACGCAATACCGAACGGCGACTTCGCTCGGCGATCCAGAAGACTTTGTAATCCTGACCAATCACTGCTCAGATTACTTGGAAGGGTTCCTTCAATCCGGCCTGTATTTTCACGCCCCCATGCTGAAATGGGCGCTGAACAACGAAGGCGCTGCAAGTTGGAGCATGATACAGGACATGATGTCCAGCGGGGTCATGTCGAACGAAGAGCTTCGGGTTTTTGAGTTCAATAAGTCGCGTGATATTACAGTAGGTTATACGGTCAGCTTCAACTCTGTATCGATGCGTTCCAAAGGGGCGATTTCGCTTGCGGCACGTAATCGCAGCCAGGAGGAGATGGACGAGGTCTGGAACGAGCACGGCGACGACATCCTTCTGATGAACAATGTTGCCCATCTCAAAATCCTGACCTTGCCATATCATGCCCCGAACCGCGCGCTGACCAAACGCCAGCGCGAAGCTTTGCAATGGGTCGGCGACGGAAAGACCACGCAGGACATCGCGCTATTGATGGGTTTGACTTCGGCAACGGTGGAAAAACACCTGAGACTCGCGCGTGAGGCGCTTTCGGTTGAAACAACGGCACAGGCCGTGTTGAAGGCCGCGTTGCAGAATCAGATGTTTGTGATGGAAGCATGACCCTATTTTGATGCTAATTAGCATCAAATTGACCTAGGGTAAGGAATACATGACTTTCCGAATCTCCCGATAAAATTGCAAATTGATATTGTTCCGTGAGTGGTGGCTTTAGCCAGGGAACGTTTTGATCGGATCTTTGTAATACCAAAGCTCTCTGATCGCTCTGACACCGAGGCGTCTATTCGTCCACGTCTCTTTGTCGGGATTATTGAGGGGCCCTTCCATCCCCATCATGCAGGGCCCCTCAATTCACCAATCTTCGCAAGCATCGGTTCACAGGCTTTTGACATGAAAAAAACCCGGCTGCGCTATGCAACCGGGCTCGGTATTTGTTGCAGCCTCTAACCGAAGCTGCAAAAGATTTTAGCCTTGGGCTGCCTTTGCAACTTCGGCAGCGAAGTCTTCTTTTTCGACCACGATGCCTTCGCCTACTTCCATGCGGACAAAACCGGTGATGGTCGCACCCGCTTCTTTGGCGGCCGCTTCGACGGTCAGGTCAGGATTCACAACGAAGTCCTGGTTCAGAAGGGTCGCTTCGGCAACGAATTTCTTCATGCGACCGACGATCATCTTTTCGATCACCTGCTCCGGCTTGCCGGATTCGCGAGCGATGTCCATCTGGACCTGCTTCTCTTTCTCGACAACTTCCGGATCCATGTCCGCCTCGGACAGGGCCGCCGGGTTCACAGCCGCAATGTGCATTGCAACCTGCTTGCCGAAGGCTTCATCGCCGCCGGACAGAGCAACCAGAACGCCGATTTTGCCCATGCCGGTTGTCGCCGCGTTGTGAACGTATGACACGACGGTATCGCCCGACAGTTTCGACATGCGGCGGACCGACATGTTTTCACCAATGGTGGCGATCTTGTCGGTCAGGGTATCTGCAACAGACTTGCCGCCCAGATCAGCAGCCAGCAGCGCATCGACGTCATCAACACCCTCGGCTGCGTAGGTAATCTTGCCGACCATCTCCTGGAATTCACTGTTTTTCGCAACGAAGTCGGTTTCCGAGTTCACTTCGACAGCAACACCGTTGCCGCCGTTGACGTGAACAGCAACCAGACCTTCGGCTGCGGTACGGCCCGATTTCTTGGCCGCCTTGGCCAGGCCTTTGGTGCGCAGCCAGTCAACGGCTTCGTCCATGTTGCCGCCGGTTTCGGTCAGCGCTTTTTTTGCGTCCATCATGCCTGCGCCGGTCGAGTCGCGCAGTTCTTTTACCATTGCTGCTGTGATTGCCATCTTTTGGCTCTCCTCAATTCAAACGGAATTGGGGCAGGTCTACCCTGCCCCATATGTCATTTACGTGACGGGCAGCTTACGCTTCGGCTTTGGCTTCCGGCGCGGCTTCTTCAGCGGGTGCTTCTTCGGCTACGACTTCTTCAACCGGAGCTTCTTCGAATGCACCCAGGTCAACGCCAGCAGCACCCATCTGAGCGGTCATGCCGTCCAGAGCGGCACGTGCGGCCAGATCGCAATACAGAGCGATTGCGCGCGCTGCGTCGTCGTTGCCGGGGATGATGTAGTCAACACCATCGGGCGAGCAGTTGGTGTCGACAACAGCCACAACCGGGATACCCAGCTTGTTGGCTTCGGCGATGGCCAGTGCTTCTTTCTTGACGTCGATGACGAACAGCAGATCCGGAACGCCACCCATCTCGCGGATACCGCCCAGTGAAGCCTGCAGCTTGGCCTGGTCACGTTCCATGCCCAGACGCTCTTTCTTGGTCAGGCCTTCGGCACCCGATTCCATGGCTTCGTCGATCTGGTTCAGACGGTTGATCGACTGGGAAACGGTTTTCCAGTTGGTCAGCGTGCCGCCCAGCCAGCGGTGGTTCATGTAGTACTGAGCCGACTTTTCAGCGGCATCTGCGATCGGCTGAGCTGCCTGACGCTTGGTGCCTACGAACAGAACGCGGCCACCTTTTGCGACGGTGTCACGAACAGCCTGCAGAGCCTGATCCAGCATCGGAACGGTCTGAGTCAGGTCCATGATGTGGATGCCATTGCGCGAGCCGTAGATGAACGGGCCCATGCGGGGATTCCAACGCTGTGTCTGGTGACCAAAGTGAACGCCAGCTTCCAGCAGCTGACGCATGGTGAACTCGGGAAGAGCCATGCTTTACTTTCCTTTTCCGGTTTACGCCTCGGCGGGGGTGAAAGAAGCGGATGCTCCAACCGGCGGGCCAGATAAGGATGTCTCCCTCAAAAAGCCCAAACCCCGCCTGCGGGTTTGAATGGCGCGCGTATACGGCAGGTTTAGCATCAGTGCAAGGGCCAAATGCCCCTATTTTTCAAGCCGCGCCAGTGAATGCGCATGACGTACCGCGTCTTCGCAATGGGCTGCCAGAGCTTTGCGGTTTTCAAAGTCGCTAACCTTAGCTGGCGCGTGGTAGATCAATTCCACGGTGCCTTGTCGACGTGACCCCAAAGTCTTAAGCAAATGCGGTCCGAAATCCATGTCGCCCCACCAGCCATAAAACCTATCGGGCTGACCTTGGGGAGCGTGAAAGATGACCGAAACCGGTTGAACATACATGAATTCCCGCAGCCCTTCAGTGAAGAACGCGGCAAAGAGTGTTGTTTTAAAAGGTAAAACTCGCTGTCCGTCGGTCGAGGTGCCTTCTGGAAAGAACAACAGCTTGTGCCCGGCTTTCAGACGTTCCTCGAAAATCCGGGTCTGCTCGCGGGCTTTCTTGCGATCACGTTCGATAAAGACCGTACCCGTCGCGCGTGCCAGCCAGCCGATGCCGGGCCATTTTGCAACTTCGGCTTTCGATACGAAATACACGCGCTTACGGGCATTCAGCGCAAAGATATCCAGCCACGACGTATGGTTTGCAACCACAGCGCCGCGTTCCTGCATGAGCGCGCCAGAGGTGCGAAATCTGATCCCGAGAATTCGAAATGCATTGCGACAAACGAACTGAGAAATGAACGGTGTCACCGGCCGTTGAACGCCATAAAGCGGTCGTTCGATGAGACGTATGGCCAATAAGACGAACAGCCCCCCAAAAACCAGAAGGGCCAGCGGCAGACCGCGAAGTATCACCAGCAACCAACCTAAGAAACCAAGCTCAATTGGATCAGGCGCGTCTTCACTCTGCCACGATGGGTCGCTCACAGGGTTATGCTCCACCATAAATACGCCGCTGACGCTCATTCATGCGGGCTGTGTCAAGGATCAGACACACATCGGTTGTGTTGAAGGCATGATCGATAAATGCCCCCTCGCCGACGAATCCACCGAGGCGAAGGTAGGCCTTGATGAGAGACGGCACCTGAACCATCGCCGCGCGCCGATCCAGCGCGTCGGGTGCCAAAAGGTCCATTGATTGAAATACATCTGGCTGGGCCCGAACCCGCAAATCCAGCGGGGCAAGGTGGTTGTGATGCAGCATCGACAGCGGCTGCGCCAATTTGCTCACGTCGGTTCCGTGGAAACTCGCGACTCCGAACAAGACCTCAATATCACGCTCGGTGACGTATGCAGCCAGACCATTCCACAGATGATACATCGCCGTGCCACCACGATAATCCGGATGCACGCACGAGCGTCCAAGCTCCAACAGCTTGCGCCCGCTTTGTTTCAGGACGGTGAGATCGTATTCATCCTCGGAGTAGAATTGCCCCAGTTCGGCCGCTCGCTCACCAGGAAGCAGTCGATAGACGCCGATCACCTCTCCAGATGAATCGTCGATGGCGAGCATATGATCGAAGTATGGATCGAACCGATCCTTCTCGAGCCTCGCCTCATGATCCACCATCTCGCCGCCACCGCCCAATTCCTGAACAAACACGTCGTAGCGCAGTCGTTGGGCCGCCCGCAGTTCAACCTCGGTATTGGCCAATTTGACAGTGAATGAGGGGCCTTCGTCGGGCATCAAGAAAATTCCATCGATCGCTGTTGCGCGCTGATAACGCGATTGCTCGGCCAAAGGCAACAAGCCCGCGTTTTGCCCGAGTTGTTAACCTTTCCTAAACCAGTTTCACGGATCAAAGACCGGCGTCAGGGCTATGCGTGTCCCGTCGATCACCACTTTCCCCTGCTCGCGAAAGTTAACGGTGATCTTGCCTCCTATATTGGACTGCACCTGTCCAACGCCCCAATCGGGGAAATCGGGGTGGCGGACAAACATGCCCGGTGCAAGAATGGCATTCAGATCTGTCATATCGGGCCTCCGGGTCCAAGGCAGATGCAGCAGGAGGTACGCATGGGCGCGTCAGACGTCAACCTGGCCGAATTGATCGGTTCTCGGATCTGTCATGATCTGATCAGCCCCATTGGGGCAATTACCAACGGGCTTGAGCTGTTGGAGATGGTTGGCGCAGTCCAAGGCCCTGAAATGGAGCTGATTTCGGGCAGCGTTGGCAGTGCAGGTGCCCGCATCCGGTTTTTCCGCGTTGCCTTTGGATCAGCAAGCGATCAGCCATTGGGTCGCACCGAAGTGGTCGAGCTTCTTAAAGATGTGGAAAAGGCCGGGCGTCTGCGGATCAGTTGGAACCTGACCGAACCTGTCCCGCGCAATCAGGTTAAACTCGCGTTTCTGGCTGTGATGTGCTGTGAAAATGCGATGCCCTTCGGCGGCGAAGTGGAAATCGAAACTCAGGGCGACGCATGGACGGTGACTGGCGTTGCTGACAAGCTGAACCTCAATACGGGACTGTGGAAAGGGATTGGCTCGGGGCGATTTACCGAAAAACTAAGCCCGGCGCAGGTTCAATTTGCCCTGCTGCCGGATACAGCCTCGACGATGGGTCGCAGAATCACGGTAGAAACGACCGCAACCCAGGTGACACTGCGGTTTTAGTGCCGCGTGGTCCCGTTTCCGCGTACCAGATACTTAAAACTGGTCAACTGAGCGGCACCGACAGGACCGCGCGCGTGCATCTTGCCGGTGGCGATACCAATCTCAGCACCCATGCCAAACTCACCGCCATCCGCGAATTGGGTCGAGGCGTTATGCATCAGGATTGCGCTGTCAAGCCGTTCGAAGAAGTGCTCGGCGGCCGCAGTATCCTCGGTCATAATGCAATCGGTGTGGCTTGAGCCAAACTGCCGGATATGCGCAATCGCGGCGTCGATATCTGCTACGGGCCGTGCAGCGATGATACTATCTAGGTACTCTTTGCCCCAGTCATCATCCGACGCAGGAATGGTGTTTTCATTGGCCAAAACGCCTTCGGCATGCACTTCAACACCCGCAGCTTGAAGAGCAGCGATCAGATCACGGCCCAGTGTTTCTGCAACGTCTTGATGGATCAGCAAGCATTCTGCCGCGCCACAGATACCGGTGCGCCGGGTTTTGGCGTTCAACACAACATCCAGCGTCTTCTGGGGATCGGCGGCTTTATCAACATAAATATGAACGATGCCTTCGAGATGCGCAAAGACGGGCACGCGCGCCTCGCGTTGCACAAGACCCACCAATCCTTTGCCACCTCGGGGAACGATGACGTCGACATAATCAGTCATGGTCAAAAGCTCTTGCACCGCAGCCCGGTCGCGAGTCGGCACCAGTTGAATGGCGTCTTCGGGCAAGCCTGCAGCTGCTAGCCCCTCAACCAGACAGGCGTGGATCGCGGTTGACGAATGAAAGCTCTCAGACCCGCCTCGCAAGATCACGGCGTTCCCGGATTTCAGGCACAATGCACCCGCATCCGCCGTCACGTTGGGACGGCTTTCATAAATCACGCCGATAACACCCAAAGGCGTGCGCACACGCTGAATGTTGAGGCCCGAGGCCATGTCCCATTCGGCCAACACCTCACCCACAGGATCAGTCTGATCGGCAACGGTGCGAAGCCCGTCAACCATGCCCTGAACGCGTGCTTCATCCAGCATCAGGCGGTCCATCATCGCGGGGCTCAAACCCTTTTCTCGCCCGAACTCCAAATCCTTCTTGTTCGCTTCGATAATGCCGGCACGTTTGTGCCAAACGGCGTCTGCGGCTGCGATCAGCGCGGCGTGCTTGCGTTCGGCGGTGGCAAAGGCAAGCTCTTGCGAGGCTGCTTTGGCGCGCGCACCAAGGTCGGCCATCATTGCGGGAATGTTGTCGAAATCCTTCATCTCATGCGCCTTTCGGTCTCAGTTTATCAAATCACGCCCTTACAGCGCCAGATCGTCCCGGTGGATCAGGGCCGCGCGGCCTGGATAGCCTAGCGTCGCCTCGATTTCAGACGATTTACGTCCTTTGATCGCATCCGCCTCTTGCGCGGTATAGCGACTTAGCCCCTGTGCCAGCCTCCGCGCCTGCGCATCCAGAACAGCGACGGGATCGCCGCGACCGAAATCACCCGTGACCTCGACAATGCCAGCGGGCAACAGGCTTTTGCCATTGGAAAGCGCCCTTGCCGCGCCGTCATCGATCACGATCTCTCCGCGCGGTTTCATCGCCGAAATCCAGCGTTTCCGGGCTGCATGCGGATCGAGCGTGGCCGTGAACCAAGTGCAGCTCGCTCCATTTTCAAGCGTTTTCAGCGGGTTCAGGGGTGATCCTTCAGTTATCGCCATATCGCAGCCAGCAGCGGTTGCCATCTTGGCAGCCAACAGCTTGGTCTTCATGCCGCCCTTTGACAGCCCCGATCCCGCGTCACCTGCCATGGCCTCGATCTCGGGCGTGATCTGTTTGATCACGTCATATCGAGTGGCTGTCGTGTCCTCGTTGGGATTGCCCGAATAGAACCCGTCGACATCTGAAAGCAGGATCAACTGATCCGCGCCGATGGTCACGGCGATTTGCGCTGCCAGCCGGTCATTGTCGCCATACCGTATCTCATCCGTGGCGACTGTATCGTTTTCGTTGACAATCGGAACAACACCCAGGCTCAGCAGCGTTTCCAGCGTTGCACGGGAATTCAGATAACGCCGCCGATCCGCGCTGTCTTCCAACGTGACCAGCACCTGAGCGGTTTTGATCTCATGTGGCGTCAACGCTTCTTCATACGCACGGGCCAGCCGGATTTGTCCAACCGCCGCAGCGGCCTGTGACTGTTCCAGCGGCAGATTCTGCATCGGCAGGCCAAGTACACCTCGACCCAACGCGATTGACCCGGACGAGACCAGAACAACATCTGTCCCCTGCCCTTTCAGCCAAGCCACGTCCTGCGCCAGCGATTTCAGCCAATCCGACCTGAGCAATCCCGTATCCCGGTCGACCAACAAGGCCGATCCGATCTTGACCACCAGGCGGCGGGCATGGGTCAGGGTTGCCAAGGCGTGGCCTCCTCGGCGGGTTTCTGGCGCAGGCGGTTTTCATCGATCTGAGCCCGCAAGGACCGCAGCACCTCGGTCACGCCCAAATGCGCAACGCCTGACATGGTCATGACCGGGCCGCGAACGGCATCTTCCAGTTCGGCCTTGATCAGTTCGCGTTCCTCATCGTCCAGAGCGTCGATCTTGTTCAATACGGTGATACGCGGCTTATCCGCCAGCTCTCCGCCATAGGCCTCAAGCTCGGTGATGATTGTGCGATAGTCTTCGACCACAGTTTCCGAGGTGCCGTCGACCAGATGCAACAGTACCGCGCAGCGTTCTACGTGGCCAAGAAACCGGTCACCGATTCCACGCCCCTCATGTGCGCCTTCGATCAGACCTGGAATGTCGGCAACGACGAACTCCACGTTATCGACACCGACAACGCCCAGATTGGGGTGCAGCGTAGTAAAGGGATAGTCGGCGATTTTGGGCCGTGCATTGGATGTGGCAGCCAAGAAAGTTGATTTCCCGGCGTTGGGCATGCCCAAAAGACCCACATCCGCAATCAGCTTCAGCCGCAGCCAGATGGTGCGGTCGATCCCCGCCTGCCCCGGATTGGCGCGGCGCGGGGCCTGATTGGTCGCGGATTTGAAATGCAGGTTGCCAAAGCCGCCGTTGCCGCCTTTTGCCAGCAAAAATCTCTGACCAACCTCGGTCAGGTCACAAATCACGGTCTCTTCGTCTTCGTCCAGAATCTCGGTTCCGACGGGAACGCGCAGGATGATGTCGTCACCATCCTTACCGGTGCGTTGCTGACCGCGACCGGGTTGGCCGTTCTTGGCGAAGAAATGCTGTTGATAGCGAAAGTCGATCAGGGTGTTCAGCCCGTCCACAACCTCGGCCCAAACAGACCCACCCTTACCGCCGTCCCCACCATCGGGTCCGCCGTATTCGATGTACTTTTCACGTCTAAAGCTGACGCAGCCGCCACCTCCGGCCCCGGACCGGATGTAGACCTTTGCAAGATCGAGAAATTTCATAGCTGTCCCCTACTGCAAAGGCCCCATCGGCCACAAGTCAGAGTTTCTTTGTATAGGTCCAGGTGGGCACATTCGCATCGCGCGCCACCGAATAGGTTTCCGCATCGCCAAGATACTGGAATCCGCAATGGGTCAGAACCCGGGCCGAGGCCGGGTTGTCCTGGAACACGCTGGCGAACATGGTCGCGTTTTCCAGCGGATTGGCGTTGACCAGCGTTTCAACGGCCAGCGATGCAATGCCGGTGTTCCAATACACCGGGGCGACCCAATAGCCGACCTCGGACTGGTTGCGATCCAGCCGAGTCAATGAAATCAGTCCGATCAGCTCCGGGCCACCATCCTTTGTGGCATCCATTGCCCAGACATCCTCGTCCCGGTCTTCGGCCATCGCGCGCATCACAAACGCCTCAATCGAGCCGGGTGGCAATGGATGCGGGATCGATGTCGTCATGCGCGCCACACGCTCATCGCCTGCGTAATGCTCAATGAGACCCAAATCCGACCGACGCAGAGGGCGAAGGTCGAACCGCTCGGTTTCAATGACCGGCTGATTTATTATTGCCTCAATCTTCATGAGTGCGTTCCTCCTCCGAACAACACAAAAAGTACGGACGCAACTGTCAAACTGGCTAACGTCCACATCAGATATTTTTCTGCAGGCCGACCTTCAACCGCATGGGCGATCCGATCTCCTGCAAATGTCCAGATCGGGTGCAATACGATCTGGCAGATTAACAAACAGAGAGCGATCGTGAGGGTCGCCTCAAAACTGGGTGTTCCTGTTGCCACAAACCCGGTGAAACCTGCGATAATCATTGCCCAAGCCTTAGGGTTAAGCGGATGCACTATTAACCCCGCCAGAAAACCGGGCACTTGCTTATCCGATTGACCTCGGGAAAGCCGCAGATTGGCAATTTTCCACGCGAGCCAGCAAATATATGCAGCAGAAGCATATTTGAGTGCCTCGAACACCAACGGCGCCTGATCGGCAACTTGCATCAGGCCAAAACCAACCGGCCAGATGATCAGCTGTTTGCCCAGAATGACCCCGCCCACAAAGGGTAGAGCCGACCGAAAGCCATAACGCGCACCTGTTCCCAGCAGGACCATATTGGCCGGTCCCGGCGTGCCGACCTGCGAAGCGGCAAAAATCAGGAAACTGGTGGTTGCGACTGTCATCGGTTCTGGTGATCACGACTGCGTTAAAACGAAAAAGGGACCGGCACTTTGTGCCGGTCCCCCATGAATTTTTCTTAAACCTTCTGGGTTTCGGCTTACTCTGCGGCCTCCGCCACTGGCAGGACCGAAATAAAGGTGCGGTTTTTAAGTCCCTTATGGAACTTCACGGCGCCATCGACAGTTGCAAAGATGGTATGGTCTTTGCCCATGCCTACGCCTTCGCCCGGCCAGAACTTGGTGCCGCGCTGACGTACGATGATGTTGCCTGCGATGGCGGCCTGGCCACCATACAGTTTCACGCCAAGGCGGCGACCCGCTGAGTCGCGACCGTTACGGGAGGAACCGCCAGCTTTCTTATGTGCCATTCTCTCTCTCCTTAGCCCTGAGCCAGCTCTTTGGCTTGCTCAACCCATTCGGGTTTCACTTTGATGGTGTCGATAGCAGCAATCTGCTCGTCCGACAAGGCGGCCAGAGCGGCAAAGCTTTCGATACCGGCTTCAACCAGCTTTTTGGCAGCGGCAGGGCCGACACCATTAAGAGCAGTCAGATCGTCAGCGGCAGCAGCTGCGGCGGGTGCCTTTGCTTTGGCTTCAGCTTTCTTGGCAGGCTTTTTTGCCACCGGAGCAGCTTCGCCAGCCGGTGCCGAACCGGTTGCAGCTTTGATGCCCGACTTGTCAGCGCCCGACGACAGGATGTCGGTGATTTTGACCAGAGTCAGTTTCTGACGGTGACCAACGGTACGCTTCGAGCTGTGCTTACGACGGCGCTTGACGAACTTGATGACCTTGTCACCTTTGATCTGTTCGATCACTTCGGCCTGTACGCCTGCGCCTTCAACGAAAGGTGCACCAACAACCGGTGCGTCGCCGCCCAGCATCAGAACATCGTTGAATTGAACTTTTTCACCTGCGTCGGCAGCCAGCTTTTCAACACGGAGCACATCGCCCGCCTGAACCTTGTACTGCTTGCCGCCAGTCTTGAGGACCGCAAACATGCGTCTTTCCTTTGTCTAACCGCGTTCTGTGGTCCCCGATTGGGTGTTTCCGGCTTTCGCCACCTCGAACAGCGCGCCCTTTTCGGGCTGTGTGAATGACCTTTGGCACATGCCATCAGGTCAAAGAATAACGATACCCGGCGCGGAAAGCCGGCCGGGATGCGCGCTTATCGAAGCATTCATGAAGAAAGTCAACCAAAAATCCGCGGCTCAGAGATCCGAAAATCTGCGGCTCAGAGATCCGACGCTTTCATGGCTTGCGCGACGGTTTGACCAAGCTGGTAAGAGATGCCGTTTAGCATTTCATCAAAACCCATGAACAAAGCGGAATTCAAGGCCCGACCCGCATCGGTTCGGGAAAAGGCGATGTTCTCTCGCATCTGAGACTCGTTCAACGGCTGATAGGCCAATAAAAGGAACGAGTACATCCATTCAGTTGTCTCCGCCCTGGTGTTCTCATGCTGAGATAGCAGTTCCTGCAACACGGATGCATCGTCGAACAGGGCACTTTGCCCGGAGGCAAGTCCTTGGTAAAAACTATAATCGGCGCTGATGGTGCCTTGCACATTTTTCTCGATCAGGTCGTTGACCTGCACATATTCATCTACAAGACGAAAAAACATGCCCTCGCGATCGGCCTGTTCGTAAGCGCTGCGTGCCATCTCTTCGATCGCGTCATCTGCAATGGCCCGGCGCGCCGAGTTTTCCAGAGAAACGATGCTTTGCCCCAGTTCGCTTTCAAAAAAGATCGAAGCTTGTTCTAGCTGCACATCGGACATCATCTCGCCAACCGACAGCGAAAGTTGTTGGTGCATCGTGCTCGGATCGTACAAATCCTCAACTTGCGCCAAAAAATAGGCTCCTCCTGAGCTGCCCAGCATGGACTCGTTGATTGCATGCCCTTGCGCCACACCTTCTTCACTAAGAATTTTCATAAAATCCAAAATATGCATCGCATGCATCAGTCTTTCAGCACGCTCGCTTGCGGCCATAGGCAGCGCCCAGATCGTCAAACAGAGTGCCGTAGCTAAAACTCGCATCAGATATCCTGCGCCGGGCGCAATTCGGCCATGCGGGCGGCCAATACTTCGAACCGCATCGCCATGATTTCATATTGGATCGCATTCAACAGCTCATAGACCTCCTGCATCAGAGGCTGTTCCAGAGCGTCAACATAGGCGTCGACATCCTCATCCGAGAAATCCTGGTAGGTGTAAGCCGCCCCTGCCAAAGCTGACAGTTGGAGAGATCGACGCAACTCACCTTCATTGCGTTGGATCATCGTACGCAGTTCATCTCCGCTCAGTTGCATGTCGATAATGCCAGACGCACTTGCGGCCAGTAAAAACCGCACCTGAATCTCTTGCAGCGCGCGCAGCGAGGTTCCGCTGGCGTCCACCGCACGGTTCATGCGCTTCAGGCTTTCAACACGAGATGAGCCTTCTTTTATCAACTTCGAGACGATTTCTTGCCCGGCCAGTTGTTTGGCATCATCATCGTCATCCATATGAGCGGCGTTTTCAGCAACGACCAGTCTTTGCCCCAACTCCGAGGCGTAAAACGAGACCGCGTGGACCAGCGCCTCTTCGCTAAGCGTCTGTTCAAGGATCGAGACGGCCGTTTCGTGCATCAAAGCGGTATCAAACACCTCTTCGGTCAGACGCGCCCAATCCGATCCGAAGCCGTCAGGGTCGATACCCAGCATCTGCGGGGCCGAAGCAGAGGCCTGAGCTATGCTTTCCAAGGCAACGTCAAACCCTGTCGTGGTCAGAAACGCCTCAATCTGATCCTGACTGGCGGCCTGAGATGGCGAGGCCATGACACCAAGTGAGAAAATTGGAAGGATGAGGCTGATTGCGAACTGGCGTATAAAGTAAGTCATACATATCAGCCTAGGTGTTTTCTTACCTCTGGCAATGGAAAATCCCACTATCGTCAAAATCCGGAACTTTCTGCTTGCACCCCTGCCCGTTCACCACTAAATCCCCCCCTCACAGACCCCCGCGGAGAGGTGCCGGAGTGGTCGAACGGGGCGGTCTCGAAAACCGTTGTGGGTGCAAGCCTACCCAGGGTTCGAATCCCTGTCTCTCCGCCACTATTTTGCTACCAGCAACATTCCTGAATACAGTCTCGATGCCCTACTCACGACCGAGTGCACTTGTCGTTGAGCATCGGATGGGTCCGTTTTCAAATAGATTGAAGTAGATTTTCATTTGCCTTGCCCCAAAAAAGCTACTGTGCCCGGCGCCCTCTTTCCAATTTGTTATTTTCGGCCGAGCAGTCGTTCAAGAACCATTGCCCAACGGCTGGATCGGGCCAAAAGTATTAGATCTTTTACTCCTTCGGTATTGTCCGCAGTCAATCAATCCGACCCGTAGTAAGACCTATCCACAACAGCTATCCCCCAACTGAATTGGCGGACACGGTACAGTTGCGTAGGAACAAAAGACACAGCAATCGCCTTCTAACGGTTTCAAGACTGCCTTGCATGATTTGCATTCATAAAACCACTGGCACGAGTCAGTTGGCATTCTTTCGGTTTCAATGTGCCCACACTTTGGGCAGGTCAAAGTGCTATCGAGCACCACAGTTTGATTTGTCATTGTCTCACATCTGCATGATTAGATAGTCGTTGATTTGAGCCTCATTGAACACGATGACCCATGCCAACGCGGTAGTCGCCGTGCTTCCGACAAGCCACCATTTCAGATTTGCCAACGCCCCGTTTAGATGCGCTAAGAACCACGAAACCGCGGCCAGCGCTGTTGAGACGGCGAGAACACAGTAGCTTGCCGCCGCCATTTTTCCGAATACTGCCAACCAACTGCCGCCCAAGCCTAACAACATCATGGCCATTGGAAGAACACAGCATGTTGCGACGCCCAGAGCTGAAACCGATCCCAAGTAGCTGAGGTTCACGTATTTCTTCATCTTTTGCTCCCGAGATGCTCGATTTGATTGTGTTGAAGCACCGGTATTCAGAGCGTATAAATCCTGTAGTAACTACAGGATCAAGTGGAGGCACTTCACATGATTGCGATAGGTGAGGCTTCCCGGCAATCCGGGGTTGGCATAGAAACCATCCGCTACTACGAACGCGAAGGTATCGTACCAAGACCTGTGCGAGCTCTGAACAATCGTCGCCTCTTTTCAGCAAGCGATGTGGGAAGACTTCGATTTTTGAAGAGGTGCCGCGACCTGGGATTTCCTCTCCCAGACGCAAAGGCGCTTTTAGAGCTGTCAGAAGGAAGTGCCGAAGACTGCTGGTCAGTGAAAGAATTGGCCGAGGCGCATATTGCCGGCGTTCGAAGCAAGATTGATGAGCTCAGACGTCTGGAGCGTGCCTTGAGTGAGCTTACCGCCAATTGTGATAGTGGTAACGTTCACTGCCCGATGCTGCAAAGTCTGCGAACGATGGATGATATCTGACTCTGGACACAGGGCGGAAACTCAGGGTCTGAGATTTAGCCAGATCACCTCAGACCAAGGTCTGTGGTGCGGTAACAGATTGTAGTTCATAGTCGATTTCACGATGAGAGCGAAAGTAACTGACCTAACGATTGGCAATTGGTCGTTGTCGCGAGTCTTTCTTGCGGCAAGTATCTTCGTGATGGGTGCTGCTACCGCAATCGTTGGGGTCTGGGTGTCTAATCGAATTCAGAACGCAGTCGTGCAAAACTCCGCCAACTCCGCAGCGCTGTATATGGAAAGCGTAGTTTCCCCGCTCAGCCAGGAATTGGCACATGGTGACCGCCTTTCTGAGCAGGCGAGCCTGGCGCTGGATGAGATTTTCATGACCCAGCCAATGCTTGACCGTATCGTTTCCTACAAATTCTGGAAGCAAGGCGGTGTGATTGCGCATGCCTCGGATACAGACATCATAGGAAACCGTTTCAAGCCAACGGATGATTTAAGGCGAGCGTGGAGCGGAGATATCTCCGGCTCTTTCGAAGAGCTTGATCATGCCGAGAGCGCCGCCGAGGCGGCATTGGGGATACCACTGCTTGAAGTTTACAGCCCCATCCGCGAACTCTGGTCCGGCGAAATCATCGCAGTTGCGGAGTTCTACGAAAGAGCTGACCAGCTTGAGTTAGACTTAGCCAAGGCTAGGCGAACAAGTTGGTTGGTCGTCGGCTCCGCATTTCTGGCAAGTACAATTGTTTTGTATTCCATCGTCGCAATTGGCGACAAAACAATTCGACGACAGGGGTCTCTTCTTAAACAGCGGTTGAAAGAAAGTGAGAAGATGGCTGAGCAGAATGCGCTGCTGCGGTCGCGTGTGGTCGAGGCGTCAGAAAGATATACCACGCAAACAGATCGGTTCCTCAAGAATCTTGGAGCTGAGCTACATGATGGCCCTGCGCAATACCTGTCGCTCGCCGCCCTTAGACTGGAGGCGGCGTTTTCCAAAGAGTCGGAAAGGCCTAAAGAGGCAGTGGAAATTCAGCAGTCTTTGCAAAAATCGCTGGCTGAAATTCGTGCAATTTCGCGAGGGCTGTCCGCGCCAGATATCGATAGCCTGTCACTCGTCGATGTTGTGAAGAGAGCCGTAGAGGATCACGCCGAACACAGCCCGTTGCGACCGGATATTTCATTCCTGGGTAGCCAGGCTCCGGAGTTGTCATTGTCCGACAAACTGTGCGTTTTTCGGTTCCTCCAGGAAACGCTTTCCAATGCGGCGAGATATGCTCCAGCTTCCAAGTGCACTGTTATCGCTGAGGCGCAGAACGACCGCATAGTTGTAAAGGTCACAGACGACGGACCAGGATTTGACAGGTCAGAAGAAACCGCGTTGCGAGATGATGGTGGCCAAGGGCTTATGGGCTTGCGAGATCGGGTCGAGAGTATTGGTGGCAGGTTCGACGTCGCATCGAGACCGGGCGAAGGCGCCACCATAGCTATGACACTATTTCCCAGAAAGTTAGGCACATCATGACTACATCTGTCGTAATAGCCGATGATCACCCGATATTCAGGGATGGTTTGCAGCGCACGTTGGATGAAGCTGATGGCTTCGAAGTTTTAGCCGCTGGGTCCAGTGCTGAAGAGGCAGTATCGCTGGTCGGCACGCATCAGCCGGACATAGCTATTCTTGACCTCTCGATGCCCGGTGGCGGGATAAGCGCGACACGTAAAATCGCGGCAATGGCAAATCCACCCGTCATTGCAATCTTGACGGTCTCAGAGAACAGCGGCGATGTCGCGGACGCCTTGGAGGCGGGTGCGATTGGGTACATTGTGAAGGGAGTAACCGCGAGCGAACTAACCGCTTCTTTACGCAGCATCGCCGCAGGTGAAGGGTTCGTTTCTCCTGGCTTGGCCTCGCGGGTACTTCTTCAAATCAACGCTGACACCGGCATGTCTGTTAACAGCAGCATTCTAGATGACCTTACACATCGTGAGGAAGAAATACTGAGACGTGTGGCCAAAGGACTGAGTAATCGTGAAATCGCTGACGAGTTAGACCTCCAGGAAAAGACCGTGAAGCACTACATGACCGCAGTTCTGTCCAAGCTTCATGCGCGAAATCGGGTAGAGGCCGCGCTCATTGCACATGATGTTTGGAACAAGGAAGAATAGCTGCGGTCTCTTTGACGACGATGGCGACCTCTCACTAAGAGAAGCCGCCAACGGATTATCGACTGGAATTGCAGCTCAGTTGGCGACCGACTGTAACCTCCGGCGATCAGAGGCCGTTGCGTTTCTTTCAACAACAGTCCGGTTGTAAGGGTCTTTCAACTCGTAACGCCCAAACTCGATCTCCTCTTTCCAACCATTGGCATAATTTACTTCGATATTGTTGCCTTGGCGTTCGATTTTCGTGGGTCGACTTCCAGCAGTGCCGCCTTGCCCAGATGAGCGTACATTGTCGATTGAGATACCATTCGCCAAGGACCGAAGCCTTGAAACGTCAGCGCCTGTCGCGGGGCGTTCCTCAACAGTTCGGTTCTGAGCATTCTTTCTCTCATACCGCCCGTTTTCGATCTCTTCCTTGGTTCCGTCGGCGTAACGCACTTCAATGCCGTTGGCGTTTGTTTCGACCTTTGTTATCCCAGCCGAACCCGACGATTTACCCCCTGATTGAGACCGATCCTTCTTTCCGCTGCCCTTATTGGAGCGTTTGGAGTCATCGTCGTCATTATCGTCATCGTCGTCGCGACCACTTTTTCCTGATCCCGAATTGTCGTCCCGGTCATCATCTCTGTCGTCGTCTCGATCATCGTCTGTATCGTCATCACGATCATCATCTCGGTCGCCACCACGGCCGCTATTACCCGACCCCGAATTATCATCCCGATCGTCGTCGCGATCATCATCCCTGTCATCGTCACGATCATCATCCCGGTCATCGTCACGATCATCCCCGTCTTTCCCTTTGCCGCTTTTGGCAAAGGCATATGACGGTTCAAAATGTAGGCGGCCATCGTCATCAAAGGTTGGCAAATAAGGCGTCGCGGCAATCAACGAAGCCAACGCCGCGGTACTTAGAAGTTGACCCAGCTTTCTTTGAATTTTCATTTTCGCCTCCAATTTTGATCGTCACGCTTCATGGCATTGGAGACAGGCTACTACCGGCCCGACTTTCCCACATCGGGCTTAGGTCTGACAAATTTCAAGCCGAACGTCTTAACCAGATCAGTCAATCCAATAGATTCTTTGCAGAACCAAATGAGCAGTTCAGTGGGGATTAACCCCGTCGCCTTTCAACTCGTCATCAGGTTCGAGGTGAATGACAAAGACGGAACCCGGGTACAGACACTCTAGTTCTTCCTCTATGTCGTTACATATATCGTGCGCTGCGCTGACTGGCATTGTGCCGTCCACAACAAGGTGAAACTCTACAAAGATAACATTCGCGGATCTGCGCCCTTTGAGGTCATGATACTCTAAGGCTGCACCGAGGTTTGCTTCGATTGCATTAGAAACAGTCTGCAAGTCATGTTCCGACAGGCTTACATCCATCAGGCCATCGACGGATGCCCGAATAACTTTCCAACCCTCCCACAAGATGTTCAGCGCAACAAGAATTGCCAGGATCGGGTCAAGGATCAACCAGCCGGTGACAAGCGCTAGTATCAGTCCTGCGACGACACCAACAGAAGTCATAACATCCGTAAAAATGTGGCGGGAGCTCGCTTGCAAGGCGGGCGATCCCTCGCGCCTACCTGTCCTAAGCAAGAGGTAGGCCCATGCACCGTTCACACCCGTTGCAACGATATTGACGGCAATTCCAAGCAACGGCGCATCCTCAAGATGCGGGTTCGGGAGCACCAGTACAGCTTCTCTGATGATCAAGAACGCCGCCAACACAATCAGCGCGCCCTCAACCACGGCTGAAAGATACTCCGCTTTTTTATGACCAAAGGGGTGGTTTTGGTCAGGAGGCTTATTGGCAACCCGAACTGCGAAATACGCCAACAAAGCCGCGACAACATTCACGGTTGATTCCATTGCGTCTGACAACAAAGCCAACGAACCTGTCAGCCACCAAGCCAACAGTTTCAGGGCCAGTACCGCAATGGATATCGGGATAGACCAAAGAGCGATTTTTTGTGTCATTTGGCCGCGACCCTCAGTCAATCATGAACAGAAACTCGGGTGATTGGTGAGCTCCGATGTTCAAAACGTAAAACAGGTGTTTGGCGAAAAGGGAATAGGTCTTACGGCATCCTATTGGTGACAGCATCTGGTCGCCGCTGCGTGGCGCCAAACGACTGTTATTCGGATGAATGCCCGGTCGACGAAACAGGAACAGCCTTGAGGTAGGCGGCAATCGCCAAACGGTCCTCATCCGTCAGCCGTGAGGTGTTCTCGATGACCTCCACCATCTCACCACCCGCACTGTCATAGTCTGGTGTAAAGCCAGATTTTAGGTATTCGGCAATGTCTGCCTCTGACCAATCAAGCTGGTCTGAGGTTAAGCCGGGGATACGACCTTTCCCGTTTGGATTTGGTGCACCCGTCAGCCAAAGGTCTCGTTTCAGGCCCCCTAAACCATTTCGCGGGGTATGGCATTCAGCGCAATGACCCAGCGCCTCGACCAAATACCTGCCATGTTTTTGTTGGTCGGTCAGATCACCTTCAACCACCCAGCCTGATGACATGAACAAGAGCTTCCATCCCCCCAATCCGCGCCGAACGCTGAAAGGAAAACCTACGTCATGCGCAACACTTTCCGTTGCGGCCGCTGGCAGCGTGCCGAGGAATGCGTGTAGCGAAACCACGTCTTCGGCCGACATGTTGGCGTAAGAGGTATAGGGAAACGCTGGGAAATAGTGCTGCCCTTCGGGTCCGGTTCCATGGATCAAGGCACTGGCCAGATCCAGGGCAGACCAGGATCCGATACCAGTTTCCGGGTCACTGGAAATGTTGGGGGCAATGAACGTACCGAATTCCGTCTCAAACCGGCGACCACCAGCGAGCACGAGCTTGTCTTCACCGACCGCATCCGGCGATGAATGACAGGATGCGCATCCCCCCGCGTGGAACACGATTTCACCTCGGGCAAGATCTGGGTTCAAACCGTCGAGTCGTGATTGCTCCATTCGTTGAGGTCGGGTCAGCACCAAACCGGCCAACCCGACCAACACAATGACGATTGCGACAAAGAAAAGAAAGCGCCGCACCGTCAGTGCCCAATCAGTTCTTTGGAGCTCTGTATGCTTTGTGACATGCCGAACAGCTTCCGCCCAGATCGCCCATCGCTGCTTTTAGGGCATCAACATCTTGACCTGCCGCAGCCTGCATCGCAACAGCGGCGTCTGCCATGGCCTGCCCTTTTGCACCCACGTCAGGGAAGCTCTCCCAGATCGCAGGCAATGCACGGGTGGTCGGATCGGACACATTGTCAGATCCCTGGGGCCACATCGCGGATTGATCGATTTGTGTCAGCACAACAAGATTATTCGCGGCCCGAGTTGCGGCCTCGGCATCATAATCGACCTCTCCCTTAGCCATTCCGCCAAGTGTACCAAGATTGAAGGCATAGAGTTGCATGATTGAGGTACGAGCTTTCACAGCCGGATTTTCACTTTCATGGGCGATGGCTGTGCCAATGGCGGCCAATGATAAAAGACCTGCCGCGAATACTGAGAACTTCTTCTTCATGATGTGTCTCCCTGTTTAATGCTCCGAATATTAACTTGAACGATTTTTCTTGTAATTGTTTGTTATTGGTCGTCACTTGTTAATTTATGAACAACGCAAACTGGGATGATATTCGGTACGCGCTCGCCGTAAGCAAATACGGCTCACTCAATGCAGCGGCAGCGGCACTGGGCGTCACGCATGCGACCGTGTTGCGAAGGGTGGCCGCATTCGAAGAGCGCAATAGCTGTGTGATTTTCCAGAAAAGCCCTTCGGGATACTCTGCCCTGCCCGAGGCCAGAACCGTTCTGTCGGCTATGGAAAGCGTCGAAGATGCGGTGCTATCGGTCGAACGCGCGATTGTCGGTGCAAATCAGTCCCCTACGGGCCATGTGCGAATTACATCTACAGACAGTCTTTGCCAGATTGTTCTACCTTCAATACTAAATGAGATCGCACGGCTTTACCCCGGCCTGAAGCTGACTTTGCTAAGCGGGAATAGTCACCATGATTTGTCCCGGTTAAGCGCAGACATCGCCGTGCGCCCATCGATAAAGCTCGGGGAGGGTCTGGTCGGGCAGCGTGCCGGAACACTGTCTTTCGGAGTCTTTGACGACGGCTCCCCCAATCGCAAATGGTTGAGGCTAGATGGCGCGTTAAGCCGTTCACTTCCTGCCAAATGGTTAAAAGCGAATGTCAGTGCTGACCAAATGACCAACGGGGCAGACAGTTTTTTGGTGCTTCAGCAGATGGCAGCCGCAGGAGTCGGCAAAACGTTTTTGCCTACTTTTTTTGGCGACGCGGATTCCAGACTTCGAAAGTCTCACGACATCACTCCAGAAATTCAGGTTCCGCTCTGGGTTGCGGCACTGGACGAAATTGCGAACACACCAAGATTTGCAATCGTTCAACGAGTGTTGGTTGAACGCTTAGCCACTGTTCTTACTGGATGACGCTGTGTTTTTGAAATCAAATGCGAGCATTAGGATGGAGCTTCAAGCCGATACACGACGCAGACATTTCAAACCAAAGTCTTACTAACAAGCTGTTAGGACAATGACCTCTTGATGCAGTTTGCCGGTCACTACGATAACCGAATTTGCTATCGTCTAGTTTGTGCTGTGCGGACTTGAGGTAAGGAGTGCTTTCCGCCCTAAGGGACCTAAATTCGCCTTCGATAACTGCCGGCAAAGGTTACTCGACTTTAATCACTATGACGCTTTCCTATGACACCCCCCCCCACCCGCTTTTTGTGCCGAAGCCGTCCCTAGTGCTGACCCGAAGCCAACAAAACTACAATTGATAGCGCGGCACGCACTAGAGAAGAGCGGATTGCCACGTCTGAAGAAAAAGATTGCCAAACTTGGAGGCAGATCAAACAACAAGGTCAACTACGCTTGGCCCAAGTTTTTTAGAATTGGACAGTCTGGGCGGTGGTCGCCGGCGCATTCTTCGATCAGATGAGACAGTGTTTCATGCATCGCCTTCAGATCGGAAATCTTATCTTCGATCTCTTTCAGATTCTGTTTTGCAATTTCTTTCACGTCCGCGCTTGCGCGTTCTTTGTCCTCGTAAAGCGCCAGTAGCGAACGACAATCCTCAATAGTAAAGCCCAATGAGCGGGCCCGCCCGATGAAGGCCAGCTTGTGCAGTTCCTTTTCGTCGAAATGGCGATACCCATTGAGGCTCCGCTTGGGTTTGATGAACCCGATATCCTCGTAATAGCGGATGGTTTTGGCAGGCAGACCGGAACGTTCTGCTACATCTCCGATATTCACAGCGGTTCTCCTATTCTATCCAGCAGGCGCTGAACGCAGCGTCTGCTCGGTGTTCTGCGAGATCTGTTCTCGCCCAACTTTGATCGGCTTTACCCAGCGCAACCGCAGCGCATTGGTCAGGACAAATACACTGGAGAGAGCCATGGCACCTGCGGCCAAAACCGGCGATAGCAGCGGGCCGCCAAACGGATAAAGCACCCCTGCCGCAACCGGTATGAGCAGTGTGTTGTAGCCGAACGCCCAGAACAGGTTTTGGCGGATGTTACGCATGGTGCGCTGACTAATATCGAAGGCATTGACCACGCCCGTCAGGTCGCCTGACATCAGAACGACGTCAGCCGCTTCGATGGCAATGTCAGTGCCTGTCCCGATCGCAATTCCTACCTCAGCTGCCGCCAAAGCAGGCGCATCATTGATGCCATCACCCACAAAGGCCAGTTTTCCGCCATTTGAACGCAAATCCTGTAACGCGGATATTTTACCCTCGGGCAGAACTTCAGCCACGACATGATCGATGCCAAGCTGCGCCGCAATGGATTTGGCAGTAGCGGCATTGTCACCGGTGATCATCGCTACTTTCAGGCCCAGCCCGTGCAGAGCTTCGATTGCGTCCGGCGTGGTGGTTTTGATTGGGTCCGCCACAGCGATTACGGCCGCGAGAGCCCCGTCTACGGCAGCATAAAGTGGAGTCTTTCCGTTGATTGCGAGTTCAGCGCCCCGATCAGACAACGCGCCCATTTCTACCCCTTCGCGACTCATCAAGCGGTCGGCCCCGATCAGGATTTTATGGCCTTCAACTGAGGCGCTTACCCCGTAACCGGTGATCGACGTGAAGTCTTCTGGCTCGGAAAGCTCCAGACCACGGGTTTCTGCCACGCGCACGATGGCTGTGGCGATTGGATGTTCTGAAGTGACCTCAACGGCAGCAACAAGGTGCAGAACCTCGTCTTCGGTCATTCCTTCGGCCACAATCAGGTCGGTCAGCTCCGGACGCCCTTCGGTCAGGGTGCCCGTCTTGTCCACCGCAACAACGGTGGTTTCCTGCAGCATTTGCAAGGCATCGCCCTTTCGGAACAGGACGCCCATCTCGGCAGCGCGGCCAGTGCCGACCATGATGGAAGTAGGTGTTGCCAACCCCATGGCGCAGGGGCAAGCAATGATCAGTACCGCAACCCCGGCCACCAACGCCAGGCTAAGCGCGGGATCGGGTCCGAACAACATCCATACCAGCACTGTCACAACGGCCACTGCGATCACTACCGGCACAAACCACAGCGTGATGCGGTCGACCAGGCCTTGAATCGGAAGTTTGGCACCCTGTGCTTGTTCGACCATCTGAATGATCTGGGCCAACATAGTGTCTGCGCCGATCTTTTCAGCACGGTACGTCAATGCACCTGCGCCATTTACGGTCCCCCCGACCACAGTTGCGCCCTCGGTTTTTTCGACGGGAACCGGCTCTCCGGTGATCATGCTTTCATCGACATATGACGCGCCGGTCATTACGGCACCATCCACCGCGATTTTTTCGCCCGGTCGAACGTGCACAATATCCCCTACAACGATCTGCTCAATCGGTAGCTCGACAACCGATCCGTCGCGCTCAACTCGTGCTGTTTTTGCCTGCAGACCGACCAGTTTTCGGATCGCTTCACCCGTTCGGCCCTTGGCGCGCGCCTCGAGGAACCGCCCAAGCAATATAAGAACCACGATTACCGCTGCGGCCTCGTAGTAGACATTTGCGGTTCCGGCAGGAAGAATATGCGGCGCAAAGGTCGAGATAAGCGAGAACCCATAGGCCGCCGAAGTGCCCAGGGCCACCAGAGAATTCATGTCCGGCGCGCCTTTGACCAAGGAAGGGAATCCCTTGGTGTAGAACTGCAAGCCTGGCCCCAAAAGAACGATCGTGGTCAGAAGGAATTGCAGGTAATAGCTGTTCTGGATGCCGATGGTGCTCGCTATCAGGTGGTGCATGCCCGGAATAACATGCGAGCCCATTTCGAGAATGAATACCGGCAAAGCGAGCAAAGCGGCGAAGCTTGTTCGCCGCGCCAGATGGCTGATCTCTGCCGCTTTGCGGTCTTGTGGTTCGGTCTGCGTTGCGGATCGCAGGCTCGCCGGATAGCCGGCAGATGCCGCAAGCGCCGCGATTGCTTCGGGTGTTGTGACTCCCTCAGCAAAACGCACAGTTGCACTTTCAGTGGCCAGATTGACCGACGCGGACAAGACGCCGCCATCGGCTTCCAGGGCTCGTTCAACGCGCCCTACACAGGATGCGCAGGACATGTTCTGAATATCCAGCGTTACCTCTGCGGTCCGCGCCGGATATCCGGCGCGGTTTAACGCATCAGCAATGGCCGCTTTATCGGCTGGATCGCGGAAATCGACCTGAACGCTTTCACTGGCGAGATTAACCGAAGCGGCATCTACCCCTGGCACATCTTTCAATGCGCGCTCGACGCGCCCAACGCAGGAAGCACAGCTCATACCCTGAACCTGGAACCGCGCATGTGAATTTTCAGTCATATTGTCACCACGTATGTTCTGCTGACGGGCAACATAAGGGTTCCAGCAAGTGGAAGGTCAAGGGATGAGGCTGACTTTCTTTCTCATCATTCATGACGACGCTAAGTATCCCGGATATGAACTGCGGGCACCGCAAGTCAGCTATAGACAAAGCCATTGACACAGTAAGTTCCTCCGCACAGTTGGACTTTGACATGAAAAACCGCAGGGTACGTGTCTTAAGCACCAATCAACTTGATCATATCCTTGCAGCTCAGAGTCCGAGGGATACGAAGCCACGTTCGCAACAGAAGCTTAGGGGCGCACATGCTGTCGTCCCTTAGTTCTATCTTGCGTCTCTGACTGCCTCGATTAGCCGGGTCATTTCATCTTCGGCGATCAGACCCGGGGCAAGCGCATCTCCAATCACAAACGAAGGGGTGCCACTGAAGCCAAGCTGCCGGGCCAATTCCATGGACACCTGGATATGCGCGTCGACTTCCGGCGCCTCCATGTCTGCGCGCAATTGATCCTCGTCCAGGCCAAGTTCCCGAACAACTTTCAGGACACTGGCCTCAGTGGCACGACCGTTCAGAGCCATAAGCGCCCAATGAAATTCTTCATATTTTCCCTGATTACGTGAGGCAAGCGCGGCGCGTGCCGCGAAGTCGGAACCTTCTCCGAGTATGGGCCATTCTCGGTAAACAACTCGGACATCGGAATCGCCTGCGATTACGTTTTTCACGACCGGGGCCGCGCGTTTGCAATATGGGCAGTTATAGTCAAAAAACTCGACTACGGTTACATCACCTTCCGGGTTTCCGATGACAGGCGCATTCGGATCCTGTTCCAGCAATTCACGCTGATTTTCCAAGACGTTTCCAATGGCTTCGGCTTTTGCCTGATCTTCGCGCTGTTGAAGCAATTGAATCGCCTGCATGATGATTTCGGGGTTTTCCATAATGGCTTCCAGAGCCAGCCGTTTTACATCGGAGTCAGACAATTCGTCAGCACTCGCCATAGCAGCACCAATCGACATAGTGATGGCAATTAAGCCTGCAAAAAATCGTTTCACGTCAGTTTCCTTCCGTTTGTTCTGCCTCGGTGCGCTGCTCTTGCAGCTTGCGTTCCCGATCCGGCCAACTCTCCTTGATGAAGGCAAGGATGTCCCAGATTTCCTGATCCGACAGAGTGTCCTCGAAACCTGGCATACCGCTTTTGACATCAGCGACGCCCATCTGTTTTAGTGTTTGGTACCCGCCAAGCTTTGTATAATCGAACAACAGCTTGTCGCCGTGATGCCAAGTGTGCCCTGTTCGGTCATGCGGGGGAGCTCGCAAGACGCCATCTGGATCAGGTGTCTGCCAATCTGGTTGACCCTCCAGACTTGCCCCGTGGCATGACGCGCAGTTTTCGGCGTACAAAACTGCACCACGTGCCGAATCCGCTGATGCACCGTTTTGTGCGCGCCCGCTCAGGCCCCAGCCAGCGACCGCGACAATGATCACCACAGCAGCTAGTGACACCCATTTCGCCGCACTCTTGTTCATCACGCCACGCTCAGCCAGGTCTTCATTCCAGCGGCCTGATGCGACAGCATGTGGCAATGAAACAGCCAGTCCCCAGGGTTATCCGCAACGAACGCAATCTCCCGCGTTTCCATCCGGTCAACCAGTATTGTGTCTCGCAGCGGTCCCAGGCTCCCGTTCGGCAGAACTTCCTGAAAGTGCGTCCCGTGCAAGTGCATGGCATGCGCAAAGACAGTGTCGTTCTGCATCTGAATACGGACTATGTCGCCACGCGAAACAGAAGCGAGCGGGTCTTCGGGTAACCCAGCGACTCCGTTGAATGTCCAGATCTGTCCTTCCTGAACCAACTCATTAGCGCTCATGACTTGGCCGTTGTAAGTACCTTGACGCAGTCCGCCCATCGCCCCGCCTTCCATCACCAATGGAACCTTTAAGGCGTCAGAAACATCTTCAAGAAAAGAAACAGGGTTGGGTGGCAGAGCTTCGATCTCACCGCGGCTGGCAGATGTACCGCTTCCCGAAACCGGGATCTCAGCGATAACAAATGATTCATCGCGTTCGTGAAGAGTTATTTGAACGGCTTCGTTCGATTCCGCTGTGACGTCGACGATCAAGTCTGCTCGCTGTGCAGGTCCGAAAACAAGTGTTTCGAAATCTTCTGGCTGCCTTACAGGCATGCCATCATAAGCGACCAGTTTCCCGTTTGCGCCACCTACTGACACATACATGATCCGATCAGTTGCCACGTTGACCATTCGAATTCGCAATCGCTGGTTCGTCAAAACTTCGGTCATTGGCGATATGCGCGCGTGAACGTAGTTTCCCATCCGACCTGCATGGGTCCAATCATGCATTGCACCAAAATCATCTACTATTTGAGCGTCCTTACCCAACCGCCAATCATCCAGAAGGATCGTGATGTCATGGTCCGTGTCCGGCGGGTCCGTTTCGTCGACGATGAACGCGCCGTAAAGGCCCCTGGCCACTTGTTCCGTTGACTGGTTGTGAGAGTGATACCAGAAGGTCCCCGCGTCCTTCAGATGCAAGTCATACTGATATTTGCCGCCGGTTGGTACAGCCTCCTGCGTAAGGCCCGGCACCCCGTCCATATTGTTCGGAACCCGCAATCCGTGCCAATGGATTGCTGTAGGCTGAGGTAGCGAGTTCAGGAGTGTCCGGCGAACCGTTTCGCCTTGCCGGGCTCGAATTTCAGGGCCCGGAACACCGCCATCATATCCCCATATCTCGGTCTCCGGATAGTTGTCGGGGGCAACACGCGCCAATCCTGAACGCGCCTCGATTATTCGGGGGGCGGTAGCCGCCCTCCCGATAGTCGGCACTGCGATTAGTGCCGACGTGCCTGCAACAAATTGCCTGCGATTGAGCTTCATTAGGACTTCCTTCCAAAGAATACTTGATCTCTCACTCGATTACCCCCCGTCGTGCACATCCAGCAGATAGGTCGCCATTGCCTTCCGGTCTTCGTCTGTCAGAAAGCTGGTGCCATAGTTTACGACCTCTCCCATGGTGCCGCCGAAGACATCGCCATCAGGCATGACGCCGGTGCGCAACGCGTAGGCCAAATCATCTACCGTCCAACCACGCTTTTGCAGGGTCTCAAAGTCGATGGCGGGTGCCTTGTCACCGCCCGGCAGGGTGTCACTTCCTTTGAAGTGTTCCGTGTCCGAATTTCTTGCGCCAGCCAGGTTCCTCCCGGTGTGACAGGCGGCACAATGCGTGGCACCTTCAACGAGTAACCGGCCCCGGTTCCATACATCATCATTGCCCGGCACGGGATCGGTCCGCGGCGGTTCCAAAAATGCCGCCCGCCACAGCTTCAGGCCCCATCTCTGATTGAAGGGGAACACCATTTCCTGCTCTTTTGACGGTTCCGCTACCGGTGCAACCGTTTTCCAGGCGGCCCAGAGATCGGCGATGTCCTGATCCGTGAAATTCGCATAAAACGGATAAGGAAAGGCCGGGTAGTAGGGCTGCCCGTCTGGCGACACACCCTGACGCACAGCGCGGGCAAATTCCTCGATGGTCCAATCACCGATCCCGTGATCGGGATCTGTGGTCAAGTTCGGCGAAAAGAGCGTGCCGAACGGGGTATCCAACTCCACCCCACCGGCCAAGGGCTCACCTCCTTTGGCAAAGTCTGTGTGGCAGGCGATACAGCCGCTTGCCCTTGCCAGATACGCCCCGCGGTTAACGTCACCTTGAATGTCGAGAGCTTGTAAGGGCTGGCCAATCGGCCAAGCCATCACAGCAACAAACCCTGCTGACGCCGTAACGGCGGTAGCAAGACCCAACCGTATTATCGGCTTCATGATGCATTCCTATTCCGACCGAAATCGCGTGTGACACGCCGAGCATGTCTGGCTCAGCATCATGAACACACCATCTGCCGGCATTTCAGACAGCTGTGCTAAGTTTGGACTGCCAGCCATCATCCCGCTGCCCATCATGGAACCACCTCCCATCATGGAACCACCTCCCATCATGGATTTGCCGCCCATCATGCCGGAACCATGACCCGATCCGGACGCCATCAGCCCGTTGTCTGCCGAAAGCGCAAGGCCTTTTGAGTAGATTTCCAACTGTCTGGCTATTTCTGTAAAGGAACCCCAATCCTGCCAGATTTGCGATTTGGCCTCCGAGGGTTTGCCATCAGATCCCTCTGGAAACAGCTTAGTCATGCTCTCACCGGCGTGGCTTCCGATTTTCTTGGCTTCGCTTCGTACCGTTTGCGCATTGTAGGGCGTTTTCCCCTGCATCATCGGTGTAAGGACCTTCATGCTGTCCTTCATCGCGGACATACCGTCCATGCGTTCTTTGACGACGCCGGTTGCGCCACCATGCGCTAAGGCGGCCGCCGCAAATAGAGAAACCAGGGCCACGCCTGTAGTCATTTTTAGAAAGTTCATTTATTTGTCCTTTTCGTCTGCTTCGACGCGCCCATCTTGAGCGCAATTCGACTCGTCAGATCAGGACACGCGGCGGTGGTGGGTCAAACGCGATAATACTAAGAACCCGGTATTGAGCTCGAGGTATCGAGTATCTTCGTTCCGTGCCTTGGGGACCAGGCGGTGTTGGACCCATCAAAAATAGTCCAACAGCGTTGCAGATCGCTCCGCCATGACAATGCCCGGGATGACCCTGCTTGACATGTTCGACGTCCGCAGAGTCGGTCTGGTCAATCACATGCGGTGAATCACCGCCATGTGCATGAGCAGAATCGGCCGTTACAAGTAGCCCGCCAATAGCCAGCGCAATTGACAGGATGGAGCAACGAATTGCTGTGCCCACTCGACTCGTCACCTTCAGAAAATCCCGTTTTCTTGCTGCAACTCTCTTATGTACGCCACGATGCCCTTCACATCCGCGCGGGTCAAACCATCGACCGGCGGCATGTTACCGAACTTCCAATGGTGTGCCCGAACACCATTCTGGACGGCCACGTAAAATGCCTCGTCCGAATGGTGGCTTGGTTCATAGATTTTATGCACCAATGGTGGTGCAAGGCCCTCCAGACCAGTTGCATTCCCGCCATGGCACGCCGAGCATTTTGCGTCGAATGCCACTTTGCCGACGGCCGCAAATTCGCTTAGCTGGTCCGGTAGATTGACGTTTTGGATTGGGTCTCCCGACGCCAGCGTCGACGTATCAGGTGTCGTCATCGAATGGCCAGCTGGTTGCTGATTTAGATTGTAGACGATTGCGACGGCACCTGCGATCGCCACACCGCCTATCATGAGTGTAAGTTTATCCATTTTACTATTTCACGTCGTTGTCAGTTACCGAGCTTAAGCACCTGTCCAGAAAAGCCGACTTGACCATGGTCAGATCAGTTTTACCTGCGTGCCCACGGTGGCCAGTTCGAACAAGTCCGCGATCTGCTCATTGTACAAGCCGATGCAGCCATTGGAGGATCTTCTTCCGATCTTGCGTGTGTCGTTGGTGCCGTGGATCCGGTAGTATTGCCAGCTCAAATAAAGTGCATGTGTCCCCAGAGGATTCTCCGGACCCGGGCCCACATAGTCGGGCCAAGCGGGGTTGCGCTTTTTCATTGCTGGTGTCGGTCGCCAAGATGGCCCCTCAACCTTGCGAGTTACTGTGGTGTAGCCCAGCCTTGTAAGGTCTTCCGTCAGCGGCACGCTGGTTGGATACATCCGATAGACGCTCTCGTCTTCTGACCAATATTGCAGGACCTTGGACTGTGTATCGGACAGGATCACACCATTCTTAAGCGTATCAAAGTGATCCTGCCATTTAGCAACGCGGAATGAAGAAACATTGCGGCGCGCCCCTTCGGTTGTCATCGATTGGGCCCAAACGGCCGGTGCTGGAAAAAGAGTTGTCGCAGCAAACGCGGCAATCACTCCGCGTCGCGTAACAGCCTTTCTATCCCTGTTCGGTTTCATGCCTGCCATCCCAAGCGTGTATTCTTGCTCTACGACTCATTTGGGCTGTATGCCCGGTTCCCGCGCTGGAAGGTCAACAAACAACAGGTTTTGCGTAAGGGATATTTCATCTGGAATGCCGCCGCCGTGGGCACATGGGGCGGTTTCAAAGGTGGCTTCAGATCGTCAAGCTATTGTGAAGAAGAAACTATTTTTGGGTACTCACACCAAAACAACGTCAATACAGGTAGATAGCAAGCATGGAGCGTTTTCCCGAGCTTCTATCGCCTTTGTTCAGATTGCTGCCCGTTGTCGGTCCAATAACGGTAAAGAGCGCAACAACTGCGAGAGCTTTGACCTGTGTCATGGCATCGATTTCCCAATAACCTGTATGGTCGTTGGCACGCGGCCCAGATTCACTGGACACTATACTCTCGCGTAACGGTCGCCATAATAGCTTTGTCTGGATGCACGGGCATGCACCACCTCGTTGACTGGATTAGCCTCGGAGCGGAATACTGTTACCGTACTCACCATTAAGTTGATCGCGAGGTTCTTCGCGGAACATTTGATTGAAATGACACAAGAAACGTGTGCCGTCTGGAATGCTTTACTTTCCTAGCCTACTGTTTCGAGCGAAAAAGATTTGGTGTTAGAAAGTCACGCGGAGTGGTAACAAAAAATTCCGGTTCCGCCCTAAGGATCTTCAATGGGCGTTCGGCAACCGCTGACATAGGTCACTCACCATAAATCACTTTAATGCTTTCTTGTGACACCCCTGCCCGCTTTCTGTGCCGAACCTGCCCATCTTGCCGCCACAAAGCCCTTGTCTCTTAATGCAAGGACTTCTGTTTTGATGTAGAACACGGTCTCGGAAATCGTTGTGAGTGCAAGCCCACCCAGGGTTCGAATCCCTGTCTCTCCGCCATAAATCAATTCATCCTTCAAGGCTGTTTCTTTGCTTGTGTTGCGATTCCTGCAATGGATGGCATGATGTTGCCACTGCCTGCAGTGTCAATCAGCGCAGTGTGGCTCAAACCCGCAATATGCTGCAAACTCACGTGTTTTCCCCTTTGCTTTAACGTACCTTAACCCCATCTGAGCGACACATCATTTGAAGGAGACATCCAATGTCGCGTCTTTTACTTATCGTAGCCATCGCCGTTATCGGCGGAGGCGCTTACTATTTCGCCACAAAACCTGAACCAACCCCTGCCGAGCAGTTGCAATCGGCGGCTGAAGATGCCTCAGAGGCGGTTGGTGAAGCAGCCTCGGCAATACAAGAGGGCGCTGCTAATGCCGTTGAGGCGGCGACTGAACAAGCATCCGAGGCTGCGTCCTCGATTGCGGATCAGGCCTCGGAAGCTGCATCTTCGGTATCGGAACAGGCCAGCGACGCTGCTACATCTTTGACCGAGCAGGCCAATGATGCAGCCTCAGCAGCTGGCGATCAGGTCGCAGCGCTTGCCGGTCAGGGACAGGAACTGTTCAACTCGTGGGTTCAGGACGGCATGCTGACCGCGCAGAATTTCGACTATGACGCAATCGTCACGTCAGTTCAGGAAAGCGCCTTGTCTCAGGACATCAAAACACAGGTTATGAAGATCCTCGACGAGATCAAAGCGTCGCCTGAGCTGGTTGTCGCGAAGATACAGGATCTGCGCAATCTGATGACGCAGCAGTGATCAATTCTAGAACCAGCCCCAAGAGGGCTGGTTCACCCGGTCGGGATGCGACTTAATTTGCGTCACTTTACGGCATTACCCAATTGACATAGCTCACCGTGTTTGATTGCTTTCTTGAGATTGTTTTGAAAAAATAAAACCTTTTGTCAGTGTGTTACATTGTGACGATGAAGGCCTCGTGCTGAACTCGCATCAAAGAAGGATCGAACGATGACCACCCTGCCCGACACCATGTTTGCCGTTGTTCAGACGCAGGACGGATATTCCGGCACAGCCACGGGACCGACGCTGGAGAATGCCTCGGACTGGTTAGCGGAGGCTGAACTGCCTGTACCTGTCCCAAAGGCGGGACAAGTGTTGATCAAAGTGCGCACTGCCTCGGTGAATCCTTCAGATATCCATTTTATCAAAGGGGAATATGGTCAGCCGCGGGTCAAAGGCGCCGCAGCAGGGTTCGAGGGGTGCGGAGATGTTGTTGCCACCGGTACCGGCGCTGACGCCCTGCTGGATCAGCGCGTGGCCTTTGTGGCAGCAGGCTCTGGTGCCTGGGCCGAGTATGTTGTGACGCAGGCCCAGATGTGTATCCCCTTGCGCCCCGAAATCTCGGATGAAGACGGGGCGGCGCAGATCGTAAACCCGCTAACCGCAATGGCGATGGTGGATATCGCACGGGCTGAGGGCGAGGCTTTTGTGGTCTCTGCCGCCACCAGCCAGCTTGGTAAGTTGATGTGCAGCCTTGGACGGGATCTTGGGTTGAAACCGATCGCTCTGGTGCGGCGCGCCGAAACGGTCGAGATGTTAAAAGGCCTGGGTGCGGCAGAGGTGGTCGTGACCAGCGATACGGATGCGCCGACGCGGTTTGCCACGATCAGTGCAGATCTGAAACCTCGTGTTTTTCTCGACGCGGTTTCCGACCAACTGTCAGAGCAGGTGTTCTGCGCGATGCCCAATGGCGCGCGGTGGGTTTGCTATGGGAAACTCAGTTCGGAAATGCCGAAGTTGACTCAGATGGGCCAGTTGATCTTCATGAGCAAACGGATCGAGGGTTTCTGGCTGACCCGCTGGATGATGGACACCCCCCCGGCTGATCAAATGCGAGTTGTCAGCGAAGTGCAGGCGCGATTTGCAGATGGGCGCTGGCGCACAGATGTTTCCGCACGGCTTTCGCTACGAGAAGTGCTGCCAAATCTGGCGGATGCTCTGAAAAAGAGTGACGGGAAGGTGATAATCACTCCATAGTAGAACAAAGCGCCGGACTTAACCGGCTTAGGGAGGGTGAGATTGGATAACGCACAGCTGCTGATTAGCGGGCTGGCGAATGGTTGTGTCTACGGCCTGATCGCCCTTGGCTTTGTACTGATTTACAAAGCCACCGAGGCAGTGAATTTTGCGCAGGGCGATTTCATGATGCTGGGTGCGTTTGTCACCATTGGCCTTACGAATACGGAATATATGGGGCTGCCCTTCTGGCTGGCGCTACCGATTTCACTGGGGATTATGGGCGCACTTGGGTATCTGATCGATCGGCTGATCATCCGCCGCGTCTTTGGCGAAAGTCAGACTGCCGTGGTGATCCTAACCATCGCCTTGGGCTTTGTGATCAGGTTTGCAGCTGGTCTGATCTGGGGGCACGAGCCGCAAACGCTGCAGAACCCATTGGCTGGTAAGGAAATCCGGTTCGGTGGTCTTGTGCTGGGGATGGAGGACGTGGCCGTGATTGTTGTCACCGTCCTACTGACCTGGGGTCTTTATGTGTTCTTCAGCAAGACCAAGCTGGGGCTTGCCATGCAAGGTGCGTCTCAAAACCAGTTGGCGGCATATTACATGGGGATCCCGGTCAAGCGGGTTCAGGGCTTAATCTGGGCATTGGCCGGAGTTGTCGCCGGGATTGCCGGAATTTTGTTCGCGGCCAAAGGCTCGGTCGATCCCACAACTGGGCTTCTGGGGATCAAGGCATTTGCAGCAGCTGTGATCGGCGGGTTCGGCAGCCTGCCCGGCGCTTTGGCCGGCGGGCTAATCGTCGGCGTAATCGAGCCCTTCGCTAGCCGCTATATCGCAGCCGGGTACAGTCAGATCGCGCCTTATGCGCTGTTGCTGGCAGTTCTGATCTTTCGACCGCATGGGCTGTTCAGCCAGGTGCGGGTCAAGAAGGTCTGATCGCATGCGGATTGTTTTCAAAACAAACTATATGCAGGACATTCGCCCGTGGAAGGATGGCTATCAGCTTAGCCTCTATCTGATCCTGTTGGCGGTCGTAGCCGCTGCGCCGTGGTGGCTGGATGATTTCTATCTTGGAGAACTGACCAATGTCCTGATCTGGGCCATCGCAGGTTTGGGCTTAATGATCCTAACCGGCCATACCGGGCAGGCCAGCCTTGGCCATGCCGCCTTTCTGGCCGTTGGGTGCTTTGCCAATGTTATCCTGATCGAGGCTGGAGTACCATTCCTCATCGCTTTCCCTCTGGCGGGTCTGTTGACCGGCATCGTCGGAGCAACCGTCGCCATCCCTGCGCTGCGCTTGCATGGCATCTATCTTGCGATCTTCACCCTGGCTCTGTCTGTGCTCATGGACGACATCATCGTTCTGGCCGAACCCGTCACCGGAGGTGTCGCGGGTAAATATCTGGGTGGTGTCGAAATCTTCGGACATCTGGTCGATCGTTGGGCCACCCCGGCCCCGTTTTTCTGGCTGGTGCTGGCCGTCGCCGTTATCGTGACACTGGGCTATATCAACCTATTGCGCGCGCCCTTGGGCCGCAGCTTCATCGCCGTACGAGACTCTGAGGTCTCAGCGCAGGCGATGGGTGTGGATATCGCGCGCACCAAGACGATCTCTTTCGCCCTCTCCTGCGCCGTCACCGGACTAGCAGGCGCTTTGATGGGTATGTTCTCTGGGGCGTTCAATAACGAGACCTTCAGTGTCGTAATTTCCATCCAATTGCTGATGATGATCGTTATCGGAGGTCTGGGCTCAATCCATGGCGCGTTTTTGGGCGCAATCGTGATCGGTTTCCTGCCGCAGTTTTTGTCGATTTCAAAGGAATACGCAGCAGCCCTGTTTGGTGGTAATACGGTCGCCATTCCGGGGCTCGAATTCGGCATCTTTGGCATGATCCTGATCGCCTTCATCCTGTTCGAACCGATGGGTCTGTATGGTCGATGGCTAAAAATCCGGACGTGGTTCGAACTGTTCCCCTTCTACCGCAAGGACATGTTCAAAAGACAAAAGTCCTATCTCAAGACGGAGCGTCTGAGATGAGCTTGCTGGAGTTTGAAAACGTTACCCTGAAATTCGGCGGTCTGACTGCTGTGGATGATCTGTCCTTCAACGTGCAAGAAGGTGAGGTGTTCGCCATCGTCGGTCCCAACGGCGCCGGCAAATCAACGGTCTTCAACCTGATTTCGCGCTTCTATGATCCTTATGCAGGGGCGATCCACTTTGACGGGCATGATCTGCTGCGTATCAAGCCCTCGGGTGTCGCGGCCTATGGCGTCGCGCGGACATTCCAGAACATTGAACTGTTCGAACATGCGACCGTTTTGCAGAACCTCCTGGTCGGGCGCCACCGGCACCGCAAAACCAATCTGATCTCGGAAATTCTGTTCTCGCCCTCTGCACGACAGCAGGAGATCGAGAACCGAGAAAAGGTTGAAGAGATCATCGACTTCCTCGACCTCCAGGCCTTTCGTGACAAGATGATCTCGGGCTTACCCTATGGCGTGCGTAAGGTGGTCGAAGTCGCTCGAGCGTTGGCCACCGATCCAAAACTCCTGCTGTTGGACGAACCCGCCTCGGGCTTATCGGTGGAAGAGACCACAGATATGCGTTGGTGGATCGATGACATCCGGCGTCAGATGGGCATTACCGTGCTTATGGTAGAGCATGATATGGGTCTGGTCTCGGGCGTATCCGACCGGGTTCTTGCCATGGCCGACGGAGCGAAGCTTGCCCTTGGAACCCCAGCCGAAGTTCAATCTCATCCTGCTGTGGTAGAGGCCTATTTGGGCAAAGCTTCATGAACCAACCGATCCTTAGCATTCGCAATGTTGAAAGCTTTTATGGCCCGATCATGGCCATTCGTGGCGTGTCATTGGACGTGCATCGAGGGCAGGTCGTTTCAATCCTGGGCGCAAATGGCGCGGGCAAGACAACGCTGATGAAAACAATCTCAGGCGTGATGGATCCCGAAAAAGGTTCAATCACATTTGACGGTCAGCAAATACAGGGATCGGAACCTCACAAGGTCGTGCAAAAAGGCATCGTCCATGTGCCCGAGGGACGCGAGGTCTTTCCACTTTTGACCGTCGACGAGAACCTGAACCTTGGGGCTTATACCCTGTCGGATAAAGGACAGATCGATCATGACCGCGATCTGGTATTTTCCTACTTTCCTGTGCTGAAAGACCGCCGCAATCAAGAGGCTGGCACTCTGTCCGGCGGGCAACAGCAGATGCTGGCGATTGGGCGCGGCCTGATGGCTAACCCGCGTATCATGCTGCTGGATGAGCCCTCGCTGGGCCTATCGCCGCTGCTGGTGCAAGAGATTTTTGGCATTCTCAAACGCCTGAATGACGAACAGAGCATGACAATGATGCTGGTCGAGCAGAACGCCAATGCGGCACTGGAACTCGCCCATCATGGCTATGTAATGGAGATCGGACGGATCGTTATGGATGGTGCGGCTGAAACCTTGCTGCAATCCGAGGACATTCAGAACTTCTATCTGGGCGTTCAGGAAGAAGGCGCGCGAGAAAACCGACGCTGGAAACGCAAAAAGACGTGGAGGTGAGCTGGATGGACGCAAGCCCCCTGCCCCCTCAGACCAGTATCAACGGTGTGCAGTTCAACGCTACGCCAGGTCAGAGACCCCTGCGAGTCGATGGCTGTGTCACGATATGCGAGTTATTCCAGAAACGCTGTGCCGAACTGGGACCGCGTACGGCGCATCGCGAGAAGGACTTCGGCATCTGGAAATCCTACTCATGGGCCGACTACTGGCAACACGCCAAATGGATCGGGCTGGCCCTGCGCAAGCTGGGTCAGCAACGTGGCGAGGTTGTCTCGATCCTGTCCGAAGACCGCAAGGAATGGGCGTGGTTCGACATGGGCATCCAGTGTGTCGGAGGGATTGCTTCGGGCGTCTACACCACAGATTCGGCCAGCCAGTTAAAATACCTGATCAATGACAGTGGCAGCCGGTTTCTGATCGTTGAAGATGAAGAGCAGTTGGACAAGTTCCTCGAAGTCGAGGCGGATCTGTCTGATCTGCTCAAGGTCATTATCCTTGAGGATGAAGGCCTGCACGACCTGGATCATCCGCGTTGCATGATGATCGAGGACTTGTATGCTCTGGGGCAGCAGGCTGAGGTCGATGAACCCGGCGCATTCGAAGCAGAAATCGCTGAAACCACGTCACAAGACACCGCCCTGCTCATATATACGTCAGGTACCACCGGTAATCCCAAAGGCGCCATGCTAAGCCATGAGAACATCATGGCCGCGATTGAGGCAGGGGCGCATTCCCTGCCCTCCCAATCAACCGACGAACAGCTATGTTTTCTGCCGCTCTGTCATATCCTCGAACGCGACGTGTCGATCTACTACCCGCTTGCGATGAAGACTACTGTGAATTTCGCTGAAAGCCCCGAGACAGTGTTCTCCAACCTGCAAGAGGTCTCTCCCGCCACCTTCACTGCCGTCCCGCGCGTGTGGGAGAAGATCTACTCGCAGGTCATGTTCATGGCGAAAGAAGCAACGCCCACCGGGCGCTTCGCCTTTGCACAGGCGCTCAAGTCTGGAATGGCGCGGGCCGAATTTATCCTTGCAGGCAAACCTGTTCCAGCACCGATCGCTATGCAGTTCTGGCTTTGGGATCGGCTTGTTCTGCGCAACCTGCGCCGGATGCTGGGCTTAGATCGTCTCCGCCGAGGCGGCTCTGGTGCAGCGCCGATCTCTCCCGATTTGCTCAGGTGGTATTGGGCAATTGGTGTGCCCATTGTCGAGGGCTTCGGTATGACTGAAACCGCCGGCATAGCAGCGCTGAACACGCTTGAGGCCAACAAGATCGGCACCATTGGAAAACCTGTTCCTGGCAACGACCTGCGCATCGCGGAAGACGGAGAAATTCAGGTCAAAGGCCTGAACGTCTTTCAGGGCTACTGGCGCAACAATGCCAAAACAGCCGAAAGCTTCACCTGCGACGGTTGGCTGCGCACTGGGGACATGGGGCATATCGACGAGGAAGGCTTTGTCACCATCACAGGGCGCCTCAAGGACATCATCATTACTGCGGGCGGTAAGAACGTCACGCCCGCAGAGATCGAGAGCGGGTTGAAGTTCAGCCAGTATATCTCGGACGCGGTGATCATCGGGGATCGGCGCAAGTATTTGACGGCGCTAATCATGATCGATCAGGAAAATGTCGAGAAATTCGCACAAGAGCGCAAGATCCCCTTTTCGAACTTTTCTTCCCTTTGTGCTGCTTCCGAAGTGACGGAGCTGATCGGCGAGGAAATCGCAGCGGTTAATAAGGACTTTGCGCGGGTCGAACAGATCAAGGATTTCCGGCTGATCGACGTGTTGCTCACTGCCGAAGATGAGGAGCTGACGGCGACGATGAAACTCAAACGTGGTCTGGTGGAAAAGAAACACGCACATCTCATTGAAGATATGTACAATTAGTTAAGGGGCGACCCAACAGGGAGGAGAAGTATGAAACACTTATTTAAGGGCCTTGCCGCAGCTACGGCATTGACTGCATCTGCCACGATCAGCTGGGCGCAAACACAAGGCGTGACAGATGACGAGATCGTCATTGGCTCAGTCAACGACCTCAGCGGCATCTTCGCTGCTGTGGGCGTTCCGGCCACCAAAGGCGCAAATGTGGTCTTTGATCGCGTCAACGCCGAGGGTGGCGTGCATGGCCGCAAGATCCGCTTTGTCGTCGAGGATAACGGCTATCAGATGCCACGCGCGATGCAGGGCTATAACAAGCTGCTGAACCGTGACAAGGTTTTCGCGATGTTGCAGTCGCTGGGTACGCCGATGAATGTTGCTGGGTTCAAGCTGCTGGATCCGAAAGGTATTCCCAACGTCGCACCTCTGACCGCCGCGCGGCAAATGCTGCAAGAGCCGATGAAGAACAAGTTCACCTCGTTCTCGACCTATTACGATCAAGCTCGGATTGGGGTGAAGTATCTGAACGGTGAATTTGGATCGCAAACCGTTTGCACCATGTACCTGCCTACTGATTTCGGTGAGGAAATTCTGGAAGGCAGCAAAGCGGGAGCCGAAGAGGCTGGCATCACTTTCGGCGCTGAGACCACCCATAAACCGGACGAGACGGATTTCGTGGGGTCCTTGAGCAAGCTTAAAGAAGAAGGTTGTGACATCGTCACGATGGCGCTCGGCGTGCGTCAGGCAATCACTGTTGTTGGAACGGCCAAGAAAATGGGCCTGACCGACATGAAGTTCCTCGGCACCTCTGCCAGCTTCCTAACCGTGGTGGCGCAGGTGCCCGGTGGTGTGACCGACGGTTTCCATGCGGCGGCCTCGTGGCTGGATCTCTGGGCGCGCGCCGAAGAGCCCGCCCCGGCAGCATTTATTTCTGAATACAAAGAGGCTACGGGCGAAGACCCGGTCGGATTTTCAATGCTGGGCTATTCAGCGGCCGAGATGATGGTCAAAGCGCTTGAAGCTGCAGGTCCTGATCTGACGCATGATAGCTTCATCGCCGCGATGGAATCTCTGGATTACATGGATGAGTTGGTCGGCAACCAGATCACCTATGGGCCCGATGACCATCAGGGTGCTGACTCTGTATTTGTCAGCGTCGTCGAAAATGGTGCGTGGAAACTGGTTTACGAAGAATAAACCGAACAAGGAAAAAGGGCTCGCAGTTGCGAGCCCTTTCCAATTCGGTATCCGTAGCGATTAACGCTTCGAGAACTGGAACGAACGACGCGCTTTGCGCTTACCGTATTTCTTACGTTCCACAACGCGGCTGTCGCGGGTCAGGAAGCCAGCGGCTTTCAGAGCGCCACGCAGGTTGGGATCGTACAGTTGCAGCGCTTTCGAGATGCCGTGCTTGACCGCACCGGCCTGACCGGTCAGGCCACCGCCTTTGACGGTTGCAACAACGTCGAACTCACCTTCCACACCAGCAACCTGGAACGGCTGGCGCAGGATCAGCTGCAGAACGGGACGCGCAAAATACTTGTCCTGATCCTTGCCGTTTACGGTGACCTTGCCGGAACCCGGCTTGATCCAGACGCGGGCAACAGCGTCTTTACGCTTGCCGGTGGCGTAGGAACGACCCAGCTCGTCACGTACGGGTTCACGTACGATAACTTCTTCGGCCACGGTTTCAACGCCTGCGACGGCGCTCAGCTCTTCGAGAGTATTGATCTGATCAGCCATCGGTCATTAGCTCCGGGTGTTTTTCTTGTTCATGGACTTTACGTCCAGAACTTCGGGCGCTTGCGCCTCATGAGGATGCTCGGCACCAGCATAAACGCGCAGGTTGGTCATCTGCTGACGCGCCAGACGGTTGCCCGGCAGCATGCGCTTGACCGCTTGGGTCACGACGCGCTCGGGGTGTGCACCCTCAAGGATCTGCTGCTTGGTGCGCGACTTGATGCCGCCCGGGTGGCCAGTGTGCCAGTAGAAGTTCTCTTCGCGCTTCTTGCCGGTCATCTGGATTTTGTCAGCGTTGATCACGATGACATTGTCGCCCATGTCCATGTTGGGTGTGAACGACGCTTTGTGCTTGCCACGCAGGCGCATGGCGACGATCGAGGCAAGACGGCCCAGAACAACGCCCTCGGCGTCGATCAGGATCCATTTCTTGTCGATGTCTGCAGGTGTTGCAGAAAAGGTTTTCATGGCAGGATAGTCCTGTTTGATGTGAAAGACCGCCCCTTGGCGGAGCGGCCCGAATTCGATGGAGGGGGTTTAGACCTACTAGTTATGCAGGTCAATACAGGCAAAGTATAATATATCTATCAATAACAATAACTTATAAAATAGGTATTATTTTACCCCAAAATTTCTTCGGCATATCCAATTTTGCGTAGCTTAGTTAAGCTAGACTCAACCAAGATCATCCAATGTCGGAGGTGGCTATGCAAGAATTGGAACAGGTTATCGCTGCCTATGGTGCGGCATGGCAGTCGACCGATCCCGAAAGGCGACTGAGCCTTCTTGAGCAGTGTTTTGCACAAACTGGTCGTTACGTCGATCCAACTGCAGAAGTTTCCGGCAGAGATCAACTCAATGCCCATATCGGAGCGGTTCTGAGTGATACAAAGGGCCGAGTTGAGCTGACCAGTGAGCCGAATTCACACCATGATGTGGTCCACTTCACCTGGCATATGATTGCTTCCGATGGGTCCATTATGGTTACCGGGCATGATTTCATTCGTCTCGATGTCGATGGCAAGATTGCACATTTGGCGGGCTTTTTTGGCGACCCTGCCCCATTGCAATAGGTACTAGACGCTTATTTGCTCGGGCGGGTTGTCCAGCAATGCGCGCAGACGCAGCATGGCGTCTTCGAACTTCTCAAGCGAGACATGCCCATTCACCGCTATACGAACGGCATTTGGCGCGCGACCATCCCGCAGCGCGAATTCATCGGCCGATCGCAGCTGAATACCTTCCCGCTCGGCCGCCCGGCTGAACGCAGCAGACCGCCAACCGGAAGGCAGATGAAGCCAGACGAAGGGAATCTCAGAATCCCAGTTTAGATCGAAGCCACCCAGGGCGTTTACCGCCACACGTACATATTCGCCCATCTTGGAGCGAACGTTTTTTGCAAGTTGCCTCGCCTCTGGATGTCCCAACAGCAACCGCGTCAACTCAGCCAAAGGCTGGGCGAGCCCGAAATACCCGTATTCTGCAGAACGCCGCAGATCGACGCTCTGCTCTTTCGGTGCGATGGCGAAACCTACCCGTAATGCTGGTGTGAGAGTTTTCGAAATTGACGAAACATGCCAGCCCCGTTCGGGTGCCAAAGCACGATAGCTGGGCGCGCGGGCCTCGCCCATGCGATAGCAATCGTCTTCGATGATCTGTAATTCATGCTTTCGCGCAATCTCGACAACTTCTTTGCGCCGCTCCAACGGTGAATGCCCGCCCGTTGGGTTCTGCACTTCGGGTGAGACGCAGATCGCCTGCGCCTTCGTTTGCCTGAGAATGTGGTCCAGCGCATCGGGGCTTATGCCCCATTTGTCCATTTTTACCCCGACAACCTCGGCGCGCATCAACTCACCTGCCCGTCTGAACCCGGCATAAGACAAGTCCTCAACCAACACGATGGGTTTCGAATCTTTCAGAACGGTCTGGAACACAACGCAAATGCCACTTTGCCCACCATGTGTCAGTACAATGTCATCTGCATTAATTGAGCCCAGAGGAAGATCTGACAACCAGTCGGCCACAACCTGGCGCACGGGTAGGTAGGCATCTCGGGTCGGATAGTTCATAAACATCCGCGGATCGCCTTTTGCAACCTTTTCAAGGCATTCGCGGATTAATGTCACCTGCCCCACATCCGGCAAGCGTGGGCTGAACAGGCTGACATTGGATTCATATTTGTCGTCCCTCAGATGTAGCTGCCGCGACCAGACATCATCCAGAATGGGCGATCTCGGCGGGGCTACAAATGTACCACGCCCGACCTCGGCTTGTAGCAAACCTTCATCGGTCAGGATCGTATAGGCACGCGCGACAGTGCCTGGTGTAATCTTTAATCGATACGCTAACTCACGCACCGGAGGCAGTTTCTTTCCAACCTCCAGTGTTTTGTTTTCTATCGCTTTTCGGATCGTGTCAGCGACCAGAGTATATTTTGGACCTTTGGATTTCGGTAACGCCTCTGGCCAAATTGTATCCATTACAATTCTTCCTTTGATTTCGACACAATGCTGAATGTATCAAAGCAGTGTACCGAATATTTTTACTTTGTGTCAATACAATATGAAAGGATACCCAAGATGACACGCGCAATGCACAACCCCGCCCTCTTGCTGCTGAACGACAGCCCCCGGCTGCCGCTGATCGCCGCGCTGGCCGTGCGGTTTGCGGCGTCGGTCACACAATGGGAACAACGCCGCCGCAGCCGGGTAAACTTAGGTAAGCTGGATGACAGGCTGCTCCGCGATGTCGGGCTGACCCGCCATCGGGCAGATGCAGAAGTCAGCCGCCATTTCTGGATGAAATAGACTATCCCCAGTCCCATCTAAGGGACCTCTTCCTGGCCGGGGTTTATCCCCGGCCCTTTTTACCCAAAGGCAGCAGCGGCTGAGCCTTCTGGAGGAAGCGAATAGGTCATGCTGGCCCGCGCGACGGGCTTGTCAGAGCCTTCCGAGTAAATCAGCACATCCCCGACAGCTAGTGTTCGACCTAATTTCAACAACCTACACTCAGCAATCAGGTCCGCCCCGCCTTCGGGCTTGCGCAAGAAATCCAGAGAACTGTTGGTCGTGACAGCCAGAGATTGCCGACCTTTCCGCGCCAAAACCATTGCATATACACTGACATCGGCCAGCCCGAACATGGATGGACCAGATACTGTGCCTCCGGGGCGCAGGTGACGGTCTTCGACCCTCAGGCGCATGGTGATGTTGGCTTCTGTCAGATCCTCGACGACAAAGTCATTATGAACCTGTGGAAACACCTGCGCCAGGTATTCCGTCAATTCTTGTTTATTCAGTGCTAATGACATGCTTCCCCTCGTCGCTCTGCCCGCCTAGAGTTGGCCTGAACGCCAGCGGGAGGGCAAGATGGCAATTCTGGAACGTAACGATACAGGTGCGATTGCACGGCTTCGAATGAACGCGCCTGAGCGGTTGAACGCCCTCAGCGATGAAATGCTGGCGGCCCTGCAGGCAGAGTTCGATGCGCTGCGCGAAGACAAGTCGATTCGTGTTGTTGTTCTTTCCGGTGCGGGGAAAGCGTTTTGCGCGGGGCACGATCTGAAACAGATGACCCAGGGGCGGCAGGCACCCGATGGTGGGCTTTCCTATTTTCAGGATCTGTTCGACCGATGTGCCAAGATGATGATGTCCATTCAGTCCCTGCCCCAACCCGTGATCGCCCAAGCGCACGGGATCGCCACTGCCGCAGGGTGTCAGCTTGTAGCAACCTGTGACCTGGCAATCGCGGCCGAGGGTACACGGTTCGGCGTAAATGGTGTCAATATCGGCTTGTTCTGCTCCACTCCGATGGTGGCTCTCAGCCGGAATATACCGCGGAAACAGGCGTTTGAAATGCTCACGACCGGTGATTTTATCACCGCCGAACGCGCGGCTGAGCTAGGTCTGATCAATCGAGCGGTTCCCGAGAACTTGTTGGAAGATGAAACCAATGCGTTGGCCGAGAAGTTGGCAGGCAAGCTCAGCAGTGCGGTGAAAGTCGGTAAAACCGCTTTTTATCAACAGATTACAATGCGGACTGATCAGGCGTACGATTATACCGCCGAGGTAATGGCACAGAATATGATGGACCGGAATACTGAGGAAGGAATTAGTGCCTTTATCGAAAAGCGCCCGCCTGATTGGCACCAGTAACGCAATTATTTAATACATTTTTGCCGACTGTTCGCATTTTTTCACTTTTCAAAAGGGCGACACTGTGGCAAAGCTGGGTCAAGGCCAAGGCCTGACCATACTTTTGGGTCGCCGTGGGCGGAAGGTCCCTCCAAGCTGGTTTCTCTCACCGGCGTTGACATTCCCGCAGCGGCGACCCCAAGAATCCCCCTCAGAACTAAAGCGATTACTGCGCATTGCGCATGGCGCTGCTCTGCCCTATTTGGCAGCACATGACAGAGACATTGCATATCGTGGGCGGCGGCATGGCCGGGTCCGAGGCCGCCTGGCAGGCAGCGGAAATGGGCGTGGATGTTGTGATCCACGAAATGCGTCCTAATGTGGGCACGTTTGCACACCAGACCGGCAATCTGGCCGAGATGGTGTGTTCGAACTCATTCCGATCGGATGATGATGAACAGAACGCAGTCGGCTTGCTGCATTGGGAAATGCGCGCGGCAAACGGGTTGATCATGACGACCGCAGATAGCCATCGCCTGCCTGCGGGTGGCGCGCTTGCGGTTGACCGTGATCCTTTTGCCGAAGCCGTAACTGCCAAGCTGAAGGCCCATCCACGGGTCTCGGTCTCAGCGGAAGAAGTAACCAGTCTACCCCAAGACGGAAAGTGGATCTTTGCAACCGGGCCGTTGACCTCGCCCGCATTGGGGGAAGCCATTCGCGCAGAGACTGGTGCCGAGGCGCTGGCCTTTTTCGACGCGATCGCCCCCATCGTCTATGCAGACAGCATTGATATGAGCAAAGCCTGGATGCAGTCACGCTACGACAAGGGCGAGACTGAGGAAGAGCGCACCGCTTACCTCAACTGTCCGATGGATCGTGACCAGCACGAAGCCTTCATTGATGCGCTGCTGGCTGCAGATAAGACCGAATTCCACGAGGGAGAGACCGCTGGTTATTTCGACGGTTGTCTGCCGATCGAGGTTATGGCCGAGCGCGGTCGTGAAACTTTACGCCATGGCCCGATGAAACCTGTTGGCCTGACAAATCCGCATCAACCGGACGTAAAACCTTATGCCGTCGTCCAATTGCGGCGCGACAATGTCTTGGGCACGTTGTTCAATATCGTCGGTTTTCAAACCAAGATGAAATACGGAGCGCAGACCGAGGTATTTCGTATGATACCGGGTCTGGAAAATGCCAGCTTTGCGCGATTGGGTGGCATTCACCGCAACACTTTCATCAACTCTCCGACTTTGCTGGACGCGCAGATGCGGCTCAAGTCTAGGCCAAATATTCGTTTTGCGGGGCAAATCACGGGGGTGGAAGGGTATGTGGAAAGCGCAGCGATGGGCCTTTTGGCAGGCCGTTTGGCCGCTGCCGAAATACTAGGCCGATCCCTTCCCGACGTACCGCAAGACAGTGCGATGGGCGCATTGATCCACCACATCACGGGCGGCGCCGAAGCCAAGACCTTCCAGCCGATGAACGTGAATTTCGGTCTGTTTCGTCCGGTCGACGGCCTGAAGGGGGGGCGCCGAGGCCGCAAGGACCGCTACAAGGCCTATACCGATCGCGCAAAAGAAGTCTGGAGCGATTGGGTAAAGCAGTGTTGACTGGACGTCGCCCCCAGCCTGCGCCTAACATGTAAGGTATGAGCGATAAGTTTCTGAAAGACACATACAATCTGAATTCTGCCCAGGAAACGCACGATCACTACCAGAAATGGGCGGCCTCATACGATGATGAAGTCGGTGAGCACGGATATGTCACCCCGGACCGTGTTGCGGCAGCATTGAAATCCTTTGTCTCAGATGCTGATGTGCCGGTGCTGGACTACGGATGCGGTACCGGGTTGTCGGGTTTAGCACTTCGCAAGGCGGGTTTTCGTGTCATCGATGGGATGGATCCAACACCAAAGATGCTGGAAGGTGCCGCTGCCAAGGGGGTTTATCGCAACTTGATAAACTTCGAAGTTACTGATCCCAACCCCATTGAGGCCGAGGCTTACTCAGCCATAACGTGCATTGGCGTCATCGGCGTTGGTGCCGCGCCGCCTGAAACCTTTGATCTACTTATGAACGCGCTGCCACGTGGCGGATATCTGGCGTTTTCCTTCAACGATCACACTTTGGCTGACCGCACTTACACCGGGCGGCTGAACGACTGGCTAGACATGGGTCACGCAAGGCTGTTATTCCGCGAATACGGTCCGCATCTACCGGGTATGGACATGAAATCAGACGTTTATGTTGTTGAAAAAACGTGACATTCACAACGCGTTTTGCGCCATCGCCAACAGGTCCGCTGCATTTGGGGCATGCCTATTCCGCGCTTCTTGCGTTTGATCAGGCACGGGCTGCGGGTGGATCATTTCTTTTACGGATCGAAGATATTGATCAATCGCGATCCAGGTCCCATTGGGAAACCCAGATCTACGACGACCTGCACTGGCTTGGACTGCGCTGGCCGCACCCGGTGATGCGCCAGTCGGACAGGCTGCCGCGATACAGAGAGGCATTGGAGATTCTCAAAAACACGGGCCTGGTCTACCCTTGCAGCTGCAATCGTGCCGATATCGAATCTGCGGCCGGTGCTCCGCAGGAAGGTGTACCCCAGTTCGGACCTGACGGGCGCATCTATCCAGGCACGTGCCGCGACCGCCCTTTGTCGGATGCTTCAGCTGGTGATGTTCTGCGCCTGAACATGCACAAGGCAATCAAGGCATCCGAACTTCGTGGATTTTGTGAAACTGGTGCGAAGTATTTGGGAACGCATGAGCTTGATGCGCACAACCTCCTGAACGCGGTTGGCGATATCATTCTCGTTCGGCGCAATATGGGCAGTTCGTATCACCTGTCCGTCGTGGTTGATGATGCGGATCAGAACATCTCACATGTGATCCGGGGCGAGGATTTGTTCGATGCCACGCAGATACATGTCCTTTTACAAGGGCTGCTTGGTTTGCCGACACCTGTTTATCATCATCACCGTCTGATCCGGGACAACAACGGCAAACGCCTCGCGAAACGTGACGACGCACGCGCCATCTCGCTTTATCGCGAACAAGGAGCATCTCCCGCTGAAATCAGAGAGATGGTGGGCATTTGACCTGACCACCATCAGAGGCCCCACTATTCCATCGGCTTCATGAGTTCGACTTCGGTCCCATTGCGGACGGCCGTGTAGAAACAACTTCGCCGGTTGGTGTGACAGGCTGGCCCCGTTTGGTTCACCACAACCAGCAGGCAATCCCTGTCGCAATCGACACGAAAATCCACCAGGGCCTGCAAGTGGCCTGAGCTTTCGCCCTTGATCCAGAACGCCTGTCGTGACCGCGACCAATACGTAACCCGTCCGGTTTCCAACGTTTGCTCGATGGATTGGGCATTCATCCAGGCCATCATCAGAACCTCGCCCGTCGCTTCGTCCTGTGCGATCGCGGGGATCAAACCCGCCTCGTTAAATTTCAGTGTCGACGGATCGAACAAGACTGCGTCAGCCATCGCAAAAACCTTTTGCATCCCCGAATCCCGCCATTATGTAAGGAGAATGGACAACGAGGGAAAGCCATGAGCGGCGAAACCGATCTGATCAAGCTCTATTCCGGACGCATCTTGGCGCTAGCTGCGGATATTCCGCATCTGGATCGCTTGGATAATCCTGATGCGACGGTAAAGAAACGAGCGCCTTTGTGTGGATCGACGGTGACTGTAGACGTCAAGCTCGAAGATGGGCGGATCGTGGACTTTGGGCAAGACGTCAAGGCCTGTGCGTTGGGTCAGGCCTCGGCTTCGGTCGTAGGCAGCGCCGTGATCGGGGCGACGCGGTCGCAGGTCGAAACCGCACGTGATCAGCTTTCCGCAATGCTGAAGAAAGACGGCCCTGCCCCCGAGGCGCCCTTTGACGGGCTCGAAGTTCTGATGCCCGCGCGGGACTACAAGAACCGCCACGCGTCAATCCTGCTGGCGCTTGACGCGACCGCCGAGGCGATGGAGCAGGCCGAACAAGCCAACTGCGCCTGATTGGCTTTTCCATACAAAGCCGTATAGGGTGCCCCCAATGATTGGGGGGGCTAACGTGAACAATTTGCTGGAACATTTTGTGACGCTCTGGGTCGTGATCGACCCGATCGGCACCATCCCCGTCTTTATCGCTGTCACTGCTGGGATCGCGACGGGTGCGCGTCGTAAAACCGCTTTACTGGCCGCGTTGGTCAGCGCAGGCATTCTGCTGTTCTTTCTGATCTTTGGGCAACTTGTGATCGAGGCTTTGGATATCGGCCTTAACTCGTTTCAGGTTGCAGGCGGAATTATTCTGTTTCTCTTCGCTCTGACCATGATCTTTGGCGAAAGCAAACAGGTGATCGAGCAGCGCCAGGCCGAAGAAGACTTGGACGACAAAATGCACAAGACCAATCCGGCCATATTCCCTTTGGCCGTCCCTTCGCTTGCGTCACCGGGCGCGATGCTGGCGATAGTGGTTCTAACGGACAACAACCGATACAGCGTCGCCGATCAGAGCATCACTGCACTGGTTATGTTGGTCGTTATTGCCATAGCGTTTGTGCTGATGCTGCTGGCCGAGCCGATCATCCGGTTGATCGGGCATTCCGGCGCGGCGATCATCAGCCGCGTGATGGGGATGATCCTTGCATCTGTCGCCGTAAATTCAGTTCTATCCGCCACGATCGAAATCATCAAAACCGGACAGCTGTAAAAAGAACCGCCGCACCTTCCGGGCGGAAAGGGCGGCGGCAAGTCATGCGTTTCTCATGTAGGGTCCGGATCACCGCACGGGGCCGAGGCAGGCCCCTTCAAGGGAAATGGGACAGGCAGGTCACCCTTGACTATGACGGGGAGACAAGCGCGGTGTGATCGGCACGAGATCGCAGGCAGAAAGGCTTAGAACCCGGTTGGCAGGTGAAGGGCAACCACCAGCATCACAACCAGTGAAACCGCGCCCGCTGCATCCTGCAAAATCGTGGATTGTGAACGGGTAAAGGCAGTTTTGATCTGGCTCAGCATGGTCTCACCTCCGGTCAGGTTTAATCCTTTGTTGACCTTTTGTTCTCATATTTTAACGAGTCGGTAAAGAACTTTTTGAGAACATTTGTGGACTTAGTGGGATTTTCGGTCTAACCCACTGATATCAAACGGATCGCCTGATCCTGCTTCATAAGCCACAGAAGAACACGCGCAGCCTGCCCCCGATCCGAGGTCAATTTGGGGTCTGCGGACAGCAAAGCGCGCGCATCTGATTGCGCCACCGCCATCAGCCCAGCTTGCCTTTCAAGATCAGCTATCCGGAACTTTGGCAGGCCAGATTGTGCGGTTCCGATCAAGTCACCCGCACCGCGCATCTGCAGATCGGTCTCGGCAATGCGGAAGCCGTCTTCAGTTTCTCGGAGTACCTCCAGCCGTTTGCGACCACCCTCGCTAAGCGGTGGCTGATACATCAACAAACAGGTTGAGGCATCTTCACCACGTCCAACTCGGCCCCTAAGCTGATGCAACTGCGCCAGACCAAAAATCTCTGCCCGCTCAATCACCATGATCGTGGCGTTCGGCACGTTCACCCCAACCTCGATCACCGTAGTAGCGACAAGGACTTTGGTCTTACCACTCTGAAACGCCGCCATTGCCGCGTCTTTATCGGCGGGCGGCATTTGGCCGTGTACCAGACCCACCACATCGTCCCCCAAGATCGCGCGCAACCTTTTGAAACGCTCTTCAGCTGCAGTCAGGTCCGAGACCTCGGATTCATCGACTAATGGGCACACCCAATAGCATTGTTTGCCTGCATCAATCGCACCGCGCAGATGGGCCACAACTTCGTCCATGCGTTGCGTGCTGACGACTGCGGTCTTGATCGGTTTACGACCCGGCGGCTTTTCATCCAGAACCGAGACGTCCATATCGCCGTACTGCGCAAGCGCCAAACTGCGCGGGATGGGCGTAGCGGTCATCACCAGCACATCCGCGCGTTGGCCCTTTTCGGACAGCTCCATGCGTTGGCGGACGCCAAAACGGTGCTGCTCATCAACGATGGCCAGCCTTAGGGCTTTGAATTCAACATCGTCCTGAAACACCGCGTGGGTACCGACCAATATCTGAATATCTCCCTGCTTCAGCGCAGCCAGCTTCGCTCGACGCTCAGCCCCCTTGTCGCGCCCGGTCAGGATTTCCAGCACAACTCCGGCTTCTTCTGCCAATGGTCGCAGCCCTTCAAGATGCTGCCGGGCAAGGATTTCGGTAGGGGCCATCATCACCCCCTGCCCGCCAGCTTCGACGGCTATAAGCAGCGAAACAAATGCTACCAGAGTCTTTCCTGCCCCCACATCACCCTGAAGCAACCGGTTCATCCGCGTCTCAGCGGCCATATCTGCCGAGATTTCCTCGATCGCGCGTGTCTGCGCTCCGGTTGGTCGATATGGAAGGCTTGCCAGCACCTTGGATTGCAATGCACCGGTGCCGAGACTGACGATTCCACGCGCTTTACGCTCACGCTGTCGTGCCAGGGCCAGCGTCAGTTGATGTGCGAGCAGCTCATCGTAAGCCAGACGTTCCCGCGCAGGCGCAAAAGGTGCTACGTCGTCCGCCCCTTGTGGGTGATGCGCCGCGTGAATAGCAGTTGTCCAATCTGGCCAATTCTGTTGTGCCACCTGAGCGGGGTCGGCCCATTCGGCCAATGCAGGTACTCGCGCCAACGCACTTTGAGCAGCTTTATAGGCAGTTTTTTGCGTCACACCCTGCGTCAGATGATAAACCGGCTCAAACTCGGGCAATTCGCCTGCGTTTTCAGGCGCGACCATATGATCGGGGTGTACCATCTGAACCATGCCATCGAACAGCTCAAGCTTTCCCGATACCACCCGGCGTGCGCCCTCCGGCAACAGCTTCTTCAGATAGTCCCCTCGGGCATGAAAAAACACCAGTTGGAAATCCGCCTGACTGTCTTCAACATGAATGCGATATGCGCCCCCTTTGTTCCGCGGTGGTCGATGCGCGCCGATCGTCACCTCAACAGTCAGAGTCGTCGGAAGGTCGGCGCCCTTTATCGTATCGCGTCGCCGCCGGTCAATCACCGCATAGGGTAGCGAAAACAATACATCGCGCGGTGAATCGATCCCTAATTGGCCCAGAAGCTGCGCGGTCTTCGGCCCCACACCATCTAGTGTTTCAAGACCCGCAAACAGCGGAAAGAGCTGTTCAGGCCTGCCGCTCATAGATCGCCAATCAGTTGAAGCCAGCTATCTTCATCCAAGGTTTCGATGCCCAGATCAGCCGCTTTTTTCGCCTTGGACCCTGCACCCGGGCCCGCCACGAGCAAATCAGTTTTCTGACTGACCGAGCCGGACACTTTGGCTCCCAACGCTTCGGCGCGGGCCTTGGCCTCGGCGCGTGTCATCTTTTCAAGCGTTCCCGTAAACACGACGGTTTTTCCTGCGACCGGACTGTCTGACGCAGGAGCCTCTGGTGGAACAACCGTCAGATGTTTACGCAGATCATCAAATGCTTGGCGTTCCTCCGAATTGGCAAACGCATCAGATAGTGACAACCCGAGCGTGGCGCCGATTCCGTCGATACCAATCAGATCAGCCCAGGCGCTGGCGGCATCTGTCGAAACATCCATTCGCACGAAAGCCGCATCCCGAACTTCTTTAACTTTCGCACGCCTCGCTTCTGCAGTAGCCGCGATTCTCTCGGCGTCTTCCGCTTCATCGGCTGCACGCTGCGCAAGCGCGGCAGGCCGGGCCGTATCAATGGAGGCCGCCATTACATCCCATTCCCGATAAAACAACGCCAAATCTCGTGCACCAACTTCGCCCACATGACGAATCCCCAGAGCGAACAACAGACGGGCAAACGGTATGGTTCGCTTGTCATCGATCGCTGCAAACAGGTTGCTTGCCGATGTCTCGCCCCAGCCGTCGCGGTTTTTCAACCGGGCCAGGTTTTCGGTGTCGCGATCTTTCAATGTAAATATATCAGCGGGTGTGTTTATTGGCAGAAGAGGATCGCCATAAAACATCTCGATTTGTTTTGCGCCAAGCCCTTCGATATCGAACGCCTTGCGCGATACGAAATGTTTGAGTTTTTCAACCGCCTGCGCGGGACATATCAGCCCCCCTGTGCAGCGGCGGACCGCATCCCCCTCTTCCCGGATCGCTTCGCTGTCACATTCCGGGCATTTCGTCGGGAAAGCGAAGGGCCGCGCATCATCGGGTCGTTTCGACAGATCAACATCCGAGATTTTCGGGATCACATCCCCGGCCCGATAGACCTGAACCCAATCTCCAACGCGAATATCCTTGCCCTCACGAATGAATCCGCCTTTGGCGTCCCGCCCTGCAATATAATCTTCATTGTGTAGGGTCGCGTTCGAAACAACTACCCCGCCAACGGTTACCGGATGCAGCCGCGCTACCGGGCTAAGCGCGCCGGTACGGCCCACTTGAATGTCGATGGCTTCAAGCCGCGTCCAAGCCAGTTCGGCAGGAAATTTGTGCGCAATCGCCCAGCGGGGCGTGGTAGATCGGAAACCCAGCCGGGCCTGCAGACTCAGATCATCGACCTTGTATACGACCCCATCAATGTCATAGCCCAATGTCGCGCGCTGAGCTTCAATCTGACGGTAATGTTCCAACATCTCATTAGTCGTTGAGCAACGCCTTGTCAGCGCATTGACCTTGAACCCCAAGGTTTTGAGGTGATCAATTGCGCCCAACTGAGTCTCAGCCAGCGGTGCAGACAATTCACCCCAGGCGTAGGCAAAGAATTTCAGCGGGCGAGATCGTGTTATTTCGGAATCCAGTTGACGGAGCGAACCAGCCGCAGCGTTGCGCGGATTTGCAAAGGTCTTTCCACCTGTTTCGACCTGACGTGCGTTCAAAGCCTCGAAATCATGGTGAGACATGTAGACCTCGCCGCGAACCTCAAGAACGTCTGGTGCACCCTCAATTCGGTGTGGAATATCGGAAAGCGTACGCGCATTTGCGGTAACGTTTTCACCGGTCTCACCATCACCACGTGTTGCAGCCTGCATCAGTTCACCCTGCTCATACCGCAGGGATAATGACAGGCCGTCGATTTTGGGCTCAGCTGTATAGGCGAGCGGTGCCTCATCTCCCAGTCCCAGATATTTGCGGATCGAGCGGTCAAAATCGGCAACATCCGTGTCATCAAACGCATTGCCCAGTGACATCATACGCACGGCGTGGGTCACTTTTGCAAACCCGTCTGAAACGCGTGCGCCCACTTGTTCAGTAGGGCTGTCGGAGCGTTTCAGTTCGGGGAAACGCGCCTCGATCTCGGCATTGCGACGCTTGAGAGCATCATAGTCGGCATCCGAAATTTCTGGTGCATCTTCAGTGTGATAAAGTTGGTTTGCCCGCAGCAGTTCGTTGGCGAGCCGGGCCAATTCTTCCCGTGCTTCATCTTCTGTCAGATCTGGGATTGCTGTGGTATCGCTCATGGCCCCGCCCTGTCACATCGTCTTGAAAACCAGTGATAGGACGAGGCCATGGTCAGGTCCAGTGTTGTGCTGACACGCGAGTGGATTTACCGCCCCGGACCATTGACGGTAGCAATCAGATCAGATTAGGCGCCCACGGCCATGCGGGTTTCACCCATGTTGTTGGCTTGCGGATCACGCAGGACGTATCCACGGCCCCAGACCGTCTCGATATAATTCTCACCGCCGGTTGCATTGCTGAGTTTCTTGCGTAACTTGCAGATGAAGACGTCGATAATCTTGAGCTCGGGCTCATCCATGCCGCCGTAGAGATGGTTCAGGAACATTTCTTTGGTCAGTGTTGTCCCTTTCCGCAGGCTCAGAAGTTCCAGCATCTGATATTCCTTGCCTGTCAGGTGTACGGTTTTTCCGTTCACCTCTACGGATTTGGCATCCAGATTTACGGCGACCTGCCCGGTGTGTATCACGGATTGAGAATGCCCCTTAGAGCGGCGGATAATCGCATGAATGCGCGCCACCAGCTCTTCGCGATGGAAAGGTTTGGTCAGATAATCGTCTGCTCCAAATCCAAATCCCTTGATCTTGCTTTCGGTGTCATCAGCGCCCGACAGAATCAGGATCGGTGTCTCTACTCGTGCTATGCGCAGTTGGCGCAACACTTCATGGCCGTTCATATCCGGCAGATTCAAGTCCAACAGGATGAGGTCGTAATCATATAGCTTGGCCAGATCGATGCCTTCTTCGCCAAGGTCCGTCGCATACACGTTGAGATTGGCGTGTGTCAGCATCAGTTCGATGCTTTTGGACGTGGTTGGATCATCCTCGACAAGAAGTATGCGCATGTTCACTGCTCCAATTTAGGTCAAATTCTTCAACTGATTTGAGCCTGAATAAAAATGGTTAATCTGACGTTACCGTTGAATCATTTATTCACTTTCACCTTTAAGTTGTCGATATTTTTTTAAGGCCGTTACCTTCAACGCATCGATCCCGTGCTCAGCAACTGCTGAGACCCACGAGTTGAACTCTTCATCGCTGATGCCATAGCGCTTTTTGGCTTCGGACAACGAAATCAACCCATAAAGTACACCACGCACGACGATCACCTTGCGCGACGCCACCCAGCGCCGCGTATCCGCAGGAGGCAAATCGGCGCGTGTCAGCACGCTCCCGTCCGGCAGGGTGACCGACCTTGGACCTTCCACTTTGTGCAAATACATCTCTCATACCTTCTGCTGCTGCGACAAAGCTGCACCCAGCCTACTTAAAAGGGCGTGAAACCGCCCCTTGAGAGTGTCTAGAATTTTCTTATATTCTGCCGGTCTTTCTTAACCCGGACTGGAACCGCCTATGGCCCTCGATACCGAGACCCCGCTGAACTCGCTTGGCTTTGCCAAACCACCCTCGGAAACGCGGGTTGTCGTGGCCATGTCCGGCGGTGTGGACAGCTCTGTTGTGGCGGCCCATCTCGCTGATCAAGGCTATGATGTCGTAGGTGTTACTCTGCAGCTTTACGATCACGGTGCGGCGTTGGCCAAGAAAGGCGCGTGCTGTGCGGGGATCGACATCCACGATGCGCGTCGCGTGGCGGAAGAACGCGGGTTCCCTCACTACGTCTTGGACTATGAAAATATCTTCAAGGACGCTGTAATCGACGAATTCGCCGACAGCTATCTTGCCGGCGCGACTCCGGTGCCCTGCATCCGTTGCAATGAACGGGTGAAGTTCAAGGACTTGCTTGAGACCGCCAAGGACCTTGAGGCCGACTGCATGGCCACGGGCCACTATATTCAGCGCAAGATGGGCCCCAAAGGCGCCGAGCTTCATAGCGCTGAGGATGCAAATCGCGATCAGTCCTATTTCCTATTTTCGACCACACCAGAACAGTTGGATTTCCTGCGTTTCCCGCTAGGCCACCTGCCCTCCAAAGACGCCACGCGCGAGATGGCGGCACAATATGGGCTGGCCGTTGCGGACAAGCCGGATAGTCAGGACATCTGTTTTGTGCCCAACGGAAACTATGCCAGCGTGATCGAAAAACTGCGCCCCGGAGCCGCAGAACCCGGTGAGATCGTACACGCCGATGGCCGCGTTCTGGCGCAGCATAACGGGGTGATTCACTATACGATCGGTCAGCGTCGTGGGCTCGGTATCGGTGGTCTCAGCGAACCTTTGTATGTGGTCAAGCTGGATGTGGACAAGAAACAGGTTGTTGTCGGCCCCAAAGAGATGTTGGCCACAAGAACCGTTCCCGTGCGCGAGATCAATTGGCTGGGAGACGAACCGTTCACGTCAAAGAACGAATGGCATGTTTCGGTCAAAGTCCGCTCGACCCGCCCCCCGCGTGAGGCGATTATTCGCCCCCTTTCGGACACAACAGCCGAGGTTGAATTGCTGACGCCCGAGGAAGGTATCTCTCCGGGTCAGGCTTGTGTGTTCTACGAAACCGATGGCAGCCGTATCTTTGGCGGCGGCTGGATCTGGCGCGGTTACTAAATCGCGTCAGTCCACGAGTTGCTGAGGATATAGATCCCGGCACAAATCATTACGTAAGGCACCAGTTTCTCAAGCCGACGTGCGAAACCGCCAGTCATGATTGGGGATTGTGCACCCCAAAGCCCCAGCATGGTCAGCGTCAGCGCTGCTGCCACCGCGCCGGTGACACCCGCAATCCGATAGCTGGGGGCTGAGTCGGCCAATAGCGGCGCAAGCACAGCGAACGTGTCCATCGACAGACTTATGAACAGCAGCATGGTGACGAATGTCGAAGCACCCGTGGATATTTGAGGGGCCTCCTCGGTCTCCGATCCGCGGAACTGACGGATAACTCCGATCAGCCCGAGGCCAAGTGGTATCACGCCCAGATATCCAGCCCAATGTGGCACCACATCATCGACACCCAAGGCCAACAATAAGGCGGCAGCGATGATTAACATTTGCGCCAGCAGGAACCCCGCAACGGTCCGGCGCGGACCAGACACCATCATCAACGCTACAAGAGCTGCAAGGTTGTCGAGATTGGTCAAAACCTGCGCCATGAAGGCCGAAGCAGCGAAGATCGTGTGATCCAGCATCACGATTACATTCTGTCCAAAACGGCCCTTGCCGCACGCCGACCCGGTGCTTCGCCACCGCGACCAAGACGCTCCATCGTCGTCGCCATGGCTTGATGTTGGGCGTCGGGGGTGGCGGCCACCTGTTCCAACGCCGAAGCGATCTTGTCCGGTTGGCATTCATCCAGCAGACATTCGGGTACTGCGTGTGTCTCCGAGACCAGATTGACCAGTGTGACGGTGTCCAGCTTAACCATTCGTTTTGCGATCAGCGTGGTCAGCCAGTTGAGGTTATAGGCGATCACCATCGGTGTTGCCTGCGCGGCCAGTTCCAATGAGACCGTGCCGGATGCAGCCAATGCAAGATCAGCTGCGGCAAACGCTGCCCGTTTCTGCGCTTGCGCGTCGTCCGAGGGCAATTCCCGCGGATCGACAACTATCGGATTCCCCGGCCAGTTCCGAACCTGTTCGGCGACCGCATCAACCATATGTGCAACTGCGGGCACGACCACGCGCATATCGGGACGGTCTTTCAGAAATTCCTGCAAAGCAGCGCCAAAGATCGGAGCCAGCCGTTCGACCTCACCCCGCCGAGAGCCGGGCAATGCCAACAGAACGGGGGCGTCGCCGAGATCATGAGCCGCGCGGAATCGCTGGATATCCTGATCGGACGCAATGGGTTCGTTCACAACCGGATGGCCGACAAAGTCACACTCCATCCCTGCCCGCTCCATATAGGGCGGTTCAAAGGGTAACAGCGCAAGTACGTGATCGATTACTTTCGCCATCTTGTCTGCGCGCCCCGGCCTCCAGGCCCAGACGCTGGGGGCAACGTAGTGGACAGTGCGAATCTCGCTGGAGGCCTTTACCAGCTTAGCCACACGCAACGAGAAATCCGGGCTGTCGATAGTGATCAGTACATCAGGCTTCGTGTCTAGAACTGCCTGAGCAGTCTCAGCGATACGGCGTTTTAGGTGAAAGAACTTGGGCAGAACCTCAACCAACCCCATAATGCTGAGTTCGGACATGGGAAATCGGCTGGTCAGTCCCTGCGCCTGCATCAGCGGCCCGCCAATCCCATCAAACTGCACCTCTGGCACAAGGGTCCGCAGACCTTCCATCAACGCGGCCCCTAATCGGTCGCCCGAAGGTTCACCGGCGACCAGAAAGACGCGCATCAGACCGTGCGCTCGCGGACATAAAGAAACAGACCAAGGCGATTGCATTCATCAATCACGCGGTCGCGCTGCAAAACAATGACGCCGCCCTTTTCGATGACAATGCCCGACAGGCCCGCCGCGACGGCCGCCGAAACGGTGTCGGGTCCGATGGCAGGCATATCTGCGCGGCGATCCTGATCTGGTTTTGGACCCTTGTACAGAATGCCACCGCCCGCGTCGGGGCGCTGAGTCAAGGATTGCAGCATCCATGCGGTGCCATAGATGCCCTCGATCGCCAACGCTTGAGATTTCAGTACTACGCAAGCCTGACCGATATCCGCCGCCCCCATGTTGCGCAGAATTCCTGCCGCTCGATCTGCGTCGTTGTGATCCGCTTCAGAAGGCTGGGCTTCGGTCAATGAGCCAAGCGGCGGCAGCAAATCCGGCGCGATCTCATGCGCCGCACGGACCGTCAAACCGGCATCCTCAAATATACCAATGACCGCGCGCAATGCGCCATCGTCACCGGCCATGATGGCCTTTTGCAGGATCGGAACCAGCGGCATCGTCGCCGCATCAATGCGAGCTGGATTGACAGTCGGACGACGCACTGCCCCTGCCATGCAAATCTCGGTCACGCCGCGGGCTTTGAGATCGGCGATGAAGCTACCCAGTTGCTCTAATGGAAAAACCAAGTCGGTGGTCAGTGTATCGGGCTCGAACCCTTCCAGAGCGCAGATTAGCGGGCGGTTTGGCAGACAAGTGACCACCTCGTCTGGTAAAGCGCCAGTTCCTGCGATCAATGCCAGCATTGGCCTACTTCCTCGGGGTCAGGAACGAACGGTCTGTTTGCCCCGTCACAAATTCGACGATCTGGCGCACATATTCGTTGTCAGCATCCTCACCCAGCCGGGTGGCGCGATCCATGAAGGTGCCGTCTCCTTCGGACAGTTCCTTGAAGGCCGCGCGCAATGCCGAGATATCCTCACGCGTTACACCACGCCGTTTCAAACCGACCAGATTCAAGCCATCCAGCTCGCCCCGAGGCGCCTGAACAAGCCCATATGGAATCACATCATTCGGGACCATCGTAAGCGCGCCAATGATGGCACCGCGACCAACGCGCACGAACTGATGCAAGCCCGAAATACCACCAACGATGACGTCATCCTCGATAATACAGTGACCAGCCGCGCCAGCGTGATTCACCAGAATGACCCGGTTGCCGATTTGTACATCATGCGCCACGTGGACACCGGCCATCAGTAAGCAGTCATCGCCAATCCGGGTGATACCACCGCCGCCATCCGTGCCGGTGTTGATAGTGACGTGTTCGCGGATACGGTTGCGCTCACCGATTTCAAGGCGCGTGTTCTCACCACCGAATTTCTTGTCTTGCGGAATTTCCCCGACAACAGCAAAGCTGAAAATCACTGTGTCATCACCAATTGACGTATCGCCGGTGACTACGACATGGGATTTCAGTTCGACCCGATCGCCCAGACGGACCTGCGGACCGATATGGCAGAATGGACCAACCGTACAACCCTGTCCGATCTGCGCTCCGTCTTCGATAATGGCGCTGGGATGAATACCGCTCATGTTGTTTTTTCCATGTCCCAGTCGACATAGGCCGAAAATTCAGCTTCGGCAGCAACCTCGCCCTCGACTGTCGCGCGGCCGCTGAACTTGAAGATCTTGCCACCTTTCTTACCGCGTACAGTTTCGACATGCATTTCGAGAACATCGCCAGGTACGACCTTGCGGCGGAATTTGCATTTGTCGATATTCATGAAATAGATCAGCAATTCGCTGTCGATTACATCCATGCCGACACCCAGCATAACCCCTGCAGTCTGCGCCATCGCCTCGACAATGGTCACGCCAGGCATGATCGGAGTTCCGGGGAAATGGCCCTGAAAGTGCGGCTCATTCATGGTGACATTCTTGATGCCCACCGCTGATTGATAGCCATCGATATCCACAACCTTGTCGACCAGCAAAAACGGATAGCGATGCGGCAATATACGCTGAATCAGCTGAATGTCGGCGCTCTTGGTTTCCGTGGTCATGGTGCGGATGTCCTGTTCTGGATGTCTCTTTCAAGCGTGGTTAGCAATACCCGTACCCAAGGGCAAGCCAGCCTATTCGTTGTTATTGTTTTCAAGTGTAGCGCCGTCGCCGATTGCGGCATCGATCCTGGCGATCGCAGCGTTGGTAATATCTGAGGCGTCCGTGCTTAGAACCACATTGGACCGCTCGATCACGATCGAGGCGCCAAATTCGCGCAGCAATTCGATCAGCACCGGTTGCGCCATTTCAAAAAACTGACCACGCGCCTCTTCGCCGCGCCGCGCTAATGCGTCCAGTTTGGCGCGCTGGCCGTCACGGTGTGATTGAACTTTCTCGTCAAAAGCTTCGGCAAGCGGGCGAAACTCGTTCGCCGAAAGATCTGACCTCTTTTCGGTCAGATCTTTTTCTTCCTTGCTCAACTGCGCCACAATCCGTTCGTTTTCTTCAGCCAAAAGGGTGCTTTCGGCTTCAATCTCGCGAAAGACGCGCTGCCCAAAGGCGGAATCTGCAAACAAACGCTCACTGGAGATTGTCAGAACGTCTGTTTGTGGCACGCCCAATTGCTGCGCACCCAGCGGCATTGCTACAGCTACAAGTACCAAAACGCACAGGGCCCTTAGCGGGCCCTGCAGGATGTTCTTAACTTCGGTGATCATTCGCGATCAGAACCTGGCTTGAACGGTCAGGTCAAAGCTTTGCTCTTTATCGAAGTCCTCTTTCTTGAGGGCCTGCGAGAAGTTGAAGCGAAGCGGACCAAACGGTGTTTCCCACAGTACGGATACCCCTACAACATGCCGGATCGAACCGCTTTCACCAACAATATCAGCGCCAGCGGTGTTGACGTTGTTGAGATTGTAGAGGTTTCCAACATCGTAGAAGACGCCGCCACGTAGCCCCAGTTCTTCGGGCAGCCCCAGCGGGAAGTCCGATTCGAAACGAGCAACCCAGTAGTAGTTGCCGCCGATGGCATCGTCCTGCCCGTTCGAAAGGTCACGCGGCCCGATACCAGCAGGCTCAAACCCGCGGAATGTGCTAGGACCTAGAACAAACCGGTCGAGCGTGCGGCTGAAATCGTCCCCGGTCCAGTTCAGTGCACCCAATTCAAGCGTCGCGCGCAATACGACTTCTTCGTTGAGGACGCGTTTCTGGGCTATCGCCCGTGCCGTGGTTTTGAAGAATTCATTGTCCCCGCCAAGACCAGCAGCATCCACGCCGACTTCGAACAGGACGCCCGCTGTGGGGTTCAGGCCACCAATACGGCTATCGTATACGTAGGATACACCCAGAGAACTGCTGGTTCGTTTCCCCTGATCGATCTCTGATGAGATGACAGCGCCGTTCCGCTCATTGCTCTGCTGGGTCATTTCGCTGCGATCCCAACCATAGCGAAGACGCAGCGCCGACAATTCACCGATCGCGTAGCTCAGCTGTGGGCGGAAGAACACTGTTTTTGTGTCGTAGCTGGCAAAGCTCGAGTTGGTGCTGGCCAGACCAAGCCCAAGATCAAAGCGTAGCTTACGGCCCAGCAGATAAGGCTCGGTAAAGTTGATAACGTACTGCTCAGAATCCTGAGCTGTCGACAACGTGATACCCAGGTTTTGCCCGCGGCCGAGGAAGTTCGATTCATTCAATCCGATTGCGATCCCGAAACCGTCCGAGACCGAGTAGCTACCACCCAGGCTCAACGAACCGGTGGGTTGTTCTTCGACATCCACGTCCACGATGACCTGGCTTGGCGACGATCCCTCGCGGGTTTCCACATCAGCGACTGAGAAGAAACCCAAGGCGCGAATACGTTCGGCGCTCTGGCGGATTTCACGGGGATTGAAGGGGTCGCCTTCAACGGTATCGAATTGACGGCGGATCACACGGTCTAGGGTGGTTGTGTTCCCCTCGATATCGATGCGTTCCACAAAGATACGCGGGCCACGGGTCAGCACGAACTGGACATCCAACGTCAGATCGCGGGGATTACGCGTTACCCGGGGCTCGACCCGCAGGAAATCAACGCCGTTTTTCAGCCCCAGACGCTCCATCCGCGCGATCGAGTTCTCAAGCACCGTCGGAGAGTAAATTACACCTGGTTTGACTTTCAGAGCCGCCTGATAAGGCGCTGGGTCCACACCCGGGATCTCACTGACGGTCGTAATCTGACCGAACGAGAACCGCTGTCCTTCTGTGACGTTCATAACCAGAAAGAATGCATCCCGTTCACGGGTGAATTCGACATTGGCACTATTGACGCGAAAATCGATATAACCGCGTGACAGGTAGAAATCACGGATCACCTGTTTGTCGAATTCGATTCTGTCGGCAATGAAGGTGTCGCCGCGAAGGAAGGTCCGCAGAATGTTCGCCTGCTTTGTTTCAAGCACGCGGCGCAGGCGACGGTCCGAAAACGCGCGGTTTCCTACAAAACTGACGCGCTCGACCTCGATTGTCGTTCCTTCGGCGACTTCGAACACCAGATCGACACGGTTATCGCTGCGACGTATGATACGCGGGATAACCGTCGCGGATACGCGGCCCTGCGCCGAATATACTTCGGCAATCAGGTCAGCGTCCGCTTCGGCCTGTTGAGGCGTGAAGACGCGGCGGGTTTGGGACGATATCGCTTCGAGCAGGAGATCGTCTTTTACGCGGCGATTGCCCTCGATGCTGATCTGGTTGATGGTCGGGTATTCCTCGACCGCGATGACCAACGTACTGCCACGCGGTGTAAGTTCGACTGTTTCAAAAACACCACTGTCAAGCAAACGCTGGAAGGCATCATTCAATTGTCCTGCCGTAACAGTCTGCCCCGGTTCGATTCCGGTGCGGGCGATAATCGTCGAAGTCTCGATCCGTCGATTGCCCTCAACCTCGAAGCTGTTGATGGTGTAGGATTGCGCCTGCGCGGGCTGCGTCAGAACCAGTAAACCCGGTGTAGCAAAAAGGAAAAAGAACGTTAGTGCCTGCCACAAAATGTTGCTTTTCCGCCCCCGCGAGCCGCAGTATGTGCCCGTGCGCCTGCTGTCAGTCATTTTTATCACTACCCAGAATTTTCAGCCTTTAGCTGCTGAGTAGCCCGATTGTGAGGTCATGTCAAAAGACGAAAAAGCAAAAACGGCCCATCAGGCCGTTGCATGTAAGTCAGACATGTTCTGGAGAATCACAAACCGAGCAGATAACCACCAACAGCTAGGGCCAGTGCGGTCACGGCAAAGCTAAGCAGCATATCCCAGTTCAACTGGAACAGGACACTGACACTCTGATAGGATTTTTGAAACGCCTTGGTCATTGAACTCAAGCCTACACTTATCGATGCACCCCAATAAGATAGGCTTGAATTGCGGCAATTTTGCGTCGGAACGGTGCCAAGATCGCCTTAATCAGCAGAACAGATCATTACTGACCGAGAAAAGCATCAATGACAGGATCAGTGTGACACCGACCCCCATCAGTACCCTCAGCGCTTTATCACTGGGTGGTCTGCCAGACACAGCTTCATAAGCGTAGAATAGCAAATGCCCCCCATCCAAGGCTGGGATCGGGAACAGGTTCAGCAACCCGACCGCCGTTGACAATACGGCGATGAAGAAGATGAAGTTCTGTGCCCCCTGGCTGGCCATAGCACCCGAGGTTTCGGCAATACCGATCGGCCCGGAAATGTTGCAGGTGCTGATCGCTCCGGTGATCATGTGCCACATTCCCGACAGTGAGCCTTCGATGATGCGCCCGGTTTGGACCACGCCACCTTCGATCGAATCCCAAATGCCCGCTGGAACGGTTTCGGGATCGATCATCATGCCGCCTACGATACCGATGCGCCAATGGGTGATGAAACCACCATCGGACGTCGGCTCGTCGGTGCGTCGGGGCGCAAGTGCAAATTCTAAATCCGCCCCGTCGCGCCATACATCCAGCAGCAATACGCGCCCGTTCGATCCTTCGACATGTTCCTTAAGCTGCTCGAACGCAAAGATCGGATCACCGTCTACCGCCGTGATTACGTCGCCTTGCTGCAACTGTATGTCCATCGCTGCACTGCGCGGCGTAACCTGTTGGATTAGCGGTGGAAAGAGCCAAGGTGCCACGACATCAGTGGTCTCTCCATCTCGGATAACCGTATAGTCCAGCTCTGGTTCTACAGGCAGCGAATTGATGAAATCGGACCAGTTGCTTGCGTCATCGAAATCCGGTGTTGGAATGCCTGCGATGGCGATAATCTCATCGCCCTCCTGCAGACCCTGAATTGTACCAGGCAACGGCTGCAGTGCGCCAACAGTCAAAGGTTCACGGGAAACACCCTGCGACCAGAAAATCAGGCCAAACACCAATATCGACATCACGAAATTAAAGACCGGCCCTGCCGCAACAGTAGCCGCACGCGCCCAAAGCGGGGCACCGTGCATGGTGCGGCGCAGCTCTTCCGGGCTTTGTGCAGAGATCTCACTCATCGCGTCTACGTCTTTGCCGGACGCGGCATTGGCATCTCCCAGGAATTTGACATAACCGCCAAATGGCAGCAGCGCGACCTGCCAGCGAGTGCCGCGCTTGTCTACACGGCTCCATAGAACTGGGCCGAAACCGATCGAGAACACTTCGGCATGAATGCCAGACCACCGACCAACGATGTAGTGGCCGTATTCGTGCACCGCGACAATCACTGAAAGCGCAATAACAAAGGCTATTATCGTGTAGAGCAGATTGCCAAATTGCGGGATCAAAGAGAGTATGTCCAAAAGTTCTATCCTGCTCGTTCCAATACGGTTTCATCGACCCACTGACGTGCGAGATGGTCCGTTTGCTGTACATTATCAAGGGTCAATGGTGCATCAATCAGGCTGTCTGAAGCCTCAAAACGCTCCAACACGGCCGACACCGTGTCTGCCATATCCAAAAAACGTATCCGGTTTTCTATAAAGTGGTCCAATGCGCGCTCTTTGGCGGCGTTGAAGATCGCACCGGACAAGCCGCCGCGCTGCATCACTTCGCGGGCAAGACGCAAAGCCGGGTAACGCGCTTCATCCGGTGCATGAAATCGCAACTGACCCAGTTGCGCGAGATCCAGACGCGCAACAGGTAAATCGCGCCGTTCGGGCCAATGCAGCGCGTACCCGATGGCATGGCGCATATCCGGAGCACCCAGATGCGCCATCAAGGCGCCGTCCTGAAATCCGACCAGTGCGTGAACGATGGATTCGGGGTGCACGAGGACTTCGATATTCGATGGATTAACGCCAAAATATTCTTTGGTTTCTATAACTTCCAATGCCTTGTTGAACATAGATGCGCTGTCGATCGTAATCCGCTGTCCCATGTTCCAGTTCGGATGACTCGATGCCTGTTCAACAGTCGCCTTTGCCAGATCGCCGAGCGGCCAATCCCGGAACGCTCCACCGCTTGCGGTGATAATGATCCGTTCAACGCTTGTCATATCCTCGCCCACAAGCGCCTGAAAAACTGCCGAATGTTCGCTATCCACGGGTAATAGCGTGGCGCCATGCGCCCGAGCCGTTTCCAGAACCAGCGGCCCGGCACAAACCAGCGTTTCCTTGTTGGCAAGCGCGAGTGTCGCCCCTTGTTTCAACGCTTCGATCCCCGGAGCCAGTCCTGCGGAACCGACAATTGCAGACATCACCCAATCCGCCGGTCGCGCCCCGGCCTCGATCAGAGCGGCCTGCCCCGCAGCCGCTCGCACTCTGCTGCCGGCCAATGCGTCATGCAGATCATCGAGTTTGTCATCAAACGCAGTCACCGCCACGTCTGCATCCAGGCGCACCGCATCGCGTGCAAGCTGCGCGACGTTGCGTCCACCGGTCAACGCGACCACGTCATAGGCATTCGGATTTCTTGCGATCAGATCAATCGTATTCTGGCCAATGGAACCAGTCGCACCAAATATGGATACCCTTCGCATCACATACCTCCGGGCGCGTAAAACAGCCCTGCGAGCAACACAAAGACTGACGCGCCCATCATCCCATCAAACCGATCCAGAAACCCGCCATGACCGGGTATAAGGTTTGAGCTGTCCTTAACGCCAAAGCCACGTTTTGTCGCGCTTTCAACAATATCACCGATCTGGCTGGCCATAGAGGCAAGAACCGAGACAACGATAAAAGCAATGCCGAAACCGGCATAGTGCGCAAAAACTGTTCCGACCAGCGCGGCGGCAACCCAGCCTCCAACCGTACCGGACCATGTCTTCTTGGGGCTAACTCTGGGCCAAAACTTAGGTCCGCCAAGCGTTTTGCCCACAAAATACCCGGCGACATCCGTGGCCACGACCACAAGGATCAGCCAAACCATCCATCCAAATCCCAGGTTTTCTCGGATCGATATGAATCCCAGCCCCGACATCGCGATCCAAAGGGCAAACAGGACGTATATCCCGCGCGCACGGTTGATCTGTCCTGCTCCTACCAATGCCGGGGCCACCAAACATGGAAGCTTGTATAGCGGTGGTAGATGATAGCTTAGGACCACGGCGAACCCGGTCAGTATCGCCAGCTGAATCGCGACACCCTGACGTTCTGGGTCGATCATCCGGATCAGTTCCCATATCATCAGACCGCAGACGGTGCCGATAAATATCTCAAACCACAGGCCGCCTAGCCAAACTTCGACTGCCGCAATAGTCACAAGAACCGAAGCCGACAAAACCCGGGCAGTCAGATCAGACCATCGGCCATCACTCATGCCGGGACCGCTCCAAACCGCCGTTCACGCGATCCATAGTTGCGGCACAGCCGTTCCAGTTCTGCAGCGGTGAAATCAGGCCACAGAGTATCGATGAATTCGTACTCGGAATAGGCAGACTGCCACAGCAGGAAATTAGAAATCCGCGCTTCACCACTGGTACGGATCACCAAATCGGGGTCTGGCAGAACGCGCGTGTCCAGATATTTGGGCAGAGTTTCCTCGTCCACGTCCTCGGGGCGCAGAATGCCATCGGCAACGTCACGTGCCAAACGTCTGGTCGCGCGCGCCACCTCGTCACGACCGCCATAGTTCAAGGCAACGGTTAGATGAACCAGGTCATTGTTCTGTGTTTCGCGTTCAAGCGTATCCATCAGCTCGGTCAACTTGGCATCCAGCCGAACTCTATCCCCAATGAAACGGACCCGAATGCCGTTATCTTTCAAGGTCTTGGTCTCTTTGACGATGTAACGGCGAAACAAGCTCATCAGGCCTGCAACTTCGACCTGAGTGCGTTTCCAGTTTTCAGTCGAAAACGCAAATACTGTCAGATACTTGATCCCTAAACCCGGGCAGGCCTCGACCACCTCACGGACGCGGCGCGCACCTGCATGATGGCCAAACAATCGAGGCCGCCCGCGCGACTGTGCCCAGCGACCGTTGCCGTCCATGATGATAGCAACGTGGCGCGGCCCTGCAATCGGAGAGGTATCGGGATCCTTTGGCATATCCGAGGCTCAGACCTGCATGATCTCGGCTTGTTTGGTCTCGAGCGCATCATCGACGGATTTGATCATGGTATCCGTCAGCTCCTGAACCTCGGTTTCCCAGAATTTCTGATCGTCCTCGGACATGCCGTCTGCCTTGGCCTTTTTGATCTGGTCCATGCCATCACGGCGCACATTCCTGATCGAAACCCGTGCGCTTTCTGCATATTGACCCGCGACCTTGCCGAGCTCGCGACGGCGTTCTTCGTTCAGTTCGGGAATCGGCAGCATGATGATGGTACCATTCAGTTGCGGGTTTATACCCAAACCGCTTTCCCGAATGGCCTTTTCAACTTTGCCTACGAGGCCCTTGTCCCAAACATTCACGGTTACCATGCGCGGTTCAGGGACGTTCACGGTACCAACCTGATTGATCGGAGTCATCGCGCCGTAAGCATCGACCATGACGGGCTCAAGCATTGAAGCCGATGCACGACCGGTCCGCAGCGAAGCGAATTCGGTTCTGAGGTTGGCCATGGCACCGTCCATGCGGCGTTTCAGATCATCGGTATCGAGTTCGAAATCATCAGACATGCTGCTCACTCCCCGTCTTCAGGTGATGTTCGGATGGGTCTTAAGCCATCACAAATGGGATGTATAGCAATCATGGTCACGAAATGTGGCAATGGCCAGAACTGTTTCCGGCATTTCGGCCTCATTCCCGACAATTGGGTCGGCCGGATGCATGCTCCGGCCGATCCGTTGTCTGTTTTGTCTATCAAGCGTTCACGTTTACCACGACGCGCCCTTTTACCTGACCTTGCAGGATGTCCGCTCCCAACTGGGGCAGATCAGAAAGGGTTGCTGCATGGACCATCGCCTCAAGCTTATCCATGGGCAGATCGGTTGCGATACGCGTCCAGGCACGGACCCGGTTGTCATATGGCTGCATCACGCTGTCGATGCCCAACAGATTTACACCGCGCAGCAGGAATGGGATCACGGTTGCGGGCAGCGCCGCACCACCGGCAAGGCCAACCGCAGCTACCGAGGCCCCATACTTCATCTGCCCCAGCACGCGGGCAAGCATCGCTCCGCCCACCGCATCAACACATCCGGACCAAGTTTCACTTTCCAGCGGACGCTTGGTGGTCTCGTTCAACTCGTCACGCGGGACAATTGTGGTTGCACCCAGTGATTTGAGATAATCTTCGGTTTCAGGACGCCCGGTCACAGCTGCAACCTCATAGCCCAGATGAGCCAAAATGGCCGTTGCGACCGAGCCGACACCTCCTGCAGCACCTGTGACCAGCACGGGGCCATGACCCGGCTGCAAACCTTGATCCTCCAGCGCCATGACGGCCAGCATAGCGGTGAACCCGGCAGTGCCAACTGCCATCGCCTGCCGTGTATCCAACCCATCCGGCAACGGCACCAGCCAATCTGCTCGCGCGTTTGCTTTTTGTGAATAACCGCCCCAATGCGCTTCACCTACGCGCCAGCCCGTCAGCACGACCTTGTCGCCAGGTTTGTAGCGTGCATCCGAGGACTGCTCGACCGTGCCCGCATAATCGATGCCCGGAATATGAGGATAGCTACGCACCAGACCACCGCCTTTGGGCGACATGCACAGACCGTCCTTGTAGTTCACCGTTGAATATTCAACGGCGATCGTCACTTCTCCATCCGGCAGCGCATCCAGAGAAATCTGCTTCACCGAAGCGCTTGCGAGGCCGCTTTCTTCATCTTTTTCAACGACAAGTGCATTAAACATGAACTTACTCCTTCTATTGCCTCAATCGGCTGTGTTCCTGAAATAAGGGCTTAGCGCCAGAATTTTTCCTGCACTTCGGCCCATCGCATTCCATGTTCGGTCATCAATTCGATCCGCGTACCTGGCGCCCAATGGGACCGGTCGACCATTCCAATGGCTACATTCACTCCAAACTCGGGTGAATACGCAGCCGAAGCCACCTGCCCGACCTGCCGGCCCCCGGCCATCAGCGGCCAAGATTCGGTGCACGGTCCGATCTCACCTTCAATGACAAGCGGACGGATCTGCCGGGGCGGACCGTTTTTCGCCTGATCCGCCAAAGCGGCTTTGCCGATATAATCCAGCGGAGAATTGCAGAACCGTGCTAGCCCGCATTCATAGGGCGTATTCTCGCGCCGCATGTCCGACCCGAAACTCAATAGACCGCTTTCAACACGCTCAATCCCGTTTGGGCAACCTGCCCGCACGTTCAGGTCTCGGCCATTAGAAAACAGCGTGTCCCATAGTGGCATGCCATAATCCGTCCCTTCGACGTATATCTCGAACCCGCCTTGTTTCGACCAGCCTGACCGGGCGACGACGAAAGATGTATCTTCAAACGCTAACTGTTTATATCGAAAGAACTTTATATCCCTAACTTCATCACCAAAGACGCGCGTCATCAGCTCGTCCGCCTTGGGGCCCTGTACCGCCAAGGGCGACACATCCGGCTCAGAAATATCGACATCCAGCCCCAGCGCAATCACGATTCCCAGAGCAAATTGCCAAAGGTCACCATCGGCAACCGACAACCAATAGTGATCATCCGCCAGTTTGATCGCAACAGGATCATTCAGCATGCCGCCATTGTGATCTACTATCGGCACATAATAGCACTGGTTCGCCTGCATTTTGTCCATATCGCGCGGGCTGAGCATCTTCATCAGCCGCAACGCATCCGGGCCTTTGATCTGTACCTGCCGCTCACACGAGACATCCCAGACCTGAACATGTTGTTTCAGATGCGCCGCATCAGCTTCGACGCTTTCAAAAACCGTCGCAAGCAGCATGTGATTATAAACTGTATACCCTTTGACGCCTTCGGCCTCGACGCCCGGAGTGAATGGGGTTTTGCGCACGCGCCGGTTCGGTGAGATGACTGCCATGTCAGAAATCCTCTGGCAGAAAGACAAGATCGCTGACAGGTGCCTGCGAACCAGCCTCGGTCAGCATTTGGTGCAATTGTCCGCGATGATGTGTCTGATGATTGAACATATGAATGACGCATTGCCAGTAAGGCTTTGTTACGTCGTTCTCTTTTGCAGCCGAGTACCACGTGAACAAATCGCTCAGGACATCATCCCCCAACGTATTGGCCCATCTGGCAATACGGGCGTCAATCGTATCGCGCAGCGGCAGCCAGTCGGCCATGCCAGTGCAGATCGAGACACTCTCAGGAATGCCGCCACCTGGCCCCGGTCCCTTGTCAAACCGGGAAATCCAGATCCAATCCCCCCAAAGCAGATGATTGGCAGTTCCCATGATCGACCCGAAAAAAGCGCCGCGATCCCGTGCCAATTCTTCGTCTGAAAGAGCTTTGAGAAAGCTCTTTAACTGGTTGTTTTGCCAGTGGTTATATCGCGCCATTTCACGGGCATAGGCACCGGTTATCATTACTTAGGCCCGTGCCAGTCAATCGGGCAGATCTCGGCTGACTTGCCGCCGAAGTCCCATACGCGACCATAGTCGCGCACCTTGGATTTCGTGCCTTTTGCTACAATGATGTCCGGCCCCATCCAGTATTTCGAATTTGAAACCATCACCGGATGCTCTGGGTCTTTGCCCGCAAGCATTTCGATCTCACCCTGAATCTTGCGCCCTATCATGATCCGGCGTTTGGTGCCGTCCCTTTCGATCTGAACCGGTGCACGTTCAGCCCCTATGATCTCGCTGACCAACATAGTGAACAGCCCGGTTGTGCCACCTGCCTGACCGCTGAATATCTGCAACAGTCCATTATAAGCCTTGCCGCTGGCACGTTCATCCACATAAGCCGCGACTTTCCACTGGCCTTCGCCCATGCGTCCGGGGATATCAACCAGCAGACCTACATTCAGACCGGACAAATCTTCGCCTTCGTAATGGCCTTCGTCGATCGCGATACCCATCCACGCGTGGCAATGCCCTTCGGTCGGAGGGTGTGCACCCAGCGAAACCACGCATGGGCAGAATACGTCGCACGAACAATTCAGGATCAGTTCACCCTTAACCGCCCAATCGGTCGGGCTCATCTCACGCCGCTTGGGATTTGGCATCCGGCTGTCAATTCTTTGACTGACCGGCAGCTTGTCTGCATCCGGTTTTCTATTTTTAGCCATCGACTTATCCTCCGTAAACAATGTGATGAGCGAGCAGTGCAAAACCACCCGCAATCAAGACGAATCCCATAGGACGGGTCACGGCGTGCCCGATCTGGGGAAGTTTTTCCAATACCATGAACAGGGTCGCCAGCCCCATCCAGAGCAGGCTCATGACGCCGCCGACAAAGCCCAACGCCATGAAGCCCCAGCAGCAACCGACACAGAACGCACCCAGTCCGACGCCCATGCGTACACCGCCGCCGAATCCGGTTTTCCAGTGGCCCAGAAAATACGTCATCGGTGCATGGCAAACACCGTGGCAGACTTCTTTCACCCGAGAAAACTGAAAGGCACCCACGGCGATCAACAGGCCGGCGGCCAGATATGGCGATTTAGCGATTCCCAACATATCAACCGCGCCGCCAAACAGCAGCGCCAATTGCAGGCCAGTGATCAGCGCAGCGAAGCCCACCCAAACTATGAAGTATCCGGATAGAACGCCCAGCCACCCTGCCCGCGTACCGTTCGCGCTGCGGATCAGATCATCATAACTGCGCAACGTGGGCACCAAAGTCGGCAGCATCATGGCCGCCATCATGATCGCCCACATCCAGAAAAGTGGGCCGAACTCGGCCATGGGCATATACATGTCCATACGCGGATCCATGGCCGCCATCGCCTGACCCATCGGTCCGGGTCGACCGATCCAGTCCACGTCCATATCGCGGCTCATTGAGACCATCATCCACCACGACCAAAGGATCGTGATGTAGAAGCCCAACCAAAGCGCGCTGCGGAAAATTGAGCGACTCACTTGCTCCTCCCGACTCAACTCTCTTGCTTTTCAAATGTCAGACTTTTAAATGTCAGACAAATAAAAATTACGCATCGCCGAAAACAACCATGAAAATCGACCCTCAGAGTACTGCAGATCTATCCGCTCAAATTGCTCAGGCGATCCGCGACGCCATTATCTCGGGTCGGCTGATCGTCGATGAGCGTCTGCCATCAGAATCTGAGTTGGCCGATCAGTTCAAAGTATCACGGCCTACGGTTCGCGAAGCATTGAAACGTCTGGCAGCGCAGTCCCTTATCCGCACGCAACGCGGGGCATCGGGTGGTGCGTTTGTGAACCGGCTGAGTTTTGAGGACGCCTATTCCCAACAAGTCACAACCTCGACACTGCTGCTGTCGATGAACGCAGTCAGTTTCGACACCGCATGCGAAGCGCGTTATGCGCTCGAACGTGCATGCGCTGCTTTGTCGGCACAACGTCGTACCGCGGATCAACTCGCCACCATGCGGGCCGAGATTTTTCGTCAGGCGCAACCAGGTCTCACAGATGAGGCTTTCTGCGCGTCCGACGTCGCCTTTCATCGCGCGCTTGTGGATGGCGCGGGCAACCCCGTTCTGTCCTACCAATTGGCCGGTGCGGTCGAGGCTATGCAACCTCTGATGAACATGATTACGTTCACGGCTCGATCCCGCGAAGAGATCATCGCCCTTCACAGTGACATCACAGACGCACTGGAAGCGCGTGATGCCGGCCCGGTCGATGCGGCATTGATCAAACTTGAGGCCTATACACGGCAACTGGCGCAGGACGTGGCCGAAAGACGACGCAAACCCGCCTGACCACAGGCAAAAAGGAACGAAGGACGGCGAGGTGCCCGAGCAGGCAGCATGACATCCGGCGTTAAGACCGGAACTTCCAACATGAATTGAAGATCAATGACTTACGGGAGGACGTTATGAACCAAAGACCGGACCCAACCTTTTACCCATCAGCCAAACTGGCGATGGAGGGCCCCACTGAGACGCTTGCATTCACCTTGATGCTAAGCCCTGATTTTTCCCAACCAGACGGTTTGGCCGTCGTGAACGTGGATCCGACTTCGGATGATTACGGAAAAATTGTTCATCAGGTGATCATGCCAGAAAAAGGCGATGAGTTTCACCATTTCGGGTGGAACGCTTGTTCCTCTGCGCTGTCACCGCTTAGTGGCCATGCGTTTCTGGAACGCCGCTACCTCATTGTTCCTGGCATACGATCAAGCCGGATCTACATTATCGACGTCAAGAACCCGCTTGAGGCCAAGATACACAAGATCATCGAACCCGAAGAAGTTTTTGCAAAAACTGGATATTCCCGCCCGCACACGATCCATTGCGGACCGGAGGGGATCTACGTGAGCACGCTTGGAGGCGGTGGCGAAGACGGCACGGACGGTCCTCCGGGCATTTTCATCATGGATTGCGAGAGCTTCGAGATCATCGGGCGCTACGAGATCGAGCGAGGTATCCAAGACAAACACTACGATTTCTGGTGGAACCTGCCACGCGACTATATGGTCAGTTCGGAATGGGGACTGCCTCCGCAATTCGAAAACGGCATCGTGGCCGAGGATCTGCTTTCGAACAAATACGGGCACAGCATCCATTTCTGGAACCTACGCAGCCGGACCAATATTCAGACCATCGATCTGGGTGAAAATCACCAGATGGCCCTGGAAATCCGGCCCGCTCACGATCCGGTCAAACAATATGGGTTCTGTGGTGTGGTGGTTGACACGACCAACCTGCAGGGCGCGATCTTTACTTGGTGGCGTAATGATGATGGCACCTTCGAGGCCAAGAAGACCATCACGATCGATCCGCAGCCCGCTGATCCAGATGACTTGCCTGAATTGCTGAAAGGCTTCTCTGCCGTTCCGCCACTGGTCACGGATATCGACCTCAGCTTGGACGATAAATACCTTTATGTGGCCTGTTGGGGCACGGGTGAGATGCATCAATACGATGTCTCTGATCCGATGAACCCGACCCTTGCGGGCAAAGTCGAGATCGGGGGGATCGTCAAGAAAACAAAACATCCCAACGGGCAAGACTTTGGTTACGGGCCGCAGATGGTTGAAATCAGCCGCGACGGAAAGCGGGTATATTGGACCAATTCGCTTTATTCCACTTGGGATGATCAGTTCTATCCCGGTGAACGCGGGGCTGCGATGGTCAAGGCGGATGTTGGCGAGAACGGGGGCCTGACATTGGATCCGAAGTTCTGGGTCGACTTCCCGGACGGATATCGGGCCCACCAAATCCGGCTTGAGGGTGGAGACTGTTCAACCGATAGTTTCTGCTACCCATCGGTCTGAGTTGGAGACTCTGATGACATCAACGGCTGGTCTCTGGCTGGCCGTTGTGCTTAGCGGCGCTTATCATGGCCTGAATCCCGGAATGGGCTGGCCGCTTGCGGTATCTTCGGCGCTGATGGAACAACGGCCATCAGCTTTGTGGCGCGCATTGACCGCCCTGGCTGGTGGTCATTTCGTCGCCATGCTGGGGGTCCTACTGCCATTTGCTATGATGGCAGTTCTGGTTGAATATCAACGCGAAATTCGTATCGGCGCTGCGCTGATTGTGATCACAATGGGTGTTTACATCGCCATAACACGCCGGCATCCCCGGATGTTGTCGCGCGTACCGCCAAGCAAATTGGCACTTTGGTCGTTCCTCGTTGCGCTGGCACACGGCGCGGCGTTGATGTTGGTTCCGATTTATCTTGGATTGTGTGGATCAGACGAGCTGGAAACGGGCCAGATCGCAGTCTCTCAGATCATGGCGAGCAATGGCCTGCTCGTACTGACGGTCGCTGCACTTCACACAGCCGCCATGATCCTTGGCGGAGGCATTTTGGCCTTCGCCGTCTATCGCTGGCTGGGCCTTCAATTTCTGTCACGCAGCTGGTTCAATCTGGAACTTGTCTGGGCTCTCAGCCTGATCGCGGTCGGAGTTATAGGCTTGTGGTCAGCGATTTAGATGCTTTTCTTTACATAGTGCTGCGCTAGACTCTGCGAGCAGAGCAGAAAGGGAAAAAGTCCATGATCGCAACCCTTAACGTGATTGCCGCCTTGCTGACCGTCGGCTTTGGTTTGTTCGGATTTCTGGCCCCGGCCTACACAGCCAACGCGCTGGACCTAGCCCCCACCAAAAGCACCATGGGACTTAGTGAGATGCGAGCCTCGGTTGGCGGGTTGTTCGTGGTGACAGGTGCCGTGGTTCTCTGGCTCAACACACCGATGGCATATGCCATGCTGGGCGTTGTTTATGCAGGGGCGGCGTTGGGTCGGTTTGTGTCTTTGGCGCTGGATAATCCCCCGTTCGTCAAGGCGCTGACTTTTGGTGGAATCGAGCTTGTTCTGGCCCTTTGGCTTATTATCGCCAACATGAACAGAGCTGCTTAACTTATTGAATTTTATATAAGTCAACCTTAGCATTCCGGGTTTGCATCCGACCACGTCCTAACCTATATATGAGGGGTCCTTCGGGACTATGGACATAAACGCGCTCGTAATAAGCGGATCGGACCCGGGGGCGGTACCCGGCGGCTCCACCAACATCCTTCGTTTGAGGATCATGGGGCCGAAATAGGATCGACGAACGTCTAAAGGGGTTAGCTTTGTCTCGGCTGTCTGCCACCGTTACCGGCGAAACTAGTACAATTGCAAACGACAATCGTGCTCCGGTTGCAGTTGCTGCGTAAGCAGTAGCAAGACCGAAACTTAAGCCCTTGCGCCTAGCCGCGTAAGGCGGGGTTCGCAGGTACCTGGCAACAGAAACCTGCATTTTACCGATTATGTCTGCTCCATGCCCATAACTCACCAGGGATTCAGGGTTTATTCATTTCTCTGATCCATCTTCCTGAACAAGCGACAGGAGGGCTGAGATGACGAATTCTGACAGGCTTAGGGCATGGTATTCAGAGGTCTGGGAACAAGGCAATACCGATGCAATCGATCAGTTTTTTGCCCCGGATACGATGGCCGAAGGGTTGATACCCGAAATGCAGGTTGGCGCGGACGACTTTCGCGATCTGGTCATGGCGTTTCGTCATGTTCTGGGCGAGATCACAGTCGAACTGCCGAAGATCATCGAAAATGGTGATTGGGTCTCTGGTATTCTGCATGTCCGCACCTTCCGGGCCGATAACGGTGCCCCGCTTGAAGTTACCGGACAAGTCATGGCGCGCTTCAAAGGGGACAAGATGGTCGAGGCCTATAATCAGTTTGATTTCATTACACTTTTTGAACAACTGGGGCAGTTCCCACAGGATACCCTTCCGGTTTGCATGACCGGGCAAAGGTTGGACTGGGCCTGATAAACTTGACCGCAAGCTTGACCCATCCCGCATTTGCGCGCTAGCAGAGGATCAAGGGGTAAGCTTGCGAACACCCCGTGAGGCGGCAGCCCAAGTTCGCATGTATCCAAAGCAATAAGGAAACATGCAATGGCTGCCCCCAATGCAATTACACCCCGACAACTCTTGCGCCTGATCGGTACGCCTCAGGCTCCTATCCTGTTTGATGTGCGAACAGATGGGGATTTCGACGATGATCCCTCCCTCATACCCGGCGCATTCCGAATGCCATATCAAAATGTTGATGGCATAAGAAATCATACCGGCGATCATTCTTGCGTAGTAATTTGCCAGAAAGGCAAAAAGCTGAGTCAGGGCGTTGTTTCATGGCTGCAGGCTGAAGGGGTGGTGGCAGAATTTCTGGAAGGTGGAATGTTCGCCTGGCGCGCTATGCCGGGCGCAATGGTCGTGCCTGTGCCTGCCCTTCCTGCAGTTGCAAAAGGCAACACGGTCTGGTTGACGCGGCACCGCCCCAAGATTGATCGCATCGCGTGCCCCTGGCTGATCCGCAGGTTTGTCGACAGGCGCGCTCGGTTCCTGTTTGTAGCACCGGATGAAATTCAGGGGGTTGCCGAGCACTTCGGCGCCACACCCTTTGATGTTGAAGGAACTGATTGGAGCCATCGCGGCGACAATTGCACCTTTGACACGATGCTGGATGACTTCAAGCTTCGATCTGAGCCTCTGGACCGCATGGCGACGATCATACGTGCCGCCGATACAAACAGGCACGATCTGGCGCCTGAGGCCGCCGGGTTGCTGGCCCTTTCGGTCGGCTTGTCGCGCCAGTATCGGGATGACCAACAACAATTGCAGGCTGGAATGCACATCTATGATGCACTCTATCGCTGGGCGCGCGATGGCTCTAGCGAGACGCATGACTGGCCCGCGGGTCACGGCAGATGACCCCTTCATATCAAGAGTTGATCAGGGTGTTTGGGCGCATCGGGCTGCTGTCCTTCGGCGGCCCCGCCGCCCAAATTTCACTGATGCATCAGGAGCTGGTCGAAAAGCGCCCCTGGTTGGTCGAACAGACCTATCTGCGCGCGCTTTCCTTATGCATGCTGTTGCCAGGTCCCGAGGCCATGCAGCTTGCCACTTATGCAGGTTGGCGGCTGCGCGGCGTGGCCGGAGGGTTAATCGCGGGCTGTTTGTTTGTACTGCCAGGTGCTCTGGTGATCGCGCTGCTGGTATTGCTTTATGCGGCCTATGGTACATTGCCTTTGGTTCAAGCCGGGTTCTTGGGCATCAAGGCCACGGTGATCATCATCGTCCTGCAAGCATTACGGAACCTATCGAGGAAAGCGCTTACAGACGTCGAGCACCGGGTTATCGCGGGCCTAGCCTTTTTGGGGATCTTTGTCTTCAACCTGCCCTTCCCGCTAATCATACTGTGCGCTGCCGTTTGGGGATTCGTGACTTCGAAAGACGACAAGCCCGTTGCCGTTCAAACCAGCCCAACACTTGCCAATCCTGTTCGCACAGCGGTTTTCTGGCTTATTCTTTGGCTGGGGCCGTTGTTTGTTCTGTCTTTGAGCGGTCAGGAACTGCTCAGCGATCTGGGCTGGTTCTTTGCCCGCCTTGCGGTTGTAACTTTTGGCGGTGCCTATGCGGTGCTGGCCTATATGACCCAGACCGTGGTCGAAACCTACCAATGGATCAGCACGGACCAGATGATCGACGCGCTAGGTCTGGCCGAAACCACGCCTGGGCCACTGATTCTGGTGACTCAGTTTGTGGCCATGCTTAGCGGTCAGATTGCCGGAGGCGCCTCGCTGGCGTTTGCGGCGGGCATTGTCGCTTTATGGGCGACGTTTGTACCGTGTTTTCTGTGGATTTTTCTTGCAGCCCCGCATCTGGATAGAATCGCCGAGCGTCCGCGTCTTGGGGCCGCGATGCACGGAATCACAGCTGCGGTCGTCGGAGTGATTCTCAACCTCTCCGTGTGGTTCGGGCTAAACGTCTTGTTCACCTCAATTCCGGGGTGGCATTGGGGACCAGTTTCTCTCCCCCTACCCGACCTTTCGTCGCTTGAATTCAGCGCACTTGTGCTGACCGTTCTGGCTGGCCTGTTGATTTTCCGTATGAAATCCGGTTTAGCAACCACACTTGGTATCATGGTTCTGGCCGGACTAGGCATGCAGGTTTTGTAATCAATACAGCCCAGCACAGCCTTTCGTTTCCGTCCGAATGAACTATGCTGGGATTAACCACTTTCGAGGATCAACCATGTCGCAAGACATCGACTACGGGAATCTGATGCACACGGCCATGCGAGGCCTGATCAAGACCGTCCTGACCGACGTGTCCGAAACCGGCCTGCCCGGTTCGCATCATTTCTTTATCACTTTTGATACACGGCATGAGGGCGTTGAGTTGGCCGATTGGCTGCGTGAGCGCTATCCAGGCGAGATGACGATTGTCATGCAGCACTGGTTCGAAAACCTCGAAGTCGGTGACGATGGCTTTTCGATTACGCTGAATTTCGGGGATGCGCCGGAACCCCTTTACATCCCCTATCTGGCGATCAAGACCTTCGTGGATCCTTCGGTTGAGTTTGGCTTGCGCTTTGAAAGCCCAGAAGACGAGGACGAAGAGATCCATGTGACGGAAGAAGCCCCGATTGAGCTTGAGGCCGAAGAGACGGAACCTCAGCATGATGCGGATGTGGTCTCGCTGGACAGCTTTCGGAAATGACCCAGAAAACCCCGCTTGATGCGGGGTTTATTCTTTTTGAAGGAATGTCTCGACCGAGCGCGACTTAACCCCATCGCGAAACCGGGAAAATGACAGGTCGAGCCCGCCATCAGCTAGTGTCCGGTCAAATTGCTGAAGCTCATAGCCACCGTTTTCGGCTATGAACAACGAAAACACCGTCAGAGTATCTCCTTCGATCCGCCCCCAAACAAAAGGTTCCCCTTTCATCGGGTCAAGCGGCACCTCATGGCCAAACACATTTCGCTTCATGGCCGCAGAATAAACATCGGGCCGATCCGAGCTTTGAAAATCAACCGAGTATTTCTCATCCTTGATGCGACCGTCGGCTTTGTAAGTCGTGGTGGTCCAACTCACGTTGAAGCCCCCTTTAATTTCCTGAATCGAAACGCTCATATCCCGAGGGGTCGCCGTACCATCCGCATCAACAACGTCGGCCGAACCGGTATAGTCGCCCACGAACGGCTCGATTCCCGTCGCCTGAGCGTGTTGCACAAATACTGCCAGCCAAAAACTCGCGGCAAACAATAACGCAAGCGTATACAAAGGGCTTTTGAGAAGTGACACGCGCATGGTTGCCTCCGTCAGGGTTATTGTCCCATCTTAACTTTAGCCCGCCGACGTACAATGGCACTGTTTTCGCTAACAGAAATTATTTGTAGCTGTGCCGCGTCTATACCTTTGCGCGGCCCAAGTTTAAGGTGCGCTCAACTGGCCGATTGCGCCACAGCCTTGCTGCGGGTAAACGGCATACGACTGCATACCAGACCGGAGCGACCGATGTCTCAAACCCGCACTGAATCCGACAGCTTTGGCCCGCTTGAGGTGCCTGCCGATAAGTACTGGGGCGCGCAAACGCAGCGTTCGATCATGAACTTCCCCATCGGCTGGGAAAAGCAGCCCGTCGCCATCGTGCGCGCGTTGGGTGTGATCAAAAAGGCCTGTGCAATTGAAAACAAAGCCATCGGCAAGCTGGACGCCAAGATCGCCGACGCGATCATACAAGCGGCCGGTGAAGTGTTCGAAGGCAAGTTTGACGACAACTTTCCTCTGGTCGTATGGCAAACCGGCTCGGGCACGCAATCCAATATGAACTCGAACGAGGTCATTGCGAACCGCGCGATTGAGATTATGGGTGGCGAGATTGGCTCGAAAGATCCCGTTCACCCGAATGATCACTGCAATATGGGTCAATCCTCGAACGATACTTTCCCCACCGCGATGCACATCGCCACAGCGATGAGTGTGCGCGATGTGTTGATGCCCGGGCTTGAGAAGTTCGCCTCGGCGCTGGATGCCAAGGCAAAAGAGTTTGCCGGTATCATCAAGATCGGCCGCACCCATACGCAGGATGCCACGCCGTTGACGTTGGAACAGGAATTCGGCGGGTATGCGCATCAAATTCGTCAGGGCATTGCGCGTGTAGAAGCTGCAATGCCCGGTATCTATGAACTGGCTCAAGGCGGTACTGCTGTGGGTACCGGTTTGAACACGCATGGCGGCTGGGATGAGGCTGTCGCCAAGAATATGGCCGATATCACCGGCCTGCCCTTTGTGACCGCGCCGAACAAATTCGAAGCTCTGGCCGCACATGATGCCATGGTCTTTTTGTCGGGCGCTTTGGCCACGATTGCCGGTTCCTGCTATAAGATTGCCAACGATATCCGTCTGTTGGGTTCGGGGCCCCGCTCAGGATTGGGTGAGCTTATCCTGCCCGAAAACGAGCCCGGTTCGTCCATCATGCCAGGCAAGGTGAACCCGACACAGGCCGAGGCGCTGACTCAGGTGGCCGCGCATGTGATGGGCAACGACGCAGCAATGAAGTTTGCAGGCTCGCAGGGCCATTTCCAGTTGAACGTCTACAACCCGATGATGTCCTATAACCTGCTGCAGTCGATCCAGCTGCTCGGCGATGCAACCGACAGCTTTACCGAGCGAATGCTGTTGGGCATCAAAGCCAACGAGCCACGCATCGACAAGCTGATGAAGGAATCCCTGATGCTGGTGACTGCTCTGGCACCGACAATCGGGTATGACAACGCCACGACCGTCGCCAAAACAGCGCACAAGAACGGCACAACACTTAAGGAAGAAGCCATTGCGTTGGGCTTTGTGGACGAGGCTACGTTTGATGCGGTTGTACGGCCCGAGCATATGATTGGACCCAAGGACTGATGGGTAAACCGGTTAACCTGAACCGGTTTCGAAAAGAAAAAGCGCGGGCTGAAAAAAAGGCCCGCGCGGATGCAAACGCTGCGAAACACGGGCAATCCAAAGCCGACAGGACCGTTGTAAAGCTGCAGCAAGACCGGCAGCGCCGGGACCTTGACGGTCACAAGGTCGACGAATGAGTGGACGTCCTGTCAAACGCTCCCTGACCTTGCAAGGTCATCGAACATCCGTTTCGCTTGAGGATGAGTTCTGGCAAGCCTTCCGTGATATCGCGCGGGAAAAAGATATCCCAATCAATGTCCTGGCGGCAAATATTGATGCAGAGCGCGACCCGGAAACCGGACTGGCTTCGGCCATTCGTGTCTTCATTCTGAATTGGTATCGACAAACCGATTAAGTACTTGATTTCAAACAATCGCGTCGCTTATCCTTGCGGAGAACAAAAAGGGTACATTCATGAACGATTTGGCAACGGGCCCAGATGGAAAACCTCGGTGTTCGTGGTGCAAGGCCGTCCCCGAATTCTTTGACTATCATGATAACGAATGGGGATATCCGGTTTCCGATGACAGACGACTGTTTGAGAAACTGTGCCTCGAGAGCTTTCAGTCAGGCTTGAGTTGGCGCACCATTCTGTCAAAACGCGAGAATTTCAGGGCAGCGTTTTATAAATTCGATTTCAATAAGATAGCTGAGTTTTCTGATGCCGATATCAATCGACTTCTGGACGACAAAGGCATCGTGCGTCACCGCGGCAAGATCGAAGCCGTGATCAACAACGCCCGCCGTGTGCAGGACCTTATCGCAACCGAGGGATCATTGGCAGCTTATGTCTGGAGGTACGAGCCCGAGACGCCACCCGCCCCGCAAAGCGCATCCACCTCGGCAGAATCCATTGCGATGTCAAAAGACCTGAAAAAACGCGGCTGGAAATTCGTCGGTCCGACGACCGTGTTTGCATTCATGCAGGCCATGGGGCTGATCAACGATCACGCCATTGGATGCGCCATGCACGAAAAAGCGGCGCAGATGCGCCGCGATTTCATCAAACCCGAATAGATTCTCCCCGCGATCAGATCGAAGCGCGGTAGATATTGTCGATATTGCCGCCGAGTGCCGCGTTGAAATCCGCATCAGATTGCTGCTTTGACAATCCCTCGGTCAGTGCGCGCGAGAATGAGGCGATCATTTTGCTGTTTTGGCCAAGCAGGTCGCAGGCCTGCTCGGTCGAGTACCCGCCGGACAGCGCCACAACACGCAGGACGCGCGGGTGATCCGCCACCTCATCATAAAGGTTGGCCTGGCTGGGGATCGTCAGCTTCAGCATCACTTCCTGACCCTCGACCAATTGATCCAGGTTCTTCAGAATTTCTGATTTCAGAATGTCCTCAGCCTCGGCCTTGGTTTCCGAGTGGATGTTTACCTCAGGCTCGACAATTGGGACCATTCCCGCATCAGTGACCACGCGTGCGACCTGGAACTGCTGCGCGACAACGTCGGCAATGCCCTGAGCATTGGCTTCGTGGATAACTGAACGTTCCTTGGTGCCAAAAACACCATCCGCCTTGGCCAACGTCTCAGCCAGCCCCGGAATTGGCTTCATCATCTGAACACCGTTGGCCTGATCCTCAAGCCCTTTGTCGATTTTCAGAAATGGTACGATACCTTTTTCGGACCACAGGTAATCCGCGACCTTCTTGCCGTCGATTTCTTCGCCCAAGGTCCGTTCGAACAGGATCGCACCAATCACTTTATCCTTGGTGAAATCGTCAGCCAGAATGATCCGCGCGCGCATCTTCTGAATCTCGCCGAACATCTCTTCGTCTGATCCGTAGTCCGATGCTTCAACGCCGTACAAAGCCAGCGCTTTCGGGGTTGAACCGCCGCTTTGGTCCAGTGCTGCGATAAATCCTGCGCCTTCGGACATCTGCGCGCGCTGTTCTGCTTTCGACATAACTCAATCCCGTTCAATATGATTCCGCATTTTCAAACCGCATACAGCATGCCGAAGAGCGATGGTAGTTTGTTAGCGCTCAACCAAGCGCAACCAAATTCCGTCCTTCGATCTGACCGTCAAATGCGCGACCGGTACCGGCGTTTCGCCGTGAATTGTTTCGAATCGATAACGGCGCAACAGCATTGACAAGATCAAAGGCCCTTCGACCATCGCAAACCCCGCACCCGTGCAGACACGGGGGCCAGCCGAAAACGGAATATAGGCCTCGCGCTGGCATTTCTTTCCGTTCTCCGTCGTCCATCGTGTGGGATCGAAATCGTCCGGCCTGTCCCAAAGCCGCTCATGTCGATGCAAATGCCAGGGGCTCACAACGATCTGAGAGCCCTGCGGAACATCCCGATCACGGAAGCGTTCTGGGCATGTCGCCTCGCGCACCATCATCGGAACTGGTGGATACAGACGTAGAGCTTCGCGAAATACATCGCGGCTGAGTTTCAATTGGGACATGGTGGAAAAATCAGGCGTGTCCAGGGCCTGCGCTTCTTCAGCCAGTTTATCCTGCCAGTCCGGATACAGTGCCATCAAATAGAGCGTCCAGGCCAGCGCCGATGCGCTGGTTTCATGCCCCGCCAAAAAGAAGATGGCGACCTGATCGACCATTTCCTGCGCATCAAACCGGTCTCCGGTTTCCGGGTCTGTAGTCGTCATGATCTTGGTGGCCAGATCATCGGGGGCCGACCCGTTTTCGATTGCTATAGCGCGTTCATCCGTCAATCGGCTGATCAGATCCCGAATCTCGCCGGCGGTTTGGCGAGTTTTGCGAGAATGAAATCGGGGCATCCAGCTTGGAACCGGCACGAATGCGGCCAGGTTCAGCAAGGGCTGTTCGCGCTGATAGATTCGGAATTTATCGAAGACCTGCGCGGCAACCTCATGTTCGATAGGAACCGAAAACAGGGTACGGAAAATCACATCCGCCGCGACATGGCTTGTGATTTCTTCACATTCCACCCTCTGCCCAACTCTGCCTGAAAGCCGATCCGCACAAGCCTGCGCCGCATTTAACATTGCGGGAAACGTGTCTTTCAAACGTCCGCCTTCAAAGGCGGGATCAATGATCCTGCGCTGCCGTTTCCAGACTTCGCCATTGGTCAGGAACACGGACCGGCCCAATAAGGGGCGTAAGCCTTCGCTGATGCGATTTGATTTTGGAAACGCATCCAGGCGCTCTTTCAGAACTGCGCGGATCAGATCGGGTTGGTTGACCATATACGAGCGAAAGAACGGCGTTCGGAATTCAGCCATCCACGCTCGATATAGACGCTGGGGCTGAGCAGACAGCAAGTCTTGCCGAAACAGACGTAGATACCGCCACAGCGAGACCTTATCTGGTCGTGCTTCGGGCTTTGGGGGCGTCATGCTTCCACCGCGATGTATTTCGAAACAGCCCGCTCAATGCGCGATCGTGATGGGGCGCGCCTTTCAAACCGCTGTTTCAATGTTTCAGGACCTGCGGTGATGCGGAAATAGTCATAAAGTCCAGGTTGATCGAACGCACAAAGATATTGAAAGTGCAGGCGAAAAAAGCGCCAACGCAATTGCTGCCATCGCGCGTGGGACAGTGTTTGGGTGAAGGCCGCAGAAAGAACCAGCGGCCCGCATTTTTTGGGGCCAGCGACGCCGCTGACCGCGACCGGATCGCACAACGCAAACGCGCAGCCATCCCCTGGTGCAGAGACATCGATCCAAGTCATATCCGCGCGTTCGGACAGATATTTAAGATCAGCACGAAGCGTGTGTGCCTGCGGTAGAAACGAAACCATTGGCACCACCTGCCCCAAGGTCAGAAAGGATAAGACTGGCTTATCCTGTACACCGCCCCGTCGTCGTAAAACATCTGCCAACACTGACACACCAAGATGGGCGCCAGAGCTGTGACCCACGACCAGCACCTCATCGGTGTCTGTGTCCAGCGTCTCGGTGATCAGGTCAGAAAACTCCCGCAGCCTCGATTGCAGATCTTGCGAATACGCGCCGTATAGCTTCGCCGAGTGGGCATAGTCATGCATAAGGTAATAAGCGAACAGTCGATTATCGATCTTTCGGAACCATTGCATCAGAGCATAGATTACCCCGGCAGCAGGTACCAAAGACCACCACCCAACGAGTGGTTTCAATACAGAGACTAAACCCCAAGCAATCAACAACGATGCAAAAAGCTGCAGCAGCAGCATTGCCACCGGGTATAGCGCCGCAATTACGGGCCCCTTGCGCAGCTGCATCAGCCGCCAAAGCGTACCGGTCGAGATATATATCCAGGCGGTTCTCGCCAGTTGCAGATAGGTTGCCGGTATCGATTGAGCCATGCTGTCACGCACGATATCCGACCAGACCAGAACCTGAACATCTGCATCAACAGGACTGCCGTCCTGCTGAGAAGTCACCTGCCAGCCGTAGGGACCTTCGCCCGTCCTAGCGCTAATATCGATCTGGTATCCCGATATCTCAGCCTGGGCGCCCCCCTCTTTGCGGTAGAGCTCTCGATATCGGCGCGGATGAATCGGGTCGTAGCCGGGAATGTAAAACACCCGGCGTTTGCGCACCTGCGGATTGGATTGCTGACTGCTCATTACCCGGCCCTCTGCGCCAAAGATTAGCGCAGCGTTGACGCCAAGGTAAGACCTGGCGTCTATCCATCCGTGTTTAAAGCCAGAGGGTTAACCGAGGTTTGCCAAAGCCGGAAATGTTTCCAGCAGCCACCAGCTGAATTCGGTGAACAAACCGGTGACAAGCATGATGCCGACAAAAAGCAGCAGCCCGCCCATCACCTTCTCGATTGTGCCCATATGCGGTTTGATGCGGTTCATAACCGCCATCGAGCGGTTCAGGAACATCGCAGCCAGCAAGAATGGAATGCCCAGGCCTGCCGCATATACGCCAAGCAATACGGTGCCACGCGTGACTGATGCTTCGGAGGCGGCCAGCGACAAGATTGCACCTAATTGTGGGCCGATACACGGCGTCCAACCGAAGGCGAAGGCCAGTCCCAGAATATATGCCCCGAACACAGATCCGCTGGAGTCACCCGTATCAACGCGTGCCTCACGATCCAACAAAGGAATACGGAACACGTTCAGAAAGTGCAGGCCAAAGACAATGACGACAGCGCCCGAGAGTTTGGCGAAAAGCACCTGATTCTGAAGAACAAACGCCCCAAAGACCGAGGCTGTAAAGCCTAGCAGCAGGAACACGGTCGACAGACCCAGAACAAAAAACAGTGCCGCCAGGGTCGCCTTGCGCCGCGCGCGCGCCTCATCCTGCATCTCGTTGATAGTCACACCGCTCATATACGCGAGGTACGGTGGCACAATCGGCAGCACGCAGGGAGACAGAAAACTTATCAACCCGCCCAGCATGGCGATAAACATGGCAGGCAGAAGGCCCGCGTCTATGATCTCAATTCCGAACATGACTCAGCACATATGGTATCGCGCGGGTTTCGTCACGGGGCCATTCGGTCACATCCTCGTGGTTGCGCGCTGGACAGCAACGCCGGTTGGAAATATCTCAGCCCCATGACCGATGAGATCGAAACACTGGATGCGCTAGGATTGTTGTGCCCGCTGCCTGTTTTGAAGGCTCGGAAGCGACTGAAATCCTTGCCTGCGGGGGGTATGCTGCGCGTGCTGGCCGATGATCCAGCCGCGATTATCGACGTACCGCATTTCTGTACCGAATCTGGCCACACACTTGTCTCGCAAGAAACAGTGGATGGTCATCAGATATATGTGATCCAAAAATCGGCCTGAGGTTTCTTTGGAACGCACGCTAATGAAAAAAAAGCGGGCCAGTTGGCCCGCCTTTTTCTTACTGTCCCAATGACCACCACCCTCGGCGCTTTGGTTTGGCCGGGGCGGGTTCGGGTTCGTCTGCCACTGCCTCCAAGACCGGCTCTGCGGTGGCAGCCTCAATGACTTCGGGTTCTGCTGCCACGGTCGATTCTTCGGCTTCTTCGGCAACCAGTTCAGGCGCTTCAGCAGGTTCCTCTGGCACTTCTTCAGCGACTTCAGAAGCCGACGTTGCTTCGGCGATCTCAAGTTCTGATGGTGCATCAGCACTATCGGGCTCAGCGGCTGGTTCGATGCTTTCAGACTCATCGGCTGGCTCTTGCTGTTCAGCCTCGGCGGCCTCAGCATTGACCGGCTCTTTCTGCGGATCGGAGTTCGCATTATCCGCTTCGGTCTGCGTCTCGCTTGCTTCGACTGTGGCCTCAGTATCCTTTTTGCGTCGACGCGGTGCCCGGCGCTTTTTCGGTTTGGCCGCTTTCTCAGCATCTTCCTCAGCAACAGGCTCAGCCTCGGTCTGCTTGGTATCGAAGCTCTCAGCTTCGTTGCTCGAGTCGGTTACACTGTCTGCGTCAGACTCGTCTGCATTGCCATCCGGCGCGTCACCATTGCCCGAACTCTTCTTGCGCCGGCGCCGACGCCGTTTACGCTTGGGCTTAGTCTCTTCCTCGGTCTGAACCTCAGTTTCTTCTTCGTTTTCGTCCTCATCCGTGGCGTCGACCATATCCATCAGCGACGCATCAACCGATACCACCGGCGCAGTTGCTTCAGGAACAACGCGGCTAGCGGTCTTGAACTTCTCCATCGAGAAGTCGGGGCTGACCAAATGAACGTCCCCTTCGATCCGAACCGACAAACCATACCGCGCTTCGATCTGCGCGATGTGTTCGCGTTTCTGGTTCATCAGGAAGTTGGCGATGCTAACCGGGCAACGCACCAATACCTCACGCGAACGGCGGCGAGTGCCTTCCTCTTCAATCTGGCGAAGGATTGACAGTGCCATATTGTCGTCCGACCGGATCAGGCCGGTACCATGGCAAGACGGGCATGGCTGGGTCGTCGCCTCAAGCATTCCAGGACGCAGGCGCTGACGGCTCATTTCGAGCAGTCCAAAGCCCGAAATCCGGCCCACCTGAATACGGGCACGATCCGTTTTCAGCTTGTCTTTCAGTCGTTTCTCAACGGCCGAGTTATTTTTGCGCTCGTCCATATCGATGAAATCGATCACGATCAGACCGGCCAGATCGCGCAGACGCAATTGGCGCGCCACTTCTTCGGCGGCCTCCAGATTGGTCTTCAACGCGGTTTCTTCGATCGAGCCTTCTTTGGTCGCCCGGCCCGAGTTCACATCGATCGCCACCAGCGCTTCAGTTACGCCGATCACAATGTAACCGCCGGATTTCAGCTGAACCGTCGGGTTGAACATCCCGGCCAGATAGCTTTCTACCTGATATCGCGCGAATAGCGGCAGCGCGTCTTCGTATCGCTTCACGTTTTTGGCGTGCGACGGCATGATCATCTTCATGAAGTCTTTGGCGATGCGATACCCGCCCTCGCCTTCAACCAGAACCTCATCGATGTCGCGATTATACAAGTCGCGGATCGAGCGTTTGATTAGGTCGCCTTCTTCATAAATTTTCGCAGGCGCAATGGATTGCAACGTCAGCTCGCGGATCTGCTCCCACAGTCGTTGCAGGTATTCATAGTCGCGCTTGATCTCTGATTTGGTCCGCTTGGCTCCGGCCGTGCGCACGATCAGACCCGCGCCCGTGGGCACGTCGATTTCAGCGGCAATGTCTTTCAGTTTCTTCCGGTCAGCGGCATTGGTGATCTTGCGGCTAATTCCGCCGCCACGTGCGGTATTGGGCATCAGTACGCAGTACCGACCCGCCAAAGACAGATACGTGGTAAGTGCCGCACCCTTGTTGCCGCGCTCTTCCTTGACCACCTGCACCAGCAGGACCTGACGCACCTTGATAACTTCCTGAATCTTGTAGCGGCGCGGGCGTGGCTTGCGCGGAGGACGGATATCCTCGCTATCGTCTTCGTCCGCCACCGACTCGATGGTATCGTCTTTCGAAGCCGCGTCAGCGCTTTTGCTTTCTGTCTCGCCATCCGCCTCGGGCTCATCGCCAGAAGCTTCCGCCTCTTCTTCGTCAGACTTGGATTCGACCTCATCCGAAGGTTCTTCTTGGTCGGTATCAGTTGCTTCGACAGGCGCGTCTTCCGCTACCTCAGCAGTCTCTTCTGGCGCTTCCGCCTGCTGATCTACATCTTCGGACTTGGCTTCTTCGGTCGGAGCTTCTTCAGCAACAGGCTCGTCGGCATCCTCTGGCTCTTCCACCGGCGTCTCGGCAACGATTTCCATCGGAGACGTCCCTTCGGGCACCTCCGTCTCTTCACCGTCATCCAGATCGATGGTTTCCATTCCGGTCGGCTCTGAGGAAACCTCCAGCGTCTCAACCGGATCGTCCGTCTTGACATCAGCGGCCTTCGAGCGCGAACGCGACCGGCGCTTTTTGGGCTTTGTTTCCTCGGCCTCATCCCGCGCCTTCATCGCCTCGGCATAGGCGCGCTCTTCCTCCATCAGCGCCTCGCGGTCAGCGACGGGGATCTGGTAGTAGTCGGGATGGATTTCGGAAAAGGCCAGAAACCCGTGCCGGTTCCCGCCGTAATCCACAAATGCCGCCTGTAGCGACGGCTCAACCCGTGTTACTTTTGCAAGATAGATGTTGCCAGCAAGCTGGCGTTTGTTTTCGGATTCAAAGTCAAATTCCTCAACCTTGTTTCCGTCGACCACCACAACGCGGGTTTCCTCCGCGTGGGTGGCATCGATAAGCATTTTCTTAGCCATGTGTCCTTGGTGCACCGCGCCAAACGCGTTGTCCTGACCCGTCCAGGCGGACAGGCGCTTTTGGGGAGGTGTCTTGTACGGGCGATATCGGACGGCGCGCGGCAGGGTCTGGCGCTTTGGCCCCCTGCCCGTATACTCAATCGTTGCGCGCGCGTCATCGCGGTTCTTCTCCGACAGGCGCGTCTATATGCGGCCTGCCCATTTATTCCTTTCACCCGCATAGACGGGTTCAGGCGTTCATCTGCCCCATTGGGGCATAATCGGTCTGCCGCGCCGCGCGGGATCTATCCTCACCATCAGCTCAGCAGCGAAACTCAAAACACGGGGCTTGCAGGCACAAAATACCCGGCCCGTTCGATCACAATAAAAGCAGTCCTGTGGAAAAGACAATGGGCAAACTGCATCGCGACCCAAGAACGCGCCGAAGAGTCCCTTCATCTGTTCAGAAATATCCAGGGGTTGAATTGAACCGCAGGCTCAAGAGGGGGGCCAGCCCCCTCCTCCACCTTCACAGGTAGTCCGAACGCTGCAACCCGTACTTCGCCATCTTTTCGTTCAGTGTCCGGCGTGGCAGGCAGAGTTCTTCCATCACCGAGGCGATCGATCCCTTGTGACGGCGCATCGTATTGTCGATCAGCATCCGCTCGAAGGCTTCAACATATTCCTTCAGCGGCTTGCCTTCAGTTGTCATCACTGGCTGCATCTCTTCGTGATCCGACATCAGCAGCGAAGCAATTGTCCCCGACCCGCGCCGCGACTGCAGCACCGCACGCTCAGCAATGTTGATCAACTGCCTCACATTCCCGGGCCACGGGGCCTGAAGCAGCTGAGCCGCTTCCTGCGCACTGACCTGAGGCGCGTCGCAGCCATATTCCTCTGCGAACTGTTCGCTCAGACGGGTGAACAGCGTCAGGATGTCCTCACCCCGCTGTCGCAGCGGAGGCATGGTGATGCGCAGCGCCGCCAACCGATAGAACAGATCGGGACGCAATACATCTTCTGAGGTTTTGCCCGCTTCCTGCAGGTTCGAAATCGCAACGATCCGCGTTTCTGCAGGGGTGCCCTGCTCATTCATAACGCTCAATAGACGGGCCTGCAGCGTATCACTCAGGGCTTCGACATCCTCAAGAACCAGCGTACCGCCGCGGGCCTCTTCGATGGCGGGCAACTGCGTGTCCTCGGGCAACATCGGGCCAAACAGGCGTTTCGACAGCGCTTCTTCCTCAAGTGCTGCGCAAGAAACCAGGACGAATTTCTTACCCGCCCGGCTACCAACCGCGTGCAATGCATGCGCCACCAAAGTCTTTCCGGTTCCGGTTTCCCCATCGATCAGGACATGACCATCCGCCTGTCCCAGATCCAGAATATCTTCACGCAACCGCTCCATGACGGGGCTGGCACCGATCAGCTTGTTCATGATCTGCGTACCGCCAGACAGCTCACGCCGCAGGGCTCGGTTGTCAAGCGTCAGACGACGCGCATTGCTGGCGCGTTTGGCCAGTTCGGACATGCGATCGGGATTAAACGGCTTTTCAAGGAAATCGAACGCCCCGACACGCATCGCCTCTACGGCCATTGGCACGTCGCCATGTCCCGTGATCATGATCACCGGTAGCGTGCTATCGGCCCCCATCAGCTTTTTCAGCAGTTGAATGCCATCCATTCCCGGCATCTTGATGTCAGAAATCACGATCCCGGGGTATTCTGGCCCCAAGACCTTGAGCGCATCCTCGGCGCTTGAAAAGGTTTCGGTGTCGTACCCCGACAAAGCCAGCCACTGGCTGATCGACTGGCGCATGTCCTGTTCATCATCCACGATGGCGATTTTCATGGCCTGTGCCATAGTCACTTCCTCTATTCCGCGGCCTCAAGGCCGTCGCTTCCCAATATGGGCAATTGCATCTCAAACACCGCGCCACCCTGTTGGCCGTTGCGCGCGGTCAGCCGTCCGCCATGGTCGTTCACGATCCCGGACGAGATGGCAAGCCCCAGACCAACGCCGTCCCCCGGGCGTTTGGTTGTATAAAACGGCTCGAACAGGTTTTCGATATCCTCGATCCCGTGGCCATTGTCCCGCACGGTCAGTACCGCAGTTTCACCCGCAGCGAGAATGATCTCGACATCCGGCTCATCCACAGACTTGGTCGCATCCAGCGCATTGCGCAAGAGATTGACCATAACCTGTTCGATCCGCATCCGATCACCCATCACTATAACAGGTTCTTCGGGCAAAATCTGGGTTATCTTCACATGCCGCTGACGCAGCTGCGGTTCCATCATCGACAGGGACGAGGCCAGCGCTTCACCAAGATTTACTGGCGAAAACGCATCTGCACCTTTGCGCGCATAGGATTTGAGTTGGCGCGTGATCGCTCCCATCCGCTCGATCAATCCGTCGATCCGCCCAAAGCTGGCTAACGCCTCTTCGGGTCGGTTTCGACGCAAAAGCAGACGCGCGCCGGCCAGATAAGTTTTCATCGCAGCCAGAGGTTGATTTAACTCGTGACTGACTGCCGCAGACATCTCTCCAAGTGCTGCCAGTTTTGAGCTCTGGGCAAGGGTTTGTTCGGCAACTTCCAGCGTCTTTTCAACACGTTCACGCTCAGCGATTTCCCGCTGCAGCCTTACGTTCAATGCGCGAAGCTCCGCCGACTCGCGCTGGAACAAGGTCATGCGCAACGTTGCTCTGCGGCTGAGCGCATAGAAGGTCAGCGCCAGAAGAATCGCAAATGCCATGATCTCAAGCGCCAGAACGCTGTTCACCCGCTCGCGGATCGATGAATAGGTGGTGAACGAAGTCATTTGCCAGCCCCGGAACGGAATGCGGGTCTCCATCCGCATCACAGCCTCGCCCTGAAGATAGGCATCGGGGGGCAAAGCGCTCCAATCGGTTGTGGCCCGGATTGCGCGCTGGATCGCGTTCTGAGGGGGTTGGCGCAACATGGCACCGCTTTCATCCAGACCTCGCCACTGAGGCTCGGTCGAGAGGATGATCGTACCAGTGCTGTCTGTGACCATCACCGCGTCAGAAATACCAGCCCAGGCGCGTTCAAATTTCTGCAAATCAACTTCGACTACGATCACGCCAAGGATCTCTGCATTCGCCTCGATTCGCCGTGAGTACACAAAGCTGTAACCGCCGGACTCACGTGGAATGACCGAGAATATAGTGGCATTCGATCGAATTGCATCGATGAAGTAAGGCGAGTTCCGGTGGCTTTCCTGCAACCGGTTCCGGTCGGTTGCAGCACGTGTCAGGCCATCCCCATCCAGCAAAACCAGTGAGGCCGCCCCGATTTCTTCAACGAAAGAGATCAGGCGCTGGCTCGACAACGTGTAATCGCTGGATTGCAGGGCCGAAATCAGGGTGGGGTCACGGGCAAGCAACTGCGGCACGATGGCGTTGCGTCGCAACTCACTCAGCAGGTTGCCGGAATACAAGGCTAACCGCAGTTCGGCCCGGTTTCTGGTCGATTCGGTGAAGCGACTTGTTAGCAGACTGTTGGTGATCCACACTGTGGCGACGGTAGCAAGCAGCAACAAAAACACGGCAAGACGCAGCCGCCAGCCCATAGGCGCGCCGCGAAACCGGTTCAGAAACCCTTTGCTGTTTGCTTGATCTTCCGCGCTCATGTACTGACGCTACGCGTCCCGACTGATGACCTCAAGTCACGCGGGCGTCAGCACCCCGGCCAATGCGCGGAAGAGCGCCGTCCCGTCAGTGCCTCCGTGGCCTGAATCCGCCGCTCGTTCTGGGTGGGGCATCATGCCTAACACGCGCCGGTTGTGCGATAAAATCCCTGCAATATCGTCACGCGAACCATTGGGATTTTCGGCATATGTGAAGGCAATGCGATCCTGATCCTTCAACTCGGCCAAGGTCTCATCGTCTGCGAAATAATTGCCATCGTGATGCGCAATCGGGATATCGATCACATCCCCGGCATTGTACCATTCAGTAAAGGCGCTATCGCTGGTTTCGACCTTCAGTCCGATCGTTTTGCAGATGTATTTCAGACCGGCGTTGCGCAACAGCGCGCCAGGCAGAATTCCTGTTTCGGTCAGAACCTGAAAACCGTTGCAGATACCGACGGCATAGCCACCACGCTCGGTATGCGCGGCCAGCGCTTTGCAAATGGGCGATTGGGCCGCAATCGCGCCGCAGCGCAGATAGTCACCATAGGAAAACCCACCCGGAACACCGACAATATCTATGCCCTCGGGCAGCGCGGCATCCTTGTGCCAGACCATATCGACGGAAAAACCGGCCTGCTCGAAAGCAACGGCAAGATCACGATCGCAGTTGGAACCGGGGAAAACGATGACGGCTGCGCGCATGGCGGACCCTCCTAGGTCAGAAAAACTTAGAGCAGTTCGATCTCAAAGCGTTCGATGACCGTATTGGCCAACAGCTTTTCGCACATCTTGGTTACGTCCTCTTCGGTCGAGCCGTCGGCCAGTTCCAGATCGATCACCTTGCCCTGACGGACACCTTCGACCTGATCAAAGCCCATCGCACCCAATGCGTGACGCACAGCCTCGCCCTGCGGGTCCAGAACCCCGTTCTTGAGCATCACATGCACACGTGCTTTCATTTTCGAGAACTCCACTGATGGACCGCGCATCGATCCGTTTCGTTGGGCGCGGGATACCCCGCTTGGGCTTGTCGGACAACCCTGTCGATATGAGACAGGATCAGTTGATCAGCGTTGGCTTTGTGACATTGCTTTTGGGCAGAACGCCAAGACGGCGGGCGACCTCAGAATATGCATCAGTCAGACTACCCAGATCACGGCGGAACACATCCTTGTCCAGCTTCTGACCGGTTTCGATATCCCATAGACGGCAGCTGTCGGGGCTGATTTCGTCCGCAATGATCAGTCGTTGGAAATCGCCTTCGAACACGCGCCCGATCTCGATTTTGAAATCGACCAGACGAATACCAACCGCCAGCATCACGCCGCTCATGAAATCATTAACGCGCAGTGCAAGGCTCAGGATATCGTCCATATCCTGCTGGCTCGCCCAGCCGAATGCCGCAATGTGCTCTTCGGTCACCAGCGGATCACCCAGCGCATCGTCCTTGTAGCAGTATTCAACAATCGGGCGCGGCAGTTGAGTACCCTCGGCGATACCGAGGCGTTTGGACATCGATCCGGCGGCATAGTTGCGGACGATCACTTCCAGTGGAATAATCTCACAATTCCGCACAAGTTGCTCCCGCATGTTCAGACGGCGAATGAAGTGCGTCGGAACTCCGATCTGGGCCAGACCGGTCATGAAGAATTCGCTCAACCGGTTGTTCAGAACGCCCTTTCCATCGATCACATCTTTCTTCTCGGCGTTGAAAGCTGTGGCGTCATCCTTGAAGTACTGCACGATGGTGCCCGGCTCGGGACCTTCATACAGGATCTTGGCTTTACCTTCGTAAATCTTCTTGCGACGCGCCATGAGCGACCTTTCCAGTCTGGGGAAAGGGAATGAGTCCCTTCACGTTGGCGCCCTCATAGTGCAAGCCCCGCTTTCCCGCAAGTTCGCAACCCCGAGAGGCTTTGACGCAGCGCAAATACCTTGCGCACAGGGCGTCGTATAGTCATATCATCAGAAAAGAACATCTAACCCAAGAGGTCCCCAACCAATGACCACATTCGACGAACGTGAAGCCGCGTTTGAAAACAAATTCGCTCATGACGAAAAGATGCAGTTCATCGCCCGGATGCGCCGCAATCGATTTATGGCTGTATGGGCCTCGGCGCTGAAAGGCGAGACTGTGGAACAGGCGCGTAAATACGGGCAGGAACTTGTCCACACCGACCTGCAAAATGTCAGCGAAGACGATGTTGTCGAGGCGGTCAAAGGGTACCTCGGTGATCTCGCGGATGAGGCCAAAATCCGCGAGAAGATGGTCGAACTTCTGGTCGAAGCCAAAGAGCAGGTGATGGCAGAAGCCGAGTCCTGATGCCTGAGCTGCAAAACTCATGATCTTCATGAGTTTTATGAATTTGATTTGACGCCCCGGTCATGAGACACGGGGCGTCTCATATTTTGACGGGCTGTGGCCCCAATTTTGGAATACTCCAATGACAAACGCGCTCAGCAACCTTCTGGAAACCGTTGACGTCATTCTGGCGGATGGCGCAACCGGGACGAACCTGTTCAACATGGGCCTGCAATCAGGCGATGCGCCGGAATTGTGGAACGTCGATGCGCCTGACAAGATTCGTGCTCTGTATCAGGGCTCGGTCGATGCCGGCAGTGATCTGTTTTTGACAAACACATTTGGTGGAACAGCCGCGCGTTTGAAGTTACACGACGCCCAGAACCGCGTGGCCGAGCTGAACCGTACTGGCGCTGAACTGGGTCGCGAAGTCGCTGACAAGGCAGGTCGCCCGATCATCGTGGCCGGCTCTGTTGGCCCGACCGGCGAGATCATGGAACCTGTCGGCAGCCTTTCGCACGCCGAAGCCGTCGAGATGTTTCATGAACAGGCTGAAGCGCTAAAGGCTGGAGGCGCAGATGTTCTGTGGCTTGAGACCATAAGCGCGCCGGAAGAATTCCGGGCTGCGGCAGAAGCGTTCGCTCTGGCAGATATGCCGTGGTGCGGCACCATGAGTTTTGACACGGCTGGCCGCACAATGATGGGTGTTACATCTTCTGATCTGGCAATGATCGTGGAAACTCTGCCCAATCCTCCGGTTGCGTTCGGGGCGAATTGCGGCACTGGTGCCTCGGATATACTGCGGACGGTGCTTGGGTTCGCTGCCCAAGGAAACGAACGTCCACTGATTTCCAAGGGCAACGCAGGGATCCCGAAATATGTGGACGGTCATATCCATTATGACGGAACGCCTGAACTGATGGGCCAGTACGCCGCCATGGCGCGCGACGCAGGTGCAACGATCATTGGCGGTTGCTGTGGCACTATGCCTGCGCATTTGCGCAAAATGCGCGAGGCGTTAGATAACGGTCCGCGCGGCGAACGCCCGACCCTGGATCAGATCGTATCGGCACTTGGTCCGTTTACCTCAGCCTCAGATGGCACTGGGAACGAGGCCGTTCCCGAACGGCGCACTCGTCGCCGCCGCCGGGCCTGATTGAATGATCAGCGCCCTTCGAATTTCGCAGGGCGCTTTTCCAGAAAGGCTACGACGCCTTCGGCAAAGTCTCGGGTACGTCCGCATTCGCCCTGCAGGTGGGCTTCGGCTGCAAGTTGCTGAGGTAATGTTCTATCGTAAGTTCCCCGGATCGCTTGTTTGATCGCGCGAAACCCGGAGGTTGGACCATTCGCCAAATACGCAGCTCTCTTGCGCCAATGAGCGTCGAACTCATCATCCGCAACCGCTTCCCAGATCAATCCCCATTCATCCGCCTGGCGCGCGCTGATCTTGTCTGCAAACAACGCTGCACCCATCGCTTTGGCAAACCCCATCTGACGCGGCATGAACCAGGTGCCGCCTGCATCAGGCAGCAGACCGATCCGAGCGAAAGCTTGCAGAAAATAGGCACTCTCGGTTGCTATCACCACATCGGCACAAAGCGCCAGGTTGGCCCCCGCCCCCGCTGCAGGCCCGTTAACAGCCGCTATTGTTGGCACGGGGCAATCATAGACAGCCTCAAGCATCGGTTCATATTCGTCGCGAAGCGCGCGTTCGAGGTCGATCTTTCCTGTGCTCGACGCGTCACCCAAATCCTGACCTGAACAAAAGGCAGAACCAGCACCCGTCAGGACAATCGCGCGGGCGTGTTGCGCGGCATCTTTCATTGCGTAGGTGATCTCGGCCCGCATCTGCGTCGTCAACGCATTCATCTTATCCGGCCGGTTCAATGTCAAAACCGCCAAATTATCAGTAATGTCCAGAAGGACCGCTTCGTATTCCATGCAAAACCTCAGCTGCGCAGCGTTCTGCAAAACACTGACGCAAATGCGGAAAAAGGAAAAGAAGAACCGCGCGTCAGTCTTCCAGAATTCGGCGCAGACGCTCTTGTTCTTCCTCACTAAGGCCTTCTGAATGCGCTACTTCCTGATGCTGCGCACGCTTGCGCAAAAAGTTCCAACCCATGCCGGCCGCTATCAGCAGCATGACAGGAGCCGACAGCCATAACAACAGATTGGCGCCGGTCGCGGTAGGTTTCAGCAGCACATATTCGCCATAGCGATCAACGATGAAGTCCACAACCTCTTGATCAGTATCCCCCGCAACCAGACGTTCTCGCACCAAGATACGCAGATCACGCGCAAGTTCAGCATTGCTTTCGTCAATGCTTTCGTTCCTGCACACCAAGCAGCGCAGACCGGTACTAATATCCCGCGCTCGTGTCTCGAGCGCCGGGTCGTCAAGCACTTCATCCGGCTGAATAGCCATGATGGGGGATGCAATCAGCAGCAGGATAACAAGCAGGCGCTTCATTCGGCAGGAACCCCGCTTGCAGGCGTTTTCCGTGCACCGGCTGCAACACGGAAACGGCGATCCGACAGGCTGAGCACACCGCCCAGAGCCATGAGGATACATCCGCCCCAAATCCAGTTGGCCAGAGGTTTGATATAGGTTCGCATCACCCAGCCGCCATCAGCTTGTTGATCCCCGATCACAACATATAGATCGCGCAGAAAGCGGTAGTCGATTGCAGCCTCAGTTGTCGGCATCCGTGCCACAGGGTAGTCGCGCTTTTCCGGGTTAAGAGTCGCGATATAGCGCCCGTCCTTCTCAACAAGCACATCCGCCATGGTTGAGAAATAGTTCGGCCCCTGTACCTGACGCACATCTTGCAACGTCAACGTAAACTGTCCCACTTCAAAAGGCTGACCCGGTTGAGCGACACGAATATCCTCCACTTCCCAAGCGGTTAGGCCTGCGATGGCAAACATGGTGACACCCAAACCACTATGGGCCACCGCCTTACCCCAGTCTGCGCCGGGCAGTCGAAACAGGCGTCCAAAACTGCCTTTGCGGCCAGTGCGGCTCCAAAGATCGACGATGGCGCCGAAGGTGATCCACGCCCCCAGGAACAAGCCCACGGGTCCCAATGCGCTGCGTCCGGTCTGCATCACCCAGACCAGTATCGCGATCGTGACCGCCAGCACAAATGCATAGCGCAAAGACCATGCCGCCCGGCTTAGCTTGCCCCGCTTCCAAGGCAGCATTGCGCCGACGGGAAGAACGATTCCGAGGGCGACCATGAAAGGTGTAAATGCAGCATTGAAGAACGGCGCGCCCACCGAGAGTTTTCTATCGAACGCCATCTCGGCCACCATTGGCCACATTGTGCCAAAGAATACGACAAAACAGCTAACTGCCAACAAGATGTTGTTCAGAACCAAAGCACTTTCGCGGCTGACCATTCCGAAGACACCCTTCGCCTCCATCGCCTGCGCGCGTGCAGCAAACAGGGTCAACGCACCGCCGGTAAAGATGATCAGGATGAACAGGATAAATACGCCACGCTCAGGATCATTGGCAAAAGCATGGACCGAAGTCAGCAGCCCCGATCTCACGATAAAGGTCCCGATCAGAGAAAACCCAAACGCGATAATCGCAAGCAAGATCGTCCAGCTTTTCAACGCCTCGCGTTTTTCCACCACGATGGAGGAATGCAATAGAGCGGCCGCCAGTAGCCAAGGCATAAAGCTGGCGTTCTCAACAGGATCCCAGAACCAGAACCCGCCCCAGCCCAATTCGTAGTAGGCCCACCAGGATCCAAGCGCGATACCGATCGTCAGGAAGACCCAAGCCGCCAATGTCCAAGGCCGAACCCAACGCCCCCAAGCCGCGTCCACCCGGCCCTCGATCAATGCAGCAACGGCAAAACTGAACGCCATGCTGAGGCCGACATAGCCCAGATACAGGAATGGCGGATGGAAGGCCAAACCGGGGTCCTGCAGCAGCGGGTTCAGGTCCCGCCCATCGAACGGAGGAACAGGCAGTCGGTCAAACGGGTTCGATGTGAAGAGGATAAAGGCATAGAAAGCCACTCCGATCGCGGCCTGAACGGCCAGCACCCGCGCCTTTAAGGTCGGAGGCAAGCCAGCGCCGAATATGGCGGCCATCGCGCCGAATATCGCTACAATCAGGACCCATAACAGCATCGAACCTTCATGGTTTCCCCAGGTCCCGGTGATCTTGTAGAGCATCGGTTTTGCCGAATGGCTATTCTCGACCACGATCCGCAACGAGAAGTCAGACGTGGTAAACGCCCAGACCAGCGCACCAAAGGAAAAGGCGGCCAAGATGAACTGCGTGATGGCGGCCGGTTCAGCGAAAACCATCCACCCGTTCCAACGGTTGGCAGCCCCGATCAACGGCACCACAGTTTGGACGATGGCAACGAGGAAGGCTAAGATAAGTGCGAAATGGCCGAGTTCTGTAATCATGGCCTGCTTATACTGCGGCACCGGTGCAAGTGCCATTCACATTCGCCTCGGATCACCGCACATAATGTCGCGCCTCAGGTCTTTCGTAGCCGCTTCCAGTCCTCCAATGCAGGGTTCGAATCCGGCTGGTTGACTGCTTCGGCCAACGATGCGTCCGAGCCAGTATCGGCGACACCCGGACTGTCATCGCGCAACCCGCGGATCGTTTCAAGATTGGCGATCACCTCAGGCGTCCTCAGCATTGTCGCGCTGATTTCTCTTTGAAAATCCTGCGCTTTGATCTGATGCCGCGCGCCAAAGTAAAACGACACGATCACCCCTAACAGCCACCACAGTGGCTCTGGCACCAGCGCAATTCCCTGCATACGTGCTGCGAACCACAGCGGATCGATCATGGCGGCCAGAAACAAACCCAATGTTCCCAAAGCCAGCGCCGGTCGCGGAAGGCGATTCAGCCCATCCATGAATCGATCAAACCTGGTTTTGCTTGGAGCTTGGAATTCAGTGCCGAATTGCGCCATGGCCGCACCGCGCAGTTCGACAGAACGCTCGGCACCGCTTTCTACATTTTCGCGAAACACTTCCGCAGTTTCGCGAACCACATTGCGACCTCCGCCAAACAAGAGCGCCAACAAACCCGAGATCAAACCCATCCTGAAACCCTTTTCTGAAACGCGTCCTCGCTCAGATGATACTTGGGCGATAAAAACTCTTCGGCACGCTTGATCCATCCGCCTTTGCCGCCCGCGCGATTTCTGGCATATTTGCGAAGAGCGATCCGCCGGTCTGCTAAACGGAAGTAATAGTTTCGTCTTGCGACCCCATAGGCATCGCGAAACACCAGAGGCTTTGGACTAGCCGCCTCGCGGCTCGCCTGCGCAGTCTGAGGGCCGATGACCCCGTCAACCGTAATGTCATACTCCATCTGCCACAGCAGGTTCTGCAGGATTTTCACCGCTTGAGCTCCTGCATTGACGTACATGTCGAACACGGATGCCTGTACGGCTTCCGGCAGCACCTGAAGGCGTGGTTTCTCAAAATAGTGTTCCAGAAAAATATCGACGGCCTGCGCTTTGCTAAGCATGCGCACGTCTTGTTGCGTCACCGAACCATCTCGGTCCAGATCGAGACCCAATCGGCGCATGGTATGGATCGTCACACCGTATTTCGTGGCACCACCGGGATCATCGGGATCATCCACAAAACCACCTTCCCGCGCCACGATCCCTTTTGCAATCTGCCGCACTGTCCGCATTGCCGCCCCCTCTGCCAAACTTTGGTAAACGGTCGGACAATTTCGTTAACACCACTGCAAAACAAAGGGCGCTGCCTACCTTAGCACGCAACGCCCCGCTTCTTCTGTTTAGAAATTTTAACGCCAATGGCATTCAGCGATGCTGCATTCAGCTATCGCCTGATTCCTGATAAACGCCTTGCTCTTTTAATGCGTCCACAACCTCTTTGGGCATGTAGGTTTCATCGTGTTTCGCAAGGATTTCAGTGGCTTCAAAGACTCCATTCACATAACTTCCGGTGCCCACCATACCCTGATTTTCCGAGAACAGATCAGGCAGAACACCGGTAAAAGCGACCTTTACGCTTTCACCGCCGTCGGTCACGACGAAATGCACAGTCTCACCCTGCCCGCGAATGATCGAACCTTCTTCGACCAATCCACCGATACGGAACACCTCGGTCGGTTTCGGCGGTTCTGCAATCACCTGACTGGGTGAGCGGAAAAAGTTGATGCCATCACGCATCGCATATCCGATCAGACCCGTCGCCAGTATCAGGGCCGCAACAGCCACTAGAATGACTTGTACACGACGACGTTTCTTAAGCGTTTTCATACCGTCCTCACGGGAACAAGGGGGCCATCATCAGACCCAGGGTTTCATCCTCACCTAACATCAGGTTGGCGTTCTGCAAGGCTTGCCCGCTGCTACCTTTTGTCAGGTTATCCAATGCTGCTACCACGATTGCACGGCGTTCGATCCGATCTCCAACGACACCGATATGGCAGAAGTTCGACCCCCGCACATGGTGGGTTGAGGGCGTCTCGCCAAATGGCAGCATCTCAATAAAGGGCTCGGCTTCATAGGCCGATTGAAGTGTCTCATACACGCTCTGCGGGTCACCCTTTACATAGGTTGTGGCCAGAATACCCCGGTTGGCTGGGATCAGGTGCGGTGTGAACTGCACATGCACGGTTCTTCCAGCCAGTTCCGTGAATTCCTGATCAAACTCGCCCAGATGCCGGTGCGTCCCGCCAACGGCATATGCGTTCGCCCCTTCACTGAGTTCTGCGTGCAATAGATTCTCTTTCAGCGCCCGACCTGCGCCCGAGACCGCGCATTTCAGGTCCAGAATAATGTCATCCAGATCAATCACACCCGCCGATATCAGCGGACGCAGCACATACTGACCCGTCGCGGCATTGCATCCGGTCCCGGCAACCAGCCGAGCGCCGCGGATTTCGTCACGGTAGAACTCGGTCAGACCATAAACCGCCTCTTCCTGATGCCCAAGCGCGGCATGTGAATTCCCATACCACTTCTTGTATTCGTCGCCATCGCGAAGTCGAAAATCTGCTGACAGGTCAACAATTTTCAAGGTGTTGGGCAGTTCGCGAATGACTTCCTGACTGGTCTTGTGCGGCAGAGCGCAGAAACACAGGTCGATTTGGCTAAAGTCGATCTCGGAAATCTTGCAAAGCGCCGGCAAATCCATATGGCGCAGATGCGGAAATACCTGCGCCATTGTCTGTCCAGCCTTCCGCTCGGCGGCCAGAGCTTTGATTTCCATACTCGGATGCCCGGCGATCAGCCGCACGAGTTCCGCGCCGGTGTAACCAGAAGCGCCAAGAATTGCGATTTTGTGGGTCATGTCAGACCTCTTTCATTCATGTGTCACATGGGGTGACCGCCGCTGTGACGGTCAACGAATTACGGAATCGGAAAAGCGCCGTCCTTGACCTAGGTCAGGCGGCTTCAAAGGTGATTTGTCGTCGGAGGAACTGAGTCGCGCGATCCGTCACAACGCCCGGCTTACCCGTTGTCAGGAAGCCATCGGTGCCCTCACCCAGCATATTCGGATGCCGTTGCAAGTAGTCTGCAAGGCTTTCCGCAACCAGATCACCCTGGCTATAGACTTTCACATCCGGTCCGAGCGCCTGCTGAAACGTCTCTGCCATCAGCGGGTAATGCGTACAGCCCAGAATGGCTGCTTGCGGTTCCGGCATCTTGCGCTTCAGAGCATCCACATGGCTGCGTACCAAGGCCTCGGCCAAGATCATGTCGCCCTCTTCGATGGCGTCCACCACCCCGCCGCAGGCTTGCGCCTCGACATCAACCCCGATCGCCCGAAACGCCAGCTCCCGCTGAAACGCACGGCTCGACACAGTCGCGGGCGTCGCAAACAGCGCAACATGCTGCACCTGAACCTCACGCGGCGGAGAGTTGTCGCCCCATTGCCGTTCAGTCAGCGCCTCAATCAAAGGCACAAATACGCCCAGTACACGCTTTCCTTCTGGCACGCCCGCTTCTTGCATCCGACGCAGGGCGGCGGCGCTTGCGGTATTGCAGGCCAGAATCACCAGATTGCAGCCGCGATCCCAAAGGTCCTGCACAGCGTTTCGTGTCAGGTTAAAGATATCCTCGGCATCGCGCACACCATAAGGCGCATGCGCGCTGTCCGCGAAATAAAGGAAATCAACGTCGGGCAGACGTTTCTGCGCGGCGTTCAGGACGGTCAAACCACCCAATCCGGAATCAAAGATACCTACTGCCATTTGCCCCTTCAGGCGCGATGCCGTTCCTCGAATTCATAGCCATAGTCATAAGACTTCAATGGCTCTGGAGACAGCTCATACGTGGCTTTGCGCAGGAAATCCATCATCTTGCGCGTATCCTTGCCCAGCGGGTCCAGAATGTCTCGCCCAATGGGGTCTCCTACGACCACGCGGACGGGGGTATCGACACGTTTCTTGAACTCTTTGATCAGCAACCCCATCCGCAGAGTGTTGTGCAGATGGCTGGCAATCTGGAACAAACGCGAGGTGTGACCATCGAAGAAAACCGGCACAACGGTCGCATTGGATTTGGCAACCATCCGCGCTGTGAATCCGCGCCAGCCCGGATCCATCGGATGAGAAAATGGCTTGGCCGCAGTGCTAACTGTGCCACCCGGGAAGATCCCGATTGCACCACCATCGCTTAGGTAGTTCAGAGCGGTTTTGCGGGTCGCAAGATTCAGCTTCATCGCATCTTTTGTGGCATCAAACGAAATTGGCAGCACGATGCTGTTCAGGTCTTCAGCTTTGCGAAAAACATGATTGGCGAGAATGCGAAAGTCTGTCCGAGTCTGAGACAGGATGTGTCCCATCATTAGCCCGTCTAGAATGCCGTAAGGATGGTTCGCAATCAGGATCAATGGCCCATCTTTTGGGATGTTCGACAACGCACCGCCAACCACGTCTAATGTCAGCCCATATCGATCCACCATTACGGACCAAAAATCACGCCCCTGTGCGACCTCCTGCTCATACCCGTCAGCGCGGCGGATAAGACGCAGACGACCGGTCGTGTTTTCCATCAGCTTGATCACTATACGCCCGCTCCGCGTTTCTGCGGAATGGGCGTAAGAGATGTCACGAGCGACGTGATGGCGCGAGGGCATAGGCTACTCCGGTTTGCTGCCGCTTAGATAAGGCCGGGTAGACATTTTGCATAGGTTTGATGACAAGCTTGTAAAGCCTCACTCTGCCGCAGCTTTCATCTGAGGCCCGCCAGCGCGAATAACAGCCAACAATTCCTCGCGCCGTTTCGCAGCCTTAGCCTCATTGGCGACCAAAACCGGACCGAAACCGCGAATGTCCAATGGCAGAGCCGCAAGGGCCGCGATCGCATCACTGGTTTCGGGCGTCAGACTGGGCAAAACCTCTTTCATGTCCTTTTCATACTGGCGGATCAGAGCACGCTCCATTTTGCGCTCTGTCGTGTAGCCAAAGATATCCAGCGGAGTGCCGCGCAAACCTTTCAGCTTGGCTAGAACCTTCAACGGACCAAGAAACCACGCTCCGAACGCTTTCTTGGCCGGGCGTCCATTGTCGCCCTTCGTCCCTAGGGTTGGCGGCGCAAGATGGAAGGTCATCTTAAAGTCACCATCAAACTCGGCCTCCGCCTTCTGGCGACTGTCGAGCAGCAATCGGGCGACTTCATATTCATCCTTATATGACAAAAGCTTATGGTAGCCTTTGGCAATAGCCTCACGAACGTGTTGATCTTCAACGCTGTCGACGAGCTTGCGATAACGTTTCGCCAACCGCTTATTCTGATAGTCGATCAGGTGCGCAGCGCGGAAATCGATCACTTGATCGAGGGTCTTTGGCAACTCTTCCACGTTGGGGCGCAAAATATTAGCCACGTCGTCGGGGTGGGTCACCGCCCAGCGACCAACTTCAAAGGCGCGTTTGTTGCGCTCGACCGCCGCACCATTCAACTCAATAGCACCCATTATCGCTTGGTGACTGATCGGTAGCAGACCACGCTGCCAGGCTGCGCCAAAGACCATCATATTGGAATAGATCGAGTCGCCCATCACGGCTCGCGCCAGATCGGTGGCATCGAAAAGGGACACCCCATCTTTCAACCGCGCCTGCAGCGCAAGCTGCAATTGATCGCTGGGGATTGTGAATTCTGTATCGCGCGTGAAGTCACCGGTGATAATCTCATGACTGTTCACAACGGCGCCGGTCTGGCCGGTTTGCGTGAGGCCAAGCGTCTTGGCCCCGGCCGATACCACCAGATCACCGCCGATCAGAGCATGCGCCTCGCCAGTGGCAACACGGATCGCGCTGATATCTTCGGGCCGGTTGGCCAGACGGCAATGGATATGTACGGCGCCACCCTTCTGTGCGAGGCCGGCCATTTCCATCATACCGGCACCCTTGCCGTCGATTTGTGCGGCTTGCGCCAGAACCGCCCCGATGGTGACAACGCCTGTGCCACCAACGCCGGTGATCACGACATTATGGGTGCCGTTGATCTGTGGCAAAACGGGGTCCGGTAGGTCGGGCAAGTCGAGGTCGGTCGTCGCCTCTTTGCGGATTTTCGCCCCTTCAACGGTTACAAAAGACGGGCAGAACCCGTTCAAGCAGGAAAAATCCTTGTTGCAGCTTGACTGATCAATCGCACGCTTGCGGCCAAGTTCGGTCTCTTTCGGTACGATGGAAACGCAGTTCGACTGAACGCCGCAATCTCCGCAACCCTCACAGATATCGGTATTTATGAACACTCGCTTATCGGGGTCGGGGAACGTGCCGCGCTTGCGTCTCCTGCGCTTTTCAGCTGCGCAGGTCTGGACATAAACAATGACCGATACACCCTCGATTTCGCGGAATTTTTCCTGAACCTGCATCAGTTTTGAACGCTCGAACGTATCAACACCCGAAGGCAACGCACCAAAATTCACATCTTCTTTTTCGTCGTAAACGACAGCGACGTTGCTGACACCCATCGCGCGGACCTCGGCGACGATGCGTTCGGCACTTAGCCCACCTTCGTTCTCCTGACCTCCAGTCATCGCAACGGCGTCGTTATAGAGGATCTTAAAGGTGATATTTGTGCCCGCAGCCAGTGCCGCCCGGATCGCCTGCACGCCGGAATGGTTATAGGTGCCATCGCCGAGGTTTTGGAAAACATGTTGTGTGGTCGAAAACGGAGCCTCGCCAATCCAGTTCGCCCCTTCGCCGCCCATCTGGGTGAAACCGGTGGTTTCGCGATCCATCCACTGCACCATGTAGTGACAGCCAATCCCGGCATAGGCTCGGCTGCCATCAGGCAGCTTGGTTGAACTGTTATGCGGACATCCTGAACAAAAGTATGGTAAACGCGCCGCGATTTCCTGCGCATTGTCAGCCCGGCGCGCTTCGGACAGCGCCTCCAGTCCGGCACGAACGCCATCTGTATCGCGCCCCTCTTCGATTAGGATCTCACCCAGCTTCTCGGCAATCATGATCGGGTCAAGCGCCCCTCGGGTCGGGAACAGTTCTTCGCGGTGCAGCGTCCCCGCGCCGCCTTTGTACCAGCCATAAACACGGCGCCCACGACGGTCGTCAAAGATCGCTTCTTTAACCTGAACTTCGATCAGCTTGCGCTTTTCCTCGACGATCACGATCAGATCCAGCCCCTCAGCCCAATCGTGGAAGCCCTTCATATCCAAAGGGAAAGTCTGACCGATCTTATAGGTGGTAATGCCTAGCCGTTCGGCCTCATCCGCGTTGATGTTCAGCAGCGACATGGCATGAGTCAGATCAAGCCAGTTCTTACCCGCCGCCACAAACCCAATCTTGGAGCCCGGTTTTCCCCAGACCCGCTTGTCCAACTTGTTGGCGTGCGAAAAGACCTCTGCCGCAAAGCGCTTGTGGTCGATTACGCGCGCTTCCTGCAGATGCGGCGTATCACCCAGCCGAATATTCAGCCCACCCTCTGGCATATCGAATTGAGGGGTGACCAGCTGCATTCGGTCAGGGCGGCCATCTACGACGGAAGTCACTTCGATCGTGTCTTTCATCGTTTTCAGCCCGACCCAGACCCCGGCGAACCGGCTGAGCGCGAATCCGTAAATGCCATAGTCCAGAATTTCTTGCACACCTGCCGGGCTGACCACGGGCATATACATGTCCACCAGTGACCATTCCGACTGATGTAAAACGGTGGAGCTTTCACCCGTGTGATCATCGCCCATGGCCATCAATACACCGCCATGTTGCGCCGTGCCCGCCATATTGGCATGGCGCATCACATCACCGGATCGATCTACGCCCGGCCCCTTGCCATACCAGAGCCCAAAAACACCATCGAATTTTCCGTCGCCACGCAGCCCCGCCTGTTGGCTGCCCCATAATGCGGTTGCGGCCAGATCTTCGTTCAATCCGAATTGAAAGGTGACATCCTTTTCGGCAAGTTGCTTTTCTGCACGAGACATCTGAAGGTCTACAGCCCCAAGCGGAGACCCCCGATAGCCTGTGACCAGACCCGCTGTGTTCAATTCCGCCGCAGTGTCTCGTACTTTTTGCATCAGCATCAAACGCACCAGTGCCTGCGTTCCGTTCAAAAGAACCGGGCTTTTGGACAGGTCGAACCGGTCGTTGAGTGAAATTTTCGGCTGACTCATCTGACGTCTCCCCTCGTCGGATTAGTGTGCTTTATTCTCGTGCATATTAGGTCATAAATACTGACCTGTATAGTGATTTTACTCTATTCCGTAACGATTTCCGGGTTTCATTGTGGAATTTGTTACCTGTTTCATATAGGGCTGCGCGAGGATAACGAAAGTTGCGGCGATGGATTGGGATAAGCTCAGAATATTTCACGCGGTTGCAGACGCTGGCAGCCTCACACACGCGGGAGACAAGCTCAATTTATCTCAATCCGCAGTGAGCCGTCAGATCCGCGCGCTTGAAGAATCACTCGATGCAACCTTGTTCCACCGCCATGCACGCGGTCTGATTCTGACAGAACAAGGCGAATTGCTGTTCGATGCCACGACGGCCATGCTGAAACGTCTGGATGCCGCTGCAGCGCGTATCCGGGATAGTGAAGATGAGGTCTTTGGCGTACTGAGGGTGACCACCACCTTCGGGTTCGGCACGCTGTGGCTCGCACCGCGCCTACCGAAGCTCTATGAACAGTATCCTGACCTCAATATCGACCTCATGCTTGAAGAGCGGGTATTGGATCTGCCAATGCGTGAAGCCGATGTGGCCATCCGCATGAAAGAGCCCAGCCAGGCCGATCTCGTGCGCAAACGTCTGATGACAGTGCAGATGCTGCTCTATGCAACGCGCAGCTATTTGGATGCTCATGGTGGGGCGCCTGAAACGCTGGAAGACATTTCCAAGCACCGATTGATCTGCCAAACGCCCGCAGCCCCTCAGGTTGGGGCAAGCGCGTCGATGGTTCGTCACCTTATGACATACAATCCCGGCTCGTTGCTGACCGTGAACAACTATTTCGGCGTTCTTCAGGGCGTGCTGCATGATCTGGGTATCGGAGTACTTCCTGATTATGTGACTGAGGACTTCCCGGATCTGGTCCCCGTCATGTCAGACATCGAAAGTGCTGATGTACCGGTTTACCTCGCCTACCCCGAAGAATTGCGTCATTCCAAACGGATAGCGGCATTTCGGGACTTTGTGCAGGATGAGATAATCGCCCATCGCAAACAGCTAAGGCAATTGGGCAAGCTATAGCCATGCACTCAGAGCATAGCGGGCATGACGCCGGGGTCTGCTAATAGACCTTGATCGTTAATAAACTGATCCCTAAATGAGCACATGAAGGCGGTGATGCTGAAACGCTCATCATCTTCATACCTCCCTGTTGGACTACGGCCGAGCTTAGTGCTCGGCCTTTTTTTTGCGCGAGGCTGATGCAATTCAGTGGAAAGCACTGGGAAAATCCAACGCGTAGGCCTATGATCCCGAAAAAACACCTAAATTTCGTGTTCGAGGGCTAATTCATGTTCCACTCATTCCGCCTATTGTTGGCGATGATTTCAGTCTTGTTCCTGGCCGTGCCACTTCATGCACAAGACACAAGCACAACCGCTACAGTTGAAATTCCCGAAGATCTGACGCCAGAACAGGTTGATGATCTGGTTGCGCGCATGTCTGACGACCAGGTACGGGCAATCCTTCTGGAACGCCTTGACGCTGTTGCCGAAAAGCAAGCGGCGGAAAAGGAAGGTCAGGAAGACCCGCTGACCGAGCTCAATGAGATCTGGGCAGAAATGGTCGCATCCTGGACACATGTTCTGACCACAGTTCCCAATATCATCAGTGCGCAAATCACTGCATTTAGCAATTTCTCTGACAAATTGGGGGGCGCTGGTGTTCTGACCCTAATGGGGCTGGTGCTCTCGGTCCTGATAGTCGGCTTCATTGCTGAGAAGCTATTCATTTTCCTGACCCGCCGCTGGCATGAGGCAACCGAGCCCTCGGGTGACGCTGATCTCAGAGGCGCTGTGAACTACCTGTTCCGCCGATTTTGCCGCGAAATTGCAGGGCTTATCGTATTCTACGTCGTCATTCGGGCGATTGGCCGAGGATTGCTGAGCCCCGAGCAGATCATCTATGCAGCCCCATTTGTATTCTACCTAATCTGGGTGCCGCGTCTGGGGGCAGCAGTCTCGCGCTTTGTTCTTGCGCCGCAAAAGCCACAATTCCGATTGGTAAACATTGACGACCACTGGGCAAAATACCTGCATCGCAACCTGATCGGTCTGCTGATCCTGATCGGCTTTACCTTGTTCGTACTAAGGTTCAATGCGCTGAACGGGGTTACCGGCGATCAGACGCGCATCGGTTTCTGGCTGAACGCAGCAATCCACGTCTATATTGGCATAATCGCCTGGACAGCGCGCGAAGGTTTGTCACAGATGATGCTGGGTACCGACCCGGACCACACCAAGTTCGACGAAGAAGTCGCGCGGTATTACCCGTATTTTGCAATCGGCGTTTCTGTCGTGATTTGGCTGCTGGTCGAATTCCTGGTGGCACAACGCAACCCGGCGCTGATCCGCGTGTTGTCCGGTGGAGCGCATTTCACAACCATGTTCTGGCTGTTGATTGCACCTGCACTTGATACATTGATACGTGGTTTGGTGCGTCACCTGCAGCCGCCAATGTCGGGCGAAGGGCCATTAGCAGAACGCGCCTATCGATCGGCCAAGCGCAGCTATATTCGCATCGGTCGGGTGATTGCTGGCCTCTTCGTCGTCTTCATGATTTCCCGTGTTTGGCAGCTTGATCTGCGCCATGTTGCGTCCGCAGGTATCGGTGCCGAAGTTGGCGGCGCAATCATCGAGTTCCTGCTGATCATCGCTGTCGGCTACATCCTGAACGAGATCGTCTCGCTATGGATTAACCGTCGTCTGGCCAAGGAACAGACAGCGGCCGAGGAGCTGGATGAAGAAGCCGGCGGAGAAGGTGGCGGCGCAGGTGGTTCGCGTCTGGCGACCGTCCTGCCCTTGTTGCGGATTACCGCACAAGTCACCATCTCGGTGATCTTCGGCCTGCTAGCCCTGAGCGCCTTGGGCATCAACATCACGCCGCTGCTGGCTGGTGCTGGTGTTTTGGGTCTGGCCATCGGCTTTGGTGCGCAGAAACTGGTGGCCGATATCGTAGGCGGCATCTTCTTCCTGATCGATGACGCATTCCGCGTCGGCGAATATGTCGATGTCGGCGGGACCATGGGAACGGTCGAGAAAATTTCGATCCGCTCAATGCAGCTTCGCCACCATCGTGGTCCAGTCCACACTATACCTTATGGCGAGATTCAAAAGCTCACCAACTTCAGCCGTGACTGGGTGATCATGAAGTTGAAATTTACTGTGCCGTTCGACACCGACCCCAACAAGGTCAAGAAGATCTTCAAGAAGATCGGTGCCGAGATGATGCAGGACGAGGTTCACAAAGATGGCTTCCTGCAGCCCTTCAAATCTCAGGGTGTGTTCGACTTCGACGATGTCGGTATGATCATCCGAGGCAAGTTCATGGCCAAGCCCGGCAAGCAATTCACACTGCGTAAGGAAATCTTTAACCGTGTGAAGGCCGAATTCAACGCAAATGGTATCGACTTCGCCCGCCGCGAGGTGCGCGTCGCCATCCCGGGGTTGGATGAGGCTGAGAACATAACTGAAGAACAAAAAGCTGCCGCCGGCGCCGCCGCCGCAGATGCGGTCAACAAAGGGCAAAACCCCGCCTGACACTTAGGCTTCGACACGTTTCAGCCGCTGGCTGAACCAAATCAGCACGCCTCTCAAATCGGAACCGGTCTTATGGCCGGTTCCGTTTTTTATTGCCCGATGACCCCTGTGCGGGTTTGGCTCTTTCCTCAAGCGGCCCATTGCCCTAAAAGGCCCGCAATCTCGGCCCACTTGGACACAGGACAGAAGATGCAAGAGCCCGCCATCACACCCGATCTGATTGCCGCACATGGGCTCAAGCCCGAGGAATACGACATGATCCTTGAGATCATCGGGCGTGAGCCGACCTTTACCGAGCTTGGCATCTTTTCAGCGATGTGGAACGAGCATTGTTCTTATAAGTCATCCAAGAAATGGTTGCGCACCCTTCCGACCTCTGGCCCTCAGGTTATCTGCGGCCCAGGCGAGAATGCGGGTGTCGTCGATATCGGCGACGGTCAGGCCGTGGTGTTCAAGATGGAAAGCCACAACCACCCCTCGTATATCGAACCCTATCAGGGCGCGGCGACCGGCGTGGGCGGCATCCTGCGGGATGTTTTCACCATGGGCGCACGGCCCATCGCCTCGATGAACGCACTGTCCTTTGGCGAGCCGGACCACCATAAGACGCGCCAATTGGTGAACGGAGTGGTCGAGGGGATTGGCGGCTACGGCAACTGCTTCGGTGTGCCTTGCGTGGGTGGCGAAGTTCGGTTCCACCCGGCCTATAACGGCAACTGCCTTGTGAACGCGTTTGCCGCTGGTCTGGCTGACAGTGACAAGATTTTCTACTCGGCCGCTTCGGGCGTTGGGATGCCCGTCGTCTATCTGGGCGCAAAAACCGGTCGTGACGGTGTGGGCGGAGCAACCATGGCATCGGCCGAATTCGATGACACCATCGAAGAAAAACGCCCCACCGTTCAGGTCGGCGACCCCTTCACCGAAAAGCGCCTGATGGAAGCAACGCTGGAACTGATGCAGACCGGTGCCGTGATCTCGATCCAGGACATGGGCGCAGCGGGCTTGACCTGCTCGGCTGTAGAGATGGGCGACAAAGGTGGTCTGGGCGTGCGTTTGGACCTCGAGAATGTCCCGCAGCGCGAAGAGAACATGACGGCTTATGAGATGATGCTGTCGGAATCTCAGGAACGGATGCTGATGGTCCTCAAACCTGAGCTTGAGGCTGAGGCCCGCGCCGTGTTCGAAAAATGGGACCTCGATTTTGCCATCGTTGGCGAAACCATTGCCGAAGACCGTTTCCTGATCATGCACAATGGTCAGATCAAAGCCGATCTGGTCCTGTCTAAACTGTCCTCGACCGCGCCTGAATACGACCGCCCGTGGGAACCGACCCCTGAGTCCGCGCCACTGGAAGACGTACCACAGATCGATCCGATCGACGGTCTGCGCGCCCTGCTCTCTTCACCCAATTACGCGGGCAAACAATGGGTCTATGAGCAATACGACACCATGGTCATGGCGGATTCAACACGCACGCCGGGTCTGGGCGCTGGCATGGTCCGCGTACATGGCACTGACAAGGTGCTGGCCTTCACCAGCGACGTAACCCCGCGCTATGTCCGTGCAAACCCGGTGGAAGGCGGCAAACAAGCGGTGGCCGAGGCCTATCGCAACCTGACCGCCGTGGGGGCCAAACCACTTGCCACCACAGACAACCTGAACTTCGGGAACCCCGAAAAGCCCGAGATCATGGGTCAGTTCGTCGGCGCGATCCAAGGTATCGGTGCCGCCGTTGGTGCGCTGGATATGCCCATCGTGTCGGGCAACGTCTCTCTTTATAACGAGACAGACGGTCAGGCGATCCTGCCAACCCCCACCATCGGCGCGGTTGGTCTTCTTGCTCATAGCGACGAGATAATCGGAAACGAAGTTCGGGATGGCCATGTTGCGCTGGTCATCGGCGAAACCAACGGCCATATGGGTCAGTCCGCCCTGCTGGCCGAGGTATTCAACCGCGAGGACGGAGACGCGCCGCATGTTGATCTGGCTGCAGAGGCGCGCAACGGGGAATTCATCCGTGCCAATCGCGAGATGATCAAAGCATGTACTGATCTTAGCGATGGCGGCCTTGCACTGGCAGCGTTTGAACTTGCTGAAGCTGCAGGCGTAGGCGTTTGCCTGGATGATGCATCGTCCGAGTTCCTATTCGGCGAAGACCAGGCCCGTTATCTTGTGGCGTGCAACTTCGATCAAGCCGAGGCGCTGATGATCGCTGCCGGTCAGGCTGGTGTCCCGCTGGTCTCGGTTGGTCGATTTACCGGTGACAGCGTGAAGATCGGCAATTCCGAAGCTCCTTTGGCAGAACTGACCGAGACCTTCCGCCAGAGCTTTGCCGCCGCGGTCGCCTGATCAATCGTCTCTTTCGAATTCCAGAATTCCCGCGTCTTCCATAGGCGCGGGATTCGCGTATCTGAAAAATGCTCGACATCTTGCACGCCCGCTCCCATCACTCTACATCTTGGTAAAGACCTACAGGAGTGAACCTACATGCCGATGAGCGCCCACGAGATCGAAACCCTGCTGCGCGAAAGCTTTCCCAATGCGGAAATTCAGGTTGGTGGCAGCGATGGCGTGCACATGTCCGCCATGGTCGTGGACGAAAGCTTTCGCGGCAAAAACCGCGTTCAGCAACAGCGTGCGGTTTACGCTGCGCTGAAAGGCAAGATGGATGGATCTGATGGGGAATTGCACGCGCTGGCGTTGACGACGAAGGTACCTGAATGACACAGCACTACTTTCAAAAAAGCGCCTAAGTGGCTTTGAAAAGATGAGTGGCTGGCCCTTCTGGATATCTCTTCTTGGTGCATTGATAGTTGTCGCCGCCCTCATCGAAGCCTATGTCAAACGCAACAGAAAACGAAAACTGTCGGATATGCGCCCTGACCCCGATACGCTTAGCAAGGTTGGGGGAATTGAACGATACGGGCTTGATCCGGTGACGCTTGCACAAGCAGAACACCGGCGGCTTGAAGAAGAAGGATGGGCACCTGAACCGCCCGATAACCGAACGACCGCCGCGCAAGCGGATGAAAAGGAAAAGCAAGATGAGCGACGTTAAGACCCAGATCGACGAAACCGTCAAAGCCAACGATGTGGTGCTTTACATGAAAGGCACCAAAGAGATGCCGCAGTGCGGGTTCTCATCCCGGGTGGCCGGTGTTCTGAATTACATGGGTGTCGAATACACCGATGTGAACGTTCTGGCTGACGAAGCTGTGCGCCAGGGCATCAAGGACTACTCCGACTGGCCAACCGTGCCTCAGCTTTATGTCAAAGGCGAGTTTGTCGGCGGTTGCGACATTATCACTGAAATGACGCTGTCGGGTGAGCTAGACACACTGTTCGATGAAAACAGTGTGGGCTATAACAAAGACGCTGCGGACAAAATCCGCGAAGCAAACGCGTAAGCTATCGGCTGCTACAGTCCTTGAACAATACGAGTTCCGGGGCTGTGTCGCCTTCGGCCTGATGGCTGATCGTGGCATCCCACCCCTTGGAGCGCAGGGTGTATGTCCCTGCCCCTCCGACGGATTCATACCGGATGCCCGAGCCGCTTGGAACCTGTTTCATGGGGATCAACTGATCATCGATCATCATCGCAGCCGCCCCATCGCCATTTGAGGCGTTAAAGTAGGACACCGGCACTTGCGTGTTGTTTTCACAGGTAAACGTCACGGACAGAATGTCGATATCGGCCTTTGCCATCGTGCCAGTCAGCGAGACGACGGCCGCGCAAAAGGCCATTCGGGCGATCGGCATTAGGCCGTCCTTTCTTCAATGACTGCCGCCAGGGCTTCGGCGCGCGCCGCCATTTCAGCCAGCGTATCCGTGACAGATGGCGGCACTACCGCGACCTCGATCCGTTCAGGTTCCGGCTGCGGTTGGCTGCGGAGCCGCTTCAATTCGGTCTCCAATTCAACCAGCTTGGCCTCGGCCAGTTTCATGCGATCTTCATGCGCGGCTGCCTTGTCTGCCAACATGAGTCCCGCCATCAGCAGCATCCGCGATTCCGGCATACGTCCGATCTGGTCCGACAAAACCTGAGCCTCATCATCCAGCAGTCTGGCTGCCGCTTGCAGAAACGGTTCCTCACCGTCCTGGCACGAGACATCAAAGCCGCGGCCACCGATATGAATGGTTACTTCGGGCATTATTCCACCTCTCCCTCGGCCAGATTGGCATGACTTAGCAATGGCTCAAGCCGAGCCAGGACCGCATGCGCTTCGGCTGCGTCCGACGCGCGCGCGGCACGTATGGCTTCTAATTCGGCTGTCGTGGCCCGGTTCAGCATGTCAGCATCCGTGACACCGTCCTCTGCGGCGGCGCGTAATTCATCGACAGCGATTCGGAGCTGATCGTTTGCATTGCGAAGCCGTTGCAAATCATCATCCAACCGGGACATCGCGGCCCCATGGCTAGCCCGTTCCGCGCGCAGCATCTCAAGCTCGGCATTGAGTTCGGTTAACCGCTCGCTATCGACCAGTTCAGCCCGCAGACGCGCCAATTCGGCCTCCATCTCTTCCGCGCGATCCGCGATTGGGGTCAGTTTCTCGACCTGCGCGCGCAACGTATTGGCCTCTTCTGCGGCGCCCTGATGTGAGCGCAGAGTCTCAATCTCTGCCTTCAAGCCCTCGACTTCGTCCGTGTTTTCAAGCGCAGCCTTGGCATCCGCCAACTCGGCCCGCGCAGCCTCAACCGTGGCGAGCTGAGAAGTCGCCTCGGCCAATTGCACACGCAGCGCATCCACTTCCGAACTCGGTGCCGGTTGCGCACGCAGCGCGTCAATCTCTTGCGCGTGCCTCTCTTTGATCGTTTTCAGCCGTTCCTCAAGCTGGGCATTGGCCACCCGCTCTTCTTCAAGCGCCGTTCGCAGCGACGTATCATCACCGGCTGCGGATCCAGCATCGTGCAAGGCCTCGACACCATTACCGATCCGCTCCATCGCGGTGATAATACGGCGTTGTAGTTCTTCGATCTGACTCATGCCTGTGTCACCTCTTTATCAAGGTTCGTTCTGATATTCGCCTACCCGAATCAAAAGCGGCGGCGCTCAGCCCTAGTCTAACGGAATGCGACAGAAAATACCCACTGTTTGGTTTCAACCACTTGCACACCGCTCTTGAAGCGCCAATTCGGTGTGCCACGCGGTTCTGCTTGCACTTTGACAATCGGATGGTATTCAGCGCCCATCTGCCCGTAAACCAAAGGAACAACGCCCGTGGACCTGACTGCGCTGCGCAATGCCAACCCCGAACACTGGGACAAGGCTGCGGCCATCCGCACCCTGACCCTCGACGCTGTCGCCGCCGCCAATTCCGGCCATTCCGGTATGCCGATGGGCATGGCCGATGTTGCGACCGTATTGTTCGAAAAGCACCTCAAATTCGACGCCGCTGCCCCGAACTGGCCGGACCGCGATCGGTTCATCCTATCGGCGGGTCACGGTTCGATGCTGGTCTATTCGCTGCTGTATCTCACCGGTCATGGCGATGTTACGCTGGAAGAGATCAAGAACTTCCGTCAATTGGGCGCTAAAACTGCCGGGCACCCCGAGAACTTCCTGATCGATGGTGTCGAAACCACTACCGGACCTTTGGGTCAGGGCATTTCGAATGCCGTTGGCTTTGCGATGGCCGAGGAAATTCAGCGTGCGCATTATGGCAAGAAGATCGTTGATCACTATACCTACGTGATTGCGGGCGACGGCTGCCTGATGGAAGGCGTCAGCCAAGAGGCGATCACTTTGGCCGGTCGCCACGAGCTGAGCAAGCTGATCGTCTTCTGGGATAACAACAACATCACCATCGACGGCACAGTCGACATCGCCGACCGCACCGATCAGGTGCGCCGTTTTGCGGCCTCGGGCTGGCATGTGCTTGAGATTGACGGCCACGACCCCAAGGCCATCGATGCGGCCATCATGCAGGCGAAGAAGTCGAACAAGCCGACGATGATTGCTTGTGAAAGCCACATTGCACTGGGTCACGCGGCGCAGGACACTTCAAAAGGCCATGGCGCTCTGACCGATCAGGATCAGTTGAACGCCGCCAAAGAAGCATATGACTGGCCGCATGATGCGTTCGTCATCCCTGCTGAGGTCAAAGCCGCTTGGGAGGCCATTGGTGCACGTGGCAAAGCCGAGCGCGCAGCGTGGGAGGAGCGTTTTGCGCAAGTCTCCGAACGTAAACAAGCCGAATTCAACCGCGCCTATGCGTTTGAGGCGCCAAAGAAGCTGGCCGGCGCCATCCGGTCGTTCAAGAAACAGATGTCGGAAGACCAGCCAAAGCTGGCCACACGCGCCTCTTCAGAGAAGGTGTTGAATGTCGTTAACCCGATCATGCCCGAAACCATTGGCGGCTCGGCTGACCTGACTGGGTCGAACAACACCAAATCGGCTGATATGGGCGTGTTCCTTCCGGAAAACCGCAAGGGTCGGTATATCCATTACGGCATTCGTGAACACGGTATGGCCGCTGCTATGAACGGTATGGCGCTGCATGGTGGCATTCGCCCGTATGGCGGTACGTTCATGGCCTTCACCGACTATGCGCGGCCCTCGATGCGTTTGGCTGCACTTATGAAGATCCCGACGGTGTTTGTGATGACCCACGACTCGATTGGTCTGGGCGAAGACGGTCCGACGCACCAACCGGTGGAACATCTGGCGATCTCACGCGCGACGCCGAACACTTATGTGTTCCGCCCAGCCGATACGATTGAGACCGCCGAAGCCTGGGAATTGGCGCTGACCTTCAAGGATAGCCCCTCAGTCCTGTCGCTGACCCGTCAAGGCGTGCCAACTGTTCGGACCCAGCACAAAGCCAAAAACCTGACCGCGCAAGGCGCCTATGTATTGGCTGACGCAGAAAACAAGCGTCAGGCGATTCTGATTGCCACAGGTTCCGAGGTTTCGCTGGCGATGGAAGCTAAAGCAATACTTGAGGCCGAAGGCATCGGCACTCGGGTCGTTTCCATGCCCTGTATGGAGCTGTTTGCCGAACAAGACGAAGCCTACCGCAAGCGCGTATTGCCTGCGGGAGCCGTCCGCGTCGGTATCGAGGCTGCGGTTCGCGCCGGAGGCTGGGACCGTTGGCTTCTGGGCGAGCGTGGTCGCGAGGCCAAGGCTGGGTTCATCGGCATGTCCAGCTTTGGTGCGTCGGCACCCGCCGGAGAGCTCTACAAGCATTTTGGCATCACGACCGAGGCAACAGTCGCCAAGGTCAAAGAACTGCTGGGTTGAACCTACCCAAATTAGTCAAAAGGCCTCGGTTAAAACCGGGGCCTTTTTTGTTAGACGAAAATTATTACTGACTGCATACCATCGACAATTAGATCACCATCGGTGTTCCACATCCGCATGACCTGAGAGCTGTAGCCGTCATGTCCAGCTGTCAATTGATGTTCCATCAACCACCATCCATCGCGAGTATGAATATCCTCGGACAGCACGTTGAAAATCCAGTTCATTGACGAGTTGTTTCCCGGCTTCTTCAACGTCGGGAATATGGCCGGTGGCAATAGGTCCGCAATTGCGATCAACCCTTCGATCCTATCGCGCATATCGGCATCATTATGGCGCGCCCAAACCTTCACATAGCCACGCTCTGCACCAGCAAATGGCCGCGCCCCGTCGATCAACCGAACGTCGAAGTTCTCAAGAAATGCGATGGGAAGTTTTGGCAAATCTGGCGGGAAATAGTGTTCTGTGATCTCTGGCTGTATCTCTGCCTTAGCCGGATGTTCGAACACCACATGGCTTTCCTGTGCCTTGCCAAACGTAAATGTCCCAAGCGCGGCTGTATTCCCCTCAATCCTTGCTCGTGTATTGATCGTTGTGACATTCCGCCCATTGCGAAGCACCTCGGTTTCGATCAGCGGAGGTGAACCGATGGGCGCGGTAAAATTGATCAGGGCCGAGCGTAATGGCGGCAGAACATCGACCGCATTTCTCGCAGCAGCCAGCAGCAAGGCAGACGAGAAGCCGCCATATGTTGTGCGGCCTTGCATCCAGTTTAGCGGCACCGGGAACTGCAGCATCCCGTTCAACCGATCTGAACTGGCAAGGACTTGGGAAAGGCTGAGTTTAGTCATCGATCTCACACCGGGTATGCTTCGAATGGAACTTACCCCGCTCTTACCGTTGTGCCAGATGAAACCTCACGTCACATGATCCTGATTTCAGTGTTTATTCGCAGATCCCGAAATCGCGCTGATCGCGGGGGACAGCAGCTTGGTTGCCACCGGTATCAGCGCCAGCCCATAGGCCAGACCGAATACACCATCCATCGTCGCCTTCGCGATCCACTTTACCGCGCCTGCCCATTGTTCAGACACAGCATGACTCGCAGCATTTGCCCAGTCGTAAATGTGATGGCCCAGCCAGCCAAAGCCCAGGACCTCCATACCGTGGATCATGATCGACCCGCCGACCCACAGCATCGCAGCAGTACCAACGATAGACAGAACTTTCATAACAACGGGCATCGCTTTGACGAGGCCCCTTCCCGTTCCGCGCCCTATCGGCGTCGGCGCGTTTTGCGCCAAATACAGGCCGACATCATCCATTTTCACGATCAGAGCGACCGAGCCATAAACGGCGACGGTGACCCCAACGCCCACAACGGCCAGCGTAGCGGCTTGCATCCACACATTCGGCGCTTCAATGGCCGCCAAAGCGATGGTCATGATTTCAGCAGACAGGATAAAGTCAGTCTTGATCGCACCCTTCACCTTCTTTTCTTCCAGATGGCCAGGATCAGGATTTTTCATATCCTCTTCGATCGCGTGGCTTCCGTGTGGGAACAGGACATGAAAAATCTTTTCGGCCCCTTCAAAACACAGATATGAACCACCGAGCATAAGCAGTGGTGTGATCAACCAAGGCGCAAAATTGGCTAGTAGCAATGCCACTGGCAACAACAGAATGATCTTGTTGAAAATCGATCCGCGCGCGATGCGCCAGATGATCGGCAGTTCCCGCGCCGGGGCAAAACCCTGAACGTATTTGGGCGTCACGGCCGCATCGTCAATGATCACACCCGCAGTCTTGGCCCCAGCCTTGCCGGCAGCGGCCACCACATCGTCCACCGAGGCCGCCGCAACCTTTGCAATGCCCGCCACGTCGTCCAACAGGGCCAACAGACCACTCATCGCGCTTCCTTTCCATTCATCTGTTCGATCGGACCCTACCTGATCCAACGGCTAGCGCAAGCGTTAGCGCAATCGGCGCAGGTTTGCGCTAACACCTTAAAAATATGCCATTTTTGCCCTTTTGAGATTCAATATTCGCGGCTATATGGCCTGCAACGCAAGCGCATTTTTGGAGACGTCGGATGACCATCAAGGTCGGTATCAATGGTTTTGGCCGCATCGGCCGCTGTACTCTGTCGCACATCGCCGCATCGGCGCGCAACGACATCGAAGTGATCAAGGTCAACGCCACCGGCCCGCTGGAAACCTCGGCGCATCTGTTGAAATACGACAGCATCCATGGACGTTTCCCACGCGACGTCTCGGTCGAAGGCAACACCATGGATCTGGGTCGCGGCCCGATGGAGATGTTCTCGACCTACGATATGAACGAGCTGGACTGGGAAGGCTGCGATGTCGTTCTGGAATGCACCGGTAAATTCAACGACGGCCTGAAAGCCAAAACCCATCTTGAGCGCGGCGCTGGTAAGGTTCTGCTGTCGGCTCCCGGCAAAAATGTCGACAAGACCATCGTATTTGGTGTGAACCACAACAGCCTGACCGCAAACGACAATATGGTGTCGAACGGTTCTTGCACCACCAACTGCCTTGCTCCGCTTGCCAAGGTTCTGGACGAAGGTATCGGCATCGAGCATGGCATCATGACCACGATTCACGCCTATACCGGCGACCAACCGACGCTGGACCGTCGCCACAGCGATCTTTATCGCGCCCGCGCTGCCGCCATGTCGATGATCCCGACGTCCACTGGCGCCGCTGCAGCACTGGGAGAGGTTCTGCCGAACCTCAAAGGGCGCCTGGACGGCTCGGCCATCCGCGTGCCCACTCCAAACGTCTCGGCCGTTGATCTATCATTCCGCGCCTCGCGCGACGTCACTGTCGAAGAGGTCAACGCCATCGTCGAAGAGGCAGCGAAAGGCCCGATGCAGCGCGTTCTAGGGTATGAGCCCGCGCCGCTGGTTTCGACCGATTTCAACCACACCGAAGAAAGCTCGATCTTCGCGCCGGATCAGACCCGTGTGGTCGACAACCGTATGGTGCGCGTGCTGGCGTGGTATGACAACGAATGGGGATTCTCGGTGCGTATGGCGGATGTCGCCGTCGCGATGGGCCGCCTTAACTGACCCTTTGGACATAGCTTGTACCTTTATTCCCGCTCAGGTTATCTGAGCGGGCATTTTCGTTCAGGGCGCAGAAATGACAAATCAAATCGCCATCTGGCTTGGAATCCTAATTCTGGGCGGTCTGATGCTGGACGTGGCACTATTCGGCACCGAACACCTGCTGTTCCTGGGCAAGAAGCTCTACGATTTCCTGGATTGGCTCGCCTTCTGGCGCTGACAGAGGTTTTTCTTGACTTTCGCGCCAATCTGGCTTTGTTAGCGCTAACCATCTATGGACCATGTTCTGACGGAGCGCATTATGACACTCAAGCTGGCAATCAATGGATTTGGACGGATCGGGCGCGGCGTTCTTCGGGCCGTCATGGAATCCAGACGTACTGATGTTGAAATCATCGCAATCAACGATCTGGCAAAGCCCGAAATGAACGCACATCTGTTCGAGTTCGACAGTGTGCATGGACGCTATTCCAAACCCGTAAGTCTGACTGATGCAGGTCTGGATGTGGGTGCTGGGCCCATCCGGCTGACCAGCGAGCGTGATCCCGAAGCACTAGACTGGTCTGATGTGGATGTGGTTCTGGAATGCACCGGTGTTTTCCGGACCCGTGAAGCAGCTGAGCGGCACCTGAAAAACGGATCAAAGAAAGTGTTGATCTCGGCCCCTGCCCGTGGCGACGGCGGCGTGAAGACAGTCGTGTTCGGCGTGAACGATCATGAGTTAACCGCCGACGATATCGTAGTTTCCAATGCCTCGTGCACCACCAACTGCCTGTCGCCGGTCGCGGCGGCTTTGGACGCAGGACTAGGTATCAAACACGGCAACATGACCACAGTTCATGCATATACGGCCAGCCAACCGGTTCACGACACTGCGGGCAAAGACCCCTACCTGTCGCGCGCAGCTGCGCTGTCGATGATTCCGACGACAACTGGCGCGGCATCGGCTGTTGGTCTGGTTCTGCCGCAGCTTGCTGGTAAGTTGACCGGGCAAGCCATTCGTGTCCCCACGCCCAATGTTTCAGTCGTTGATCTGGTTGCTGAGGTTTCGCGACCGACGACCGAAGAAGAGGTCAATGCCCTCTTTGTAGAAGCCGCCGCCAAAATCCCCGGTGTGCTGGCGGCCGAGAATCGCCCCTTGATCTCGATCGATTTCAACCACGACTCGCACAGCTCGACGGTTTCACTGGCTGAAACCAAAGTAACTGACGGCACATTGGTTCGTGTGCTTGCATGGTACGACAACGAATGGGGCTTCTCGAACCGGATGCTGGACACTGCCGCCGCGATGGGCGCGCTATCCTAACCGCTCTTTCAAGGCGGAATTGACGCGGGGCGTGACGAATTTTGACACGTCCCCGTTCAATCTGGCGATTTCTTTGACCAGTTTCGACGCAATGGCTTGATGCCGTGCCTCTGCCATCAAGAACACGGTCTCAATCGAGTCGTCCAACGCGCGATTCATCCCAACCATCTGGAATTCATACTCGAAATCCGCAACCGCACGCAGTCCGCGCACGATGATCTGAGCGCCTACATCGCGGGCGCAATCGATCAGCAGGTTTTCAAACGGATGCGCGACAATCTCGGTGCCAGTCTGCTCGGTTAGATGGGCGCATTCGGCCTCGATCATCGCGACACGCTCTTCCAAAGAAAACAGCGGGCCCTTGTCCCGGTTGATAGCAACACCAATGACGAGCTTATCCACCAGCGCAGCCGCGCGGCGAATAATGTCTATATGACCCATGGTGATAGGGTCGAAAGTACCGGGATATAATCCAACCCGCATTGGGCTCTCCAGCGCAACAATATTTCTGCGCAAGCAAACATAACTTTGCCGCAGGTGCAAGAGGCTGAAACAGCCCCCGCGTTCAGTGCCCCATGATCATGCCCTCAAGCGCGTCTTTTTCCATAGCAAGTTCAGCCAGTTGCGCCTTGACCGCATCACCCAGCGTAACGATGCCGACCAGTTTGCCATCTTCCAATACAGGCATGTGGCGAAATCGACCTTCGGTCATCTGGGACAGGATAGACTCAACAGTATCCTGCTGGCTGGCGGTCACAAGTTGCTTGGTCATATAGTTGCTAACGGGTTTATCCAAGCATCCGCTGCCGCTGGCAGCCAACTCGCGAACAATGTCTCGTTCGGATAAAATGCCCGCTGCCGTCTGCCCCCCATCCTCGGAAATGACCACAGTACCAATCCGCTTTTCCGCAAGAATCTCGGCAGCCTGAGAAACGGATGCCGTTGGCTCGACCGTCTCCACACCGCCGCTGGCCTTGGATTTGAGAATGGCCTGTACAAGCATAAGCGAAAACCTCCGGAATTACGTACTGTTTTCCAAAGCGTTGCCGGAATGTGTGAATGTGTCAAGGTGAAGCTTCGCGCTCAAGCCGCGCTACTTCGTCCCGTATTCCGCGCGTCAACGCCTCGGCAAAGCGGTTCAACCGCTCATTGCGCTGATCGCCCTGATGGCGGACCAGATAGAACCCCCGGGTCAGACTGACCTGATCCGTCAGGATTTTCTGCAATCCCCGATGGAACGGCAATGTGAAATCATGTGCCACGCAGACCCCTGTTCCCAGCGAAACTTGTCGCAGCTGAACGGAAACAGAGTTTGATGCAAGCGCGACACGTTCAACACCAATGTCGTTGAGATAGTCCAGCTCGCGGTCGAAAATCATGTCCGGAATATAGCCTATCATCCGATGCCCTTTTAGATCCTCGATGGATCGAATTTCGGCGTGACGACTCAGGTATTCCTTCGTTGCGACCATATGCAGCCGATAGTCGGATATCTTCTGCACCAGCAGTTTCCCTGCGGTGGGCGCACTGACTGTTACCGCCATGTCGGCCTCTCGCCGGGATAGGTTGATGATGCGCGGCAACGCCAGGATCTGAATGTCGAGATCAGGATTGGCATCGCTGATCTTGGCGCAGACCTGTGGCAACAGGTAATTGGCACTACCATCCGGGGCACCAATTCGGATCTGACCGCTTAGCGATTTGGCAGAGCCTGACATGACACCAGTCGCTGCACGCATAGCTTCTTCCGCCTGCAGCCCATGCTCCATCAGGCGTTGTCCTGCAGTCGTCAACACATAGCCCTGCTGTGATTTCGTGAACAACACCGCGTCCAATGCCGCTTCGAGCCGCGCGATTCTGCGCCCGACTGTCGCCGGGTCTATCTTGAGAACCCGCCCCGCACCCGAAAGGCTTTCATCGCGCGCGACCGCCAGAAATACCCGCAAATCATCCCAATTCGGCGTCATGCTCTACCCTTTGCATTTTTGCAAAACTGATTTGAAATATTGCCTCTGTTCAGGTGATTTTCGCAAGTCTATTCTTCGCGCAACTTAATCCGGAGGAGTTTGCAATGCAGAACCTGACCCATTTCATCAACGGCGAAAATGTCGCTGGCACATCTGGCCGCTTTGACAATGTATTCAACCCAGCAACGGGTGAAGTGCAGTACCAATGCCCGATGGCCAGTGTCGCCGAGACCACCGCTGCGATCGAAGACGCTGCAGCAGCTCAGGTCGCTTGGGGCGCAACCAACCCGCAGAAGCGCGCGCGCGTTATGATGGCAATGGTTGGCTTGATGAACCGCGACATGGACAAGCTGGCCGAGGCTCTCAGCCGGGAACATGGCAAGACCATTCCCGATGCGAAGGGTGACTTGCAGCGTGGTCTGGAAGTGATCGAGTACTGCATCGGCGCGCCCCAGATGCTGAAAGGTGAGTTCACCGACAGCGCGGGCCCGGGCATCGATATGTATTCGATGCGTCAGCCGCTGGGCGTGGTCGCTTCGATCATGCCATTCAACTTCCCCGCAATGATGCCGCTTTGGCACGTTGGCCCGGCACTGGCCTGCGGCAACGCAGTTGTTCTAAAGCCGTCCGAGCGCGACCCCTCTGTTCCATTGATGCTGGCAGAGCTGTTTGTCGAAGCTGGTCTGCCCAAGGGCGTGTTCCAAGTCGTAAACGGTGACAAAGAGGCCGTGGACACCCTGCTGGACAGCGAAATCATTCAGGGCGTGTCGTTCGTGGGTTCAACCCCGATCGCGCAGTACATCTATGCTCGTGCAACCGCCAACGGCAAACGCGCGCAGTGCTTCGGTGGCGCCAAGAACCACATGATCGTTATGCCTGACGCCGATCTGGATCAGGCTGCTGACGCGCTGGTCGGTGCGGGTTTTGGCGCGGCTGGCGAGCGCTGCATGGCGATCTCGGTTGCCGTTCCTGTGGGTGAAGAAACCGCAGACGCACTGATCGAAAAACTGATCCCGCGCGTAGAAAAGCTGAAAGTCGGCCCCTACACAGCGGGCGACGACGTAGACATGGGTCCGGTTGTTACTGCTGCCGCGAAAGAGCGTATCCTTGGCCTGATCAACTCGGGCGTTGAGCAGGGCGCGAAGCTGGTTGTCGACAACCGCGACTTCAGCCTGCAGGGCTATGAGGACGGCTTCTTTGTCGGCCCGCACCTGTTCGACAACGTCACACCCGAGATGGACATCTACAAGCAAGAGATCTTTGGCCCGGTCCTGTCGACCGTACGCGCGGGTTCTTATGAAGAGGCGTTGAAACTGGCGATGGATCATGAATACGGCAACGGCACTGCGATCTTCACCCGCGACGGTGATACGGCGCGTGACTTTGCCAGCCGTGTGAACATCGGCATGGTCGGCATCAACGTTCCGATCCCGGTTCCGCTGGCCTACCACACTTTTGGCGGCTGGAAGAAATCGATGTTCGGCGACCTGAACCAGCACGGTCCAGACAGCTTCAAGTTCTACACCCGCACCAAAACAGTGACATCGCGCTGGCCGTCGGGCATCAAGGAAGGTGGCGAGTTCAACTTCAAAGCGATGGACTGATCATTCAGCTTACAAATCAGGAAACCCGGCCCTACATGGGTCGGGTTTTTTCGTGCCTGCGCTAGTTGCTGCCTGATCGCGTACCTCACAAGAAATTCAGAGGTCGCCCTCTGGAAAAAGCAGGCATTCACTAATATTTTATCGGTAATTCAACTATCCGAGCAGCTCATAACTCCCTGGAGGCAACCTTGTCCCAAAATCGTTTTACCCGTCGTCACGCCCTTTTGGGCGCTGCATCGCTGATTGCGGCCCCTGCTATCGTGCGTGCTCAAAGCACTGATGCTTTCCCACAGACCGAGGAAGCAATCAGCACGCAGCTTCCAGTACGTCGTAACGTTTCATCGTTCTCGCAGCAGAATTGGCAGGATCACTTTGACGAGTTGGGCGTCGGCGCATTGTTGGCCGATATCACCAGCCGGGCTGTTCATTACTGGGGGCCGGATGGAACCTACAAGCTGTACCCCAGTTCTGTCCCGATGAGCGAAGAGCTGACCAAGCGCGGCTATACCAAAGTCACACGCAAGGCGGAGAACCCAAGCTGGACACCAACCCCATCAATGCGCGAGCGCGATCCCTCGTTGCCAATTCGCATGGAGGGTGGTGAACCTGGAAACCCATTGGGAACTCGCGCTATGTATCTTGGCTGGCCTGCCTACCTGGTTCACGGCACCTATGATACCCGCAAGATTGGCCGTCAGAGCTCGTCCGGCTGTATTGGTCTCTATAACCAGCACGTTGAAGAGCTGTATCCGCTGGTAAAGGTCGGTACTCAGGTACGTTTGGTCTAAACGGCGAGTTTCTACACGAAACACAAAAAAGCCCCGTCCATCAGGAACGGGGCTTTTGTTTTCGTGAAGGTGGTAGATTTATTCGGGAATGATCACTTCGTCGACAACGTGAATGACGCCGTTGCTGGCTTCGATGTCGGCCTGCACAACTTTGGCACCATTAACTTTCACGCCATTTTTTGCGTTCACGCTTAGTCGGTCGCCTTGCACGGTCAGAACCTTCGCGCGCTTTCCTGCAATGTCGCCGGACATCACTTTGGCTGGCACGACATGGTAGGTCAGGATCGACACCAACTGGTCCTTGTTTTCCGGCAGAAGTAGGGTTTCAACAGTGCCTTCAGGCAGAGCTGCAAAAGCTTCATCCGTGGGTGCAAAGACGGTGAAGGGCCCATCGCCTTTCAGCGTATCAACCAGGCCCGCGGCCTGAACGGCAGCAACCAGGGTGTTGAATGACCCGGCAGCAACTGCGGTATCTACGATATCAGCGGCCTGTGCCTTGACGGGCAGTGCAAGTGCAAATGCGGCGGCAGTGCCCATGAATGTGCGGCGGAACATGGCTGTTAACTCCTCTCCAGCTTGTTATGGAAAGGGTTACGGGCCTGGGTTCGAACCGGATCACACAGAAATCAATTTTCTTTGAGCTGAACCCAGATGCTCTGCGCACGGCCCTCTTCTAGAAACGGCAGCGCTGCGACGGCGTCGGGGCGATCCTGCTGCAGGTAATATCCGGGCCAAAGCATTGAATAGAAACCGGATTGCAGCAAGGCATGCAACATGTATTGCTCACCCCATCCTGGGCAGTCATAGAAGAACCGTTTGGGATATTCATAAGGCAGAAAAACATCGTGGACATGAATGACAACGCCGGGTTTCAGCGCCGGAATGATCCGACAGAATAGATGGGCGACATCGTTGCTCATCCGAACCACATGGCTTGAATCGATGAACAGAACATCCCCAGCCTCAAGCTGATCGAACAGCGCGGGATCTACTTCTTCCAGTCGCTTCTGCTCAAACTGATCGACGACATGGGCGATATCTGCGCGCGGGTACGGATCAATTGCCGTGATCGTCGTATCCAAACCACCATCTATGATCGCCTGCCGCGTCACGCGGGTAGAGTTCCCGCAGCCGACCTCGATCACGCGCTTGGGCTGAAAGCGGCGGATCATCAAGTAAAGCGCATCCGCATCCGGGCTATCGTAATATCCGTTTCCGGTGTAATAACCGGTTTGGTTTCGCGCCGGGTCCTTCAAAGCTGCAAGCGCATCGGCATGGCGCGTATACTCTTCGACAAGTTGCGCGATATCGAATCCGTCCATTCCCGGCGACAGGGCATAAGCGGGCCTGGTCAATCCCCCTGCCCGTTCGAACGCTTCCAGCCGCGCCCGTTCATCCTGTTCCGTAACCTTGTCGATCAGCTTGACACCCAACTCATCTAGGGCTGCATTGATCTGCGGAAATTTTCTGGGTTTCACGAGGACGGCTCCACATTGCGTTGCGCCCGCTCTTTACCTGTGCACGCAGGACTTCCGCAAGAACCGACAGGCCAAACCCTTGGCAAAACGCTAATTTCCGTATTCACTGATGTGAATTGACCAACGAGGGCCGCCATGCAGCAGGAATTCACGATCGGCATTGAAGAGGAATACCTGCTGGTCGATCAAGACAGTCTGCAGCTCGCCGAGGCGCCCGCAGCATTGATGGAAGCTTGTCAGGCAGATTTCGAAGGCCAGGTCAGCCCGGAATTTCTGCAGTGCCAGATCGAAGTCGGGACCCGCCCACATGCTACGATCAGATCGGCGCGCGAAGATCTAAAGCGCCTGCGTTCTTGTGTTTCAAAACGTGCAGCCGAGTATAATTTGGCTCCGATCGCTGTCTCTTGCCACCCGTTTGCGAACTGGAAAGATCAACACCATACACGGAAAGAACGCTATGACGCCCTGCAGCATGCTTTGGGCGGCGTGGCGCGGCGGATGCTGATCTGCGGAATGCATGTGCATGTGGGCGTCGAAGATCAAGCCTTGCGCGCCGACCTGGTACCCCAGCTTTCTTACTTTCTGCCCCATCTGCTGGCGTTGTCGACCTCGTCTCCTTATTGGAACGGCGAAGACACCGGGCTTTCCTCCTATAGGCTCACCGTGTTCGACAATCTGCCCCGGACCGGTCTGCCCCCGGTGTTCGGCAGTTGGGGCGAATACGAACGCACCACCGGCGTGCTGGTCGAACTCGGCGTTATCGAGGATACCTCGAAGATCTGGTGGGACCTACGTCCATCTCACCGGTTCCCCACCCTAGAAACTCGCATCATGGACGTACAGCCAAGGCTTGAACATACGCTTTCGCTTGCAGCGCTAGTGCAGGCGCTGACCCGGATGCTGTGCCGCCTGAAAGACCGCAATCTTCGTTGGCGGCAATATGATAAGTTTCTGATCGGCGAAAACCGTTGGCGCGCGCAGCGCTACGGTGTGGGCGAAGGTCTGATCGATTTCGGTGATCGCTCAATCAAGCCGATGGCTGAACTGATCGGAGAGCTGATGGGCATGTTGGCCGAAGACACCGAGGCATTGGGCACCATGACCGAACTCGCCCGCCTTCGGCAGATCGCAGAAAATGGCACCTCCGCCACCCGCCAACGCCGTGTTTACGCTGAAGCTTTGGCGCGCGGGGATGATCCGGGCATGGCGGTGGTCAAGCACCTGATCGAGGAATTTCACGCCGACCTTTAAAGTCAAACCGCCGCCAAAATCTCTTTGATCCGGTCCGCTACGGGTTCATACAAATCGCGATCCGTCCAGTATCCGTTATGCGAAAGCGGGTTCCACGACGTAAAGATTTTGCCCGCATTGATCGGCTTATCCTTCAAGGCCCCACTTTGAGCGAGCTGTTCATAGCTTGGCGCGCTTTTGCCCAAAGGAAAACCCAAAACATCATGCTTGTCATAGTAGTTTCGCCACCAGGTCGAAAACTGCAACGCAGGCGGCAGCGCGCGGTTCGGGGCCATGATCGGAAAAATCTCATTCTCGGGATATGCGAACAGAAAAATCGGAATATTGCACCCAAACGTCACGAGGCCAGCAACGGTTTTCATGTTTTCAACATCTGTCGGATGAACCGGTGAACCACCCTGGCGCAGATGTCTTTGCATGTCATAAATATAGTTCGACATTATGTGCCCACCCAGCGAATGCGCCAGGATCAGTACAGGCCCCTGTGGTCCGACCTGGTATTTGACGACCCCCATCACATTCTCGATTTTCTTGTGGATCGCCTCATAGATCTTATCGCCATCATCCGGGGTTGGTCGGTAAGAAGCCGCATCCGACAGATTGCACACTACAAACTCGCGCAGCTTGTCGTATCCAAGGCTGCGGTTGACCTTGCGCAGATATGCCTTTTGCCGCCCTTGCAGGATCTGTGCCCAGACCACCTCGTGCCAGATTACATCATCCATATCCGCGCCGACCCGGTTCGAAACGCGTCGTTTCAGCCCTTTGGAAAACGTTGGGGTCGTTGATGGGGGCTGGTTCTGAGGATTGTACTGGCTGCCCATGCCGTGAATCGCGATAACAGCAAGCTTGTGTGACGACATAAGAATACTCCGTAATGATCAAGAAAGCAGAATTCCCGCAGTATACCTCACCGTCCAGAAATCCCCTAAATCGCCGTGTTTGCCGTTATTGAAAAATTTCTGTAAGGATTGAAGAATAAAACGCTCGTTCAATTCTATAGCCATCAGGAAGCACACGTCATGGATTTCGCGCTGACCGAAGAACAAACGGCCATTTTCGACATGGCCTACGCCTTTGGCCAAGACCACATCGCCCCCTTCGCGCGTCAGTGGGAAGCAGACGGAACCATCCCCAAAGAGCTTTGGCCCAAAATCGGCGAACTAGGATTTGGTGGACTTTATGTCTCGGAAGAGGCTGGTGGTTCTGGCCTGACGCGATTGGATGCGACACTGGTGTTCGAAGCGCTATCGATGGCCTGTCCCTCGGTCGCGGCGTTCCTGTCGATTCACAACATGTGCGCCAAAATGCTGGACAGCTTTGGCAGTGACGATCTGAAGTACCGCATTATGCCAAGTATCCTCAGCCTCGAAACCGTCCTCAGCTACTGCCTGACGGAACCCGGATCGGGATCTGACGCTGCGGCGCTGAAAACGCGCGCTGAACGGACCAATGAAGGCTTCACGCTCAACGGCACAAAAGCGTTCATTTCCGGCGGCGGCTATTCGGATGCCTATGTCTGCATGGTACGCACGGGTGAAGACGGCCCTAAAGGAATCTCTACCGTCTATGTCGAAGACGGCACGCCGGGCCTGAGTTTCGGTGGTCTGGAACAAAAAATGGGTTGGAAAAGCCAGCCAACCGCGCAAGTTCAGTTTGACGATTGCAAAATTCCATCCGGCAATCTGGTCGGGGCTGAAGGCGACGGTTTCAAATACGCGATGATGGGGCTGGACGGTGGCCGCCTGAACATCGCCTCCTGCTCGCTGGGGGCAGCTCAGAACGGTCTGGACATGACGTTGCAGTATATGTCCGAGCGCAAGGCCTTTGGACAATCGATCGATCAGTTTCAAGCGCTGCAGTTCCGACTGGCAGATATGGAGATTGAGCTACAGGCGGCGCGCACATTCTTGCGTCAGGCAGCGTGGAAACTTGATCAGGGCGCACCAGACGCCACAAAATTCTGTGCGATGGCCAAGAAATTCGTAACAGAAACCGGATCGAAGGTTGTGGATCAGTGTCTGCAATTGCACGGCGGATATGGCTATCTGGCGGATTATGGCATCGAGAAACTGGTGCGGGATCTGCGCGTGCACCAAATTCTGGAAGGCACGAACGAGATCATGCGCGTGATCGTTGCGCGCCAGATGCTCTCCAATCGCTGAGGTCTTTGATGTCCGATATTGACATTCGCACCGCAGGCCGTGCCGGGCGCATAACGCTGACACGTCCACACGCCCTGAATGCCCTTAGCTATGAGATGTGCATGGCCATCGATACCGCTCTGCGCAACTGGCGTGAGGATGATCGAGTCGATCTGATCATTCTCGATGCCGAAGGCGACAAAGCCTTTTGCGCTGGCGGAGATATTGCCGAGCTTTATGCAACCGGCACCAAGGCGGACTATGCTTATGGCCAAACGTTTTGGCGCGACGAATACCGACTGAATGCCTTGATTTTTGAGTACTCAAAACCAGTGATCAGCTTCCTGCAAGGTTTCACCATGGGTGGCGGGGTTGGCATCGGGTGCCATGGCAGCCATCGAGTGGTTGGAGAAAGCTCAAAGATCGCGATGCCGGAATGCTCAATCGGGCTGGTTCCAGATGTGGGCGGATCGCTGATGTTGGCGCTGGCGCCGGGGCGATTGGGCGAGTATCTGGGCACCACCGGCCACCGCATGGGGCCCGGAGATGCGATCTATGCCGGGTTTGCCGACCATTTCATTCCCCAAGAGCATTGGGCGGGACTGATAGACCAGTTGGAAGCCTCTGGACGGGCGGAACTGGTAGATGAGCATGCAGTGCCCGCACCGGATAGCCCCTTGGCTGAAATGCAGGGCGAGATCGACAGGCTATTCAGCGGAGAAAGCCTTGGCGATATCCTGAACAGCTTGCGCTGCGATGACACAGAATTTTCGACGAAAATTCTCGGCACACTGCAGCGAAACTCTCCTATCTCCATGGCTTGTGCTGTCGAGATTTTGCATCGGCTGCGCGGAACCAACCTGACAATGCAAAAAGCGCTGGATCTGGAGTACCGGTTTACCTATCGCGCGATGGAGCATGGCGATTTTCTGGAAGGCATTCGCGCCCAGATCATCGACAAGGATCGCAACCCAAAATGGCAGTTTGCTGATTTGGATGTGCCTGCCGTCGCAGTGTCCAAGATGCTGCAACCGCTCGGTGCGGATGCATTAAGCTTTTCAGAGGAGTAAGGGATGAAAATCGCATTCATAGGGCTTGGCAACATGGGCGGCCCGATGGCGGCCAATCTGGCGCGCGCGGGCCAAGACGTCATCGGATTTGATCAAGTTGATGTCGCCATCGAAGGCGTTTCCAAGGCGTCCTCTGGCGCCGCTGCAGCTGCGGAAGCCGACGCCGTCATCACCATGCTTCCCAACGGGCAAATTCTGCGCGCTGTGGCCGATGAAGTTGTTCCGGCAATGCAAGACGGTGCGGTTCTGATTGATTGCTCTACGGTCGATGTCGACAGCGCCCGCGCGGTGGCGCAGCAAGCTGCTCAGGCTGGTCTGCTATCAGTCGATGCACCTGTATCCGGCGGGATTGGTGGGGCCGCTGCAGGCACTTTGACCTTTATGGCCGGTGGATCTGACGCAGCTTTTGCTAAGGCGGCCCCGTTATTTGAAATCATGGGGCAAAAAGCGGTTCACTGCGGTGAAGCTGGCGCGGGTCAGGCCGCCAAAATCTGCAACAACATGATTCTCGGCGTGACGATGATCGCAACCTGCGAGGCATTTGCGCTTGCTGATAAATTGGGATTGGATCGACAAAAGATGTTCGATGTCGTCAGCACGTCCTCAGGGTACAGCTGGACAATGAACGCCTATTGCCCTGCCCCCGGCGTTGGACCCGAAAGCCCATCCGACAATAACTATACCCCTGGTTTCGCCGCCGAGCTGATGTTGAAAGACCTACGTCTCAGCCAACAGGCTGCCGAGAGTGCGGACGCTGATACGCCCATGGGACAGGTTGCGACAAAGCTCTATGAATTGTTTGTCGAACACGAAGATGGCTTGGGGCGCGATTTCAGCGCCATGCTGCCACGTTTTGAGAAGCGGTCCAGAGACTGAACAACCTCAGAACGCAGCGCTCTACGAAGCACCAGAGAAGAAAATTCGCAGCATTTTCTTCTCTCGCTCTGTTCCTATTCGGCAGCTACGGCTTGCCCATCCAGCATTGGCTTCAGATAACGCCCAGTGTGGCTACGCTCACATTCAGCGACGTCTTCGGGCGTACCCTCAGCCACAATCTGACCTCCGCCATCGCCACCTTCCGGGCCAATGTCGATTATCCAGTCGGCGGTTTTTACGACATCGAGATTATGTTCGATGACAACAACAGTATTTCCTTGGTCGACCAGTTCGTGCAGGACTTCCAACAGTTTACGCACGTCCTCGAAATGCAGACCCGTTGTGGGTTCGTCCAGAATATACAGCGTTCGACCCGTTGATCGCTTGCTCAGTTCTTTAGAGAGCTTTACACGCTGCGCCTCACCACCGGAGAGCGTGGTCGCCTGTTGACCAACTTTGATGTAGCCGAGCCCAACGCGAGCCAAGGCATCCATCTTGTCACGGATCGATGGCACCGCTTTAAAAAACTCCTGCGCATCTTCCACTGTCATATCAAGTACATCCGCGATGGACTTACCCTTGAATTTGATCTCAAGCGTCTCACGGTTGTATCGCGCGCCTTTACAGGTTTCGCAGGTGACATAAACATCAGGCAGAAAGTGCATCTCGATCTTGATGACGCCATCACCCTGACACGCTTCGCACCGGCCGCCTTTGACGTTAAAGCTGAACCGCCCGGGCTTGTATCCACGCGCTTTGGCTTCTGGCAACCCGGCAAACCAGTCTCGGATCGGGGTGAAAGCCCCGGTGTAAGTCGCTGGATTTGAACGTGGAGTCCGGCCAATGGGTCGCTGATCTATGTCGATCACCTTGTCCAGATGCTCTAGCCCTTTGATCGTTTCACAGGGCGCCGGTGTCTGGCGAGCGCCGTTCAACCGCATCGAGGCGGTTTTGAACAAAGTCTCAATCGTCAGCGTCGATTTTCCACCGCCAGACACACCGGTCACACAAACAAATTTTCCCAGCGGAAATTCGGCCGTAACGTTCTTGAGGTTGTTTCCCGTCGCCTTAACAACGGCTACTTTTTGCTTCTTACCCTTTCGCCGCTCAACCGGCACCGGGATCTCGCGTGTGCCCGAAAGGTATTGACCGGTAATCGAGGCCGCATCGCCGGCGATATGCTCGGGCGTACCGTGGCTGACCACCTGTCCGCCATGCACTCCTGCACCGGGACCGATATCAAACACATAATCCGCCTCGCGAATGGCCTCTTCGTCATGTTCAACGACGATGACCGTGTTGCCCTGGTCACGCAAATTCTTAAGCGTTCCCAGCAGACGATCATTGTCGCGTTGGTGCAGACCAATCGATGGCTCGTCGAGTACATACAATACCCCGGTCAGGCCCGAGCCGATCTGGCTCGCCAGACGGATACGCTGACTTTCACCTCCGGACAGGGTACCACTTGAACGAGACATCGTAAGATACTCTAATCCAACATTATTCAAAAAACCCAACCGCTCGCGAATTTCCTTGAGAATTGCGCGCGCGATCTCGTTCTTTTGTGCGCTCAGATGATTTGGGGCATCCTCGACCCAGGCCAACGCCTCGCGGATCGACATTTCGACGACCTGTCCAACGTGCAAACCCGCAATTTTGACGGCCAGCGCCTCAGCACGCAGCCGATACCCTTCGCACGTGCCGCAGGGTCGGTTGTTTTGATAGCGCTCGAATTCTTCGCGAATCCAAGCGCTGTCAGTCTCGCGATAGCGGCGCTCCATGTTGGGGATGACGCCTTCAAAGCTTCGGGTAACCTGATAGACGCGGCCACCTTCATCATAACGGAACTGGATCTCTTCATCACCAGACCCGCGCAGAAACACCTGCTGGACTTTCTTAGGCAAGTCCTTCCAGGGAGTGTTCTTGTCAAACTCGTAATGTCGCGCGATAGCTTCGATCGTTTGCAGAAAATAGGGTGATTTACCCTTCCGCCAGGGCGCAAGCGCCCCGTCATAGAGTTTCAATGTCTGGTCCGGCACGACCAGACGTTCATCAAAGAACAGTTCGACCCCAAGCCCGTCGCAATCGGGGCAAGCCCCAAAGGGCGCGTTGAATGAGAACAGGCGCGGCTCGATCTCGGGGATGGTGAACCCACTGACCGGGCAGGCAAAATTCTCACTGAATGTGATGCGTTCCGGGTCGCCCTCCTTCGGTGCGGTTTCGAGGATTGCGATCCCGTCCGCCAGATCCAGTGCGGTCCTTAGGCTGTCGGCCAGGCGTGTTTCCATGCCCTCTCGTACCACCAGACGATCGACAACGACGTCGATATCGTGGCGGAACTTCTTGTCCAGCGTCGGCGGCTCATCCAATTCATAGAACTCACCATCTACCTTGACGCGCTGAAAACCCTGCTTGCGCAGCTCAAGGAATTCTTTCCGATATTCACCCTTCCGATCACGAACGATGGGGGCCAGCAGATAGCCGCGCGTGCCCTCCTCCATCGTCATGATCCGGTCGACCATGTCCTGCACCTGCTGTGCCTCAATCGGCAATCCTGTGGCCGGGCTGTAAGGCGTACCAGCACGGGCAAACAGCAAGCGCAGATAGTCGTAGATCTCGGTTACGGTGCCCACGGTCGAACGCGGGTTTTTTGAGGTCGTCTTCTGCTCGATCGAAATCGCGGGGCTTAGTCCGCTAATGTGATCCACATCGGGCTTCTCCATCATATCGAGGAACTGGCGCGCATAGGCCGACAGGCTTTCGACATAGCGGCGCTGCCCTTCGGCATAGATCGTATCAAATGCCAAAGAAGACTTACCCGAGCCCGACAGGCCAGTGATCACCACTAGCTGATCCCGTGGGATGTCGACATCAATGCTCTTGAGGTTATGCTCGCGCGCACCGCGCACCTCGATATTCTTCAGCTCAGCCATTCAGGCCCCCAACAACCAACGTCACTCAGAGATAGGCGAGAGCGGCTGAGTCTCCAACCAAAAAATTAGAACAAAGTAAGAACGGGCGATTTTTCGACACTCGGCTTAAGCACTGGATTTCTTAGCCATAGCCCATGCGCAGATTGGAAAATCGGGATCGTTCTCCAAATTGTCTGTCTCAGGGTCATAAACAGGAGGCCATTCAAGTTCGAGATTGCGCAAAGCGGCGTGCCGATTGCCCCACTGTTCGGCCCGGATGAGATCCGGGTCGAACCCACACTCCGTGAGCAGGTTTTTCAATCCGCGCGCAGACCAGCGCGAACAGTCATGCGGAGCGGTGTGAAACGGAATGAAAAACGGGACGGCAAGCCAGAAAAACCCTCCGGGCCTTAACATCTCTAGCACGTTCAGTGTGGCTTCAACCGGGCGATCCAAGTGCTCCCACACCTGATTGGCCAAAACCAGATCGACCTTTCGCACCTGCTGCTGTTTGTCCAGAACGGGTCCGGTGCAGATATCATGTTGCTTGTGCCAAATCTGTTCATAGCTGCAAAATCCAAATTGCTTACCCCACGAACCAGAAATCTCAATGACATCAAGTGTTTCCGGCTTCAGGCCGCGGACCCACTGCCGGCTACGCCGTGCCATGATGACTCGATTTAGACTGGTCACTGCTTGCCCCTGATGTTTTGCAGGCAATAAACCATAAGATCAGTAAGATGTCGGCACAAAAAAACGCCCACAAGGGCGTATGACTTTCTAAATCGAAGGAAAATGGCGCGGTTGACGGGGCTCGAACCCGCGACCCCCGGCGTGACAGGCCGGTACTCTAACCAACTGAGCTACAACCGCGCATTTAGGGTCTATGTGCGATCCGTTTGCCCGGATCAAAGGCTGGCAGCGATGGCGCGGTTGACGGGGCTCGAACCCGCGACCCCCGGCGTGACAGGCCGGTACTCTAACCAACTGAGCTACAACCGCCCACTGCCCGTTCATCTCTGAACGTTGGGGTGTATTATGGCTACACCCCGGCATCGTCAAGCGGCGTTTTCAAGTTTTTTGCTCGAACCTGATTTTTTCCGATCTATACGACTTGGCGGGCAATGTGTGAAAACCGGATTTCGTCTGACGCGCTGCAATTTGAACGCTTTGAACTTGCGGCGAAACACAAGCCGCTGTATCAAACGCCGCTATGGGTGATTAGCTCAGTGGTAGAGCGCTTCGTTCACATCGAAGATGTCAGGAGTTCAAATCTCTTATCACCCACCATATTATTCAAATGCTTATGCGGCATAGTTGAAGCGTTTTGGAGCCATTTGGTTCAACGCTGCGAGCACAATGCTGTCATCCTCCGACATACACGCCGGATTTAGGACGATAAAAAACCTTTTGGTCATGCAGACGCCCCAGAAGGTCGTGTGCCTTGCGCACAAAGTCTTCACGGGTTTCCCTTTCTTCTACCCTCTCGTCAACAGGGCCATTCGATCTGGAAGCTATGGCATGACGCATGGCCTCTTCGATTATATCCATATCTTCGACCGAAAGCTCGAACATATCATTGTACAGAGGCATCCTGGGTTCTCCTACCTTGGCACAGACGATCAGCGTGCCTCATGTTCCGAGTCGATTCCACTTCAAATACCTATTGCCGGCGATCGCGTTTCGAAGAACACGCCCAGCAGGATTTAGAAGATGAATCGGTCAGACCTCGTTTTCGCGATTTTTCTGCATGATATGTGGTGCTTGCCATGTTTCCCGTGGCCTGCTTATCCTGATGTCATAGCCACCAATAAGGCACCCCTCTTTGGGCGAGAAATAACATGGCGAAACTGAAGCGGGAAATTGGCCTGGTCGGCCTGACCTTCATTTCGGTTGGAGGAATCATTGGGTCAGGCTGGCTTTTCGGCCCCCTGCTCGCCGTGCAACACGCAGGCCCCGCCGCGGTTCTTTCTTGGATTATTGGCGCCGTTGCGATGTTCATACTGGCAATAACCTTCGCCGAGATTTCAGCGATGTTACCTATCCCAGGCGGAATCGCACGCGTCCCTCAGTTCTCACACGGCAACATCGTGTCGATGGCGATGGGATGGACGGCCTGGATTGGCTACAACACCACCGCTCCGATCGAAGTTGAAGCCATGCTTAAATACCTCGCACCCTACGCGTCATGGCTCCACGCCGCAGATACCGGCGAACTGACCGGCGCTGGTGTTTCGGTCGCCTTGCTGTTCATGTTGCTGTTCGTCGCTGTGAACGCACTAGGCGTGAAATTTTTTGCACAGGTAAATGCAACGCTGACCTGGGCCAAGATTGCCATTCCGATAGTTTTGTCCGTGTTGTTGATCGCGACCCGCTTTGACGTGCAGAATTTCTCCGCACCTGACGGATTCGCCCCCTACGGCCTGAAAGGCATCATGGCCGCAGTATCAACCGGTGGAGTGATCTTTTCCTTTATAGGTTTCCGACATGTTGTTGATATGGCGGGAGAAGTTCGAAACCCAAAATTCGACATCCCGGCTGCTCTGGTTCTGTCCATTGTATTATGTGCCCTGATCTACCTTGGATTACAGGTGGCCTTTATCGGCGCGCTTGATCCCACAATGATCCGCGATGGCTGGGCGAGTCTCAGCTTCGGTGGGCAAGGTCCGTTGGATGGCGTCATCATGTCCGTCGGGATATTGTGGTTCCTCAGCTTGCTGAACGTCGGGTCGGTCATCGGCCCGTTTGGCAATGGGTTGGTTGCAACTGGATCGAACGCCCGTATCGCTCTGGCCCTGTCGCAAAACGGGTTCCTGCCGAAACGTTTGCAGATCTTGTCATCGTTCGGAGTACCGCTTTGGGCCTTGGCTCTCAACTTTCTGATTGGCACTCTGTTTTTACTGACGGTCCCGTTCGCAACCGTAATCGCCCTGAACGGGGCCGCCATTGTGCTTTCATTCGCGGTCGGCCCAATCGCCGTGGTGTGCTTACGCGATCTGATGCCTGACCGCCCGCGCTCAATCCGTATTCCCGCCGTCAAACTTGTCGGGCTCACGGCCTTCGCGATCTCAACCCTGATCGTCTACTGGAGCGGATGGGACACGGTCTGGAGGCTGGGAATTGCACTGCTCATCGGCATGGCGCTGCTGCTGATCCGCTTTCACAATCGGCTCGATGAAATGGACGCGACCGAGGCGCTTTGGCTGATGCCCTATTTCTGTGGTTTGGGGCTGATCTCTTACATGGGTCAGTTTGGAGAAGGCGCGCAAAAGCAGATCCCGTTTGGTTGGGATATTGTGCTGTGTGCGGCATTTTCGGCGGTGATTTTTGCGCTCGCCGTGCGCTCGGCGCTGTCAGACAAAAAATTCCAGGCTTACATCGAAAACGAAGAGGTGCTGGACCCGGCCAAACCTGTCATTGGGCTTTGAACAAAAAAGGCGGGGAATAACCCCGCCTTTCTAGTTAATCTGTTTCAGGCTTAGTGGGCTGTTGCCGACGGTCCTGCCCCTTCGGCCGCCTTGGCGGCAGCGGCAGCGGCCTCATCCCACTCAATTGACTCGGGCTTACGTATCAATGCCTGCTCTAGTACCTCCGAGACGTGTTTGACCGCGATGATCTCCAGCCCTTCTTTCACGTTGTCGGGGATATCCGCCAGATCCTTTTCATTCTCTTCGGGAATGAGGACGGTCTTGATCCCGCCACGCAGGGCAGCCAGCAGTTTTTCTTTCAGCCCGCCAATCGGCATCGCGTTGCCGCGCAGCGAAACCTCGCCTGTCATGGCGATGTCCTTGCGCACAGGAATACCGGTCAGGACCGAAACAATCGAGGTCACCATAGCCAAGCCCGCAGACGGACCATCCTTTGGCGTCGCACCATCGGGCACGTGCACGTGGATATCGATTTTGTCGAACTGCGGCGGTTTAACCCCGATCTGAGGCGAAATCGATCGGACGTAAGACGACGCCGCGTCGATCGATTCCTTCATCACATCGCCCAGCTTACCAGTGGTCTTCATCCGCCCTTTGCCGGGCAGTTTCAGAGCCTCGATATGCAGCAGATCACCACCGACCGAAGTCCAGGCCAAGCCAGTGACTACACCAACCTGATCGTCCTGTTCAGCCAAGCCATAACGGAACTTGGGCACTCCAAGAAAATCATCCAGATTGTCGGGCGTCACCTTTACGGTCTCCGCCTCTTTCTTGATGATCTTGGTCAGCGATTTCCGCGCCACTTTGGCGATTTCGCGTTCGAGGTTCCGCACACCCGCCTCGCGGGTATAGGTGCGGATGATCGATTGCAGCGCCTCATCGGTCAGCTCAAACTCCTTGGCTTTCAGACCATGGTTTTTGACCTGTTTGTCGATCAGGTGTTGCTTGGCGATCTCGCTCTTTTCCTCTTCGGTGTAACCGGCCAGCGGGATGATCTCCATCCGGTCTAGCAGAGGCCCAGGCATGTTGTAGCTGTTAGACGTGGTCAGGAACATCACGTTGGACAGGTCATATTCGACCTCAAGATAATGATCCATGAACGTGTTGTTCTGTTCCGGGTCCAACACCTCCAGCATCGCCGAGGCTGGATCGCCACGGAAATCCTGCCCCATCTTGTCGATTTCATCGAGCAGGATGAGAGGGTTTGTGGTTTTCGCCTTCTTCAGCGCCTGAATGATCTTGCCGGGCATCGACCCGATATAAGTCCGACGGTGGCCACGAATCTCAGATTCGTCGCGCACACCACCCAGCGAGATGCGAATGAATTCGCGCCCCGTGGCTTTTGCGACCGATTTACCCAGCGAGGTTTTACCCACACCCGGAGGGCCAACAAGGCACAGGATCGGGCCTTTCAGCTTTTTCGAGCGCTGCTGAACCGCCAGATATTCGACGATCCGCTCTTTGACTTTCTCAAGTCCATAATGATCGGCGTCCAGAATGTCCTGCGCGCGACCCAGATCCTTTTTAACGCGAGATTTGGTGCCCCACGGCAGTGACAGGATCCAGTCCAGATAGTTGCGCACAACGGTCGCTTCAGCCGACATGGGCGACATGTTCTTAAGCTTTTTCAGCTCACCTTCGGCCTTTTCGCGCGCCTCTTTCGACAGCTTGGTCTCGTTGATCTTGGCTTCCAGTTCGGCAACTTCGTTGCTGCCGTCCTCACCATCGCCAAGCTCCTTCTGAATGGCTTTCATCTGCTCATTCAGATAGTACTCGCGCTGCGTCTTCTCCATCTGGGATTTGACGCGGGTCTTGATCTTTTTCTCGACCTGCAGAACCGACATTTCGCCCTGCATAAGGCCATAGACCTTCTCAAGCCGCTCGCTCACCGAGAGCGTCTCAAGCAGTTCCTGTTTCTGTTCAACCTCGATGCCCAGATGACCTGACACAAGGTCGGCCAACTTTGCAGGCTCGGTGGTTTCACCAACAGCGGCCAGCGCTTCTTCGGGGATGTTCTTGCGCACTTTGGCATAGCGCTCGAACTCATCGGCGACGGTGCGCAGCAGTGCTTCGGTCGTGGTGACATCGCCCGGAATCTCGGTCAGATACTCGGCGCGCGCTTCGAAAAACTGATCGTTTTCAAGGAATTCTGTGATCTGCACCCGCGCCTGCCCCTCGACAAGCACCTTCACGGTGCCATCGGGCAGTTTCAGCAGTTGCAGCACGTTGGCCAGAACGCCCGAGCGGTAGATACCGTCGATTTCCGGATCATCCTCACCAGGATCAATCTGGCTGGACAACAGAATTTGCTTGTCATCCTGCATCACCTCTTCCAGGGCGCGGACCGATTTGTCACGGCCCACGAACAGCGGCACGATCATATGTGGGAAGACCACGATATCGCGCAGCGGCAGGACGGGGTATGAGGAATTCAGAGGCTCTTGCATGCTCTATCCTTATCATTGGCAAGACGGCGCTGGTCCCTGATTCAGGCAACCTTTGGCCATCTCCTGTCTTGGACGATAAAGGTGGGGCACCTGTTCCCCCATTTCAACCTCATCGTCGTTTGTCGTGATGCAGCATGACCGGATGATTTGGGGACTTCAAGGCATCCGACAGACATATCCACCGATTTTAGCGAACCCAGCATTAAAACGGGCAACAAATCATCCAGCGTGGATCAGAACACCCTCTGCTTAGCTCGGGACAAAAAGAAGCCATGACCGACTTCGTTTCTACATTCCAAGCCCTTTTTCGAGGAATGGCAAACGAACCCGCCAAACTCTCCGGTTACGCCGTAGTCTGCACGGTCAAATCCATCCCGGTTATGGCTGACTGGTTGGCACAGCATGCGGACGGCGCCCGTATTGGTCATGAAAAAATCATGTCCCCAGTCCGACTGACAATCCGCCGGGCGCGGGAACGCAGGCGCACCACTCCGCTCAATTATAGTGCAAGACAGGTCCGAAACACTCGCCCCCTGCCCGACGACACACTGAATATTCTCGGACGGGGTTTCGAAGGTCCAGACATCCGCAAGAGATGTCGATGCGCAAAGAACGATTGCGATAGAAACAATAAAGCGAGGCATTGAATCCTCCTGAACAAAACAAATGAAAATGGTAAATAATGCGCGAACAGTATAGCAAAAAATACCGCGTTTGTCACCGCAATGGCCACAATCTACAGCGGTTCAATATCGCCTTGCTCCCGAAGCGCGTGGAATTGCGATTGCCACTCTGCGAATGTGCCCTGTGAAATCGCGTCCCGCATTCTCTGCATGATATCCTGAAAGTAATGCAGATTGTGCCAAGTCAGCAGCATGCCCGAGATCATCTCATTCGAGCGGAACACGTGATGCAAGTAGGCGCGAGAATAACTTGAACACGCGGGGCATGTGCAGTTCTCATCCAGCGGGCGTGGGTCGTCAGCATGGCGGGCGTTCTTGATATTGACCACACCATAACGCGTGAACACCTGCCCGGTACGACCCGACCGCGAAGGTAGAACGCAATCCATCATATCTATCCCACGTGCAACGGCACCTACGATATCATCAGGCTTGCCTACGCCCATCAGATAACGCGGTTTATCCTGGGGCAAGAAGTCAGGCGCATAGTCAAGGCAGCTGAACATGGCCTCCTGCCCCTCACCCACGGCAAGGCCGCCGACGGCGTAGCCTTCAAAACCGACCTGCTTAAGTGCCTCGGCACTTTCTTCCCGAAGATCTTGTTCCAGCCCGCCCTGCATGATCCCAAACAGGGCATGTCCAGGGCGGTCTCCAAACGCTTCACGTGACCGTGCAGCCCACCGCATCGAAAGGCGCATGGACTCGGCGATACGGTCGCGATCGGCGGGCAGCGCAGGGCATTCATCAAAGCACATGACGATGTCCGAGCCCAAAAGCCGCTGGATTTCCATCGACCGTTCCGGCGTCAATTCGTGCTTCGAGCCATCGACGTGAGATTTAAAGGTCACGCCCTTCTCGGTCAGTTTGCGCAGACCGGCCAGCGACATCACCTGAAATCCGCCAGAATCCGTCAGGATGGGCCGGTCCCAGTTCATGAACTTGTGCAGGCCTCCCAAACGATCGATACGCTCGGCCGTTGGGCGCAGCATCAGATGATAGGTGTTGCCCAACAGAATATCGGCACCCGTGGCGCGCACACTTTCCGGCATCATCGCCTTGACGGTCGCGGCTGTGCCCACAGGCATGAACGCTGGCGTCCGCACCTCACCGCGCGGCGTGTTGATCACGCCTGTGCGGGCCTTGCCATCGGTGGATTTCAGGTCGAAAGAAAATCGCTGGGTCATGGTAACGCCTTGGATCGCTGAACCGGGCAGGCTTTGCCCGATCTGCAAGGGCATTGCAACCCGTCAGGGCAGCGAGGCTACACGGTCCGTAAACAGGCGCACCACCCCTGCCCCATCGACATCCCGGCACACTCGCACTGGTGGCCGTGCAGGGTCAGGACGAGTCGCACCGATTTCAGCCCCGTCCAACGCCACCTGCAAACCCGTTTCGACCATTTCGAACATCGGTTCATGGGTGCAGGCGATAACGGCAGTCGAGTCATGCAGTCCGCACCCTTCAAGCCCACCGATCTCTTTATAGAACTTTAAATAGAAGCGCGAGATATCACGCAGAAAACCACCCATGTCAGGGGAACGTTCAGCGAGCGCCTCAAAATCAGCGGTCTCGTAGAGCGTTTTCAGAGTCACATCCAATCCCACCAGAATCGTAGGCGGCGGCGCGGCAAAGACTTCGTCTGCAGCTTTGGCATCGTGATAGATATTCGCCTCGGCATGTTCGGTGATGTTGCCCGGGCAGTACACGGCCCCGCCCATGATGACGAGCTTGCCAAGATTCTCTGCAAACTCAGGGTCCAATCGCATGGCATCAGCGATATTGGTCAATGGCCCAACCGCGCATACGACCAGCTCTCCGCGATGGCTGCGCGCCATGTCGACAAGAAACTCTGCGGCGGACAGGGCGTGGTTTTCACCGATCTCTTCAATCTGGGTCAGGTCACCAAAGCCTTCGGGGCCGTGCACATGTTCCGAAGGTGAATGCGCGATCTCTCCCAATGCGAAGGGCGCGCCTTGGGCCACGGGAATGCCGAGCCCCAGTTTGTCCACCAGAAATCGCGCATTGCGGCTGGATTGATGCACATGGGTGTTGCCGAACACGGTGGTCAGGCCGATCAGGTCAATTTCGGACGCAGCGGCGGCATAGGCAATGGCCATTGCGTCGTCGATGCCGGGGTCTGTATCGATAATCAGTTTCATCCTCGTCCGATAACGCAAACACCAGTGGGATGCAAAGCTGCCACAAAAGGGAATTTCTGGCCGGTATGAACGCTTTCACAGATTTGCATTCCAGCCTGTACAATCCATACCAGAGTTGAAATTGAGCGATTCAATCCCCATATGTATACCATAGTACACAATAAATGAGGACAGTATGATAGAAGACCAGATTATCGGACTGATTACTTCGAACATTATCTACCTGCTGGCAGCGGCGCTTATTGCCATTGTCATCTTCAAGGGCATCAAGATCGTGCCTCAATCCGAGAAATACGTTGTTGAACGGTTTGGCCGCCTGCATTCGGTGCTTGGGCCCGGGATCAATTTTATCGTTCCTTTTCTAGATGTTGCCCGCCACAAGATATCCATCCTTGAGCGTCAGTTGCCAAACGCAACGCAAGACGCAATTACCAAGGACAATGTTCTGGTGCAGATCGATACTTCGGTGTTCTACCGCATTCTCGAGCCGGAAAAGACGGTCTATCGCATCCGCGATGTCGACGGTGCGATTGCAACGACTGTAGCCGGTATCGTCCGCGCCGAGATCGGTAAGATGGACCTGGATGAAGTGCAATCGAACCGGGCGCAACTGATTGAACGTATTCAGGAAAGCGTAGAAACCGCTGTTGACGATTGGGGGATCGAAGTAACCCGCGCCGAGATTCTGGACGTAAATCTTGATCAGGCCACTCGTGACGCGATGTTGCAGCAATTGAACGCCGAACGTGCCCGCCGCGCGCAGGTGACCGAGGCCGAGGGCCAAAAGCGTGCCGTTGAGCTGCAGGCAGATGCCGAACTTTATGCGGCAGAGCAGACCGCCAAGGCCCGCCGAATCTCGGCTGAGGCCGAAGCTTATGCGACTCAGGTCGTAGCAAAGGCCATTCAAGACAACGGGCTGGAAGCGGCACAGTATCAGGTTGCGTTGAAACAGGTGGAATCGCTGAACGCCCTAGGCAACGGCACCGGCTCGCAGACCATCGTTGTGCCTGCAAACGCACTTGAAGCCTTCGGCAATGCCTTTAACATGCTTAAAGGAGGAAAATGATGGCCGATCCTTTCTGGCTGACGTGGTGGATTTGGTTGGCCGGAGCACTTGCTCTGGGCATCCTTGAGGTCGCGCTGCCCGGCTTCATTTTCCTGGGTTTTGCCATCGGTGCAGCCATTACCGGAGTGGTTTTGCTGATCCCTGGCCTCACGCTATCCCTGCCCGTTCTGCTGTTGATATTTGCTGTTCTGTCACTGGTCGCATGGCTGGTTCTGCGCCGTATGTTTGCCCTGCCGCACGGTCAGGTCAAAACCTTCAAGCACGACATCAACGACTGATCTGTCGTGGCGCTCAAATCAGGCGCCACGGCACCTCTGGACGCTGCCCGGCACTTTCCCTATATAATTTCTCAGGTAACAGACCCGAGGCATCAATGACCCACCCCAGTGAACAGTTCGAAGGCAGCCCCCTGATCGCTCCCTCGACCATCGATCACCCGCTCTACGAACCCGTGGTCGAAGCTTGCCGGACGGTGTTTGACCCAGAAATACCAGTCAATATCTACGATCTCGGTCTGATCTATACGATCGACATCACCGGAGAAAACGCGGTCAAGGTGATCATGACCCTCACTGCGCCAGGCTGTCCTGTCGCAGGCGAAATGCCCGGTTGGATCGTGGAAGCTATCGAACCCGTTGCTGGCGTCAAAGAGGTCGACGTCGAACTGACTTGGGAGCCACCTTGGGGCATGGAAATGATGTCAGATGAAGCCCGGCTTGAGCTGGGTTTCATGTAACTCTCGACTTACTCACAAAAAACATGGCGATGTTACAAAACGGTGTACTGCGTGTTACTTAACCGTTTTCATGTTGTCACAATGCTGGGTCACAAGGTCCTCAGGTACTGACCCAGTGATTAAGCATGCGTTTTTCGATCTGCTGGACGTGCTGGCGCAGGATGTCGAGTAGCGGGCGTCTTATCCGATTGCCCCGCTAAATTGACATACTTCGTGAATTGCATGGGCCTCTGACCATAGCCATCCCCCATTCAATGGGCCCATTCCGGGCCGCTCTTGCCCGAGAGCGGCCCTTTTTGTTTGATTATTCTAAGTTACAGGTCGATTTGATTTCAGCAGCGCGCGCGTCCAGCTCTTTTATATAGTCGCCTGACAGCATCTTCAGGTGCTTGCTCTCGGTTCCTGTGACGAGACCCAGCAAGGCACCGGCAGGGAGGATCGAGAACACGCTTTCAGCCTGCTGGTCCTCGGCATGTTTCTTTTCAGCTGCGATTGCGCGCAGATCACCGGGTGCGGTAGCACAGTTGACCGGGTGCCGTTTTGTGTCATCTATCGCAAATGCCGCAGACGCGGACGCCAACAACATAGATGTGAAAATGGCGGCTCCTGCCCAGTTCTGCGCTCTCATCGATCCAAACCTCTCTGGAATGCCTGTCCTTTACTTCAGATACGCTAAAGCTTTGCGCACCATCGTGACAACCCTGCGCGGAGTGTGTATTTGAACAGGCTCTCTCTTGAGCCCGGCGCGTGTCGGCCTTAGATTAGAGATAACGCGCGATAACGGAGCCCACCATGTTTGGCATTCCCGGCAAACAAGCCGTGACCATGACACCTAAAGCCGCTGAACAGATTGTTCGGCTTATGAAATCCGGCGGTCACACCGGATTGCGCATCGGCGTCAAGAAAGGCGGCTGCGCGGGGATGGAATACACCATGGACTACGTCGATGATGCCGACCCGAACGACGAAGTGGTCGAGCAGGATGGCGCGCGTGTTATGATCGCCCCCATGGCACAGATGTTCCTGTTCGGAACCGAGATCGACTACGAGGTTTCACTGCTTGAGGCCGGGTTCAAGTTCCGGAACCCGAATGTAGTCGATGCATGCGGATGCGGAGAATCGATTAAGTTCGACGAAACCTTGGCTGAACAACGCTAACTCGCAGCTTTTAGGTGGACGTAGGTCTCATTAAATCGCCGCGTCAGGTGCTCTCCGGCGCGGATCGTGGCGTATGAACCCGGCGGCGCAACATTTGTGTCGTAAGAAGGATTAAAGAACAACGGAACCGAGATCCTCTCGTTCACGCTGCCTTTGACTCTATGCTCGGTCGCTTTGACTTCTCCTGCCGTCCAAAACTCCAGCATCTCCCCGAAATTGATTATGAATTGTCCCGGCGTGGCGTTTACAGCTTGCCAATCGCCATCAGACATACGAACTTCCAGACCCGGTGTGCCGTCCGTGGCCAGCAAAGTCAGGCAGCCATAATCCGTATGCGCGCCGATACCAAAGTCCTTTTCCCCTGCCCAATCAGGACGTTGCGGATAGAAGTTACCGCGCAGCAGCGCCATTGGCGTATCAAAGGCCGCATCAAAACTGTTTGCATCCCTACCGATGGCAATCGCAATCGCGCGCAAAACGCGAATGGCAACTGAGCAGGCGTCTGAATAGTAACTCTGGATCGTTCTCCGAAACGCGTCGGCCCCGTCTGGCCAGAGATTTGGGGCATACACACTTAATCCACGCCCCGCATAGGGATCATCGGCTGGCAGTTCAAAACCGCTATCAAAGACTTCTTTGAAATCCGGGTTCGCCCTGAGATCCACCTGTTCGGAACGCGGCGCACCCCAACCGCGGTTGGCACCCGTAGCTGCCATATCGACGCTCTGCTTGATCTCATCGGGTTGACGAAAAAAATCGCGATAAGTGTCGATCACCTGCTTCACACGGGCGGCATCAAGGCCGGAATTGAAGATCGTTAGAAATCCGATCTGGCGAACAGCATGTCTCAGCTTTTCCATCTCAGCTGGATCACGCAGATCCAATTTGGCGAGATCGAGATCGTCTATCATGCCATCCTCCGCAACAACGCGCGCAATGTGTCCTGACAAGTAGCGCTATGCAACCGGAATTGTCAGCCCCGCCTGCGGGTGATATCCGAGGGTTCAAAGCAGAAAACCGGAGGGATCGCGATGCGGCGTAAGTTGGCGGCAGGCAACTGGAAAATGAACGGAACTGGCGTTGCGCTGAGCGAGTTGGAAGCGTTGAAAGCCTCGCACCCATCTTCTGCGGTAGAAATCCTGATATGCCCACCAGCCACTTTGCTTCATCGCGCGGCAAATACGGTTGAAGGTTCGGGCATTACCGTTGGTGGCCAAGACTGCCACGCGGCGCTCTCGGGTGCGCATACCGGGGATCTGAGTGCCGAGATGCTGTTGGATGCAGGGGCAAGCTCAGTGATTCTTGGCCATTCCGAGCGCCGTGAAGATCATGCTGAGCAGAACGAAGACATCCGTGCCAAAGCCCGCACCGCCATGGATGCAGGCCTGAAGACGATCATCTGCGTTGGTGAAAGCCTTGAACAGCGCGAAGCAGCAAATACTCTGGATATCATCGGTGGACAGATGTCGGGTTCGATCCCGGATCAAGCGACAGGCGAGAACCTGATTGTCGCATATGAGCCGATCTGGGCCATCGGCACCGGTAAGGTTCCAACTTTGGAAGAGATCGGAGAAGTGCATGATTTCATACGCGCACGTCTGGAACGCCGATTTGGCGAAGGTGTCGGCCGGTCAGTCCGCCTGCTGTATGGCGGATCGGTCAAACCCGGTAATGCTGCCGAGATTTTCGGCGTTTCAAATGTTGACGGAGCGTTGGTGGGTGGCGCCAGTCTGAAAGCAACTGATTTCTCGGGCATCATTCAGGCGCTTGAAAGCGCCTGATCGCCAACCTCATTCGGCAATATCTTCGGCCCAAAGCGCGGGCTTCTCTTCGATAAAACGCTTCATCAATGCAATGCAGTCCGGGTCATCTGCGATGATGACCTCGACACCACGATCGCGCAGGAAGTCCTCATTGCCGCCAAAATTCACGGTGTCTCCGATCACAACGCGCGGGATACCGAACTGTACGATCGTGCCAGAACACATCATGCAAGGCGACAGCGAGGTATAGAGCACAGTATCGCGATAGGTCTTCTGCCGCCCTGCCTTGCGCAGCGCATCCATTTCCCCATGGGCGATCGGGTCGCCCAGTTGGACACGCTGATTACGCCCTTGTGCGACGACCTCACCAACCCGCGCAAGCACTGAACCAATTGGGCAGCCTCCTTCGTCAAATCCAGCTTTCGCCTCATCATAGGCAACGCGCAGCAAGCGTGCATCGGTGTCGGTCAGCATATGCAGGTGTCCTTTGTTCGGAGTTGTTTCGCAAAGCTGCCCGACACCACAACGGCGGTCAACGCTTAGGCCAGTTTCATGATGACCAAACCCGTCACGATTAGAACCGCAGCGCCGATCCGCATGGGCGTCAGCGCTTCGCCCAGGAATAGGACGCCAACAGTGAACGCCCCTACTGCGCCGATCCCGGTCCAGATCGTATAGGCGGTACCGAGCGGCAGATCCCGCATGGCCATTGCAAGCAGGCCAAATGACCCGATCATCGCAACACCCATGATCGCCGTCGGCCACAGCCGCGTGAAACCAGCGGTCTGCTTCATCGCGACGGCCCAGACGATTTCGAGAAGGCCGGCAAACAACAGTAATACCCAGGGCATAAGAACACCTCACTTTCCGAGATCGGGTCGTCCCGAATAATCGTCCATGATGGTGAGGTCGTCCTCTGACCCTCAGATATGCGTTTGGGCATCAGTTTCAAGACAAAAAAAACCGGGCGGATTACACCGCCCGGTTCATATGCTCGGTTTAACCGATCTAGTTGGTTATGATCTCAGGCCCCATGAATGTGTTGGGCAGGAATGTCGAAATCCACGGGATATACGTAACCATGATGAGGAAGACGAACAGCACGGCCAAGAACGGCAACGCTGCCTTCACAACACTCATCATCGGCATACCCGCTACGCCCGAGGTTACGAACAAGTTCAACCCGACCGGAGGCGTGATCATCCCGATCTCCATGTTCACCACCATGATGATGCCCAGATGGATCGGATCGATGCCCAGCTCGATGGCAATCGGGAACACCAGGGGGGCCACAATGACCAGCAGACCTGAGGGCTCCATGAACTGGCCACCGATCAACAGGATCACGTTGACCACAATCAGGAAAGTGACTGGCCCTAGACCCGCCGACAGCATAGCGCTTGCGATATGCTGGGGCACCTGCTCATCCGTCAGCACATGTTTCAGGATCAGCGCGTTGGCGATCACAAAAAGCAGCGTAACGGTTAGCTTGCCGGCCTCGAACAGCGTATGCTTGGTGTCGGGGTGCACAAAGGCCGTGATCAACGCATAGGGTTTCTTGAGCAGCGAGATGTTCTGCGCATCCCCTTCGGTGCTGAGCGGACCCATATCCTTGTAGACAAAACTTGCGATCAAGAACGCATAGACGGCAGCAACAGCCGCGGCCTCGGTCGGGGTAAAGATACCTCCGTAGATACCGCCGAGGATGATGACGATCAGGAACAGACCCCAACCGGCCTCGCGTGCTGACGTGAAGACCTCACCCCAACCTTTCCAATCGCCTTTGGGAAGGTTCTTGACCTTGGCCATGACGTAAATGGTGATCATCAGCATCAGACCAGCCATCAAACCCGGAATAACGCCCGCAAGGAACATCCGCCCGACCGAAACCTCCACGGCTGCCGCATAGACCACCATCACGATTGATGGCGGAATCAGAATGCCCAGTGTCCCTGCGTTACAGATCACACCGGCGGCGAATTCCTTGGAATAGCCCACCTGACGCATGCCAGCGATGACGATCGACCCGATTGCCACAACTGTCGCCGGAGACGAACCCGACAAGGCCGCAAACAACATACACGCGAAGACGCCAGCAATTGCCAGACCTCCGGGCAAGTGCCCCACACAAGCGATCGAGAAACGGATGATCCGCCGCGCCACTCCACCTGTGGTCATGAAAGATGACGCGAGAATGAAAAACGGGATAGCCAAGAGGGTGAAATGCCCCTCAAACGCCTCGAACAGCGTGCCAGCGACCGAAGCCAATGAGCTGTCGGAATAGATCAGCAGGAATAGGGTCGAGCTGAGACCAAGTGCCACCGCAATCGGAACTCCGATCAACAATAGGCCAATGACCATCGAGAAAAGTAGTACGACGTCCATCAGTCATGCTCCCCCTGCTGGGCGCGGACTTCTTCGATCTCGTCCTCAACCTCGTGGCTAGCTACAAGGCGATCAGTTTCACCGCGCCAAATCTGTACTGCGACCTGTGCAAAACGGATCACCAGCAGCAACATCGAAAGAGGCAGAACGAAATACGGAACGACCTTGGGCAGTTTCTCGTAATACTCGCCATAGTTGATCATATCTTCCAGAAACCGCAGCGGCGCGACCATCGGGATATCATCAACTTCATAGAAGCTCTGGCTGCGCGCACTCATGTCAAAGCCGGTCGGAAACCAGCGACCCGAGGTTGGCGGCAGATCGGCAAAAACCGCCCAGTAGTCATACGACCCCTTGAGCAGGAGCAGAGAAAACACCAGACAGCAAGCAACGGCTATCAACGCTAAAACCCGGCGTGGCGCGGGGGCCAGCATGTTCAGGATCGCATCAACACCCAGATGTGCATGCTTCTTCACTGCATAAGACGCACCCAGCAGCACCAACCAACCGAAGGTGAATACTGTCAGTTCCAGCGCCCAAAGAATGTTAGAATTGAATACAAACCGCGCGATCACATTGGCGAAGGTGACAATTGTCATCAGACCCAACAGGCACGCAATCATGGTTTCTTCGATATGGTCGACCAGCCCGCCTTGGCCGGGTTTCGCACCAGACATCTCTCTGTCCCCGCATTTTTTTGATGAGAGTGGTGGGAGTGTGGCGGGCCACTAAGGCCCGCCCAGCCAATGCGTCCATAACTCCCCAGTCCCCGGACGCGTGGCTTGAACCGGGATCAGAACCCGGCGTTGATCGCCTGTGCGGCGTCGATCTTGTCCTGACCAACGTCACCGGCAAATTTGTCCCAGACTGGCTTCATCGCATCGACCCAGGCCTGGCGCTGCTCGGGGTTCAGTTCCCGGATGATGCCCCCTGCGTCAGTGATCGAAGCCTTGGCAGCTTCGTTTACGGAAAAGGCCTCCTTGTTACGGGTCTCGGTCACTTCGGCGAGAATCGTCAGGAATTGATCGCGAACTTCAGGCTCCAGGCTGTCCAGCCAGTCAACAGAGGTTACAACCAGATAATCGATGATACCGTGGTTCGTTTCTGTGATGCCGTCCTGCACCTCGAAGAACTTCTTGCCGTAGATGTTCGACCAGGTGTTTTCCTGCCCGTCAACAACGCCCTGTTGCAGAGCACCGTACACTTCCGAGAACGCCATCTTCTGAGGGCTGCCACCAATTGCTTCCATCTGGGCAACCAATACGTCCGAAGACTGAACGCGGAACTTCAGGCCGTTCGCATCCGAAGGATCTTCCAACGGCTTGTTCGCAGACATCTGCTTCATGCCATTGTGCCAGAATGCCAGCCCCTGCAGGCCGCGGCGCTGCATGCTGTCTTTCATCGCCTGACCATCGGCCGAGGCTTGGAACGCATCCACAGCATCGATGTTCTTGAACATGAACGGCAGATCGAACAGGCGGAATTGCTTTGTAAACTTCTCAAACTTCGACAGCGAGGGCGCGGCCAACTGCACGTCGCCCTGCAGCATCGCTTCAAGAACCTTGTCATCGTTGTAAAGAGTGGAGTTCGGATAAACCTCCATGCACATCACGCCGTTCATCTCGTCATTGACGCGCTGCTCAAGCAGCGAAGCGGCGATGCCCTTGGGGTGTTTGTCCGTATTGGTCACATGCGCAAACTTCACGACGATCTCGCCATCATCGCAAGCTGCTACACCAGCGGTCGCTGTCACGGACAGTGCGATTGCGGTTGCTGCCGTTGTCAGGAATTTCATCAGTCTTATCCTCCCAGACTTCCCTAAAACTTCCATCGAGCGCCCAATCAGCGCCGTATGTTGCGGAGTGAACCGAATCGGCTCCTCACTCTCAACATTTTGTTTAGATGTTGCTGAAATCTGTTTTTTCCAAATAATTTCTTACGGTTAAATGATGTCCGTTATAAATCTGGTGTTTCGGCAGAACTACGCTGTGCGATTTTTCGCACAGGCAGTCAGCACCTTGTGCGAATTTCCGCACAATATCCGAATCGATGCGAGCGAATCGCTCGCTTAAGCCACAGCGCAACCGCAGTTCGCCCTAGCGGAAGTGTTTTGCTAACGACGATAGTCTTCTGGCCTAATGTGGTAGCGGGTCAGCTTGTCATAAAAAGTTTTGCGCGGCAGCTTCAGTGCCTTGGCGGCATCCGCAGCCTTGCCATTGTGGCGCCCAAGGGCTGCAATCAGCAAAGACCTCTCAACACGCGCCAATTGCTCGCTCAACCCCAGATCAGCGGCCTGTGCAACCTCATCCGGCATCCCCAACACAAACCGCATTGCCGCCGACATCAACGATCGGGCATTGCCCGGCCAATCCTGCGCCATCAGCGAGGCCAGATGCTCGGGTGTCACTTCAGGTTCCGCAATCCCGGCCTGCTCAGCGGCCTGCGCCACATAGCGGCGAAAGATGACGGGGATATCCTCGGGCCGTTCTGACAGGGCCGGGATTCGCACCCGCATGACATCCAACCTATAGAACAGATCGGCATTGAACCTTCCCTGTGCAGTAAGGTCCGACAAATCGGCCGTTGCCCCTGCGATGATTCTGGCTTCCGTCCCTTGTTCGATCAGTTCCAGCGCGGCGTATTGCGTGGCATCCGACATCGCCGAGATCTCATCCAGATAAAGCGATCCGCCTGCCGCGTCCTTGCAGACACGCAATAAATCATCCGGGTTCAGGCCTGAGGCAGGGCGTTTGACAAATGGCCCCTGTCCAACCGGAGACATCAGATGGACAACTTCAGCGACCTTTGAAACTCCGCTACCCGCTGGCCCGGTAACCAGTACCTCGGCCCGTGTTGGCGCTACGCTCCGCACTCGCTCACGCAAGGCCTCGGCTTGATCTGACAACCCAAACAGCATGCGTGCTGCGGGATCGCCACGCTCAAGTTCGCGCCGTTGCTCGCGTTCCTGCAGAATTTCTGCGCGCGCGGCAAAGGCTCGTTCGAGTACCGCCAATAAATCCGCTGCTGCACAGGGCTTTTCCAGAAAATCAAATGCTCCCTGCCCCATGGCCTGTACTGCCATCGGGATATCGCCTTCACCTGTCAGCAATACCACCGGAAGCTCAGGATCAACCTCGCGCGCGTATGCGAGCAGATGAAACCCATCCCGCCCCGGCATGCGAATATCCGAGATGATCACACCGCCGAAGTCACGATGAATATGATCCTTTGCGGCCACGAAAGATCCCGCGGTGACCGGTTCATACTCGGCCAATTCGAGGGTTTGCGCCAAGGCCTCACGTACGGCGGCATCATCATCGACCAAAAGCACTTTGCGGATCATGCTGCCTCATCTTCTTCAAAGGGTTCCAGTTCAACCGTGAATTCAGCACCCTCGTCCGTGTTGGCACCGCGAATATCCCCCCCGAAGCTCTGAACCAGACCGTAGGATATCGACAGCCCCAGACCCATCCCCTCGGACGTCCCAACTGTTTTTGTGGTGTAGAACGGCTCAAACACGCGGTCGGGGTCCTCGATGCCGGGTCCGGTATCCCGCACAGACACGCGAATAGGCTTCCCCCCTGACAGAGTGACCAATATCCTGCGCGTCGGTCGATCGACCATCGCATCCGCTGCATTATTGATTAGGTTGACAAACACCTGCACAAGACGCACCTCTCCACCCCAAGCATAGACCGCAGTCTTTGGCGGCACCCACTCCAACGCGACATTCTCATCGCGCAGGCGCGCCTCAGTCAATTCGGTGGCAGTGTTCAGAACCTGAACCAGATCAACGCGCCCCATTGGTTCGCTTTCATTTCTCGCAAAAGCCCGCAGGTTCTTGATGATCCGCGCCATGCGTGCGGCCATATCGGAAATACGGCCCAGATTTTCGCCAGCTCTCTGGCCCTTGCCGCGCTCAAGAAAGGCGGACCCGTTGTCGGCGAACTGCTGAATCGCCATCAAGGGCTGGTTCAATTCATGACTGATGCCAGCCGACATCTTGCCCAAAGCGCTCAACTTACCAGCCTGAACCAAATCGGCCTGCGCTTGTTTGAGCGCGGCTTCCGCCTCCTGCCGCTCGGCAACTTCGTGGCGCAAAGCGCTATTAGCCGCCGTCAAGGCGCGCGTGCGTTGCGCGACCCGGCTTTCCAGCACGGTATTTGCCTCTGCAAGTGTCCGACGGCGTTCCGAGGCCAGAAACAACAAAGCACCAAAGGCGAAACAGATCGCCGCAACCGCCGCCGCCTGCAACCCCGCCAACCGGCGCGCCGGGGCGACATCAACCAGCATCTCTGCGGTCATCGCAATCACCGGAAGATCGAGCGTCAGATGCAGGGCGCGACGGGGCAGATAGCGACCCCAATTGAGCTTCCACACTTCATATCCCGCAATCCAGGTTGAGGCGAAATCGACATTCTCACCTTCGGGTGACATCAGGCCCTGCTGCCCTTGCCCGCGGCGCCATAGTAGCAGATCCGATCGGTTCGAGATAAAGACAACCCCATCCGTATCAACGAAAAACACCGCATCGGTGCTACCGCGCCAAGTTTGTTCAACGTCCTGCACATCGGCCAGAACCATCAACGCGCCTTGTATCTGCCCCAATTCCCCAAATGCAGGGGCCGCATATGAATAGATGCGATCGCCGCTTGCGTCTTCGACCCCATGCGCGCTGCCCAAGGCACCTTGCATGGCGCGCTCGAAGGCCGGATGTGCGGACATATCGCGCTGCGTCACCGGTTGGGCCGCGACAAGAACCTGACCCTCCGGATTCAGGTACATAACGTTAACGGCAGCGGTTTTGTCTGCCACATCCAGCAGCACCTTTCGGGCGGCCCGTTGCTGTTCTGATGTTTCTAGCTCCTGCAAAGCAGGATGATCCGCCATCAAGGCGGCCACTTCCTGATAGACCTGCATTTGCGTGCTCAGACGGTCGGCGGCCAGTTCCAAATCAGCCTCGGCCTTCTCGCTCAGTTGCGACAGGGCCTGACGATAGCCATATGTCCAGACCGCCGCTGACAGCAATCCGACCGCGCATAAGAAACCGGCTATGATCCAAAAACGTTGCATATCTAGGGTCTTGCATTCAGCAGCCGCCATGGCAAGTCTGCACCGCATGAAGACGCTGACCCAATCCCCGACCGACCCGGCATTCGTGCAAAACCCATACCCTTTTTATGACAGCGCACGTCAGTCGGGCGATCTGTTCTACTGGAAAGACTACGGCCTTGTCGCGGCTGTCTCGCACAAAGCGGTGCAAATTCTGCTGCGCGATCGGCGCTTCGGGCGTGAAATCCCGGCGGAACTTGCAAAACCCGGCCCAGACCATCTTGCACCCTGGCTAGAAGTCGAATCCCATTCGATGTTAGAGCTTGAACCCCCGCGTCATACTCGATTGCGTTCTCTGGTACTGCGGGCGTTTACCTCTCGCGCGATCACGGCGCTTGAGGGGTCCACTGTACAGTTGTGCCACGATTTGATCAAGCAGTTCCCCGCTGGCCCCTTCGATCTGCTGGAGGCCTATTGCACCCAGGTCCCCGTGATCACGATCTGCCGTCTGCTCGGTGTGCCAGAAGACATGGCACCGCAACTGTTGCAGTGGTCGCACGCCATGGTGGCCATGTATCAGGCAAACCGGACGCGCCAGACCGAAGACGAAGCCGTCCGCGCCACACAAGCCTTTACCACCTATCTCGAAGAATACATCGAAAAACGCCGCACTGACCCGCGTGACGATCTGATCACCCGGTTGATCGCGGCAGAGGAAGATGGTGAAAAACTCTCGCGGGACGAACTGATCACGACCTGCATTTTGTTGCTGAACGCCGGTCACGAGGCCACCGTGCACGCTATTGGCAATGGCGTGAAGACTATATTAACGACGGGTACACAGCAGTATGTCCTGGCGCCCGGCACTATCGATAGCGCAGTCGAGGAAATCCTGCGTTTCGATCCACCACTGCACATGTTCAGACGCTATGCCTATGAAGACATTGAACTCTTCGGTCACAGCTTTGCGCGTGGTGACGAAGTTGCCTTGCTTCTGGGCGCAGCCAATCGCGACCCAGCTGCTTGGTCCCAACCCGATACATTCGACCCGATGCGAGATGTAAGCGCCAATACTAGCTTTGGTGGTGGCCTTCACTTCTGTGTGGGCGCTCCGCTGGCCCGGCTTGAGATGCGGATCGCCCTGCCCATCCTGTTCCAGCAATGCCCAAAGCTAAAGCTGACGGCAGAGCCGCAATATTCGGACAGCTACCATTTCCACGGGCTGACCAAACTCATGGTAACGGGCTGACTTAATATCCTGTCAAGAAACCCGGATCCGTGCTTCATCTGGCCATAAATATCTCGGGGGAGTCGCCTTCGGGCGGCGAGGGCGGCGCCCCCATTCACGCTTCATCCTATCCGACAGACTTCAGTGGTAGCATGGTGGTCGATTTGATCTCTTCCATCGAAAGCAAGGCTGTGACGTTGTGCACCCGTACCTCTGAAATCAACGCCTGATAAAACGCATCATACGCACGCGCGTTCTTGACGCGCACTTTCAGAATGTAATCGATGTCTCCAGCCAAACGGTGCGCTTCCTGAACCTCTGGACGATCGCGCAACGCTTTCAGGAACTTCTGCTGCCACTCTGCTTCATGTTCCGACGTACGGATCAGCACAAAGAATGTGGCCTCAAAGCCCAACGCTTCGGCATCCAGCAATACGGTCTGCTGGCCAATGACCCCTGCCCCCTTCAGCTTGCGAATGCGATTCCAAACCGGCGTCTTGGAGCTCCCTACACGGGCTGCGATTTCGTCAAGCGACTGGCTGGCATCCCGTTGCAGCTCGGCTAGAATTTTCCGATCCGTGTCGTCTATTCGCACCGACATTCCAATTTCCCTTCCAATTCAGAACAAACCTTCTTTCACTCGCCGCATATAGAACATTTGTTCTTATTTCTTCGCGCATATGGCGATTTGTCGGGAATATTTCCTATATTGGCACACAAGTCAATTCAGTCACGAGATGATCCGATGCAGGTCAAACAAACAAATAGGCGCATTCACAAACCCGGCGTCGCCCGAGTTGCGCAATACCCGCACAAAGTCTCGGTTTTCAATAAGGAGCTTGCCTGATGGCCCGCGCTTTTACCCCCAAAGTCGTCACCGCCAACGACTTGTTGGAAGGTGATGTGATTTACCAGACCGAAGATGACCGGTGGTCGCGCGAGTTGTCCGATGCCGAACTGATCACGGACGAAGCTCACGCGCAGGTTCGTCTGCTGGATGCCGCGCGTCAGGCCAACAAGATCGTCGGCGCCTATCTTGCCGACGCGGTGGCCGGAGAAAAGGGCCCCGAACCCACCCACTTTCGGGAGGATTTCCGCCGGACTGGTCCGTCCAACTATGCCCACGGCAAACAGGAAACCTCCCAGCAGCCTCGGGCCTGATCTCAGGCCATTCTCTCTCCCCTTCAAGGCCCCGGGTCCGGGGCTGCAACTAAGGACAGCTAAACATGTATCGCTACTCCGAGTTCGACACAGCATTTTTGGCAGAACGCAACGCGCAGTTCCGTGCGCAGGTTGAGCGTCGCATTGACGGTTCGCTGACTGAAGACGAATTCAAGCCACTGCGCCTGATGAATGGTCTGTATCTGCAATTGCACGCTTATATGCTGCGGGTCGCTATTCCATATGGCACGCTGTCCAGTGCTCAGATGCATCAGCTCGCTTTGCTGGCCGAGAAATGGGACAAAGGTTACGGCCATTTTACCACCCGTCAGAACATTCAGTACAACTGGCCGAAGCTGAACGACGTGCCGGATATGCTGGACGCACTGGCCGAGGTTGGCATGCACGCCATCCAGACCTCGGGTAACACCATCCGCAACGTGACCGCCGATCATTTCGCCGGTGCCGCCGCGGATGAGGTCGCTGATCCGCGCCCCTATGCCGAACTGCTGCGTCAGTGGTCAACCGACCACCCTGAATTCCAGTTCATGCCGCGCAAATTCAAGATCGCCATCACCGGCAGCGAGAATGACCGCGCCGTGATCAAGGCGCATGACATCGGTCTGCAACTGGTCGAGCGTGATGGTGTTCTGGGTGCCCGCGTCATCGTTGGCGGTGGTCTGGGCCGTACGCCCATGATCGGCAAAGAGCTATCGGAATTCGTCGCCTTTGACGACCTGCTGGCCTATCTTGAGGCCACCGTTTCCGTGTGGAACCAGATCGGCCGTCGCGACAACAAGTACAAGGCGCGCATCAAGATCACCGTGCACGAGCATGGCATCGACGCCATCCGTGCCAAAGTGAACGAGCGATTCCTGAAGGTTCGCCCGCAATTCAAAGGCGCGGATATGAGCCTGCTGGACAAAATCAAAGGCCACTTTGCGCCTCCAGCCTTCCGTGATGGTTCGGTTGCCTCGTTCGAGAGTGCCTACACCAACGATCCGGTCTTCCGTTCGTGGGTCGACACCAACATCGCGCCGCACAAGAACGCGGACCACGCGATCGTCACGATCTCGATCAAGAAGCACGGCCAGACGCCGGGCGATGCGACTGCCGAGCAGATGCGCGTAATGGCTGATCTGGCCGAAGAGTTTGCCTATGACGAACTGCGTATCAGCCACGAGCAGAACGTAATCCTGCCGCATGTCCACAAATCCGACCTGCCCGCGATCCACGCGACGCTGAAAGAATACGAGTTGGCGACCGCCAACATCGGCTTGATCAGCGACATTATCGCTTGCCCCGGTATGGATTACTGCGCACTGGCGACGGCACGTTCGATCCCCGTGGCGCAGGAAATCGCGACCCGGTTCGAAGACCTGAAACTGGAGCATGATATCGGCCACCTGAAGATCAAGATCTCGGGCTGCATCAACGCCTGTGGTCACCACCATGTGGGTCACATCGGCATTCTTGGCCTCGACCGCGCTGGCGTCGAAAACTACCAGATCACTCTGGGTGGTGACGGTACCGAATCCGCCGCCATAGGTGATCGTACTGGCCCGGGCTTCGCCTATGACGAGATTGTTCCGGCGGTCGAGCGCATCGTCGACACGTATCTGGAGCAGCGCGACAGCGCCGAAGAGACCTTCTTGCAGACCTATCGCCGCGTTGGCATGGCACCGTTCAAAGCGGCGCTTTACCCCGAGGCACAGGCCAATGCCGCTTGACCTGATCCAAACGGAACTGGGGGCTGACCGCGCCGAACTGACCGAAAAGGTCGAGGCGCTGAACGCCCGCTTCCGCCACCACAGTGCCCATGATGTGATGCATGGCACATTGGACGAGATCGAGGAGCTTGCTCTGGTCTCCAGCTTTGGCGCGGAATCGGTGGTGTTGCTGCATATGGCTGCAGTGGTCGACAAGATGACCCCAGTGCTGTTCGTGGACACCCAGATGCTGTTTGCCGAAACGCTGGAATACCAGCAGGAGGTCAGCGAGCGTCTGGGCCTGCGCAATGTGCAGATCATCCGCGCCGAGGATGAAGATGTTCAGCGCGACGATCCTTATGGCGCGTTGCGTCTGCGTGACACCGATGCCTGCTGTAATCTGCGCAAGACCTTCCCGCTGCAGAAAGCTCTGACCGGGTATTGTGGCTGGATCACCGGGCGCAAACGGTTTCAGTCCGGCACCCGTGCCGCGCTGGACTTTTTCGAGGTCGAGGACGGAACCGGCCGGATCAAGGTCAACCCCTTGGCCCACTGGGCGCCCAACGATGTGCGCGCCTATATGGAAGAAAACAACCTGCCCCGGCATCCGCTGGTGGCCAAAGGATACCCCTCGATCGGCTGTGCGCCCTGCACTTCGCCGGTCAAAGAAGGCGAAGACCCCCGCGCCGGGCGCTGGCGCGATCAGAACAAGGAAGAATGCGGCATCCATTTTGTTGATGGAAAAATGGTGCGCATCGGAGAGAAAACATGAACGTAATCGTGAACGACGAGGGCTTTGCCCCGGATGACTGGACCGATGGCTATGTCACGCTGGACGACGCAGCGAATGATGTGGTTGCGCTGGATATCACTTCGGACACTGACCCCGATGAACTATTTGACCGGCTGGGCAGCGCCCAGATGGTGCGTGTGGATTTTCCATCTTCGGCAGATGGGCGCGGCTTCACCATTGCGCGCGTTCTGCGCCTGAAGGGTTACAAAGGCCGCCTGCGGGCCAAAGGCCATATACTTGCCGACCAATACGCCATGGCGCGTCGCAGCGGCTTTGATGAGGTCGAAATTGACCACGCACTGGCCAACCGTCAGCCCGAAGATCAGTGGCTGGCCCGCGCCAATTGGCAGGACAATAACTACCAGGCCCGCCTGCGCGGCTAACTCGCCATCGGCAGCTTGTGATACGAAAGGGGCAATCTGCCCCTTTTCCTGACTTGGATCAAAGATTAAACGGAGATACCGGTTTAGCAGACCGGTGGTAAAATTATGACAGAGATGAAGCCCGTGAGTGAAGCAACCGCCGTAAAGGCCCCCGTCCTGCCCGATGCCCAGACCGTGACCGAGGTCAAGCACTGGACCGACCGCCTGTTCTCTTTCAAGGTGTCGCGCCCGGCATCCTTGCGTTTTCGCTCGGGTGAATTTGTGATGATCGGTCTGCTGGGCGACAACGGCAAACCTCTGCTGCGCGCCTATTCCATCGCCTCGCCTTCATGGGATGAGGAACTGGAATTCTACTCGATCAAAGTGCAGGATGGCCCGCTGACCTCGAAGCTGCAGCACATCCAGCCCGGTGATCAGATCGTCCTGCGGCCCAAGCCGGTTGGCACACTGGTCCATGACGCGCTGCTGCCCGGCAAGCGCATCTGGTTCTTTGCTACGGGAACAGGTTTTGCCCCCTTCGCATCGCTGCTGCGCGAGCCGCAGACCTACGAAGATTATGACGAGGTCATCATCACCCATACCTGCCGCGACGTGGCCGAGCTGGACTATGGTCGTGAGCTGATCGAGAACGTCAAACAGGACGAACTGCTGGCTGAACTGATGGGCGAAGGCTTTGCCGACAAGATTCGCTACTACCCGACCACCACGCGGGAAGAGAGCCCAAAGATGGGTCGTATCACCGAATTGCTGAAAGACGGCACCGTATTTGCCGATCTGGGCATCGAAGATGGCATCAAGCCGGACACCGACCGGGCCATGGTCTGCGGCAGCCTTGCGTTCAACCATGACATCAAAGCAATTCTGGAAGAGTTCGGCCTGCGCGAAGGCGCGAATTCCGAACCCAAGGAATTCGTGATCGAAAAGGCCTTTGTGGGCTAAACGGGTTTGCCGGCCGGGTTGTCGACAGCCTAAACCGGCAAAAACACCCGAATTTCATCGAAAATTCATGCAGCTTGCAATTTATGCCGCTTGAAACACCTTTCAGCCCGGTCTAAATTCCGGGCTCGAAATTCTGCAATCATCAAAGGAATGAACCCATAGCCCGCAGACCTCACAACGCGCCGCCACAGCGAGATACCGGCCCGCGCGTCAATGACAAGATCCGTGCTCCCGAAATTCGCCTGATTGGCGCCGAAGGTGAAAATGTCGGGGTGGTTCATCCCGCAAAAGCCATGCAGATGGCCGCCGATGTCGGCCTCGATCTGGTTGAGATTTCGCCCAACGCGAACCCGCCGGTCTGCAAAATCATGGATTTCGGCAAGTTCAAGTACGAACAGCAGAAACGCGAAAGCGAAGCCCGCAAGAAGCAAAAGATCATTGAGGTGAAAGAGGTCAAGTTCCGGCCCAACACCGACACGCATGACTACGACGTCAAGATGCGCAACGTGTTCAAGTTTCTTGAGAACGGCGACAAGGTCAAAGTCACCCTGCGTTTCCGGGGCCGCGAGATGGCGCACCAGAACCTGGGGCGTGAGCTGCTGGAACGTGTGGCCGAAGACGTCAAGGATCTGGGCAAGATCGAGAACATGCCCAAGATGGAAGGCCGTCAGATGATCATGATGATTGGCCCGCTGCCACAGAAGTAGGTTTTCTTTTGTAGAATGACAAAAGCCCCTCCGAAATCGGAGGGGCTTCTTTGTTTTCTGGCTTCTCGCCTAAATCAGATCACCGAGGATATCGCCCGATCCAGCTTGTCTACAAGCTCGACCAGTTGGTCATCTTCGATGATAAAGGGCGGTGCTAGGAGGATATGATCTCCGTTGCGTCCATCACGCGTTCCCGACATCGGGTAACAGATCAATCCCTCGGCCATCGCTGCCTTCTTGATTTTGCCCGCCACGCCACGCGATGGATCAAACGGGGTTTTCGTATCCCGATCCTCGACCAACTCAATTCCTCGGAATAAGCCGCGGCCCCGTATGTCCCCGACATTCGGGTGTTGGCCAAACTTGTTTTCCAACATGCTCTGCAATTTGCCCCCCATTACGCCGGCCCGCGCTGGCAGGTCACGAGAAGTAAGTTCCTGTACAACGGCAAGCGCAGCCGCAGTCGCAACCGGATGACCGATATAGGTGTGGCCATGCTGGAAGAAGCCCGATCCATCCCGGATCGCATCATAGATTCGACCCGAACACAGCATGGCTCCGATAGGCTGATACCCTGCCCCCAACCCTTTGGCGATACAAAGAATATCTGGCGCGACATCGTCATGATCACAGGCAAACAAATGCCCGGTACGACCCATGCCGCACATTACTTCGTCGAGGATCAGAAGAACGCCGTGTTGATCGCAAATTTCACGGATTCGCTTGTAGTACCCCTCGACTGCCGGAACAGCCCCAAGCGTCGCACCAACCACCGGCTCTGCCATGAAAGCCATGACCGTTTCAGGCCCAAGGCGCAGGATTTCTGCCTCCAGCTCATTCGCAACGCGCTGACCATATTCAAAACTGCTCTCATCCTCAGGCTTTTCGGCGTACTCATAGCAAGGAGCGATATGAGTCATCTCGATCAGCATCGGTGCAAACTGCGCCCGCCGCCATTCATTGCCACCCGCCGAAAGTGCCCCCAAAGTGTTGCCGTGATAGCTTTGCCGACGCGCGATCACATGGCGGCGTTCTGGCTGACCGGTTTCAAGATAATACTGCCGCGCCAGTTTGATAGCAGCCTCGGTCGCCTCTGACCCGCCCGAGACAAAGTAGACCCGGTCCAGATCGCCGGGGGCGTGTTCAATCAGCAGATCAGCCAGTGCCTCTGCCGGTTCCGAGGTCATAAAGCCGGTATGCGCAAACGCAATCTGCGCCACCTGATCCTGCACCGCTTTGACCACAGCGGCGTTGGAATGGCCGAGGCATGAAACGGCAGCATCCCCGCAATCCAAATAACGACGGCCGGTTGAATCGATCAGATAACAGCCGTCACCACCAGCGGCCTCAGGCAGTTCCGACTTGGTGTGACGTGGAAATACGTGACTCATGTCGAAGTCCTTTTCAGAAGATTAATGAGCGCCGCGACTGATGCAGCATTGTCTGCCCAAGCCTGGCCATTCGGACCTGCAAGGCTGTTTTCGAAACCCACGCGCACATCGCCACCCAACTGCGCGGCCTTTTGCAGGCACGCATGCTCCTGCCCTCCAAAGGCACAGACCATCCATGGATCAGCGCTGTGCGGAAACACATCCAGATCATTCGGACTCGATTCTTTCGCCGTGGCATAGCGACCAAGGACAAGCAGACGGTCGACCTGATCCGATTTTACCACCCCTTTAGCCTGCCAATGGGTCAGTAACTCGACGTCAGCGACATCATAGAGGATATGCTGAACACGAGTCCCTTGTTCCGCGCATAGTGCGTAGACCTTTGGCGCAAGTTCGGGCGACCGTGCAATCTCGCGCACCGAAATCGAAGCCCAGTCCGGGCGCACATCTTGCAAACAAGCAAGTTGTGCTTGAACGCTGAAAACGCCAGCAGCTTCTGTCGTAATCTGGATGTCCATGTCAGGGGCCGCAGCACGCAGTTCAGCAATGGTTTCACAATACAAACCCGCATCAAGCGAATGCTGACCCGCCTGATCACGAACATGCAGGTGCAGGCCTTGCGCACCTGCCCGATTGCAGGTCTTCGCAGCTTTGACGATTTCGTCCGTTGTGATCGGCAGCGCAGGATGATCCCCATGCCCCCGCCGCGCCCCGTTCGGAGCCACCAACACATATGGCCTTCTCGTCATCCTCAAACCAGTCCCAGACATTCCGTCACCTGTTTTTTACGATCCCGAATTAAACACCTCGCTCACGTTTTCAATTTGCATTCTTCATAACATTTGTTCTTTCTTACCAAATGCAACACACCTCATCCCAACTGACCGAGCAGCTTCGGCACGAAATCGACACCCTGCCTCAGCAAATGCAAGCCGCAGCGAAATACATCATCGACCACCCTGGCGATTTCGGGCTCGACCCGGTTCGGCTTACCGCCGAAAAGATCGGTGTCAGTTCAAACGTTTTGGTGCGGTTGGCACAACGCATGGGATTCGACAGTTTTGAGTCGTTCAGACGACCCTTTCGCCAAACCCTTGTCACAGACCGAGAAGATCGGCTGGGTCAGGGCTGGCTGGATCGCATGAAATCGGGGGGCCAATTCAGCGCCGCGCAAGCTGGGTTTGCGCAAAACGAACTGAACGTCGTAGCCCGCTCCTTGCGACTGGCCGATCCTGATTTGATGCAACAGGTCACGGAGTACATGATTGCAGCTAATCGCTGTTTCATAACCGCGACCCGGGCTAGCTATGCTTTGGCCTATTATCTCCACTATGCGGGTCGGATGGCACACCCAGGATTTCAGCTTATCCCGCGACATATGGGATCAGCCATCGATGATTTGCTCGAGGCCGATGAAGCGGACTGCCTTTTCGCTATTACCGTTCACCCCTATTCCTCTGACACCATACAATCCATGCGTTTTGCGCGTAAACGCGGAATGCGCATCGCGTTATTGTCGGATAGCGACGTCATCGCCCCTGGTGTTGACCCTGACATCGTGCTGCCTGTCAGTACCCGCGCGCAACATCACTTTTCCAGCTTCTCCGGAGCGATGGTAGTGCTTGAATGCCTGCTGGGTCATCTCTTTGCCGCAGGGGGGTCAGCCGCGCGTGACCGCGTGGAACGCTATCAGACGGCCCGAGAAGACACCGGCGCCTACTGGCGCCCCGCCAAGCCCCCAAGAGTTCGGAAAGAATAAAGAGCCCCGGCTTTCACAGAGGCTCTCAACGCTGATCAACAATCAGATCAGCTGCAAGCTTCGACAGCCCGTTTCGTCATAACAGTGACCAGATGCGCCCGGTACGTTTTGCTGCCGTGCAGATCACCAATCATGTTCATCGGATTAATGTGCAGCCCCATCAAAGCGTCCGCGCGGAACTCTTTGTTCAGGGCCTCCTCAGCCTCTGCCCAGCGGAAAACTCCGTCCTCGCTTGCGCCGGTTACTGCAACTCGAACGCCATTGGCAAACCGGGCAAGATATACCCCGACCAACGCAAACCGAGACGCGGGCTGCAAAAACTTCTGATAACTCGCCGCCTGAGGCACGGGGAAACGCACCGAAGTGATAATCTCGCCCTCTTCCAGAGCTGTCGTAAACATGCCCTGAAAGAAGTCATCCGCCGCTATCTGGCGATTATTGGTGACAATGGTCGCGCCTGAACCCAGTACTCCCGCCGGATAACAGGCCGCTGGATCATTGTTGGCAATCGAACCGCCAATAGTGCCACGATTACGCACCGCAGGATCACCGATCTGGCCGGCCAGCGCTGCCAGCGCCGGATAGTTACCAACAGCTTCAGCGGCCACATTTGCGTGGGTTGTCGCACCGCCTATCGCTACCGAGCCATCATCCTCGACGCAGACCCCTTTCATTTCAGCGATTCCATTGACCGAAACCAGCTTGGATGGCGCGGCCAACCGCTGCTTCATTGTGGGGATCAGGGTTTGCCCACCCCCCAATGCCTGCGCATCCTCAACTCCCAACGCAGTAACCGCCTCAGCGATGGTCGAGGGTTTCTCAAACTCGAAATTGTACATTTCGTTCTTCCTTTCCGAAAAGCGCGGATCCGCCCTTCATCTGGCTATAAATATCTCGGGGAGCGCGAGGGGCTGGCCCCTCGCACCCGAACCTCTCAACCATGCATTGCTGTCCAAACACGCGACGGGCTCATCGGCATGTCAATGTGATCAACAGCCTTTCCACCCGAGTTCAGCGCATCCAGAACCGCGTTGACTACCGCAGGCGGCGAGCCAATCGCACCAGCTTCACCGCAGCCCTTCACACCCAACGGGTTGTGCGTACACGGCGTCTGGCTGGAATGGTCGACTGCATAGAACGGCAGATCATCGGCGCGTGGCATCGCGTAATCCATGAAGGATGCGCTCAGCAACTGGCCATTCTCGTCATAGGCGCAATTTTCCAACAAAGCCTGACCGATACCCTGACCGATACCGCCATGTACCTGACCATCCACAATCATCGGGTTAACGATGTTGCCAAAGTCATCCGCAGCGGTGAAGGCTTCGATGGTCACCTGTCCAGTCTCGGGATCCACCTCAACCTCACAGGCATATGCCCCCGCTGGGAATGTGAAGTTGGCCGGGTCATAAAATGCGGTCTCCTCCAGCCCCGGCTCAACCTCCAATGGGAAGTTGTGCGGTACATAGGCTGTCAGAGTCACATCACCCCATGCCACCGACTTGTCAGTGCCCGCGACGCTGAACTGGCCGTCCTTCAGCTCGATATCGGCCTCGGACGCCTCGAGCAGGTGGGCCGCGATCTTCTTGGCCTTGTCGATGACCTTTTCGGTCGCCTTAACCATGGCCGAACCACAGACCGCCAGCGAGCGTGAGCCATAAGTGCCCATGCCGAACGGGATCTTCGAGGTGTCGCCATGCACAATCTCGACCATCGACTCGTCGATGCCGATCATGTCGGCCACTACCTGCGGGAAAGCAGTCTCATGCCCCTGCCCGTGGCTATGTGCACCAACCATGACACTGATAGAACCGGTGGCGTTTACCCGAACCGTAGCTGCATCATAGAGCCCTGCCCGGGCCCCCAGCATACCGACGATGTTCGAGGGCGCGATGCCGCAGGCCTCGATATAGCAATTGACGCCTAGACCACGCAGCTTGCCATTGGCCTCGCTTTCCGCCCGCCGCGCGGCAAAGCCAGCCAAATCAGCAGCAGCCTCAAGCTTATCCATCGTCGCGTTGTAATCCCCGGTGTCGTAGGTCAGCGCCACCGGTGTGTCATACGGGAACTGGGTGATGAAATTCTGGCGACGCAGGGCGATCGGATCGACACCCAGTTCACGCGCTGCCTTGTCGATGACGCGCTCCAACTGATAGGTTGCCTCTGGCCGACCCGCACCGCGATAAGCGTCCACCGGCACTGTGTTGGTGAACATTGCCTTCACATTCACCTGAATGACCGGCGTCTTGTAGTTGCCCGCCATCAGAGTGCCATGCAGCCAAGTCGGAACCGAGCTTGAGAAGGTCGACAGATACGCGCCCAGATTGGCGTAGGTGTTGGTGCGAAGGCCTGTGAAGTTATTGTCCGCGTCCAAAGCGAGCTCAATCGTGCTGACGTGGTCGCGGCCCTGCGCATCCGACATAAACGCCTCGGACCGGCTGGCGGTCCATTTGACCGGGCGGTTGCAGGCCTTGGCAGCGAACGTACAGAACGCCTCTTCCGCGTAGTGGAAAATCTTCGTGCCAAATCCACCACCAACATCAGGCGCTACGACACGCACTTTGTGTTCAGGCAAGCCCAGAACAAATGCGCACATCAGCAGGCGGATCACATGCGGGTTCTGCGAAGTGGTGTAGAGCGTGTACTCATCCGTACCCCGGCTGTACTCGGCCACCGCAACGCGTGGTTCCATTGGGTTTGCGACCAGACGGTTATTGATCAGGTCCAGAGTGGTGACATGGGCCGCGTTGGCAAAAACCTCATTGACCTTGTCATTGTCTTCTTCGCCCAGATGCCAGTCATAGCAGATGTTGTTCTTCAGATCCTCATGGATAAGCGTCGCGCCATCCTGCGCTGCGGCTTTCATATCCAGCACGGCGGGGAGCTCTTCCATATCCACTTCAATCGCTTCCGCCGCATCGCGGGCGAGTTCAAGGCTGTCCGCGACAACGGCAGCGATGGGATCGCCTACATGTCGGACCTTGCCTTGCGCCAGAATGGGATGCGGTGGTTCCTGCATCGGGGCGCCATGACGGTCGGTTACTTCCCAGCCGCAGGGCATTCCGCCCACGCCTTCAAAGTCCTTGCCGGTGAACACCTTCACAACCCCCGGCATACCCTCGGCGGCAGATGTGTCAATGTTGGTGATCCGGCCATGCGCGATGTCGGACCGTAGGAAATGCACATAGGCCTGGCCATGTACGTTGATGTCGTCGGTGTAATTGCCTGCTCCGGTCAGAAAGCGTACGTCCTCGCGCCGCTTGGAACTGGCTCCGATGCCACTGTCTTTGGGCATTGCTTGTTCTCCTCCGTGGAAAAGAATTTTCGTCGAAAATTCTTAACCGCCTCACTCGGCGGCGATGCTGGAAACGTCTTGACCCGATGCGGCCATGATTGCCTTGACGATGTTGTGGTAACCTGTGCACCGGCATAGGTTACCCTCAAGGTATTTACGAATTTCGCCTTCGGTCGGGCGCGGGTTATCCTTGAGCAGCGCTGCAGCGCTCATCACCATGCCCGGAGTGCAAAACCCACATTGCAGCCCGTGATGATCCTGAAAGGCCTGTTGGATCACGTTCAGCGTGCCATCTTCGGCCGCCTGCCCCTCGATCGTGCCCACATCCGCGCCGTCTGCTTCCAGCGCCAGCATGTTGCAGGATTTGACCGCCTCACCATTCACGTGCACCACGCACGCGCCACATTGAGCCGTGTCGCAGCCAATATGTGTGCCTGTCAAATTCAGGTGGTCGCGTAGAAATCCGGATAATAGAGTCCGCCCTTCAACATCACCGCTGACGGCAACGCCGTTCACGGTCATTGAGACCTTGGTCATAAGATCCTCCCCTTTTTTTGGCTTATTTGCTAAGCCAGAGTTAAACACGGTAAATTTCGTTTGAGAACAAAAATATTTGCCTGATTTTTCCGCAGTTTCGCTGATCAGCCTTCTAACAATGATGCGTCTACCAAACAGGGCAAAATTGCCGTTGCGTCATTTACTCTTGGCAGCGCGGGGCTGTGGCCGCGTCGGGATTTCTTTTAGCAGCCCACCGACACCCATCCCTGCGATGTCCGCGCCCGTCGTTTCGATTCCGCAAGCAACGCGGGACAAGACCCAATCCGCCCCGTTCAATGCTGGTGAGCGCGCGCATCCGGGCAAACCGATGATGGGGCGCTCGCCGGAAGATCCCAAAAACAACAGGTTCCCCGGATCGACCGGCATTCCAAACCGGTCGACGATACCCCCCGCCGCCCGCACAGAAGCAGGCGCCACATCATCTTTATCCGACGTGGCCGATCCGGTCAGGATCATGACGATCTCACCCCGAATGGTCGAAATCGATGCTGTTAAGTCGCCCATCCGATGCGGCACCACCTGAACATCTGACAGATTCATACCCAAAGCCTCAACCCGGCTACGAATAGCAGCGATACCTTTTTCATTAGATGGCCCGCCAGCAATGTCGGTAACGATGAGACCCGCGTTTTCGTATTTGGGCACCGATAACCGAATAGCGTCCTGCGCATGACGGGCCGCACTCTCAACGTCGGATCGAGGTACGGCATAAGAAATCACCTTGATCGTCGCGACCATGCCGCCAGCCGCCATCTGCTGATATTGCGGCACCGTCGCAACAGTGATCATCGGATTGACCTGATTGAACTTTTGCAAGGCATCGGTAGCCAGCACCGCGACGCCTGGTCCATTTGCTAAAAGGTTGACCCGGCCTGTAAAGGCTTCGGTGACACGCAGATTTGCCTGTGTGGGACTTGGTGCAAGCGCTTCTGCCAGCAGCGCTGCGGCTTCGTCCTCATGGCAATCACCTTGCTCCAGTCTGGCGACTGTGACCTCGGTCAGACCGGCTTGGTGCAACTCGGCTATGTGCTCGGACGAAAGCGTTATACCTTTCCTAAGCTTGCGGTTTCCCGCTTTGACGGAATGGGCCAATATCGCGCCGTCGGCGTCGGAAACGGGTACCGGACCAAACTTCACGCTCTGCCTCGCAGAACCGCAGTCATTTGCGCCAGAATCGCAACGGCTATCTCAGACGGTCCAGCCGCCCCGATATCAAGCCCAACGGGTCCGTGGATCAGTGAAATCTGGTCCTCGTTGAACCCGGCCTGCTTCATCCGCTCCACGCGTTTGGCATGTGTGCGCTTAGATCCGAGTGCGCCGATGTAGAACACATCGGCCGCCAAACCGGCCTGAAGCGCGGGGTCATCAAGTTTGGGGTCGTGGGTCAGCAACACAAGCGCTGTGCGCGAGTCGAGACCCAGCTTTGACACAGCCTCATCCGGCCAATCCGTCAGGATGGTTTCTCCGGGAAAACGTGCGTCCGATGCGAAGGCCTCGCGCGGATCTATAATCGCCGGGTCATAGCCCGCGATCCGGGCCATCGGCACCAGAGCTTGGGCGATGTGCACCGCTCCCACCACTATCAACCGTAGCGGTGGGTTGTGGACAGCGACAAAGGTTTGCCCATCCTCTTCGAACCCGGACCTGTCCATACGCAAGCGTTCGGAATAGGCATTACGGCGCAACGCGCGCTGGCCCGTCTCGACATTGACTTCATAGGCCAAGGGTTCGCGCCGCGCCCGTGCCGCGACCAGTTCGGCCAGCATTGGTTCGGGCAGGACCTTGCCGACCGGTTCAACCAAAACCCTGATCGTACCGCCGCAGGCCAGACCGACGGCAAACGCATCCTCGTCGCTTACACCGAACTCTAGCAGCCTTGCCTCGCCTTCCTCTATGGCTTCCAGCGCTTCGACGATCACGGCACCTTCGACGCAACCACCAGAAACCGAGCCTTCGATCCGACCATCGCCCGCAATGACCAACTGCGCGCCTACACGGCGCGGCGCGCTGCCCCAGGTCTCAACCACAGTGGCCAAAGCCGCGCCCTTCCCGGCGCGATACCATTTTAGTGCGGTTTCCGGGCTGCTATCGAATCGTTCCATTTAGACCTCCGGCCGTGCTTGGGTTCAACATAGTCAGCTTTGGAGCAATGAAAAGCGCTCAGCGGGTCGATCTTGTGGCGCTAACAAGCCGATTTTGAACTCACATTCACAAATTGTTGAATGTTGGAAGGCGTCATTCTAGCCTGCATGCGATTCCGGGGCCTATTCGGGATCGTCCCAACATATTTCATAGCGGAGACAAACAGTTGAAACGCATTCTTACACTCGGAGCAGCGATCGGCCTGTTGACTGCCAGCACCGGCTGGGCTGACACATTTCTGAAATACGGTGAGGTCGAAGGCTGGAAGGTTTTCATTGATCAGGACAAGAAATCCTGCCTGATCGAAGCGGTTGATGACGCTGAAAATGTCGTACAGATGGGCCTGACCGAAGATCGCGGCGTTGGCTATGTGGGCGTCTTCACCAAAGCCGAGACCAACATCAAGAAAGGCGAGAAAGAGGCTGTTGCCATCCTTATCGGCGACAATATTTATGTCGGAGAAGCCACCGGTATGAAGGGGAACATCACCAAGGGCTATTCGGGCGGGTATGTTCTGTCAGACGACCCTCAGTTCGCAGATGATCTTGCCAAGAAGAAGGTGATGGTCGTTTTCCCGGAGAAAGAGTTCGCCTTCACCGTTGACCTGACTGGCACTTACAAAGCCATGGAGATGGCACGGAAGTGCAATGAAGAGCAGCTTTCGTAACAGCTAGTCTGAAAGCGCGGACATCAGCCGCGCTTTCTGCCCCTGATCATCTGGTTGTGAAATCACGGCGGCCAGATCTTCCAGCGACGCAATCGAATGCCCGGCGCGGAAGCTGTCGACATGTGGAAGCATTGTCGCCACACCCTGAGCTTTCGGTGCAAACCCGTCCCAGCGCAGCAATGGGTTCAGCCAAATCAGACGCCGCGACGACAGTTGCAGGCGCTCGATTTCCTTTTCCAGCATCTCGGGATCGCCCCGCTCTAACCCGTCGGTGATCAACAACACGACCGCCCCCTGCCCCATAACGCGCCGCGACCAGTCGCGATTGAACTGATGCAGGCATTCTCCGATCCGGGTTCCGCCTTCCCAGTCCTGTGCCTCGGCCCCAGCAGCGGCCAGCGCTGCATCGACATCACGTTGATGCAGATGGCGGGTGATGTTGGTCAGGCGTGTGCCAAACGTGAATGCGTGCACTTTGGCCCAACCTGCGCCTTTGGCATTCGAAACCGCGTGAAGAAAGTGCAGAATGATCCGACTGTATTGGCTCATCGACCCGGAGATATCGCACAACGCAACCAAATTCGGCCAGCGAGGTTTGGGTTGCAAGTGCGCGATATCGCGTAGTTCGCCACCCTGCCGCATCGCTGACCTAAGTGTCCGAGCGCGATCAATACGGTGACCGAGGTGACTGGCCTGACCTCGGCGAGACTCAATGGGTTTGACCGGTAAGTTCAGGCGCGACAGCATGCGTTTGGCCTGGGCGATCTCGGATGTACTCATCTGTTCGAAATCGAGGTTGCGCAAGCGTTCTTCGGATGACGCGGTTTGGGTTGCGTCGATCTCGATCTCGCTTTCCTCTTGTTGCTCGGTTGATTCTGGCAAGTCGCGTTCGACGCCATCCAACAACGCCTCAGCCGCGCGCTTTTCAGCCGCATCCGCTTTGCGCTCCTCCTGAACACCGCGAATGGCGGGCAGCATCATGGACATCATATGTTCTAGATACCGCGGATCGCGCCAATAGAGGCGGAAGACTTGCGCAAAAACCGTTCGATGTTCCGGCCGGTTCACGAAACAGGCATTCAGCGTCCAGTAGAAATCTCGTTTCTCGGTAAACCCCGCGGCCTGCACCGCGCGGATCGCGTCAACCACGCGCCCAGTTCCTATCGGCAGTCCGGCCTTGCGCAAGGCGCGCGCAAAATGGGTGATGTTCTGGGCCAACTTGGGGTTGTCCGGTATATCCAGTGGGAGTTGTTCGGCCATCAAAACTCCGAAATATTTGCGAGCGAATTGAGCCTCATGCCGGTTCGAGGTCGGCCTTGGCCTGATCCAGAATGCGTTTTGCCTCGGACCCCTGCAACTTTTGGATGTCGTCCTGGTATTTCAGGATGGCACCCAACGTATCGCCAATCACCTCGGGGCTGAGATTGATGACGTCCAGCGCAAGAAGGCACTTGGCCCAATCGATGGTCTCAGCCACCCCGGGTTTCTTGAACAGGTCTTCGGTGCGCAGACGCTGAACAAATGCCACAACCTCACGGCTCAGCGCTTCGGCCGCTTCGGGGGCACGGGCGTGCAGGATTTCGATTTCACGAGCAAAATCAGGGTAATCAACCCAGTGATACAGGCAGCGGCGTTTCAGCGCGTCGTGCACTTCGCGCGTGCGGTTTGAGGTGACGATCACGATTGGTGGTTCGGGTGCTTTGACGGTACCAAGTTCGGGGATCGTGACCTGAAAGTCGCTGAGGGCTTCCAGCAGGAACGCCTCAAAAGGTTCGTCGGTTCGATCCAACTCGTCGATCAACAATACAGGTGCCCCAAAGGCATCAGGGCGCATGGCCTGCAGCAAGGGACGCTCAATCAGATAGTCATCCGAGAACAGCTCGGTCTGTAACACGCCTCGGTCCGCCCCGCCTGATGCTTCGGCGGTTCGGATCGCCACCATTTGGGCGGGAAAATTCCATTCATAAACGGCGGAAGAGGCATCAAGACCTTCGTAACACTGCAACCGGATCAAGCGACGCCCCAATCCCGCGGCCAGCGCTTTGGCAATTTCGGTTTTGCCAACGCCCGCCTCACCTTCCAGAAACAGAGGCCGACCAAGCTTCAGCGAAAGAAACACAACCGTCGCCAAAGCCCGGCCACAGACATAGCCCTCAGAGCCCAAAAGGTCCTGCACGGCATCGATGGAGTTTGGCTGTGTCATGTGTTCCCCTTTTTCCTGCGCCCCAACAGGTCATGACCACAACCAGAGGTCAAGACCACCATCCGTCAGAGACTTACGACGATCTGCCTCACCGGCAAGGGCAACAGGGTCTTTCACCACCCAAGCGGCTGTGCTAGCCGGGGGCCATGACCCATTCCCTGACGATCCGCCGCCCCGATGACTGGCATCTGCATCTGCGCGATGGCGCGATGCTGCAAGCCGTCCTGCCTGAAACCGCGCGCCATTTTGCCCGTGCCATCATCATGCCCAATCTGGTTCCGCCCGTTGTGAAGGGTGACGACGCGGCAGCTTATCGGGACCGCATCCTCGCTGCTCTGCCTGAGGATATGACGTTTGAGCCGCTGATGACGCTCTACCTGACCGAAGACACGGACCCGGCAGATGTAGCCGCCGCGCATGCAAGCGGGCTGGTCAAGGCAGTCAAACTGTACCCGGCTGGGGCAACAACCAACTCGTCTTCTGGCGTTCGCGATTTCGACAAGGTGCGCCCGGTGCTGGAGAAGATGGCCGAGATCGGTCTGCCGCTGTGTGTGCACGGCGAAGTCACGGATGCCGAGATCGATATCTTCGATCGTGAGGCGGTGTTCATCGACCGCGTTCTTGATCCGATTCGCAAAGCAACACCCGGACTGCGCGTGGTGATGGAGCACATCACGACGTCAAACGGCGTGGATTACGCCAGGGCGAACGAGAAAGATCTGGGTGCGACGATTACAACGCATCACCTGATCATCAACCGCAACCACATTCTGGTTGGCGGCATCAAGCCGCATTACTACTGCTTGCCGGTCGCCAAACGCGAAGAGCATCGGCTGGCGCTGCTGACCGCCGCGACATCAGGCGATACGCGTTTCTTCTTGGGCACAGACAGCGCACCGCACACGGATGCAAACAAGGAAATGGCCTGTGGCTGCGCCGGCTGTTTCACTGCAACCAATACGATGTCACTGCTGGCCGAAATGTTCGAGCGCGCAGATGCGTTGGACAAGCTGGAGGCGTTCACCTCACTCAGCGGCCCGGCCTTCTATCGCCTGCCAGTAAACGAAGAGACCATCACGCTGACCAAAGGCGATGAGGTCGTCTATCCGGCCAAAATCGAAAGCGGCGACGGCCCCGTGACCGTATTCGATCCGGGCTTTCCACTGCATTGGCGCGTCGCTTAATCAGTTAGCCTTTCAGCCAAATCCGCTGCGCGCCCACCGGTGCGTAGCATTGACCAGATGGCGTCTGCCTCATCCCCTCCGATCAGCTTCGCCGCTTTCTCCCTGACGCGATCTTCGCGATCCGATAGAGACATCGGAGCCAGCAGATCATGGCTGGCCTCGCGGCGCGCGCCGTCCCGGCGTAACAGGGACAGATGGGCTTGTGTCTCGGATAGACTCTCATCCGCCTCGACCGTGATCCGGTCCCTTAAGGATTGCAGTCTTGGATCAGCACAAATCTTGTCGGAATAGCTCCCTGGCAGAGCTGTATCGTAGCCCATTGCCTGCATTGCGATCACGGTACGATAGGAAAACTTCGCTCCTAACCCACTGGTCGGCTGCAGTTGATTGCACACGCTCATCCAGCGGGGGTGGGTTTTGATCTTGATCTCGGCCACCTCAGGCTCGGCGACGTCGAGATCGCGCGCAGCCTCGAGCGCCGCGTGCAGGCCATGGCAGCAAGCGTGGAATTTGTGGCTGATGCTTTCGAACAGCCACTCGTCCCCCAAACCATCAAGCGCAGCAGCTAAATCGTCAGCTCCCAAATGTGTCGCCCCAAACCCAAACGGGCCTTCCAATGCGTCAGCACCGGGTTGAAAACCGTTGCGGATCAACTGGGCGGCCTCAACCCCGTTCGAGGCCGCAAGTCCAGCGTTATAGGGTTTACCCATGGTCCCGAACTGTGATTTCTGCCCTGAGGCCCGGGTTGCGGTTAGCCCCAACAGGTCACGCATCTGCTTTACGTCAAATGCCATAATCCGACCCGCAGCCACCGTAGCCCCAAACGCGCCAGCCGTGGCTGTTTGGTGAAAACCAGCCTGATAATGACCACGACCAAGCCACAAACCGATGCGGATCGATAACTCCATTCCCACTAGCGCTGCCTCAAGCAGATCGACCAGAGGTCGGTCTTCCCACGCCGCAAGAGCAAGGGCTGCAGGAAAAACAGCAACCGATGGATGACCGATATGAGCGAAATGCGTGTCGTCATAATCAAGCGCATGAGAAATGGTACCATTCACTAGCGCCGCTGCACGTAGCGGCGCATCACCGCCTCCGAACAAACGCGCCTGTGCGGCACCGCTCTCGGAAAGAACCATCTGACGTATGATGCGGGAAACCGGCTCATCTGCGCCTGCCCGCCCCACGGCAAGCCAGTCCAACGCGGATAAAGATGTCACGATACGGGCCTGCGCCGTGGTCGATACAGAACCAGCAGCAAACTCGGCAAGGGCAGTTGTCAAATCGGTCATGTGGCGCAGTCTAGCGCGCGCCGCTCGGGCGTAAAGCCTCAGCCGTACAGGACGGCAGCACGTTGTTCGAATGCTCGGACGATACGGTGCATGGCTTCGTTGAAAACCACGCCAATGATTCCTTGCAGAACCGCGTTCTTGAATTCGAAATCAACGTGGAACGAGACGTTGCAGCCGTCTTCCGTATCTTCAAACTCCCAATCCGAGCGCATGTATTTGAACGGTCCGTCCAGATACTCGGTATCGATCCGTTTCAGCTCATCAAACAGCGTGACGCGGCTGCCGAAGCGTTCGCGGAACACCTTGAATGAAATAACCAGATCCGCTTCCATCACCTTGCCATCGCCCGCGGCATAGGTCCGACGGATACGGGCCGCAGCGCACCAAGGCAAAAATTCAGGGTATTTCGCCACATCCGCGACCAGATCATACATCTGCTGAGCGGTGTAAGGCAGCGGGCGGGTCTCGGAATGGGTTGGCATGATATCCGGGATTAACTGGTGACAATGGCGCGTGATTTCGTATGTTGCGCGCCAAAGATCAAGGGGGCAGCGATGAGCCAGCGCGCATATGTGATAGATGAGATGATCTCGGCCAAGGCAATTGCTGCCCGGATCGAAGAGCTTTGCCGCGAAATAACGGCTGAATTCGGCGGCACTGACAAGCTGGTCGTTGTCGGCCTGCTGCGCGGCAGCTTCGTCTTTATCGCTGATCTGGTGCGTGAGCTGGACCTGCCCATCGAGGTCGATTTTCTGGAGGCATCGTCCTACGGAGACTCGATGGAAAGCAGTCGAGAAGTTCGTATTCTTAAGGACTTACGCGGCGCCATTGAAGGGCGCGATGTTTTGGTGGTCGAGGATATCGTGGATACCGGCCATACCCTGAACCACGTCTCCAAGCTGCTCCGCACCCGCAAGCCGCACCGGTTGAAATCCATCGCCCTTCTGGACAAACCCAGCCGGCGCGAGGTTGATTTCCGCTCGGACTGGATCGGGTTTGAAATCCCTGATGAATTTGTCGTGGGTTATGGCATCGACTATGCGCAGCGCAATCGCAACCTGCCGTTTATCGGCAAGGTTCGATTTGTCGAAGATCAGGACTGATGAGTCTGCGCCACTTTGTTCGCATGTCAAAATGGGGGCGAAACCCGCCCTCGGAACGGCGCGTGAAACTGGTGTTTGGCGCGATCCTTATCTGCCTGATTATTGCCGGAATTGAATATATGGGTTGGTGGCCCGAATGGGCAGAAAGCCAGCCCAGAAAACTCAGGCCTTGAGCGTTTGTTCGATAGCAGCCAGAAAAATATCTGTCCCGATCGGGATCAAAGCATCCGGGAAATCATAGTCGGGGTTGTGTAGCTGCGGATGATCCCGCCCCGCGCCTAGCCAGAACATGGCGTTTTTTGCGCCTTTTCCGAACTGCCCAAAATCTTCCGAAAACCTTTGTGGGGTTGCAACCAGCTTGCAAGGAATGTCGCGGCTTTGGCAGGCCTCTGACAGGATCTGCACGGCTTCACCCGAATTTGTGCAAGCCTCAAACACATCGTCATAGGTGATTTCAACACTTAATCCCTGTGCCTGAGCACGTGTAGCCACCAGTTGTTCTGCGTCGCGGATCAGGCTTGCCATCCGGCTGTCCGAGACCGTGCGCAGGGTCACCCACAGTTCGGCCTGACCGGGTGCGATACCAAAAGTGGCCTCACCCAGCCTAGCATGGGTTACCGTTGTCAGCGCATATTCTGCATCCAGCGCCCCACCCTGCCCCAGAATGGCCAAAGCAGGCATAAGCTCTGCCAACGCACCGGCTGGCGACACTCCATCCTGAGGGGCCGCCGCGTGAGAGGTTTTGCCCGTCAAAACAATTCGCATCCCACGCGAGGCGCAATTCGCCGGACCCGAGCAAAGCTCAACCCCGCCCAATTCCAAACCCGGCAAATTGTGCAAAGAAAACACATAGTCCGGAGCGATATCCGCAAACTTGGGATCAGCACGATAGGCAATCGCACCTTGACCGGTTTCTTCGGCGGGTTGAAAAATCAGAACCACCCGCCCCTTGGTCGGACGCTTGTCCCCCAATACAAAGGCAACACCAAGCACCATCGCCATATGGCCATCATGCCCGCAAAGATGCCCCTTTCCGGGATGTTGCGACGCGTATCGTGCACTTGAGATTTCCCGAATCGGCAAACCGTCCAATTCACATCGGATTCCGATGGTTGGTCCGGGCTGTCCGCTATCATAAACCGCCGCGACACCGTGGCCACCGATACCTGTCAGAACCGCATCGGGATCACACGCCTGAAGCAAGTTCGAGATACTCGTCGCGGTTCCACGTTCCTCGCCCGATATCTCAGGCACTTGATGCAGTTCATGGCGCTTTTCGGTAAGCCAGGATTGAAGTTCGGGTTTCACCTCTGGTTCAACTTCTTTTGTCGAGCTTCGCGCAAACGGGCGAAATCATCGCCCGCATGGTAAGACGACCGGGTCAAAGGAGTTGCCGAGACCATAAGGAAACCTTTGCCGAATGCAGCTTTTTCATAGGCCGCAAACTCTTCGGGTGTAACAAAGCGGTCAATGCCATGATGCTTGGGTGTTGGCTGCAGATACTGGCCGATAGTCAGAAAATCGATATCCGCCGCGCGCATGTCATCCATGACCTGACGAACTTGCTGCTCGTCCTCGCCCAGTCCGACCATTATGCCGGATTTGGTGAAAATGGACGGGTCCATCTCTTTGACCCGCTGCAGCAAGCGCAATGAGTGGAAATATCGCGCACCGGGACGCACCTGAGGATATAGGCCCGGCACCGTTTCAAGATTGTGATTGAACACATCTGGCTTGGCCTCGACAACAATCTCAAGCACCGAGGGATCGCATTTCAGGAAATCCGGCGTCAGAATCTCGATCGTAGTCTTGGGCGAGCGGTGTCGTACTGCGCGTATGGTTTGGGCGAAATGGTCAGCCCCACCATCCTGCAGGTCATCCCGGTCCACGGATGTGATGACCACATGGTTCAAGCCCAGCTTCTGCACCGCATGCGCCACGCGACCCGGTTCAAATGCATCCAGAGTATCCGGCTTACCGGTCGCAATGTTGCAGAAGGTACAACCGCGCGTGCAGATTTCGCCCATGATCATCATGGTCGCGTGACCCTGGCTCCAGCACTCACCTACATTCGGGCATCCGGCTTCTTCGCAGACGGTGACCAGATTATTGTCACGCATGATCTTGTGCGTCTCGGCATAGCCCTTGCCACCCGGCGCTTTGACCCGAATCCAGTTCGGTTTGCGCGGAGCCGCATTGTCAGGTCGATGTGCCTTTTCGGGGTGTCTTTGCTCGGGTACTTTCAGATCACGCACGGCTGGCTTTCCTGACTTTGGGTCAATTTTCTTTGTTCATAACATAGACCGACTCATTTGGTTACACCAGCGGCGCATAGCCGCTATGCGGCACGTCTACGCGCGTGCAGCGAAAGTGACCATGCACATCATTTTACGCATTACTTATAATGCTTTAACGCCATCAAAGATATTATGCTTTTGCAGCATATATATCATTGAAGCCGAGTTAGAATCATTTTAACTCTCGCGGCAAACATATGTGAATCACAGGAGTTTGATGATGAAAACCGGTGCAAAACTACCTGACGTAACCTTCCATACCCGTGTCCGCGATGAGGCGGTCGAAGGCCCCAACCCGTTCCGTTGGGAAGACAAGACAACTGCGGATTATTTTGCAGGCAAGCGCGTTATCCTGTTCTCGCTGCCCGGCGCATTCACCCCGACATGCTCGACCTATCAATTGCCTGGTTTCGAAAAAGGCCACGGCGATTTTGCGGCCAAGGGCATCGATGCAATCTACTGCATGTCCGTCAACGACAGCTTTGTCATGAACAAATGGGCCGCCGATCAGGGTCTGGAAAACGTCAAGGTCATTCCTGATGGGTCCGGTGAGTTCACGCGTAAAATGGGTATGCTGGTCGACAAGGACAATCTGGGCTTTGGCATGCGCTCGTGGCGTTACGCAGCCATCGTCAACGATGGCGTTGTGGAGGCATGGTTCGAAGAGCCCGGCCTGATGGATAACTGCCCCGAAGACCCTTACGGCATGTCGTCCCCAGAAAACCTAATGAAGCATCTGGACGAAGCCCGCGAACCGGCGCTGGCATAATCCTGTCATGCACTACTTTGAAAGGCCCACCATTTCGGCGGGCCTTTTTCGTTAGGTTCGAGTTTTAGCTACCACGTCTTCACCGACCTGCCGGATTACTTGCGCCAATCGATCGAACCACTCCTCCGCTCCGGTCGAGCTGCGACGCACCAGGCCAATGGTCCTCGCCGGTTGCGGCGCACCAAATCGCAACAATCGCAGACCAGGGACTGCATCCGTCTCGGCCTGCGCCGCAAGTTCAGGCATCAACGTCAGGCCAAACCCTTCGGCGACCAAACGCGACAACGTGGCAAGCGAAGACGCACCCATATTAATTTGGCCGCTGGTACGATCCTGACCGCAAACTTCTAGCGCCTGATCTGTCAGGCAGTGCCCGTCTTCCAACAGCATCAATTGCGCTGTCTTCAAGTCCACAGGCCGCAACTCTTCCGGGCTGATGGTCAATCGATTCAAGCGAGTCTGACTTCCTGCCAGCAAGAACCGATCTTCGAATAGTGGCTCTTCGTGGAAAGTTCCATTTCCCAAGGGCAGCGCCAGTACGGCGGCATCTATTTCGCCCAAGCCCAACATGGATAGCAATCGCTCGGTCCGGGCCTCACGAATCTGAACCCGTAACGAGACATCCGCAGCCCGCAACCCGGCTAGCACCCCCGGCAGCAAATATGGTGCAACCGTAGGAATAATCCCGATCGACAGGGACCTATGGCCACCCGAATGGTCGCGTGCAAACCGGTCCAACCGTTCGGCCGCGTTCAGGACATGTTGGGCATAGTCCAAAACGTCTCGACCAAGTGGTGTCAACAGGATGTCGCGGGCCTGCCGTTCGAACAACGGCCCACCAATCGAGTCTTCCAGTGCCTTGATTTGAACCGAAAGCGCAGGCTGCGACACATGGCAGACCTGCGCGGCACGGCCAAAGTTACGCTGTTCGGCGACGGCCTGGAAATATTGCAGCTGGCGGAAGGTAAAATTCATAACCCCTGACTATCATTTGGGGTCATTTCCGCAAGGCCGGTATATGGCTGCATGAATCGTTCAGCCGATCATCCGATCCCGCTCGGTCTGGTCCTCGTAGTGGCGCTTCAGCCTTTGCAACGCGATCCGCAGCACGATCTTGCCTGATCGCGCAGACCAGCCCATCCGCTTTTCAGCCAGCTCAAGCCCTTCTAAATAACAACAACAGCGCAGCGCGACGTCGCTCAAACCCGGCCCAAGGTCAGACAGCGCGCGGGCCACACGATCTCTGGCACCAGAAGGTCCTCGCCCCACATGGCTGTCCGAGGCAAAGTCACCGCGTCCTCCGCCTGTCAGAAAGCGATCCCAATTTTGTGTGACCTGAGGTCCGATCTGCGCCAGTTCGAAATCCTCACGCAAGCGCTCGCCCGCGCTCACCAGAGTTTCATCCAGAAACAGCTTGCCATCCCGGTCGCGGCGGCGCGCCAAAGCGATCAGCGGGCTTTCCACAGTGCTGTAACGAACGCGGGGCTGCGATGGCGCCCTTGCACCCGCAGTTGCGGGTTTGAATGCGGCCTGCGCTTCCGCCATGCCAAATTCATTCTGCGTGCGCGCTCGGTTTTCGGCCTCGGCAATCAAATGACTTAGCGCAGCCCTGCCCGAGGTTGAAATCCGGTAGCGTAAGATCCGACCCGGACAATCGCATGAAATCCAATCATTCAGCGCCAGAGCCTGCGCGATCCGGCAATCTACAACTGCTGTTTTGGTAGTTCCACCTTCGCCGTTGTCCCGAACCACAACAGCCTTGTGCATATCCTCGGCCACGGCAAGCACTGCACCGGATTCACACATGCGCCTCAGTACACGCAGCGACTCGCGCTCGAATCCGTCGTCTTGGGCTTCGGGCCGTTCTGCCTCAGACGTCACGATTGCAAATGCAGAACCTGTGCGCTCCATTGGCGCAAAGTGTGACTGGGCCAGAGAATGCAGAGCTGCATCCACCAAAGGATCGTCCCTGCGCATCTCAACCCTGCGGATCTGACGCAGAATGGTCGAGGCATGGCACCCTGCGGACCGCGCAATATCCCGAATAGATCGCCCTGACTCCGTATGGTCCAGATATCGTTGCGCCCCTTCGGGAACCCATGCCGGAACAGTGAATGCCACGCTGTTTTCCATATTTCTTCGCCCTCGTCGACAAAACAAACTGACAGTTTTAGCCGTCGGATTCTTAGTTAACCAAATCTAACTAGAGTTGCTTTCGTTACTCGTTCGTTAATCACAGACGGCACAGAGCAGAATTGATTCAAAAAGATAAACAGTGGTGAAACCATAGTTCGGGGTGATCCCGCACAAGGCAACACCCGCTTAGGATGTGTCACATTTCAGACAGCGAAATTGAAAAAGAAGGAAAGCTGCCGTGCAGGACCTGATGACCATGATCACCACACTCCGCCGCCCGCGACTACTGGCCCGTGCCGCCAAGATCGGGGCGCAGGACTATAATCGCGACCGCCACCTGCAACGGCTTCTTGGATATGGATCAACACCGGGCACTGGTGCAGCGTTGATCCGTTTGCTGGAATTGGAGCGTGAGATTAACGCGCAACGCATCGAAGAAGATGCGGCCTATTCACTGGTTCGCCATCTTGATCTGCTGATTGCATTGAATGGCGAAGCGCAACTGTATCAGGCCAGTCGCGCAACGCAGTATCAGTAATCAGGTGAACGCGTCCGGCATCGATGCTTTCTTTTCGGCAACATATGCGTCGAGCGCCGCCTTTACATCAGGGTCAAGCTGCGGCTGCTGGTAGTTCGCCAACAGATGCTCAACCCGTGCCGAAGCCAGCGTCCGTGTATCGCGGGCGCCTTCTTCTTCCCAGGTCTCAAACGGCTTATAATCCAAGAGATCGGTTTTCCAGAACGCTTCCTTGAAGTTGGCTTGCGTATGGGCACAACCCAAATAGTGACCTCCGGGACCGACTTCGCGGATGGCGTCCATCGCCTGTGCATTCTCATCATAGGCCACACCTTTGGCCAATCCGTGCAAAACGCCGAGCTGATCGGCATCCATGACGAATTTCTCGAAATCCGCCACCAAGCCGCCTTCGAGCCAACCGCAGGAATGCAGCATGAAATTCACACCCGACATCAGGCCCATGTTCAACGAGTTCGCGGTCTCATACGCAGCTTGCGCATCCGGCAATTTTGAACCACAGAACGAACCCGCAGAGCGATATGGCAGACCCAGTCGGCGCGCCAACTGACCCGCGCCATAAGTGACGTGCGAAGCCTCTGGGGTGCCAAAGGTCGGCGCTCCTGAATTCATGTCGATCGACGATACGAATGCCCCAAAGATCGCAGGAGCACCCGGACGGATGATCTGGCTATATGCTACACCTGCCATGACCTCGGCCAGAACCTGCGTCAGCGTGCCCGCGACCGAAACCGGTGCCATAGCACCACCCACGATGAACGGCGAAATAATGCAGGCCTGATTGTTTGCGGCATAAACTTCCAGAGAACCCATCATCACGTCGTCAAAGGTCATCGGCGAGTTGATGTTGGTCAACGATGTCATCACGGTGTTGTTCTGCACGAACTCTTTGCCGAACAGGATCTCGCACATCTCGATCGAATCCTGCGCCCGGCTGGGATCAGTGACCGAACCCATGAACGGTTTGTCGGACAGAGTCATATGCGCCATCAGCATGTCCAAATGGCGCTTGTTTACCGGAATATCTGTCGGTTCGCAGACCGTACCGCCCGAATGGTGCAGCCACTTGGACATGTAGGCCAGCTTCACGAACTTGTTGAAATCGTCCATTGTCGCGTAACGACGTCCGCCTTGCGCATCGCGTACGAACGGAGGACCATAGACCGGAGCCAGAACCATATTGCGGCCGCCGATGACTACCGATTTCTCAGGATTGCGGGCGTGCTGGGTAAATTCGCTAGGGGCGGTCTTGATCAGCTCACGTGCCAGGCCGCGCGGCACGCGGACCCGCTCACCATCGACATCTGCACCCGCGTCTTTCCAGCGCTCAAGCGCTGCCGGATTGTCTACGAAATTGACGCCAATCTCAGCCAATACGGTTTCCGCATTGGTTTCGATAATCTCCAGCGCCTCATCGTTGAGGACCTCGAAATTGGGGATATTGCGTTCGATATATTTCGCGGTTTCGATCTTGACCGCCGTACGCTCGGCACGACGGGCGGCACCACCGCCACCCCGTGCCCTGCGCCGGGTGTTTGCCTCTGCCATTGAGTAAATCCCGTGATTGGTTGGTTTGGTAGATGTGTTACATGAACGGCAAACTCCGCCACAGGTAGTTTACGGCGCTCTAGAGGTAAAAGCGACATGAACTGTAGGCCACAGCGACATATGTCTGTCAGTCCCTACTTTGCCCATTTCTGCATGACGACAGAATTCCCTGCCTCCTCGACCTCCACCCAACCCAGATGGGTGTACATTTCACGGGTCGCGTGCATCAATCGGTGAGTCCGCAAGCGCAGGATAGAAAGCCCAAGCTCAACAGCCTCAGCTTCAGCAACTGCAAGTAATTGCCGCGCAACACCTTTGCCCTGAGCTTCTGGCGAAACGGCGAGATTGAATATCATCATAGCCTCGGCCTGTTGATCATATATGATGACACCGAGAAGTGTACCGTCCACTTCAGCAATGACGACCTGATGCTCTGCGATCTCTTCCTCGATACCAGACGCAACATCCGGCAGATCGGCAATGTCTCTCATCGCATCGGCATAAGCGCTTGCGATACAAACTTGTATCGACTTGGCGTCGCTTCGTTCGGCAGTTCTGAGTTTTATGGTGGTCATGTATCAGCCTCCTCGCTGAATTGACGTCATTACGCTTGCACAAGCAAGGCTTGCGACCTAATAGCCAATCATGACCCAAGACAGCCATGACCGCCTTTTGATCATCGACTTCGGCAGCCAGGTGACGCAGCTTATTGCCCGCCGCTTGCGCGAACTGAACGTCTATTGCGAAATCCACCCCTACCAGAACGTCACGATGGATTTCGTGCGAGAGATGGCGCCCAAGGCCGTCATTTTTTCGGGCGGCCCTGACAGTGTTACGCGCGAGGGTTCACCCCGCGCCCCGCAAGAGATTTTTGACTACGGCGTGCCGATCCTGGGCATCTGCTATGGTCAGCAGGTGATGATGCATCAACTGGGCGGCAAGGTTGAAAGCGGGCACGGCACCGCAGAATTTGGCCGCGCATTTGTTACTCCGAATAATCGGCTTGATATCCTCGATGGCTGGTTCGCCGAAGGTGACGAGCAGGTCTGGATGAGCCACGGCGATCATGTAAGCGAAATCGCTCCGGGTTTTGAGGTGTTCGGCACTTCACCCAACGCGCCGTATGCCATCACGGCCGACGCCTCGCGTCATTTCTATGCGGTGCAATTTCACCCCGAGGTTCATCACACACCCAAGGGTGCAAAGCTCTATGAGAATTTTGTCAAACTGGCAGGGTTCAAGGGCGATTGGACCATGGGGGCTTATCGGGACGAGATGATCCGCAAGATCCGCGAACAGGTCGGGGACAAAAAAGTCATTTGTGGCTTGTCTGGCGGTGTCGACAGCTCGGTTGCGGCGATCCTGATACATGAGGCGATTGGCGATCAGCTGACCTGCGTGTTTGTCGACCATGGGCTGCTACGCAAGAACGAAGCTGCCGAAGTCGTCGGCATGTTCCGCGACAATTACAACATCCAGTTGATCCACGCGGACGAAAGCGAACTGTTCCTGGGTGAACTTGATGGTCAATCCGATCCTGAGACCAAGCGCAAGATTATCGGCAAGCTGTTCATCGACGTGTTCCAGAAACACGCCGACACAATCGACGGCGCCGAGTTCTTGGCACAGGGCACCCTGTATCCAGATGTGATTGAATCCGTGTCGTTTTCGGGCGGTCCATCTGTGACCATCAAATCGCATCACAATGTGGGTGGCCTGCCTGAAAAGATGGGTTTGAAGCTGGTCGAGCCTCTGCGTGAACTCTTCAAGGACGAGGTCCGCGCGTTGGGCCGAGAGTTGGGCCTGCCCGACAGCTTCATCGGTCGCCACCCCTTCCCCGGCCCCGGCCTTGCCATTCGCTGCCCGGGTGAGATAACTCGCGAAAAGCTTGAGATCCTACGCGAAGCCGATGCCATATATATCGACCAGATTCGCAAACATGGTCTGTATGATGAGATTTGGCAGGCCTTTGTCGCCATTCTTCCGGTGCGCACGGTCGGTGTAATGGGGGATGGACGAACATACGATTATGCCTGCGCCCTCCGCGCGGTCACATCCGTCGATGGCATGACAGCGGACTACTATCCGTTCAGCCACGAATTCCTCGGTGAAACCGCCACGCGTATCATCAACGAAGTCAAGGGCATCAACCGATGCACTTACGACATCACCTCGAAACCTCCCGGAACGATTGAATGGGAATGATTATTCCCCCTCGGCAGTGCTGAAATGCACCGCATTTGACGGGAGAAGGACAATTCGATGAGCAACTACTCGGTACATGAAACGGCAATCGTCGATGAAGGCGCGCAGATCGGAGATGGCTGCCGAATCTGGCATTGGGTGCACATCTGCGGAGGCGCCAAGCTGGGCCGAAATGTTTCACTCGGGCAGAATGTCTTCGTTGGGAACAAGGTTATAATTGGCGACGATTGCAAAATTCAGAACAACGTTTCGATCTATGACAACATCACGCTGGAAGATGGCGTATTCTGTGGGCCGAGCATGGTGTTCACGAATGTGTACAACCCGCGTTCATTGATCGAACGAAAGGCCGAATACCGCAATACTCTGGTAAAGAAAGGGGCCACGCTGGGCGCCAATTGCACGATCGTTTGCGGTGCTACAATCGGGGAATACGCTTTTATCGGCGCAGGTGCCGTTGTTAATGCTGACGTGAAGCCATACGCACTGATGGTGGGCGTCGCTGCCAAACAGATTGGCTGGATGAGCGAGTATGGCGAGCAGTTGGATTTACCTCTCACTGGGCGTGGTGAGGTTACCTGCCCTCATACCGGTGCTCGATACGTGTTGAACGGCAATTCGGTCAGCAAAGCTCTGCCAACCACCTGAGTATCAGAGCCAGCACGCCGAACGGCTAAGAACCCCTTTTATTTGCGGGTTCGCGTCAGAATACTGGCATCATCTAAGCCCCTCACCCAAAGCGATCATAGACGGCCAGACTTACATTTAGCCTTGCTTCATCGGGTAAAACGCAATCTATTCAGCCCGTTGCACCACAGCACATGTAAGAGATCTCATGAACAGCAATAAAATGCAGATCGGTAAGGCGGCGCTGTGGATGACAGGGGCGATCGCCTCATTCACATCGATGGCCATTGCCGGCCGCGAGCTGAGCGTGACGCACGACACCTTTGAGATCATGTTCTATCGCAGCCTAGTTGGTATCTGCGTGGTGGCAATCGTCCTCTCGGCTTCACGCAAATGGCATCAGGTAACCACCAAACGTCTTGGTTTGCATGGTATTCGGAACGTGTTGCATTTCACCGGGCAGAACCTGTGGTTCTATGCAGTAACGGTGATCCCGTTGGCCCAGGTCTTTGCACTCGAATTCACTCAGCCCATCTGGGTGATCCTGCTGTCCCCACTGCTGCTGCACGAGAGGTTGACCGCTTTGCGTCTGACCGCAGCCCTGATCGGATTTGCCGGGATTCTCCTTGTGGCCCGTCCAGGGGCCGCCACACTTAGTCCCGGCGTTATTGCTGCGGCCGCATCTGCGATTTTCTTCGCGTTAACAGCAATATCGACCAAGTCGTTAACGCGCATAGCCAGCATCGGATGCATTATGTTCTGGCTTACTTTGATGCAGGCCGGTTTGGGTCTGGTTGCATCAGGTCTGGATGGGCAAATAACACTTCCAACCTTAACGACTGCGCCGCTTCTTTTGCTTGTCGGCTTGGCAGGCCTATTGGCCCACTACTGTATTACCAATGCCCTGGCCATCGCGCCTGCGACCGTGGTCGTGCCGTTTGATTTTGCACGCCTTCCGACCATCGCGATCCTCGGGATGGTCCTTTATCACGAGCCGCTGGATCACTGGACGCTTCTGGGGGCCGTGGTGATCTTTGCCGGGATTTTCCTGAACGTTTGGTCCGAGAACCGTAGCAATTCAGCAACACCCGCATAGAGCTATTTTGCTGAATAACGCTCCGTCACCGGTTGACCCAATTTTAAAGTTTAAGACAGTAAAAAGCGGTAACGAGGCCGAATACGCCCAATGAGGATGCGTATAACAGGCAATTTGGACAGTGTAGGGAGGAATATATGAAACGAGTGTTGTTGCACACATGCGCGTTGTGCATTGGGGCAACCGCGGCGCAGGCCGGCGGCCTAGACCGAAGTGGGCAAGGTGTTAACATCCTGTTCGAAGAGGGATCTGTCGTGCAGTTTCGGCTTGGGTATACAAAGCCGGACGTAAGCGGATCGATGGAGGATCAAATTCCGACCAGCCCGACGTTTGGGGAAACGATTGACTCGGGCAATGTCTCGAACAGCTTTTTCACGCCGCATCTGGCATACAAGACTTCTTTGACCGAAAAGCTCGACTTCGCGCTGGTTTATGACGAGCCGTTTGGCGCGGATATCGACTATTCTTCGGATTATCCCTTGTCGCAGAATGTCTTGGCTCTGGCAGGTCTTCCCGGAGCAACAACTGACGTGCTTCGCGCAAAAGCAGATACCGATGCGATCACGGCTTTGCTTCGCTACAAATTGGATGGTGGCTTCAGCGTTATCGGTGGTCTCCGCGCCCAGCGTCTGAAAGCAAGTGTTTCAGTTCCGATCGCTGGTGCAAGCACAACACCATTCGCGTCCGGGGGATACCGCGTTGAAACCGATGCCGAGATCGATTTCGGTTACGTTGTCGGTGTTGCTTGGGAACGGCCAGATATCGCCGCACGGGTCGCTCTGACCTATAACTCGAAAATCACACATGATCTGTCGCAGACCGAAGCGAACGATGCCATCACTGGAATTGTTCCACCCGGCATACCCGTCGTGGGTCGCGTCAGCGCTGATTCATCGACCGAGGTTGTGACGCCTCAATCTGTCAATCTCGATTTCCAGACAGGTGTCGCGCCAAAAACGCTGTTGTTTGGTTCGATCCGTTGGGTTGACTGGCCGCAAACCGTGTACGCACCGCCGGTCTATACTGGTCTGACCGGTATTAACCTGGTCGACTACGAAGAAGCGACATGGACCTACTCACTGGGTCTCGGCTATCAGTTTAGCGAAGAATTCTCTGGCGCGGTAACGCTGGGTTACGAGAGCTCTCAGGGGAACTCGGTCTCGAACCTAGGCCCGACGGATGGGTTCTGGAGTATCGGTCTGGGCGGCACTTACTCTCTTGAAAAGGCCAAGATTTCCGGTGGTGTACGCTATACGGATATTGGGGATGCCACTGCCAACGGTACTGGCCCCGATAACCGTGCCACGTTCACTGGCAACAGCGCATGGAGCGTTGGTATTCAGGTGACTTACGCGCTGAACTAAAGCAGATGCAAATGTGCATATTAAGCCCCGCCATCTCGGTGGGGCTTTTTAGCATGTTCCGGGTCGATATGCTGATTGAGAGATGCCAGAACAAGCCATGACCTCTCAGAAAACACTCACAGCTCGCACTTGGTCCGAATTGATACTGCTTGGTGTCATTTGGGGAATGTCATTCCTTGCGATCCGAATCGCACTTGATACGATTCCCGTCATAACATCAGTTTTCCACAGGGTTTTTTGGGCAGCGCTGGCGTTGTGGATCGTCATCATCTTTCAGCGCCAACCGGTTCCGAGCGATCCGAAGGTCTGGGGTATTTTTCTGATCATGGGGCTGTTGAACAATGTCCTGCCATTCTCGCTTATGGCCTGGGGGCAGCTCTATGTCGAAACTGGGCTGACATCGATTCTGAACGCTGCCACCGCGATCTTCGGCGTCCTTTTAGCGGCCTTGTTTTTTCGCGACGAGAGGCTGACCAAAACCCGCCTCCTTGGCGTAGGGCTTGGGTTTCTGGGCGTTTCAATCACAATTGGCCTCAGACAGTTTAGCAACCTAAACCCAAGCAACCTGGGTCAGGTTGCGATCCTGGCTGGAACGCTTTCTTATGCGTTTGCAGCCATCTGGGCGCGTAGCCACATGAGCGCCCTTCCCCCTCAGATCGCCGCGGCAGGTATGTTGACCGGATCTGCGATCCTGATGACGCCTGTTATGTTGTTGGTCGATGGAGTTCCGACCTTCACCCTGCCCCTGCAAACCTGGCTGGCAATCGCCTATTACGCCCTGCTGGCAACAGCCGGAGCCTATTTGCTGTATTATCGCGTACTGCAACAAGCAGGCAGCGGCAATGTTCTGCTCGTAACGCTCATAATTCCGCCAATCGCAATACTAATGGGTGCTTTGGTGCGCGATGAAGCTTTGCCACCACGTGCTTTTATCGGTTTTACGGTACTGGCGATCGGCTTGCTCATCCTCAGCCGATCTCGCCGACGCGATTGACGCCGCCAGCGGCCCGTTTTAGCTAGGGCAAAACAAGGGACGGCGGATTATGATCTACAACTCGGCAACGGATTGGCGCCAGGCTGCGCGAAAGAAGGTGTTGTTCTTCGGTATGTCCGGGTTGGGAAAATCCTATGTCTCAAACACGCTGCGAGATGCCGGGGACTGGTTCCACTATTCAATCGATTACCGCATCGGCACCCGCTATATGGGCGAACATATCGCGGACAATGCCAAGGCTGAGGCGATGAAAGTACCCTTTCTCCGCGAGCTTTTGCTGTCGGATTCAATATATATCGGGTCGAACATCACGTTTCAGAACCTGACCCCGGTGTCGACTTATCTGGGCAAGCCGGGCAATCCCGATCTGGGCGGCCTTGAAATCTCGGAATATCAGCTGCGGCAAGACCAGTTTCGGCAGGCCGAAATCCATGCCCTGTTGGATACCAAGTATTTCATCGACCGGGCCAATCGTCTTTATAGCTATCCTCACTTTATCTGCGATACCGGCGGGTCAATCTGCGAATGGGTAGAGCCTGACAATCCAAATGACCACATTCTGACCGAATTGTCGCGCCAGACCCTGATGATCTGGATCAAGGGCGATGAAGCCCACACTGAAGAACTGATCAAACGCTTCGACAAGGCACCAAAGCCTATGTCCTATAAGGCCGAGTTCCTGCAGCGGGTTTGGGACGAATACCTCGCCCTCAACAAGTGTTCCGGCACCAAGGTTGATCCGGATGCATTCATCCGCTGGACCTATGCGCAAGCGCTGGCGCACCGGCAGCCACGCTATGAAGCGATGGCCCGAAATTGGGGTGTTACAATAGCAGCCGATGACATCGCCAAAGTGCGGGATAGTGGCGATTTCGATGAGTTGATCGAACGCACCCTTGAGACCCGCCCCAACCCCGCCTAAGTTCCAGACTTCCTTCGCAGTTTCAACAGCGTGACCAAATGCCGATCAAAATCCCCTCTGACCTGCCCGCCTTTGAAGTCCTGACAAATGAGGGCGTCATGGTCATGGCTGATGATCAGGCCGCACGGCAGGATATTCGCCCACTTCGGATCGGGCTTTTGAACCTGATGCCAAAGAAGATACAGACCGAAAACCAGTTCGCACGCCTGATCGGAGCGACCCCACTGCAGATCGAGCTATCGCTGATCCGCATGACGGAACATCAGACCAAGAATACCGCCGCCGAGCATATGGCCGAGTTCTACCATCCTTTTCAGGAGGTGAAGGACCAGAAGTTCGACGGCCTGATCATAACCGGTGCACCAATCGAACATCTGGATTTCGCTGACGTCACCTATTGGGATGAAATCCGCGAAGTGTTTGAGTGGACCCAGACCAATGTGCATTCCACATTTGGCGTATGCTGGGGTGGTATGGCGATGATCAACCATTTCCACGACGTTGAAAAACACATGCTGGATGCGAAGGCCTTTGGCTGCTTCCGGCACCGGAACCTAGCACCCGCATCTCCATTTTTGCGTGGTTTTTCTGATGATTGCGTGATACCCGTCAGCCGCTGGACCGAGATGCGGCAATACGAGATCGATGCGGTTCCTGATCTGATCACTTTGCTTGGCAGTGATGATGTCGGCCCCTGCCTGATCGAAGATCCCGTGCATCGGGCGCTCTATATCTTCAATCACTTTGAGTATGACAGCGATACGCTCAAACAGGAATATGACCGGGACATCGCAAATAACACGCCGATTAATGTGCCTATCAACTACTATCCCGACGATGATCCAAGCCAGAACCCTCAGAACAGGTGGCGCAGTCACGCGCATCTGCTTTATGGTAACTGGATCAATGAAATTTACCAGACAACCCCGTTTGATATGAGTAAAATTGGCCAGTAAGCTTTTGATATCGCTCAGCGTTGCGCTTGTGGGTCTCGCCCTTGTGACCGCATGGCGCAGCGCGCAGCGTGAAAGCAGCGCCGAGGCTTCGTTTCCGCCAGAAGGCCAGATCGTCGATGTCGATGGCGTTGCTGTGCATGCCGTAGTGATGGGCGTAGGGCCGGATGTGGTGCTTATCCACGGGTCCAGCGGAAACACGCGCGACATGACTTTTGCGCTGGCCCCAATTCTGGCCGAGACCTATCGCGTCATCGTCTTTGACCGCCCGGGTCTTGGATACTCAGATAGCTTTAACTCCGACGGCGAAACTATTGTCGAACAAGCGGAAATCCTACAACGAGCCGCATCGAAACTAGGCGCAGAAAAACCGATCGTCGCCGGGCAAAGCTATGGCGGTTCGGTTTCGCTTGCCTGGGCTGTCACTCGGCCCGACAACATCGCAGCTTTGGTCCTGATCGCTCCGGCGGCGATCCCGTGGGAAACACCTCTGGACGCGTTCAACACTATTGGTGCGACGACAGCGGGCAACGCCCTTGCTTTGCCTTTGGTCAGCGCATTTGTTCCTGACTGGTTTGTTACGAAGGCGTTGGACCAGGTGTTTGCACCGCAAAAAGCCCCCGAAGGATATGCCGAGCATTTCGGGCCGGGCTTGACCATGCGCCAGTCTTCGATGCACGCAAATGCCAAACAGCGTGCAAATCTGCTGGATGAAATCACCGAGCTTCAACCCCGCTATGGCGAGATCTCCGTGCCAACCGAAATTGTCCACGGTACGGCGGATACGACTGTCGGGCTGGGCTGGCATTCCGAGCGCCTGATCGAACAGATTCCCGGCGCTGAGCTGATCGAATTGGACGGCATAGGACACATGCCGCAGGTTGTGGCCGCCCCAGAGGTTGCCGCCGCAATCGACCGCGCAGCCGAGCGCGCGGGTTTGCGTTAAGTCCATCCGTAATTCATAGTAAGATATGGATTTTATGGCGAGGCGTGCATGACCCAATCAGACCCGGACACTATCGAGAACTATTTTCACAACCACGCCCCAAAACCCATACGCTCGGCTATTGAAGAGGCCAAGAAGGGTGAAATTCTGAACCCGACCTACCCCTACTCCAAAAAGCTCAAAGGCAAGGAATACGATCAGCAGATGGAAGGTCTGCAGATTGAGCTGGTCAAGATGCAGCGATGGGTCAAGGAGAACGACCAGCGCATCGCTATCCTGTTCGAGGGCCGTGACGCCGCTGGCAAAGGCGGAACCATCAAAAGGTTCCGCGAGAATTTGAACCCAAGGGGCGCGCGGAACGTGGCGCTTAGCAAACCCTCGGACGCAGAACGCAGCCAATGGTATTTCCAACGCTATATCTCTCATCTCCCATCGGCTGGTGAAATCGTGTTTTTTGATCGCAGTTGGTATAATCGGGGCGTTGTCGAAAATGTCTTTGGCTTCTGCACGACGGAAGAGCGTGAACGTTTTTTCAGGCAGGTCCTGCCCTTGGAAACCGGGTTTAGCAATGATGGCATACATATCTTCAAGTTCTGGCTGAATGTCGGGCGCGCCGAGCAGCTTAACCGCTTTCTTGCCCGCGAAACCGACCCGTTGAAGCAATGGAAACTCAGCCCGATCGACATCGCAGGCCTGCACAAATGGGATGAATACAGTCAGTCGATTACCGAAACCCTTACACGAAGCCATTCCGAAAACTGCCCTTGGACGATCATTCGATCAGATGACAAGAAACGCGCCCGGCTGGCAGCCATTCGCACCGTGCTAAGCCAACTCGACTACGAAGGCAAAAACCTGGAAGTGGTGGGCATGCCGGATGAAAAGATCAGTGGTGGTCCGGAAATCTGGGATGCATAAGCTAATTGCAACACTCTGCTCAGCCTACGCTGGATTAGGCCCTGGCCGCTGCATATATACAATAAAACGCGCCTGAGGCCGGGATGACGAAACGCGGATATCACCACGGAAACCTAAAGCAAGCCTTGATGGAGGCCGCCTTGTCCCTGATCGAACAGAAGGGACCGACCGGTTTTACATTGTCAGAGGCCGCAAAGACTGCTGGGGTCACTCCCGCAGCCGTCTATCGCCATTTCGAAGGGCGTGAGGACCTGATCGCCGAGGCTGCCCGTCAGGGGTTTGAGATGTTCGCCGACCTGATGCAATTTGCCTATGACAAAGGGCAACCCTCGGCGCTTGCGGCGTTTGAGGCCACGGGCCGCGCCTATCTTGCCTTCGCCCGCAAGCACCCCGGCTATTATATCGCGATGTTCGAAAGCGGGATTTCAATCAATCGTACACCGGAACTGGCGCTGGCCGCGAACCGGGCTAAAAACGTGCTTGAAAAGGCCGCCAGCGATCTGTCGCAGCATATTCCGCCGGAGAAGCGTCCGCCCGCTTCGATGTTCAGCGCCCATATCTGGGCCATGAGCCATGGTGTTGTCGAACTTTTCGCACGCAATACCGGCGCAAGTTCCCCCTTCCCGCCTGAAGACCTTCTGGAGAGCGGAATTGGAATCTATCTGCGCGGTTTGGGTCTGGTCGCACAGGACGAATAAGACCCTGCCAGTCAATCACTTTCGCGGGCGGTCCCGCCGTCGATCAACGGGACTCCCGCTGCCCTCACGCCTGCAATAAGCGCATCAACCGGTTGCGACTCTTTGAATACGCGGCGTTTCAGGGCCTCCAGCGGAAAACCAGGCCAAGTTTTCTGGTAAACATTGGCGAGACGCCGTGCCTCGACTTGTTCGCCATTGTTCCAATGCGCGGCCATCAGATAGGCCGCTGATATCGGCCCAAATGGTCCTCCGCGCTCGATCGTGTCCTCGTAAGTTCGGATCGCCGCTGCATAGTCTCCGGTATGAAAATGCGCAGACCCTAGTACATTGCCAAAGACAAGCCCGCCGCTGCGTTCCGCAAGCTCTTCATACCATTCAGATTGCGCCAGGATCCGCTCGAAATTCAGAGTATAGAGTGAAATAAGTGCATCGAACTCAGCGACATGCGGATCGGTGGGGGCCAGATCAACGGCTCTGCGAGACAGGGCTGATGCCCGATCGTAATTGCCCAGTGCAAATTCCAGCCAGGCCCGCGCCGAAAGCGCCCAAGCCTCATCAGGTGCGATATCCATCGCATGGGCGCTTTTTTCATCGGCAGACTTCAAATACTTTTCTGCATCCGGTTCAAAGAACAACAAAATGGCCAGCATGGTCTCGACCTGTGCCGCTCCGGCATAGCCACAGAAAAAGAGTGGATCTCGTTCAATCGCCGTCTCAAAAATCAGCAAAGCCGGTTGCAGGCGCGATAGGTCAACGACGGGGAACATCACATCGCGGCCGGCACTACAAAGGTTTATCGCTTCTACCCGCGCGGGAGATACGTCATAAATCGCGCTTTGCCCTCGGCCCACAGCGCTGCGAGGCTCATTCTTTGAGTAATAGCCTGATACCCAGATGCCTACGCCAATCAAAGCCAGAAAGAACGCGATAACCAACGCGCTTCGCCGAATGCCCTGTGGGTTCTGGGCTTGCGAACTCCCCAGCGTAAATTCGGGTGCATAGCTACCGACAGGCAGCGAAATCACCACGGGATCAGCTTCGCCATCACCTCCGTAGTAAGCTTTTAGCTTTCGCCTGACACGACCCGCATCAACGCGCACAACCCCTTCCCGCTTGGTCAAGTCTTCGGCGCTGTAACCATAAACATCCATGGCAATGGTCTTGGCGCGGATCTCATCCGTGCGGCCGGCAAGCGCTTCGGTCACGACATAGCTAAGAAAGGCCCGCATTCGGGCAGATCCTTTGAAGCCACCTGAGTTCAATACCCGCTCAAGAGCACTTCGCACCTCCTCATCCGAGAAAGAAGGCGCTGTGTCACGTTGTTTGTTATCCGCCTGGGCAGTCAAGAACTATCCTTTCATGACAATGGCTTGACCCCATGATGCTACGGTAGCATGCGGCTTTATACGTTCAAGTCATATTCTAGGGAACGCATGCTTTACGAGCAATTTCCACGAAGGCAACGCGGATGGACGAAGAAGACTTCTTTGACGCACAATTCCCGGGAACCTCCGTTCTGCTGCGAAACATGCGCGCCCAAGACAGTGAGTTCGACCGGATTTGCCTCGATTATCAGGAGATGATGACCGAGCTGGCTCAGTCTCCTCTTTCCGACACGGGCGTTCGCCCTCGGTACCTCGCGGATCTGGCGGAAACCGTTACTGATTTGCGAAGCTCTATCGAAGCAAAGCTGTCAGACGTTCCCCGTACGCCTGGGCATATGGATAAAACGAAAGGCTTGAAATGACCCTGAAACACATTTTGCCCGCGCTAATCCTCACTGCAGGTTCGGCATATGCCCAACAGAACCCGATTATTCACGATGGTGAGTTCGAATTTCTGCGTGCCCAGTTCGGCGCGGTCTGGGATGCCCAGGACATTGAGATTGACGCGAAACTGGCCGAAATCCGCGACGCAAACGGGGGCAAACCACCCAATATCCTGTACATCCTGATCGACGACATCAGCTTTGGTCAGATGGGTGATCGCAAGATGAACTACGTCATGGGCATCGAAACGCCCAGCATCAACCAGTTCGCCACCGAAGGTTTGTCGCTGATGCGAATGTACACGGAACCCTCGTGCACGCCGACCCGCACGGCAATGCTAACGGGGCGACATCCGGTGCGTGCCGGTGTGACAGAAGTCAAAGTGGCTCTGGTAGGCGAAGGCCTTCCAGCCAGCGAGGTGACCCTGCCCGAGATCCTGAAAGAAGTTGGCTACAACACCGTACATGTCGGCAAGTGGCACCAAGGTGATATCGAACAGGCCTACCCCCATAATCAAGGTTTCGACTGGGCTGCCTTCCCCCTACATCAACAAGTTCAACTGAGCCTCATGACCCCCGAGGCGATGCGCGCGAATAACATGCTTGGATACGTGCCCGAGGGGCAGAACAATCAGTTTCTGCTGGATGAACGTTTCAAGCCCTACGGGCTGGTGACCGGTGTCGAGGCAGAAGCAGGCGGCACCGCTCGAGAGGTGGATATGTCACCGGGCGAGGTCTGGACCCAAGCCAAGTATGAAGCGATGAACGAGAGGTATCAGCGTCAGGCTCTTGAGCAATTGGAGCGTGCCGCAGCTGAGGAAGAACCGTTTTTCCTGCAATATTGGCCGCTCTACCCGTTGAATTTCGTTTATGCCGAGAACGCGATCTCTCGCAACGGCGGGTTTCATGCTGACAAACTGCAACTACTGGATGGCTGGATCGGTGACCTGCTGGTCAAGCTCGAAGAAACCGGAAAAGCCGACAACACGATTGTGGTTTTGATGGCCGACAATGGACTGATGTACCACTACGAAGGAACTTCGGGGCTCAATCAACTGATCTATCGTGGCGGTAAGACCCAACATCTGGAAGGTGGCGTACGCACGGATGCATTCATTCGCTGGCCCGGAGTAATCGAGGCTGACAGCGCCGCCGGAGATATCTTTCATGTGTCTGATATCTATACCACAATGGCTCGGATCGCAGGCGCGACTGATCATATCCCGCGCGACCGCATCATCGATGGTGTCGATCAGACCGCCCTGCTGCTGAACGGTGAAGGCAACGGTCGCCGCGATTATGTATATGTCTATGAAGGCCCGGTTTTGCGCTCGGTGGTCAAGCAGGAATTCAAAATGCACCTGCCCGCGCCCGGCCAACCCGGAGCGGCGGCCCCGACCTTCAACATCTATCGTGATCCACGCGAACTGCACCCTTTGGTCGGTTACTCACTTTGGGCCGGAGCGTCGTTTCAGGACATGATCAAACGCCATCAGAAGATGATCGCGAAACACCCGCATTCCGAAATCGGGCGCGGCATCCCCTACGAGGGCATCGACAACCTGCGCCCGGAATCTGAACTGGCTCGCGATGTGTTCACCAGCTGGCAGCAGTGAAGGCTACAGAAATTCCTGTTTAAATATGATAATGTTTTAATGTGAAATCAGCGGCAGGAGTGTTTGCGTTCCGCCCAGTACACGATCGGGGGATATCGAATGAAGATTTCAGGGGTATTGGTTTTATTCGTCGGCCTTGCCGCGCGCAGCACGTTCGCGCAAGAAAACCCAATCCAACACGATGCCGAATTCTATATCTTGCAAGCACAGCGCGCAGAGCAATGGGCCCAGGATGATATGGCTGTGGATGAAGCCCTGGCTGCATTTCGCGAAGGCAACAACGGTAAGCCACCGAACATCATCAGCGTTCTGATCGATGATCTGGGATTCGGCGACATGGGGATACCCGAGTTGAACGCCGTTCGGGGTTATTCGACGCCGAATATCAACGATTTCTCCGACGACGCAATGCGCATGGTTCGGATGTATACCGAACCCTCTTGCACCCCTACTCGCGTCGCCCAAATGACAGGGCGGCTGCCTGTACGCATGGGAATGGGTGATACCACCGTTGATATTGCCGGCTTTGGCCTGCCGGGGGCAGAAGTGACATTGGCCGAAGTGCTGAAACAGGTTGGCTACGCAACCAGCCATGTTGGCAAGTGGCACATGGGGGATATCGCGGAAAGTTGGGCGATGAACCAAGGCTTTGACTATGCGCAACACGCAATTCACCAGCAGGGTCAGCTGACGATCTTTAATGATGATGCAATCAAAGAGCAGGTCTCGGTCGCGATCAGAGATTATGATGACAAATACACGCTGGACGGTTGGTTCAGGCCGGACGCCTCAGCGATGATGACCGTCATCGAAGGCGAAACGGGCGGTCCAATTCGCGAAATTCGGATGGAGTCAGGTGAGCGCTGGAATGCGGCCAAATACGATGAGATGAACCAGGCCTTTCAGGACAAAACCTTGTCAGAGCTTGAACGTCTTGCCAGCGACGATACCCCCTTTTTCCTGCAGTATTGGCCGATGATCCCTCTGGATAATACCCGCGCCGGACGTTCTGGTCCCGAAAGCGCGAATGGCGGTCTCTATGTCGACAAGATGCAACTTTTGGATCAATGGCTGGGTGATTTGTTCGCCAGCATGGCAGAGTTGGGGGTCAGCGAGAATACCATCGTCATCGTTATGGGGGACAACGGCCACTTTACCAAATACGCCCCGCAATCGGGCTATACTCCGATGATATATGCTGGTGGCAAAGGGGATACGACCGAGGGCGGCGTTCGGGTAGACGCCTTTATTCGCTGGCCGGGGATGATTCAGGCAGATGGTTTGCTGAACAGTATCATTCACGTCTCAGACCTTTATACAACGCTCTCACGTTTTGCGGGGGCCGAGCAATACATCCCGCGGGATCGTCTGGTGGATGGCGTCGATCAATCCGCAGCGCTATTGTTTGCGGACGAAGCCAAAGCGCGCCGAGATCACGTGATCATCTATTCGGTGAACAAACCCGAGGCGATCGTGAAGGACCAGCTTAAGCTCAAACTGCCGGGAGCCGGGGAAAGCGCTATTCTGGCAAAGTTCTTTGATCTCTACCGGGACACGCGCGAGGAATATTCAGTCTCGACCGAGGTTGGCGCCTGGGGCGGGCAGGAATTCGCACGCATCCTTGGCCGACACATGGCCCGCAAAGAGAAATTCCCCGACACGCCGCCCGCGTATGGCGTGCCCTATGAAGGGATCGAGAACCTGCGCCCCGAAACCCAACAAGCGGTCGAGGCTTTCCTGATCAAAAGCCAATCCCCGCAGCAGTAGCACAGTGTCGCCGTCGTCATTCACTCAAGTTTCTAGGATTATCACATGCTTGGATTACTCCTATTCGCACTGGGTTTAATCGGATCACTTGGGATCGGGTTCGTCTACTTCCGTGATTTGGGCGACGTGTCCCAGATGCTGTTGAAGGTAAAGCGCGAGAATATGGTGCGTTTCATCCGCAATGAATACCGCTTGATTGCCATCGGGTTGGGCGCATTTGCTCTCGCAACGCTCGCGCATTTCGCCCTGGGAGCCGGGCCGTTCTGGCTTTGGCTCATTGCCGCTTTACTTGTTCTACTTCTCTATGGCTTTCCCTATGTCTGGGTTCATCTAGGTCTGAGAAATCAGCTAAATGACGCGCAGTTTTTTCCCATCGACGAGGCCCGCAAATATGTCGGGCCGACTGCCCCCGTGATGGTGATTGAAAATGACGGCCATGCCCGCGCCCATCCTGATGCACAAATCATGCGCCCACATTTGGCGGGCGATGATAAAGGGCTGGGCGGAGAAGACGTCGTGATGACCTATTGCGCCATGGCCAATCTCGGTCAGGGGTATGCGCCAAGCATCGAAGGAAAACGGCTGAACCTTGAGGTTCTCGCCCAGCACGGCAACAACCTGATCCTGCGTGATAATGACACCGGTGAGCCCATCCAGCACATATACGGCTTTCGCGAAGCGGATCGTGACACAAATGCAGACGGTCTCGCGTGCCCTCTGCGGCCCGAAGCGCAGATGACACCCTGGCCAACCTATCGGATGACTTTCCGTGGATTTCAAAAGGCTTTCCCGGAAGGCGAGGTGTTTTTGAACAAACCCTCCCCAAACCCCTTGCTGCGGCTGCTGGACATGATGACCGAGATCACGTTCGGCTGGGGCATTGGCCGCCAGCATCAGGAAGAGGCTCCGGTGATGGACAACATGGACCGTTCGGACAATCGGCTGCCGAATAAAACCTATGTCTGGGGGATCACAATCGGACAGGATGCCACCTGCTGGACCGACGATTTCGTTGTCGACAACGATTGGATCGTCAACGCGCGTGTCGGCGGGCGGGATATCGTCGTCAGCCTCGATCCGAAATTTGAAAGCTTGGGCGTTTGGTACAATGACAGCGGTCAACCCGTGACCCAATGTGACTTTTGGGGAATGTCTGATCAGGGCCAACTGCAACGGGTCGAAACCCTGCGCGCAGGCGTGTTCTGGCATGTCTGGTCCGAGTTTTTTCCCAGCACCGATATCAATCGTGTCGGTGACGGCGCAGGCAAATCCGAAGACGTGGCAGCATGAAAGAATGAACATTGCGCTTGGCTAGATTGGCATGAGGCGACAACGGAATTTCAATTCAAGGTTCTTGGCGGGAGACGGAAAAATGGATGTGACAGTAAAGTGGACAGGATTGGCGCTTGGCCTCGCAATGGCAGGTTCGATGGCACCAATGGCCTTGGCCCAACAGTCGGACTGGTCATATGAGGCCTCAATCTATCTTTTCATGCCGGAAACTGAGACCTCACTCAGCACACCGATGGGTACACTGGATGGCACCCTGAGTTTTTCCGATGCGTTGGACAATCTCGATTTTGCCTTCATGGCCGCGTTTGCCGCCACAAATGGCCGGTGGTCCCTGTTGGCCGACTATAACTATACCAATCTGTCTTTCAGCAGCGACACTCCCGGCCCTGCCAGCTCAGGCTTGGACACATCCTTCACCACGCAATTTCTCAGCGGCTATGTCGGCTATAGGGTCTACGAGGATCAAACCGCAAATGTGGATATTGTCGGTGGATTCAGGTGGTTCAGCACGGAAACCGACTTTGAATTGCAACCAGGCGCGGCCCCCGGCCGTCGAACAACGGTTGATTCAAGCTGGACCGATCCCGTGATCGGGGCCCGCGCACGCGTCAAGTTCTCGGACAAATGGTCAGGAACTGGGTTTGTAGACTATGGCGGCTTCCGCAGTGGCAGCGAGACATGGCAGGTTCTGCTGACAGCCGACTATGCGATTAATGATCGTTGGCTGATCCGCGGTGGATACCGCTATATCTCATTCGACCAAGACATCGACGGAAACGATTTCAAGTTCGACCAATCCGGTCCACTGATTGGCGCGACTTACCGCTTTTGAGCGGCTTTTAGTGACCGCCAAAGTAGGCCTCAAGCAATCGCTTATCATTCCGCAACTCATCTGCGGTGCCTGATGTCTGCATGCGTCCTGACTCGAGCACGTAAATCCGGCTCGCCAGCGAAAGCGCGAAGTTGGCGTTTTGCTCGGTAATCACCACCGTCAGCCCGTATTCCTTGTTGAGCTTGCGCACGACCTCAGCGATTTCGTGGCAGATTTTCGGGGCCAGTCCAATTGTCGGCTCGTCGACCAGCAACAGCTCGGGGCTGGTCATCAGCGCGCGCCCGAACGAGACCATCTGACGTTCCCCGCCCGACTGGGTCGAGGTCTCTTGCCCTTCCCTCTCTTCCAGACGCGGGAACAGGCTGTGCACCATCGCCAGATTGCTCTGGATATCATCGCGGGCCGTGAAGGCACCGACCATAAGGTTGTCACGCACAGACATATAGGGAAACAGGTTGAAGCGCTCGGGCGCGTAACCCACTCCATGCCGCACAATTTCCGAAGGTGTTCGACCGGCCAGGCTGTGCCCCCTCAGCCGAATGTCTCCTTCGGTTTTGACAAGCCCCATGATGCTGTCCAGCAAGGTCGATTTTCCGGCACCATTAGGCCCAACCACGGCGACGATCTCACCGGGTTGGACAGTGATTGAGATATCGGTCAGCGCTTGCGCTTTGCCATAGAAGGCCGACAGGTTTTCGATCTCCAAATACGACATTACGCGGCCCCCAGATACGAGGCCTGAACAGCCTTGTCGTTCATCACCTCGGCAAACGATCCCTCGGCAATCATGGTGCCGCGTTCGATGGCGATGGCGCGGTCGATCAAAGGTTCAAGCGCGGGCAGATCATGGCTGACGATCAGGAAAGTCATTCCATCCTTGCGCATCGACTGAATGAGGTCCGAAATCTGTGCAATCTCGCCTGTGGTGAGACCCGCGAACACCTCGTCCAGCAACATCACCTTGGGTGCGGTAGCCATCGTACGGGCCATCTCAAGCTTGCGCAGATCACCCATGGCCAATTCTGTTGGCGCGCGCTCCAAATCCGCTTCGGTAAAGCCGACGCTAAACGCTAGCTCCCGCTCACGTTCTTTGTTTGGGGGCGAGACAATCATTTGCCAGATATTGTCAGGCATCAGCCCAACTCGGATGTTTTCGGCAACGCTCATATCACCAAACGGGCGCGGGATTTGATAGGTCCGGCTAACCCCGGCACGAATGCGCTGTGGGGTCGAAAGGTTCGAAATTTCCTGCCCGAACAGCTCGATCGTGCCACTGTTTTGCCGCAGCTCGCCCATGATCTGGCTAAACACGGTTGTCTTGCCTGCTCCGTTGGGACCGATCAATCCCAGAGACTCGCCCTCTTTGAGAGCGAACGACAGATCGTTCGTCGCGACCAACCCACCGAAACGCTTCACAAGACCGGATACTTTCAACGCCGCGCTCATGCCATCCGCCCTCTGCCCAGAGTTTTGAAGCCACGCCGGACAAGCTCAACAAGGCCTTTCGGCTGATACATGTAAAGGAGCAGTGCAATGGCACCGTAGACGAAGTACCGCTCTGCCCCCGGAAGAACCGGCCTCAGATATTCCAGCAAGAACGTCATGAAAAACGCGCCGATCATCGGGCCGATGATGGTTGAGGTTCCACCCAGAAGTGCCGCGACAATAATGGTGAACAAGAAGTTGATATCAAACAGCGCACGTGGAGCAAGCGATCCCAGATAGTGGACATAGAACGCCCCTCCTAGACCCGCAATCATAGCGCTTGTCAGAAAGGCAAACGCCTTAAGGCGCGTGGTGCTGAGGCCCGAACCCCGCACGCTTTCCTCGTTCATGCCAATCGCAGACAAGGCGGTTCCGAGCCGCGTCTTCATCAGCAACCACATGCTGACAGCGATCGCCAGCATCAGCGTCGTCGATAGGTAATACCCGTTCGCCGCGCCGCGCGTCAGCGTTTGAATGCCCGACATGCCGCGCGTTCCGCCGGTCAAGTCGGGACGAATGACCTGAACCAGTTGATACAGCAACTCCATGAAGGCCAGCGTGACAAGTGCGAAATAGCTGCCTCGAATTCGCAAGGCTGGCAGCAACACCAGCAGGCCCGCGATCATGGTGACAACAACAGCAATCGGGATTGATATCTCAACAGCGACATCGAATCGCTTGGTCAGGATTGCAGTGGTATAGGCCCCGATACCGATCAGAAACGGATGCCCAAAGCTCACATACCCTGTTCTGCCCGACAGCACATCCCAACTTATGGCAAAGATCGCCAGATAGTTGGCAAAGATCATCGTGCGCAATGTCCCGTTCGAGACGACTTGCGGCAACAGGAACATTCCCGCGATCAAACCGACCCAAAGCGCAAAGTGAAACCAGCGTAGGCCCATCGTCACAGCTCCTCTCGGCCGAACAGGCCCTGCGGTCGCGTGACCAGCACCCCGATGATCAACAGCATCGTGAAAACACCGCGCAACTCAGGTGCAAGCGTCGCCACAACGATGACTTCGAGGAAGCCCACAATATGCGCCACCACCAAAGTGCCCAGAATCGAGCCGATCCCGCCAACGATAACCACAGCCACCGAAATGATTAGCGGAGCCACCCACATGGATGGCGATAGCTGAGTGTAGCTGGCAAAGAAGACGCCTCCGATTGCGCCCAATGCGCCAGAGATACCCCAGGTGATCAGATTGATGCGATCCGGATCGATCCCGGAAATTGCAGCGCCTTTAGCATCCATCGACACCGCCTGCATCGCCCGTCCGGTATGTGTGAGCCGCACAAAGGCATAGAGCCCAAGCAGAATTGCCCAGCTAATAAGGGTTGCGATCAGGATGTTATACGTGACCGAGGCCCCGGCCACATTGATCACCCCGGGAACAATCGGCAAAAGGATTTTGCTGCTGTCGCCAAAGACCAAAACGATCCCGGCCTGAATGACGACCGCAAGGATCAGCGTCGAAATCTCGACAGCCACGTGATCCCCTTTGAGCGTTTTGACAATCAAACGGTACTTCAGAACTCCCATCAGCACACCCAGCGCGGCGGCCACGGCAACCCCCATAAGCTTAGGCATTCCAAGTGATTGCGATATCCAGAAGTAAATGTAGCCGCCGACCATCAGATAGGCGCCATAGGCGAGATTCAGAACGCGGCCTATGCTGAAGATCAGCGTAAACCCCATTGCTATAAGCGCGTAGAGACCGCTGAGCAAAAGCCCCTGAATCAGTATCTGCAACATAAATGGATCCTTGGCTGCGGGTGCGCGTTGCCGCACACCCGTTTCGAGCTATGGTTGGGGCAGGTTTATGGCTTTACCCAGCTGGGCAGCGTGAACTCGCCCGTCGCGTATTTCTCGGGGTACACAACTGCGGCAGTGCCGTCTTCATACCACTGAACAACGACCATCGACGGGGCCGCATCATCAAACGGCTCGGAAAGATCAAAGCGAATGTTGTGGGGATAGGTGCGGCCTGTCACAGGCTCGACCTCATCATCGCCCCAGAAGGCATAGCGCAGCCAAAGCTGACCATCCATCTCAAGAACCAGATCCTGCTTCTTCATCGCATCGGCCCAGCCTTCGACATTGTCGAAGCCACCCGCCTCTTCCGCGGCAGCCATAGCCTGTTTCAGACCGTGATAGGCGTTGAACCCATTGAAATGCGGCAGCAGTGGGCGGCTGTCATACTTGGCCTGATAGGTATCAACAAAGGCCTGACTGGCCGGATCCAGCTTGAATCCCACGGAAGGAATCGGAGACAGGGTCGAGATGCCGCCACCGGCTCCGCCAGTGTCTTCCCAATATTCCATACCCAATGCGGCTACGTTTACGCCTGTCATAGCCATGGGAACTTGCAGTTTCACGTATTGCGACGAGACGACCTGCGAATTTACGGATGAGACCTGATAGATAAAGTCAGCCCCGGTATCCTGCGCCCGGCTGAAAATCGGCGCGAAATCAACGGTGGCTACGTCATAGATGATGATGTCCTTGACCTCGATCCCCGCAACTGGCGCAAGCGCCTCGGTCACCAATCCGGTGATCGCTTCGCCAAACGCTGTATCCTCAGCCAGAATGACAACGGAGTCCCAACCCATCTTTTCCTTCAGGACGTCTGCACCAAAATTTATGTAGAGCGTGGCAAGCGCCTCGTCTGAGGCGATGTTCATGAAATATGGTGCCATGCTTTCGGGATCTTCGACCACCATGTCGATGATGCCGATATATGACGTCCACGTGTCCAGCGTCGGAATCCGGTATTCCTGCATTCGCGGCAGCCAGCCCAGCGAAACATCATCGATAGAGCCTGAGATGATGAAATCTACTTCCTCGGTTTCCGCCAGATATTCATAGGCCCGCACCCCTTCGGTCGGGTCCTGCCCAGTGTCGGCGGACACCAGCGTGATCTGTTCCCCCATAACGCCGCCATTCGCATTAAGCTCTTCAATCGCGATCTCTGCACCACGCAGCGTCGACAGACCGGTGTCTGAGGAAAGAGATCCAATAAAGCCCACCTTGATTTCAGCTGCGGCCGCCGAGGCCACAAGCGCGATACATGTTCCGCTGAGTAGCGCTGTCTTGATCATCACATTAGCTCCCTGTGTCTTATTGTGCCCTTCTTGTATTCTGTATACAGTACACAAGACGATAGTTCGATCAAATCCTTTCTTGGTGACTCATGTTCAGATTCCGCTGATTTCGCCGTTTTCGTCGTGAATTACCGCATCCACATCGATTTCCACCGTCAAACCGGGTTGCGTCAGCCCGGCTTGAACGGCTGTCAGAACAGGATCGATATGTTTGAATACCTCTCCGTGAACGCTCGCGAATTCACCCGCGCGCGACAGATCGGTCAGATAGGCGCGGACCCGGCCTACATGGCGCATCTCGGCACCGACGGCCTTAAGCGCCTCTTCTATACGGGACAGAATGTATTTTGTTTGGGCTCCCACATCTCCTGGCGCATGAATACGCCCGCTGGGTTCGATCGCTGTGGTCCCTGCGACCCAAACGAAGGGACCGATGCGCTTTGCGCGGGAATAAGACGCAACTTCTTCGAACCGCCCGCCTGACTTCCAGATGCGGAGGGTCACAGGCCTAACCTCGATCGGATGGCATCCGCCGCTTTCTGCAAGGCTGCTTGTTCTTGATCGGTCAGCCGCAACTCCTCGACTTCGACCAACCCGGAAGACCCCAGATGGGCAGGAACACCAAGCACAACCCCATCGATGCCATATTCCCCCTGCAACATGACCGAGACCGGAACCGGGCCGGTGCGTGCGCCCCGGATATGGTCGATCAACTCGATCGACGCGTGCGCCGGTGCTATGGTTGCGGAACCGGATTTCTTCAGGGCAACTACCTGCCCACCGCCGGTCACGGCGTCCTGAACGCAAGCCTCAATCTGATCAGGCGATAAAAACACATCCAATGCCCTGCCCTTAATTTTTGCCCGGCTTGGGATTGGCGCCATCTCGTCCCCGTGGCTTCCGAGCGTGAAGGCTTCGACATCAGCGGGCGCTACTCCCGCAGCCATAGCAAGGGCGTTGCGAAACCGGCTGCTGTCCAGAGTACCGGCCATGCCCAGCACTCTTTCACGAGGGAACCCGGTTGCGCTCAGCATTTCTACGGTCATTTCGTCAAGCGGATTTGTCACCACGATGACGATGGCATCAGGCGCAGCGGAGCGTATGGCCTCAGCGGCCTGGCGGATCACGCGCGCATTCACGTCGATCAGATCCGCGCGGCTCATACCCGGACGCCGGGCACGGCCTGCGGTCACCACGACCACCTCAGCCCCTGCCACAAGGTCCAGCGACTCGCCGCCAACACATCGTGACCGAGCGCCGGTAATGCCTGACGTGTGGTTCAGATCCAACGCCGTAGCAGCGGCCATTCCGGGCGCAATATCGATCAGCGCGATCTCATCCGCGATATCCTGCATCGCCGCCAGATGCGCCACATTGCCCCCGACGCCCCCTGCCCCGATCATGGCAAGTTTGCCAAGCCTTCGGGCCTTGCGTTTCGAACGCACCGGAGCAACCCATTTGGGCGAGCGGCGATACAACACACGCTGCATTGAAATAGTAGCGTCTGTACGCGTTGGTTGTGGCTTTTCCAGCGGTCCGTCGACAAGCTTTATGCCAACACGCTCGGCAGTTTCGCGTGCCAAGGCCGTCACGATATCGTCGGGCAGGACTTCAAACACGATCCGACCGCGACGGCGGGCATCTTCGACCGCCTCTGAACCTATGACGCGCGGCGCTGCCATCAGTTGGCTTGCCCGTCCACCGCCTCTATCGCGCGGGTTGCGGCCTCGACGGCGGTCTTGACCGAGTTTTCAGACCCCGAGATGAACAGGCGGCCAAACCGCCCCACGGCGCGCACTTCGACAATATCGATCTCTGCCGCCTTCTCCGCTTCATTCGCGGCAATCGAGATATAAGCAGCCGGGGCACATTCGACGATGCCCAACGTCTGCCCTGGAACGATCAGAGCCCCCTTGCGCCATTTGTTCAGCAGTTGCGCCTGATAGGGTTCGACGCTGGTGATAATCTGCGTGGAACTGATCGCCGGCTTCAACCGGTCAGACATTGTTGCGCCGAGCTCGGCCAGCATCGCATCGCGCGCGGCGGACACCTCCGCATTCGACGGAGACCGCAGGATAAAGAACCCGAACTCGCGCTCGACCATCTGTGTTGTCGCCTCAACCGAAGATGCCTTGAGCGCCCGGTCGATCAGCGAGAATACTCCGTTACCCGGCGCAAACTCTCCGATCAAAACCGTATCCCCGGACAAGGGCACCGACCCTTGCACCGTCGCACCGTTATAGGCGGCGAATTTTGGTTGCAGGTTGTCGATCTGCATCAGCGCCCGGATGGTAATCTCGCTCATGCGCCATACTCCTCGTAAATGTCGCGCCATGGCCTGCTTTCGTAGGCAACCCGTTTGATGTTGATGAGATGCAGGGCTGTCACATTGTCCGAAGTGATCGAACCTGACCACGTGCCGGTGCCCAACATGAAGGATGGTTCCAGATCAGTCGAATATCCCATACCGCCCATGATGCCCGGTGTATTCACCAGTACCCGACCCGTCGGCACGGTGGCAAAACGGGCCACGATCTCAGGGTCGTCCGAATGGATGACCGAGGAATGACCCCACCCTTCGAACTTGGCGATGGATTGCGCCAACTCGATCCCATGGTCTGTGGATTTCGCCGCGTAGAACGCCAGAACGGGGTTCAGCTTTTCTGCAGACAGCGGGCGCTGCCAACCTACTTCAGTTTCTTCCGAGACGAGGCACCGGGTGCGTGGTGGGATGGAAAAACCGGCAGCATCCGCCAGCGCCTGCGGGCTTTGCCCCACCTTCTCAGGGTCCATGGTCTGCACGCCTTTGAAGATCACCCCGGCAAGACGATCCGCTTCGGCCGGAGTGCAGAAATAGGCACCTTTCAATTTTAGCTCGTGGCGCAAATCACGTGCGATCTCGGGATCAGCGACGACGGCCTGCTCACTGACGCAGGCGGTCCCGTAGTCAAAGCTCTTCGACGTCACGATCATCTCGGCGACTTCCGCCAGATCGCGTGCTTTCGACTTGTGTACGTAACACGGCACGTTGCCCGCACCGACCGCGAGCGTGGGTTTGCCGCTGGAATACGCCGCTTTGACCATGGCAGGACCACCGGTTGCCATCACAACCGAGGTACGGCGATGTTTCATCAACTCGGCTGTGCCCTGAATTGTCACGGAATCCAGACATTGGATTAGACCCTTGGGCGCACCAATTTGTTCAGCCACGCGCGCCATAATTCGCACCGTTTCGATGCCACAACTCACACCACGCGGATGCGGCGCACACACGATCGCATTGCCTGCCTTCACCGCAGAAAGCACTTTGTAGATGATGGTTGAAGTGGGGTTCGTCACCGGGATCAGAGCTGCCACAACGCCCATCGGTTCACCGAAGGCTGCGATCTTTGTCGCATCATCGCGCCAAAGCAATCCCAGCGTTGTCACATCTCTTAGATAATCCGCGACTGAAAGCGCGTTGAACAGGTTCTTGACGCGCTTGTCCGGCACATTCCCATATCCGGTTTCCTCGACGGCCATTTGCCCCAGCCGTTCGGCCTCGGGCTCGATGGCGCGCGCCATGGCGTCGACTATTGCGTCTACCTGCGCCGGGTCAGTGCCCAAAAAGGCGCGATAAGCCTCGAAAGCGCTATCTGCGGCACGCCGTGCGGCGGCGATTGATTTCAGATCTGCATCCATCAAGAAGCTCCGGTGACGATGGTGTCAAAGATACGGCGCGCTTGATCAACGTCGCCCGCTGAAACCCCTATGGCTTCGAGGCGCCGTCCAGCGGCAGCCACATCCGCCCCCAAAATTCGGTCGGACATCGCGATCAGGCTGTTCGTCAACGGGCTCGGGATACCCGCAAGCTCACCCGCTGAGACCAAAGGTACAAGCGAGCCCAACACCCCATCCCGCATCATACCGCGCGACGTTTGCTGATCCGGGATCGGACGCGCGCCCGAGCCACGTTCGGCGCCGGCAAAAGTGGATATCCACTGCCCTGTCTCCGGCAGATTACGAACTCCAAACGCAGCAGCAATGCGTCGCCGTTCGTCTGCAAGACCCTGAATGACCTCTGTCTGGTCCGGACCAATCAGAGACGCAAAGGTCTGGTTATCCTCAAGCTGAACACCACCCATTGGAATGTCAGGACCACCTGTCCCCATTGCGGCACCGCCGAGGATCAGCGCAGGTATCTCGACTGCGGCCGACAGATCGTTGAAGCCGCACGACAAAACCGAGTCGACCGCCTGAACGTTGGACAAATAGGCGGACACGGCGTCCAGAACCTCTTCCCGACCGCGCGGCAAGGTTGCCGCAGCCATCGGTGCCGCCTGCGAAAGCGTCAAAGCTGCGCCCTCGGAACGGAACCAGTATGGCAGACCCTGAACCTCGACCAGCGTGACGTCCGCCGCGCAGCCTCCGATCCGCAACAACCAGGCTGTTTCCACAGCCCCCAAAGATCGTCCCGGCGCAAGGACCAAGATTTGCCCGTCGCTGAGGTGATCGGCCAGCACCATCGCATAAGTGCGCTGTTTGTGAAGCGGTCCGGTCAGGAATATCACCTGTGCATCGCGCACCGCTGCATCCAGCTCAGCGGTTGTGCGCACCGACGGCCCATCCCGATCGACTTGATAGGTCCCGACCGGACCTTCACCGCGAAGCGAAATGCCCGAGGACTGGGCCAACAGCGACAGTTCGGCCCCATAGGCCGAAAACAAGGTGACCTCAGCCCCTTCGGCAAGGCAAAGAGCGGCCAACAGGCGTGCATCAGCCCCGCCGCCCAACACCGATATCCGGTCGAGCTTGGGATGTTCAGGTGCACCCCGGGTTGAGCCACGTGTCGCTGCACGTGTGAATTCCTCGAAACCGGCTGACATAGCGTCTCCTCAAGACAGACGGATTAAGCCGCAGAGCCAGCACCAAGGCTGTCGATTATGGCCTCAAGTTCATCATGTGGGCGCGCGATCACGTGGACGGATACGACTTCACCCACTTTGTTTGCCGCTGTCGCACCGGCATCCGCGGCGGCTTTGACTGCGCCGACTTCACCACGCACAAGGGTGGTGACTAGGCCTCCGCCAGCCTTGGTTTGGCCGACAATCGAAACGCTGGCCGCCTTGACCATCGCATCTGCCGCTTCGATCGCGCCGACCAGTCCGCGCGTTTCGATCATGCCCAGGGCCATTTGCCCCGCCACTGGTTTCGCCATTTTTCGTTCCTCCAAAGAAATTTAGATGTTTGGTGTTCTTGGTTCAGGTCGTGGACACGCGATCCACAATCGCGATGATCGCCAGATCGACGGGCGCGGTGGACAGACCGGCGGCCATACGCGCCGCCGAGCCGTTGACCAGCAGAACCGTATCCCCCACCCCGGCACCGCAGGTGTCGACGGCGACCCGCGCCGGTTCGATCACCTTGCCTTTGCTATCGACCAAATCCGTCACCAGCAGTTTCGTACCGACCAGTTTTGCGTCTTTGGCCGTGGCTGTGACGGTCCCGGCGACCTTGCCCAAATGCATCAGAAGGTCCTCAGGTAGCGGTCCAACTCAACCGGAGTGACCTGTTGATTGAAGAATTCAAGCTCGCGCTCAGCCTGCTGCAGAACCAGCTCCCACAGCATTTCGCCCATGAGATCGCGAAGCCATTCGGATCCTCGCGCCAGTTCGATCGCCGTTGGCAAGTCGGTTGGGATCGGATCGCCGATCCCTTCTTCGTAACCGTTGCCGGTTGTCGGCTCTGACGGAGCCAGGCCCTGCTCGATCCCGTCCAGCCCCGCTGCAATCTCGGCCGCCAGCAGAAGGTAGGGATTGGCATCTGCACCAGCGTCACGTTTTTCTACGCGCACCGCGCTGTCGGATCCTTCAATGACCCGAATACCAACGGTCCGGTTGTCATAACCCCAGCTCGTGTTGATCGGGCAGAAAGTATAAGGCTGACGGCGTCGATAACCATTGACGGTGCCACTGCCACAGATTGCCGTTTCGCACATGCGTTGTTGCAGCCCGGCGATGAAGGATTTGCCGGTATCGTTTATCTTGCCGTTATCGGCAAAGACATTCTTGCCGTCTTTCCAAAGCGAGTAGTGTGTGTGGAAGCCGTTGCCGGACTGATCGAAGAACGGTTTTGGCATGAAGGTTGCCAGATAGCCGTGGGCGATGCCCAGCTGGCGGATCAGCGACTTAAACAAGACGACACGATCTGCCGCTGCCAGCGCTTCGCCGTAACGGATATTCACCTCAATCTGACCCGCAGCGTATTCGGGGTTCGATTGCTCGATTGGAATACCGCACTCGTTGATCTGTTGGCGGATCGGCCCAACGATGTGCTCCATCCGCGCAGCACGGCCCAGACCGTAGACCTGGATCCCGCTATCGCGCGGCTGTCCGGTCTCCGGATCCAGTAGATAGAATTCAAGTTCAGTACCGACATTGACCTCGAACCCCATTTCGCGGGCCCGTTCAACTTGACGCACCAACGCCTGACGCGGATCGATCGGAACAGGCTTGTGATCCATACCTTCCGCCCGACCAAAGCAAACAGCGACGCCTGGCTCCCACGGCACAGCGACGGGCTGGGTCATTGGGAAGACGTGCATATCGGGGTAGCCGTTGTCGAAATTGACATAAGGCGTATCCCAGACGTCGCACGTCATATCGATCGCCATCAATGCAATCGACAGCGCATTGCCGCTTTTGCAGACGTGGTCCCAGTGGCTGGCCGGAATGCGCTTGCCACGCATGATGCCGTTGAGGTCACCCACACCAAGTATGACGGTGTGCGTGCCTTCGGGCAGATCAAATCCCGAACTCATTGATGCGCTCTCCCTGTTTTTTGGCTTTATAATTGTTGTATTCTGTATACAGTATTCACAAAGACAATCGATAAACAAGGAAAATCTGCATCATGTCCAAGAACTCGGTCATCGTTGTCGGAGGCGGCATCGTCGGCGTCATGACGGCGCTTACACTGCAACGACGTGGTGAGGCAGTGACTTTGATAGATCGCTGGGAACCGGGACATTCCCGTGCATCTTCAACGGATTACAACCGTGTCATCCGTGCGATTTCCGGGCGGGATGAGTTCTATACACGTTGGGCCCGCGAAAGCCGCCTGCGCTGGCTGGAACTGCAAGCCGAGAGCGGCCAGAACCTGATGTATGAATGCGGTGCGCTGATTCTTGCAACAGGCGGTCATTGCGACTGGGAGAACGCCACAGCCGAAACCTTCGACCGCGTTGGTGTGCCCTACTACAAGTTCGGGCGGCAGGACATCGAATCGCGATTTCCGCAGTTTCGCGTTCCTGACATCGAATACGCCCTGTTCGAACCCGAAGCCGGAATGTTAATGGCACATCGCTGCGTCTTGACCGGGCTTGAACTGTTTCGTCGAGCGGGCGGGATCGTACAGCGCGGTCGCGTGACCACAGATGGATCAGAGCGCCCAATGCTGGATGGAAAGCCGCTTGAGGCTGATCTTATCATTGTCTCAACCGGCCCCTGGATGGCGGACATGTTCCCCAGGACGATCAAGCCGATATCGACGGTGGTTGGTGTGAATGTCCTCTATACCTCAACGCCAGATGGGTCCGAGGAGTTCGATATGAGCCGGATGCCCTGCTGGATCGATCATGGTCAAGGCTCATTCGGGCTGCCCTCCTCCGAGGGTTCAGGCGTGAAAGCCGCGGTCGTAATTCCGGACAAGATCGACCTAGACAATGACGAAAGGCTGATCCGGCAGGAAACGCTGGGACGCACTCGCAGCTACATCCGTCATCGTCTTCCGGGCCTTGAGGGTGAGCGGGTCGTGGATTCCAAATTCAACCAAATCATCCTGACGCCAGACACGCACTTTATTGTCGACTGGCACCCCGAGCATGAAAACGTGCTGTTCGCCGGAGGCTGCTCGGGACATCTGTTCAAACACGCGCCGGTTTTTGCAGAATTTGCGGCAGGTGTTGGAATGAAGGATTTCGGAACGGCTGATCGTTTCAAGATCACTGGTCGAAGAAAACTGAGCCCAAAAGAAAGTCCAAGCGGGCGTTAACCTTCTGAAAGCGCCGCATAGAGTCCTGAATTCGGGCACTTTTCCTGAGGCAGGCGAACGCCTGATCGAATTGCATCTCGGCAGGTCTTTGCTTGGCGACAATGTCCACATTTTTCCGCCAACTCAAGGCCAAGCTCAGGATGGGCATTAAGATCATCTTCACTCAGGCCAAACTGACTAGCCATCGAGAGTATACGCTCTCGCGCGTTGGGCGCGCCAGAGCGCAACATGGCCAAGTCAGCGCGGGACAGGCCGAGATCCGATAGCTCCAGATCGCTGATACTTCCCTCGCGTGGAGCATTCACAATCCGCGCAATCCTCTCAAAGAAATCCTTGTATCCCGTCATTGCCAAATCTCCCAACCGATTGCGTATACAGTATACAAAATGCGGCTTGGCTGGACTTGATTAGGATCAAGAGCCGTTCGCTCAAACGCTTATTGCTCAGGGACGTATGCACCGCGAAAAAGCTCTACTGCTTGAAGCGCTGCAATATCGTCCGGCACCTTTGCCGCGTTGATCGAGGACATCCCATCATCCGCCTCAGTAGCTGACAAAAGCACCTCTCGACCTCTAGTGAACAGATCGCGCAAGTGATGCGCCTTGTATTCGGGATGAAACTGAACAGAGCGGGCAGGAAAATCATAATCCAGTGCACCAACTGGACAGTGGCCCGCTGATCCGGTCACCCGAGCCGAGTCCGGAATGCTTGTTACCTGATCCTGATGCCAGACATATGCATCCACGCTATCTCCGCCATAGTCGAAGGGCCGTGCGCCAACGACATTGCCTACCTCGGCTTTCTCGGCCTGACCACCATAGACGTCAGCCATGATCTGATGACCGAAACAGATACCAAAGACTGGTTTTCGGATTTCTCGACAACGGTCCAGGAAGGCACGTAGCGGCTGCATCCAATCCGTGTCATCATAAACGCCAAATTCAGATCCGCCGACTATAGCACCGTCGAAATCGCTCTCGTCCGGGAGCGGTTCTCCATCAACAACCCCGACTACTACGAACTCGGCTTCCGGTAGGTGTGGGGCGATCCACTCCTGTATCTGCTGTGAAGTCCGCGGCATTCCCTCCAACAATGGCAGCGGGTGGCTAGTCAACTCAAGAACTGCGATTTTCACCAGTCAAAAGCCCTGTCAATTCCAGCCATTTTCACCCCAGTGAAAGCTGACGCTTGAAAGCTAAGCGCACGCAAGTCTTCGGTTTCCAGATTGTGTACCGAGGACTTTCCGCAGGCTTTCGCAAGCGCTGTAATCTCCATGGTCATGGCCGTCAAATAGCGCGCAATGCGCTCTGCCCCTGCATTCGGGTTCATACGAGCTTCGAGACTTTCATCCTGCGTCGCAATCCCGACCGGGCAGCGACCTGTGTGACAATGGTGGCAGGCACCGGGGGATGTTCCCAAGGCCGCGTAATCTTCGAGATAGCGCGGACTGTTGCACCCTAGCGCAACCATAGCCGCGTTGCCGATCATCACAGCGTCAGCACCGAGGGCCAGACACTTCGCCGCGTCCACACCGGACCGAATGCCACCGGCAGCGACCAGAGAGACTTTGCCGGTCATGCCGCATTCGTCTAATGCTTCACGCGCAGCGCGAATGGCGCTCATCGTCGGGATACCGGTATGGTTTAACAACAACTCCGGAGACGCGCCGGTACCACCTTCGGCACCATCAACTACTACAACATCAGCACCCGCTTTGGCGGCAACTGCCACGTCAAACCGGGGACGTGTCGCACCCATCTTGATGAAGATCGGCACCTGATAGTTGGTGGCGATGCGCAATTCTTCAATCTTCACTGCCAAATCATCAGCGCCGAGAAAATCTGGATGGCGGATCGTAGATCGCTGATCCACGCCTTCGGGCAAAGTTCGCATCTGGCTGACGCGCGGGCTGACCTTCATACCCAGCAACAGACCCCCGGTTCCGGGTTTCGCACCCTGCCCCACGACAAGTTCCAAGGCATCCGCGCGGCGCAGATGATCCAGATCCACACCATACCGCGCGGGTGACATCTGATAGAGCAGGCGTTGGGAGGCTTCGCGCTCCTCTTCCAGCATGCCACCCTCACCCGTGCAAGTCATGGTTCCTACTTTCGAGGCCCCATAACCCAGCGATGCCTTGGCCGATGCCGACAAAGCACCAAAGGACATTGAAGCGATGTAGATCGGGATCTTCAATTCAAGCGGGCGCTCCACAAGGCCGCGCCCTCCACCCAGTACGGTCGTCGTATCGCAATTCTCGCGATAGCCTTCCAGCGGCAGGCGGGTCATCGTTGCAGGAACGAATGTCAGATCATCAAAGGTCGGCAATTGCTTGTTGAACGTGTTGTATCCACGTACCTGATAGCGCCCAAGCTGCGCCAGCGCGTGAACTTCCGAGATCGCCTCGGGTGTCCAGCGGGTCGAACCTCCTTCATCATACGACGAAGGAACGCCAGCCGGGCGGCCGTCGATCGCTCCCGCATCGCGGAACCTGATTTCCTCTTCCGAGGCAACGTCGAACGGATATTCGTAAGGTTTACTCAGATCATGAGCCATGCGCTTGCGTCCCTGCTTTCAAAATACCAAAGACGCTGGCCCGAAACCATTTTGCGCCAATTTCGCGAACTGTCGACAAGCCCGAGCGGGTCGAGGATCGCATCGACCTCGGCCACTTCTTCAGCAGTCGGTTCGATCACGTCGACATCCACACCCAGGCTGTCGACCTCGCCAGCTACCCAGACCTCACCTTCCCAAAGCGCATCAGCACAGGATTCCCCCGCTCCGCCAAGCGCTATGATCCGACCGGAATGCGCCATGAAGCCGGACTGATAGCCAATCTTTCCTTCGACGACGATGTTTCCACCTTTCATCGCAACGCCGACCCTTGGGCCCGCATCGCCTTTGACATGGATCGTGCCGCCGATCATCGCAGCACCACAGGACATACCGGCATAGCCACCGACAGTGATGTGCCCCTTGGCCATACCTTCGCCAACGGCCCACCCACAATTGCGCTCAATTGTGATGTTCGCCCCGGTGTTGAGGCCGCCGCAGTAGTACCCCACAGAGCCCTCAAATGTGATATCCACATTGTCTGGCAGACCCACGCCCAAATTATGACGAGACAGCGTATCTACCACGCGGATCGGCCGACCCATTGTGCAGGCTTCCATTATCTCACGATTGACCTCGCGGATATGTCGCTTGCCGACTTCGATGACGATCTCATCCATCTTTGCAGCCACCTCATTCATGCCGCCAAACTCCGGTTTCCGACGCCCCAGATACCGGTCAGCGACGGGCCGTCGTAGTTGATCACATCGCATTCCTCGGTCATCACCCGGCGGACCGCTTGTTCTTCGGTCGCAGCCGCCAGATCGCCATTGCGGTTGACGACGACCAGAGGCTTCATTGCAAATCGGTCTTTGGCAAACCCAATCCCGTTTGGCGTTGCGATCATGTAGGTAAACACACCATCGATAGAGGTAATGGACTTCTTTAGCGCCTGCTCCATGGTCAGGCCCGCCTTCATCTGGTCGCTGACCCAGACGGCAATCAACTCGCTGTCATTCTCAGTCAAGAACCGATAACCCATTCGGGTCAGCTTATCGCGCCAAGTGAAGTAATCGGTGATCTGCCCGTTATGTACGATCGCGACATCCGAAAATGGGCGCGCCCAGAACGGATGCGATGCGTTAGGCAATACCGAACTTTCCGTCGCAAGCCGCGCATGCCCCAGCCCATGTGTTCCTATCATATCGCGAACGCCGTGCTTTTCTGCCACGGCTTCGGCACCACCAATATCCTTGATGATCTCAAGACTGCGGCCGCAGGATTGAACTTCAATGCGGTCTGTCAGCTCATCCGCGTCCGCGACCCAGGCTTGAAGATTCCTTGGGTCTGAAATTTCCATCCGAAAGCAATAGTGACGACTTTGGTCCGTTACGATTTGGGGGTCAGACAGAAAGCTGCTTCCGTGTTCACGCAATATCGTTTCAAACGCGGAGAGATCCGCATCCTGTTGAGACTTGTCGAATCCCATTCCGCGTAAAACGTACCCCGTTTCCCGAGGCAAACCATAAACGGCGAAGCCAGTGCTGTCGGCGCCTCGATGTTCCTGCGCATCCATCAGGTCAACAAGATCCGCCCCAACCTTCCCGGGCGCGGCCAGTATTCTACCAGCAATTCCACACATGAAGAGCTCCCTGTTCATTCTTTCTTGTATACTGTATACAGTACACGAACAATAGCAACCCCATTCGCCTTGGCAGCAGTTGTTTTATTGAATACAGAATTCATGAAGGACAGAAAGAGAGGCTCCGAGTGGCTCTGAAACAAATCAAAACACAACGCAGACGCCTGGCGGACGAGGTCTATGACCAACTGGTCGAAGCCATCATGAGTCGCGAGATCACCGGTGAAGATCGGCTGGTGCAAGAAAAGCTGGCGGCCGAGTTGAACATCAGCAGGACGCCTGTACGCGAAGCGCTCATGCGGTTGGAGACTGAAGGCGTGTTGGAAGTGGCCGCCAGCGGCGGATTTCGATTGGCGCGCATGGACCAGACCGAGGTGCGGCAACTATACCAGGCACGTGCCGCGATCGAAGGACAAGCCGCGCGCATACTTGCGGTACACGCAGAACCAGAGGTGCTGGATCGATTGCGTGAACTCATTCGTCGCGAAGAAGATCTGAGCCAGCCAACGACCCGAGACTATTTTATCGCAAACCGACGCATTCATCGTGCCTTCATGGTTGAGGCGGGCAACAAATTTCTTATCGATATGTTCGATATGATCTGGGGCAAAGCGATGGCGTTCCATCTGTTTTCAGCGATTGAGAATGTTGATATCTCCAAATCGCTCGGAAACCACCTGACGCTAGTTGACGCGATAGCGACGGGTGATGTCACCGAAGCGCTGGAAACTTTCACCAGCCACATTCAGGAAGGTTTCGACCTTCAGATCGAAGGTCTGAAAGAAGCGGATAACGGTTAAACCGCGTTTCTGAGCGAGCGGCCAATCAGGGCCCTTGCCTGATTGTCCGCAGCTTGTTCAAATCACGAAATGCAGCCTGTCGAACTCAGCGCGCCATCCAGATACCTCGGTTAGAACGGATTCACCGCTCAAGCCACGTCGGATCAGTTCCGCCAGACGCTCTGCATCTCCTGCTGTCATACCCCACCGGACCAGCTCGGGCGTGCCGATCCGTAGGCCATTCATGTCGCCTTCCACCGGCTCAACTGGCAATCCGATGCCACATGCCAGAAACCCGGATTTACGAAGCAGTTTGGAGGCAGTCTGACCGCCACCATACGGCGCTGCCAGTACCGCGAATTGATGAGAATTGGTGAAACCCTCTCCACCCGCGAAGACCGGAACACCTTGCGCATCCAACGCGGCAGCAAGTGCTTTGGACATCGCAATCATCTCATCTGCATAGGCTGAGCCGAACTCTTTCCAATCCAGCATGGTGACGGCAAGTGCAGCCGTTTTTGCGGCATCAAAGTTGGCTGTCATACCGGGGAAAGCAATTGCATCCAGCGCCTTGGCGATTTCTGCATCGTTCGACACAATCAGACCCCCGGCCGGTCCGCCCAGGCTTTTGTAGGTACTCATGGTCATGAAATGCGCACCCTCCTTCAGCGGGTTGCACCACGCACGCCCTGCGATGATGCCGCACTGATGGGCGGCGTCGAACATGACCTTTGCGCCAATTTCATCTGCTATGGCACGCACCTCGGCCACAGGATGCTCAAACAGGTTCAGACTGCCGCCTATCGTGATTAGCTTGGGGCATTCGGTCTTCGCCAATGCCCTCAAGCGTTCCAGATCAACGGTATACCCATCCGCATTGACGGGGGCCTCAATAGAGCGCAGACCAAACAGCCCCGCACACCCCGCCAAATGATGAGTCACATGGCCACCAATCGATGCTGGCGGAGCGATTATCGCATCACCGGGTTTGCAGGTCGCCATAAAACCATAGAGGTTGGCAATTGCGCCCGAAGGCACGCGAACCTCGGCGAATTGCGCGTCGAAAACATCGGCACACAACTCTGCTGCGATGACTTCGATCTCTTCGATCGCCTCCAACCCCATTTCATATTTGTCACCGGGATATCCCAGCGATGGTCTGGACCCGATGCCTGACGACAAAAGTACCTCGGCCCTTGGGTTCATGACATTTGTCGCCGGGTTGAGATTGAAGCACTCTTTTTCGTGAATGCGCCGGTTTTCCTCTGCCAGATTCTCGATCCGGGCCAGTAAATCGCCAGACGACAACGATGCGGCCTTGGTCGCGATATCCTGAATCAGGGTTTCGCTTGCGGCAGGCACCCAGTCTCTTTGTACAAGTGTCATCTGACATCCTCCTGTTTTTCGCAGTTTGGCGGCTTTCGCGTGACACCGCAAAGCAGAATTGTTATTTCTTGGCGTAGAAAAACTAAGGTTAGATCGATGAGTGTCGCTCCCAAACGCCCCAAGGGACCTCCGCTGAATGCAATGAGGGCGTTCGAGGCCGCGGCGCGGCATGTCAGCTTTGTCGCGGCGGCGGAAGAGCTGAACGTTTCTCCGGGTGCGATCTCACAGCATGTAAAGGCGTTGGAGGGTTGGGCAGGTGCGCCGCTGTTTCGCCGCAACGCGCAAGGGGTTGAACTGACGCCCCAAGGTCAATCACTTGTCGCTGTCTTCACCACAGCCTTTGATCAGATGGGCGATGCCGCTCGGGCCTTGCGAAACCTTAAACCAAATGCCGATTTTCACATCGCCGCTTTGCCTGCTGTTGCCCAACTCTGGTTGCCCAAACGATTGCGCCGGATCAGAGAGTGTTTTCCGCATATCAATTTTTCGGTCACGGCGCTGGAAACACCACCCAGCCTGTCGCGTGAGATGTTCGATTTGGCGATCTTCTTCGCGACCTTGGACGAAGCACCTGACCAAATTGTGCTGTGCGAGGATGAAACCCAACCGGTTTGCGCGCCTGCTCTGCTGGATCGGGTGACCGGCAACAACGGGTTTCAAGGCACTCCCTTGTTGCACGATCAGACGTGGAGCAGCGATTGGTCCACATGGTCGCGAAGCACAGGTTGTGAGGTCCCAGATGTCAAAACTGGCCCGCAGTTTTCGCTTTACAGCCTTGCCGTGGAAGAGGCCAAGGCCGCAGCTGGCGTGCTAATGGGGCACCTATGCTTACTCGAAGAGCCATTGAAATCTGGTGCACTAGTAACGGCCCACGCGCAATCCTGCCCGACAGGGCGTGCTCTAGCGGTTCAAGTGCCAGTGGCATCGCGACGAAGACCCGAAACCGATCAAGTCATCGCCTTGTTGTCAGATTGAGTCAAATCTCATCAATCCGGTGCATTGTGCACGTCACTTCACATTGAAAGCCGTGCACAAAACAGTCTCGCATAGACCGCAAGGCAACTCAGATTTCATAGGGCATATGGCGGAGAGACAGGGATTCGAACCCTGGAGACGGTTTCCCGCCTACACACTTTCCAGGCGTGCGCCTTCGACCACTCGGCCACCTCTCCGGTAGAGGTGACTTATGCGAATTTCTGAACCGAGCGCAAGGCCCCTTTCGCAAAAATGGACGGGTCAGAAAATACGAAAGCTGGCAACAAATGGCAGATGATCCGACACCTCATCCTTGAACGCCTCGCGCCCCATATTCATGGTCCAGTGCATTGGAAACAGTCGCAGGCTGCCTCGGACATAATCGGTGGAATAAGTGCGTGATACGGCAAAACCGTCCAGCAAATTGGCGCGACCCCTATCCAGAATATGCGAAAATCGGTCTTGCAGATCCCAGCACGAAACAAAGTCCATCATGTCATCCCCACCAAGATGGTGGAAATTGCTGACGTCCTGACCGGGGATCATGTTGAAGTCGCCCATCAGCAGAATCGTGCGTTGTGTCAGACCGGGGGTCGAGCGGATTTCAGCGATCTTATCACCGATGATCTTGCATTGGCTGTCACGTATCTGCTGCTCGGGCCGGTCTCGTCCGGATTTAAGATGCACAGCGATCAGCTTGGCCTTGAATTTGCCGACCTCGACATCGGCGATCAAGGCCTGACGTCCGCCGGGATCGTCACCTTCCGAGCCGTCGATCAGCTGCAAACCTGTCACCGAGACCCCCGGTTTGTGCAGAAACCCGATATGGATATTGCCGTTGGGCTGCGGCAGAATCTTGACCTGATAGTCCAGCCCCTTATCGGCCAGACCCAAGGCCAGCCGATCGATATGTTCGATTGGGCTGACCTCGACCAGAGTGATCAGTTCGGCGTCCAGCAGGGCCAGCCCTTCGATTTGATGGGTGACCCGGTCACTGCTGGCTGGAATACCCAGACTTGTGTTTACTGGATTGAAGCCGGCCAGATTCCAGACGGCAATACGCGCGAGGCTGTGTGAAAATGTAACCATCAAAATTCCTCCTGCAAATGACTTCAGACTACATCAAAATGAAACAGTCCGATAACCATTTGCGGGAAAATGCCGATTGCATCACGCTCAGTGGTTGTCGCCCTCGCCGTCATGATCCCCTGCCGCGTCCAGATCGTCTGCTGTCATGTCCACTGGTTTTGTCGATGGCGCTTGGGGTGATAGGTCGTCATCCACGGCAGAAGCATCATTGGACGGATCGGACTGACCCGTCAGCACCTCAGGGTTACGGAGCCACAGGTCACGCTGCGCGAACGGGATCTCGATACCTTCCTCAACGAACCGGCGATTGATCTCGTGGTTCATGTCGGATTTGACAGACAGCACCCAGTTCACATCCCGCAGGATTGCGCGGATTTCAAAATCCAACGAGTCTGCACCGAAGCCCTGGAACACTACACTGGGCGCGGGATTGGCCAGAACCATCGGGTGCCCGTTTGCGATCTCGCCCAGAATAGTTTCGACCTTGCGGGTATCGGTACCATAGGCGACGCCTACAGGCACGATCACTCGGCCAATCGTATTGCCCCGGGTGTAATTCGTAACCACCCCACTGATCAGGTCCGAGTTTGGAACGATCACATCCGTCCGGTCGAACGTCTCGATCCGCGTCGACCGGACTGAGATATCGCGCACATATCCCATCATCCCGTTCACATCGATCCAGTCACCTTTGGAGATAGGACGCTCAACCAGCAGGATGATCCCTGAGACAAAGTTCGATACAATGGTCTGAAGACCGAAACCGATGCCGACCGACAAAGCACCCGCCACGATCGCAAGCGAGGACAGGTCAAAACCGGCAACCATGATAGCGATCAGTGCAGCTAGAAAAATTCCGACATATCCGGTACCCGACACGATGGCATTCTGCCCGCCGGGATCAATGCTGGTCTTCGGCAGCAGTGAATTGCGCAGCCCGCTTTGCAGCAAACGGGTCAGCGTATATCCAATGGCGAAAATGGCAACGAACGTCAGGAAGTTACTGGGTGAAATCGTAACCCCGCCAATATCGAACCCCAGCAACAATCGCGACCAAGCTTCAAGCAGATCCGTCTGCCGCGCGCCCCAGTAAAGCGCTAATATCGGCAACGCCAGAATGGCAAGCGCGAACCCGACCAGAACCGAAAACAGTGAATCGCGCGCGGCGTCGCCCTGCCCCGAAAGCCAGCCATATACCGTACCAATAAATCGCTGCACGATCACTAGAGCTGCAATCAGAACCAGCGTTTTGATGGCAGGAAATACGATAGCTTCGGCAGCGTTAATGTATCCGAAAGCCCCCAGGATTGGAGTCGCAATCCCAAGCATGAACAAGGCGCGCCGCAGGAACTCGACCAATTGGCTGAACCCTGCGCCACGGCGGGTAGCTTCCTGGTCCGTCTGTTCTTGCTGAGGCTCTGATTGGCGGACCTGACGCACACGCAGCAGAAGAAGGGCAGACACCACAACGATCGGGAAGCCAACAACGGCGCGGGTCGCGTCAGAGATATTCTCGATCTGCTCGAACAATTGCGCCAGCTCGTGCAAAATAAGCATGACCGCCAACAGGTCTATATAAACCCGCAATTCTCTGATTTTGCCTGCGGACAGTCTTTGGAAGTTCTGCGCCGCTCCCATCAGATAGACCTGCCGGCCGATCCAATCAAAATAGAAGATAATCGCGGCCCAATAGGGGATTTGCTGGAACAAAAGTGTACCGCGCAGGCCCAGCACGCCAGTTAGCACGACGGCGGTGACCAACGCCAACACGCCCAACCAAGGCAATAGAATGCGCAACAGCGAGACAATAAAGGTCCAGACCCCGCTGCCGCTACCTCCTAGCGAGCGGAGATATTCGCCGCCTTTCTCGGACCATTTGCGCCCAAACAGCAATAGAACTGCTGAAACAACCAACAGCACGAGAATGCCAAGACCGCGCTCGCGGATTTGTTCGCGCACCACATCAGAGCGCAAGTTTTCGATGGTTTCGTTAATAAGGCTGTGCGTCGCCTCTTTGATGTCGACCCAAGCTGGTCCCCAATAGACGGGGTTGAGCGGCGACGGCCCGCGTTTCAGCATCTCTTTCTTTTGTCGGTCTCGGACTATCCGATCAATTTCGCTGATCAGCCCATTCGCGCGACTGAAAGCCTCTTCCGAGATGATGCGGGGAACACGCAAACTGTTCAGTTGTGTTTCGAGTTGCGCACGCAGCTTGGCAATGTCTTCGGCCTCGCTTTCCCCTTCAGCCGGCTTTGGGCCAAGCGCCTTGAGTTGGCTTTCCAGCGTCTGAATACGATCGGTGTTGGCACCTCGGGCTTTGTTAAAGTCTTCGCGATACTCATTTATTTCCGAACGCAAATTCTCTAATGCTGCGTTGGATGCACGGTTCGCGCGAATAACAGATTCCGCCCGGTCCGCCGTGCTGACCCAGCCCTGATAATATTCGCTCTGCCGGTCAGTAAGTTGGGCAGAGGCGATCCCGCCCAAACCAATCAAGCAGAATAGCACCAGAACCAGACACAGGCGGACCTGTCGCAGCATCACACGTCCTCAAACACGCCAGGAATACTGCGCGGCGCTTCGGTCATCCAATCGGGCACGGGAAGTTCCTTTTCACGCAGGAATTCAGGATTGAACAGTTTGGATTGATAGCGGGTGCCGTAGTCACACAAAATCGTAACAATGGTGTGCCCTGGCCCCAGTTCTTTCGCCAAACGGACGGCACCGGCAATGTTGATCGCGGTTGACCCGCCCATCACCAGACCCTCTTCGCGCAGCAGATCGAAGATATAGGGCAGCGCTTCGCTATCGGTAATCTGCCAGGAATGGTCAGGTGTGAACCCTTCGAGGTTCTTGGTAATCCGCACCTGTCCGATACCTTCTGCGATAGAACCTCCCTCCATCGCGATCTCACCAGTGGTGTAGAAGGAATAGAGCCCCGCCCCCATCGGATCAGCCAAACCGATCTTGACACCCTTGGGCTGCAACGCTTCGGCCACCCCGGCCAGAGTACCACCCGATCCAACGGCACAGATGAAGCCATCGACTTTACCGCCGGTCTGCTCCCAGATTTCGGGACCAGTGGTTTCCACATGTGCCTGACGGTTGGCGACATTGTCGAACTGATTGGCCCAAATCGCGCCATTTGGTTCGGTTTGAGCCAATTGTTCGGCCAGTCGGCGCGAATAATGCACAAAGTTGTTGGGATTACGGTACGGCGCCGCAGGCACCTGCACAAGCTGAGCGCCCGCCAGGCGGAGCATATCCTTTTTCTCTTCAGATTGGGTTTCGGGAATGACGATCACCGTCTTGAACCCCATCGAGGCACCAACCAGCGCCAGACCGATGCCGGTATTCCCGGCCGTGCCCTCAACAATCGTGCCGCCGGGTTTCAGATCACCGCGCGAAATCGCATCGCGGATGATAAACAACGCAGCACGGTCTTTGACGGACTGACCCGGGTTCATGAATTCGGCCTTGCCGAGGATCTCGCATCCCGTTTCTTCGCTGACGCGACGCAGCCGGATCAAAGGTGTTTTACCGACGGCGTCGGCAAGGTCTCGTGCAATGCGCATGGCATCCTCTTGTCATATGGTATTGCAGCAGATTTACAGGTGCCCTGACGCGATCACAAGCAGGGATCACTTAGCGCGCAGTCGATCGCGGTTCCGCGCCAACCAATAAGCAAGAGTTAGAAGCGGCAGATCCTTGAAAACATGAGCATCTACCATGCTCATGAATTCATCAAACGGCAGAATTCTGCTGCGGATATCCTCACCTTCGGAAGCGAGGCCACCGCTTTCAACCGTACTAGTCAGATCCCCAAGACCGACATAGAGATAAACATATTCTGTTGACGATCCGCTGGATGAATAGGCACCACCTGCATATTCCAGTTGGTATAGTGAAATCTGCGCTTCTTCCATGGCCTCGCGGGTGGCCGCCTGCTGAGGTGTTTCGCCCGGGTCGATCATGCCAGCCACAGGCTCCCACATCCACGGCTCGGGGTCGTCGATCAGGAACACGGGCGCGCGGAATTGCTCTACCAGCAACACCGTATCGCGCACCGGATCATAAGGCAGGACGACCACTGCGGACCCTTGCATCAATCCATTGCGATGCAGCACCGGACTCATCTCGCCGTTATTCTTACGATGCTGCAGTTCAATTTCATCCATCCCAAAATAGTTGACATAGGCGCGCCTGCGGTACTGAACGATCACGTCATCCGCAACGCTCCGCTCATCCCCCGTTCCACGTTGTCTTGCTGCTAATCTGGCCCAGGCGCGTGTTCTTATGGCTGGAAAGCTGCGCACGATGTCCGAGGCATCGACTCTTCCGTAATGGGCCATCACCTCGTCTGCTGCGAACACCGAAAGCGCACCCCAATCCCTGATCCAGGTTTCAAGATCCCACGGTGCGCCTTTTTTCCAAATGTCAGTATCCGGAAAGAACACCAAGGCCTGATGTTCTTTTCCATCCTCAGTCACGATTGTCTCCTGGCGCAGTTCATATTCGAAACCGCCTTCATAGAAGGCCAATCGACTACGCTCAACGTCACCTAGGCCCTGCACCAGAACGCCACTGGCCTTACTGCCCTTTTCGGTGACAATCATTGGAAAGGGTTGATCTTGAACCGCGTATACGGCGTGATCCGGCAAAACAGCCTGCATCGCCGATAAATCGCCTGCGCTGCGACCCATGACGAGTTCCAGCAAAGAGACATGGCGCAAAGTGCCATAGAAAAACAGATTGGACAAAGCAGAGGCCCCAAATTGGCAGATCAGATTTAACGCCAGCGGCGAAAGGCAATTTCGGTAAGTATCCCGCTGAGAACAGCACCAAAACCCAGCGTAAGCAGGATTTCCGGTGCCAGAAGCTGTTCACCATAGCCAATCCCGATCTGAAAGATGGCAAGCAGAGCCTCAAACGGACCACCAAACCGATGGCGCATCGCCTGACTGAACATCTCGTAGGTGCCCTGAACGAACAGCCCCCAGAACACCAGCGCCGCAACACCGGTCAAACCGTTGTTGACGGCCGCGGTCCAGCCACGGCCAGCACGTTTACCCATGACGACCCAGCCGCAGATCCAACCCAGGATTATGTTCACGTAGGTGAAATAACCATAGTCTTTACCCTCTTCCCCGTTGTCGATGATCATGCCCGACACAAGGAACGCGATCACCAGCAGACACAACGCGGCGGTGAGACGTGAGGCTGTAGGCATCCGATTTTTCCGTTCTTCAACTGGGTTTGGCTATCGTGATCTGTGTCACATCACAATTACCGGTGTCAAAGGCTGCGCCACATGCGGTCAAATAATAATTCCACATGCGGCGAAAACGCTCATCAAACCCCATCTCCGATATCTGATCCCACTTGGCATTGAAGGTCTCGTACCAGCGCCGCAGGGTCAGATCGTAGCTTTTGCCAAACTCTTTTGAGCGTACAACGGTCAACCCCGCCTGATCGATCTGATCTCTAAGGATAGACGGTGCTGGCAACATCCCGCCGGGAAAGATGTATTTCTGAATGAAATCAACGCCGTTCTTGTAAATATCCCAACGATGATCCGCGACCGTGATGATCTGCAAAGTGGCATGGGCACCCGGCTTCAACCGATCACGGACCGTGTTGAAATATGCGGGCCAATATTTCTGACCGACCGCCTCGAACATCTCGATCGAGGCAATTCCATCATATTGACCCTGCTCATCGCGGTAGTCCTGTAGTTTGAACTCCACCAGATCAGAAAGCCCTGCTTTTTCAATTCGCTCTCTAGCAAACTTCAACTGCTCTTGGCTAATGGTCAGCCCGGTGACGCGCAGCCCACGCTCTTTCGCGGCATATTCGGCGAACCCGCCCCAGCCGCACCCGATCTCAAGGATATGATCCCCCGGTTTGGCCCCCATTTCATCCACCAGGCTGGCGTATTTCGCAGTTTGCGCCTTTTCGAGGCTTTCCTGACCCGTTTCAAATATGGCACTGGAATAGGTCATCGTGTCATCCAGCCACAGGCCATAGAAGTCATTGCCGAGATCATAGTGATACGAGATGTTCTTTTTCGCCTGCGACCGGTTGTTACGATGCAACCAGAACCGCAGTCTTTCATAGGCTCGCACAAGAAACTGTCCGGTAAAATCATCGTAGACCGTCTCAGTTCCCAGATGCACGAGGTCCATGAAACTGCGCAGATCCGGTGTGCTCCAATCGCCTTCAAGGTAGCCGTCAGAGAATCCCAGCTCTCCCTCACGCACCAACCGGGCAAAGACGTCGGGGTCGTGAATATCCACATGCGCCACCGGACCAGGTTTAGGCGCATCCGCGCGGAAAATGCGTCCGTCGGGCAGCGCGATGTCAAGTCGGCCGCGCTCCATCCTCTTCAGCATCTTGAAGACTTGTGTAAAATATCTCGGCAGGTTTTCCTGCCCTTCGGTGCTCGTCAGGAACATCCGCTCTCCCCTCTGCGGTTGCGGGTCAAAGCTAGGGCGGGATTCGGTTTCTGGCAAGTTTTCAGTTCCTTACTGGTCTTTTCCGGCATTATACGCGCCCAACGCACGGGCGCGGCCTTCCTTCAGCCCCACCACCGGTGCGGGATACATCTGGTCAGGAGAAAGCCCCCATGATCGCGGCACGGCATCAAAATAGGCTAGCGCGGTCGATGGCGGCTCGGATTGGCCCTCGGCAATCCAGCGACGCACATAACCTGAGTTTGGATCAAACCGCTCGCGCTGTGTGTCGGGATTGAAGATACGGAAATACGGTGCGGCATCAGGGCCACAACCGGCCACCCATTGCCATCCCATCGCATTTGCAGCTGGGTCCCAGTCGATCAGGCAATCCCCGAACCAGTCTGCGCCGATTTTCCAATGCGTCATCAGATGCTTTGTCAGATAACTCGCGACAATCATCCGAGCCCGATTGTGCATGCGTCCGGTGACATACATTTGTCTTAGACCTGCATCGACAAGCGGAATTCCGGTTCTTGCCTGGCGCCACGCGCGCACTTCGGGCGTGTCGGGATCAGTATTCCAAGGGAATGCGTCCCATTCAGGCTTCCAATTGGCACTCAGAAGATGCGGCCAGTGGTACATTAAGTGATATGCGAACTCACGCCACACAAGCTGACGCAGATAGCCTTCACCACCATGCGCCCCGGTTTGGTCGGCGATTTGCACCCGATGCCAGATTGTACGCGGCCCGATCTCGCCCAGTGCAAGGTATTCTGAAAGATCAGAGGTTCCAGATTGATCCAGTTGATCCCGCTGTTCGCGATACTGATCAATACGTTCTAGAAACGCATCCAACTGGTCCAGCGCCGCATTTTCGCCCGGGTGGACAAACGGGCGGACCACTGCGGCCCCGCGCTGCATATCCCGATCCAGTCGCCAATCAGACAATTGATCGGACGCAGGCCAGGTTTTCGGCGTCATAAGCCGCGTGGGCGCGGGCTCGGGCAAAGAGACTTCGCGCCCCTGCACTGATCGCCACATCGGAGTGAAGACCCGAAACGGCTGGCCGGTTTTGGTGGCGATCGTCCAAGGCTCAAACAAAAGCAGGCCAGCAAAAGACTGTGCCTGGATACCCTGTTCGGTCAAAGCAGCCTTGATCTGGGTATCCCTGTTGATCGCCTCCGGATCATAAGCCCGCGTCCAGAATACGGAGCCTGCCCCAGTTTCTCTGACCAGTTCACAAAGAACATCCAGTGCTTGACCCTGGCGCAGTATCAACTTGCTGCCAAGCTGCTCAAGCCTGCCGGCAAAAGCGTCAAGGCCCAGACCAAGGCGCCATTTCGGCGCGGCACCCAAAGTCTGAACCTGATGATCGAGAACAAATACGGGCACGATGGGTCGACCTGATTGCACCGCCGCGCTCAGCGCCGGATGATCTCCTAACCGAAGATCGCGCCTGAACCACAAAATGATCGGAGAATGATCAAAATCCATGTCCGCCCCATGTTTTCTTCGAACTACGAAGCGCCGCAGAAACTGGATCACAAAACGCGGTCAAGCGCCTCCAAAAGCTGATCAATTTCCTGTCGACTGGTGTAGTGTGTAAAGCTAAGGCGCAAGACCCCTTGTTCTGCGTCAACGCCCATCGCTTGCAACGGGCGATGTGCGTAGAAATCACCGCCACCCGCCATGATACCGTGTTTGGAAAGCTCGGCAGCAACAGGCTCGGCCTTCTTATTCAGACTTAACGCTACCGTCGGTGCGCGCCGACTGGCATCAGACGGTCCGATCAGGCGCAGAGCGTTCCGGTCTTTGACCGCGTCCAGCAGAGGTTGCAATAAAGCGACCTCGTGTTCCCGCATCAGATCATGCACAAAGGACCCCCTTGCCGAAGCTCCTGTTTCCGGTCCTCCATGATGGGCACAAAGTAGGTCCACATAGTCCGCCATGCCTGCGCTGGCCGCGATCTGAGCATGGTCAGGCCCGGCTGGTGTGAACCGCTTAAAAAGAGTGTCGCCGTTGAAATAATGCGCTTGGTTGGGCAGCAATTCACCCAGAGCTCGTCGAATAACCATGCAACCCTGGTGCGGGCCATAGGTTTTGTAGGCGGAAAACAGATAGATATCTGGGCCCAGATCACCGACATTGGGGAACCCGTGCGGTGCGTAAGAGACCCCGTCGACACAGGCAAAAGCACCCGCAGCATGGGCGATCGCGGTGATTTCGGTGACCGGGTTGATTTCCCCAACGACATTCGAGCAATGCGGAAAGCACACCAGCCGCACTTTCTCGTCCAGCAAATTCTCCAAATCTTGCGGGTTCAAAGACCCACTCTCCGGATCAATCTTCCATTCCCGAGTTTCGATCCCCTCATCGGCCAATCGCCGCCAGGGCCCCGAGTTTGCTTCGTGGTCCTGATTGGTCACGACAATCGCTTCGCCCGGCTGCATCCACTGCCGGAATGCCTGAGCCAGTACATAGGTGTTCTGCGTCGTCGAAGGGCCAAAGCTCAGCTCATCTGTTTCCACCCCCAATATCGCGGCAAGTCGCGCTCGTGCTTCGTCCATTTCCGCGCCACCCGCATGGCTCGCCTCATAGGGCGCGTAGGGCTGAACCTTTCGCTGGGTGTAGAACCGGCTCAACCGATCAAGCACAGGTTTGCAGGTATAGGATCCACCTGCATTCTCAAAAAAGGCCTGTCCTTGAAGGCTGGGTTCCGAAAAGGCCGGGAACTGTGCCCGAACGAATTCAATATCAAGAGCGCCCATCGCATCTCTCTCCCTTATCATGCACTACAGTCCGGGTCGTTGCCCGCGCAAAGTCCGGACATCCCCGAAAACAAGGCAGGTCTTCCAGCCCAGCCGCAGGTCCTTGGAACGGGTAAGGATCGACGGCAGCCCCCATGATGGCCCCATCACCACCAGCAGACCCGGCCAGATAGCCAGAGGTAGAAGGTTGGGTCAAGTGATTGCGTTAATGGTATTTTTTGCCGCCACGCAATGCGTGCACTGACGAAGTCATTGGCCCACGCGGGGCTTAGTTTCTTTTAAGTAGGAAAATGCCGGGCAGAGATGCCCGGCTCAGTGTTGTTCAAATCAGCATTAGCCCTGAACTTTGGTATAAGTCCCCTCACCCGCCAGGATGCCGCGGAACCCGCCGGGTTCATCCAGACCGAAGACGATCAGTGGCAGATTGTTGTCGCGCGCCAATGCAATGGCCGATGCGTCCATCACGCGCAGCCGCTTGGCCAAAACATCGTCATAGGAAACCTGATCATAGCGCACTGCATCCGAGTGTACTTTGGGGTCTTTGTCATAAACGCCATCCACACCGTTCTTGCCCATAAAGATCGCCTGACACGCCATTTCGTTAGCGCGCAGAGTCGCGGCGGTATCGGTGGTGAAATAGGGGTTCCCGGTTCCTGCGGCAAAGATGCAAACCCGTTTTTTCTCAAGGTGACGAACAGCACGGCGGCGAATGTAGGGCTCGCACACCTCATCCATCCGAATGGCCGAAATCACACGTGTAAAGACCCCTACCCCCTCCAGCGCGGATTGCATCGCCAGCGCGTTCATGACAGTCGCCAGCATGCCCATGTAGTCGGCTGTCGTACGCTCCATCCCCTGCGCCGAACCAGACAGACCACGGAAGATATTGCCACCACCGATGACCATGCAAATCTCAACACCAAGATCATGAACCGATTTGACCTCTTGCGCGATGCGCTGAACGGTGGGCGGATGCAGTCCGAATCCCTGATCTCCCATCAGCGCCTCGCCGGAAATCTTCAACATGACACGGTCATATGTTGTTTTTGGGGTCTCGGTGGTCTCGACGGAAGGGGAAAGGCTCATGTTGCGCTCCGGGCTGGCACGGGGTTATTTTCCGGCGCAAAATGAAGCAAAACCTCCGCAGGTTCAATGCGGATAGTCAGGAACGGGGCAACCAGTCATGGCCGACAACTCTGAGAACCGGCTTTTGGCGCAATTGCCGTCGATTCCCGATGACAAACCTGTATTGATCGCCGGGCCCACTGCCTCGGGTAAATCGGCGCTGGCGCTGTTAATCGCCGAGCGTTTCGGAGGCGTGATTGTCAACGCCGATGCCAGTCAGGTCTATGACTGCTGGCGTATTATCTCGGCCCGCCCCTCGCCCGAGGATGAGGCCCGCGCACCGCACCGTCTGTATGGGCATGTTGCCTATGACCAGACCTATTCGACTGGTCATTGGCTGCGAGAGGTCACGCCGATGCTGTCGCAACGCCCTCGTCCGATAATCGTCGGAGGGACCGGTCTGTATTTCACAGCTCTGACCGATGGGATGGCCGATATCCCCGCAACCCCGCCGGAAATCCGGGAACACGCGGATAAGTTGCCGTTGCAAGAACTAATCGCGGGTTTGGACGGTCTGACCCTGCAGAGGATCGACACCCAAAACCGCGCGCGTGTTCAGCGCGCCTGGGAGGTTCAGAACGCAACCGGGCGATCCCTTTCGGATTGGCAGGCTGACACCCCCGCCCCGATACTGGATATTCAAAACACGGTGCCGATTGTTTTCGACGCCAGAAAAGACTGGCTGCTGGATCGCATCAACCGACGGTTCGACCTGATGTTGGACCAAGGAGCTATAGAGGAAGTGGAGGCCATGCGCGATCGCTATGACCCCTCTTTTCCCTCCTGTAAAGCGATCGGCGTTCCGGAGCTAATGGGCTACCTGGACGGCCGCATGACACTGGATGAGGCGCGCGAAAAAGCGACGATCGCGACACGTCAGTTTGCCAAGCGCCAACGCACATGGTTCCGTGCGCGCATGAAGTTCTGGCATCACCTTGACGCAGCGCGTTGAAGGTTGCAGCCGCCGGATACGATAAAGCCCAATATAACAACGCCTTAATCAGCACCATGGTGAGCGATAGATATGTATCCATCTATCCGTCACAACGTGTCTCGTTTCCTTTCACATTGAAACTTTCCGAACCTCACTTTCTGCCCGGATGTCGTTTTTGTACCATCTATGACGATTTCCAACATTGACGCAGGGAAAAAACTGGTGCCGAATGCGGCTATGGGGATGTTGATAAATCGTAAATCCAAGCCCGTGGCCCTACCAACCGAGACCAAACGGTCCCTGTAGTGCCCGGCTCTATCAATCAGAAACACGAAATCTAAAAAAATTATGTGTCACAGGGAGACATCTATGGAAAACCAGACAATCAACGGAAAGCCGATGCATTGGGCGGCAGAGATGCACGCCAAGGAATATCGTGAGGGCAATCTGAGCCGTCGTGAATTTCTGGCCCGTGTAACCGCGCTGGGCGTTGCCGTACCGACGGCATATGGCATGATTGGCCTGCAGTCACCGGCAGCCGCTGCCGAACCTCAGCGTGGCGGCACCATCCGCTATCAAATGGAAGTGCGCGCACTGAAAGACCCGCGCACATATGACTGGACGCAGATCGCAACCTTCACGGCTGGCTGGCTGGAATATCTTGTCGAATACAATAATGACGGCTCGTTCAAACCCATGCTGCTGGAAAGCTGGGAAGCCAATGATGACGCCACTGAATACACGCTGAACGTCCGCAAAGGTGTGAAGTGGAACAATGGTGACGATTTCACTGCCGAAGACGTAGCTCGCAATATCGAAGGTTGGTGCGACGGGTCTCTGGAAGGGAACTCGATGGCCTCGCGCATGGCCTCACTGATGGATGAGAGCACTCAGAAAGCCGCAGATGGCGCCATCACCGTTGTCGACTCGCATACAGTCAAGCTGAAGTGCAACGCGCCGGATATCACGATCATCCCCGGCATGGCAGATTATCCGGGTGCAATCGTACACAGCAGCTTTGATGCAAATGATATGCTGTCCAACCCAGTTGGTACGGGTTTCATGATGCCCGAAAGCCATGAGGTCGGCGTGAAGGGCGTTCTGGTCCGCAACGAAGGCTTTGACTGGTGGGGCTACGAAGCTGGTAAAGGCGGCTATATCGACCGGATCGAATTCATCGATTATGGCACTGACCCTGCTGCTTTCTTGGCCGCCTATGAGGCCGAAGAGATCGATATGAACTGGGAATCGGTTGGTGAGTTTGTCGACATCTTTGACAGTATTGGCCTTGTCCGCTCGGAAATCCCATCGGGCTTTACCATTGTCATTCGCCCCAACCAGCTGGCTGAAGACGCCGATGGCAACAAAATCTATGGCGACAAGAGGGTCCGTCAGGCCCTTGCCATGGCAGTTGACAACGCCGTCTGCCTTGAACTTGGCATGTCCGGCTACGGCATCACCGCCGACAATTGTCATGTCGGCCCGATGCACCCCGAGTACGACTCGGCTGTGACGCGTATCCCTTACGATCCGGCAGGCGCAAAGGCGCTGATGGACGAAGCGGGTATGGGCGATTTCGAGCACGAAGTGCAGTCGATCGACGATGACTGGCGTCGCAATACCACGGCTGCGGTAGTGGCTCAGTTGAACGATGCGGGCATCAAGGCAAAGCACACGGTTCTGCCTGGTTCGACATTCTGGAACGACTGGACCAAGTACCCGTATTCCTCGACCAACTGGAACCACCGCCCGCTGGGCACGCAGGTTCTGGCACTGGCGTATAAGTCGGGTGTCGCTTGGAATGAATCTGGTTTTGCCAACGAAGAGTTCGACAAGCTGCTGGCCGAGGCGAACTCGATCGCGGATGTCGATATGCGCCGTGAGGTGATGGCGAAACTGCAGGCTATCATGATCGACGAGGGCGTGGTCATCCAGCCCTATTGGCGGACCGCGATGCGTCACCACCGCGACAATATGGTCGGTGTCGAAAAGCACATTGCGGACCTGCCGCAGCTTTATAAGTTCGGCCTGACTTCCTAAGCCGAAACCTACAAGGGCCGCGCCAATCTGGCGCGGCCCTTCGTCCTCAATACGGCGACCAGAATAATAGCAATGCGTGGGGCGAAATGCCTGTCACGCCAGCCGATCAACAGGGGCTAACATGGGACTTTTTATTCTAAGGCGTGTGGGGATTATGCTGCTGACAGCATTGTGCCTGACATTCCTGGTCTTCTTCCTTACCAATCTCTACCCGAACCTGGAAAAGCTTGCGAAGACGCAGGGCAATTTCAGGATGTCTGATGAACAGGTCGAAAGCTATCTGGAGAAAAACGGCTACCTCCAGTCCACGCCGATCAAATACGGTGAATGGCTCGGTGTCCTGCCCTCGTTCCGACACACGAATGAGGACGGTACCGTTCAGGGCAGATGTATCCTGCCAGGCAAAACTGCCGAGGAATCTCCGAATTTCTGCGGTATCCTGCAGGGGTACTGGGGATATTCAACTGTCTTCAAGGAAGAGGTCTCTACCGTTGTTGGCAATCGGCTGGCACTGACCGGACGGCTGATGTTCTGGGTGATGCTGCTGATGGTCCCTTCGGCACTCATTCTGGGCATCCTGGCCGGGATGAAGGAAGGTTCGGCCACTGACCGGACGCTTTCAACCTTTGCCATCACGACGACGGCGACCCCAGAATACGTCTCGGGCGTTATCTTCATAGCGATCTTCACATCCTCCGCCGTCGGGTTGAAATGGTTCAAAGGCACCGCCACGCAAGCGATGGAGAACCCGACGTTCGAGAACTTCTTCCTACCAGTTCTGACCATCGCGCTTTACGGGATGGGCTATATCGCCCGGATGACTCGCGCCTCAATGACCGAGGTGATGACGGCGCAATACATCAGGACGGCGCGTCTGAAAGGCGTGTCATTCCCGAATATCGTCATGAAACACGCGCTGCGCAACGCGCTTATCGCGCCCTTTACAGTCATTATGTTGCAGTTCCCATGGCTGCTGAATGGTGTCGTGATCGTCGAGACCCTGTTCAACTACAAGGGCTTTGGCTGGGCGCTTGTACAGGCAGCGGGCAACAATGACATCCAGCTGCTGCTGGCGATCTCGGTCGTGTCGGTCTTTGTGGTGCTGGTGACGCAGCTGATCTCGGATATCGGCTATGTCTACCTCAACCCGCGCATCCGCATTTCGTAAGGAGGGATAGATCATGGAACCACTTACCTGGACCGGCTCTATCGCCTTCCTGAACCCGCTGTTGATGCTTGCGTTGGGACTGATGCTTTTGTCCATCGTTGTCTGGATGCTGGCAAGTATCGTGCTGCCCGAAGATCAGATGATTGTGAATGCCGATGGGACGCTCAGTTCGAGCTCTGGCCTGAGAATCCTGATACAATCGGCGCTGCGCTATAGCTTTTTGGCAAGTGTGGGAATCGCGGTGGCGTACATTGTCCTTGGCATCCTGATGGGGACCAGTGCTGGCATCATCGGCGCTATCTCTCAGCAGTTTCTGCCCGTCTGGCTGTCGCTGATCATCCTTTATGCGATGTCGATTGCGTTCAAGCGCAAGCTGGGCCTATATGGCAAGCTGTTCGACAGCCCCATTGGTATGATCGGCTTTGGCCTTGTGATGTTCTGGGTGTTCACCGGCATATTTGGCGCACTCGATCTGATCGTGACCCACGATCCCCTGTCGCAGGTCTCGGGTATGAAGAACAAAGTGCCGGGCACCCCGCTTCCCAATCTGGAGGACGGTCAATACGCTTGGTATTTGCTGGGTGGAGATAACCTCGCGCGCGACGTCTTTAGCCGTATGGTTAAAGGTGCCTGGATCGTCGTGCAGATCGCGCCGCTGGCGACGATGTTTGCCTTCATGGTCGGTATCACTCTGGGTTTACCCGCAGGCTACTATGGCGGGCGTCTGGATACGCTCCTGTCATTCCTCGCGAACCTGATCCTGGCCTTTCCCGTGATCTTGCTGTTCTACCTTTTGGTCACGCCCGAGATCGTAGCGACCGGCGTGCCGAACTATATGGCCGCGATCCTGTTCGTGTTCCCGATCATCTTCCTCGGCGTTCTACTGAATTCGCGTTTCTATACGCGTCCCAGTTTTCGAACGCCTTTGTTGATCGGGGTTCTGGGTGTTGCGCTCTGGCTCTACCTGTCGCTGATTTCGACCGGTGGCTACATCATCAACACCGACAGCTACCGCATCTGGGGTCTGCCGACCTACCTTGATCTGTTCGATATTCCAGGCGGTATTCTGGTGGTGTTCGTCTCGGTGGTCTTCGTGAACTCTCCGACCGTGTTCCGCATCGTACGCGGACTGGCGCTGGACATCAAAACTCGCGACTATGTGGCTGCGGCCCAAACGCGCGGCGAGGGTCCTTGGTACATCATGCTGTGGGAAATCCTGCCCAACGCGCGTGGCCCGCTGATCGTCGATTTCTGCCTGCGCATCGGCTACACGACCATCCTGCTTGGAACCTTGGGTTTCTTCGGGCTGGGGCTGCCACCGGAAAGCCCGGACTGGGGCTCGACGATCAACGAGGGGCGCAAGCTTCTGTCGATCTATCTACATCCCGCACTGCCGCCCGCGCTGGCATTGCTGTCGCTGGTTCTTGGCTTGAACCTGCTGGCGGATGGTCTGCGCGAAGAAAGTCTGAAGGACTGATTGTGATCGAGGCCGGGGGCTCTGCCCCCGGACCCCCGAGATATTTTTAGCCAGATGAAGGGAAACCCCCGGACTCTCGCGAGGAGTAATAAGATGAACAAACTGGCGGATTATGACGGGCCAATCCTGGAGATCGACAAGCTTTCGATTTCCTTCTTTACCCGCCTTCGTGAGATCCCTGCCGTGATGGATTTCTCGGTCAGTGTGCAACCCGGCGAAGCCGTCGGTTTGGTGGGTGAATCAGGTTGTGGGAAATCTACCGTGGCGTTGGGTGTCATGCAGGATTTGGGCAAGAATGGCCGCATCGTCGGTGGCTCGATCAAGTTCAAGGGGCGTGATCTGGGTGAAATGACCACCGAAGAGCTGCGCGACATACGTGGCAATGAAATCGCGATGATCTATCAGGAGCCGATGGCATCGCTGAATCCGGCGATGAAGATCGGCAAGCAGCTGATGGAAGTGCCGATGATCCACGAAGGTGTGGGCGCGGAAGAGGCCTACGCGCGTGCGCTGGAGGTCGTCACCGATGTACGCCTGCCCGACCCTGAGCGGATGCTGAACTCGTTCCCGCATCAGCTGTCAGGCGGTCAGCAGCAGCGGATCGTGATTGCGATGGCGCTGATGTCGAAACCTGCCTTGTTGATCTTGGATGAGCCAACAACCGCTCTGGACGTGACGGTCGAGGCCGCCGTGGTCGAGTTGGTCAAGGATCTGGGCAAGAAATACGGCACCTCGATGCTGTTCATTTCGCACAATCTGGGTCTGGTGCTGGAAACCTGCGACCGGCTGTGCGTGATGTATTCAGGTGAAGCCGTCGAGCGTGGCTCGATCAAGGATGTATTCGACGAGATGCAGCACCCGTATACGCAGGCGCTGTTCCGCTCGATCCCGCTGCCGGGCGCTGACAAGAACTCGCGCCCACTGGTCGCCATACCGGGTAACTTTCCCCTGCCCCATGAGCGGCCTCCGGGCTGTAACTTTGGTCCGCGCTGCGACTATTTCGAAGAAGGCCGCTGTGACGCCAAGGATATCCTGATGGAGGCGGTACCGGGCAACGACCGACACCATACGCGATGCTTGAAATTCCAGGAAATCGACTGGAACGCGCCAATCACCGTTGGTGAACAGAAAGAGAAAGGCGAGATTGGCCGGACTGTTCTGAAAATGGACAACCTCAAGAAATACTATGAGGTGGCTGCGAATGCATTGTTCGGCGGTGGTGAGACCAAAGTGGTCAAGGCCAATGAGACGCTAAGCTTTGAAGCGCATGAATCCGAGACGCTTGCCATCGTCGGCGAATCCGGTTGCGGCAAATCCACTTTTGCGAAGGTCTTAATGGGGCTGGAAACGGCCACCGACGGGCAGATCCTGCTGGACAATCGCAATATCGAGGACGTGCCCATCGAAGAACGCGACGCCAAGACCGTTGGCGAAGTGCAGATGGTGTTTCAGAACCCGTTCGACACGCTGAACCCGTCGATGACCGTAGGCCGTCAAATCATCCGGGCGCTGGAAATCTTTGGCGTCGGTGACTCCGAGGCCGATCGCAAGAAGCGGATGCTGGAACTGCTGGATCTCGTGAAATTGCCCCGCGCCTTCGCGGACAGGATGCCACGCCAGCTATCAGGCGGTCAGAAGCAGCGCGTCGGTATCGCCCGCGCCTTTGCCGGTGATGCACGGATCGTGGTTGCGGATGAACCGGTTTCGGCGCTGGACGTATCCGTACAAGCTGCCGTTACAGACCTGTTGATGGAAATTCAGCGCGAGCACAAAACCACGCTGCTGTTCATCAGTCACGACCTTTCAATCGTGCGCTATCTCAGTGACCGTGTGATGGTGATGTATTTGGGGCATGTGGTTGAACTGGGCACCACCGATCAGGTCTTTAGCCCACCCTATCATCCCTACACTGAGGCATTGCTAAGTGCGGTTCCAATCGCGGACACATCGATCGAAAAGCAGCACATCGTGCTTGAGGGCGATATTCCCTCGGCCATGAACCCGCCGCCGGGTTGCCCGTTCCAAACACGCTGTCGCTGGAAATCAGAAGTGCCGGATGGGCGATGCGAATCCCATGTGCCTCCGGTGCAAACACTTGCGGATGGTCATCAGGTGAAATGTCACCTTGCCGAAGACATTCTGGCCAAAATGGAGCCGGTTATCAAAATTGCGGCCGAATAAATCCGCGCGAACGAAAGAAAAGGGCCGGTCAAAGACCGGCCCTTTCAATTTGCGTCACGTTTTTTGGGGAGACAGGCGACGCAGGTCGTGGGTGAGTGGCAGTTTCTGATCGTAATCAGCCCGTCATCACGTTGTTGCCGAAGTGCATGAACTCCTGATTCATACCCGCCACATCTCCGGCTTCCAGTTTTAGACTGGCGCTGTCGAGCATCTTGTAACTCTGCTGGCTTTTGACCCAATCGTCTGCGGCCTGCAGCGTCGTAAGCGTGTATGACGTAACCTCATTGAGGTAGTGCGTCGGGATGATGATCTTGGGCTTGAGCTTGGCGACAATATCGTTGCCCTGATCGAAGCTAAGGATGTGTTCCGATCCGTCGACGGGCAAAGTCAGCACGTCTACCTGTCCCATAGCATCCCAGAACTCCTGAGGCGGATTGTGGCGGTTGTCGCCCCAGATCAAGGTGCGAATGCCTCCGGTTTCGACAAGGTAGACCACCATATCCATATGTCCGACGTTGTTGGGCGGACAAGCTTCCGCGCCAAACTCGGCCAAGGCGTTGGTCCATTCGTACCAACCTGGCGCAACGCAGGCATGTTTGTCAGCAAAACCTGTGATCTTAAGATCAGCAAATTCAAAATTGCCCGCCATCCTGTCTAAAACCATTGTGGAACTTGGTCGCTCGATAGCGTCATGGTCAAAATGAGCATGAGTGGACATGGTGATATCAACTGGGATCTGCGGGAACTCGTTGCGGAACCACAGGCCCCATGCGCCGGAGGGATCATCGCGCCAAGGATCAAACAACACGGTCACTCCGTTTGGAGAGGTAATTTTGATCGCGCAGTGACCGTAATAATCGATTCCAACCGCTCCCGTGCTTGCCTGACCAGTCGAGCCCTGTAGATCGATTACGTGGTTATTATTGCCAGGCTGCAGCCAGGCCTGCGATTGCGCCTCGGCCGGTTTGCTACCCAACAGTGAGGCCCCTGCACCGACACCGGCGGCCCCGGCAGCCATAAAGAACGATCGACGCGACAGACCACTTGCCAATGTGTCGCGTTCTCCGTTTAGAATTGTGGGTTTCAGATCTTTGCGATCCATTTTTTATCCTCCCGAGTTGAAAAGGCCCGGCTTGGTCCGCACCCTTGCGACCAGCCTAGCGCGCGTGGCACAGGTTGCTCAGATCAGAAAAATCGGGGGGGAATATGGGGGAAATCCCCATATTCAGAAATCACGAAATCGACAAAAGATGGCTTCGCAAGTTCTGGTCACGGCCTTCGAGGCCAAGTTTTCGACGAATATTGTTACGATGAAAATCAATTGTAGAAGTTTCGCGCGACATCGCCCGGGCGATATCTTTCGTGGTTTTGCCCGACATGACCAGCTGAGCAATTTCGATCTCGGTCGGCGTCATGACCGAAAACGCATCCGAAAGTTTGTCGGAAATCATTGAAGTAATCTCTTGCAGATTACGCTCGGCCAATTCCAGATAAACTTGCGAGGCGTCGCCTTCGGTCAATAGCCCGCGCAACTTGTCCAGATAAGGCAACACCATCGTGCGAACCTGATCTACGATATCCTGATCCCGGTCTTTCCGATCGTCGTCCAAACTGGTCAACAGCACCCGTAGCGCCGTGTTTGTTTCCTGCAGCTCCCGCGTCCTCGCCGCGACGCGGTGCTCCAGTTGCGCCAGAGTTTCATTCAACTTCACTTCCAGCGCTCGGCGCAGGTAAACCTCTTGGATCAAAGCCAAATCCGATTCAACCATGCGCGCAAACTGTGCCAAACCTTCACGAAACAACAAGGCCCGGCGATTGCGGTGACGGTCCAAGACGCAGATTGTTCCGAATACCGAACCATCCGGCCACTTCAGCGGAAAACCGATATAGAAGGACATGCCATGCTCCATGTCCTCATTGTCGCTCCAGGCCGGGTCACAGGTTGCGTCCTCGACAACAAATTCGCCGTCGCGTTCCAGAACGCCCTGACAATAGAGCTTGGGGTTCAGTCGAAAATTCATGCCGACCGGGTATGGGTTTTCTGGATGATCCGATGTGATCAGAACCGCATGATCCGGCGCTTCGGTCTTCATGATCAAAGTGGCGGGCACATCGGCCAGCTGCGAAACAAGGTCGACCAAACGCTGCCAGTTCGCCATTGTTTCGGGTGGTATGTTGGGTCGATCTTGGATCATCGCAATTCGCACCAGTCCGAAAAGTTATCCAATCAGACTAGGACAGCGTTTGGCGGTAGATCAAGAAACAGACACGCTGCGGCGCAGCTAGCCCCCCCAGATCACTTTTACGTAGTTCTGGGTTTCCTTGTAGGGTGGAATTCCGCCGTGCTTTTCAACTGCTTTGGGCCCTGCATTGTAAGCTGCCAGTGCAAGGCGCCAGGACTTGAACTTGCGGTATTGCCAGGAAAGATAACGCGCACCACCCTCCAGATTCTGGATCGGATCGTGCGGATTGACGCCCAGCAGCCGCGCTGTCTGAGGCATCAGTTGCGCAAGACCCAAGGCCCCTTTGTGGGATTTGGCATTCGGGTTCCACCCGCTTTCTTGTTGAACAAGTCGCAGGAAAAGTTCTTCCGGCACGTTATGTTGCCGCGCTGCTTTTCTGGCATGATCCAGATACTGGCCCCGGTAGTTACCAGTGTAACGCTTGACGAATTTCCCACGCTCGGTCTTGGGTTTAAGCCGTTCAGAGCCGCGATATTGCGTAGCGGCCCGATTATCCAAAACCTTGGATTGCTTGAGGAATATCGCCTTGCGATTCTTGGTGGACAGCGTTTCTGCCTGCGTCGCGAACGACGTCAGACAAAGACCCAATACCGAGATACCACCGACCAGAAAACGCATTAATGCCAATCCTGCACCCTCAACAACCAATCAGATTATAGTTAAATCAGCCGGAAATGAAAGCTTGGTTAAGACAGTCCTAATGTTTTCCTGCTCACCGTTGCACGATCAATCATGTTTCAACCAAGTCGTAGCCCGTATAGGGTCAGCAGCAGAATACAGCGCCAGATTCGGGCGCCATCCAGTCAGAGTAAAACGAGGGAATATATGGCGGGTTCAGTCAACAAGGTCATTCTGATCGGCAATCTCGGTGCCGACCCCGAGGTGCGATCGTTCCAGAACGGTGGTAAGGTGTGCAACCTGCGCATCGCAACATCAGAGACATGGAAAGACCGCAACACTGGTGAGCGTCGGGATCGAACCCAATGGCACACAGTCGCCATCTTCTCGGAACCTCTGGTTCGCGTTGCCGAGCAGTATTTGCGTAAAGGCAGCAAAGTCTATGTCGAGGGCCAGTTAGAGACCCGCAAGTGGCAGGATCAGTCGGGGCAGGATCGCTATTCGACTGAGGTTGTCCTGCGCCCTTACCGCAGCGAGCTGACTATGCTGGATGCCCGCGGTGAAGGCGGCGGCGGTGGTGGTGGCTATGGCGGTGGTCAGGCCGGAGGAGGCTATGGTGATCCCTATGGTGGTCAGTCCAGCGCCCCTGCCCCTGCATCCGGCGGCATCGATGACGACGAGATTCCGTTCTAAACCAAACGGAGAAACAACATGGCATGGTCCTTCTCACTTGGCCGATTGCTCGGCTCGGAACTGAGGGTCCATGTCACCTTCTTACTGCTGCTCGCCTGGGTTGGTTTTGCAGCGTATTCCAGCGGCGGTTGGCCCGCTGCGCTCAACAACATCCTGTTCGTTCTGGCTTTGTTTGCCTGTGTCGTCGCGCATGAATTCGGTCACGCGCTCATGGCAAAGCGATACGGGATTCGCACCCCTGATATCACTTTGCTGCCAATCGGTGGACTGGCACGTCTTGAGCGGATGCCAGAAAAACCGATGCAGGAGGTTTGGGTCGCCTTAGCAGGCCCGGCCGTAAACGTCGTCATCTGGGCCATCCTCGTGGTTTTAGGCGCGGGGATACAACTTGGATCGCTGGCCCAGATCGACTCGGCAGGCACGAACCTATTGAGCCGTCTGGCCTATGTGAATCTGCTGCTGGCGGCCTTCAACATGATCCCGGCATTTCCGATGGACGGCGGGCGTGTATTCCGCGCCTTGCTATGTATGAAGATGGAACGTGCCAAGGCCACGCGGATCGCCGCCCTTGGCGGTCAGATCGTAGCGGTCGGGCTTGGTTTTCTGGGGCTGACCTCTGGCAACCCGATACTGGTTCTGATCGCCGTCTTTGTCTTCATTGCCGCGAATTCCGAAAACCAGGACGTTGCGCTACGTTCGGTTGCGCGGCGTGTTAAGGCCCGGGATGCGATGATCACCGAGTTCAAGGCGTTGTCGCCCGATGATACGTTGGCGACGGCGGCTCAAGCGGTCATTCATACGACCCAGCACGAGTTTCCCGTCTTGGCCGAGGATGGCAGCCTTTTGGGTTTTGTCACCCGTGACCGACTGTTCGCAGCGTTAGCAAGCGACCATCCCCGATCCGAGCCTGCAGCGTCGATTATGGATAAGAACATACCACAAGTCGCGCTCACCAGCGGTTTGGACCAAGTTCTGAATGGCCTGCATAAAGGTGCACCCGCAATTGCTGTATGCACCAAATCGGGACACATGGTTGGCTATATCACCCGCGAAAACATCGGCGAGCTGATGGTAATCCAGGGGCGCTGAATCTCAGCAGGCGGCCAGCGCATCATCAAGCACCGAGACCACTGTCTCGCGCGGCACTTCTGAAGTGACGAAGGCCTGTCCGATGCCTCGTGCCATAATGAAACGCAACTGGCCATCCATGACCTTTTTGTCCTGCGCCATCAGATCGACCAGCGTTTCTGCATCCGGCATTTCACCCGGAATATCGGCCAGATCAGTCTTCATGCCCATGGCGCGCAAATGCGCCCTGACACGGCTTGGATCTTCTTGCGGGCAAAGCCCCAAGCGAGAAGAAGTTTCAAACGCCAGCGCACAGCCGATGGCGACACCTTCACCGTGCAGCAATCGATCAGAATAATCGGTTGCAGCCTCAAGCGCGTGGCAGAAAGTATGACCCAGATTGAGCAGCGCCCGGTCGCCCTGCTCGGTCTCGTCGCGTGCCACGATATCGGCCTTCATCTGAACCGAGCGTGTGACGGCCTGCACGCGCGCAGCCATGTCGCCGGATGCTAACAGAGGCCCGTTATCTTCAAGCCACTCAAAGAACTGGGCATCGCCCAGCAGTCCATATTTGACGACTTCGCCATATCCAGCGAGAAAGTCCCGCGTCTGTAACGTACCCAGCACGTCCGTGTCGGCCAACACCAGTGACGGCTGGTGAAACGCTCCAATCAGGTTCTTGCCCTGTGGCGCGTTGATCCCGGTCTTGCCGCCAACCGAGCTGTCGACCTGTGCCAGCAGCGAGGTTGGTATCTGAACAAAGCGCACCCCGCGCCGCATCACTGCTGCAGCAAATCCCGCCAGATCACCGATCACACCCCCTCCTAGCGCAACGACGATGTCGTTCCGTTCGACCTTCTCTGCCAGCAACCATTCTACCGCGCGCTCAAAATGCGGCCAGCTTTTGGTGGCCTCACCCGCTGGCATTGCCAGAGCATTCATCTCGATCCCGGCTGAGGCCAGGCCTTCACGCAGTGCATCCAGATGCAGGCCCGCGACAGTCTCATCCGTCAGAACCGCGACACGCTTACGCTTTATCAGTGGAGCAATCCGTTCCCCAGATTGCGCCAAAAGGCCGGGGCCGATCTCTACATCATAAGAACGCTCGGCCAGATCAACATGTACGGTTTGATGCATTAAATTCGTTCCAAAATATCAGGGCGCGTCACCAATGCAGAGATCACCCGATCCACCATATCTTCGATTGCGGTTTCGCCATCTGAGTCAGCCACCAGATCGGCCTGTTCATAGATCGGCACGCGCGCCTCGTACAAACCGCGCAACGTTGCATACGGGTCTTCCGTACGCAGCAACGGGCGCGTGTCTTTATGTTTGACGCGATTCCACAACACGTTCAGATCGGCCCGCAACCACACAGATGCACCGCGATCTGAGATCATTTTTCGATTGCCTTCTGCCAGAAACGCGCCGCCTCCGGTCGACAGGATGCCTTTTTCCTCGTCCAAAAGCCGCCCGATGATCTGACTTTCCTTGCTGCGAAAGAACGCCTCACCATCACGGGCAAAGATCTCGGGGATGGTCATGTTGGCCGCCGATTCGATCTCGGAATCGCTATCGAGAAAGGGAACGCCGAGCCGCGCCGCAAGGGCCCGGCCCACCGCAGTCTTTCCAGCCCCCATCATTCCGACCAAAACGACGGTTTTGTGCAGTTGAAACTGCGCCGCTGTGTCGGAACGCACCGTGTTATGCTTAATTTCGCTCATTTCGTCGTGAATGACGTGATCTTAAGAAAAATGCTAGTTATAACTTGGGCAAAAGCAAAAATTGAGGCAGCGTTCACCCATGGGCCGTTTAATCAAGTTCCTGATTTACCTCATCTGCCTGTGTTTCATCGGGCTGGTTGGGTATGCCTATGTCGGGCCGTATTTTGGTGCGGACTTTTCCGCTCCTCAAAGTGAAGTCCGCGAACCGGTCATCTTGAATGCCGACTAAGACTACTCTTCTGGCGCTTTTTCTGGCCGGAACTGCGCAGGCACAATCGACGGAGCCCTTGTCGATCATCGACTGGCTGACCGACCCGCCTGAGAATCTGCCAGGCACAGTGCTATTAGAGCCACCTGTCACCCAGACAGGGTTACAGCCGGACGTGCAGGTCACCCCGCTTGAGGCGCTGTCGCCTCCGTTGGGTTTGGTGGCCTCTTCCGTCACGGGTCTGCCAGTCAACTTGTGGCAGAACAGCGATGCGGATCGTCTGGCGGAACTGATCGGGCAGGTGCGGGTCAAGTCCAACCCCGCAATGCAACGGCTGCTGTTCACCCTGCTCCTTTCCGAGGCACGTCCCCCAAGCGGAGGACAGGCAGAAGACAAATTGCTGATGGCGCGACTGGACCGCCTTATGCAATTGGGCGCATCCGATCCGGTACAATCTCTGGTTCAGCTGGCCGGTCCGACCGATACGCAAGCTCGTTTCAAACGCTGGTTCGATGCAACTTTGCTGACGGGTGACGAAGACCGGAGTTGCACCGCGCTAATCGCGCAGCCGAATTTGTCTCGGGATTACGCGGCGCAGATATTCTGCAAGGCTCGTCGTGGAGATTGGGCCTCAGCCGCGCTAACGCTCGAAGCCGCTCATGCGCTGCAGGTGCTTCCCGAAGACCAGCTTGCCTTGCTCGATCGCTTTCTCAGCCCGGAATTGTTCGAAGGGGCTGAGTATCTTCCTCAGCCCGACGACCCGAATCCGCTTACGTTCCGTCTGTTCGAAGCCATTGGTGAACGTTTGCCCACGGCTTCACTGCCAAGGGCGTTCGCCAATGCCGATCTGCGCGATGTGGCAGGCTGGAAAGCTCAGGTCGAAGCTGCTGAACGATTGACGCGGATTGGCGCGCTGACACCCAATCAGTTGCTTGGCCTATATACCGAACGTTCGCCGGCTGCTTCGGGTGCTGTCTGGGACCGCGTGGCTGCCATCCAACGGTTCGAAACCGCATTGGAAACCGGAAATCCCGAGGCAGTTTCCAAAACTCTTGTTGAGGTCTGGGCTCAGATGAAAACCGTCGGGCTTGAGGTTCCGTTTGCCGAACTTTTTGCCCCGCGTCTGGCAGCAATGAAACTATCAGGTTCGGCCGCCAAGAATCTGCGGTGGCGTATTCTGCTGTTGTCCGAGCTTTATGAAGACGCGGCGCAAGATGTGCCCGAAGGTTCCGATGCGAATATGTTTCTGGCCGCCCTGGCACAGGGCGATCCGCAACGCGCGCCGTCGCCAACCCCTCTGGCGGATGCCATTTCGCAGGGCTTTGCCTGGTCCGCGCCCATCCCTTCGGATATCGACGGGCTGCTGAGTAACGATCAATTGGGCGAAGCCATTCTGGAAACGATGCAATTGTTCGCCCATGGCGCGCGCGGCAATCTGGTCGACCTGACCGCTGCAATCGCTGCGTTCCGCCGCGTGGGTCTTGAAGACACCGCACGTCGGGCCGCGTTGCAGTTGATGATCTTGAACGGGGCTTGAGCATGACCGCGCCCGCGTCTCAGGAGCTGTGGATTTCCACCTTCCTCGAAGCGCAAGCTGCCGAGCTTGGCGCTGCCACCAACACCCTGCTCGCCTATGGCCGGGATCTGAAAGATTTCTCTGATTGGTTGACGCGTCGGAAATCGGGCTTTTCCGAAGCGGATCGCGATCGGATCGAAGGTTACCTGATCGATTGCGATGCGCAGGGCCTGTCGCGCTCGACAAGGGCACGGCGGTTGTCGGCGATCAAACAATTGTATCGATTTGCTTTCGAAGAAGGCTGGCGCGAAAGCAACCCGGCCATCCAGATCAAGGGACCAGGGCGCCCCAAGCGATTGCCTAAGACACTGGACGTGCCCGAAGTTGACCGCCTGCTTGCAACAGCGCGGCGCACGGGTCGTTCCGACGCAGACAAAATTCGCAACACGTGCCTGATGGAACTGCTCTATGCGACGGGGATGCGTGTGACAGAACTGGTATCGCTGCCGGTCAGTTCGGCCAGAGGTGATCCCCGCATGCTGCTGGTCCTCGGCAAAGGCGGGAAAGAGCGGATGGTTCCGCTGTCCCCCCCTGCCCGCGAGGCGTTGGCAGACTGGCTGCAAGCCCGCGATGCGGCCGAGGAAAAAGCCGTTTCCAAAGGGGGGCAAGCGTCGCGTTTCCTGTTCCCGTCGCGCGGGAAATCCGGTCACCTGACGCGGCATCGCTTCTTTCTGCTGGTCAAGGAACTGGCGATCGAAGGCGGTGTTTCGCCTGAAAAAGTCACACCTCATACGCTGCGCCATGCGTTTGCGACGCACCTGCTGGCCAATGGCGCGGATTTGCGCTCGATCCAGACGCTGTTGGGCCATGCAGATGTGGCGACAACCGAGATCTATACGCATGTTCTGGATGAGCGCCTGTCGGAACTGGTGTTGGAACACCACCCGCTGGCCAAAGACGACACCACAGATCAGGGCTAACCCCTTGATTGGTAGGGCCCGCACCCCCATAACGATTGCAGCAACACGAACAACCTAGGACCAATGGAACCCACTCCTTCTCTGCTTGATGGCGCATTCTGGATCACGACAGGATCCATTCTTCTTCTCCTTGTCCTCTCGGGCTTTTTCTCGGGCTCCGAAACTGCGCTGACCGCATCATCGCGCGGCAAGCTGAGAGCGCAGGCTGACAAAGGCTCGCGCGGGGCGAAAAAAGCGCTGGAAATCACCGATGATAACGAACGTCTGATCGGCTCGGTCCTTCTCGGCAACAACCTTGTCAACATCCTTGCCGCTTCGTTGGCAACCGCCCTGTTTACTCGCCTGTTCGGCGAAAGCGGTGTGGCGCTAGCGACGCTCGTGATGACCCTTCTGGTGCTGATCTTTGCCGAGGTGCTGCCCAAGACCTACGCGATTACCAACGCCGAAAAAGCCGCCGCCTTGGTGGCACCCGTTATCAGCGTCGTCGTAACGGTGTTCTCTCCGGTGGTGGCTGCCGTCCGACTGCTGGTGCGCGGTGTATTGCGCCTGTTCGGCGTACAGATCGACCCTGATAGCAACATCCTTGCGGTCCGTGAAGAAATCGCTGGCGCATTGCAACTGGGCCATTCCGAAGGTGTGGTCGAAAAAGAAGATCGCGACCGTATTCTGGGCGCGCTCGATCTTGGCGACCGCGCGGTGGAAGAGATCATGCTTCATCGCTCGAATATTGAGATGATCGATGCGGATGACGAACCCGAAGCGATCTTGAAACAATGTCTGGAAAGCCCGCACACCCGCCTGCCTGTGTTCCGTGAAGAACAGGAAAACATCGTGGGTGTCGTGCACGCCAAAGACCTGTTTCGCGCAATGTATGCGCAGGTAGGTGGCGCGGATGGTGATCCAGAGCGGCTTAAGAATTTCGACATCGCGAAGGTTGCCAACGATCCTTATTTCGTGCCCGAAACCACCACTCTGGACGACCAGATGCGTGAGTTTCTTCGGATGCACAGCCATTTTGCCTTGGTTGTCGACGAATACGGATCGCTGCGCGGGCTGATCACGCTGGAAGATATTCTGGAAGAGATCGTGGGCGAGATCGCAGACGAGTTCGACATCGACGAAGATGTCCCCGTTACCCGATCTGACGACGGCCAGTATCTGGTCGAAGGCGCGATGACCATCCGCGACGCAAACCGCGCGCTAGACTGGTCGCTGCCGGATGAAGAAGCCAACACGCTGGCCGGGTTGGTGATCCACGAGGCTCAGATGATCCCCATTGTGGGCCAAGTGTTCTCGTTCCACGGTTTCCGATTTGAGGTCACGGCCCGCGAAGGCAACAGGATCACCGCCCTCAAGGTTCGTCCTCTCTAAGCCCTACAGCGCGCGTATTCAGCAAACGACGCGCGGTGTCGCGAACGGAACTTAATACGCCAGAGCCCTCGGCAGGCTCGGCCAAAAGCCGAGGGAGAAACATCGTGAAAACCACCACCCGTGTCGCAGTTATCGGAGGCGGCGTTGTCGGATGCTCGGTCCTCTATCACCTGACCAAGCTCGGTTGGTCGGATGTGATGCTGCTGGAACGGTCTGAGCTGACCAGCGGTTCGACCTGGCATGCGGCGGGCGGGTTTCACACCCTGAACGGTGACACAAACATGGCCGCCCTGCAGGGCTATACCATCCGGCTGTACAAAGAGCTGGAAGAGATCACGGGCATGTCGTGCGGCCTGCACCACGTCGGCGGCGTCACGCTGGCCGACAATCAAGACCGGTTCGACATGTTGCTTGCCGAACGCGCCAAGCACCGATTCATGGGTCTTGAGACCGAGATCGTCGGGCCTGAGGAGATCAAAAAAATTGCTCCGATCACCAACACCGATGGCATCCTTGGTGCGCTGTATGATCCGCTGGACGGGCACCTTGATCCGTCGGGTACAACACACGCATACGCCAAGGCCGCGCGTATGGGCGGGGCTACGATCGAAACACATTGCATGGTGCGCGAGACCAACCAGCGCCCGGACGGAACTTGGGACGTGGTGACCGACAAGGGTACAATTCACGCCGAACATATCGTCAATGCGGGCGGATTGTGGGCGCGCGAGGTCGGTGCGATGGCCGGGATCTATTTCCCGTTGCATCCGATGGAGCATCAATATCTGGTCACCGATAACATACCCGAGATCGAGGCCATCATCGACGCAGGTAGCGAGCACCCGCATGTGATGGACCCCGCTGGCGAAAGCTATCTGCGGCAGGAAGGGCGTGGACTGTGCATCGGCTTCTACGAACAGCCCTGCAAGCCTTGGGCGGTCGACGGCACCCCGTGGGAGTTTGGCCATGAATTGCTGCCCGATGACTTCGACAAGATCACCGATAGCATCGAATTCGCCTACAAACGCTTCCCTGTTCTCGCTGAGGCGGGTGTCAAATCCGTCATCCATGGGCCGTTTACCTTTGCCCCGGATGGCAACCCTCTGGTCGGTCCGGTGCCTGGCGTGCGGAACTACTGGTCAGCCTGCGGTGTCATGGCCGGTTTCAGCCAAGGCGGTGGTGTTGGCTTGACCCTTGCTCAATGGATGATCGAAGGCGAACCCGAACGCGATGTGTTTGCCATGGATGTGGCGCGGTTTGGCGATTGGATCAGCCCGGGCTATACGCGCCCCAAGGTGATCGAGAACTATCAGAAGCGGTTCAGCGTCGCTTATCCGAACGAGGAACTGCCTGCAGCGCGTCCCAACCGAACCACACCAATGTACGACATCTTCAGCGATCTCGGTGCCGTTTGGGGGCAGCAATACGGGCTGGAAGTACCAAACTACTTTGCCCAAGGCGATGAACCGGATTTCGAGACACCCTCGTTCCGCCGTTCCAACGCCTTTGAGGCCACCGGCCGCGAAGTTCGTGCCGTGCGTGGAGGTGTTGGGATCAACGAAGTCCACAATTTCGGAAAATACCGTATTACCGGTGCCGGTGCTCGTGCATGGCTGGATCGCATCATGGCGGGCCGCATACCCAAACCAGGCCGCGTTTCACTGACGCCAATGTTGTCGCATAAAGGTAAGCTGATCGGCGATTTCACCGTCTCCGGCTTGGGCGACGACCTGTTTCACCTGACCGCCTCCTACGGCAGTCAGGCATTTCATATGCGCTGGTTCCTGAAAAACCAGGACCATGGCGTGGGCATCGAGAACATCAGCGACCGGTTGAATGGGTTTCAGATCGCAGGCCCCAAGGCCACCGAGGTTTTGTCGGCCTGCACCCGAGAAGCAGTCAACTCGCTCAGGTTCCTCGACGTGCGCGAGATGACAATTGGCATGACCGACTGCATCGTTCAGCGTGTCAGCTATACCGGCGATCTGGGTTATGAGATTTATTGCGACCCAATGGCCCAACGGCAACTATGGTGGAACCTGTGGCAAGCGGGTCAAGCCCATGACATGACCCCATTTGGCATGCGCGCAATGATGAGTCTGCGTCTGGACAAGTTCTTTGGCTCGTGGATGCGAGAATTTTCACCCGACTATACAGCGGCAGAAACCGGGTTGGATCGGTTCATCTCATTCTCCAAGAACAGTGATTTCATCGGCCGAGCAGCGGCCGAGGCCGATCGCGCATCTGGCGTTGATCGCTGCTTGGTGGCTTTTGAGGTCGACGCGGCAGATGCGGATGTAAACGCGTACGAACCGATCTGGTTAGACGGCGCTGTTGTCGGCTTCTGTACATCTGGTGGGTATTCGCACTTTGCGGGCAAGTCGATTGCCATGGGGTTCCTCCCGACTGAACAGGCCACCGAGGGACGTGCGGTTGAAATTGAAATTCTAGGTCAGATGCACAAAGCGCGTGTCATCACGACCCCACTTTTCGATCCCGATGGCGCAAGAATGCGGGGATGACTTATTAATCCACCGACGGCATGCTTGCGAAATGACCCAGATTCCCATCATCCTGCTCGCTGCCGGGCAATCCAGCCGCATGGGTGGTGCTGATAAGTTAATGCAACCGATTGAAGGCGTGCCGCTTCTGCGCCGAGTGGCTCAGCGGGCGCTTGCCGCAGGTCACGTTATCATCGCCCTGCCCCCGGCCCCACATCCCCGATATACGGTGCTGGAGGGCCTCGGTGTTCAACTGGTCGAAATCCCAAATGCGCAAGAAGGCATGAATGCCAGTTTGAGAGGCGCAATGGCCTCCGTTCCAGCAAATGCACCTGCGGTCATGATCCTGTTATCGGACCTTCCGGACCTCACAACCCAAGACCTGAACAGTGTTCTCCGATCAGTCAAAACCCACCCTGACAATCTGATATGGCGTGGGGCTACTGACGAAGGCGCTCCCGGCCATCCTGTCGTGTTTGATCGTTCTCTATTTTCAGAGCTTTCGGAACTGAACGGTGACAGCGGCGCGCAGATTGTCGTGCAACGTTACAAGGGCAAGGTTCATCTGCATCGCCTGCCCGCCCAGAATGCGCTGCTTGATTTGGATACACCCGCCGATTGGACCCGTTGGAGTGCGGGCCGACCGCAAAAGCAGCCCCTCAAATAAACGCGACCCGGTCAATAATGACCGGGTCGCATGCCCAAAAACAGGACTACCACTTTCACCAATCTCTAAAGCGCGGTCAGATCGCCAATCAGGCTTCCCGACGTTGTGCTGCTGAACCTAAACAAGACCCCCTCGTTAACATGCCGCTCAGCGCTATGGAGACTGAGATGCGCCTTTGACACCCCCTAGTGCCTAAGGCCCCCCTCACTTGGGCAACTCCAATGTCGCTGATCCGATGCGTTCAAACAATGTAAAATTGGATGAAATGGTAAATTTCAGCGCAGGCGCACTGGCTTTTGAGCAACAATGCAACACTCTGGATTCTACCAATGGTTGCATCGACTTATACTTTTTCCAGAAGTTTCCGTCAGTTGCGCACTTAGAATACGGCTAACTTACCTATTTCAAAGGCATCGACGGGCGTGTTCGAAATTTGAACACTGCATCTCACGCAACTTTTAGGAGAAGTATTTTTGAGACCGCAAAAGCGTCGTTTCTTTGTTAACAAAAATGAATCAATTCAATGCTTTTTCGAATTTATTGACTTTATCGGCAACAATCCACCGATTCGCCACATAGCACCCAAGCTGATTCTTGCTACCCGAGCACGTTGAACGGAGTCATTAAAGCGGCGAAACGTGGCGAAATTAAGGTTTCTTAATATTTCTCTCAGGATATCCCAAGGTTGCCAGTGCATCTCCTCTCTCAATGCGCGGGATCAACCGCCGAAATAGACAGGAGTCAAAATGAGCATCCGTAAATCCTCACTGCTTATTCCACGCACATCCAGCTGGATGGGAGCTACCGCACTGGGCGCGGCCATGATGGCCACCACCGCCCTGCCCGCAATGGCAGACGAGGCTCTGGCCGATCTGGTCGAAACCGTCTCGCCTTCGGTGGTCACGATCACCGCCAGGCAAGATGCCAAACCACGCCCCACACAAGGTCAGGAGTTCGACCTCGAAAACCATCCCTTTGGCGAGTTCTTTAAACGGTTCGGCGGTCCTGAAGGATTTGACATGCCGCAGCGAGGCCCCAGCCAGGGTTTGGGATCAGGCTTTGTGCTGGATAAGGCAGGATACATCGTCACCAACCACCACGTTGTCGACAACGCCAGCGAAGTGACCGTACGTCTGAGCGATAACCGCACATTCGAAGCTGAAATCGTTGGTACAGATCCGCTTACGGACATCGCCGTGCTTAAAATCGACGCAGGAGAAGACCTGCAAGCCGTTCAAATGGGTGACAGCGATGTCATTCGCGTGGGCGAAGACGTCGTCGCCATCGGCAACCCGTTTGGCCTGAATGCAACCGTTACGACCGGTATTGTTTCCGCGAAGGGGCGCAATATTTCGGAAGGCCCCTACGCCGAATTTATTCAGACCGATGCTGCAATCAACAAAGGCAACTCGGGAGGTCCGCTATTCAACATGGATGGTGAGGTGATCGGTGTGAACTCGGCGATCTATTCGCCCAGCGGCGGCTCAGTCGGGCTCGGCTTTGCGGTGACTTCGAATATTGTAGATCACATCACGGCTGATCTGCGCGATGACGGCGAGGTCAGCCGCGGTTGGTTGGGAGTGTCGATCCAGAATGTCAGCCCCGAACTGGCTGCTGCGATGGGTATCGATACGGCAACAGGTGCACTGGTATCGGATGTTGTACCTGACAGCCCGGCCGATGGCGTACTGCAGCAAGGTGACGTGATCCTGACCTTCAATGACGAAGCCGTTGATTCCAGTAGCGATCTTCCGATCCTGGTTGGCACGACCAAGGTAGGTACTGATAGCACGCTGACTGTTCTTCGAAATGGCAAAGAAGAACAGATCGAACTGACAATCGGTCAGCATCAGTCAGCCTCGGCGGCTACCGATAGCGTGGTTGAAGACAAGTTCGAAGGTACGTCGCTGGGCGTAACCGTGGCACCGCTGACCGAAACCGCCCGCGCCGAGATTGGCGTGGCCGAGAACGTCGATGGTGTTGTTGTCACCGATCTGGAGCCCGAAAGCCCTGCGGCCAAGGCCGGATTGCAGCGTGGTGATGTGATCGTTCGACTGGGCAATCTGGATACAGTTACGCCAGACGCTTTGAAAGAAGCGCTGGAGAACGAAAAGACGGATCCAGCTCTGGTTTTGATCAATCGCGGTGGCAACCAGATCTTCGTCGCGGTCGAAATCGCCTAACCCTACACCTAAGCGCGCCACATGATGGGGAAATTTGGAGCGCTTATTCTGGCAGGCACGGATTGTCCACGTGCCGCCGGAACTGCCGGGTGCACCTTTGCACCCGGCATGTTTTTTTCAAAGAGTATGTGTGTTTAAATCCCATTGGGAAGGAGCCCTGACCATGAGCAGACGCTTGTTGATCGTTGAAGATGACCAAGACACACGGGACTTCATTGCCAAGGGATTTGGTGAAGAAGGCTATGTTGTCGAAGTCGCATCAGATGGCCGCGAAGGCCTGTACCACGCAACTGACGGCGGATTTGATGCGGTCGTACTGGACCGAATGCTTCCCGGGCTGGACGGGTTATCACTGATTAAGTCAATGCGTGCGGCTGGGTTGAAAACACCTGTTCTGATGTTAACCGCCATGAGTGCAGTGGACGAGCGAGTCAAAGGCCTCCGCGCGGGCGCAGACGATTATCTGGTCAAACCATTTTCATTCCAGGAACTTCATGCCCGGATCGAAGCCCTGTTGCGTCGACCGCAAGAAGCCGAAGAAACGCCGACCCTTGCCTGCCGCGATCTCGAAATGGATCTGTTGACCCGCAAGGTCACACGCAACGGTCGTGAAATCACCCTGACCCCGCGCGAATTTCAAATTCTGGAGTTCTTTCTGCGCCGAAAAAACCGCGTCGTCTCGCGCACGATGTTGCTTGAAGGTGTGTGGGATTACCACTTTGACCCGAACACCAACGTGGTCGACGTCCATATTTCGAAACTGCGCCGCCAGCTTGATGAAGACGGAGCTGACCCGGTGATTGAAACAGTCCGAGGCGCCGGATACATGGTTTCGGATGGATAACCTGCGCCTGTCGCTGAAAAACTCTCGTACTCGGTTGGTTCTGGCCAGCATGGTGCTTAGCACTTTGCTGACGGCGACCGTTCTGACGATGGTGTATTTTACGGCCAATCGCACGATTTCAGGCGAGACGCGTTCGGTCGTTCAGGCCGAGCTTACGGGCCTCGCAGATGAATATGAACGGCGTGGCATGATCGGGTTGATCTCTGCCATCGACCGCCGTTTGCCGACAGCGGCTGAGCGGGATGCCTTGTACCTGCTGACAGGTCGGCAAGGCACGAAACTGGCGGGCAACCTGACGCATTGGCCGGAAGGGATAACTCCGGGCAGCGGCTGGGTCGATCTTCAGCTTCGCAAAGAAGATACGGATCAATATGTCCCGATCTCTGCCGCTTCAGTCCGGCTGCCGGGTGGTGAGAGGCTGCTTGTCGGGCGTGATTCATTGGCCAGACAGCAATTCGACCGGGTTCTGTTCCGGTCTGTCGCGCTGGCACTTGCCACGGCATTGGCGCTGAGTTTATTGACCGGCTGGCTGCTGACCCGGCTGGTGTTTTCACGACTGAAAGACATCGCCAATACAGCCGACAATATCGTTTCCGGAGATTTAGCTCTGCGCATGCCTCTACGAGGCACGGGCGATGAATTCGATCAGGTCGCGGCCACATTGAACAACATGCTGGATCGTATTGAAGAACTGATCAGCAACCTGCGCACAACGTCCAATTCTATTGCTCATGACCTGCGCTCTCCCCTGTCGCGACTGCGGCAACGGGTCGAATCCCTGGCTGAGCCCGGCAAAAGCGATCAAGATCGCGAGATCGACATGGCGCGCGCGACCGGCGAGATTGATCACCTGCTGCGCGTTCTCAGCCAACTGACCGAGATTTCGCGTGCCGAGGCCGGTCTGGGCCGCGAACAATTTGAACCGGTAAAGCTTTTGCAACTGGTCGGTGACGTGGTTGAGTTATACGAACCTGTCGCGTCTGATCAGAACATCCGACTTGAGGTCGTTGGAAACGCGTACCCAATCCAAGGCCATCGCCCTCTGCTGTCTCAAGCACTGTCGAACCTTCTTGAAAACGCCATGCGCTACGCCCCGACTGGCACGGCGATCACCATCGAAATTCGAGACGACGGCGACTATGCGTTACTCAGCGTTCGCGACCGGGGCCCTGGCGTACCAGAATGCGATCTGCCCCGATTGCAGATGCCGTTTGTCACGCTTGATCCCGCAAGGACCGGGCGCAATGCCGGTCTTGGACTAGCGCTTGTGGCGGCAATTTCGCATATGCACGGCGGCACGTTTCTTGCGCGTAACCGGAAGCCAGGGCTTGAGACAACTCTGAAGTTGTCACGCAATTCGTAATTACATGAAGAACATCTACTATAGCCTTGATAAAATTACATAACTGCAGGCAAGGAAGCGTAACCGTGAAAGCGAATGCGACCACCCTGCACCCGTTTTCCTTGAATCTGGTAATCGGGAAAACGATTCAACAACCGGCCCAATGCAACACGACCTTCAAGACGCGCCAAAGTCAGGCCAACGCAGACATGCGGCCCGCCTGCGAAGGCCAGGTGCCTGTTCGGCTTGCGTGTGATGTCAAACCGGGTCGGGTCGGTGAACACCTCGGGATCACGGTTCGCTGCCCCGATACATAGATGCAGGTTCGTTCCTTTGGCGATCTGATGTCCTCGGATTTCAACGTCCGACGTAGTTTCCCGGTTGCCAAATTGGTTGGGCGACCGAAAGCGCAAGACCTCTTCAACCGCCGGAGCAATCAATTCGCCATCTTCCAACAGTCTTTGGCGTTGTTCTGGATAGTCATGAAGCAGCGCCAGTCCATTGCCGATCAGATTGGTGGTCGTTTCGTGGCCCGCGTTCAGTATGAAGATGCAGTTTTGCAGAAGCTCAATCTCGCTCAGCATCTCATCCGCGCCTTCGCCACGGATCAGACGTGTCAGAACATCTGTTTCCGGATCTCCCGGTTTTGCGCGACGACGGGCGACGAGATCCCGAAGGTAAGTTTTGAAGTCGCGAACAGCAGTGTGACCCTTTTCCAGCTTAGCTTCCGTCAAAGCGGGTTCCAAAGCACCAAGGATAGCCAGAGACCAATCGCGCAGAGGCGCGCGTTCATCCATCGGTACATCCAGCAGATTGCCGATGATCTGGATTGGAATGGTCGAGGCAAAATCCGCAATCAGATCAACCCGTCCCCTGCCCGCCATATCATCCAGCAGCGTATCAACGGTTTCGATCAGACCCGGCTCCATCCGCGCGATTGCCCGGGGCGTCAGGGCTGAGGTCATGATCTTGCGCACCCGCGTGTGCAGCGGCGGATCGGAGAACACCAGTGAAGTTGTATGATGTTCGAATAACGGCGAGCCAACACCGAATTTAGGGCCGAACGCAGCCTCCTTATCCGAAGAATAAAGCGTCGTGTTGCGATAAATGGCATCCAGATCCGCATGGCGCGACAACAACATGGAACCGTCCGGCTGCCGCAATATTGGCGCATGCTCAAGCAGAGCATCGTAAAGGGGGAACGGGTCGTCGACAAACCCCTCGGGCGGGTTCATCAGGTCCAGATTTTGCGCGGCATTCTCTAGGCTTAGATCGTTCATTCTTGGCCCCTCCAACGCTTGGGTAGCGGAAAGGGAAGCTGCAAACAACCTTGAGCGGGTGACAGGCCGTATCGGGCGGGATAAGACAAGGCATGTCTGATCCGATATCCTCCATCCGCAATCTTGGCCCGGCGTTCGAGCAAGCCTGCGCGCGTGCGGGCATTATGACAGCTCAGGAGTTGCGAGCGTTGGGAGCAGACGAGGCATATGCGCGCCTGTTACAGGCCGGGACGCGCCCTCATTTCATCGGCTATTATGTGCTGGTCATGGGCTTGCAAGGCCGCCCTTGGAACGACTGCAAGGGCGAGGAAAAGAAAGCCTTGCGCGAACGATTCGATGCGATCAAAGCCGGAGTCAGCATAGCGCCAAAGCATCAGATGATTGCCGATCTTGATGCTTTGGGCGTGCGAATTTCAGCCAAGGATTTGGCGGCAGACTAGGCTTCGAGCGCCCCGATCATATCGACCCGCGTTGCGTGGCGACCACCTTCGAATTCGGATGTCAGGAAAGCAGCCGTGATTTCCAGTGCTTGCTTTTCATCGATAATCCGCGCCCCCAGCGAGAGCATGTTTGCGTCATTGTGCTGACGGATCATCTGGGCCGAAAAGACATCACTGCAAACGCCACATCTGACGCCGTTGATTTTGTTCGCCGCCATCATGATACCCTGACCGGTGCCACACAAGATGATACCAAAGCGACAATCACCCGAAGCCACAAGGCGCGCTGCGGCAGCTCCGTGTTCGGGATAATGAGTGCTTTCCGATGTGGTCGGGCCGATATCTACGGCCTCCCAACCTTCGGCTTCAACGTAAGCAGAGATAGCCTGCCTGAGGTCGATTGCAGCGTGATCACTGGAAAGAACAATGCGTTTGTTTGTGCTCATGACGGCATTTCGCTCCTGTCGACTAAAGCAATGCGGACAAACACTCTTGAGCCCTGCCCTCATAAGAAAGGCCGCACCCGATATGGGGTGCGGCCCAAAGCTAGGATCTGACGGCCGATTAGCCGACCAGTTCGATGCCCGAGAAGAAGTAGGCGATCTCAACCGCGGCAGTTTCCGGTGCGTCCGAACCGTGGACCGAGTTTTCGCCGACCGATTCAGCGAACTCGGCGCGGATGGTGCCAGGTGCTGCGTCTGCAGGGTTGGTTGCGCCCATGACTTCGCGGTTCTTTGCAATGGCACCTTCGCCTTCCAGAACCTGAACAACAACAGGGGCCGACGACATGAATTCGCACAGTTCGTCATAGAACGGACGCTCGGCGTGCACGTCATAGAACTTGCCAGCTTGGGCTTTGGTCATGTGGATGCGCTTTTGCGCGACGATGCGCAGGCCAGCTTCTTCGAACTTGGCATTGATCTTGCCAGTCAGGTTGCGGCGGGTTGCATCGGGTTTGATGATCGAGAATGTGCGTTCCAGTGCCATGTCGGCCTCTCCTTGACTTTAGGGCGCGACACCCGCGCCGAAATCCATCGCGCGCCGCCTAACATGGTATTTGCCTCATGAAAAGCGTTATGATCGTTTATCGCTCAGATCGCCTCAGGCAGTGGGTCGGTACGATCCAAACGACGGACATAGAGCACTGCTAAAAGACCAGCAAAGCTGCTGCCGCACATCATGCTCAGCACCAGATAAGGCCCGTTTTCGGGGCTTACGAACGTCCCGGTCATCATGGTCAAGACCGCCCCCAGCGCCACGATCAAAGCGCCTGATAAGCCGGCCGCGCTGCCAGCCAATTTCGGGCGTACCGACATCACCCCGGCCGAGGCATTTGCATTGGTCAGACCATTTCCGAAACCAACGCAGATGGCGGATCCAAAAAACACCCAGACCGAGCCCATATTGCCGATGAACAGCAGCAGCCCGCAAAATGGCCCAACCGAGGCCACGACCCGACCGAACAAGATCATTGTCGTCAGCTGGGTACGCTTTGCGATGCGCCCTGTAACAAAGTTGCCGACCATAAAACCGCCAGTAATGATCCCGATGCCCAGACCCAGCATTGCTGGGCTCAGATCGAACCAGGCTGCGGCGACCAGAGGCGCGCCGGTGATAAAACTAAAAAAACCGCCGATGGAGAACGCGGCGCATAAGGCGTAACCCCAGAACCTACGCGCGCGGAACAAATGCGGGTATTCCCGCATCTGCGCCGCGAAAGTCGACGAGCGGTTGGTGTTGGTTTCACCCATGTCAGCCCAAAGCAGCAACAGCACCCCTGCCCCAAGCAGCGAATACAGCACGAACCCGGCCCGCCAACCAAAAAGCATATCCAGCGCGCCACCTAGCATTGGCCCAAGCATCGGTGCCAGTGCCATGGCCATTGCGACATAGCCCAGCTTGCTCGCGGCCTCGTTTGGTGGATATCGGTCGCGGATCGAAGCACTCGACAGCACCGGCCCGGCCACCACCGCCGCCTGAATCATCCGAAACGAAAGGAAAACCCAGATTGACTCGGCTAAGACGCATCCAATTGAAGCGGCGACAAATATGACCATCGCAATCAACAAGACAGGTCTTCGCCCGTAGCGATCCGACAGCGGCCCGACGATCAACTGCAAGACCGCCGAGACAAATAGGTATCCTGCGACGGCCACGTTCATCAGGCCATAATCCACGCCGAAATCTTCGCTCATATGCGCCAGCGACGGCAGGAACATGTTCAGTGTCAGAACCGAGAGCGCCGTTGCAAAGATCAGCGTTATCAGGGTCGGAGGAGATTGAGCCGCACGCATATCGAAACCGTTTGGAAGACGAACCGGAACAGCGCTAACACATTGCTTCTGGCTTGAACATGGTGACCTCTGGCGGCGTCTTGGATGCTCTGATAAGAGCGCCTCATGTTACGGATCGATAACATCACATACGCCGTTGAAGGGCGTCCTCTGTTCGACGGGGCCAGTGCGACCATTCCCGATGGCCACAAGGTCGGCCTTGTCGGGCGCAATGGTACCGGAAAGACGACGCTCTTTCGGTTGATCCGGGGCGAGCTGTCGCTGGAATCAGGCAATATATCCCTGCCCAAACGTGCGCGGATCGGGGGCGTGGCGCAGGAAGTGCCATCCTCGGATGTCTCGCTGATCAACACGGTTCTGGCCGCGGATGTGGAACGCAGCACATTGATGGCCGAAGCAGATAGCGCAATAGATCCGAACCGCATTGCTGAAATCCAGACACGGCTGGCTGATATTGATGCTTGGTCGGCTGAGGCTCGGGCAGCCTCGATCCTCAAAGGACTGGGCTTTGACGATGAGGATCAGCTGAAACCCTGTTCGGATTTCTCGGGCGGATGGCGCATGAGGGTAGCGCTGGCGGCCGTACTGTTTTCGCAGCCTGACCTGTTGCTGTTGGACGAACCGACCAATTATCTGGACCTTGAAGGTGCGTTGTGGCTTGAAAGCTATCTGGCCAAATACCCTCACACCGTCATCATCATCAGCCACGACCGGGGGTTGTTGAACCGCGCCGTCGGATCAATTCTGCATCTCGAAGATCGCAAACTGACTTATTACGCGGTTCCCTACGACAAGTTTGCCGAACGTCGCGCTGAACGTCTGGCACAAGCAGAGTCGGAAAACGCCAAGGCCAAGGCCCGCATCGCACATCTGCAAAGTTTCGTGGATCGTTTCCGCTATAAGGCGTCAAAGGCCGTACAGGCCCAGTCTCGTTTGAAGATGATCGAGCGCATCCAACTGGTTTCAACTCCGCAAGAGGCGGCTTTGCGCGCCTTTTCATTCCCCGAGCCAGAAGAGCTGTCGCCACCGATCATTCAGCTTGAAGGAGGCGTGACCGGTTATGGTGAGACCGAGGTTCTGCGACGACTGAACCTGCGTATTGATCAGGATGATCGCATCGCTCTGCTAGGCAAGAATGGTCAGGGCAAGTCGACCCTTTCGAAACTGCTATCTGACCGCCTACCCCTGATGGCGGGTAAAATGACCCGAAGCTCCAAGCTGCGCATCGGCTATTTCGCGCAGCATCAGGTAGATGAGCTGCATGTGGACGAAACACCATTGGATCACTTGCGCCGCCTGCGCCCTAATGAGGCGCCCGGCAAGTGGCGCTCGCGTCTGGCGGGGTTCGGATTGAACGCGGATCAAGCGGAAACGCTGGTCGGTCGCCTGTCGGGCGGACAAAAGGCGCGCTTGTCGCTGCTGATCGCTACCATCGACGCGCCGCATATGCTGATCCTTGACGAACCGACGAACCATCTGGACATCGAAAGCCGCGAAGCGTTGGTCGAGGCACTGACTGCCTATTCCGGCGCGGTCATCTTTGTCAGCCACGACATGCATCTACTGTCGCTTGTCGCTGATCGGCTATGGCTGGTCTCGGATGGCACCGTGAAGCCATTCGATGGCGATCTTGAGGCCTATCGCACTCTTTTGCTGGCCCGCGAGAAACCGGTCAAAGATAAACTACAGGCGCCCAAACCCAAACGTGCGTCACGCGAGACCGTATTGGCCCTGCGTGCGGATCTGCGCAAATGCGAAGACCGGGTCGAGAAACTGACCAATATGCACGACAAGCTTTCTGCCAAGCTGGCGGATCCTGCGCTTTATGAAGATGACCGGATCAACGATCTGGAAACCTGGAACCGCAAATTCGCCGAGGTGGTCGAAGCCATGCAAAAGGCTGAAGCCCTATGGGTCGCCGCCGCAGAACGGTTGGAACAGGCAGAGAGCGCAGCATGATCGACATGGCCTTTTTCATAACGGCTTTCACCACGATGTTTGTGGTGATCGACCCTTTCGGAACCACGCCAATTTTCGTTGCCTTGACGCAGGACATGGATGCGGCCACACGCCGTAAGATTGCCATTCGCAGCTGCCTGACCGCGGTTTTCATCCTGATCGCCTTTGCCGCTTTTGGTGAAGCGGTTCTTGGATTCGTCGGCATCTCGATGGAAGCCTTCCGCGTTGCAGGTGGCGCGCTTTTGTTTCTGACTGCGCTGGACATGCTGTTCGACCGCCGTACCAAACGCCGCGAGGACCGCGCCGAGGAAGAAGATCATTCTGACCCTTCGGTGTTCCCTTTGGCCATCCCCCTGATCGCGGGCCCCGGATCGATCGCAACAATCATTCTTTTGGCCGGACAAAACCCGGGCGTCCCTGGGATCGCAGCGGCCTGCGCTGTTATGCTGGCCGTCATGTTGGTTGTATTTGTGTTCTTTCTGGCCGGAGGCATGATCGCCCGTATTCTTGGTAAGACCGGGCTGAACGTGCTGACACGGCTGCTGGGTATGCTGCTGGCTGCACTGTCGGTTCAGTTCATTCTTGATGGCCTCAAAGCCTTTGGTTTCGCCTCGTGAAACACCATATTGGTATGAGAAAACTGATTTCGGGTGATTGAATGGACGGCTACGATATTGGGCGCTTGACCTATCTGGTTCTGCTGGGTGCGGCCCTGTTGATGTGGTTTATCACTCAGAACCGTCAGTCTTTGGGCAAAACCATGCAGCAGGTCGCGGCTTGGGTGTTTATCTTTATCGGTGTCATTGCCGTTGTCGGATTGTGGGATGACATCCGTTCAACCGTCAGCCCGACCCCGCAACTGACTGTGACCGATCAGCGGATTGAAGTGCCCCGCTCTTATGATGGACACTACTATTTACCAATGCTGGTGAATGGCACAGCGGTGACCTTTCTGGTCGATACCGGGGCCAGCAATATCGTCATCAGCCCGAAAGATGCCGAACGAATTGGAATCGATACGGATCAATTGAACTATCTCGGCCGCGCCTCGACGGCCAATGGCATTGTGCGTACAGCGCCGATTCGGCTGGACAGCCTGTCTTTGGGCCCCATCACCGATCGCGATATCCTGGCCTCGGTCAATGAAGGCGATCTGGGTCAATCCTTGCTAGGGATGGCGTATCTGCACCGCTTTTCGAACATCCAGTTCGCAGATGGGCGTCTAATCCTGTCGCGTTGACCGCATTCCCCAATTGAGAACAAAATGAGAACATGCTAATTTGATCAGCATGTCCACCAATCTTCTTGGCCGCAAGCCCGCGCGCACCCCACCCGGGGTGGCCCTGCACCCACAGATCAGTCTGCAACTGGCCCGTGTACACGAAGCCTGCGGCCCTGCCCGGCGTAGCTTTGCTCTGTGGATAGCGGGGCAGACTCAAGGGCCAGTGATGTGGATTGCCCCGGCTTGGGAGGTGGCGCAGCTACATCCCGAGGGCATGCTGCCTTTTGCCGATCCGTCCCGGTTTCTGCTGATCCGCCCTGACAAACCCGAAGACCTGTTGTGGTGCATGGAAGAAGCCTTGCGCAGCGGTGCCGCCCCGTTGGTCATTGGCGATTTGCCCGGCCCGCCGGGTCTGACCCCGGTCCGGCGGATGCATCTGGCTGCCGAACAGGGCGGCATATCGGGACAGGCTCCGCTGGGGCTATTGCTGACGCCTGACGATGGTGGCGCACAGGGGATTGAGACGCGCTGGCATATGGTGCCCACCTATCGGGACGAGGCCTGCAGTTGGTGTCTGACCCGCCGCCGCGCCCGCGCCCTGCCCCCGGCCAGTTGGCACGTGACGCGGGCTGCTCCTCATTGCGGACTGCAGTTAAAGCAGATCAAATCCGAAGACGCCCCGATGATCACATAACTTGTGACTGGCCAAAACCGGACTTGCCCCCTAGCGTGCCGGCATGACACACCCGATCCATGACAGCCGATATTCGTGGCTTCGCCTGCTGATCACCCTGGCCATCGCAACCGTGGTCAATGTGGGCATGTGGGCTGTGATCGTCGTCATGCCCGCCATCGAGGCCGAGTTTGGCGCAGACCGAGCCGCGGCGTCGATGCCCTATACGCTCGCCATGATCGGCTTTGCCTTCGGCAACATGTGGCTGGGCAAGCTGGTGGACCGACTGGGCGTGACAATGGCGTTGATCGGCGCCGCTGTGCTGAGCGCGGTAAGCTATCTGCTGGCAACCCTTGCGCCGAATATTGCGCTGCTGTCGGTTGCGCATCTTCTGCTGGGGCTCGGCACGTCAATCGGATTTGGACCGCTGATCGCCGATATCTCGCATTGGTTCATGCGCAGGCGAGGGATTGCCGTGGCACTGGTGGCCAGTGGCAACTACCTGTCGGGCGCGATCTGGCCCACGCTGCTGTCGGGCATTCTGCAGCGCGACGGGTGGCAGCAGGTTTATCTGAGTCTCGCCGTCATCACCCTGGTCGCCGTCATTCCTCTGTCCCTGCTTTTGCGCAGACAGGTCCCCGTCGAGGCGCATGGCACGGCAGCAGCGGCAGCACAGGTCAAAGCACAAAGCGTCGGCTTTTCACCCCGCGCCCTGCAGTACATCCTCGGGCTGGCTGGTATCGGCTGCTGCGTGGCCATGTCGATGCCCCAGGTCCATATTGTCTCCTATTGTGTGGGCTTGGGCTATGGCCCGGCCGTTGGTGCCGAGATGCTGTCTCTGATGCTGTTGGGCGGCGTGGTTAGCCGCATCATCTCGGGGCTTGTCGCGGACCGGTTGGGAGGGCTTTCAACACTGCTGATCGGCTCGGTCCTGCAATGTATCGCTCTGTTCCTGTTTCTCCCTTATGATGGGATGGTTTCGCTTTATGTCGTCAGCATGCTATTCGGGCTGGCCCAGGGTGGTATCGTCCCCAGCTACGCGCTGATTGTACGTGAATATATGCCCCCGCAAGAGGCCGGTGCGCGCGTGGGTTTTGTCATGATGATGACTATCCTCGGCATGGCTCTGGGTGGTTGGATGTCGGGCTGGATCTATGACGTGACTGGCAGTTATCAGCTTGCTTTCATCAATGGCATCCTTTGGAACGGGCTGAACATCGCAATCGTGCTGATGCTCATGAAACGCTCGCGCCCGCGCGGTCGCACGGCGATGGCATGAGGAACCTTACCCGACGCAGCCTGATTGCAAGCCTTTGCGCGTTACCAATGGCACGGGCAGCGATGGCCGCCCTCACCCCATATGCGCTGGCAGCATCGCGCAGTTCCGTTGGCTTCACCTATGATTTGTCCGGCGCGCTTCAGACGGGCACGATGCCAGTACAGTCGGCCCAAATTCTGATTGATACCAATCGCTTGCAAAACAGCCGGGTCGATGTCGTGCTGGACGTGGCCCGGGCGCGGACGAACCTACCATTTGCCCGAGGTCCGATGTTGGGAAAAAGTGTGTTGAACGCTGCCCAATACCCCACCATCCGTTTCATCACGACTAAGATTCAGCTGGGACCCACTGGCCGTATCTCGGAAGGTGCAACCGTGACCGGCGCTCTGACAGTGCGCGGTATCACGCGTCCGGTGACTTTGAGCGCCAATCTGTATCGGAGACCGGGAAGCGCGGTGGATGATTTGGACACCCTGTCCATCCGGCTAGAGGGGGCGATCAATCGAAATGAGTTTGGCGCGTCTGGATATCCTGATCTTGTACAACCCACGATCGGCCTGGACATCCACGCCGAAATCATCCGGCAGGATTAACCACAAAAAGGCAAAAAACGACGTCAGGGCGTCGATTAGGCGCGCGCATTTCGTGGCGACAAGGTCAAGTTGCACCTATCATGCGTACGATCATTTCATTTGCCGCCCTCTTTCTTTCGGTCATTCTGCTGCAGCTCTCAACGGGCGGTGTTGGTCCGCTGGATGCAATCTCGGGGCTGACGCTTGATTTTTCGACCGAACAGATCGGTCTGCTGGGGTCATCGCACTTCATTGGGTTCTTTGTTGGTTGCTGGTGGGCTCCGCGGCTTATGGGCAGTGTCGGGCACTCGCGCGCATTTGCGGTCTGCACCGCCTTGGGCGCGATGGGGTTGCTGGGGCATACGCTGACTGAAAACCCTTATGTCTGGGCCGCGCTGCGTATCGCGTCGGGCACCTGTGTCGCAGGTTGTTACACCGTGATCGAGGCTTGGCTGAACGCCAAGGTCACCAACGAAACCCGTGGGCGCGCGATGGGTACCTACCGTATCGCCGATATGGGGGCCTCGCTTTGTGCACAGCTTATCATTGCTGTTCTGCCACCCGCCTCTTACGTTTCATACAACCTGCTTGCGATCCTATGCTGTGCATCGATCTTGCCCCTGGCCCTAACTCGCGCCAGCCAACCCAAGACACCGGACACCCCGCGCCTGCGCCCCAAGCTGGCCTGGCACAGCTCACCACTGGCTGTGGCGGGCGTTATCGTGGCTGCGCTCAGTTCGGCATCATTGCGCATGGTCGGCCCGGTATACGGTCAGGAGGTCGGACTGGGCGTAGATCAGATTGCATTCTTTCTGGCCTCTTTCGTTCTGGGCGGCGCACTGGCCCAGTACCCCTTGGGTTGGCTCGCAGACAAGTATGATCGACGCTGGGTGCTGATCTGGCTATCCGTGGCAGCGGTGCTAAGCTGCGGTGTCACGATGTTGGCTAGCGGAACTGGAACGGTCGGCGTTATGCTGGCCGCCGGGTTCTTTGGCCTGACCACGTTTCCGATTTTCTCGGTTTCCTCGGCCCATGCAAATGATTTTGCCACGACCGAACAACGCGTTGAATTGGCAGCAGCGTTGATGTTCTGGTATGCATTGGGGGCGATTGCCTCGCCCTACATCTCATCCACGTTGATCCAGCAATTCGGCCCCGGAGCCCTGTTTGCTTTTGTTGCATTGGGTCATCTGTTTCTTATTGTCTTTGGCCTCGCCCGTATGCGTTCGCGCCCGACGCCCGAGAAACGGACGAATTATGTCTATGCACCGCGCACATCCTTTACCATCGGCAGGCTGCTCAAGGGTTCTCGCGAAAAGCAATGAAAAAGGGCCGGGAAATCCCGGCCCTTCTGTTTTACTGCTGGACCGCTGGCCCGTGGTCCTCGACCGCGTCGACCACCTCATCTGGGTCCCCGGTGCTCTCAAGCGCACCGTTCACTACGCCCCCGACGCCGTTCTCCATGGACAAGCCAAGCTCTTCGCCCAGTTTCTTGAGCGCTGGCATCTGCACGGCCATTCCCATGATCGAATCCAACGCCTGATTGACGACCGGCTTTTCACCGCTTGAAACACCACCACCATTGGCAGCTCCGATCCCACCAACCTGATGGATTTTGATCGAGTCGATTTTTTCGGCCGGCTTGACCATTTCCGAGATGATCGAGGGCATGGTTTCAATGCGGGTCAAGTCGACCTTCATCCGGATCTGCTCAGGTGACAGGGCATTGTCCGCCTCTACGATCGCACGCTTACCTTCCGCCTCGGCCAGCATGTCGTTTTTCTTGGCCTCGGCGCGAATGTTCAGCGCGTCTGCTTCGGCCTGCGCTTCCTCGCGGCGGGCTTCGGCGCGGTCTGCGGCGGCCTCTTTCTCGGCCTGCGCTGACAAACGGATCGCGGTGGCCTGACGTTCGGCCTCACGGGTGGCTTCAATCAGAACAATCTGCTTCTGACGCTCGGCCTCGGCCACTTCGCGCGCCGTAGCCACAGCTTCGGTTGCTTTGGTCGCCTCGGCTCTAGCCAGATCGGCGGATGCGCGCGCGCGGCTTTCCTCTTCGGATTTCTGCGCGATGATGATCTGGCGTTCCTGTTCTGCCACTTCGATCTCACGCTCTTTGGCGATCTCGGCATCGCGGATCTTGCGCTCGCGCTCAATCTCGGCGGAACGAATGGCCTCTTCACGGGCAATCCGGGCGCGTTCGGTTTCGCGTACCGAGTCTTCAGTTCGCGCAGCGATCTCCGCCTCTTGCGCCACACGAAGAGTTTCCACCTTCTGCGCCTGCTCGATGCGCGCCTGCTGTTCGTCCTGTTCGATCAGCAACTTCTGACGCTCCGCTTCCATCGCCGCACGACGCACCTCAACCTCGGCCTCGGCGTCGATCTGCGCGCGTTCTTTCTTGGATATGGCAATCACCTCGGCCAGCTTGCGCATACCCACGGCGTTAAAGGCGTTGTTCTCGTCCAGCGCTTCAAACGGCGTCTGGTCGAGCGCAGTTAGCGAGACGGATTCCAGCGACAAACCGTTCTTCAGCAAGTCTTCGGACACCGCATTCTGCACTTCCTGCACAAAGTCGGCGCGGTTTTCATGAAGACCATCCATGGTCATCTGAGCGGCCACGGCACGCAGACCGTCGATCAGCTTGCCTTCGATCATCTCACGCAGTTGCTCGACGTCAAAGGTGCGATCACCCAGCGTTTGCGCGGCGCGCGCGATGCCCTCTTCAGTCGCCATCACCGAGACGTAGAATTCGACACCCACGTCGACACGCATCCGGTCTTTGGTGATAAGCGCGGCCTCACCGCTGCGCTGCACCTCAAGGCGCAGAGTCTTCATGTTGACCGGGCTGACTTCGTGCAGCAACGGTACGATGATGACGCCGCCATCCATAATGACCTTTTTGCCACCCGCGCCGGTTTTCACCAGGCTGATCTCGCGCGTGGCGCGTCGATAAAGGCGGCCAAGTACAAGGCCTATGAACAAGAGTACGGCTAAAATAGTCACAACTGTAATGGCCAGGAATGATAGTTCCATGCAATATCCTCCGGATTGGGGTTAAGATTTTTTGGTTAAACTGACATGCGAACCAGAACGAACCGGTCGCGCCGTCGATCACGCAGAACAAGGACTTCTGTTCCCTGCTCCAGCGAATCTTTGTCCTGCAACGGCTCTGCGCGCAGGTAGTGCGTGTTGCCAAAGCGATCCATGACGCGGACTTCGGCTGGACGGCCTCGCGATGCGATACCCTGAGTGATCACGCCACGGCGGCGGGCCAGCATCCGTTCCGACATCGCTTCGGTTTCGGTTTTGGGCAGGAGGCGAGCGAAGACACCACCAAAGCCACGTGCGAACCATAGGCCGAATACTCCGGCCGGAATCGCGGCCAACCATGCAGGTAAGTCAAAGCCCAGCAGATCACGCAGCGCCAGTTGCAGGCCTATGCCACTCAGGCCGAAACCAGCCAGCAGCACAACGAGCCAGATCATGAATGGCATCTTGCCAATGCCCAACCAGCCAAACGGGCCGACGGGCGTAGCCGCAGGCACATCGGTTTCAATTTCGGCCAGTTCCAAGTCACCCAGATCGATGTCGGCGTCGATATCCAGATCAAAGTCGGCGACGTCCAGATCGGGCGCGTCGACCATGTCCAAATCAACCTCGCCCTCGCCTGCCAGAAGACTTCCCCCGAAAACCAATGCGATCAGTTCAAGGCCCAGAAGACCGAACAAAAGCGCAAGCGCCAAGGTAAAGGGCACAAATGCGCCCTCTAGTAAAAAGTCGAACATCAGCAGATTGCCCTCGTTATTGTATACTTTTGTATACACTACAAATGGGAAGTCATTGCTACAATTTCAAGAGGTTGTGATTCTGTGTTTCAACCTGAGGTTATTTACATCCAAATGTCAGTTACAATCTGCAACCATGACATTAAGCTCAATTTCTTTCGCCCGTGCGAAACGTATTACCTGTTCACACCTGCTGGAGTAATTCTCTAATCGGTGGGCTTTGGCGGTGGTGCCGGGATCATTTCATCCAGGATCGATCCCGCCTCATATCCCAGCAGGTCAACCCGCATCCGTTCAGGGTCTCCGAACACCCATGCACCAACATGCCTCTGCATTCGAACGTATCCGGCGTATCCAGCCAACGCGTCGTTCCCGTGTGCGTTCTCAGCGAACAGAACCTGCCCGGCAGCAACCTTTTCCGGCATCACGCGCTGTAGGTACAGTAGCACGACATTGACGTCTTTGACGCTGGAGCCGCCGTGATGCACCACATACATCTTGGCCCACTCCTCTTCGCTTATGGCTGCGCGTGCATCGGACACGGCGGTATGAAGTGCGTTCAACTCCGCACGTGCAGATTTCTCCATATTCTCTGCCCAGATGGGCCGCATGTCGTTGATCACCTGCGAAACCGCTTCACGTGTGATCTGATCCTTGTCGAGTGCACCTTGAGCAAATGCCCGGGCTGTTTCGAGCATTTTGCGCTGGCTCGCCAAGTCGCCCTCGGTCATGCCCAGTTCGCCCAATGTCGCAAGAAATACATCTATCTCATTGATGATAATTGCAAACTCCGCCTTCCAGCGCTCATCATCGGTATTATCATCAGGCCATGGAGTCACCGCCCCGATCAATCCCAACACAACATGCGACGTGGACTTCAGATGTTGATAGGTTGGCGCATCCCTTGGATAGCTCGCCTCTCCGTCTTCGGTCATGACTGTGACATCACGTGCGATAATCATGACGGGCCGGGTTTCAGCCGTCAGCGCATCCTGGCCTCGGTGAAAGATCGAGAGCATAGCGTGGTCAAAAGCATGCACCGGATCATCTGTGGCGCTCTGGTCGGCGATGGCGCTGGCGGTAAATACAATAGCTGCAACGGCGGCACAGCAGCCCATCCATAAACTCTGCATAATGAAATTCCCCCTAAGCTGGGTTCTCCTGATCATCATACACCATTGGTACGCACGGGGCGAAATCGCTGACGAACGCGACACAAACTCCCGGGAATGCACGAAGTCGCGTAGTAATACCCGTTAAATTCAAGCGGGTATGAATGCGGGCTTTTGCTTACTGGCCACATAAGGTAGACGGGCGCGCAGACAGATACGTGGAAGCGCATTATGGCCCGAATTCTCATCACCTCGGCGATCCCTTACATCAACGGGATCAAACATCTCGGCAACCTGATCGGCTCGCAATTGCCTGCCGATCTGTACGCTCGCTATCAGCGCGGCCGGGGCAATGAGGTCATGTTCCTGTGTGCAACCGACGAGCACGGCACCCCGGCCGAGCTGGCCGCCGCCAAAGCGGGCAAACCTGTGGCTGAATATTGCGCTGACATGTACGCAGTACAGGCCGATATCGCCAAGCGCTTTGGCCTGAGCTTTGATCACTTTGGCCGCTCGTCCAGCGATCAGAACCGTAAACTGACCCAGCATTTCGCTGGCAAACTGGATGAAGCCGGGCTGATCCGGGAAGTCAGCGAAAAGCAGGTTTATTCCAACGCCGATGGCCGTTTTCTGCCCGACCGCTATATCGAAGGCACTTGCCCCAATTGCGGTTACGAGCGCGCGCGCGGCGACCAGTGCGAAAATTGTACCAAGCAGCTAGACCCGACCGACCTGATCGAGCCCCGCAGCGCGATCAGCGGCTCGACCGATCTTGAGGTGCGTGAGACCAAGCACCTGTATTTGCGTCAATCCGCAATGAAAGATCAGTTGGACGCGTGGATTGACAGCAAGACAGACTGGCCGATCCTGACAACCTCGATCGCCAAGAAATGGCTACATGATGGCGACGGCCTGCAGGATCGCGGCATTACCCGCGATCTGGATTGGGGTGTACCAGTCAAGAAAGGTGATCAAGATTGGCCCGGCATGGAAGGCAAAGTCTTCTATGTCTGGTTCGATGCCCCCATTGAATACATCGCCTGCGCCAAGGAATGGGCCGACGCCAATGGTAAGTCTGATGCCGATTGGGAACGTTGGTGGCGCACCGACAAAGGCGCAGAAGATGTGCGTTACGTTCAGTTCATGGGCAAGGACAATGTGCCCTTCCACACCCTGTCTTTCCCGGCCACCATTCTGGGATCGGGCGAGCCCTGGAAGATGGTCGACCACCTGAAATCATTCAACTACCTGAACTATGACGGTGGCCAGTTCTCGACCTCGCAGGGTCGTGGCGTGTTTATGGATCAGGCGCTGGACATTCTGCCCGCCGATTACTGGCGCTGGTGGCTGTTGAGCCATGCGCCAGAAAGCAGCGACAGCGAGTTCACATGGGAGAACTTCCAGCAGTCGGTGAACAAAGATCTTGCGGATGTTCTGGGTAACTTTGTCAGCCGGATCACTAAGTTCTGCCGCTCGAGATTCGGTGAAGCAGTGCCCGAAGATGGTGCGTATGGCGAACGTGAACAGACCCTGATTGCTGAGCTTACTAGCCGAGTACGTGCCTACGAAGGCCACATGGAAGCGATGGAAGTGCGCAAATCCGCGCAAGAGCTGCGAGCGATCTGGGTCGCTGGCAACGAGTATCTGCAGGCTGCCGCACCATGGTCTACCTTTAAGGAAGATCCTGCGCAGGCTGCGGCGCAGGTGCGGCTGGGGCTGAACCTGATCCGCCTCTATGCAGTTCTGAGCGCGCCGTTCATTCCCGATGCGTCTGCAAAAATGCTTAGTGCGATGAACACACTCTATACCAGCTGGCCCGAAGATATCGATGCCGCGCTGCGCGCCCTGCCCGCTGGCCATGAATTTTCGGTTCCCGACGTGCTGTTTGCCAAAATCACGGACGAACAGCGCGAAGACTGGCAGAATCGGTTTGCGGGAACGCGTGAATAACAACAAAATTCGATTTATGAATGCCGCAGCGGAGCCCTGAAGCCTCTCCGCTGCTGGTTTTTGGCAGAGAAAATTCGCCCGCCCCAATTGTCATCGGGCAGATAAACGCCTGCGGATGCAGGCTAAGTCTGCAGATTGGAAAGAAATTTCGGGTCGATTCTTGCCAACGCACTACCTCAACACGCTTGAGAAACTGCGTCAAACCCGCCATCCTGCCTATAAAATCAATCGACTCATCCGGGGTTTCTGTTGCCCGGTTGTGCAATCTTTACTTTGAACGAGGCGCCAACATGTCCCTTGCATTTAAGAAGCCAGCACTCGGCCCACGCGGCTATTTCAGGGCACTCGGCGTTTCTGCCGCTTTGTTTGCATGTTCCAGCCTGCCCCAGATAGCGGTCGCGCAGGATCAGGGCGATGCCCCTGCGCCCAAGGTGTCGATCGCCGCAGCTTATACCGAAGAGATCACCGATCAGGCCACCTTCATTGGACGGGCCGAGGCAATCGACAAGGTCGATATTATCGCGCGCGTCAGTGGTTTCCTGGACAGCCAGAACGTCGACGATGGCTCTCCGGTGAATGAGGATGACCTGCTGTTTACGATCGAACCGGATCTTTACGAAGCCACGCTTGAGGCGCGTAAAGCCGATCTGGATCGGGCGCAGGCAAACCTTGAACTGGCCAAAGTCGATCTCGCCCGCAAGGAAGAGCTGTACAAGCGCGACGCTACACCGGAATCAGAACGTGACATTGCCCGAGCCAATGAACTGGTCGCCGAGGCCGAGGTCAAAGCCGCCAATGCAGCGATCCAACAGGCCGAGCTTGATCTCAGCTACACACAGATCCACGCCCCGTTTTCGGGCCGCATCGGCCGCGTGGAAACCAGTGTCGGTGATGTTGTGGGCCCCAACAATCCGCCGCTTGTCACCCTGGTCAGCGAAGCCCCCATCTATGTGAATTTTTCGTTGAATGAGAAGCAGTTCACGTCGGTTCTTGAACAATTTGGTGAAGACCCGGCCACGCTAGCTGAAAGCAGCCAAAGCCCGAATGTTCATGTGACTCTGCCGAACGGTACTGAGCTGGATGAAACCGGCGAAATCATTTTTGTCGACAACCGCATTGATCCGCTGACCGGAGCCATTACGATCACAGCTCAATTCGACAATGCCAAGCGTCTGCTCGTTGATGGTGCCTTCGTAAACGTTCAGATCGAAGCGCTTGAGCCGACGCTGCAGGTATTGATCCCTCAAGCAGCGCTGCAGCGTGATCAGCGCGGCGAATTCGTTCTGGTCGTCAATGACAAGCAGATGGTTGAACAACGCTACATCACAACCGGAGATACCGTGGATTCGGCGATTATCGTCACAGATGGCCTGCGCGAAGGCGAAAGCGTCATCGTCGAAGGCCTGCAACGCGTGCGCCCCGGCGTCGCCGTTGATGCAGTCGTTGCGTCCGAGCAGCCGGAGAATAACTGATGTTCTCAGCCCTGTTTATCAGCCGGCCCAAGCTGGCGCTTGTCATTTCGCTGGTCCTGACCATTTTGGGCGGGATCGGTTATCTGGTTCTGCCGGTTGCGCAGTTTCCCGATATCACGCCGCCGGTGGTCAGCGTAACGGCCACCTATACAGGTGCAAATGCCGAAACCGTGGAAAACACCGTGGCCGCCCCGATCGAGGCGCAGGTCAACGGTGTGGACGATATGATCTACATGACGTCGACCTCATCGGATAACGGCTCGTATTCGTTGAACGTTACGTTCGAGGTGGGCACCGACCCCGATATCGCCTCGGTCAACGTGCAGAACCGTGTGGCACAGGCGATGGCATCGCTGCCGTCCGAAGTGACTTCATCCGGTGTTGTCACGCAAAAAGCGTCAACCAACATGTTGTTGCTGGTCACGCTGACCTCGCCCAATGGCACATATGACAGTGTGTTCCTGTCGAACTATGCCTCAATCAACTTGAAAGACGCTCTGGCGCGGGTTCAGGGCGTGGGTAAAGCGGATGTTTTGACCAATCTGGAATACGCCATGCGGATCTGGATGGACCCGGACAAGATGGCCGCGCTGTCAATCACTCCGGGTGATGTGATCAATGCCATCCGCGAACAGAATATCGAGGTCTCTGCGGGCTCAATCGGGTCACCGCCTGTACCTGAAGGGCAGACCTTTCAGTATACGATCAAGACCAAAGGCCGCCTGACCTCGGCCGATGAATTCGGAGATATTGTAATCCGTACAGGCGAAGCCGGTGCGATTGTGCGCGTCAAAGACATTGCGCGCGTCGAGCTAGGGGCGCAGTTCTATTCCGCCTCGGGCTATTTCGAAAGCGTTCCTGCGACCGTTATCGGCATCTATCAGGCCCCCGGCGCAAACGCCCTTGCGGTGTCCGAACGTGTTGAGGCCGAACTTGAGCGCCTGTCACGGTCCTTTCCCACGGATGTCGAATACGATGTTCCATTCAATACGACGGATTTCGTGGAACAGTCGCTCAATGACGTGGTCTCGACCCTCATCCTGACATTCATATTGGTGATCACAGTTGTGTTCATCTTCCTTGGCAGTTGGCGGGCGACGATCATTCCGGCGGTGGCAATTCCGGTCTCATTGATCGGGACATTTGCCTTCCTGCTGGCCTTTGGCATGTCGCTGAACACGATCTCGCTGTTCGCATTGGTGCTGGCCATCGGGATCGTTGTAGATGACGCCATCGTCGTGGTGGAAAACGTCGAACGTATAATCGCCGATGAAGGTCTGCCCCCTGCCGAGGCAACCCGCAAGGCCATGGGCCAGATCACCGGGCCCGTGATCGCGACCACGCTGGTGCTACTGGCCGTCTTCGTGCCGGTGACTTTCATGCCCGGCATATCCGGACGATTGTATTCCCAGTTTGCGGTAACGATCTCGACTGCTGTGGTAATCTCGTCGATCAACGCCTTGACCCTTTCACCGGCCTTGTGCGGGCTTGTGCTACAGGCGCGCTCGGGGCCGCCCAAAGGGTTGCTGGCCGTGTTCGAGAAATTTATCGGCGGAATGCGCAGCGGCTATGTCGCCATCGTGCGAAAGCTACTGATCCTGCCGGTCATTTCGCTGGGGATCATTGCAGCATTCGCAGCGGGTACTGGGACCATTATGGGCAACACGTCCAAAGGGTTCATTCCGCTGGAAGACAACGGATATCTGTTCGTCGATATCCAGCTTCCCGATGCGGCGACGCTTGAACGGACCGAGGCGGTTTCTGCGCGGATCGATGAACAGATTCAACAGATCTCCGGCGTATCCAGTACCGTTCTGGTCAATGGGTTCTCGCTGTTGAACGGGACCACTACCAATGGCGCAGCCATCTTTGTCAACCTGACCAACTGGGAAGAGCGGCAGGAACCCGAGCTCAGTGCGGATGCGATCCTGAACCAGGTTCTGGCGATTGCATATGGTGAGTCTGCCGCATCGATTGTTGCGTTCAACCCGCCACCCATTCAGGGCCTTGGTATGTCTGCAGGGGTTGAAATGGAAGTGCAGCAGACCGGTGGCGGCTCGCCGCAGGATCTGGCCTCGGCCGTTGGGTCGTATGTCTATGCCGCAAACCAGCGTCCTGAGATCGCGCAGGCCTACACCACCTTCCGCGCGAACGTGCCGCAATTGTTTGTCGATCTGGATCGGGAAAAGGCCAAAACCCTGCAAGTCTCGGTGGCCGAGATTTTCCAGACCATGCAGGCGCAGCTTGGCTCGTATTACGTGAATGACTTCAACCTGTTTGGTCGTGTCTATCGCGTAATGATCCAGGCCGAAGGGTCATACCGGAATAAGGTCGATGATATCTCAGAGCTTTATGTACGTTCCACCAAAGGTGAGATGGTACCGCTTGGCACGCTGATCGATATCGAGAACGTGCTGGGTCCGGTCCTGCTAAAGCGGCATAACCTGTTCCGCTCGGCCACTGTGACAGCGGTTCCGGCACCGGGGCTCTCGACCGGGGACGCCATCAATGTCATGACCGAGGAGTCGGCGACTGCCTTGCCCCCCGGCTATGCCTATGAATGGACCGGAACGGCGCAGCAGCAGCTGGCCTCGGGCGGTCTGGTCGTGGTGATCCTTGGGTTGGCGATCTTGTTTGGGTACCTGTTCCTTGTCGGCCAATATGAAAGTTGGACGATGCCCGTTTCGATCCTAATGTCGGTGACCGTGGCCTTGTTCGGTGCCGTCGCAGCGGTGGCGATCGTTGGCAGCGACATCAACCTCTACACGCAGATCGGAATGATCATGCTTGTCGGGCTTGCGTCAAAGAACGGGATTCTGATCGTCGAATTCGCGATGGAGCAAAGGGCCAAGGGGCTGTCAATCAAGGAGGCCGCGGCCGAAGCCGCATATCAGCGTTTCCGCGCTGTGATGATGACCGCCCTGTCCTTCCTTTTGGGCGTGGTTCCCCTGCTGGCCGCGAACGGGGCCGGAGCTGCCAGCCAGAAGGCCATCGGCGTTGCCGTGTTCGGCGGCATGCTGGCAGCCACTCTGTTCGGGGTCATTCTAGTACCGGTCCTTTACGCTGTGATGCAGAGCCTGCGCGAATGGGTCAAAGGCAGCAAGAACGATCCGGAACCGTCAGAAGAAGCCGCATAAGACCGGCATTGAAATCGCAAAACGCCCCGCACATCTGCGGGGCGTATCTTTTTTGCTTGGATCGACTGATCCGCACGCTAGTCAGTTAACCGTTTGGCCATCCAGTCGTCTATCCGGCTGATCTGTTCGGGGCTGAGCCTTAGACCCAGCTTATTGCGCCGCCACACGACATCCTGAGCGGTGCGCGCGTATTCCTTGTCCATCAGCCAAACCAGTTCGGCCTCGGTCAATGTCGCGCCGAAATCGTCACCCAGATCGCTCTGATCTTTTGCCGGACCCAGAAGGTCCCAGGTCTCGGTGCCATAGGCCCGGATCAATCGACGGGCCCAAAAATCGGTCAGGAACGGGTACTCCGCTATCAGTTTCCCGATCAAATCCTGCACGCCGTCGACCGGAAAATCCCCGCCGGGCAATGGGACGCCTGCGGTCCATGGTCCGCCAAGATCTGGGAAATGTTCTCCAATCTTCTCCAGCGCGCTTTCCGCGAGGCGTCTGTAGGTGGTGATTTTACCACCAAAGACATTCAACACCGGAGCCCCGCTCTCGGCATCAACTTTAAGCGTGTAATCGCGGGTAGCCGCCGTGGCACTGCTTGCGCCGTCATCATATAGCGGACGGACGCCTGAATAGGTCCAGACAATATCTTCACGGGTAACGGGCTTCGCGAAGTATTTCGATGCGAAAGCGCACAGATACTCCTGCTCGGCCTCGGTACAAATCGGAGGCTCGGAGGGGTCAGAATGATCCTGATCCGTGGTTCCGATCAAGGTAAAATCCTGCTCGTACGGGATCGCAAAGATGATGCGCCCGTCTTCGCCCTGAAAGAAATAGCACTTGTCATGGTCAAACAGCTTGGGTGTCACGATATGGCTGCCACGCACCAGACGGACGCCTTCTCGGGAATTGACCCGGATCTTGGTCTGGATGATGTCACCTACCCAAGGTCCGCCCGCATTGATCAACATCTTCGCAAGGACGGTTTCGGTCTTGCCGCTATCCCGATCCCGGATCGTAACCTGCCACAGTTCATCGATCCGCTCAGCCGAAAGAACCTCGGTCCTGACCATGATCTTGGCCCCGCGTGCCTCGGCATCGCGGGCGTTCAGGACCACCAGCCGCGAATCCTCGACCCAGCAGTCCGAGTATTCATAGGCGGTTTCAAATTTGTCTTGCAGCGGAGCCCCCTCGGGTGCCGCGCGCAGGTTCAGCGAACGTGTACCCGGCAGGATTTTGCGACCGCCCAGATTGTCATACAAAAAAAGGCCAAGCCGTATTAGCCACGCAGGACGACGCCCGCGCATCCATGGCATCACCGTACTGAGCAACCGTGAGGTCGGCGTTTCAGAGTCAAAACGCATATCGGCGTGATAGGGCAGCACGAAACGCATGGGCCAACTGATATGGGGCATAGCGCGCAGTAAGGTCTCGCGTTCGACCAGCGCTTCACGCACCAAACGAAATTCAAAAAATTCCAGGTACCGTAGCCCGCCATGAAACAGTTTGGTCGAGGCTGACGACGTCGCCGAGGCCAGATCGTTCATTTCAGCCAAGGTGACCGATAGGCCCCGACCTGCCGCATCACGTGCGATACCGCACCCATTTATACCCCCGCCGATCACAAAAAGATCGGTAACTTGGCTGCTGTCCGATGACATATCCAATTGATTCCCCAACGTGGCAGTTTCAAGCGCATTAGCAGCATGATGGTTCGTATCGTCAACTTTATTTTTCGATATTGTTCGTTTTTAGCTGAAACAACGAATATTAATAAGTGCAACTAACGAATTCCCTTGCTTAACCGCAAAATTAGAACAAAAACGAAAACACCGGAACTCAGGACCGCCCATGTCACTATCATTTCGCCAATCGGACATTCTTTTAGTCGCCGAGCAAGAGGGCCGCGTTACTGTCGAAGGACTGGCCGAGCGCTTTCAGGTGACGGTTCAAACCATTCGCCGTGACCTGACTGAACTGTCAGAAGCTGGTAAGTTGGATCGGGTTCACGGGGGTGCCGTTCTGCGTTCTGGCGTGTCTAATATTGGATACGAAGACCGGCGCGCCCTGAATCATGAAGCCAAGACACGCATCGCTGAACGCTGCGCGGCCGACATCCCCGAGGGCAGCTCGATCTTTATGAACATAGGCACCTCGACCGAGGCCGTTGCCCGCCAATTGCTGAAACACAAAAACCTAATGGTCGTGACCAACAATATGAACGTTGCCAATATCCTGGCCGATAACCCCGATTGCCAGATCGTCGTTGCAGGCGGTGTGCTGCGCAGATCAGATAGTGGGTTGGTCGGGAATCTTGCGGTCTCGACCATCCGCCAGTTCAAATTCGATCACGCGATTATCGGCTGTTCCGCATTGGATGCGGATGGGGATCTAATGGATTTCGATCTCCAAGAAGTACTGGTCAGTCAAACTATCATTGAACAAGCCCGGCAGATCAGCCTAGTAGCGGATGCTTCAAAGTTTCAGCGCACCGCGCCCGCACGCATCGCCTCATTATCCGATGTTGATATGGTTTATACCGATCTACCGCTACCCGGCGACCTCCATCAGAAGTGCATAGACTGGAACACCAAAATTATTGAATGCTGATGCATCCTTCCGATCAGCCAGAAAGTGATTGATTAGCTGGACAACAGCGCCCGAGGATGGAACAGTTTCCAACAACAGGAGGCGCGAGCATGGGACTTTTGGGGCAGCCGCTGGGCTACTATGACTATCTGACATTTGTTGCACTTATCTTGCTGCTGGCAGCGGTGATGGCGTTGTTTCTATTCATAATGGGTCTGCCCGGACGTATCGCGATCAAACGCAATCACCCCCATGCCGAAGCGGTCAAGATCATGGGATGGATGGGATTTTTGGCGATTGTCCCTTGGGTGCACGCCTTTATCTGGGCGTTTCACGACGGCGTCACCGTCGACATGCGCCGCGGCCCTGATGAAGAACGCAAGGCCATAAGGGATGAGATCAAGCGTCTGGGCGGTACAGTCAAACCGGAATACCAGGACCCACTTGATACCGACGAAACAAAGCAAGCCTAAGGCCAAAGGAATTCAGCACTCATGTTCGTCGCCCTAGGCATCACGCTTTTCTACATTATTTTTGTCTGGTTCATCTTCTTCAAGGTGCAATGGCTGAAATTCAACATCATGTGGGGGATCGTCTCATTCTGGGTCGGCGCTCATCTGCTGCTGATCTTTTTGGTCGCGCTGCGCTTCTTTCAACCCTTTTCCGTCGACAGCCACGTCGTGCGCTCCACCATCCAGATCGTCCCGCGTCTGACTCAGCCCACAATCCTGTCCGAGGTTTTGGTCGAGCCCAACACCTGGGTCACTAAGGGCGATCCGCTGTATAAGTTCGACGACACGGTGTTTTCGCTGGCCGTGGACAAGGCGAATGCACAGCTGGTGGCGGCGCAGCAAAACGCAAAGATCCTTGAACAGGACGTTATCGCGGCGGGAGAAGCAGTCGAACGCGCGAACGCGCAGCTGGCCTATGCGCTGACCGAACAAGCGCGATACGAGAACCTCGTTCCCGCCGGGGGCGCCCGCCAGGATGAACTAGACCGCTGGAACGAACAGGTCGCGGAAGATCAGGCGAAGATTAAGGAAGCTCAGGCCAATCTTGAGAAGGCCAACCTTGCGCTGGATTCGCAGATCGACGGCGTGAATACCGGCATTATTGAGGCTGAGGCTCAGCTGGCAGAAGCCGAATATTTTCTTGAGAACACCACCATCTACGCCCCCGAAAATGGCATGATCGTATCGCAACAGGCACGCCCCGGTATGGTTGTGGGGGAAATTCGTCTGGGTGCCATTGCCAGCTTTGTCACCGAAGAAGACCCCTATATTCTAGCCACCTTCCGCCAGCAGAACCTGAAATTTGTCGAGGTCGGCCAACCAGTCGAAGTTGCTCTAGACCTCTATCCCGGAGAAATTCTGACCGGCAAGGTTGAGGCGGTCTGGTGGGCCACACGTCAGGGCCAATACTTGCCCTCAGGCCGCCTGCCCGGCTTTGAATTGCCAAAACTGCCCGGTCGGATCGCTGTTCAGATCTCGGTCGATGTGCCTGAGGGGCATACTTTTCCTGCAGGTGGCCACGCTGCGGTGGCGATTTACACCGGCATGGGAAAAAGCTTTGAATTTCTGAGGCGCATCAACATTCGCCTCTATTCCTTCGCCAACTTCATCCGGCCACTGGATATCTGAGGATGCGTACGATGACACTCCGCCGGTTGTTAGGCACTGCCCTTTGCGCCGCTACCCTCACCGCCTGTACGCCGGTGGGGCCTGATTTTGTGCGCCCCAACTCTCCGATCGTGAAGCAATGGATGGAGGTCAACAACCCCAGCGCGGGCCAGAGCGGCCTGACCTCACGCAGCGCTCCGGTTGTGCGCTGGTGGGAAACGTTTAATGATCCGACGCTGAACAAGCTGATCGCCGAAGCCTATGCGCAGAACCTGACCTTACAGGTCGCAGGTGCCCGCGTACTTCAGGCCCGCGCGCAGCTTGGTATCGCATTCGGAGAGCTCTACCCGCAATCGCAGGCCGTGGGCGGTTCGCTCCAACGCCGACAGATCAGCGACAATCTTGGGCCGATTTCGGACATCCGGCGGATTATTCCCTTGGACACCGAATTCTCGACTTCGCAAGTTGGGTTTGATGCGCAATGGGAACTGGACGTATGGGGCCAGCAACGTCGCGGCGTACAGGCCGCGCGATCGAACCTGGCACTGCAGGTTGCTAACTATGACGACGCACTGGTCACGCTGACCGGGGACGTAGCGGCGCTTTATATCAACATCCGTTCGTTGCAAGAGGCTCTGCGCATCGCGCGGGAAAACATCACGATTCAGCAGGCATCGGCAGACCTCACTCAGCTGCGCTTCAACAACGGCGTTACAACCGAGCTGGATGTTCAGGAATCAACTGCTCTGCTCAACAACACCAAGGCACTCGTGCCCGAATTGGAAAGCGATATTCAACAGGCCAAGAACGCGCTGGCCGTTCTATTGGGCAAAACCCCTTCCCAGATGACTGGCTTGATCGGCAATTCAGGCCGAATTCCAACAGGGCGCAGCAACGTGGCCGTTGGTGTGCCCGCCGAATTGCTGCGGCGACGGCCTGACGTCCGCGCCGCCGAGTTGGCGGCAGCCACCCAATCGGCGCAGGTCGGGATCGCGTTAGCTGATCTCTATCCGCAGTTCATTCTGTCGGGCGCGATCGGTTTGCAGGCCTCGGGTGGGCGCGATCTGTTCAGCACCAACAGCGCCACAGGATTGGCTAGCGCAGGCGTTGTCTGGAATGTCCTGAATTATGGCCGCATTAAGAACAATGTCCGCGCGCAGGATGCCGCCTATCAAGCGTTGATCGCCAATTATCAGAACACTGTGCTGACCGCCTATTCCGAGGTCGAAAGCGCGATGGTTGCTTACGCACAGGCGCGCAAACAGGTCACCTTTTATCAACGCAGCGTCGAAGCTTCGCGCAAGGCGGCTGAAATCGCGGTCGATCAGTACCGAGACGGCATCGCCAGCTATTCGCGTATCCTGAACACGCAAACCGCGCTATTACGATCGCAGGCGAACCTGATCGAGGCCCGGCAGGAGGTCTCTTCGAATCTGGTCGCGATCTACAAAGGTCTGGGTGGTGGTTGGCAGATTCGGCAGAATAAGGAATTCTTACCCGAGACGGTGCTGGCCGAGATGGCCTATCGCACCGATTGGGGTGATCTGTTGGAGAAATCGCCAACACGCGCCAGCTTGAACTAAGGCCTATTTCGTCAACCCGCGCAGGCCACCCGAGATCAGGATGTTAACTTCGTAGAGGATACGTGGCGCGGCCAACCCGCCGGGGCTGGCTAGATAGTTGGGGCTCCATTCCGGATCGAATTTCTGCTTGAAGGCGCGCAGGCCTTCGAAGTGGTAGAATTGTTCGCCATGTTCATAAACGAACCCACCGATCCGATTCCAAAGCGAGGCCAACTGCCGGTTTTCGATCCCTGAAAATGGCGCTGCGCCCAATGAGAACCAGTGGAATCCCTGCTCGGACCCCCAGACCATCATCTCAGCAAACAGCGCATCCATGACAAAGCTGGGGCTGTCCGGTTCATAACGCATCAAATCCAGAGACAGTTCGGATTTGTTTCCGCCTTGAAACAGGTTCGCAAAGGCCATGATCTTGCCCGTCTCATCCCGCAGAACCGCATGGTCGAAATAGGAAAGATAGGCATCATCAAAGCCGCCCAAGGCAAAACCCTTTTCCTCACCTGCCTTTTGCGCCAACCAATCGTCCGAGATCTGACGAAGTTCGGGCAACACCGGTGCAAGCTGTTCTTTGGGGATAATTTCGAACTTGTACCCCTCACGCTCAGCCCTGTTCTTCGCCTGCCGGAACCGTTTTCGCGATTTTCCGTCCAGCGAAAAATTCTGCAGCGGTACGCGGGCCACTTCTCCGATCTTCAGGATCGACAGGCCGAGGTCCAGGAATGTCGGCAGATATTTGGTCGATACACTGTAGAACGCACAAAGCTTGCCTTCGCGATCGGCCATTTCTCGCAATTGCCAGATCAGTTGCTGCCCCGCTTGCTCATCACCCACAGGCTCTCCTTTGGTGATCAGCGCATTGCCAGTATCTGCATAGGCAAGGAATGCGGTTTCGTCAGGCGAGATCAGGAATTGCTTATCACCCGTCAGTGAAATCTGAGATTCGGTGTCTTCGCTCTCCATCACGAGACGTTCGACAACTTCGGGGATTTCAGTCCTAACCGGCGCGGGGATTTCACGGCCGAACAGCGAGTTCACCGCCACGATGCCAACGATCACGACCACCACGAGGCTGGACCGCAGGAATCGCGAGGCGTCTCCACTCCAGGCAAAGTCCCACCACAGCGCGTTTTGATATTCGACATGGGAATAAGCGAACAATCCAATCCAGAAAATCACCGCCAGCAACGCGACGACGCTGACCAGCCAAGGGATATTTAGCCGAAAGATAGAAGCACCGCTTACCCGGTAAAACGCACCCCGAAACATCGCCAAAAGGCCAATCGTGAACAGCAATGAAAGGGCTTCATGCGTATCAAGCCCTTTGGCGAGCGAGGCGAAGAAACCCGCCACCATCAAAAGCATGGCAACAACCCATGCCCGATAGAGCTTGCGGAATAGGCCACGTGAGACAAGCAGCAGTAGGACACCCACGGCGCTGCCTGCAAGATGAGATGCCTCGACAAATGACAAAGGCAAAACCTCTCGCAGTACGCCAAGGTTCTGCGTACTGGAAGGCAAAGCCCCTGAAACCAACAGGATAACTCCTGCCACAGCCGCGACGCCGGCAGCCACCATCGGGACAATGGGGCGAATTGCGCGATAGACCCAAGTGACCGCGCCCCCGATGCGATGGCGCTGTGTCAGCACCGACGCGACCGCGATCGACAGGCTGGCGATGGCAAACGGAAGGAACGTATAGACCAGTCGGTAGAGCAGAAGCGCAGCGATCACATCAGACCGGCCCGACGCCCCTAGACCAGCGATTAGAGTGGCTTCGAACACACCGATTCCACCCGGTGCATGGCTAAGGATACCCACCGCTATTGCGCCTATATAGACCGCGAAGAAATACGGGTAGCCAACCCCCAGATCGTCCGGCATGAGCACATACAGCGCCATTGAAGCGCCGAACAGATCGCCTACCGCCGCGATTGTCAGCAGACTTGCCAGCTTGCCGCCCGGCAGGTTGAACCCAAACCCACCATAGGCCAATCGCCGCCCTCCGCTTGAAAGCCAGACAAACAAGACCGCAAGCCCCGCCAACATGCTCAGACCGATCACAGTCTCCGTCGTTTCACTGATCGGCAGGACCTTGGAAATGCCATCCGGGTGTATTGTAAGCAAAAGGCCCAAAAGCAGGATCAGTCCCATCCAGAACGCCACCCAAGAAGTCGCGATCACCCCGGCCACGCGGCCAAGATCAAGCCCCAGCGACGCATAGATACGGTATCGGATCGCGGTGCCGGTGATATAGGAGAATCCCAGGCAGTTCGATACCGCATAGCCGCTTGCACCGGCCATCCCCGCAACGGGCAGAGGCACTTTTCCATCGGCGACGCTCTGCACGGCAAGCACATCGTAGAACGAAAGCGACAGAAAACTGAAAGCCGTCCAGCACATCGCAAAAAACATGAATTTCCATGGTTTCGCTGCGATATCGCTTTGGATATCTGACCATTTCACATGCGCAGAGAGGTCATGCAGAACCGCAAGCGCGATTCCTGTAATCAGCAACGGAACCGCAATCTTGACCAGCGGCTTTTCCAACAGCCCTGTCACATACTCGGCCAGACGTACGGCGCGTGTCTCTTCCGTTGTCGGCTGTGTCGTCATTCCGTTCGCCCCTGCCCCGCGATCCTCAGATCAGTGTCAATTCAAAGCTTTGCACGAATTTTCCATCCGGCAAAGGGCCTTGGGCAACGCGTCACGAACGGCCCTTGCGTGTCGAAAGCAACAGATTGGTCTCAGATCGTGTGACACCCTCCATCCGACGGATCTGGAACAGGACTTCATCAAGCTCATCCAGTGTATCGGTTCCGATCTCTGCGATCAGATCCCAACTTCCATTGGTTGAGTGCACCGCCCGAACTTGACGCATCGCAGCGATACGCGATCTGATCCGCTCGGTCCCACGGCCTGCGATCTCAAGCATCATCAATCCACGAACAGGGCTTTCCGATACGCCCTGCCGTGTCACAACGGTAAAGCCGACGATTTCGCCAGACTGCTGAAGCCGCTTTAGTCGGCTGCGCACGGTTGTTCGGGTCACTCCGAGCAGTTCAGCCAGCTCCGACAACGATGCCCGAGCGTCCCTGTGCAGTGCGTTCAATAAGCGATTGTCCAGTTCGTCCATGCGTGATTACCAAATCGGAATTAGCTAATTCACTTTGACCAATTTGATCTCTTTTCTCAACTCATATCGTATCGATAGATAGACTTATGAGCAAAATGAACATCATTCTCGCCGGAGCGCCGATGGATGCCGGCAAACACCGCCAAGGCTGTCGGATGGGTCCAGATGCCTATCGGGTCGCGGGTCTCGCCCAAGCGCTGTCAGATCTCGGGCATTCTGTGTCGGACATCGGTGACACGCGACCAGATGCCGTCGACATTTCGGAAGACACCCATCTGTTCTCTTTACCGGAATGCGTGGGCTGGACACAGGCGCTAAGCCGCACGGCACAAGAGGCCGCGCTTGAAGGCCTTCCTATTTTCATGGGCGGTGATCACGCCCTGTCGATGGGCACGGTGGCAGGAATGGCGGCACATGCAGACCGTATCGGGCGCCCTCTTTTCGTGCTCTGGCTGGATGCACATAGCGATTTTCATACGCCCAGCAGCACGGCCAGCGGCAATTTGCATGGAACGCCGGTCGCTTATTTCACTGGCCAGTCAGGCTTTGACGCCTTTCCACCGCTGATATCGCCGATCCCAACGGATCGCGTCGGTATGATCGGTCTGCGCTCGGTCGATCCCGCCGAACGTGCGGCATTGGAAAAAGATCACGCGATGCTCGCCGATATGCGCAGCATCGACGAGCACGGGATCAAGACACCCCTACTGGCCTTCCTTGACAAAGTACGCGCAGCAAACGGCATCCTGCATGTCTCGCTGGATGTGGACTTCCTTGATCCCTCGATTGCGCCTGCGGTTGGAACCACTGTCCCAGGTGGCGCAACCGAGCGCGAGGCGCATCTGGTCATGGAATTGTTGCATGAAAGCGGTCTCGTTTGTTCGCTGGACCTCGTCGAGCTGAACCCGTTCCTGGATGAGCGCGGCCGAACCGCAAAACTGATGGTCGATCTTGCAGCCTCGCTTATGGGTCGTCGCATCTTCGATCGCCCAACCCGGAGCTTCTGATGATTTCTCTTCAATCTCCTTCAGCTGTCGTGATGGTGCGCCCGCACGCATTTGCGTCGAATCCTGAAACCCGCGACGACAATGCATTTCAAACACTGGCGAATCGATCTGCTGCAGCGACGTCTGCTGCCGCGCGGGATGAGCATGACAAAGCAGTAGAACAGCTTCGCGCTGCTGGTGTGACCGTTCATGTGTTTGACGACGAAGGCGAACGTGACACACCCGACAGCGTGTTCCCAAACAACTGGTTTTCGACCCATCCAGGCGGTCATGTCGCTGTTTATCCGATGTTCGTACCATCGCGCAGACGCGAAAGACGCTCAGATGTAATTGAGTTACTGAAGCGGGAATATCGAGTGCAAGACGTCATCGACTATTCCGGCCTCGAACAGGACGACCTCGCGCTTGAGGGCACGGGCGCAATGGTTCTGGATCACGTGGGCCGTATTGCCTACACTGTTCGATCCAACCGCGCCGATCCGGTGTTGTTGGAGCGTTTCTGTACGCATTTCAACTATGAGCCGATTGCCTTTGATGCAAAGGACGCTGAAGGCCGTGATGTCTATCACACCAATGTTCTGATGGGGATCGGGACGCACTACGCGCTGATTTGTTTGGACATGATTTCCGACCCGGAACGCCGCGCAACAGTTCGGGCACGGCTGGAAGAATCTGGGCGGACTGTCATCGATCTGTCCCATGAGCAGATTGCAGATTTTGCAGGAAACGCGATTGAGCTTTGTGGCAATGATGGTCTTGTCCTGGCGTTGTCCAGCCGAGCGCTACAGGCTCTTACACCTGCTCAAGTCGCGATCATCGAAGCCAGTGCAACTCCACTGCCGCTCTCGGTTCCCACAATTGAAACAGCCGGTGGATCCGTACGTTGTATGATCGCTGGTATCCATCTTTCCCGCCGATAGGAGTCTTTGATGCAACCTTCTGATAAGGCCCTCGTGCCATTTGTATCCGTCGACAACATGATGCGTCTGGTCCACCACATCGGGGTCGAACAGATGATCACGCAGATTGCCGCGCAGATCGAATCCGATTTTAAACGCTGGGAGAGCTTTGACAAAACGCCCCGCATCCCGGCCCACTCACCACATGGGGTGATCGAACTGATGCCAACCTCGGATGGTGAGGCATACGGGTTCAAATACGTCAACGGGCATCCCAAAAATACGTCTGAGGGCCTGCAGACCGTGACCGCGTTTGGCCTGCTGGCTGATGTCTATACCGGTTACCCGACATTGTTGACCGAAATGACGATGTTGACTGCTTTGCGGACAGCGGCAACCTCTGCTCTGGTCGGCAAATATCTCGCGCCCAAATCCGCAACGACGATGGCGATGATTGGAAACGGCGCGCAATCCGAGTTCCAGTGCCTCGCCTTCAAAGCCATGTGCGGGATCGACACGGTCAGGCTCTACGACACCGACCCGAACGCGACGGCGAAATGTGCAGCCAATCTGCAGGGCAAAGGGCTGACGGTCGTGCCCTGCAAAACGCCGGAGGACGCAATCGAAGGCGCTCTGATCATAACGACCTGCACCGCTGACAAGAAATACGCCGCCATCCTGACCGACAACATGGTCGGCCACGGTGTGCACATCAACGCGATTGGCGGTGATTGCCCCGGCAAAACCGAACTGCACCGCGATATCCTTCTGCGCTCGAATATCTTTGTAGAATACCCCGAGCAAACGCGGATCGAAGGTGAAATTCAAGCTCTGGAGAATGATCACCCTGTCACCGAGATGTGGGAAGTGATGACCGGACAGGCTAAAGGGCGCACCGATGATCGACAGATCACGTTGTTCGACAGTGTCGGCTTCGCGATCGAGGACTTCTCGGCACTACGTTACATCAAAAGCGCGATTGAAGGCACTGATTTCTATGAGCCATTGGATATGCTGGCAGACCCTGACGACCCGCGGGATCTGTTCGGGATGTTGATGCGGGCAGGATAAAGAACCCGCACTTCTAAAACTGTGCCCCGGCCTTTGGCCGGGGCTTTTTCTTATCCCGCAAGCGATGGCAGGTATAGAACAATCCCTGGAAAGGCCACCAGCAGTGCGATGGTAAGTGCATCGGCAATGAAGAACGGCGTTACCCCTTTGAAGACATCCTGAACACTAAGATCAGGCCTCACGCCTGCGACAACAAAACAGTTTAGACCAATAGGAGGTGTGATCAGGCAAAACTCGGCCATTTTGACCACCAAGATTCCAAACCAGATCGCACACATCGGCCCGGACATACCAAAGGCGCTGTCTGCTGCGCTGACGGCCTCGCCTCCGTTCAGGGCCATAACGGCGGGATACACGACCGGAAGTGTCAAAAGCAGCATACCGATCGCATCCATGAACATGCCCAGCACTGCATAGGCCAGCAGTATGCAGATCAGGATCAACATAGGTGACATTTCGAGCGAAGTGATCCAGTCGGAAAACGCCCCCGGCAAATCAGCAAATCCTAGAAACCGCACATAGATCAGAACACCCCAGATGATTGCGAAGATCATGGCGGTCAGTTTGGCGGTTTCAAGCAAAGCCGATTTGAATTCAGGCCAGCGCATGCCGTGGATCAGGGCAAAGCAGAACACGATGAAGGCCCCGATGGCCCCGCCCTCGGTCGGGGTGCCCCAAGCCTTGTCGCCGAAGGGGTTATAGACAAAGCAGATTATGATGAGGATCACCGCCACAATGGGCAGTGCGCCCGGAAGAGCAGCAAATCGTTGTTTCCAAGTAAACCCGGTGACCGGTGGTCCGACGGACTTGAAGATCACGGCGATACCGACGATCAGCAAGCCATAGATCACCGCCGAAAACGCGCCGGGGATGAAGCCTGCGAGCAGCAGTTTTCCCACATCCTGCTCGACAATGATGGCGTAAATCACAAGGATCGCAGATGGGGGGATTAGCGAGGCCAAGGTCCCGCCAGCGGCAACCACACCGGCGGCGAAACGTTTATTATACCCGACGGCCAGCATTTCAGGGATGGCGATGCGCGCAAAGACGGCTGATGTGGCGACCGATGCACCTGATACGGCGGCGAAACCGGCGGTCGCAAAAATCGTTGAAACGGCCAACCCGCCAGGCACCCATGCCACCCAGCGTTTTGCCGCCTCAAACAAGGCGCGGGTCAGGCCAGCGTAGTAGGCTAGATAGCCGATCAGGATGAATGTTGGGATCAGGCTCAGCGTATGAGACGCCACCTTGGAATGTGGCACCTGGCCAGCCGTTTTGACGGCCACCGTCAGTGCCTTACCAAACCGCTCGGGATCATACCCAAACTTTGCCCAGAATATCCAAACAAGGCCAACCAACCCTGCCAGACCTGCAGCAAATGCCACCCGCATGCCAGTGACGACAAGAACCAACAGTCCGGCAGTGACCCAAAGGCCGATATCAATCGTGTCCATGGGTCAGTTACGTCCTTCGAATTGTTCGGCCTCGGCTGCAGCCTGTGCGGCGGCATCCTGTATCAGCGGTACGGCCACCGGTGCCTCGAGCCCCAGCATGAAGGCGCGTCCATAGCCCCAGACCTGCAAGATTAGCCGGGCGCACAGCACCGAAAAAGCAACGGGTGCCAGCAGCTTGGCTGGCCAAATAGGAATCCCGATATCAATCGAGCTGTCGCGACTCCACATCGGAGCGCCGAAGTCAAATGAGCGGTCAAAGTGGGACCAACTACCCCAAACCAGCGCCAGCATCAGCAGCAGTATCAACAGAACCGAGATCAGCTCGAACAACCACAGCGCCCGCCCTTTCAGGCGCGAGATAACGATATCCATTCGGATGTGCCCGCCATCACGTTGCACAAACGAGATACCCAGAAACGCGATCAAGGGCATCGCCTGTTCAATCCAGTCAACATATCCGGGCAAAGGCGCGTTTAATGCGTTTCGGCCGCTGACTGACACAACAGCCAGCACCATCAGCCCGAAAACCGCGAATCCGCTGATCAACGCCATAAAACGCTCTAGACGTAACAAACGGTGATCCAACCGGCTTAGAAGACTGCCATCCTCAAGCACCGTGGCATGTCCTGCCATCTCAGCATTCCTTTGATTGAAGGAGATGCCGGGTGCCTAATGACACCCGGCTGTGGCGATCAGTTACCGCCGCGCTGCTGTTGCAGTGTCGATTGCACAAGATCATAAAGATCCTGCGCAGGTAGACCCTGAGCGGTCATGTCTTCGATCCACTTCGCGCGAATCGGATCAGCGGCTTTGGCGCGAAACTCCTCAAGCACGGCATCGTCAATCTCGACCTTTTCAACGCCTTTCTCTGCCAGCACGCCATCCCACTTTTCAAGCAGTCCACCGTAGTTGGCCAGATAGTGATCGATAGCCTCATCAATCGAGCTGTCCAGCGCTTCGCGATGTTCGGCTGGCAGCGCTTCATAAGCGTCGATATTCACCACCACCGGACAGTTTACCGTTCCAGGATTCAGATTGGCCGTCCACCAGTCAGCTTCGTTGATCGTCCCGAATGACAAATGCGCATGCTGAGCGAAGGCCACGGTATCGACCACGCCAGATTCCATCGCATTATAGGCTTCGGTCGCGGGCACGGACGTAGGTACGCCACCAACCGCTTCAAATGCTTGCCCCAAACCGCCAGTGGCGCGTACGCGCATACCGTCGAACTCGGCAAGCTCATCACGAGGGTCACCGGTACCAACAAGGTTATATTGAGGCATCGGTGAAGTCATGATGATGCGCGCGTTCCACTGCGCCATCTCGTCCTTGACTGCTGGATGATCATAGACTGCGTGGCTGACGGCCACCTCTTCATCCAATGTGTTTACGCCAAGGAAGGGCAGTTCCAAAACGGTGATCGCGCGGTTCTTATCGCGGTGATAGCCCGCACAGAACTGCGCCATCTCGAACGCGCCAATCTCGATACCATCCAGGTTTTCCTTGGGCTTCGACAATCCACCATAGCTAACATTGATGGTGAAATCGCCGCCGGTTTTTTCGTTCACCAGTTCAGCCAGTTTCTCAACATGCTCGGTAAATGCGCGGCGCTTACCCCAGACCGAGGCATTCCATTCGGTCGCGGCTGCTTCGGTGACAAACGCCACACTCAGGGCGGCAAAAGCCGCACCGCTCAACATCTTTTTCATAGTGGTATCTCCCTTAGTTGCGCCCCCTATCGGGATGCTTGATTGTGAAGCTAGCGCCAAGTCTAGAAGCTGCCAACCCCTGCGAGGAGAAGTGGTGTTATCGCCACCAGACTTCGAGATTAAAGTGAAGCTATCGGCCAAAGCCCCAGACACATGCCAATGAGCGCTGATGTCATTACAGCTATCTTACTGTTTTAAATTATATTTTACGCATAATTTCAGAGTTGTTTACAATATTAGTGCCGGAAATGAAATTTCTTTACAAAGAAATCCAAGGATTATGGCAATTTATTTATTTATTTTCTGATCCCCGTATTATTCAACTTGGGGAGGAACCGGATCGACATTGCCTGATCGGCTGGCAAAATCGATCCCATGTAATCCAGTCCAGAGGGAGGAGCCTCAAAGATGACTACCGCTGCCCAGGCAGATGCCAAGACATATCCGCCATCCGCAGAAACTGTCGCCCGTGCGCATGTCGACGCCGACAAATACGCAGATATGTACGCTGCGTCGATCAACAACCCCGAAGCATTCTGGGATGAGCAAGGCAAGCGCGTTGACTGGATCAAGCCTTATACTCAGGTCAAAGACGTCAGCTATGATTTTGGTTCGGTTGGTATCAACTGGTATGCGGACGGCACGCTAAACGTCTCGGCCAACTGCCTTGATCGTCATTTGAATACGCGCGGCGATCAGACAGCGATCATCTGGGAACCGGATGATCCAAACGACGAAGCTCAGCACATTACCTACGCCGAACTGCACCGTCGCACCTGCCGCATGGCCAATATTCTCGAGTCGATGGGCGTGCGCAAAGGTGACCGCGTTGTAATCTATCTGCCGATGATCCCTGAAGCCGCCTATGCGATGCTGGCTTGTGCACGGATCGGAGCAATCCATTCGATTGTATTTGCTGGGTTTTCACCCGATGCGTTGGCAGCCCGAGTCAACGGATGTGATGCCAAGGTCGTCATCACTGCCGATGAGGCACCACGTGGTGGCCGCAAGACTCCGCTGAAGTCCAACGCAGACGCGGCCCTGCTGCACTGCAAAGACAGCGTGAAATGTCTGGTGGTCAAACGCACCGGTGGGCAGACCACTTGGATTGATGGCCGCGACTATGATTACAACGAAATGGCGCTTGAAGCGGATGACTATTGCGCACCCGCCGAGATGAATGCCGAAGATCCGCTGTTCATTCTCTATACTTCCGGTTCGACCGGTCAGCCCAAAGGTGTCGTCCATACGACCGGCGGTTATCTGGTCTATGCCGCGATGACGCATGAGATCACATTCGACTACCATGAAGGCGACGTCTACTGGTGCACCGCCGATGTCGGCTGGGTCACCGGTCACAGCTATATCGTCTACGGACCACTGGCCAACGGCGCGACCACACTGATGTTCGAAGGCGTGCCGACCTACCCGGATGCATCACGCTTCTGGCAGGTGTGCGAAAAGCACAAGGTGAATCAGTTCTACACTGCTCCGACGGCAATTCGCGCTCTGATGGGTCAGGGTACCGAGTTCGTCGAGAAATGCGACCTGAGCGATCTCCGGACGCTGGGCACAGTCGGCGAGCCGATCAACCCGGAAGCCTGGAACTGGTACAATGAAGTTGTTGGCAAAGGCAAATGCCCGATTGTTGACACCTGGTGGCAGACCGAAACCGGCGGTCATCTGATGACCCCCCTGCCTGGTGCGCATGCGATGAAGCCCGGCTCGGCGATGAAACCGTTCTTCGGCATCCAGCCGGTGGTTCTGGACCCGCAATCCGGTGTTGAGATCGAGGGAAATGGCGTTGAGGGTGTTCTGTGCATCAAAGACAGCTGGCCCGGTCAGATGCGCACCGTCTGGGGCGATCATGAGCGGTTCGAGAAGACCTATTTCTCGGACTACAAAGGCTACTACTTCACCGGCGATGGCTGCCGTCGCGATGAGGATGGCGATTACTGGATCACTGGCCGCGTCGATGATGTAATCAACGTCTCCGGCCACCGGATGGGCACGGCCGAGGTGGAAAGCGCGCTGGTCGCCCATGCCGCCGTCGCCGAGGCCGCTGTGGTTGGTTACCCCCATGAAATCAAAGGGCAAGGCATCTATTGCTATGTCACTTTGATGAATGACCGCGAGCCGTCGGATGAGCTGCTGAAAGAGCTGCGCACCTGGGTCCGGACCGAGATCGGCCCGATTGCCTCGCCTGATGTGATCCAGTGGGCCCCCGGCCTGCCCAAGACTCGCTCGGGCAAGATCATGCGCCGAATTCTGCGCAAGATTGCCGAGAACGACTTTGGTTCGCTTGGCGATACGTCGACCCTGGCCGATCCGTCAGTGGTCGAAGACCTGATCGAAAACCGGGCAAACAAGTGAGGATGTGATGGACGCTGCCACGACCATATCCCCCGCTGTTCTGATCCTTCTCGGCCCTCCGGGCGCCGGGAAGGGTACGCAGGCTCGTATGCTTGAAGAGAAGTTCGGGCTTGTACAACTCAGCACCGGTGATCTGCTGCGTGACGCGGTCGCCGCAGGTACCGAGGCTGGTAATGCTGCCAAAGCGGTTATGGAGGCAGGCGATCTTGTCAGCGACGGCATCGTCATCGCGATCCTGCGCGACCGCATGGCGGAACCGGACTGCGCCAAGGGCGTCATACTGGATGGTTTCCCTCGGACCACAGTCCAGGCCGAGGCTCTTGATGGTCTGCTCGCGTCTTCAGATCAGAAGATCAACGCGGCCATCAGCCTTGAAGTTGAAGACGCCGAGATGGTGACGCGGATATCGGGTCGTTACACCTGCGCCGGATGCGGTGAGGGCTATCACGACACGTACAAGCAGCCCGTCGAAAACGGCAAATGCGACAAGTGCGGACACACAGAATTCAAGCGCCGCGCCGATGACAATGCTGAGACGGTTGCCTCACGGCTTGCTGCCTACCACGCGCAAACCGCACCATTGATTGACTACTATCAAGCCCAAGGTGTGCTGAAAGGCATCGATGCCATGGGTCAGATCGACGACATCGCGCAAGACCTTCAAGGGATTGTCGGCGAGGTCATGAAATAAGGGGAGGAGATAAGCCCTAGGGCTTTGATCCTAAATCAGAATACTTCAATGGACCCGCCTTGGCGGACCAGAGAAGTTATGCCTGACGTCACGGGGCGTTTGGCACAACCGAGAAGCGGCCCACCGCACTGGAGGAGTTGGGCAATGGGCCGCCAATGAGGGAAGCGAAGGAGGAACCCGCGATGGCGGATCATTCAACAAACTCCGCGCAGACTGCCGAAGCCGACAAGGGCTATTGGCAGGCCAACCTGCGCCTCATCTACATCAGCCTCGCGATTTGGGCGCTGGTGTCGTTTGGATTCGGCATTCTGCTGCGTCCGCTGCTGTCCGGCATCGCCGTTGGCGGTACAGATCTGGGCTTTTGGTTCGCTCAGCAAGGATCGATTCTGGTCTTTCTGGTGCTGATCTTCAACTACGCCTGGCGCATGAACAAGCTCGACGCTGAACACGGCGTGGACGAGGAGTAATCGGCATGGATCAGTTTACCATCAACCTGCTGTTTGTGGGCGCGTCTTTTGCGCTTTACATCGGCATCGCGATCTGGGCCCGTGCGGGTTCCACATCGGAATTCTATGCCGCCGGTCGCGGCGTTCACCCGGTCACCAACGGTATGGCGACAGCAGCGGACTGGATGTCTGCGGCCTCGTTCATCTCGATGGCGGGTCTGATTGCCTTTACCGGCTATGACAACTCGACCTTCCTGATGGGTTGGACCGGTGGCTACGTGCTGCTGGCTCTGCTGCTTGCTCCTTACCTGCGTAAGTTCGGCAAGTTCACCGTGTCGGAATTCATCGGCGACCGTTTCTACAGCCAGACCGCACGTATCGTGGCGGTTATCTGTCTGATCGTTGCGTCGGTGACCTACGTGATCGGTCAGATGACCGGTGTTGGCGTGGCCTTTGGCCGCTTCCTCGAAGTGTCCAACACTACAGGTCTGCTGATCGGCGCCGGCGTTGTGTTTGCCTACGCAGTGTTTGGTGGGATGAAGGGCGTGACCTACACTCAGGTCGCTCAGTACTGCGTGCTGATCACCGCTTATACCATCCCGGCCATCTTTATCTCGCTGCAGCTGACCGGCACGCCTGTTCCGGCGCTGGGTCTGTTTGGTGACACCGCCAGCGGTGAACCCCTGCTGACCAAGCTGGACGCCATCGTGACCGAGTTGGGCTTCAACGACTACACGGCCCACCACTCGAATACGCTTAACATGGTGCTGTTCACCCTGTCGCTGATGATCGGTACTGCGGGTCTGCCGCACGTCATCATGCGCTTCTTCACCGTTCCCAAAGTGTCTGACGCACGTTGGTCGGCAGGCTGGGCGCTGGTCTTCATCGCTCTGCTGTACCTGACGGCTCCTGCTGTTGGTGCAATGGCGCGCCTGAACATCACCGACATGATGTGGCCCAATGGTGGCATCGAAGGTGGCGCTGTTTCGGTTGAGGAAATCGACAATGATCCGCGTTACGACTGGATGGCCACTTGGCAGAAAACCGGTCTGCTGGATTGGGAAGACAAGAACGGCGACGGCAAGATCCAGTACTACAACGACAAATCCGAAGCGATGACTGCAATCGCCGAAGAAAAAGGCTGGGTCGGTAACGAGCTGACCAAGTTCAACCGCGACATCCTGGTTCTGGCCAATCCTGAGATTGCCAACTTGCCAGGTTGGGTGATTGGTCTGGTCGCTGCTGGTGGTCTTGCGGCTGCTCTGTCAACCGCTGCGGGCCTGCTGCTGGCGATCTCGTCGGCTGTGTCCCATGACCTTGTCAAAGGTGCAATCAACCCGTCGATCTCTGAAAAGGGTGAACTTCTGGCGGCACGGATTGCCATGGCTGTAGCCATCGTCGTTGCAACCTATCTGGGTCTCAACCCTCCGGGCTTTGCGGCACAAACCGTGGCCTTGGCCTTTGGTCTGGCAGCAGCCTCGATCTTCCCGGCGCTGATGATGGGGATCTTCTCGACCCGCATCAACAACACCGGCGCGGTTGCAGGTATGCTGGCTGGTCTGACCGTAACCCTGGTCTACATCTTCCTGCATAAGGGCTGGCTGTTCATTCCGGGCACCAACTCGTTCACCGATGCTGATCCGCTTCTGGGTCCGATCAAGTCGACCTCGTTCGGCGCCATCGGTGCGATGATCAACTTCGGCGTTGCCTACGTCGTTGCCGGTATGACCAAAGAGACTCCGCAGGAGATCAAAGATATGGTCGAAAGCATTCGCATTCCCCGTGGTGCGGGCGCAGCTCAGGATCACTGAGTGTGATGCGGTCGGCGGCTCTTGTCTTCGATCGCATCTTTCGACTTACTGTTCCCGCCCGGCACACCACCGGGCGGGATTTTTATTCGGAACTCCGGAGAGCGTAAATGCCCCTGTCCCATGACGAAATCACCCGGTTTCTGAAGTCTGTACACCCCTATGACTCGTTGCCCCATGATGCTTTGGACGATCTGGCCAAGCAGATCGAAGTGCGCGAAGTCGATGCCGATGGCAGCATTTACCAGTTGGGCAACGCTCTGCCCGGCGTCTTTGTGATCTATGAAGGACAGGTAGAAATTACCGATGAGAACGGCGCTGTCGTTTCGCATCTGGGATTGCGCAATTCTTTTGGTGAGCGCGGATTGCTGAAGGACGGCAAGGCCGCCACACATGCGCGCGCGCACACGCCGTCAGTGTTGATCGTGTTGCCGCCAGACCTTGTGAAAAACCTGATCGAAGGTCACGACGTGGTGTCCAAGTTCTTTAATCGTTCACGCGGTGGGCGGAGCGGACCGCAAAGCTTGGCTACCAGTGCAATTGACGTGCTGATGGCTCGTGACCCTGCCACCTGCCCGCCCGATACTCCGGTTCAAAACGCTGCGCAGATCATGCGCGACCGCCATATCTCATCGCTTTGCGTGACCGAAGGGGACAGATTGTTGGGTATCGCAACCCTCCGCGATATTTCCGGCAAATACGTCGCCGAGGCGATGCCCGCTGACACCGCGGTTTCGGCGATCATGACCGCCGATCCAATCATTCTTGCCCCGACAGATATCGGCTCGGACGTATTACACGTGATGATGGAACGTGGCATCGGTCATATTCCAATTTCCGAGGCCGGTAAGCTGGTCGGAATCGTAACCCAAACCGACCTCACCCGCTATCAGGCGGTCAATTCTGCCGAGTTGGTAGGACGAATTGCCCGCGCCGACAGCCCGCAAGAGATGGCTCAAGTCACCGCTGAGATACCACAACTGCTGGTCCAACTCGTCGCGGGTGGCAACCGGCACGAGATCGTTACACGGCTGATCACCGACATCGCAGACACTGCGACGCGGCGGTTGCTGGCACTGGCTGAGGCTGAACTGGGTGCGCCGCCAGTGCCCTACTTGTGGCTTGCTTGCGGCTCGCAAGGACGGCAGGAACAGACCGGAGTTTCTGATCAGGACAATTGCCTGATGCTAGATGACAGTGTGGCGGTCGGTGATATGGCCTACTTCGCTGCGCTGGCCAAATTCGTCTCAGACGGGCTGGATACCTGCGGTTATTTCTATTGCCCCGGAGACATGATGGCGACCAACCCTCGCTGGTGCCAGCCCGTGCGTGTCTGGCGCGAGTATTTCAATGGCTGGATCGCCAAACCCAACCCTGAGGCGCAAATGCTGGCCTCGGTGATGTTTGACCTGCGGCCCATCGGAGGGTCCTTCGATCTGTTCACCGACCTGCAGGCCGATACGCTGGCGGCAGCCAATGTGAATTCGATCTTTGTCGCGCATATGATTTCGAACTCACTGAAACACACGCCTCCTCTGGGCCTGCTGCGTGGATTCGCCACCATACGTTCGGGTGAGCATCGCAATACGCTCGACCTCAAGCATAATGGCGTGGTGCCTGTCGTGGATCTGGCACGCATCTACAGCCTGCAGGGACAATTAACCGAAGCGAACACCCGCGCCCGTCTTAGCGCCGCCGAGGCTGCGGGTGTGCTCAGCGCGTCTGGCGCACGCGATTTACTGGACGCATATGACCTGATCGCTGAGACCCGATTGGAACATCAAGTGCGTCTGGTCAAATCCGGGGATGCACCGGACAATTACCTGCCACCCGCTGAATTGTCGGACTTTGAGCGAAGTCATCTCCGCGATGCCTTTGTCGTGGTAAAAACCATGCAATCAGCGGTTGGCCATGGCAAAGGAATGCTGGGTTAAGAAACTGGAAATGAACGGAGAAATCACATGTTTCTGGAACTGATCGGCACGATTTTTGCAGGCTTTGCCTTTGCGGGTGTCGTGATGGTGGTGAACAAGCTGACCGGGGGCCGCTTGCCCAAATGGGCCGCGCCGGTTGCGGCAGGTGCGGGGATGATCGGTATGACGATTACCAGCGAGTATTCTTGGTATGACCGTACGCGCGACCAACTGCCCGACAGCCTCACCATCGTGCAGGAGGTGGAAAGCCGCGCCTTTTATCGCCCTTGGACGTACGCCGTGCCCTTTGTCGACCGTTTTGCTGCGATCGACGCCACATCGGTACGCACCAATGCCAATTTGCCGGACGAGCGTCTGGTCGATCTTTACTTTTTTGGTCGCTGGGCACCGGTCTCGAAGATGCCGGTCGCTGTAAACTGCGCCGAAAACAGCCGCGCCAACCTGGCAGACGGGGCCGAATTCGCCGATGACGGACGTTTGCTGAACGCCAGCTGGATCAAGATCGACGCTGAAGATCCGGTAATCGAGGCAACCTGCGGGGTCTGACTATGTTGAACCATCTGAGCCTGCGCCTGAGGGTGTTCCTGTTCTTCCTATTACTTGCGGCAGGAGGGCTGATCATCAGCACCCTGGCTTTGTGGGTCGGTTATCAGAGGGCAAGTGATCCCGCTCTTATGGATGCGTTCATCTTCGCAGAGATACTGATCGCGTTTGGAATGTTGGCGCTGGTTGCCGGAGTCTGGCTTCTTTTTGATGATAACGTTGCAAAACCAATCGAGCGGCTCTCGGCCCAACTCCGGGCGCGCGCACACGCCGGGGTCAGCACGGATCTGGACCTTCAGGCGGCGCGCTATTTGGGCGATCTGGCCCCCGCCGCCGCTGGACTGGCCGAACAACTGGCTGCCAACGCCATGACCACGGCTGAGGCCGTGGCTGCGGAAACGGCCCATCTGGCCTCGGAAAAACAGCGTCTCACCGCGCTCCTGACCGAGATTCCGGTTGCCATGCTTTTGGCCGGACCGAAGCATCAGATCGTACTATATGACGCGCAGGCGGCTGAGGTTCTGGCACAGATCGCACATCCCCGGTTGAACGCGTCGCTGTTTGACTATCTCGAAGCGACGGGCCTGACGGATTCTTATGCGAAGCTGGTCAAGACCGGGAAAGACGTCCATTGCACGCTGACCAGTGTTGATGGGCGGCAATCCTATTCGGCCCGTATGAAACCCTTGGGCGATGCCCCTGGTTACATGCTGGTTTTCGATGACAGTGCTGCGCAGATCGATCCCGACGCGGCCCGCCCGCTGGTTTACGATTTCGAACTTCTCGACACACCCGGTGACGACGCGTTTGAAGATAGGCCCCTGTTGGACCTCTGCTTCGTAGTCTTTGACACCGAAACCACGGGCCTGCTCCCGCATAAGGATGAGATCGTACAGATCGGTGCGGTGCGCGTCGTAAAGGGTAAGATCGTCGAAGGCGAACGGCTGGATACTCTGGTCGATCCCGGCATCCCGATCCCCCCGGCATCGACCAAGGTGCATAAGGTCAGCGACAGGATGGTTCAGGGTGCGCCTGACATTGGCGAGGCCGGTCGAAGCTTTCACCAATTCGCTCGTGATGCGGTCATTGTTGCCCACAATGCACCATTCGACATGGCTTTCCTGCGCCGCCATGCCGAGCGTATGGGGGTGGAATGGAGCCACCCCATTCTGGACACGGTCCTGCTGTCGGCGGTGCTGTTCGGGGCAAGCGAAACGCATACGCTGGACGCGGTCTGCGAACGGCTTGGCATAACAATTCCCGAAGCCCTGCGTCACACGGCCTTGGGTGATGCCGTCGCGACCGCCGAAGTGCTGGTTCGGATGCTACCGATGCTTACGGCCCGTAATTTGGTGACCTTTGGCGACGTCATCACCGAGACTCGCAAACACGGACGGTTGCTTGAAGACCTGAACTGACCAGAAATTGCTAAAACCACCGCAGCTTTCCGTAGACAATTCTGGCGTCGCGTGGCACCTGAGACAGGCCCATGTACGAGCGCGCGATGACTGAAAAGACCTTCATTCCCAGCCCCGAGCAAAGCCTTGCCTTTCGCGAGGCCCTGAGCTGTTTCGGCACCGGCGTCACCGTTGTGACCACAAATACCTCCGAGGGCCCTGCAGCAATCACGGTGAACTCATTTGCGTCTGTATCGCTGGACCCGCCGCTGGTCCTGTGGTGTCTAGATCGGGGCTCGAACCGGTACGACGCGTTCCACAACTGCGAATATTATGCGATCCATGTAATGGCGCAGGACCAGCACGACCAAGCATTGCAATTCGCGCGAAACGGGTTCGATTTTTCCCATGCGGATTGGCAGGAGGATGACGCCGGGCGCCCCCGACTTGCGGAATGCCTCGCCCGCTTCGATTGCCGCCTGTCGGCCCGTCATGAGGCAGGTGACCACCTGATCCTTGTTGGTCATGTTGAACAGGTCATGCATCGCCCAGGTCAGGGGCTGATCTTCAAGCGCGGACAATTCGGCGGCTTCGCCGATCTGATCTAATCGTCCAGCGAGCCGTGGACGGCCAACGCTTCAAGTTGCGTCTCTTGCGGGGTGATCACGCGGAATGCCTCGTGCACCCCTGCCCCCGTCAGCTCTCGGGCGACGGTCAGCAATGTGTTCGGGGCATGATCTTCGCACAGTTCGGACATATGTGAGACTTCGGCCTGCGCCACTTCTAACGCGGCTTCAACCGAAGGCGCGCCGTAGAATTGCACGAAATGCTCGGCCAGATATTGCGTGATCTGGTCAATCTCGGCCTGCTCGACCTGTGTAACGGCAACAAATGTAACGCGCCCGAAGGTTTCAAGCCCCAGCCATCCATTGGCAAAGGCCTGACGCGCCTTGCCTTCCAGATCAGCCTCACTCCAGTTCGAAAACTCGAATCCGCCCGAGATGCACCATTCACCGGTTCTTGCGGGTGAATGAAACACGTTCATATCGCTTTCATCAAAATGGATAGCACGGGCGAGTTTCATCTGGCGGTCTCCAATAATTCTGTCAGCGGGCGTATATGTGTGTCCGCGCCGTCGCGGATCAGCATACCGAAGCGCTCATCGGTGCCCAGAAAGACACCCCCTTCTCCAATAGGTTCTCCGACACCGCGCAGCAGTCCCATCCACTCCGCGTGAAGCGGCGCGTTACCGTCCTCGTTCCAGCGGTTCAACCAGGTCAACATGTGACGCGACCAACTCTCGACCAACTGCGTCGCAGAAACCTCGGCGCATCCTTCATCATAGAGCGAGGTAACATCCGGTGTTTCCCCTGGTGCATCGCTGGTTTGAAGCAAGGCCAGTTCCCAACCAACGATCAGCCAATCGGGAACCTCATCCACCTCGGCAGACGACGCTGCAACTTTTATTGTCCCACAATTTGCACCGTTTACACAGATCAGCCCATCCCAACCCAAGTGCACCGCGACCTCGGGTGGGGCCAGCGCGCCCAGCGCATTCTGGAATCCGACAGCACAAAGCGGCAGCATCGCCATAGCATCCCGCAACGGAACCTCGGGCGCGAATACTATCGCAACGCGCAGACGATCCGCCTGAATATTGTGGACCACAGTTCCCGCGTCACAGCCCAGCGCTGCCATCGCCTGGGCACGCTCGAACGGGTCTTCGCCAGCCTTGGCAGGTTGCCCTTTGAGCAATGGGGGAAAGACCGGCTGGGTCACGCTTTGCCCTTGGCAATCATGTCGCGGGCGATCTTGCGGAAGGCTTCGGCTTGCGGGCTGTCAGGTTTGCTGACAACGATGGGGGCACCCCCGTCGGCGGCAACTCGGATATCCAGATGCAGCGGAATTTCCCCTAGCAATGGCACGCCCACCGCCTCGGCTTCTGAGGCAACACCGCCATGGCCAAAGACATGTTCTTCGTGTCCGCAATTCGAGCAAATATGCGTCGACATGTTTTCGATCATCCCAACAATGGGCGTCTTGAGCTGGTTGAACATATCGATCCCCTTGCGGGCGTCGATCAAAGCAACATCCTGTGGGGTTGAGACGACAATGGCTCCATCCACCTGAAACTTTTGGCTCAGCGTCAGTTGCACATCGCCGGTTCCGGGGGGCAGATCAACGATCAACACATCCAATGCGCCCCATTGCACCTGACTCATCATCTGCTGTAAGGCGCCCATCAGCATGGGGCCGCGCCAGACAACCGCCTGCCCTTCGTTGGTCATTAACCCCATCGACATCATGGTGACACCGTGATTGCGCAGCGGCAGGATCGTCTTGCCATCTGGGCTGGCCGGTCGCCCCGACACACCCAGCATCCGGGGTTGTGAAGGGCCATATACGTCTGCGTCCAATAGGCCTACGCGACGGCCTTCAGCAGCCAGCGCGCAGGCAAGGTTGGCCGACACGGTAGACTTGCCCACGCCACCCTTGCCCGACGCAACCGCGATGATCCGGTCCACACCGGGAACGGCCTGCGGTCCGGTTTGTGAGGGCTTGGGCTTGGGCTTCAAATCAGGCGGCGCCTTGTCCGAATGCGCGGTCAACATTGCCGAGACCTTGGAAACACCATCGACCATCTGCGCCGCCTGTTCGGCTGTGGCGCGTACGGGCTCCATCTTTTCGGCCTGTTTGGGATCGATCTCCAGCACAAACCGAACGGTATCACCTTCAACATTCAATGCACGCACGATACCCGCGCTCACAATATCCTGACCAGAAACCGGATCGGTAATCTTCTTTAAGTTCGCTAGAACTGCATCACGGATGCTCATGCCGTCTTCCCCTTGATCCGCCCCGCGCTGGGCGCCCTGCGTATCGACAGAATATAGTCGCCGCTCATTGCATGTGTCTCCGTCTCATTTTGTACATTTGACGCATCGGGTCAGCCACCGTTAGGCTTAACCATGCGCTTTGTCCTGTTGTGCCTGAGCCTGACGCTCACCGCCACCCCCTCTTGGTCGCAAGAGGCATTGGGCCTTGCCGCCCCGGATGAGGTGACAAACTCAGGTCTTTTGCAACATATTCTTCCGCGCTTTTCTCTCAAGACCGGAATACGTGTTGTTGCGGATGAAAGCGGCGTCATGTCACTGGCCCCGAGTTCGCCCGGCGATCCGGTCTTTGCCCGTGACGGGGTGGTCTATCATCTACGAATCGACGACAGCGCCAAGCAGGTAAGGTTTCGTGAATGGCTACTTTCCGACATTGGCAGACGGACGGTTGAAAACTTCATCCCCGACGAGGGCACGCCCTTTAGCGCAAGTTTCGAAACTGCCACTGTTACCAAAGAGGTCGTGGTCGACGGAAACGCGCTGCTTGGCGAAGATCTGTCGATGACCCATTGTGGCCGGTGCCACGTAATCGGCCCAAAGAATCGGATGAACGGGCTGGGTTCGACCCCGTCTTTCGCAGTGCTGCGCGCAATGCCCGACTGGTCGGAACGGTTTCAGGCGTTCTTTGCCCTGAACCCACACCCAGCTTTCACGCAGATCGAGGGCGTCACCGAACCTTTCCCGCCCGAGCGTCCCTCGCCGATCCATCCGGTCGAGATGAGCCTGGATGACCTCGAAGCAATTCTGGCTTTCGTGACCGCCATGCGCGCCGCCGATCTGGGCGCGCCACTGCAACTTCAGTGATCCTTGCGCTTTGAAAGGTAATCATCCGTTGTGACAACCCGTGGTCTGGGGGCGGATTGAAATGGATTGTCAGCGCTATGGAACTGGGCGTTCACCCGGCAATTGTCGCACATCTGGATCATCCGCGCCTGATCCGAGGTCGCGAACATCGGATGTGTGCCCGACAACTTTTCCATGATCCGCTCAACCGTTGATTTAACGCCAAACGCTGCGCCGCATTCGACGCATTCAAAGGGTTCCTCTTCATTCAGCACCTGTTGTGACAGCGCTTGGTCGCTCAGATCAAGCTGGGGCACTAGTGTGATCGCCTGTTCTGGGCAGATCGTTCGGCAAATCCCGCATTGCAGGCAGGCGTCCTGCTGGAAGTTCAACTGCGGCTTGTCCGGGTTATCGATCAGCGCCCCCGATGGGCAAAGGGACACGCAACTCAGGCACAATGTACAGGTGTCGGTATTCACTGCAATCGCGCCATAAGGCGCGCCCTCGGGCAAGGCCAGCGGCACCTCGACCTCCGGGTTCAAAGCTTGCGCCGCCAGACGCGCTATTTGACGACGATTACCCAGTGGAAGCACCGGATCAGCCAATGGCTGCAGAACATCTTGCGCATAAAGCAGATCTGCCAGCGCATCCGGGTCGGTTTCATCAATCAGACTCAGCGCGTCGTGCATTGCGATAGCCCGAGCCAGCTCTAATTCACGATCAAGCGCGTCCCGTTCGGTCTTGGGGCTAATCAGGATATCGGCGCGCGCAAAGCCATGCGCCAGCGCTGCGAGCATCTCGGCATGTCCAAAGCCCGAAACCACATTCAGCTCCAGCGGAATGACATCCGCTGGCAGTCCCCGTCCAAACCGGGCCGCCATCCGGATCATCTGCGCCCCATGGGCGTCGTGCACCAGTAATCGCGGTGCAACGCCGCCCGCGCGCCGGAAGGTCCGGGCCAGTATGTGCATCCGCGACAATACCGCCGAGACCGGAGGGTCTTCATATGTGATAGCAGTCGACGGGCACAACGCCGAACACTCACCGCACCCGGCGCAAATCATCGGATCAATGGCTACATGATCGCCAGCCGGTGTGATCGCACCGGTCGGGCAGACGTCCAGACAGTTTGAACACCCCGTTTGTTCCGCTCGCGAATGGGCGCAAAGCGTCTCATCCAATCGGACATATAGCGGTTTTTCAAAGGTCCCGACCAGTTGCACCGCTTCAAAAGCAAGACGCGCGACGGCCACCGCATCGCGGGGATCAGCGCGCAAGTACCCCTCGCGCTTTTCGGGGGCATTAACCAAAGGTGTTGCTCCGGTCAGATCAACAACAATGTCGCAACGCGACGTTGCACCGTCACGGGGTGTGCTCCAACCAAATTCTCCGCGTCCGCCGGGCTCTAGTTGCTGCACCTGATCCAGATGCCAAACAAATCCGCCCAGCGCGCCGGCCAGTCTGCGTATTCGTGCGCGCGCAACGTCATAGTTGCGGCTTAGCGGTTCTGCATCGTCAACCAAAAGCACAGTCACGGCCAACACAGCGGACAGCTGTTCGGCCAACGGAAAGACAACCTCTCCGGGCCCGACAATACAGCAGGTGCCTTCACTGATGACATCGAAACTGGGGGTCACTGGCTGAGGCAGTAATGCCTCAGCCGCGAGCGCAGCCATTTTGGGGGTCGCATCGGTCCCCTGTTCGGACCAGCCAGCTCGGTCGCGCAGATCGACAAATCCGGGCGCTTCAACACCCAGTTCCTCGGCAAGCTCGCTAAAAACTGCACTTTCCTGAGCGCAGGCAAACACCACCTGCTCATCGCCCGTCATCAACTCGGCGGCAGTTTGAATCTGGTGCGTACAAAGGGCGGTATGCACCTTCGAGCACTCCGTATCGCAGGCTGCAGAAATACCATCTGCGTTCAGGGACTGCGTCCCCTCGCAATCACACAATATGAGCTTGCTGGCCATTTCCCCTCCCGACGCTGCGTTCTGCCCCATCAGCAGCTTAGACCCAATCCGCGCCGAGGCAATGCGAAGCATCAGAGAAAATCCCGATATGTGCATTATTTTTCATCACAAATCGCCATCAAAACCTGAAGTTGGAAATAAACTCTAAGTGAATGTCTCATATTAGGCGAAACTAGACTTGGCAGGTCGCCAATTTATGTAACATAGTACATCAATGGAAGGCAGGGGAGAGCCTTCCGGGGAGGAGCCAGTGGCCAAGGCCGCAAGCCGGACTGAAATGACAATTGGCGTCGTCGTGCGCAGAACACCCGGGGTGACACGCTGGGCGCGTTGGAACTGGCGCGCGGTCGCTGTTTTGCCAGGTGCAGGGCCTGCCGACTGGCAAGAGTTGCGACGTGAAGGTGAGGCCATCGAATACCATGCAGCCACCCTGCCCCTCACCCTCTGGGCCGATGAAACCGAAGCCTACATGGTCAACCTGTCGGACGGTCAACCTTCGCTGTACCTGGTTTTGCGGGATGAGCTGAAAGGCGAAACACCCCTGAATGCCGTATTGATCACCGCCTCACCGTTCGAGGGTCAGGATTATGCGGATACCGGCGAAGAGATCGTTGAGAAGATTCCGATGACCGAAGGGTTGATTGCATGGCTCCGCGATTTCACCCTGCAGCATCATCAGGACGAGGTGTTCATAAAACGTAAACGGGACAAGAAACGCACCGATCTTGTGGAAGACGGCAAGGGCGATGCACGAATCCGGCAGGATTCAGATGTCTACCGGGCTCCGCGTCGGGTGCTGCAATGACCCAGACCCGCGATTTCTGGTCCCTCCGCAAGGCCGCCGTTCAGGCCGAGACCGAAGCAGAAGCTCTGGCCGCAGAGGAACAGATCATCACAACGCGGCAAGCTGAGCTGGAGGAAAAAAGCGACGCTGAAATTCTGGCCGAGTTTGATCTGCCCGATCCCGATACACTGGAAGCCGGCGATGATGTCTCGGGCTTCATGGCCAAAGCTGTACCTGACCGTCTGCGCCGCCGCGCCTTGCGGCGCCTATGGCGGTTGAATCCTGTTCTGGCCAATGTCGACGGGCTGGTCGATTACGGCGAGGATTATACCGATGCGGCCTGCGTGATTGAGAACATCCAGACCGCGTATCAGGTTGGCAAGGGTATGTTGGCGCATGTCGAAGCGCTCGCTGCCGAGGCAGAAGTGTCCGAAGCAGAAACAGAAGCTGACATGCCCGAGGCGATCGAGTCAGGTGAAGAACCGATCAACGCCGTCGAACCAGAACCGGAAGCCCCACAGATGGTTGAAATGGAAGAGCCAGAGGAAATCGAACTCACCCCTGCTCCACGCCGTATGAAATTCGAATTCGAAGGATAACTCTATGACCGCAGACAACGCGCAAACATTGGATATCTCAACTGAGGATCGTCTGCGTGCGGATTTCTATAATTTTCTTGGCCTGCTATTGGCCGGTCCACCCGATCAGTTGCTTTTGGATCAGATGGCCGGGCTAAGCGGTGATGACTCGGATCTAGGTCAGGCCATTCAGGCAATGGCACGGGTGGCCAAGGTGACCAAGCCTGCCGCCGCAGAGCGCGAATTCAACGCACTTTTCATCGGATTGGGCCGAGGCGAACTGCTGCCTTATGCCTCTTTCTACCTGACGGGATTTCTGAACGAAAAACCCCTGGCGCAGCTGCGCAATGACATGGCCGCGCGGGGCATCACCCGGGCGCAGAATGTATATGAACCCGAAGACAACATCGCCTCGCTAATGGAAATGATGGCGGGCATGATCGTCGGTCGGTTCGGCGCGCCCGCCACGCTGGAAGATCAAAAGGCGTTCTGGAGCAAACATATTGGGCCCTGGGCCGCGCATTTCTATTCGGATTTGGAAGGTGCCGAGAACTCGGTTCTCTACGCCTCGGTCGGCACGGCTGGTCGGGTGTTCATGGAGATCGAACGTGAAGCCTTTCGAATGACGGCGGCCTAGCCCGCCACTCGCCGGTGCCTTTAGGCACCAAACCGCAATTGGGACAGGAGGAGCCCATGAGCAAGACCAAGGAAGAAGGCGCAACCCGCCGCGACTTCCTGAAACTGGCCGGAACCGCAGCGCCCGCTGCTGTAGCCGCCGCCAGCCTGTCTGGGAAAGCCGAAGCAGCCGAACTGCCGACGGACGAAACCCGGATGCAGGACACCGCGCATACGCGCGCATACCTCGACAGCGCCCGGTTCTGACCCGGACGTAGTCATACCCGACAGACGGTTGCGATTGGCCCTGACGTCGGTTTCGCGAAGTACCAAGCCAGCCATGGGTTACATGGCCAGCAAGGGAGGAAAGAAATGCTTAGGAAAAAGACCAACGGGGTTGCGAGACGCCCCCAGCGGACAAGTATCCTGTCCCAGGTCGGCGAGAAAACCGTCGATCGCCGCGCATTCTTGCGTGGCTCGGGCCTGACGATCGGAGGCCTTGCCGCGATCAGCGCCACGGGTGGAACCGTGACGCCCGCCAGTGCCCAGACAGCGGCAAACACCGCCGTTGAGAATATCAAATCCGTATGCACTCACTGCTCGGTCGGCTGCACGGTCGTTGCCGAGGTACAGAACGGAGTCTGGATCGGGCAAGAACCTGGCTGGGACAGCCCATTCAATCTGGGTGCACACTGCGCCAAGGGGGCCTCGGTCCGCGAGCACGCCCATGGCGAGCGCCGCCTGAAATATCCGATGAAAAAGGAAGGTGGCGAGTGGAAGCGCATCAGCTGGGAAGAGGCGATCAACGAGATCGGCGATGGCATGATGAGCATCCGCGAAGAATCCGGGCCGGACAGCGTGTACTGGCTGGGGTCTGCGAAGCACAATAACGAACAGGCCTATCTGTTCCGCAAGTTCGCCGCCTACTGGGGCACGAACAACGTGGACCATCAGGCCCGTATCTGCCACTCGACCACTGTTGCGGGTGTTGCGAATACATGGGGCTACGGCGCCATGACCAATTCGTACAACGACATGCACAACAGCCGGGCCATCTTCATCATCGGTGGTAACCCGGCCGAGGCGCACCCCGTCTCGCTGCTGCATATCCTGCGCGCGAAAGAGCAGAACAATGCGCCTTTAATCGTCTGCGACCCGCGCTTTACGCGCACCGCGGCCCATGCGGATGAATATGTCCGCTTCCGCCCCGGTACGGACGTCGCTCTGATCTGGGGTATCCTGTGGCACATCTTCGACAACGGCTGGGAGGACAAAGAGTTCATCCGCACCCGTGTCTGGGGCATGGACCAGATCCGCGAAGAGGTTGCCAAGTGGAACCCGGATGAGGTTGAGCGCGTCACCGGTACGCCCGGCTCGCAGCTGCGCCGCGTCGCACGGACCATGGTGAACAACCGCCCCGGTACCGTTGTATGGTGCATGGGTGGTACGCAGCACACCAACGGCAACAACAACACTCGCGCCTACTGCGTGCTTCAGCTTGCGCTTGGCAACATGGGCACCTCGGGTGGTGGCACCAACATCTTCCGCGGCCATGACAACGTGCAAGGCGCGACAGACCTTGGTGTTCTGTCCCATACCCTGCCCGGCTACTATGGCTTGTCAAAAGGCGCATGGGGTCACTGGGCCCGTGTCTGGGGTGAAGAGCCCGAGTGGCTTGCAGGCCAGTTCGCCACGATCAAAGACAAGGAAGGCAAGGATAAACCGCTGCAGAATGAGCGCGGCATCCCGGTCTCCCGCTGGATCGACGGTGTTCTCGAAGATCCGGCCAACATGGATCAGGACAACAACGTCCGCGCCATGGTTCTGTGGGGCCACGCGCCCAACTCGCAGACCCGGATGACGGAAATGAAGACGGCGATGGAGAAGCTGGACATGCTGGTCGTGATCGACCCGTATCCCACCGTCTCGGCCGTGCTGCATGACCGCACCGATGGCGTCTATCTGCTGCCCGCCTGTACGCAGTTCGAAACCCGTGGCTCGGTCACGGCCTCGAACCGATCGCTGCAGTGGCGGGACCGCGTGGTCGAACCTCTGTTCGAAAGCCTGCCGGACGAGGTCATCATGGCCAAGTTCGCCAACAAGTTCGGCTGGGCGGATCGGTTCTTCCGCAATATCGAGATGGAAGATCCCGAAACCCCGAATGTTGAAAGCATCACGCGTGAGTTCAACTCGGGCCTCTGGACCATCGGCTATACCGGTCAGTCGCCGGAACGTCTGAAAAGCCATATGGCCAACCAGCACACGTTCGACAGAACCACGCTGCAAGCCATCGGTGGACCAAACGACGGCGAATATTACGGTCTGCCCTGGCCCTGCTGGGGAACGGCTGAGATGGGTCATACGGGGACACCAAACCTGTATGATATGTCCAAACCGGTGGGCGAAGGTGGCCTGACCTTCCGCGCCCGTTTCGGAGTGGAACGTGACGGCGACAACCTGCTGGCCGAAGGGGTCTATAGCGTTGGTTCGGAAATTCAGGATGGTTATCCGGAATTCACGATGCAGATGCTGATGGACCTTGGCTGGGACGGTGACCTGACGGCTGAGGAACGTGCGGCCATCGACGCCGTAGCGGGACCAGAGACCAACTGGAAAACCGACCTTAGCGGCGGTATCCAGCGGGTCGCGATTGCCCATGGCTGTGCGCCCTTCGGGAACGCAAAGGCACGCGCGGTCGTATGGACCTTCCCGGATCCGATCCCACTGCACCGCGAGCCGCTCTATACAAACCGGCGCGATCTGGTGGAGGACTATCCAACCTACGATGACCGTCAGGCCTATCGTCTACCTACCCTTTATGCGTCGATCCAAAAGAACGACTTTTCAAAGGATTACCCGATAATCCTCACGTCTGGTCGTCTGGTCGAGTATGAGGGTGGCGGCGATGAGACGCGGTCGAACCCGTGGCTGGCTGAGCTCCAGCAGGACATGTTCGTCGAGATCAATCCGCGCGATGCCAACAACCTTGGTATTCGGGACGGATCACAGGTCTGGGTCGAAGGTCCTGAGGGCGGCAAGGTCAAGGTGATGGCGATGCTGACCAACAGAGTCGGCGCCGGTGTCGCCTTCATGCCCTTCCACTTTGGCGGCCATTTCCAGGGCGAAGACCAGCGGCACAAGTATCCTGCCGGTGCAGACCCCTATGTGCTGGGTGAAAGTACCAACACCGCCCAGACCTATGGCTATGATTCAGTGACCCAGATGCAAGAGACCAAAGCGACTCTCTGCAAAATCTGGTCAGCGTAAGGAGGACGATAATGGCTAGAGCAAAGTTTCTCTGCGACGCTGAACGCTGCATCGAGTGTAATGCCTGCGTAACCGCGTGTAAGAACGAGCACGAGGTGCCGTGGGGCATCAACCGCCGCAGGGTGGTGACGATCAATGACGGCAATCCGGGTGAACGCTCGATCTCGGTGGCCTGTATGCATTGTTCGGATGCGCCCTGCATGGCGGTGTGCCCGGTCGACTGCTTCTATCAGAACGAAGAAGGGGTCGTCCTGCACTCCAAGGACCTGTGCATTGGCTGCGGCTATTGCTTCTATGCGTGCCCCTTCGGCGCGCCGCAATACCCGCAGGCGGGCAACTTCGGATCGCGAGGCAAGATGGACAAATGTACCTTCTGTGCTGGCGGCCCCGAGGAAACGCACTCGACCGCAGAGTTCGCCAAATACGGACGCAACCGGATCGCAGAGGGCAAATTGCCCATCTGCGCCGAGATGTGTTCTACCAAGGCCCTGCTCGCCGGCGATGGCGACGTGGTCTCGGCTATTTACCGAGAGCGTGTCGTCGCGCGCGGATTTGGTTCGGGCGCTTGGGGTTGGGGCACGGCCTACGATCAGAAAGACGGCTGACCCCGTCTACCAAAGCAAAACGGATGACCCGCAGATGTGGGTCATCCTGCATTGGATTTTTATTGAGGTTCCGATGTTGCGCTTATTCATCGCTTTCCTGCTTTCGCTAACGCTGACCCAAGTTGCGGGCGCTCAAACCAGTGAGGGGGCCGCCCCTGCGGATTCGACCGACCGGTCTACAACCGGCGGCGCGACCACGCTTGAGGACATTCTGGCCCGCCAGCGTGGCGAGAAGGTCGACAACAGCTACAGGTCTGAAAACACCGGTCAGGGCAATGTTGAAGGCCTGCTGGGACAGTTCGGCACCCGCGGTGTTGCCTCTGACAGTGACGTCTACCGCGCGCTGCGTTACGGATCTGCGGACGTCACCGTTTCATCCCAGGGACCTGCGGACAGCGTGCTGATTCAAGACGGCGGCATGTGGTGGTTGAACTTCCGAACTGGCCCGTTGCGTGATTATGGAACCTACATTCTGGGCGGAATGCTTGCGATCATTGTGCTTTTCTTTCTGATCCGAGGAAAAATCCGCATCGACGGAGAAAAAACCGGCCGCACGGTCCTTCGTTTCAATAGTTTCGAACGTTTCGGTCACTGGCTCTTTGCCGGGTCGTTCCTTGTGCTCGGCATCACAGGCCTGCTGACCCTTTATGGCCGCGATTTCTTGATCCCGGTCTTTGGCAAAGAAGGGTTCGCCACTATCGCGCAAGGGTGCAAGTGGCTTCACAACAACCTCGCTTGGGCCTTCATGTTGGGTCTGATAATCATCACCATAAACTGGATTGCCCATAACATCCCCAACAAGACCGACCTGAAATGGTTGGCCGCCGGAGGGGGCTTGTTCACCAAAGACAGCCATCCACCAGCCAAGAAATTCAATGCGGGTCAAAAGATAATCTTCTGGGCTTGCATTCTACTGGGTGTCTCTATCAGCCTGTCAGGCCTGTCGCTGCTATTCCCGTTCGAGCTGCCGATGTTCGCCAAAACCTTCTCAATCGCCAATTCGACAGGTATTCCGCAGGCGTTGGGTCTGAACCTGCCAGTGCAGATGTCACCGCAGGAAGAGATGCAATATGCCCAAGTTTGGCATGTCATGGTCGCCTACGTGTTCATCGCCATCATCATCGCCCATATCTACCTTGGCTCGGTGGGCATGGAGGGTGCGTTTGACGCCATGGGCACCGGTGAAGTCGAAGAACAATGGGCACGCGAGCACCACTCGCTGTGGCTGGAAGAGGTGCAAGAAAAAGAGGCCGGCAAGGCAGCGGCCTCACCTGCAGAATAGATGCGCTGGCTCGCTCTTGCGCTTGTTTTGACCCCCCTGCCCGCCTGGTCCGAGTTTTTCACGCTCAAAGGCCATGGCGGGCCGATCATGGGGATCGCTTCGGCGCCGGATGGGCGTATCGCAACGGCCAGTTTCGACAATTCGGTCGGTCTGTGGACCGGACAGACACCGGAATGGCTGGAGGGGCACGAAGCGGCAGTGAACTCGGTCGTTTTCAATGGCACTGCAATCTATTCTGCCGGGGATGACTTCACCCTCCGCCGCTGGCCCGGCGGGGATGTAGTCGGGCAGCACAAAGGCAAGATTATCGGCATTGCAGCGTCGAAAACTCATATCGCGACGGCCAGCTGGGATGGCACCATCGGCCTGTGGCCGGTGGACGGGTCCGAGCCGACCCTGCTTGGGCCAATCGGCAGCGGGGTGAATGCAGTTGTTTTTACGCCGGACGGAAAGCAGCTTTATTCGGCAGGTGTCGACGGAGCGTTGCGTATCTGGGATGTCGCCAGCGGTCAGGAAACAAATCGCTTGATCGAGCATGGTTTTGGCATCAATGAATTGGTCCTGAACGCACAAGACAACTGGATCGCCTACGGTACCGTCGATGGAGTGACACGCATCCTGAGCCTCACCACCGAAGAAGAACATGACTTTACGTTGGATCGGCGCCCGATCCTCGCCATGGCATTGAGCCCCGATCGCAAGCTGTTGGCTGTCGGTGATGGTGAGGGCTTTATAATGGTCATCGACACGGCTGAATGGCGCATTGCACAAGATTTCCGCGCCACCCTGCGCGGTCCGGTTTGGGCGCTCGCTTTTTCTGCCGATGGTCAAAACCTTCACGCAGGCGGCATTGATGAGGCAATGTACAGCTGGCCCGTTTCAGCACTGGGCGATCGCGAACAGATGGCCGCTGCCGAACCCAGCTTTCTGAAAGACCCAAGCGAGATGGGCAACGGAGAACGGCAATTTGCGCGCAAATGTTCGATCTGTCACAGCCTGACGCCGGATGGGGGTCGACGTGCAGGCCCTACCTTGCACGACATCTTTGGGCGGAAAGCGGGCACATCGCCCGGTTATTTGTACTCGGATACGCTGCAAGACTCTGATATTATTTGGAATGAAGAGACAATAAATGCTCTTTTCGACGAAGGCCCGGACCACTACATTCCGGGGTCAAAGATGCCAATGCAGCGGATCACGCAAGCACAGGACCGGTTAGATCTGGTCGCGTTCCTGCGCAGCGCCACCGCACCGCAGGATTGAGCCGGAGGAGAACATGAAAGCCTTTCTGACCGCCGTCGCCGCGATGGTCGTGATCACTGTCGCCGCTCCTTACACGCTGGATCAATTCGGTTTCAGCGCCGCCGACAAGACGTCCGGTTCGGCTGTACGCCTCGACTGAATGCCGCAATACCTGACCACCCGCGAATTGGCGGATCTGCTGCGCATTGGTGAGCGGAAGGCCTATGATCTGGCATCCTCGGGCGAAATCCCCTGTGTACGCGCCATGGGCAAGCTGTTGTTCCCAAAAGCCGAGATCATAGCGTGGCTCAACGCCTCACGCTCTGGCCCCGATGTCGTCGAACCACCCCTGCCGCCGATCGTGGCAGGTAGCCACGATCCCCTGCTGGACTGGGCTTTGCGGGAAAGCGGCTCTGGGCTTGCGACTTACTATGATGGGTCTTTCGACGGGCTGAATCGTCTTGCGGAGCGCAGCGCACAGGCGGCGGCCTTGCATATCCACGAACCGGAAGGCTTCAACACTCAGACCCTGCGCGACACGATTGGCGAAGCACCTGTGATCCTCTACCAGATTGCCAACCGGCAGCGCGGCTTGTTGCTGGCACCCGGCACTTCGGACATCTCGGGGTTTCAGGATCTGAAAGGCAGACGGATCATTCTGCGGCAAGACAGCGCCGCCAGCCAGCGTCTGTTCGATGCACTGCTCGACGCCCACGGTCTGGATCGTGATGATCTGAATACACTGCCTGTTTGCGCCCGCACAGAAGAAGAGCTGGCCACCGCCCTGCGTGACGGCAAGGCAGAGGTTGGTTTTGGCCTCGGTGCACTGGCGCGCCCGTACAGGCTAAGTTTTGTGCCCACCCATTCCGAGCGTCTGGACCTTGCAATCTGGCGCCGCGCCTTCTTCGAGGTCCCCATGCAGACGCTGACCCAGTTTGTGAAATCCGAGCGTTTTACCGAACGCGCTGATGAACTAGGCGGCTATGACCTCGCAAATCTGGGTCGGATCCACCACAACGGCGCCAGTGGTTGATCTGTCGTCTATTCGCGGTTGCGCTAACCCAAGTCAAACTTACTGTGCGTTTGGAAAAAACAACTGCTCACCATCCAGCGTGTAAGACGCAATCGCCGCCTGTCCATCAGGGCCGATAAGCCAATCGATAAACCTTTGCCCGGCAGCGGCGCGAACGCCGGAGTGCTTTTCAGGGTTCACGAGGATTACACCATATTGGTTAAACAGGCGCGGATCGCCCTCGACCAAGACCTCCAGATTGCCCCGGTTTCCGAAGGATAACCAGGTTGCCCGGTCGGTCAGAGCATACGCGTCCATGCCGCTGGCCACGTTCAGCGTTGCCCCCATCCCCGATCCGGTCTCGCGATACCAAGTCCCCGACGCCGCCGTCGGGTCAACGCCTGTCGCCTCCCAATAGCGCATCTCGGCTTTGTGGGTCCCGCTGTCATCCCCGCGCGAGGCAAAGGGTACCTTCGTTTCGGCCACAGCTGTCAAAGCGGTTGTAATGTCGTTGCCGCCGGCAATTCCGGCCGGATCAGATTTTGGGCCAACCAATACAAAATCATTGTACATGACATCGAACCGTTCGACACCCCAACCGTCTGCTACAAACTGCTCTTCAGCGGGCTTGGAGTGAACCAGAAGAACATCGCCATCACCGTTGATTGCGTTCCGGATCGCCTGACCGGTCCCGACGGCCACAACCCGTACATCGATACCGGTTTCGGCCTCGAACCCCGGCAGGATATAGTCCAGCAGACCCGAATTCTGCGTCGAGGTCGTTGATTGCACAACGATAAAGGGTTCTTCGGCCAAGCCTGCGCCTGCGGTCAGCCCAAGCGCGACAATTGATGCCCGAACGAAATCAGGGATCATTCGAAGTCTCCATCTCTGTTCATCAGGTTACCAGACCGCCAGCCAGATACCGGCGCGACTCGTTGCTTTTGGGGGCTTCCAGAACCTGCTGCGCCCTTCCGTGTTCCACCACACGCCCTGCCTGCATCATCACGATGTCAGATGCCAGGCGCCGCGCCTGCCCGATGTCATGCGTCACCATCACGATGCGCACACCCCGGGCCGAGGCGCGCAAGACCATCCGTTCGATCATCTGCATAGCACTTGGATCCAATGCGCTGGTGGGTTCGTCCAGGAACAAGGTCTTGGGGTCTAAGGCCAACGCGCGCAGGATCGCCAACCTTTGCGCCTCGCCACCAGACAGCGAACGCGCGGATTGACGTGCTTTACCATCCAGTCCTCCTTCGGCCAGCAAAGCTTCGATACGATGCCTGCGCAAGGCACGGGGCATCGATTTCCGCTTTAGCACAAAGTCCAGATTGGCCGCGACCGAGCGGCGCAGCAGCACGGGGCTTTGAAACACCATCGCCTGCCGCGCTTTGTGGGCTGCATTCAACACAACACCGTCCTGACAGACACGCCCGCTGTCGGGTTGAATCAGACCATGCAGACAACGCAGCAACAGACTTTTGCCAGCGCCGTTTGGACCCAAGATCATGGTCGGACCCGGGCCATCCAGGCACAAATGCGGGACATCGAGCAGCACCTTGCCTTCGCGTGCAATGTGCACCCCTTGGACCTCTAACATACCCGGCGCCTCGGTCACGACATCACGCATGGCGCAGCCCTTCCCGCTCGGCCCGCAGGGTCAACGCGCTGACCATCGCGTTTACCGCCACGGCCAAACCGATCAGGATCACACCCAAGGCCAGCGCCAGCGCCAAGTTCCCCTTCGAAGTCTCAAGCGCAATCGTGGTCGTCATCACGCGCGTCACGTGATTGATATTGCCGCCGACGATGATCACTGCGCCTACCTCGGCGATTGCCCGGCCAAACCCGGCCAGTAATGCGGTGACCAGAGCCAAACGCGCGTCCCACAACAGCACCGGGATCGAAGCCAACCGCGATACGCCGAGCGAGCGAAGCTGTTCAGAATACTCTTCGGCCAGCATCTCGACTACCTGCCGGGTAAGTGCGGCCATGATCGGCGTCACCAGCACCACCTGCGCTATGACCATTGCGGTAGGAGTGTAGAGAAGTTCCAGCACCCCCAGAGGACCGGATCGGGACAACATCAGGTAGACCAGCAAACCGACGACGACTGGTGGGAACCCCATCAGAGCGTTCACAAGGATAATCAGCGCCCGCCGTCCCGGAAACCGCGCGACGGCCAAAGCTGCCCCAATAGGCATCCCGATGACCGCCGAAATCAGAACAGCAAAGATCGAAACCCGCAGCGACAACAACACAATTGCCCACAGCTCTGCATCCCCTTCGAGGATCAGCGAGAGCGCCTGAGTGAATTCTGATGCAAATCCCTGCATTTTCTACCATTCATGCCGTATGCTGTGACAAAATGCTATGAATTACAGGGAAATACTAAAGGTTCTGGCCAGCAAGTACAGGCACAAATTCGACATTCAAAACTAAGAACGCGGCCCCGTCAGGGCCGCGTTTGATTGGCACGTCTTTTGCTGTAGCTGGTTCAGTTCAGCGCAGCGTCGGTGATCTGATGTGTCCATGCCCCTTCAGGCTTTTTGGTGATAACCGGATCAGATCCACCCGCCAGCAGGGTATCAACCGTGCGGTCGAAATCGGCTGGATCCAGCGCCCCGTTCGACCCTGCGGTCAGCTTGGCAATCTCGCCCATCATTCGCTTTTGATGCTCCTCGGTCTGGGCACCGGTTGCATCGTTTTCGAGAACGATCTCGGCGGCTTCATCCGGGTTCTCTTCGGCGTATTTCCAACCCTTCATCGAGGCACGGACAAACCGTTCCATCTTGTCGGTGAAGGCCGCATCGCTCAAATTTTCTTCAAGCACATATAGACCATCCTCAAGCGTGGCGACGCCCTGATCTTCGTATTTGAAGGTTACCAGTTCTTCAGGCGTGACACCGGCATCAATGACCTGCCAATACTCATTGTAGGTCATGGTGCTGATGCAATCGGCCTGACGCTGCAGCAGCGGGTCGACGTTAAAGCCTTGTTTCAGCACTTCGACACCGCTGTCGCTTTTGCCATCGGTGCCGATTCCCAGCTGACTCATCCAACTCATGAACGGGAATTCGTTGCCGAAGAACCAGACTCCCAGCGTGCGATTTTTGAGATCTTCGGGCGAGGCAATCCCCGCATCTTTCCAGCAGGTCAGCATCATGCCCGAGCTCTTGAAAGGCTGCGCGATGTTCACCAGAGGCAGACCCTTTTCGCGCGCAGCAAGTGCAGCCGGCATCCATTCCACCGTAACGTCTGCTCCACCACCTGCGATCACCTGTGTGGGCGCAATATCAGGACCACCGGGCAGAATGGTGACGTCCAGCCCCTCTTCTTCGTAGAACCCTTTGTCTTTTGCCACATAATAGCCCGCAAACTGCGCTTGCGTGACCCACTTCAATTGCAGTGTCACCTCATCCGCAGCAAGTGTCGCACTGGCTGCCAGGCTAAAGGCCGCAACCGCCCCACTGAGTAGCTTCTTCATCTTCATATCTCCTAGTTGCTTATGTTTGCCCCGTTTATGGGGTCTGTTGAGTTATTCCTTTATCCTCGCTGCGACGGATGCCAGAAGGTCACCGCCTTTTCGATCATCGCCACTACGCCATAGAAGGCCGTCCCCGCCAGCGCGGCCACTACAATCTCGGCCCACACCATATCCAGCGACAATTGCCCGACGCTGGTCGATATCCGAAAGCCCATGCCCAATGTGGGGGAGCCAAAGAACTCAGCCACGATAGCGCCGATCAGCGCCAGAGTGGTAGAAATCTTGAGCCCGTTGAAAATAAACGGCATCGCGGCGGGGAGGCGAAGTTTCAGGAAGCTCTGCCAATAGGTGGCGGCATAGGTCTCCATCAGATCGCGCTGCATCGTTGTGGCTTCGCGCAGCCCTGCCACCGTGTTCACCAGCATCGGGAAGAACACCATCACTACGACGACCGCCGCCTTGGAATGCCAGTCGAACCCGAACCACATCACTAAAATGGGTGCGGTGCCCACGATAGGCAGCGCTGCAACAAAGTTGCCGACGGGAAGAAGCCCGAGGCGCAGGAAATCCCATCTATCCACGGCAATTGCCATGAGAAAGGCCGAACCGCAGCCGATGATGTAGCCGCTGAGTGCTCCCTTGATGATCGTTTGAACAAAGTCAGCCCAAAGTGTTGGCAAACTGTCCCAGAAACGGTCCCAGATGACTGATGGCGCGGGCAGAATGACCAAGGGCACTTCTAGTCCACGCACCACCAGTTCCCAGATGCCAATCACGGTCAGACCGAAGATCAGGGGCGCAAGAAACCGCACCATCCGTGTGTCAGAATAGGGTCCGCTGGCCAGACGGCTGTTCAACCACCAACCCAATAACCAGACAGCGATTGCACCAACAATAGGTATCATTGTGCCATCCCCATTCGTTTCAGGACGGTCCGCTCGATCAGCCCCAGCAACCCGACGAGACAGGCGGCGAGAATGGCCGCAGCAAACAGCGCCGACCAGATCTGTACCGTCTGGCCATAGTAGCTACCGGCCAGCAGCCGTGCACCCAACCCGGCAACAGCCCCGGTCGGCAGTTCTCCAACAATGGCCCCGACCAGCGAAGCAGCGACGCCAATTTTCAGCGATGTAAACAGATAGGGCATCGAGGCCGGCAGCCGCAGTTTCCAAAACCCCTGCGAACGGCTGGCATTGTAGGTTCGCAGCAAATCCAACTGCATAGCATCCGGGCTGCGCAGCCCTTTTACCATGCCTACGACGACGGGGAAGAAACTCAGATACGCCGAAATGATCGCCTTAGGAATGATCCCCTGAACCCCAACAGAATACAGAACAACGATGATCATCGGAGCCAGCGCAATGATAGGAATGGTCTGGCTGACGATCGCCCAGGGCATCACCGACAGATCCATCACCCGACTGTGCACGATCCCGACCGCCAGCAGGATGCCCAACCCGGTTCCGATAGCAAAACCCAGCATCGTAGCGCTCAGCGTGACCCAGCCATGATAAATCAGAGAGCGTTTCGAGGTGATTTTTTTCTCAATCGTGGTTTCCCACAACTCAATCCCAACTTGATGGGGTGCAGGCAGGCGGGGGCGGTCCTGCTCCCATGTGGCTGGGATTGCAAACGCGTTGTTCAAAGCCAGACCGATCTCCCCCATGTCCCGGCGATCCTTGGCTGAAGGTGGTTGGACTTCAGCACCCGCGCGCTCCTGTTCGGTCAGAACCCCTTTGATATTCATAGGAATACAGGCCGCGTACCAGACAACGACAATGGCGGCGATCACGGTGAGGACTGCAATGATCTGCTTCATGCGTGCCACTCCATCCGAATGACAGGCACTGTGTCAGGTGGCACCGGAGGCTCTCTTCCCGTCTCAACAAAGCCCTCGCGCCGATAAAACCGTTGCGCGTCGACATTTGGCACATGTGTGGTCAGCCAAAGATGGTCGCGCCCCTCCTTCGCCTTATCCAGCAATTGCTTGCCGATGCCCTGCCCAGTGCGCAAACAATACAGCGCACCAACCTTATGTTCGACCGGATCGACAGACATATAGCAATCAATCGGATCACCTGCGATCCAGATGTCCCTATTCGGAAACGCCTCAAGGATCAGATCCGCCAGCTTTTCTTCTGGCAATTCCTCGGGTATCCAATCGGTCTGGGCGGCCCAGGTCGCGATAATACGCGCGCAATCCCCCACATCTTCGCGGGATGCCCGTCTGATGCCTTTACCCGCCATCACACTTCATCCCCATGACCCGCTCGCAATCCTTCTCGCACTCGGTGGGCGACTTCGATAAACTCGGGCGTGTCACGGATATCCAGAGGCCGCTCTTTCGGCAGAGGGCTATCGATCACATCCGTGATCCGGCCAGGCCGAGGGCTCATCACCACGATCTTGGTGCTGAGATACACCGCTTCGGGGATCGAATGTGTCACGAAACCAATGGTCTTCTCGGTGCGCGCCCATAATGCCAGAAGCTGTTCGTTCAGATGGTCGCGCACGATCTCATCAAGCGCACCGAACGGTTCGTCCATCAGCAGTATATCCGCATCAAATGCCAAGGCCCGCGCAATACTGGCCCGCTGTTGCATCCCGCCCGAGAGCTGCCAGGGGAACTTACCGCCAAATCCATCAAGATCAACAAGTTCCAGAACCTTTCTAACGCGTTCCTCCTGCTCGGCAGAGGAATAGCCCATGATCTCAAGCGGCAGCTTGATGTTCTTTGCAATGGTCCGCCACGGGTAGAGCCCAGCCGCCTGAAACACATACCCATAAGCGCGCTTTCGCCGTGCTTCGTCAGGCGTCATGCCATTCACGGTCAGGGTCCCGCCGGTCGGTGTTTCCAGCGCTGCGATACAGCGCAGGAACGTCGTCTTGCCGCAGCCCGAGGGGCCGATAAAACTAACGAACTCCCCCTTGCCAATCGACAAGTTCACATCTTTCAGCGCATGAATAGGCCCATCATTCGTCTGAAATGTAAGATCCAGCTGCCTTGCCTCAATAACGGGCTGAGTAGTATTTTCTGTATTCATTCCATTGCCTTGAAGAAGCTCAGACCCGGGTCGCCGGAAAGGCGACCCAAGGGGTTTATACACCCGTTGCCGGTATACCTGTCCGCTCAACAGGCCGGGGCGCTGTCAACTCTTTCCAGGTGCTTAGCGCCTTGTTCACATGGGTATTGGCCTCACGCGCCACGAACTTCCCGTGCCCTTCCTGAGTCTGAATCTCGCCATCATGTACGGCCACCGCGCCGCGGGTCAGCGTAAACCGAGGCAGCCCTCGCACCTCTTTGCCCTCGAAGACATTGTAGTCGATGGAGGATTGTTGTGTCTCGGCCGTGATTACCTTGGCCTTGTCCGGGTCCCAAACCACCAAATCTGCATCAGCACCCACAAGAACTGCACCTTTTTTCGGGTAACAATTCAATATCTTGGCAATGTTGGTTGAAGTCACAGCCACAAACTCGTTCGGTGTCAATCGCCCGGTATTCACCCCATGGGTCCACAGCATCGGCATCCGGTCCTCCAACCCGCCGGTGCCGTTCGGGATCTTGGTGAAATCCCCAACGCCATAGCGTTTCTGCTCGGTCGTAAAGGCACAGTGATCCGTGGCCACCACATTCAGTGTTCCGGACTGCAAACCGTTCCACAAGCTATCCTGATGCTGTTTGTTCCGGAACGGAGGGCTCATGACCCGACGTGCCGCGTGCTCCCAATCGTGGTGGAAGTATTCACTCTCATCCAATGTCAGGTGTTGGATCAAAGGTTCGCCCCAAACCCGCTTGCCCTGCATCTTGGCACGCCGGATGGCCTCGTGCGCCTCCTCACAGGAAGTATGCACCACATAGAGCGGCACACCCGCCATATCTGCAATCATGATCGCCCGGTTGGTTGCCTCACCTTCCACCTGCGGTGGGCGGGAATAAGCATGTGCCTCCGGTCCAGTATTGCCTTCGGCGAGCAGTTTCGCGCTCAGCTCAGCAACCACATCGCCGTTCTCGGCATGCACCATCGCAGTGCCGCCCAGCTCGGCCAAACGCTTGAACGAGGCAAAAAGCTCATCGTCGTTCACCATCAGTGCGCCTTTATAGGCCATGAAATGCTTGAACGTGTTGATGCCGCGCGTCTCGATGACGGTTTTGATGTCATCAAACACCTGCTCGCCCCACCAGGTCACCGCCATATGGAACGAATAATCACAGTTCGCGCGCGTTGACTTGTTGTCCCAACGCTTCAGGGCGTCCAACAGGCTTTCGCCCGGATTAGGCAACGCGAAATCCACAACCATCGTGGTCCCGCCTGCCAGCGCTGCGCGCGTGCCGCTTTCGAAATCATCGCTGGAATAGGTTCCCATAAACGGCATTTCCAGATGCGTGTGCGGGTCGATCCCTCCGGGCATGACATAACAGCCCGATGCATCAAGTTCCTTTTCACCTCGCAGGTCCGGCCCAATCTCAGTAATCACACCACCTTCGACCTTTACATCCGCCTTATAGGTCAGATCAGCGGTCACAACGGTTCCGTTCTTGATTACAGTGCTCATGTTAAACTCCCTGATGCGGTCTGCGCCGCTTGCTTCATCTGGCTAAAAATACCCCGGGGGAGCCGCCCATCGGGCGACGGGGGCAGAGCCCCCTATTCCACGATCCCAGCCGTCTCGACGACCGCATGCAACAGAACATCCGCCCCGGCTGCAGCCCAATCCTTGCTGATCTCCTCAGCTTCATTATGGCTCAACCCATCAACGCATGGGCACATCACCATCGCCGTTGGCGCTACCCGGTTGATCCAGCAGGCATCATGCCCGGCGCCCGAGATGATATCCGTATGCGAATACCCCAACCGCTCAGCCGCATCGCGCACCGCCGCCACGCAACCCTCATCAAACTTCACTGGATCAAAACCGCCCACTTTCTCGAATTCGATCTGCAGCCCCATCTCTTCGACGATGTCTTCAGCTGCGACCCGCAGACGGTTCTCCATATCAGTGATCACGTCCAACTCGGGCGAGCGAAAATCGACCGTGAACACTGCCTTTCCAGGGATCACATTGCGTGAGTTCGGATAGACATCGATATGCCCCGCCGCACCCACGGCATGAGGTGCATGCGACCATGCAATCTCGTCCACTTTCTCAAGAATACGCGCCATCGCCAGCCCGGCATTCTTGCGCATCGGCATCGGTGTAGACCCAGTATGCGCATCCTTGCCGGTCACGGTAACCTGGGTCCAGCTCAAACCCTGACCATGGGTTACAACGCCAATATCCTTACCCTCAGCTTCCAGAATCGGGCCCTGTTCAATGTGCAACTCAAAGAAAGCGTGCATCTTGCGCGCACCAACCTCTTCATCGCCGCGCCAACCGATGCGGTTCAATTCATCTCCGAACTTCTTTCCTTCGGCATCCTCACGTGCATAAGCCCAGTCCTGAGTGTGCATTCCGGCAAACACCCCCGAAGACAACATCGCCGGGGCATATCGCGTCCCTTCTTCGTTGGTCCAATTGGTGGCCACAATAGGGTGCTTGGTCTTGATGCCTAGGTCATTCAGCGTGCGAATGATCTCCAGCCCACCAAGCACGCCAAGAACGCCATCATACTTGCCACCTGTGGGCTGCGTATCCAAATGCGACCCTACATAAACCGGCAGTGCCTCGGGGTCCGCTCCCTCTCGTCGGGCAAACATGTTGCCCATCTGGTCCAACCCCATCGAGCAACCGGCATCCTCGCACCATTTCTGAAACAGCGCGCGCCCTTCGGCGTCCTCGTCCGTTAGCGTCTGACGGTTGTTGCCACCCGCGACGCCTGGGCCGATCTTGGCCATCTCCATCAGGCTGTCCCATAACCTGTCGCCATTGATCCTGAGATTCTGCGCCGGAGCTGCCATCATGTTCTTCCCTGTTGCTTGCGATTTGGCTCGCTTTTGGTGTCTTGATTTGACCATCTGGTCAAACTCACGCTATCACGGGTTCGACATCAGTCAAGAAATTGCAGTGGCCTGCCGGAATTTTCGACATAATTGACGCCCAACTGGCCGAAAAAAGGACAACAGGTGAACATGCCCAAAGACCGCGCCCCAACCCGGATTCAGCAAAAGAACCGAGCAGCGATTCTCGAGGCGGCCCTGAATGTGTTCTCAGCCCACGGTTTTCGCGGCGCAACCGTCGACCAAATTGCAGCTGAGGCGGGGCTGAGCAAGCCCAACCTGCTCTATTATTTTCCATCGAAAGAAGCGATCCATACAGCCCTGTTGTCGGGACTGCTTGAAGTCTGGCTCGCTCCCCTGCACGCGTTGAATGAGGATGGCGACCCGCTGGAAGAAATACTGTCTTATATCCAACGCAAGCTTGAGATGAGCCGCGACCTGCCTCGCGAGAGCCGCCTCTTTGCCAATGAGCTTGTTCAGGGCGCGCCGCGCATTCATGAAGCTTTGTCCAGCGATCTCAAAAAACTGGTCGATGAAAAAACCACGATTCTGACAAGCTGGATGGCTCAGGGCAAAATTGCACGAGTCCATCCCTATCATCTGATTTTCTCGATCTGGGCACTGACACAGCATTATGCGGATTTCGATGTTCAAGTCCGGGCAATTCTTGGGGAAGAAGACCCTTTCGAAGGCGCGGTTCCGTTCGTGGAAACGCTCTATCGAAAACTGCTTACACCTTAAGAGACGCTTAACCCTATTGAGAAAAGCTCGGAGCATGATGACGTATCGCTCAGATCCCGAGCCTTGGATCACCCAGCTTTTCTCGTCCCGATCTGCTCGAACGGGAGCTGTTGTGCGACGCTTGGTTGCTTGGGTCGAACGCGAGGTTGGTCACGCGGCTTTTCAGGCTGAAGTGAAACGGCGCGGATACCATTTGATCCGCACCGCCAATCAATATGTCATCATCTGCCACAACGGACCCATCGACATTCTGTTCTGAGAAAATTCGCCGAATTTTCTCCGCCAAGATTTTTGACGAAATATCTCTGACTACTCCGCCGCTTTCGCCATGGGGTTGTTGGGGTGTGTCGTCCAATTGGCATATTCAGGATCAACGACCTTGCCTGTGCGCGGATCAACCGCTCCGGCGGCCATCGGCTCCATGGAAATACACCCCTCTACAGGGCACACATCCACGCAAAGATTGCAGGCCACGCATTCCTCGTCGATAACTTCGAACACCCGATCCTCCGACATCGAAATCGCCTGATGGCTGGTGTCTTCACAGGCTGCAAAACAGCGACCGCATTTGATGCACTGATCCTGATCGATCTTCGCTTTGGCGATGTAGTTGAGGTTCAGATATTGCCAATCCGTCACATTGGGCACTGCGCGTCCGATCACTTCGTCGATATTGGCATAGCCTTTCTCATCCATCCATTCCGACAAGCCAGCCGTCAATTCATCGATGATTTTGAACCCGTAGGTCATCGCTGCAGTGCAGACCTGAACATTGCCGCAACCCAGCGAGATAAACTCTGCTGCATCGCGCCAAGTGGTGACGCCACCGATGCCTGAGATCGGCAGCCCATGCGTGGCTTCGGCCCGCGCAATCTCGGACACCATCGACAACGCGATTGGTTTCACCGCCGGTCCGCAGTAGCCACCATGGCTGCCTTTACCGTCAATCGAGGGTTCGGGGCTGAACGTATCCAGATTGACGCTGGTGATCGAGTTAATCGTATTGATCAGCGATACAGCATCCGCACCGCCATTCTTGGCTGCCGCTGCCGGTTTGCGGATATCCGTAATGTTCGGCGTTAGCTTCACGATAACTGGGCGGTCGTAATACTGTTTGCACCAACGGGTCACCATTTCGATGTATTCCGGCACCTGCCCGACGGCAGACCCCATACCCCGTTCACTCATCCCGTGCGGACAGCCAAAATTCAGCTCGATCCCGTCCGCACCGGTTTCAGCAACACGCGGCAGAATGGCCTTCCAAGCAGCCTCCTCACAGGGCACCATGATCGAGGCGATCAGGGCGCGATCTGGATAATCCGCCTTTACGCGGGCCATTTCCTCAAGGTTCACCTCAAGCGGCCGATCTGTGATCAGTTCGATGTTGTTGAGTCCCAACAACCGGCGGTCCGCGCCATAAATCGCGCCATAGCGTGGGCCGTTCACATTCACGACCGGAGGCCCCTCGGCCCCCAAGGTCTTCCACACTACGCCGCCCCATCCGGCCTCGAAGGCGCGGCGAACATTGTACTCCTTATCCGTCGGTGGCGCGGAGGCCAGCCAATACGGGTTCGGGCTAGATATTCCAAGAAAGTTTGATGTTAAATCAGCCATTTATCCGGCCTCCCTGATGCAGCTCTGCATCTTTGTCTTTGAGTTTCACGCGCTCAGAGCAGCGTGGATATCCATCGCGGCATCGCGACCTTCGGCTACGGCGGTCACGGTCAGGTCTTCGCCTCCTGCCGCACAGTCTCCGCCAGCCCACACACCGGTCATTGAAGTGCGTCCCGCCCCGGTCACGGCAATCTTATTGCCATCCAGCGTTAGGCCTTCCGGCGCACCGTCAAGCGTCTGACCGATGGCCTTAAGAATCTGATCGGCCGGCACACGGACAGATTCACCCGTTCCGGTCAGTCGACCATCATGGCTCGCAGTATACTCCAATTCGATCTCTGCTGCGGCACCATTTCCGTGAATAGCCACCGGCTGAACATTGCAGAGAATCCGAACACCATGCGACGCCGCCAAATCCTGTTCGTACCGGCTTGCACCCATCGCGTCGCGACCTCGGCGATAGGCGATGGTGACGTGCTCAGCGCCTAGCAGTTTCGATTTCACTGCCGCATCTACGGCAGTCATACCACCGCCAATCACAACGACATTGCGACCCACAGGTAGATCAACCAGATCGCTGGCCTGTCGCACATCCGAGATAAAGTCGACCGCCGGGCGCACCCCGTCTTTATCGACCCCATCAGCCCGCAGTGCGTTCACCCCCGCAAGTCCTATTGACAGGAAAACAGCGTCATAGTTCTCCTGCAACCCTTCCAGAGAAATCGTCTCTCCCAGAATCGAACCGGTCTCGATCGCGATCCCGCCTATTTTAAGCAGCCAATCGACCTCGGCCTGTGCAAAATCATTGGTAGATTTATACGCCGCAATCCCGTATTCGTTCAGACCGCCTGGCTTGGGCTTGCCTTCGTGGATCACCACATCGTGCCCCTGCATCGCCAGACGATGCGCACAGGCCAGACCGGCGGGCCCTGCCCCAACTACGGCAATTGTCTTGCCGGTTGATGCGGCGCGCTCGAACGGATGCGCACCCGAGGCCATCACATCATCGGTTGCATAACGCTGCAGGCGTCCGATCTCGACCGGCTTGCCTTCGGCCGTCTCACGCACGCAAGCCTCTTCACACAAAGTTTCGGTCGGACAAACCCGGGCACACATGCCGCCCAGAATGTTCTGCTCCAGAATGGTCTGCCCTGCCGCCTGCGGTTGCCCGGCCTGAATCTGGCGAATGAACAACGGAATATCGATATCCGTCGGACAGGCCGTCACACATGGCGCGTCATAGCAGAAATAGCATCGATCGGCGGCCACGGCGGCCTCGTGCGGGGCCAGTGGCGGATGCAGATCGGTGAAATTCGAGGTCAGCTCATCGCTGGAAAGCCGCCCGGAGACGATCCCGGGTGCCATCTGGCCCTGTGCCATCACTCTACTCCCTGTAGATATGTTTGTTATGGACCCCAGCTTGCCACAATCTGATTTTTTATCAATTGGTAAAATTTGCCAAATGGTCAAAAAATGAAAAATCCGGGCGGAATGGTCCGGATTCAGTCAGAAATTGCCTATTTTGTTGGCAGCGGCGGCTCAGACCATCCCACCCAGGTGGCCGGATTTGATCCAAACACGGGCTCCGCCCTCTCCTGCTACAGCAGCAAAGCGTGATCCAGGCGGCAAGCGCAACCAGTCCCAAGTGCCAAATTCTTCGCCCGCCTCGGCAAAGCCACCTTCGATAACAAAGACCTCAAACCCCTTGTCGGCGTCCAATTCAATATGTTCGCCCGCGCCCCAGGTTTGCACCTGGACATCCTCATGCGCATCCTTGAACAAATCGATATCTCCGCCCCCGTTGATCGAGCGCCGAACCTCGGTGCGGTCATCGGGGTCGAACTGATGCAGTTTGACCAGAATAGTCGCGCCTTCGCTGGCCGAAGGTGTATGGGAGGACGTCGGGGGATTGCGTACATAGCTGCCGACAGGGAAATCTCCGGTTTCATCCTGGAACACTCCGTCCAGCACCAGATATTCCTCACCCCCGTCATGAGTATGCGACGAAAACGCGCTGCCGGGGGCAAAGCGCACGATGGTTGTGGCACGCGCCACTTCCTCGCCAATGCGGTCCAGCATCTTGCGTTCGACGCCAGCAGCCGGTGACGCGACCCATTCGGTCTGATCAAAGTGAACGGCGACCCGCTGTGTGAAATCTGCATTGACCCGCATCTGCAATCCTCATGCGTTGCTGTCACATTAGATGGGAGCACGAGCCGGATTTGCAAACCGGTCATGTTTGGGGTTTTGACGCCCTTCACAGCTTGTTGTACTTCCGGTTGAGGCAGCGGCCGAATACCGGCCCGATCAGAAAGCGCAACACGATGCAGGCAAGCCCGGCGACATTCAACATCCTCATCATCGGGCAAAACAACCGGCTGCAATACGAGGCATTGCTTTTCGCCGCCTCGCTGCGCCACAGCTCATCAGGGTTCAAAGGTCGGCTGTTCGTGGGGGTGCCACAGCCCGGCCCTCTTTGGCCTCAGAACCCCAGCATTCAGGATGCCGAAGTTCTTGAAGCCCTGCAGCATCTGGGTGCCGAGATTCTGCCTTTTGAATCTCATGCTTTTGGCTCGAGCTATCCCAATGGCAACAAGATCGAAGCTTTGCTGGCGATGCCAGAGGGTGAGCCCTTTGTCTTTTTCGACTCCGACACTCTGATCACCGGCGAAATTTCCGACGTCCCGTTCGATTTCGAACAGCCCGGCGCCTCACTTCGGGTCGAGGGAACATGGCCCAAACCCACGCTCTACGGCCCAGGATATGAGGGTATCTGGCGCGCACTGTATGACCGGTTCGGGCTGGATTTCGAAAGCTCTCTCGATCCCAGCCAGCCCGAGGGTTATTGGCGGCGCTACCTGTATTTTAACGCCGGTTATTTCTTCTACAAATGCCCCCGCCAATTTGGTGAGCGGTTTATGGGCTATGCCCGCACCATTCGCGACGAGGAAATCCCCGAACTGACCGCGCAAGTTTTGAGCCCGTGGCTAGATCAGATCGCCTTGCCGCTGGTCATCCATTCCTTCGGTGGCGGACGGGATGCCCTGCCCGAGGGCCTGCTGGATGGGTCGGTCAGCTGCCACTATCGCCTGTTCCCGATGCTCTACGCCCGCGAAAGCGATCATGTGGTCGAGGTATTGGAAACCGTCGTGGCCCCGAACAAGATCAAAAAAGTGCTCAAAGGCTATGATCCACTGAAGAAGCTGGTGATACAGCGCAAGGGTGCGAAGATCCGGGCATTGTTCGACCGAAACAACCTGCCCGCACGCGAACAGGTCATTCGCAAAACGATCAAGTCCAAGGGGCTTTGGCTGCGGTGACGCGGACATTGTGCCGGGCGAGCCAATGTCCTAGAGATTCAGCAACACACATTCCAACAGGAGATTTCAAAGATGTCTGACGGCCCGACCTACGGTTTTGACACGCTGCAAATTCACGCCGGGGCCCGCCCTGACCCTGCCACCGGGGCGCGCCAGACGCCGATTTATCAGACCACTGCCTATGTGTTCCGCGATGCCGATCACGCCGCCGCGCTATTCAATCTGCAGGAAGTGGGCTTCATCTATTCGCGCCTGACCAACCCCACTGTTGCGGTGTTGCAGGAACGTGTCGCCACGCTGGAGGGCGGTGTTGGCGCGGTTTGCTGTTCTTCTGGCCACGCAGCACAGATCATGGCGCTGTTCCCGCTGATGGGACCGGGCTGCAACGTTATCGCATCGACCCGTCTGTACGGCGGCACGGTCACCCAATTCAGCCAGACGATCAAACGCTTTGGATGGTCGGCCAAGTTCGTCGACACCGACGATCTGGACGCCGTCAAGGACGCTATCGATGAGAACACCCGCGCGGTGTTCTGCGAATCCATCGCCAATCCGGGCGGCTATGTAACTGATATTCGCGCGCTGGCCGATGTGGCCGATGCCGCAGGAGTTCCGCTGATCGTCGATAACACCTCGGCCACGCCTTACCTCTGCCGTCCGATCGAACATGGCGCAACGCTGGTCGTGCATTCGACAACCAAGTATCTGACCGGGAACGGCACCGTCACAGGCGGATGTATCGTTGACTCGGGCAAGTTCGACTGGTCGGCAAATGATAAGTTCCCATCGCTCAGCCAACCTGAACCTGCCTATCACGGCCTGAAATTCCACGAGACCTTCGGCCCGCTCGCCTTTACATTCCACGGCATCGCGATCGGTCTACGCGATCTGGGCATGACGATGAACCCTCAGGCGGCGCACTACACGCTGATGGGGATAGAAACGCTATCGCTACGGATGGAGCGCCATGTCGAAAACGCGCAGAAAATAGCAGCGTGGCTCGAGGCAGACGACCGTGTGGATTACGTGACATATGCTGGCCTGCCATCCTCGCCCTATAGCGACAGGGTAAAAAAGCACTACCCGCGCGGCGCGGGCGCCCTGTTCACCTTTGCGGTCAAGGGCGGCTATGACGCCTGCGTAAAGCTGGTGAACGCGCTTGAGATCTTCAGCCACGTGGCCAACCTTGGCGACGCACGGTCGCTGATCATCCACTCGGCCTCGACCACACACCGTCAGTTGACGCCCGAGCAGCAGGAAGCTGCAGGCGCAGGCCCTGGAGTGGTGCGCGTGTCCATCGGGATCGAGGATGCAGACGATCTGATCGCTGATCTCGATCAGGCTCTGTCCAAAGCCAGCGCCTGATCCGATGACCGGGCACAACACAAATGAACTGGGTCAACCCATCGGCTTGCCGGTCGCGGGCGAGTTTCCTCGCCCCACCCCGCCTTACACACCGATGCAGGGCCGGTTCTGTTCCGTTGTGCCACTGGATGTAAACAGGCACGCGCCCGGCTTGTACCGGGCGTTTGCCAACGATACGGACGGCCACAATTGGACTTATCTGCCCTACGGCCCGTTCGACTCTGAGGCTGATTTCACCGCATGGGCGCAGTCAAACTGCGTGGATGCGGACCCGATGTTTCATACAGTGCTCGACGCGGATGAGGTACCCGTGGGGATGGCCTCATACCTTCGGGTCGAACCAGCAGCGGGTTCAATCGAGGTAGGCCATATCCACTTCTCTCCCCTGCTCCAGCGCAAACCGCAATCGACCGAGGTTATGTATCTGATGATGCGCCGTGTGTTCGATGAGCTTGGTTATCGCCGCTATGAATGGAAATGCGACGCCCTGAACGCGCCATCAAAACGCGCAGCTGAACGTTTGGGTTTCACGTTCGAGGGCGTCTTCCGGCAGGCGACACATTACAAAGGACGCAACCGGGATACGGCGTGGTTTTCGATTATCGACAGCGAGTGGCCGCGCATTCGCGCGGCATTCGAGAACTGGCTTGCGCCGGGGAATTTCGATGCATCGGGCCGGCAGCGCCAACCGCTGCAAGCCCGGGTTGGATCGTAGATTACTCCGCGATTTCGAACTCCATCGCGATATTGACCGAAACGGAAATCTCTCCGCCTGCGACCGGCACGCCACCGGCGTCCGACATAGCCATCTCGCGCATCTGAGCCATCGGGCGAACACCTCCGCCGTGGTCGTTGATCGATAGGACGGGACCCAGCGTAACCCCGGACGCCTGCGCTAGTTGCTGCGCCTTCTCGGTCGCATCTGCCACAGCCTTGGCCCGTGCTTCAGCCTCAAGCGGTTTGGGCTCTTGCACGCCAAAACTCAGACTGCCGAAATCATTGGCACCGTCCTTGATGACCGCATCCATGATCTGGCCCAGATTATCCAGATCCCGCACGCGTACCGAAACGCGGTTGGACGCGGTGAACCCAGTGATCTTGGGTGGCTCATTGCTGGAATTGCTGCGCCCCGACCAGACCGGTGAAAGCGAAAGATCGCGCGTCTGAACATCGCGCGCCTCCAATCCCATTTCGTCCAGTCGTTTGAGGATCTGCGTCACCGCGTCCGAAGTCGCCTGCATCGCTACCGATGCCTGCGCATCCTGATTGGTCACGCCCAGTGTTATCGTTGCCATATCAGGTGCAACCAGAGCCGTACCGGTCCCGCTGACCGAGATGCGACGTTCTTCCGCATGGGCGGGCAGCGTCGCGGTGGCAGCGGCCATGGCGGCCAAAAAAGCAAGTGTCTTCAAGATGATCCCTCCTTGATGCTTGCCCTCAAGATGGGTGGTCAGGCCCGTACACGGCAAGGGGGAAACGTGCCTTTTTCTTTCCCTCGGCGAGTTCCTGCTCTAATCTCGGCGGGCAGACATCTAAGCGTTTGCATAAAAGCCGACAATTATGGTTCATCGCGATTATGAAACCCGCCTTTGCGCTGTCATTTTCTGAAAACGGCATTTCCTTGCATCATCAGTCGGATGGAGACTGGTACTGCATTGGTACCGTTCCGTTAGATGCGTCGGATTTCGCGGACCAGATGCAGGCCCTTCGGGATCAGGGATTCGCGCTGGAAAATGACCTGAGTTGCAAGCTTGTGATTCCATCAGATCAGGTGCGCCGCTTGGTTGTCGACACCGATGGTTTGGACACCGATGCAGCGGCGAAAAAGGTCAAGGATACGTTGGCCGCAGCCACGCCCTATGAGCTATCAGAGCTGGCCTATGTCGCAGGCGACGTGGGGACTGAGACCCCGGTTGCCGCTGTGGCCCAGCAAACGCTGGACGAAGCCAGCGCATTTGCCACCGATCATGGCTTTATCCCCGAGGCATTCTGGGTCAGCGCAACCGGCAACGATGCTCTGGACGCGCCATTTCTGGAACTGCCGATCATTGTGGATGAGGACGCTGTGATTGCGGCCCCCAAACCCGTTGATACGCCGGACATACCGGTTCACGCCATCGCTGAAGATGCAGCCCCCCCTGCATTTGAGCCTGCTACCAAAGCACTGCCCTCGTCTGCCAAGACAGGAACGGATCTGAAACGCTTTGCAATTCCTGCGATCGCAGCGTCGGTTGTGGTTGGAATGTTGCTGGGTGTCTGGTCTTACAACAGCTCTGACCCCGAAATTGTCGAAGTGGCCGAGCCGTTAGAGCCCGAGCTGCAGCCAGAGCCAGAAACTGCAACTGCAGAACCGCAGGCACAACCCGAACCTCAGGAAACCGAGATCGCAAGCCTCCCACAAGAACCTGAAGTGGCAGAGGAAGAACCGGTGCTCACCCCCACGGACGAGGCCATTCTCGAAGCACTGAAGATTGAACCGGAGCCGGTCGAAGACATCGCTGATCTGCCAGAGAGCAGAACCGAGTTTCGAGAGTTTACCGGCACCGCCCCTGTTGAACCTTCAGATCTGGAGCCAGCGCCTGTGGCTGGCGTGGATAATCAATATCTCACATCGGTCGATCGCTCGGACCTGTCGACCGATTCCGTCGCACTACCCGAACTTGCCAGCCTGGACACAGATGCGTCTTTTGAGTCGATCTCTTTGCCAGGCCAAGCGGGGCAGCGGTTCAACCTGGATGAACGCGGACTTGTGACGCCAAGCGCCGAAGGCACACTGAACCCGGCCGGCGTTATGGTTTATCTGGGTCGTCCCGCATCTGTGCCCCCCGACCCCCCAACCAGGTTCGAAACAGAACCCGTTGTCGTAGAAGAGGTCGATGAGAGACTCGCGGCGTTTCGCCCACGGCCACGCCCGGAAAATCTGGTGGATCAATTCGAACGTCAGCAACTTGGCGGTCGATCCCGGCAAGAACTGGCCTCGGTCCGGCCCAAGCTGCGGCCCGAGTCTCTGCAAACCCCTCCGCAGGTCGATGAAACCCCGACTGCGCTGGCTGTTGTACGGGTACCCCGTCCTAAAATCAGGCCTGCCAGCATCACGGCGCGCGCGACACGGCAACCTAGTTCTGGGAGTGCAGCGCTGGCCTCGACCGCAAATGTGGCCAGTAATGCCGATGAAGTTGGTTCGTTCCAGCCCAGAACGGTCAATCCCAAAATCCCGTCTTCCGCTTCAGTTGCGAGACAAGCAACCATCGACAACGCGATTAACCTGCGCAAGTTGAACCTAATCGGCGTGTACGGCACCCCGGCAAACCGCCGTGCTTTGGTCCGCCTGCCCAGCGGACGCTACAAAAAGCTGAAGGTGGGCGATCGCATCGACGGAGGTAATGTCATCGCTATCGGCGACAGCGAGTTGCGCTATCAGAAGCGCGGCAAGAACATCACGCTCAAGATGCCGCGCGGGTAAAGAAAAAGCGCCATGTCGGTCAGACACGGCGCTCGGTTGATTTCATTGATTCATGTTTAGGCTGCCGAGATTTCACCCGACTCGATCTGCTCACGTTCGATCGATTCAAACAGGGCCTTGAAGTTGCCTTCACCAAACCCGTCATCCCCTTTACGCTGAATGAACTCAAAGAAGATCGGGCCAATAACTGTTTTCGAAAAGATCTGCAGCAGAATCTTGGTCTCACCGCCATCAACAACGCCTTCGCCGTCGATCAGAATGCCGTGCTTCATCATCCGATGCTTGGGCTCTTCATGGCCGGACACACGGTCGTAAGACATGTCATAATAGGCCTCGTTCGGACCGGGCATGAACTTCAGACCCTTCTCGGCAATGGCATCGGTCGAGGCGTAGATGTCGTCGCTGCCCACCGCGATATGCTGGATGCCTTCGCCGTTGTACTTCTTCAGGTAGGAGACGATCTGTCCGGTCTCTCCACGATCTTCATTGATCGGAATGCGGATGCGACCACAAGGTGAAGTCAGCGCGCGACTGTAAAGCCCGGTGAACTTACCTTGAATGTCGAAAAAGCGGATTTCACGGAAGTTGAACAGGTCGCCATAGAATTTGAACCACTTGTCCATGTTGCCCTTGAACACGTTGTGGGTCAGGTGATCGAGATAGTAGAACCCATCGCCGCGCGGTTTTGACTGCTCCAGCCATTCAAATTCCTCGTTGTAGGGCGAGGTGTCATAATACTGATCGATGAAGTAGATCAGCGAACCACCAATGCCCTTGATCGCCGGAACGTTCATGGTCTTGTCTGCGCCATCATAGGGCTCAGCCCCTTTGGCGATCGCGTGCTCATAAGCCTTCTGAGCATCAACAACGCGCCAGCCCATGGCAGGGGCGCAGGGGCCGTGCTCGGCCACGAATTTGGCTGCAAAACTATCAGGATCCGCGTTCAGGATGTAGGTTACATCACCCTGTTGCCAAAGCTCGACCTTGGGGGTGTTGCGGTGATAACCGACATAGTCGAAGCCCATTCGCGCAAACAGGTCTCGCAGCTCTTGCGGCTCGGGATGTGCGAATTCAACAAACTCAAACCCGTCGGTACCGGCTGGGTTTTCTTCGCTGATGACAGATTTCGGGGCGTTATGCGGGAAAGGACCCATGGCGCGTCTCCTCGGAAAACAGGAATTTCTTTGCTGATTCAAAAATACGCCTTAATGAGTGCTGTTTCTGCGCATTGTTTTCGTATAAACTAAGCTTAGATGCGTACTTTCCGCATATTGATTGCAAATTTTGAGGAAACGCCGCACGTGCTGGATCGGATTGATATCGGAATACTCGCAGCTTTGCAGCGCGACGCGCATCTGACGTCGCAGCAATTGGGTGATGTGCTGAATCTATCCGCCAGTCAGGCGGGCCGTCGCCGACAGCGCCTTGAGGCCGAGGGTTATATCACTGGGTACACCGCACGACTGGACCCGCTGAGGCTGGGGCTACAGGTTCAGGGGTTCATTCAGGTGCATCTGGGCACTCATGGCCCCGAACAATCCGCAGGCTTCGCCCGCATGGTCAACACCCGCCCCGAGATCACCAGCGCCTGGACGATGACAGGTGAGGCAGATTATCTGCTTCACGTCTATTGTGACGACTTATCCGCACTCAATACCTTGCTTCACGAAGTGATCCTGCCGCATCCTGCAGTTGCACGGGTGCAAAGCCAGATCGTAATGGACCAATTGAAGCGCGACGCGCCGCTCCCGACCTGAGCGGATTTAAGAGGACAATAATGAACGAGTTCCTTTATCAGGCATCGATCTATCTGGCAGCTGCGGTGATCGCGGTGCCGCTTTCCGCCCGTCTGGGTCTGGGATCGGTGCTGGGTTATCTGGCCGCAGGCATCGCGATTGGTCCCATTTTGGGCCTTGTCGGGGCCGAGACGGAAAGCCTGCAGCATGTGGCCGAATTCGGCGTCGTGATGATGCTGTTCCTGATCGGGCTCGAGCTTGAGCCCCGTGCCTTGTGGGATATGCGGGACAAATTGTTAGGCTTGGGCGGGTTGCAGGTCGGCCTGTCGACCGCCGCAATCGCAGCTGTGGCGTTCTATGCGGGTCATCAATGGTCGGTGGCGCTGGCGGTTGGATTAACCTTGTCACTTTCTTCCACTGCAATCGTGCTGCAGACCCTGTCCGAAAAGGGCCTGATGCAAACCAACGGAGGTCGAGCGACCTTCTCGGTCCTGCTGACGCAGGACATTGCCGTAATCCCGATCCTAGCTTTCCTGCCGCTGCTTGCCCTGCCCGCAAGCATCCACATCGAAGATGACGGCTCCATCAGCCGCGGCGTAGGCATAGCCAAAGACGCGGATTATCACGCCAAACTCTCGCTGGTCGAAGGTCTGCCCGGCTGGGCCGTTACGCTTGTCACCATTGGCGCCGTCGCGTTTGTCGTATTGGCCGGCATCTACCTGACCCGCCCACTGTTCCGTTTCATCCACGCCACCCACCTGCGCGAAATGTATACGGCACTGGCGCTAATGATCGTGGTCGGCATCTCGTTCCTGATGACCCTTGTGGGCCTGTCGCCCGCTCTTGGCGCGTTTCTGGCCGGAGTGGTTCTGGCCAGTTCGGAGTTCCGACACGAAATGGAAAGCGACCTTGAGCCGTTCAAGGGGCTGTTGCTGGGCCTGTTCTTCATCACCGTGGGCGCTGGGATCGATATCGGGTATTTCTTCGCCGACCCGTTTGACCTGATCGGTTTGGCCTTGCTGGTCATACTGGCCAAGGGGATCATCCTGTTCATCGTCGGGCGCGCCTTCAAGCTGCGCGGGCGCGATCACTGGCTGTTCACGCTGGGTTTGGCCCAGGCCGGCGAATTCGGCTTTGTCTTGTTGGCGTTTTCTACGCAGCAGAACGTGATTCCGCCGGGCTTGTCGCAAAAACTGTTGATGATCATCGCGCTGACCATGTTGATCACACCGCTTCTGTTTATCGTCTACGACGTACTTTCGCGCTTTCTCGGCGAGAGCAATCCGCAGGTTGAACCCGATCAGATCGACGAAAAAGGCCCTGTCATCATCGCCGGGATCGGTCGCTTCGGGCAGATCGTCAACCGGCTGGTACAGGCAAGTGGGTTTAAAACAGTTGTTCTGGACCACGATATCGAAACGATCCAGCTGATGCGACGGTTCGGTGTCAAAGGCTTCCTTGGCGACCCCACTCGCCCCGAATTGCTGCGCGCTGCTGGAATCGAAAAGGCAGCGGTCCTTGTCGCGGCCATGGATGACTACAAACAGGTCACCCGTCTCGTCGGATATGCCCGCCGCCAGCGGCCCGATCTGCACATCATCGCCCGCGCCCGCGACCGCAACCATGTCTATGAACTGTATCAGGCCGGGGCCAACGACATTGTCCGCGAGATGTTCGACGGATCGCTACGCGCGGGCCGCTATGTTTTGGAGAATATCGGCCTCAGTGAATACGAGGCCGCACAGGCCGAGCAGACCTTCTATCACCACGACCGGGGATCGGTGCGCGAGCTTGCAGAACTGTGGATCCCCGGCATGCCGACAGCCGAAAACAAGAAATACATCGAGCGTGCGCGGCAACTGGAAAAGGATCTTGAAACCGCCCTGCTGGAATTGGCCGAAGAACATGCCAAGAAATCTGCCTGACCCGCCATTCCGACGGCTTTGCCCCGCAACAGGCAAGCAACCTCCTCCGCGTTCGTCTGTTCCAAAATATTTCGGGTAATTTTTAGCCAGCTACGAAGGGGGCAGCGCCCCCTGCCCCTGCCTTAGGCGTCCGACACACCCGCTTCAGCGAATGTCGCCATGCCGGAATGGCAAGCAACCGCGCTTTTCAGAATGTTGATCGCCAACGCCCCGCCCGAGCCCTCGCCCAAGCGCAAACCTAGGCTCAGCAACGGCTCTTTGCCCAGCTTGTCCAGCATCGCGGCATGTGCGCCCTCTGCACTTTGGTGGCCAGCGACAGTGTGATCCAGCGCTGTTTCCGAAATCTGCGCCAGACAGGCCGCAGCTGCGGTGCAGATGAATCCATCCAGAATAACCGGTATCCGCAATACGCGCGCGGCGGCTATCGCACCAGCCATAGCCGCAATCTCGCGTCCGCCGAGGCACCTTAGAATATGCAGCCCATCGCCCTGACCGTGCAGAGCGACGCCTTCCGCAACAACCCGGGTTTTGTTCGCCAGACCTGCATCATCCACACCGGTCCCGCGGCCAGTCCAGTCGGCAGCATCCCCGCCAAACAGCGCGCAAGCGATGGCTGCAGCCGGCGTGGTATTTCCGATCCCCATCTCTCCAACAACCAGCAGATCGGCCTGCGGATCAACCGCCTGCCATCCTGTGCGCAGTGCGCTTAGAAATTCCTCTTCGCTCATCGCGGGGGCTTGGGTAAAATCTGCGGTCGGACGGTCCAGCTCCAGCGCGTGCACGTCCATCTTCGCGCCCGCAGCCTTTGCCAACTGGTTGATCGCCGCGCCGCCATGTTCGAAATTCATGACCATCTGCACCGTCACTTCGGGCGGGAACGCCGAGACACCTTGAGCAGTTACGCCATGGTTGCCCGCAAACACGATGACCTGCGGCGCATCGATCTGAGGCCGCGCATCCCCGCGCCAACCTGCATACCAGATCGCCAGATCCTCAAGCCGCCCCAACGCGCCGGGCGGTTTGGTTAGTTGACCGTTGCGCTCTTCCGCGCCCTGCTTGGCAGCGGTGTCCGGACCGGGTGCGCCGGTCAGCGCATTGCGGAAACTGTTCAAGTCATTGAGTTCGGGCAGCATGGAAAGCCTCGTTGCATCAGAGTGGTTGTGTGTGTTTAACCAATGCTGGCAAAGCAACAAGACCCGGAAAGGCCTGGGAGTGACCAAAAACGACACCGCCCCGTTTTCCCTGTGGGATATCCCGCTGGCTCTGGTCCTTTTGACGCGCCTGCCCCTGCCACCCCTGCCCGATCAAGCGTTCACCCGCCAGTCGCGTGCGGCTTGGGCCTATCCCCTTGCCGGGCTTGTTGTGGGGGCGCTGGCTTGCGGCGTCGCCTGGATTGCAATCTGGGCGCAGCTGCCAACCCTTGCCACCGCCGCCCTGCTGGTCGCCACGTTGATCATCGCAACCGGAGCGATGCACGAAGACGGGCTAGCCGATACGGCCGACGGGCTTTGGGGCGGCTTCACAACCGAACGTCGACTGGAGATCATGAAGGACAGCCATATCGGTACTTACGGCGTACTGGCCCTGTTGCTGGGCCAACTGCTTCGAGTTGCTGCTGTCATGGCAGTGATCGGTGCGGGTCTGTTGACGGGCATATTGGCCGCCTGCCTGTTCTCACGCGCCATGATGCCGGTGCTGATGCGCGCGCTACCCAACGCTCGCAAATCGGGGCTGAGCCATTCGGTTGGTGCGCCCCCCTTGTCTGCGGTGCTGGCCGGTATCGTGTTGGCTATCGTCCTGTCGCTATTGCTGCTGGGTGGATCAGCCATCACGCCGATGCTCTGCGCCCTGCTTGCAGCGGCTTTTGTCGCTCGCATCGCCAAGACCAAGATCGGTGGCCAAACCGGTGATATTCTGGGGGCCACGCAGCAGGTCTCGGAAATCATCTTCCTCCTGGCGCTAACAGCCTCAATCTAAGACGCCCCACCGGTTTCAATGCGCAGCGTCGCGCCACAGTGTTTGCAATGCACAGCATCCGGATCGTGCCGGAACAGGCCGCAGCTTGGGCATTTGTAGCGCACTTTCTGCGGCATGAAGATCGCCTGCGCCAGACGGACAAACAACGCCACGCCAACAACCATGATGAAAACGGAAAACAGCTTTCCCGCTGGTGTGCCCAGCGTGATATCTCCGAACCCCGTTGTCGTCAGGGTCGCCATAGTGAAATAAAGTGCGTCGATATAGGGGGTCTGCGCATCTTCGGGGACGAAAAAGACCAGTACTGCAGTCGAGGTTGCAAAAACAAAGACCATCAGATTGATCGCCGCAATCACCGCGTCCTCGTGGGTTCGGAAGAAAGGACTATCTCGGCGCAAATCCCGCAGCAGATGATAGGAATGGATCAGCCGCAACGCGCGCAATATCCGAAGGAACGCGAGATTGCCGGTCAGGAACGGGTCAAGCAGCAGCGACACGATCACAACGATGTCTGCCATCGTGTAAATCTGGCGCAGCAGTTTCCAGCGGTCTTTGGAAATCCACATCCGAGCGCAGAAATCCATTAGGATGATCAGCCCAACACCCAGACTTGCCGCCGTCAGCCCAGGCCCGTGCGGGATATTCGCCGTGGAGACAAAAAAGATGATCGAGGCGATATCGAACAGGATCAGCCCATAGCGAAACCAGACCGAGACCGGCTCGTGGCTGATGTAGAGAAACTTGACAGTTTGCTTCATCATGTCCCCGTATCTTCCTGCAGTTACAGAAAAATACCCGACACGCACCACAAGACCAAGCGCCTAGTCACGAAAAAGGGCCGCCCCGGATATCGGGACGACCCTTAAATTGGCTTGAACGCGATCAGGCTGCGCGTGAGGTCAGAACCTCATCGACCTGTTTGGCAGCCGAAATCTCATCGGCGCCAGAAACTGCGGCCACTTCGCGTGTCAGACGTTCCAGCGCGGCTTCGTAAAGCTGACGCTCGGAATAACTCTGCTCGCGCTGGTCGTCGGTGCGGTGCAGGTCGCGGACCACTTCGGCGATCGAGATCAAGTCACCCGAGTTGATCTTTTGCTCGTATTCCTGCGCCCGGCGCGACCACATGGCACGCTTGACCTTGGCTTTGCCCTTCAGCGTCTTCATTGCCTGGCTGATCACATCCGGTGAGCTGAGCGACCGAAGCCCCGATTCAGTGACCTTGTTAGTCGGCACGCGCAGGGTCATTTTGTCTTTTTCAAAAGAAATCACGAACAGCTCAAGCGAGAAGCCTGCAACTTCCTGCTCTTCGATTGATACGATCTGACCTACGCCATGAGCCGGGTAGACGACATAATCGTTCGGGCGGAACTCAAGCTTTTTCGATTTCGACATTCATATTCATCCTTCATTTCTGATCGGGATATGAGACGACAAAAGCACCACAGCCGAGGCCCTGCATGGCCCCGTCAGGCGGCTTATTTGTCATAAATTCAGAACTCCAAAGCGAGCATACTTACGGAGCACATCCCAATCACAGTCATCATTCGGTCCCTAGTATATCACAAATTTGCGACACTCAAAAGACCGCGCCAAGGTAAATGGGAAATTCCCTTTCTACCTCAACCAATTAATGCACAGATTGATGCCAAATGAACGGTAACCGGCTGCCGAATCGGTCAACCGCCCTCGCCGGGGGCTTCCGAGAAATATTTCTCCATCTTGCCTTCTTCGCCGTCGCGTTCCTCGGCCCCGGGCAAGGGGTCTTTTTTGGTCACGATCACCGGCCACATTTCCGAGTATTTCCGGTTGAACTCGACCCACTGCTCCATCCCCGGCTCGGTGTCCGGGCGGATGGCGTCGGCGGGGCATTCGGGTTCGCAGACACCGCAGTCAATGCATTCGTCGGGGTGAATGACCAATGTGTTTTCACCTTCGTAGAAACAATCCACCGGACAAACCTCGACACAGTCGGTGTATTTGCAGCCAATGCAGTTTTCGGTGACAACGTAGGTCATGTTGGATTTCCCGTTTGCGCTTTGGCGACTAGCTAATCCAGTCTGACCGCCGCTTCAAGGTCAGATCACCCCTTTGGGATGCGAGAAAGATCAAGCGCGCGTCTTTCTTTCTTGGTTGGACGACCTTTTCCCTCAAACGCAGGATTCTTGGGCGATACGTCCTGCTTTTCGGTCATATCAAAGTACAAAGCTTGCGCCTCGGGGGCCGGGCCGCGACGCACGCCAAGCGCTTCGATACGTACAACCCGAACAATACGCCCCTGCGGAAAGGTCAGGACATCTCCGGGTGCCACGGCTTGCGCCGGTTTCAGCACCCGATTTCCGTTCAGACGCACATGGCCGCCGCTGACCTGTTTGGCGGCCAGGCTACGGGTCTTGAAGAACCGCGCCTGCCACAACCATTTGTCGATCCGCAGCTTGGCCTCGGCCATCGCGGATCAGTTGCCGTCCTTCAGACCCATCAACGCTGCCGCAAATGGGTTATCGGGATCGATTGCCTTTTCCTTTTTGGGTGGCCGTGACGAGAAGGTCTTGGCGCCCTGAGGCTTGCCCCCCTTCTTGCCATGCGGCTTGCCCTGAGGTTTACCACGCGGCTTGCCCTTGCCCTGCCCCTGCTCGCGACGCGGACCACGGTTTTGCTGACGTTGGCGCCCCCAAGTGAAGGTGTAGAACACCTCAATTTCGGGCTCATCCAATTTGGACTCTGCTGATTTCTCAGTGGCCGGAGCCTCGGTTGCCGCCTCGGTGCTTTCGGAGGCTTCGGCTGACGCCTCGGCGGTTATACCGACGTCATCCGCTTCGGCATTTGCGGTCGGTGTCTCATCGATGACGGGTTGTTCCTCAGCTTCCGTCACAGGCTGCTCCGTGGGGACCGGTTTGGCCTTCTCACGTTCGTCGCGTTCGGCCTTGTAACCCAGTCCCTGCATCAGGTCTGCAAACTGTTCCAAGGTCATGCCGGTAATCGACAACATGTCGGGTTTGGCTTCGAACCCACCGCGGCTATCCTCGGACCGCAGCATGTCGGCCAGCCGTTCCAGCATATCGATCCGGATTGAGCGTTCGCCCGCATCGCGGTAGCCGCACATGGTGTCATAGCCCTGCGGCGCGTCCTTGGCGACCGGAACGGTAACCAGACCCGGAGGTGGTGCTTCGGGGAACTCCTGCAAGCCACCGGACAATGCCCAAAGTACCAGACGCAGGCGCGTTGGCGCGGGTTTCAGCAGCAGCGGCATGAAGATGGTGAATTGACCGAACCGGATGCCATGTTTACGCAGTGCACCACGGGCATCCTGATCCAGATCCTTGACCTCTTGCGCGACCTGCGCGCGCGGCAGAACGCCCAGCGCCTCGACCATGCGGAAGGCAAAACCTTTGGCCAGACCGCTCAGCTCCTCATCCCGCGACAGGTTCAGCAGCGGCTCGAACAGGGCTGCCACTTTGCGGTCGATGAAATGCTGCAGGCGGCGCTGAACCTTCTGTTCCACGTCCGGCCCGGCGGCCTCATCGACAAAAACCTCGACCACAGGCTTGAGAGGCTCGGCACCGGCAACAAGTTTGCCCACGGCATACTCGCCCCACATCAGGCCACCCTGATCGGTGAAATCAATTTCGGTATCGGGCGCATTGTAGAAGCGATCGGCACGCAGATGGAATTGCGGCGCGAGTGCTTGCAGAGAGGCTGACTTCAAGGCTTTCGCTTCAGTCCCCTGCGCGCTTTTGTCCGGGGTAAACCGGAACCCTTCCAGACGACCGACGAATTCGCCTTCGACGGTCACTTCACCCTTGTCATTTACTTCGGCCAAAAGGGCCTCCTTCTGTTTGAGCCGGCGCAGCAACACTGACGTGCGCCGGTCCACAAATCGCTGAGTCAAACGGTCGTGAAGAGCGTCCGACAGCCTGTCTTCTACAGTGCGCGTTTCCTCGCGCCAATGGGATTCGTCACGCACCCAACCATTTCGTTGCGCAACATATGTCCAAGTGCGAATATATGCCAACCTTTTGGACAATGCATCAATGTCGCCATGGGTTTGGTCGATACCGCGGATTTGCCGCGCCATGAAATCATCGGGTATACTTCCGCGCTCATGCAGGTGGCCATAGATCACCTCAAGCAGGCTGGCATGTTCGGCATGGCTGATGCCGCGAAAATCGGGGATTCTGCACACATCCCATAGCAAACGGATCGACGGTCCATCGCTGGCACGGGCAACGACTTCGGTGACTTGGGACAGAGATTTCAGGACGTTCAGATCGTCAGCTGGCCGCGCTTTGATCAGGTGCTCATTGTCTGGGCTGACCTCAAGCGAGTCGATTAGTGCGTCGATTGAGCCGAACCGCAAAGCGGCATTCCGCCAATTCAACTTTTTCATAGGCGTGAACCGGCTGTCCATAATGGCTTGGGCTACGCCCTCATCCAGCGGCGGAGCCTCGCCCGTCACACCAAACGTGCCATCCGACATGCCGCGCCCGGCCCGTCCTGCAATCTGGGCCAACTCGTTGGGGGCCAGAGGCCGCATTCGGCGGCCATCAAACTTGGTCAGAGATGAGAACGCCACATGGTTCACATCCAGGTTCAACCCCATACCGATGGCATCCGTAGCCACCAGATAATCAACCTCACCGTTTTGATAGAGGTCAACCTGCGCATTCCGCGTGCGAGGGCTGAGCGCCCCCATGACGACCGCCGCCCCGCCCTTTTGGCGACGAAGCAGCTCGGCGATGGCATAGACATTGTCGACCGAGAACCCGACGATCGCACTGCGCGCAGGCATTCGGCTGATCTTTTTCGAACCGGAATAGACCAGCTGAGACATCCGTTCACGCCGGATGAACTGCGCTTCGGGCACAAGGGCCGCGATGGGGCCGCGCATGGTGTCAGAGCCGAGAAACAGCGTTTCATTGGTGCCGCGCGACCGCAACAGGCGGTCAGTAAAGACATGGCCGCGCTCGGGATCCGCGCAAAGCTGAATTTCGTCAATCGCCACAAAATCAGTGCCCATGCCTTCTGGCATCGCCTCAACTGTACAGACCCAGTATTGGGTGCGCGGCGGTACGATCCGTTCCTCGCCTGTCACCAGCGCCACAACAGACGGACCGCGAATAGCGACAATCTTGTCATAGACTTCGCGCGCGAGCAGCCGCAGCGGCAGACCGATGACACCGGTCCGGTACCCCAGCATACGTTCAATCGCGTAGTGAGTTTTACCTGTGTTCGTCGGGCCAAGTACGGCCACTACCCGGGATGACCCGCTCACCTTTGCCCCCTGCGCCCTGAGACTTACAGCGCCTTGCCTTCAACCTGAGGCTTCAGCCGATTCACGGCATTGGTTACTTCTTCATGATGGGGATGTATAGCCAGCGCACGTGAATAGGCCTCAAGTGCTTGTTCTGGCTTGCCCACGATCTCAAAGATGAGGCCAAGGCCGTAGATAGCGTCGTAGTTGTTCGGATTCAGCGTCAATGCCTGTTCAAGATCCGCCGCAGCCATGCCAAACCTGTCAATGCCGAAGAAAACCGAAGCGCGCACATGCCAACCCTCGGCAAATTCGGGTGCGTGATCGGTAAGCGCCGTCAAATGATCAAGCGCGGCCTCGACATCCCCGTCATCCAGCGCTTCGCGTCCGCGTTCCAACAGCAAATCCGCCGAAGCCGAACCTGATTGTGACCACAGCGCCTGCAATTGCCGATCCAATCCGATGGCCTGTTCGGGCGTCGATTGCGCCAGTTGCTGCAACAGTGATGCCTCGTCCCGCGAATCCGCCTGCTGCGCGATGCAACTGGTGGAAAACGTGACTATGACGGCAAGTGCCGCGACGGTACGTTTGAGATTGGTGATTGCAATACCCATAACAATGGTCAGTGTAGCGTAGCGACCGGGGATGTCCATTCACGGCGCATGAACAATATGAGGAAGACCATGAGCGATATTCTGGAAAAAGCCGCGGCGGCATTGAATGAGAAACTGTCGGGCGGCGATTTCGATGCGTCAGCCAAATTTGCCATTGCCGATCTGGGTTCTATCATTCTGGATGCAAGCGGTGCGCGGGTAAGCGACGAAGATGCTGATGTGACCCTCAGCGCCGATGCGGACACCTTTGAACAGATCCTCAGCGGCGACCTGAACCCAACCGGCGCGTTTATGTCCGGCAAGCTGAGCGTTGACGGAGACATGGGTATCGCCATGAAACTCGCCTCGGTGCTGGCCTGATGGAGTTTTCGCCGGCCCCCTTATTCGAAGACGTGGCCGGCGGCCCTGCCGATGGTGCGGTGCATTGGCTGATCACCGAAGATCGCAAACGTATCCGCGTGGCACATTGGCTGCCCGGAGGCGATACGCACGGCACGGTGATGCTGTTCCCCGGTCGCACGGAATACATCGAAAAATATGGTGATACCGCCAAGGAATTTGTGAACCGGGGCTTTGCAAGCCTCGCGGTCGATTGGCGCGGGCAAGGGCTTGCAGATCGCCTGCTGGATGATCCGCGGATCGGTCATATCGAACAATTCACCGATTACCAGCACGACGTTCGCTCAATACTGAAACTGGCCGAAAAACTGGAGTTGCCCAAGCCCTGGTACGTCATAGGCCATTCCATGGGCGGGGCTATCGGGCTTCGCGCCGTTCTGGAGGGGGCTGATTTTGCGGCCTGCGCCTTTACGGGCCCGATGTGGGGGATTTTCTTTACACCAATCATGAAGCCGCTCAGCCAGCTAACTGCCTATTGGGGGCCACGCTTGGGCTTGGGCGAGAAAACACCGCCCACCACCACGCTGGAGAGCTATGTGGCCTCACAGCCCTTCGAAGGAAACGTGCTGACACGCGATCCGGCGATGTACCGAATGATGCAGGATCAGTTGGCCGCACACCCTGAACTTGCTTTGGGCGCACCGTCTACCATCTGGCTGCGCGAGGCGCTGGATGAATGCACCTGGCTGATGGAGCAGACCGCGCCCGAGATCCCTGCCCTGACCTTCTTGGGTAGCCATGAACAGATCGTAGACCGCAAGGCCATTCGGGCACGTATGGCCAACTGGCCTAGCGGTACTCTGGTCGAGATCCCCGACGGCGAACACGAAGTTCTGATGGAGGCACCCGAGGTGCGCGGGCCGGTCTTTGATCAACTTGCTGCACATTTCGCGGCAGCCGCGGCCAAACCAAAACCCGAGCCCTGTCATTAAGGTTTGACCAGACAGCTTGCTTGTGATCCGGACGTGCCGCGCCTAAATGTTTGCCAACGCAGTTTATTCGAGGTGTTCCATGCGCGACCTTCCCTTTCCCGTCCGTGACGCAAATGCAGGCGGCGGTACCGATGATCTGGGCAATTTGCCGGAATGGGATCTGACGGACCTCTATGCCTCGGAAGATGCACCCGAACTGGCCCGCGATCTGGACTGGCTGGAAGGCGAATGTGCGTCCTTTGCCACAGATTATGAGGGTAAGCTGGCCGAATTGGACGCAGCTGGCCTACTGACCTGCGTGCTGCGCAACGAAAAGATCAACGCCATCGCCGGGCGGATCATGTCCTTTGCCGGATTACGCTATTACCAACTGACCACCGACGCGGATCGCGCCAAGTTCCTGTCTGACATGCAGGAGAAGATCACCGTCTTCACCACGCCTCTGGTGTTCTTCACGCTGGAACTGAATCGCATCGACGATGACGCGCTGGCTGCTCATTTTGCCGCCAATGCCGATCTGGCGCGATACGAGCCCGTGTTCCGTCGCATTCGCGCGATGAAACCCTATCAACTGTCTGATGAGTTGGAAAAATTCCTGCACGACCTCGGCGTTGTCGGCGACGCGTGGGAACGCCTATTCGACGAAACAATCGCGGGCCTGACCTTCACCGTCGATGGTGAAGAGCTGAATATCGAAGGTACGCTGAACCTGCTGACCGAGCAGGATCGCGCCAAGCGTGAAGCCGCAGCGCGCGAACTCGCCACCGTTTTCCAAAGCAATATCAAAACCTTCGCGCGCGTTCATAACACGCAAGCCAAAGAAAAAGAGATCGTTGATCGCTGGCGCAAAATGCCATCTGCCCAGACCGGTCGTCACCTGTCGAACGATGTCGAGCCCGAAGTGGTCGAAGCCCTGCGCGAGGCCGTTGTGGCCGCCTACCCCAAGCTGAGCCATCGTTACTACGAACTGAAACGCAAATGGCTTGGTCTGGACGTGATGCAAGTGTGGGACCGTAATGCTCCGTTGCCGATGGAGGACACCCGCATCGTCGATTGGTCCGAGGCCGAGAAGACGGTGATGGACGCCTATAACGCGTTTGATCCTCGGATGGGTGAGATCGCAGCTCCCTTCTTCTCGAAGGGTTGGATCGATGCGGCCGTGAAGCCCGGCAAAGCGCCTGGCGCCTTTGCGCATCCCACCGTGACCGAAGTTCATCCCTACGTGATGCTCAACTATCTGGGCAAACCGCGCGATGTGATGACCTTGGCGCATGAATTGGGCCACGGCGTGCATCAGGTATTGGCCGCCGATCAGGGCGAGATGCTTTCATCGACCCCGCTGACCTTGGCCGAAACTGCTTCGGTCTTTGGTGAAATGCTGACCTTCCGCAAAATGCTGGATCAGGCCGAGACAGCGGAACAGCGCAAGGTGCTTCTGGCCGGTAAGGTCGAGGACATGATCAACACAGTCGTTCGCCAGATCGCCTTCTACGACTTCGAATGCAAACTGCACGCCGCCCGTCGTGAGGGCGAGCTGACACCAGACGACATCAACGCCCTTTGGATGAGCGTTCAGGCTGAAAGCCTTGGCCCCGCATTCGAATTCATGGACGGGTACGAGACCTTCTGGGCCTATATCCCGCACTTCGTCCACTCACCGTTCTACGTCTATGCCTATGCGTTTGGCGACGGCTTGGTGAACGCGCTCTATTCGGTTTACGAAAGCGGTGCGGACGGGTTCGAGGACAAGTATTTCGAAATGCTGCGTGCCGGTGGCTCCAAGCACCATAAAGAGCTTCTGGCCCCGTTCGGACTGGATGCCAGTGATCCCGAGTTCTGGGACAAAGGCCTGTCGATGATCTCGGGATTTATTGACGAACTGGAAGCGATGGAAAGCTAAAGTTGAAAGGCAGCCTGTATGGCTGCCTCATTTCTCTTTGGCTGATTTCATCGTCGTCACGAAAATGGCCGTGACAATCAATACCGCGCCAACAATCGAAAGCGGTGTGATCGTTGCGCCCAGAAACAGTGCCGAGTTGACAAAGGTAAACACAACCGAGGCGGCGAATAGCAACGTCGCCGTCAAAGTCGACACGCGGGCGGCGGCCTCGTACCAAAGATAATAGGCAAGCGCGGTCGGCAAAACGCCCAGAAGGATCAAGAAGATCACGTCGTTTGCGGTCGGCATCTGAATAGAAAAAGCCGCCAGTGGCACCAGCAAAACGCCCGAACACAAAAAGATGCCAAACAGGAAGTTCAACCTTTCGGCAGTGGTCTCCGATGACTGCATCGCGCGGCTGCTGGAAATCAGGAACACCGCCCAGCTAAGTCCCGCCCCGATTTCCATCAGATCGCCCAGCAGGGGTTCTCCCCCGCCTTGAAAATCCCGATAGACGGTTAGAAACACACCGAGGATCGCCAGCAGGGTTGCCAATACATCAGTCCGGCCAACGGTGGTATCCGCGAAGAAATACAGAAATATCAACACGAAGAACGGCGCGGTATTCTCAAGCACCATCGCATTAGCAGCACCTGTATGTTCCAAACCTATGTGGAACAGGATATAGTTCACCACCGTCGACAACACCGCCAGCCGGAAGTTCCAATCCCTGTACTGGATTGAAACCCGTGCGCCCATCACCCGCAACATGCAGTAAATCGCAAAAGCAGCAATGAACAGGCGAGACACGGCAATCTGTAACCCGCCGAGATCACTAGTCAAATATCGCACGATAACGCTGTGCGTGCCCCATAGAAACGCGGCTAGGAACCCAAGAACCAACCCGTTTTGCAGTACTGATCTCTGCGGCTGATCCTTCACCGGGTGCTCCTCGCGTTATTTCAACTGACTGTCTTTCGAACCCCGCCGATTGATCCCGCCGCGAGATTTGAAGCTGCTGTCACGCTCTTGCTGGCAATCCAGGCAGAGCTTTACGCCGGGCAGAGCAAGGCGGCGTTTTTCGGGGATCGGTTCTTCGCATTCGGCACAATGGGTCAGGCTTTCGCCCACAGGTCGCTTTTGCGCCTGCATCCGCGCCAGTTCATCTGAAATCGACGCTTCGATCTGTTCACTCACCGCGCCATCGCGCGCCCAGCCGCCTGCCATTTAGCCCTCCTGATCCGGTCGGGACAGGATACGCGAGACACCACAGGCGTGGCAAGCTAGAGCGAAACGGCGGCGTCAAAGACCTGATCGATAACCTCTTGTGTACCCCTCACGAATTCCAACGAACAGGGATATTCAACCCCTTCGCGAACCGATCGGCAGAACGCTTCGACCTGCAATTGATAGTGGTTGTCCGCTGGAAACCGGGGCACCAGAACTTCAAGGCCCGGTCGGTGCAGTTCAACCCGCGCCTCGCCGAACACACGGGCATTGAACGGAGCGGTTAGACGGATCATGCCACCTTCTCCGTGAAACACCATTTCCTGATGTGGATGCATGCGTGTAGAGACGTAGGCGGAATAGGTAAATTCGGGAAACTGCGCGCGTATCTCGGTGAAGACATCCACGTCATTTTCCCACCGGATCGCACCGTTGACCGAGACCGGCTCTTGCCCAGTCGCAAACCGAGCGCTGCCGATAACATACACCCCGATGTCACGCAGCCCGCCCCCACCGGTTTCCGCACGGTTGCGGATGTTGCCCGTGTCCGCCCGGTTGTCATAGCTGAACGCCCCGGTGACATGGACCAGCCGGCCGATCACTCCGTCCGCGATCAGTTTACGGGTCAGATGCCACTGAGGGTGATGCACGATCATATATGCTTCGGCAGCCAGCAAACCCGTCTGGTCCCTCTTTGCGATCAGCGCGTCAAACTCATCGGCCCGCATGGTCATCGGCTTTTCGCACAGCACATGCTTGCCCGCATCCAGCGCCTTCAGGCTCCATTCGACGTGAAGATGGTTGGGCAGCGGGATGTACACCGCCTCAATCTCAGGATCGGCTAGCAATGCCTCATAGCTGTTGTAGACATTCAAATCAGGGCAATATCTGGCAAAGGGCTCGGCCTTGGCCGTATCCGAGGTCGCCAACCCCGCCAGCCGCGCGCCCTCTGCCGCATGGATGGCGGGCGCCATGTGTTGTCGTGCGAATCTGGCTGCACCCAGAACACCCCAATTGACCGGTTTATGCATGCGCGCCCCCTAATAATTGATGTAACCCGCTCACGGCGAGCTCAATGTAATTCAGTTCCTGATCTGTCTATCAACCACCTGCCAATAAGTCAGTCCCTTCTCTATCTATTTGAAAATCATACGCCTCGGTAAATTTTTTGATGAGATTAAAAAAACCCGATAACCTTATACTTTATATCGATAATCTAAAATCGATTTGCGTCAAACCTGCCCTCGCAAATCAGTTTTGTTGATCCAGTCTGATACTGCCGCCGTAGCTCAAACATCGACTGAATCATGCTCGGATGGTGCTCTGGCAACATCCGGAGCAACGGCTAACAGGGTGGGAGGCTTAATGAAATGCCAGCAACACATACGATTACAGGAACAGTGCTAAAAAGCGGTGATCCCGGAACGTTTGACAGCGACAATCAGGATTTCGACATTCTCCGCGAAGCGGTGATTGCAGCCGGGCTGGCGGAAACGCTGGACAATCCTGAGGCAGAACTGACCGTCTTTGCCCCAAATGACGCCGCCTTTATTACTCTGGCACAAACACTTGGATATAAAGGGGATGACGAGGCTGGAGCATTGGGCCACATCATCAAGGCGCTCACCCTGCTTGGCGGCGGAGACCCTATCCCTATGCTAACCAACATTTTGAAGTATCACGTGGTCGATGGTGAGTTCGACAGCACCACAGTGGTCGGTCTAGGCGACGGGGCTGAAATCCAAACTCTGCTTGGGTCGTCAGTCGAACTGAACCTTGAAAGCGATCCTCCCAGCCTGGGCGATGCCGATCCGGGCATCGACGATCCCGGCTTGATCGCGTTCGACGTGGATGCGTCAAACGGTATCATTCACGTACTTGACGGCGTACTTCTACCCGTCTCGGTGTCGGGCATTCTGGGCAAAAAGAACACGGACTTTATCCTGGGTGACAGCAGCGATGAATTCATCTTTACCGGACGCGGCAAAGACTTTGTTCACGGTGATGGTGGCAATGACGTGATCAACACCGGCTCGGGCAATGATGTGGCGCTTGGCGGTGCCGGGAACGACATAATCTTCGGGGGGCGCGGAAAGGATATTCTGCGTGGCGATGAAGGCCATGACAAAATCTTCGGAGGTCGTGGGAAAGACATCATCGACGGCGGCGAAGGCAATGACAAACTCTTTGGTGGGCGCGGTAAGGATACGTTTGTATTCGATGAAGGCGACGGTCACGACTGGATTGTCGATTTCCGCGTCGGCAAGGACAAGATCGACCTGTCCGAATACGATGGCATCAACAGCTTTGAGGACATCGAAGACGATATCGACGGTAAGTTCTTCGGGACCAAGATCGAGTTGGACGACGGAGACAGCATCTATCTGTCAGGCGTCTGGGCAAGCCACCTGTCCGAGTCCGATTTCATTCTCGCATAACAAAAACAATCAGCCCGCTCATATGGCGGGCTGATATCAGTCTGGAGTTAGTTTGAACCCAGCATACCTTTTTCGCGCGCAAGCTCTCGCATCTTCTTTTGCAGCTTCTCGAACGCGCGCACTTCGATCTGACGAATACGTTCACGGCTGACATTGTACTGCGTGCTCAGCTCTTCCAGCGTAACAGCCTGGTCCATCAGACGGCGCTGAGTCAGGATGTCTTTCTCGCGATCATTCAGAACATCCAGCGCAGCGGCGAGCAATTCGCGCCGGGCTTCCAATTCATCGCGCGCTTCGTAGTCGCCAGCCTGATCGGCATCTTCATCTTCCAGCCAATCCTGCCACTGCATGGTGCCTTCGCCTTCGGACCCCACGGTCGCGTTCAGCGAAGCATCGCCACCGGACATCCGACGGTTCATGCTGATCACTTCTTCCTCGGTCACTCCGAGGTCTTCTGCAATCTTGGCCACGTTTTCAGGACGCAGATCACCTTCTTCCAGCGCGCCAATGCGTGCCTTTGCTTTACGCAGGTTGAAGAACAGCTTTTTCTGCGCCGATGTTGTACCCAGTTTCACCATCGACCACGACCGAAGGACGTATTCCTGGATCGAAGCGCGGATCCACCACATGGCATAGGTCGCCAACCGGAAGCCTTTTTCGGGGTCAAATTTCTTGACCGCCTGCATCAGGCCCACATTGGCTTCGGAAATCACCTCGGCCTGCGGCAAGCCATAGCCGCGATATCCCATGGCGATCTTGGCCGCCAAGCGCAGATGAGACGTGACCATTTTATGCGCGGCCTCGGTATCCTGTTCCTCGACCCAGCGCTTGGCCAGCATATATTCTTCCTCCGGCTCCAGCAGAGGAAACTTGCGAATCTCCTGCATATAGCGGTTCAGCCCACCCTCGGGTGTCGGCGCTGGAAGATTTGAGTAATTTGCCATTTATTTCTGCCCCTTGGACAAATGTTTAAGCCCTTAACATGGGATATGGGTACCAGACCCGATACATTCAAGAGGATCTGTTAACAGTCTGAGATTAACCCTATGTAAAGGAAAGCTGAAAAGGCCTTTTTCACAAGCCTTTGCAGTTTATTTCAGTGGTTTTCTGAGATTTTCCAGCAGGTCCGCCATATCCTGCGGCAGCGGGGCTTCAAAACGTAATGCCTGGCCCGAAACCGGGTGTTCGAAGCCTAACACTGCTGCGTGCAGAGCTTGGCGGGGGAAAGCCTGCACCGCCTCGGCGGTTTCGGGCGTGAATGCCCGCGCGGCCAGTTTGCGCTTTCCGCCGTAAACCGGGTCTCCGACAAGCCCGTGGCCGGCATGGGCCATATGGACACGGATTTGATGCGTTCGGCCCGTCTCAAGCCAGCATTCGATCAAGGACAGACCGCCGGGCGTTCCAATAACTTCGACAATCCGCGCCCGTGTCACTGCGTGGCGGCCTCCGTGAAACAGCACGGCCTGCTTTTGCCGATCCGTCTTGTGCCGCGCCAGTTGAGTTGTTAGGCGCATGATGTTGCCGGGCTCAAAACTGACACCCTTGATCCCACGCAACCGAGGGTCATTGGCATCCGGCACACCATAGCAGATCGCGCGATAATAGCGCTCGACGCTATGCGCCTCGAACTGGGCAGCCAGCCCGTGATGCGCCGCATCCGATTTCGCCACAACCAGCAACCCGCTGGTTTCCTTGTCGATCCGGTGCACGATGCCCGGGCGCTTGACGCCCCCAACACCCGAGAGATCATCCCCGCAATGATGCAGCAGCGCATTGACTAGCGTACCGTTCGGCGAGCCCGGCGCCGGATGCACGACCATCCCTGCTGGTTTGTTGATCACGATCAGATCGTCATCCTCATAGACGACTTCAAGTGGGATATCCTCAGCGCCGATATGACTATCTTCGGCCTCGGCCACGGTGATCCCAATCTGCGCGCCTTCGGTTATCTTAGCTTTGGGGTCTTCAACGGCGACGCCATCAACGGTGACGGCACCCTCATTGATCAGTCGGGCCAGCCGGGTGCGCGACAGGTTCTCTTCCGCTGGCACATCCCGCGCAAGCGCCTTATCAAGGCGGGGCGGCGGAGCGGCCGCGATATGAAACTCTATCAGGCGGGTGCCCATGACTGTCCCTTCCGAACCTCAGGAACCGCAGGAAACACCGCAGCTTCGACTGCTGCGGCGTATGGTCATGCTGTTGACCGCGGTAATGATTGGCGGGGTTCTAGTGACATTCGCCCTGATTGTCATCCGCCTATCGGACCGCACTCCGAAGCTGCCCGACCAGATCGAACTTCCGGACGGCGCAAAAGCGCAAGCGTTGACCATCGGCAACAACTGGTATGCGGTCGTGACCGAGGACAATCGGATTCTGATCTTCGACAAGACAACCGGAAAACTACGGCAAGAGGTCGCGCTGGATTAGCGTCAGGCCTGACCCGAAAGCCGGTTCAGCTGATTGGTAAAGCGCTTGTGAGGCGGATAGAGATCGCGCGCTTTCTCAAGATAGGGACGTGCCTTGTTCTTGTTCCCGCGCCGCATGTGTATCTGGCCCGCCATGCCCTGAATAACGATGGTCACGTCATCAAGATCGGCAGCTTTCAGAATAAGCTTCTCGCCCTGCCCGATCTTGCCCGTCCGCTCAAGCAAGTGACCCATGGCGAACATGAGAAACGGGCTTTCCGGGTCACAAGCCAGCGCCTCAGCCATCGTTCGATGCGCAGCTTCGGTATCGCCTTCTGCTTCGTAAAGTTCGGCCAGCCGCTTTTGGTACAAGGCACTTTCCGGCACACCAGCTACGATCTGGCGGGTTTTATCGATCGCCTGAGCTCCGGATATTTCCCCTAGATGCCTCTGTAGTATCACCCTCGCGCCCAACAATCGCGGGTCGTCTGCTGGTACGTCGTGAACCTCATAGAGTGAGGTAGAAAGCGCTTCCAATCTTTGTTGGTGATCAAAGATACGACTTGCGCGTTGATCCAGCGCCAACTCGGCCCAATCCAAGAGTATGAAATCGAAGTTGCAAGGACGCCTGACAACAACATTGCGCTGAACCAGATACAGGTTATTGAACGGTGGAAATCGGCGTTGCCGAACGACCTTCTGCAACGACCAATCCACAGGCGGCATTAGCCTAAGCGCAAGTTGGGCGCGGTAGAGCATTCTGGACCCCAGCACCACAACATCCGGCCGTAAGGGTTTGGACCAGAACGCTTTAGCAAAGTGCAGCGTCGCCGCGCCGCGCTTGCCCTGCATGCCAAGAACAGCGCCGCGCAACGCGCACAAAACAGTATAGTCTTCGGGCCAGAGATGCGGGTTCTGCAATCCCTCTTTGGCATGTGCCTCGCTTTCCTGCCACTTCGACAGGTAAAAACAGTTCAGGGATTGCAGAAGTGGCATAAAGGCGTTGTCGGCCCCGGCGTCCAGAATAGGTTTCGCATTATCATACGCCTCTTCGCAGCGATCCTGCGCTGACAGATGTTGCACCGCCTTTGAATAGATATGCGCCGCCTCTGAGGGATTCAGAAAGGCCGATGGCCCCTTCGCAACCCGTTCGATGAACCGCGCATTGGCCGCCTGCATCTCATCCTTGGACAATACATCGCGGAACACTTTACGCTGCTGCCCCGAAATCCGGGCTGCAGCCATTGAAAAGCCAGATATGTGTGGCGCGATCACCTGATCCGCCCGTGACATCGCAAAAAGCTCCAGAAAGTCCCGCTGCGCCCGGGTCAGAGCCGACAGATCAGCGATATCCGACATCTGCATGAGCTCCGGAAACCGTTGCTTGAAACGGTCTATCACCTCTGGCTGATCCGAAAACATGATCGCCGTCTGGCCCTTGGATTTCTCCAGATGGGCCTCGTAAAACTCGTCAGGTTCGATCTTGGCGGGCCAGATCGAATGCTTCCATGGTAATCCGTTCAGGATTTCTCCGCGCCGAATGTGGTAAGCCGAAACCCCCTGCCCCGAGAGCTTCTGATCCGCGCGATCCATGATCTGACGAACCTCATCCACAAATCCAACGCTATGTATGAAATCGCGATAGCGGGGACGGATGGTTTCGATATCTTCCCACGGGAAGCCAAATATCTCGCTCGCTTCTTCGACCAGAACCGAACGGCCAGAAGCCAAATGGTCGATCAGCCGCTCGGGCGATGGATCGTGTTGGAAGGCCCAAATTGGCAGAGCGGTCGCGCTTATCGCGTCGAACTCTGCCTGATCAAGGAAATGCGCATCCATCCAGTCTTTGGTGAATAACTCCTCAGGATGATCCAACTCCGGCGCATCGGCGCCTTGCGAGAACCAGTTCACCCGGTAGTCTGTCCCAAAGTCTTCGGCCAGACGGATACAGGTCAGGATCATCAGCAGGCGCGCGCCCAAACAATCCGTACGCTGACCAATGAAAACGCCACGCGTTTGGATCATTGCGCGATCCGGGTGGTCAATGCCCTGCCAACTATTCCAATTATCTGATACATACAGACATTCCCAAACCACGTTCGCCTAAGGTCTTACACAACCGCTACAGTTGAGGCGAGATGCGAAAAACGCGGTGTTTCGCAATTTCTTGCAGTGCGAGGTTAAGCAACCGCCGGACGGGCCTGCGACAAGTCCGGAGAAATGCGAATGGCCTGCGAGATCAAGTTCAGGCGCGCGATTGAGCGCTGGGAAATGATATCCGCCGGAATGCGTGTGGCCGCTGCCAAGGCGTCCGTCAGTGAAACGCCGACATCCGTTGTCAACACGCGCAGCGCGGTGGTCAGGTTCAGATCGGCCCCGGCCAGGGTTCCATCCGGTAAGGTCAGCCTGCTGTTTTCACGTTGGATGACACGCCCTTCCAGCTTGAATTCCCGCAGATCCGTTCCAGCAACGGCCATCGCGTCGCTCACCAGAAACAGATGCCCCGGCCCCTGTTTAGCTGCAAAGGCGGCGCGCATCGTCTGCGGGTGAACATGGATTGCATCCGCTATCAACCCGGCAGACATCGCACCGCTGGACAAGACTGCGCCAACCAGCCCCGGTTCGCGGTTGCCCAACTGACTCATCGCGTTAAACAAATGGGTGGCGCAGTGCGCGCCCGCCTGTGCGTAAGCCACGCAGGTTTGAAACTCGGCATCACTGTGCCCCAACGACACGATGACCCCCGCCTTGCTGAGCGTTTCGACCTGAGCAATCGTGACACTTTCAGGCGCAAGCGTAACCATCAATGCAGGCAACGCCCCTGCCGCTTCTATCAGCTGTGCAAGATCAGCGTCCTGCATCCGGCGGATCAGCCCGCCGTCATGCGCGCCCTTGCGTCGCACCGAGAGATGCGGCCCCTCAAGATGCAAGCCGACAATCCCCTGAACTCCGCGCTGAATGGCCTGAGAAGCAGCAGAAATGGCAGCCGTTGTCTTTTCGGGCGTGTCCGTGATCAGCGTCGGAAGGATCGACGTCGCGCCAAGCTTGCGATGAGCCGCCGCAATACGCTGTACTGTCTCGACCGATGGATCGTCGTTGAACATGACGCCTCCGCCGCCATTCACCTGCAAATCTACATAGCCGGGGCTTAAAATATCGCCCGACAGATCCTGAACCATCTCATCCGAAGGCAACTCGGCTTCGGGCAAAATACTGTCGAGCAGCCCGCCGACGAAACGGGCGGCGTGGCCGTCCTTCAGGGTTTTACCATCAAAGATAGGCCCACCCGCGAAGGTGATCGTCGCATCGGTCATACCGTCTCCGTCACTTTCCGCAGGTGACGCGGCGCATCGGGATTGATGCCCCGGCGCGTGGCCACAGTTTCGACCATACCGTAGAACGAAGCGATTGAGGCTACCGGATCTGTCATCCAGTGCGTGGTGCGGACATGTGGTAGCCTCACGGCATCAGACACCTGATTGGTCGTTGCGAAGACTTTTGCGCCCTTAGCTGCGAGCGCATCGGCGACTTCGGCGATGTTGGCCTCAGCCGCGTCTCCGGACGAGAACGCAATCACCGGAAAGCCCTGATCCACGATCGAAACCGGGCCATGCAGAACTTCGGCCGAGGAATAGCTTTCCGCATGAATCTGGCAGGTTTCCTTGAATTTCAGCGCCGCCTCATTCGAAATTGCCCAGGACATCCCACGTCCCAACGTGAACAGGGATTGTCCATCGACTGCCTCGACCACCGCGCTCCAATCGCAGGTGATCGCCCGCGATAAATCTTCCGGCAATTTGTGAATTGCAGCCAGCAAAGTGTCATCACCCTTTACCTCGGCCAACAGCCAAAGCCCGGCGACCAGAGAGGTGACGAAAGTCTTGGTGGCAGCCACGCTAAGCTCGGGGCCTGCAAGGATGGGCAGAGCCGAGGTGGCGTTCTGGGCCAGTGCAGACGTGGTATCGTTCGTGATCGCCACCGAACATGCGCCGCCTTCTGTCAGGGACTTCGTCAGCTGTACGATGTCGGGGCTTTGACCCGATTGAGATACCGAAATACACAGCGCACCCGGGCATCGCATATCGACCCCGTAGATCGATTTCACGCTCGGCCCAACCGAGGCCATGGGCAGGCCCAGCAGCAGTTCCGAAGCGTATTTCAGATAGCTGCAGGCATGGTCCGACGAACCTCGCGCAACCGAAATCAGGAAGCCGGGATCGTGCGCGCGGATCGCGCTGGCCGTCTTTGTAATCGCCGTGGCACCATCAGTGAGAAGCCGATCAACGGCAAAAGGTATCTCATTGATTTCCTGCCGCATTTGAGTTGTATCGCTGGACATGAGCCCCGCCTTTCAGGTTGACAGACGCAGCTCTGCCACGAAATCGTAAGCATCGCCGTGATAGATGGATCGGGTCAGTTCAGCAACGCGCCCGCTTTCTAGATACGAGGTCCGCTGAATGCGCAGCCCCGCCGTACCTTCTGCAACATCAAGCAATCCAGCCTCGGTTGCTTCGAGATTGATGGCCGAGATTTTCTGGATGGCGCGCACCGGACGATTGCCTGAGTGTTCGAGAAAGGCATAGAGAGATCCGGTAACCTCAGTCGGGTTGGGCAATATATCCAGCGGCAACGCCGCGCGTTCCAGCGCCATCGGTCGCCCGCCAGCCGCGCGCAGACGATGAATGCGGGCGACCTGATCACTCGCCGATAGGCCCAGCGCCAGCATCTCATCAGGTGACGGCAGGAATATTCCGCGCTCCAACCAGGTTGAATTCGTTTCAAAACCGCGCCTCTCCATGTCTTCGGTAAACGAGGTCAAATGCGACAGCGACTGCTCAACCCGCGCAACCGCTTGACGCACGAATGATCCCGAGCCTTGCCGCTGTTCAATCGCGCCTTTGCGCACAAGTTCCTGAATCGCCTTGCGGACCGTCACCCGCGACAGGTCTGTCAGTTCGGCAATCTCGCGCTCGGGCGGGAGTGAACTGTTCGGGGCCAGAATACCCTCTTCGATCCCCTGCTCCAGCCGCTGCCGCAACTGCACGTAACGCGGACCGGCAGTCTGACCCAGCCAACCCTCGGGCCGCAAGAAGTCAGCAACGCTCATGTCGGGTCTCCTTTTGAAAGGCGTGGGCCAACGCGGTGGCACCGGTCAACGGATCGCCCAGCGGTTCGGCCAATTCCTGTTGCATTGGCGCAGGCAGAAATTCCGCATATTGCGGGCCGATGCCGCCGGTCAGGCAGATCGAAAGGCCGGGCATCCAGCCCATCGCCAACATCTGATCCGCCAAATACTGCGCACTATCCTCCATGATCGACAGCGCAAGCGCATCCCCTTGCTTTGCGTGTTGCGTGACAACAGGCGCCAGCGCTCCGAACTCGGTAGGCGACATCTTGGAGGCGGTCCTGACAATCCCAGCAGCGCCATCAAAACGCGACAACAGGCTGTCCGCCAATTCAGACGCAGGCTTCAGAGCGTCCACACAGTCAAGCGTAAAGGCCAAAGCCCGCCGCCCAACCCATTGCGCCGAGGCCTGATCCCCGAGAACAGGTCCCCAGCCCCCGGCAAATGACCTGCGATCCCCATTCTGGACCGCCAGAAAAGAACCCGTTCCGCAATGCGCTACGAAACCGTCTTTCGAACCCAACGCACCACGTAATGCGGCGGGCCTGTCATCTTCAATCAGAACATGGTCAAATGGCAGCTTTTCTGCCAGCCGATCAGCCAGCGCGCGCCCCGTGATACCGGCCAGCCCCAAGTAGGCTGGCGCACGAGCGATTTGAGTTGCCTCTAGTCCGGCACGTCGGGCCAAAGCAGCAATTCCGTGCATCAACTCAGCGCAGGCTGCGTCAAAATCGGTTGATACATTTGCCGCACCAACCTCGACACACTGAACCGCAGAGCCGTCTGAAACAGCAAGACGGCAGCGTGTTCCACCGCCATCAGCGGCCAGCACAATGGTATCAGAAGGGCGACTCATGGAGATACCTTTATAATACCTATTTCTAATTTTGAAGACCAAATTCCACAATAATGCAGTAATAATTGTCTAAATCTTGAAAATAGTGGGTATAAAAATAAAATGGTAGACTAATGGTATCTAAAAGGTATGATATTCAAAATTCGGGGGAGAATCACGTGACCAAGCCAGTTACCGAACAGCTACATCAAGACGCGATCGGACTTGACGCCCGACCGCTGACTGAGGTAGCCGAGCTGCTGGCCCGCTCGCAAGCCGACGCTGCCGCTGCCCCGCTTTCCTCGCTGCCCACCCTCTGCGCAGGCGCAAAAGCTATGGCGCAATCCATCCGATCGGGCGGGGTTTTGCGCTATTTGGCGGCAGGCTCTTCCGGCTTGATGGCCGCCTCGGATGCGCTGGAACTGGGGGGAACTTTTTCGATACCAGCCCGCCAGGTTCGCATCCACATGGCAGGTGGATTGCCCTCAGGGGTAGAGATGCCGGGAGATGTCGAAGATGCCACCGACGGCCTTGCCCGTGAACTGGCCGATCTTTCTGCCAAAGACACCTTGATCACCGTCTCGGCCAGCGGAACCACACCGTACACAACCGCAGCAGCGCGGATCGCGCGGGACAGAGGCGCCACGGTTATCGGCATTGCCAATAACGGGGGCACCGAACTGTTGCAGCTTTCTGACCATCCAATCCTGCTTTCGACACCACCTGAACTGATCTCGGGCTCTACCCGCATGGGCGCTGGTACAGCGCAGAAAATCGCACTGAACATGCTTTCGACGCTGATGGCGATGGAGCTGGGGCATATTCAGGACGGCATGATGATCAATTTGCGTGCTGACAATGACAAGCTACGCGCCCGAGCCAACGGGATCGTCTGTCAGTTGACCGGCGTTTCCTCCGCTCAGGCTACAAAGGCGTTGACTGCGGCAGAGGGCAACCTCAAATGCGCGGCCCTTTTGGCTGTAGGCGCAGGGTCCCTGGACGCGGCGCAAGCAATGCTAAGCAACACCGACGATCACCTCCGCCCTGCGCTGGAGCGGATGAAACAAAACCAAGAAACCATCAACCTGGGAGATATCAAATGACACGCAAAGTTCTGAGCCTTGCCTTGATGAGCACGGCGCTGGTCACAAGCGCCTATGCGCAAGAGGCCACTTTGACCATCGAAAGTTGGCGAAACGACGATCTGGCATTGTGGCAGGAAAAGATCATTCCGGCGTTCGAGGCCGAGAATCCCGGCATCAAAGTAATATTCTCGCCCTCTGCACCGGCAGAATACAACGCTGTCTTAAACTCAAAGCTCGAGGCCGGTTCGGCTGGCGATCTGATTACCTGCCGTCCGTTTGATGCCTCGCTTGCGCTATACGAGTCGGGGCACCTGACCGATCTGTCTGATCTTGAGGCCATGGGAAATTTCTCGGACGTGGCCAAATCTGCGTGGCAAACCGATGACGGTTCGGCCAGTTTCTGCGTCCCGATGGCGTCAGTGATTCACGGCTTCATCTACAACAAAGATGCGTTCAATGAGTTGGGCATCGAAGTTCCAACTACCGAAGCTGAGTTCTTTGCCGCCCTCGATAAGATCAAGGAAGACGGTACCTATATCCCGATGGCGATGGGCACCAATGACCAGTGGGAAGCCGCAACGATGGGCTATAACAATATCGGCCCGAACTACTGGAAGGGTGAAGAAGGTCGTCAGGCGCTGATCAAAGGCGAGCAGAAGCTGACCGACCCCCAGTGGGTCGCCCCGTATGCGACACTGGCCAAGTGGGCGGACTACCTCGGCGACGGGTATGAGGCACAGACCTATCCCGACAGCCAGAACCTGTTCACCCTGGGTCGTGCAGCGGTCTATCCAGCAGGCAGCTGGGAAATCTCGGGCTTCAACACGCAGGCCGATTTCGAAATGGGCGCCTTTAAGCCACCGGTCCAGAACGCGGGCGATACCTGCTATATTTCGGACCACACCGATATCGGCATAGGCATGAACGCGGCGAGCGAAAACCAAGAAGCTGCACGCACCTTCCTGGCTTGGGTCGCAAGCCCGGAATTCGCCAGCATCTTCGGTAACGCCCTACCTGGTTTCTTCCCGCTGTCCAGCACTCCGGTCGAGCTGGAAGATCCACTGGCCAAAGAAATCGTCGGTTGGCGGGATGAGTGCGAAAGCACAATCCGCTCGACCTACCAAATCCTGTCGCGCGGCACACCGAACCTCGAAAACGAGACTTGGGGTGCATCCGTTGCAGCCATCAAGGGTGCCGAGACACCCGAGGCACTGGGTCAGCAACTGCAAGACGGTCTGGCCAGCTGGTACGCACCGCATCAGTAACACCTAGGCCACTCACACCGGACGCGGCCACCGCGTCGCGTCCGGACCTTTCCCCCGGAGATTCCCATGCAGACCCGCCGCATACGCTGGCACATTGCCGTTTTCCTCGCCCCTGCGGTGCTGGTCTACACGGCAGTGATGATCTTCCCCTTGTTCAACACACTGCGCCTCGCACTGTTCACCGAGGTTGATCAGACACGTATCTACGTGGGCTTGCAGAATTTCCGCACCCTGTTCTTCGATCCGATCTGGTCCGAGCAGTTCTGGAACGCTTTGGGCAACAACTTCTGGTTCTTCCTGATCCACATGCTGGTTCAGAACCCCATCGGCATAGCTTTGGCCGCGCTTCTGTCGCATCCACGCTTGCGGTTTGCCGCGCTCTATCGGTCCGCGATCTTCATTCCGACCATTCTGAGCTTTGTGATCGTCGGTTTCGCGTGGAAGCTGATATTGTCCCCGCTTTGGGGCATCGCACCTTCAATGCTGGACGCCATTGGTTTGAAGTCGCTGTTTGCACCATGGCTGGGCAAGGAAGAATACGCGCTGACAACACTGGCACTTGTCTCGGTCTGGCAATTCGTCGGCATCCCGATGATGTTGATCTACGCCGCCCTGCTGTCGATCCCCGAAGAGATCATTGAAGCCGGAGAAATAGACGGCATCACCGGTGCTTCGGCGTTCTGGAAGATCAAGCTGCCGCTGATCATTCCCTCGATTGGCATCATCTCGATCCTGACATTCGTCGGCAATTTCAACGCGTTCGATCTGATCTATGTATCGCAAGGTGCACTGGCGGGCCCGGATTTCTCAACCGACATCCTCGGCACCTTCATGTACCGCACCTTCTTTGGCTTCCAGCTGCAACTTGGCGACCCGCATATGGGCTCCGCCATCGCTGGCGCCATGTTCGCCATCATTCTCGTGGGTGTCTGCATCTACCTCTTCGGCATCCAGACCCGGATGCGCCGGTACCAACTGTGAGGATAGCCGGATGAACAAAGCACGCCATAACCCGCTGAACACGGCCGCCATGCATGTGGCGCTGATCCTCTACACGTTGATCGCCCTCTTCCCGGTCTTCGTGATCATCATCAACAGCTTCAAAACCCGACGCTCGATTTTCCGCGAGCCACTCGCCCTGCCCGATGCCGAAAGCTTCTCGCTGATCGGTTACCAGACGGTGATGAAACAAGGGGATTTCTTCCTTTATTTCCAAAACTCGCTGATCGTGACTGTGGTGTCGCTAGCCTTCGTTCTGTTGTTCGGCGCAATGGCCGCCTTTGCCCTGAGCGAATACAAATTCAAGGGCAACACTCTGATGGGCCTCTATCTGGCGCTTGGGATTATGATCCCGATCCGCATCGGCACCGTGGCGATACTTGAGATGATGGTGGCAACCGGTTTGGTGAACACCCTTTGGGCCCTGATCCTTGTCTATACCGCGCAAGGTCTGCCGCTGGCGGTGTTCATCCTGTCTGAATTCATGCGGCAAGTCTCGGACGATCTGAAGAACGCAGGCCGCGTCGATGGGCTGTCCGAATACACCATATTCTTCCGATTGGTCCTACCGCTGGTCCGCCCCGCCATGGCGACCGTGGCCGTGTTCAACATGATCCCCATCTGGAACGACCTCTGGTTCCCGCTGATCCTTGCCCCGGCCGAGGAAACCAAAACACTGACGCTGGGCAGCCAGGTCTTCATTGGCCAGTTCGTCACCGACTGGAACGCGGTTCTGTCGGCGCTCAGCATGGCGATCCTGCCGGTGCTGGTGCTCTATGTCATCTTCTCACGTCAGTTGATCCGCGGCATCACTTCAGGAGCTGTGAAATGACCAAAGTTCTGATCGCCGGCCTCGGCAATATGGGGCTGAGCCACGCTTTGGCCCACCACAACCACCTGGACGCGCAGATTGTTGGGTTGGTGAACCGATCCGGTCGCGTCGACCATCCTGACCTGTCAGGCTATCCGGCTTATTCAGATTTTCAGGCAGCTCTGACTGAAACCAACCCGGATCTGGTGGTTGTGGCGACCTACTCCGACAGCCACGCCGATTTCGCCTGCGCGGCGATGGAGGCCGGGGCGCATGTCTTCGTTGAAAAGCCGCTAGCGACCACTGTGGCAGATGCCAATCGCGTTGTCGAAAAGGCCATTGAGACCAACCGCAAACTGGTGATCGGTTACATCCTGCGACACCATCCTTCGTGGATGCGCCTGATTTCCGAGGCGCGCGACCTCGGCGGGCCGTATGTGTTCCGCCTGAACCTCAACCAGCAAAGCAGCGGGGCTGAGTGGGAAACACACAAAGCTCTGATGCAGACCACCTCGCCCATCGTCGATTGCGGTGTGCATTATGTCGACGTGATGTGTCAGATCACTGACTCCGACCCCGTGCGAGTCCACGGCATGGGCCTGCGCCTAAGCGATGAGATCGCCGAAGACATGTACAACTACGGCCAGTTTCAGGTGGTCTTCGAGGATGGCTCGGTCGGCTGGTATGAGGCCGGTTGGGGCCCGATGATGTCCGAAACCGCGTTCTTCGTGAAAGACATCGTGTCGCCCAACGGCTCGGTCTCGATCACCGATGGAAACAAGGGCGCATCCGCCGATATCGACGGACACACCAAGGTTGGCGGCCTTCTGGTCCATCGCCCCGATGGCGACCAGACAATCGACATGCCCGATGAGCCCGGCCATCAGCAGCTCTGCGATGCCGAACAAGCCTATATGCTGCGCGCCATCGCCGAGGACATCGACCTGACCCGCCATATGAACGACGCCGTGCAATCGCTGGCCATCTGTCTAGCTGCCGATGAAAGCATCCGCACTGGCCAACCCATTTCGCTGAAAGAGGCACGCACATGACCGCCCTGACGCTGACAAACGTGAACAAGTCCTTCGGCACTGTCGAGGTACTGAAAGATATTAACATCGAAGTCGAAGACGGAGAATTCGTCGTCTTCGTCGGCCCCTCCGGCTGCGGCAAGTCCACCCTGCTACGCGTGATCGCGGGGCTGGAGGACGTGACCTCGGGCGAAGTGCGCATTGGCGGAGAGGTGATGAACCTTACGCCGCCCTCGAAACGCGGCATCGCGATGGTGTTCCAAAGCTATGCACTCTATCCCCACCTGAATGTGCGCAAGAACATGTCGCTGGCACTGAAACAGGAAGGCCAGAGTAAGCAGGTCATCGAAGAACGCGTCGCCAAGGCCAGCAAGATGCTGAACCTTGAGCCCTATATCGACCGTTACCCCTCAGAACTGTCAGGCGGCCAGCGCCAACGTGTCGCCATCGGGCGTGCCATTGTGCGTGAACCCAAACTGTTTCTGTTTGACGAACCTTTATCCAATCTGGACGCCGCCCTGCGTATGAATACGCGACTGGAAATCGCCAACCTGCATCAGCAGCTCGATGCATCGATGATCTACGTCACCCACGACCAGACCGAGGCGATGACACTCGCCGACAAGATCGTCGTCCTGCGCGACGGGCGCGTTGAACAGGTTGGCAGCCCGATGGAGCTATATAATAACCCCGCCAACCAGTTCGTCGCGGGTTTCCTTGGCGCTCCGTCGATGAATTTCTTCCCCGCCAGCGTAATCGGCGACAGCGCGGACACAACATTGGGCATCCGCCCAGAGGACTTGTACTTATCCGACGAAGGCCCCCTGACCGCAAACGTGACCCATGTTGAGCATCTGGGTGGAGACACAAACGTGATCGCGATGATGCAAGACCACCAGATAACCGCGCGCCTGTTCGGCCAGCATCAGGTCAACGCTGGTGAATCCGTCCATTTCGGTTACGCCCATGATCGAACCTACCGCTTCAACCAACAGGGCGCCCGTCTCACCTGACAATTTCGGGTAAAGATCTCAGGATGTTGGTGCGGTCGAGAAGACTCGAACTTCCACGGGTGTTACCCCACAGCGACCTCAACGCTGCGCGTCTACCAATTCCGCCACGACCGCACTGCCAATGACTTGGTAGAGGGGCGTATAGACGCTGAGCCGCGCGATGTGAAGAGGCAAAAAACAGCCGATTGAAATCACGTGCTTTAGCCATATCTAACCGCGATACAATGCAATCTGGAGCAGCCATGCCCTCGCCCGATCCCCGCCCTACAGTGCAGATTGATGTCGTCTCGGATGTGGTCTGTCCGTGGTGTATTGTCGGCTTTCGTCAACTCGATGCCGCACTGAAGCAAGAGAATGTGCTGGCCCGATTGCGCTGGCATCCGTTCGAACTGAACCCCAACATGGGGCCAGAGGGACAGAATCTGAGGGAGCATATTGCCGAGAAATATGGCTCGACGCCCGAACAAAGCCAGCAGGCGCGCGAGCGGTTGACTGCGTTGGGCACTGAACTTGGGTTCACCTTCAATTTCACTGATGACAGCAGAATCGTGAACACCTTTGCCGCGCATCAACTGCTTGACTGGGCGGAAAAACAGGGGCGTCAGCATCCGCTGAAACTGACCCTGTTCGAAACCTATTTCACCAAGCAACAGGATGTCTCTGACGTCGAGGTGTTGATGGGCGCAGTCGAGGCGGCCGGGCTCAACCCGGAGGCGGCGCGAACCGCACTTGAATCAGGTGCGCATGCCCAACCGGTGCGTGAAAAACAAGATTTCTGGACCAGCCGAGGCATCTCGGGCGTGCCTTCGATGGTGTTTGGAGGGAAATATCTGCTGACCGGCGCACAGGGCACGGACACTTATGCGCAGGTCCTGCAACGCTGCCTGGCCGAGGCCGCCTGACCCCTTCCCCCTGCCCCGCAGACGGTCTAAGGAACGAGCATGGAATGGAAGACTACCGACGGGCTGATCGACTACGACGAGGCCACTGCCTTCATGGAGGCGCGCGTTGCTGCGATTGCAGCGGGTGAGGCGGACGAATGCATTTGGCTGTTGGAACACCCTCCGCTTTATACCGCTGGGACTTCTGCCAAGCGAGAAGATCTGACCGATCCGGATCGCTTTCCGGTCTATGAAAGCAAGCGCGGTGGACAGTACACCTATCACGGCCCCGGTCAGCGCGTTGTTTACGTCATGCTTGATGTGGGCAAACGCGGTCATGATGTGCGCCGCTTTGTGCAGCAGCTTGAGGCATGGGTGATTGCGGCTCTGGCCGAGTTCAATGTCACCGGTGAGATCCGCGACGGCCGCGTGGGCGTCTGGGTGCAACGGCAAGACAAGCCGCTGACGATCACCGGCCAGCCAGCCGAGGACAAGATCGCGGCCATCGGCATTCGCCTGCGGAAATGGATCAGCTTTCACGGCATCTCAATCAATGTCGAGCCGGACCTGTCACATTTCACCGGTATCGTGCCCTGCGGAATTCAGGAACACGGGGTGACCTCACTGGTCGATCTTGGGTTGCCGGTGACCATGGATGACGTCGATGTTGCGCTAAAAAAGACCTTTGATGAGGTATTCGCCACCGAAGGCGCCTAGTTCATAGGTGATTCCACGTATTCGGACAGATCTGGCCAGAATACGCAAAAGACAATGCTAGAATTTGGGGCACTCTGTTTCGAAAATCATTCAGAAAATTCCTTTGAATGGTCTCAATTCGCCTCAAATTCAGGGATTCTTCACATCCTCTCCTTACAAACGCCATCTGACCACATAGTATGTAATGACCGTTCATGAGTGAGTGGTGTGTTAACCGGTGATCTCAGGGCTGCCCTGCGAAATCCGTGAAAGTGTTTGGTTACGAGTCTGCCGTTCCGACCCCATATCGGAACGGCAATTCTCGTTTTAGGCCCCTAAATCTGTTGATGCCCAAATCGGGTTGATCCGACGCAAGCGTGCCCGCTGGCTTCGATTTCAAGCGTAACATGGCCAAGCCCAAACTTGTTCTGCAGAACCTGCTTGACCATCACCCGGATATCCTCGGCACTATCTTGTGCGTCGGGTTTGATGACCAGATGCGCCGACAGCGCGGGCTCACGCTCCTGCATGCTCCACAGATGGATGTGGTGAACTCCTGCCACGCCCGATACGCCTTCAATGGCTGTGGCGACCTCTTCCGGATCCAATTCTGTTGGCGCGCCCAACATCAGAACGCGTATGGTTTCACCGATCTCGGATTTGACGTGCCAAAGGATGTAAAGTGAGATCATGATGGTGACCGCTGGGTCGACCCAAGTCCAGTTGAAGACAATTACAGCGGTACCTGCGACAATCACGGCGACGGACCCCAATGCATCGGCCACATTGTGCAGGAATGCCGCACGAATATTCATGCTGTCCTTGGACATGGAATAGGTCAGCATAGCGGTGACAAGGTCGACGACCAATGCGATCCCAGCGATCCAGACAACGATCCAGCCATTAACCGGCTCGGGCTCGACAAACCGCATTACGCCTTCGTACAGCAGATAGACCGACAGAACGATCAGTGTTGTGTAGTTAACCAGCGCCGCTACAACCTCGGCCCGGCCATACCCGAAACTCATACGCGCGTTTGCGGGTCGACGAGCGATCTTACGGGCAAAGAATGCGATGACCAGCGCAATCGCATCTGACAGGTTGTGCAAGGCGTCCGCAATCAAGGCGAGCGAACCTGAAATAACCCCGCCCACAATCTGTGCCAGCGTCAAGAACATATTGACCGCGATGGCCCAGGCAACGCGCGCATCTCCGGCCTGCGGATCAACATGCGTGTGGCTGTGCCCTTTGTGGGAATGCTGATGAGCCATTTTAGTGTGTCCTATTTACTGAATCACCATGCTACATAATTCCTCTAGTGACTAGAGGTTCAAGGGGGTGTTTTCGAAAATGAATGCAATCGGGGCTCCCTCATTTCGCACTGGATTCAAAGCACCTACGATCCGGTTCTGGACGTCTACCGCCGTTCGAACCTACTGCGGGTAATCGGCGCCGCTATGACGAAACCGCGCTGCGGCGGTTGCAATGTGTACGCCATGGCCAAGATCTGGCCACCCGCTGGCCTAATTAGAGGCTTTGCTCACGCTCGAAAGTGCAAATGGAAAAACTTGAACCGGGCTAATGAAATCGCCGGACAGCAGCCTGATGTTTTACGAGTCCGGATCGCACGCATGAAATGAATGGAACAAGACTGATCCGTATTCCTCAGGTCTGCGACGGGCAGCGCGATTACGCAAGTGTCGTGCTCCATGCGTTTGGTGATCACGTCGCCTGCGACAGCTCGCTTCGAAGGTGGATCAGGTCAGTGCCGCGCGGATCTTGTCGGCGTGTTGAGCAATCAGGTCAAAATCGCCCATTTTACCGGGCGGGCGTATCGAGACGCCCTCGTGGCGCGGCAATACATGCACATGCAGGTGAAATACCTCTTGCCCGCCTGCGGCCTCATTGAATTGCTGAACGGTGACGCCATCTGCGCCAAACGCTTCTTTCACAGCGTGAGCCATCTTCTGTACCGTCGCCATCACCGCTGCCAGTTGCTCGGGCGTTGCATCCAGCATGTTGCGACAGGGGGTTTTGGGGATCACCAACAAGTGCCCGTCCGCCCGGGGCATGATATCCATCAGCGCGACGGTGTCGTCGTCTTCATACACACGGTTTGACGGGATTTCTCCGCGCAGGATCTTGGCAAAGACATTTTCGGGATCATAAGCGGTCATTACAGGCCTCCGGTGTTGGACTTACCCGTTGTTCTGAGCCGCCGCTTGATGCGGGTCAAGCGGGTTTCCCCGTCACCACTTGTAATCGCGGACTGAATCCCCAAATCCCTGGCATCCGAGGTCAGATTATCGCGCAGCACAGTCTGCCCGCGACAATTAATCTTGATCCAGATCAAACTCGACCATTGAAGGTCGCCCCTTCGCAATCTAAAACCAGCAGGAATCCCGCGCGTTGGAGAGGTCCGACTGCGCGGTACAGTTGCAACAGGAGGCACCTAATGGCAGACGCAGCCATTCATGGTCACGAGCATGAAGATCAGCGCGGCTTTTTCACCCGCTGGTTCATGTCGACCAACCACAAGGACATCGGGATTCTCTACCTGGTCTTTTCGGCCCTTGCCGGTCTGATCTCGGTTCTGATGACTGTCTATATGCGGCTCGAACTGATGCACCCCGGTGTTCAGTATATGTGCCTCGAAGGTTTCATGGCCGATCCATGTACCCCCAACGGTCACCTCTGGAACGTGATGATCACCTATCACGGTGTTCTGATGATGTTCTTCGTGGTCATCCCCGCCCTGTTCGGCGGATTTGGCAACTATTTCATGCCGTTGCAGATCGGCGCGCCGGACATGGCGTTCCCGCGGATGAACAACCTGTCCTTCTGGCTGTATGTCGCTGGCACCTCGCTGGGCGTCGCCTCGCTGCTCAGCCCCGGTGGTAATGACCAGCTTGGTTCAGGTGTAGGCTGGGTTCTGTATCCACCGCTGTCGACGACCGAAGGCGGCATGTCCATGGACCTTGCGATCTTCGCCGTGCACGTATCGGGCGCCTCCTCGATCCTCGGCGCGATCAACATGATTACCACCTTCCTCAATATGCGTGCCCCGGGAATGACACTGTTCAAGGTGCCTCTGTTCAGCTGGTCGATCTTCGTCACTTCGTGGCTGATTCTGCTGTCGCTGCCGGTTCTGGCAGGCGCGATCACCATGCTGCTGATGGACCGCAACTTCGGCTTCACCTTCTTTGATCCGGCCGGTGGCGGCGATCCGATCCTGTATCAGCACATCCTTTGGTTCTTTGGCCACCCGGAAGTGTACATTGTGATCCTGCCCGGCTTTGGCATCATCAGCCACGTGATCGCGACCTTCGCGCGTAAACCAATCTTCGGCTACCTGCCGATGGTCTGGGCGATCATCGCGATCGGTGTGCTGGGCTTCGTCGTATGGGCGCATCACATGTACACAGTTGGCATGTCGCTGCGCCAGCAGGCCTACTTCATGCTGGCCACGATGGTCATCGCGGTTCCGACCGGCGTTAAGGTCTTCTCGTGGATCGCGACCATGTGGGGCGGCTCGATCGAGTTCAAAACCCCGATGCTGTTCGCCTTCGGCTTCCTGTTCCTGTTCACCGTTGGTGGTGTGACCGGCGTTGTGCTGTCGCAGGCCGGCGTGGACCGTGCCTATCACGACACCTATTACGTCGTTGCGCACTTCCACTACGTGATGAGCTTGGGTGCCGTCTTCGCGATCTTCGCTGGCGTGTACTTCTACTTCTCGAAGATGACGGGCCGTCAGTATTCCGAGTTCTGGGGCAAGGTTCACTTCTGGCTGTTCTTCATCGGCGCCAACCTGACCTTCTTCCCGCAGCACTTCCTGGGCCGTCAGGGCATGCCACGCCGCTATATCGACTACCCTGAAGCGTTTGCTCAGTGGAACTTCGTTTCGTCGATTGGTGCGTTCATCTCGTTCGCCTCGTTCCTGCTGTTCTTCGGCATCGTGATCTACGCCCTGCTGCGTGGTGCGAAAGAGACACGTCCGAACCCGTGGAACGAATACGCGGATACGTTGGAATGGACCCTGCCCACGCCGCCGCCTGAACACACGTTCGAGCAGCTGCCCAAGCAGGAAGACTGGGACAAGGGCCACGCGCACTAATCCCGCCATCCAAACCAAACTCAGCAAAGCCCCGCCCCGTGCGGGGCTTTGTGTTTTTTATGCCCCCAGTCCGCAACTTGCTGCACCCAACACGTAGACGCACCAAAGATCAGGCCGCTAGTATTTGCGAAAACAGCATAATCTAAGACGGGTGCGCGCCACATGATTCTCCATCACGGCATCACACTTCGGCAACTGGTCAAAGGCTCTGCCGGGTTCATTTGCATCGTCATGGCCTGGATACTCCTGCTTGAACTAGTGGATGAAGTTACTCCGCTTGAGTTGATCTCGAACTCCAGCCCACCGGTCACGATGCTGGGTTTGGCAGTGGCATTTTTTCTGGGTTTCAAGAACACCTCGGCCTATGGCCGCTGGGTTGAGGCCCGCAAGATCTGGGGGGACATCGTCAACGCCAGTCGCGATTGGGGCAACACGATCAGCAATCTGGTTCAGGCTGACGGCACGCCGCTTGCGCCCGAGATACGGCGTGAATTGCTGGAACGTCATATCGCTTGGCTCAACATGCTGGCATTTCAGCTGCGCCAGCCCGCTACGCATGGACGTGCCCGCCGCCCGTGGATGTTCGGACACAAACCGGTCGTGGACAAAATCGCGCTGCATCAGGAACCCGAATGCTGGCGCGATACCCAACTGGCGGCTGATTTGCCTCTGCTCGAAGGGAAATCCAACCGTGCCGCGTACCTGTTGTTTCTTCAGGGTGAGCGGCTTTCATCACTGGCGCAATCCGGCAAGATCGACCCCTATTGGCATGTGGCGCTGATGAACCGGCTAGCACGGTTTGCAGACGCGCAAGGCCAAAGCGAACGTATCAAGAATACCCCCTTCCCACGGCAGGTCGCCGAGGTCGGACGCATCTTCAGCTATATTTTTATCTTCATGTTACCGCTGGCGTTGAATGACCAACGCTCGATCACCGCTGGCATGGGCTACTCGGTAACAAAATCCGTTCTGCTTGACTGGGCAGTCTTTGCTCCGATCGGAGCGTTGGTTTGCTGGATTTTCTTCGTGACTGAACGGGTCAGCGCCTCGATGGAGGACCCGTTCGAAGGCGACGTAACCGATGTTCCGATCTCGTCCATCTGCCGCATGATCGAAATCGACCTGCGCCAGATGACTTCCTGCGGCACTGCCCCTCAGCCGACAGAACCCATCGATAAAGCGCTACTTTGACCACTTAAATTGGGCAAAGATCGAAAAAACCTCCGTTTTGCGGTATTCTGGTTGGCAAAGCCCCTTTTGACAGGAGCCTTGCTATGCCCGAGATCGACTTTTGGTATTCAATCGGCAGCACTTACAGTTTTCTGACCATCACGCGCCTGGATGGCTGGTGCGAAGAAAACGATGCGACAGTAACCTGGCGCCCCTTCAACGTGCGCACGGTGATGTCGGAACAGCAAAATATTCCCTTCGCTGGCAAACCGGTGAAGTCGGCCTATATGTGGCGCGATATTGAGCGGCGCGCTGCGAAATATCACATCCACGCCAAACTTCCCGCCCCCTATCCAATTTCTGACCTGGCGCTGGCAAATCAGGTGGCTTTGCTGGGCATGCAGGACGGCTGGGGCGCCGGGTTCACGCAAAATCTTTATCGGATCTGGTTCGAGGACGGGATTGAAGCCGGTAGCGAAAGCGCCATTTCCGAAGCCCTGCTTCGGTGCCAACAAGATCCACGCCTGATGCTTGCCCGTGCCCGCAGCCCGGACGCTGTTGCAGCCTTGGAGGACGAGACAAACAAGGCCATCAAACTGGGGGTTTTCGGCGCACCCAGCTTTGTTGTCCGCGACGAAGTGTTCTGGGGTGATGACCGGCTTGACGATGCCCTGTCGTGGGTCCGCGTCGGCCACGTTGTCTGACTGATTTTTGCTTCGACATTGCGCCGGTCTGAGCTAGGTTCTCGCCATGCCTTATCAATGGACAGAAAACTCGGACGCTGAACAGGAACTGCGGCTTTGGCCGCACAACTCCTTGCCACCACGTGGTGCAATGACCGTCATCTTGTCGGTGTTCCTGCTCGGACTGATCCCGCTGCTGGCGATGTTGGGTTCGATCGTCCTGTGGGGTCTGCTGCCGTTCCTGCTGCTGACGGTTCTGGGCCTCTGGTTGGCAATCCAGACAAACTATCGCGCGCGCAGCGTGTTCGAGGTTCTGACCTTAGGCCAGACGCAAGCCCACCTTGTGCACCACCACCCAGACAAGGGCGATCAGGAATGGACCTGCAACCGCTATTGGGCCCGTCCCGAAATGCACACCAGCGGTGGTCCGGTACCCCACTACGTAACGCTGATCGGCGATGGGCGCGAAGTTGAGATCGGCGCGTTCCTGTCCGAGGACGAGCGGATCGCGCTGTTTGATGATCTGAGTCAGAAACTGCGCAAATCGACGTGATTAAGCGCCGTTGGAGTTAGCGCAAAGATGATCTTTGACCATCGGTCCTACTTTGCCGAAATCCATCTGACCGGTATAGCGCGACTTCAACTCGCCCATCACCTTGCCCATATCGCGGATTGAGCCCGCCCCAGTAGACGTGATGGCGGTCTGAATGGCCTTGCTAACTTCGTCGTCGTCCAGCTGTTTGGGCAGGAATTCCTCAATCACCTCAACCTCGCGCAGTTCCCGCTCGGCCAAATCAAGGCGTCCGCCCTCTTCATAGGCGCGTGCGCTTTCCTTGCGCTGCTTGGTCATTTTACCCAGAATTTCAAGCACTTCAGCATCGCCGCAGCCCTTGGTCTCTTCATTGTCAGAGGCGCGCGAAGCAATATCACGATCCTTGATCGCCGCATTGATCAGGCGCAGTGTCGAAAGACGCTCGGCGGCTTTGTCTTTCATAGCTTGCTTCAGGGCAGAGTTCACCCGTGATCGCATATCCATATGGTCTGTCCATCCCCATGGCAAAGGAACCCTGACCATATCGAAACAAAAAGGTTGGTACAACAGTGGACATTAATTGTAACTCATTGATTTTTAACAATAGCCCAAAATTTGAACAGACTTGACCCTAGCGTATAACCCACTTAGTTATGCGCCCGTTTACCTTGCAGGAGAGTCGCGCCATGGCCCAGAACGCCCCGTCCAAGCCCACCGCATGTCTGGCGTTGGCCGATGGAACCCTGTTTTACGGTGTGGGCTTCGGCGCAACCGGTCAAACCGAGGCCGAGTTGTGTTTCAACACCGCCATGACGGGCTATCAAGAGATCATGACCGATCCTTCTTATGCGGGCCAGATCGTGACCTTCACTTTCCCGCATATCGGCAATGTCGGAGTGAATCCCGAAGATGACGAAACCGGCGACCCGGTGGCAGCCGGGATGGTGGTCAAATGGGACCCGACCGAGCCGTCGAATTGGCGCGCGACAGAAGAGCTAAAAAGCTGGTTAGCCCGCCGTGGTCGCATCGCAATCGGCGGCGTCGATACCCGCCGCCTGACCCGCGCGATCCGCCAGCAAGGCGCACCGCACGTGGCGCTAGCTCATGATCCCGAGGGAAACTTCGATATCGAAGCCCTGATTGCTGCAGCGCGTAGTTTTGCGGGTCTCGAAGGGATGGATCTGGCCAAAGAAGTCACCTGCGCCCAAAGCTATCGCTGGGATGAGATGCGTTGGGCTTGGCCCGATGGCTACCAGCGTCAGGAAGCTCCGATGCACAAGGTGGTCGCGATCGACTATGGTGCCAAGCGCAACATCTTGCGCTGCCTCGCCTCGGCGGGTTGCGACGTAACCGTATTGCCCGCCACCGCAACGGCTGCGGAGGTGCTGGCACACAAGCCGGACGGAGTGTTCCTGTCAAACGGACCCGGCGATCCGGCGGCTACCGGCGAATATGCTGTTCCGATGATAAAGGAAGTGCTGGATACAACAAATCTGCCCGTCTTTGGCATTTGCCTAGGCCATCAGATGCTGGCACTGGCGCTTGGCGGGCAGACGATCAAGATGAACCACGGCCACCATGGTGCCAATCATCCGGTCAAGGATATGGAAACCGGCAAGGTCGAGATCACCTCGATGAACCACGGCTTCGCCGTGGACGCGGAAACACTGCCCGATGGCGTAGTCGAAACGCATCGCTCTCTGTTTGACGGCTCGAACTGCGGCATCCGCATGACGGGTCGCCCGGTTTATTCGGTGCAGCATCATCCAGAAGCGTCACCCGGCCCGCAGGACAGTTTCTACCTGTTCGAACGCTTTGCCGCGGCGATGGCGGATCAAAAAGCACAAGCTTAAAGGCGAATTCAACAGCGTTAACCGTGTGTTAACTCTGACTAAGCAACCCTGCCGGATGTTACATGCGGCAGGGTTTCGTTATGGTCGAATTGAATCTCCAGCGTCAGACACTGGCGCAGCCTGTGCCCGGGCCGCATTCGCGCAAACCGCTCGGCACATGTCTCGTCGAACAAGGCATCATCACACCCGACCAGTTGGCGCGCGCCCTGCGGATGCAAGTATTCCAGAACGCGCCATTGGGGGAAATACTGGTCAGTGAAGGATGGGCCAGCCGTGCGCAGGTTCTCTCGGCGCTGTCTGACCAAACCGGCCTTCAGATCGCCGATCTTGCGCAGGTACCACCTGCCGCAGACCTCTGTTTGCTCGAACCGGTCGAGTTTTGGTTGGAGCACAATGTACTGCCCTGGATGCGTGTGGGGCCAATCCTGCTGATCGCTACAGCCAGGCCAGATACGTTCGACGCAGTGGCAGACGCATTGAAACGCCACCGTTACACAATCATCCCGGTTCTGGCAGGACCCGAGCAGATCGATGCCGCCATCGCCCGTCAATATGCTCAACCGCTGGCACAAGCTGCAGAAACTCGCGTTGAGGCGCGGCAAAGCTGCAGGAATTGGTCGGCCCAGACGCGCCGTGGGCCGATCATTGGATTTATCCTGTTCGCGGCACTCTGTGTTTGTTTCCCGATAGTTGGCCTCGGCCTTCTTTTGGGCTTTGCACTGCTGACCCTAGGACTGTTCTTGTCTCTCAGGCTCTCGGGGCTCATTGCTTATCTGTGGCGAGAAAAATCTGAGCCAACAACAAAGACCTCTGAGTCACTTCGCCTACCCCGCGTCTCGATCCTTGTGCCGCTATATAAGGAACGCGAGATTGCCGATGACCTGATCGCCCGGCTGCGCCGCCTGACCTATCCCAAAGCGTTGCTGGATGTCATTTTGGTGCTGGAAGAGCGGGATGACGTAACCAATGAGGCGCTCAGGCAAATAGAACTGCCAACCTGGATGCGCGCCATTGTTGTGCCGGATCGGGGTGACCTGACCACCAAGCCCCGTGCGATGAACTATGCGCTGGATTTCTGCCGTGGAGAGATTTTGGGCGTTTGGGATGCCGAAGACGCGCCGCAATCCGATCAGATTGAAACCGTTGTCCGCCATTTCGCGAACGCCCCAAAGGAAGTGGTGTGCCTGCAAGGTATTCTAGACTACTATAATCCGCGCACCAATTGGCGGTCGCGCTGTTTTAGCATCGAATACAGCGGCTGGTTTCGCGTCGTCCTGAAAGGCATCGCGCGAATTGGTCTGGTCGTTCCGCTGGGCGGCACAACCTTCTTTTTTCGCCGCGACAAGCTGGTCGAACTGGGCGGTTGGGATGCCCATAATGTCACCGAAGATGCCGATCTGGGTGTCCGCCTAAGCCGTGCCGGATATCGGACCGAGATCGTCAGCACCACGACCTATGAAGAGGCGAACTTTCGCGCCTGGCCATGGGTCAAGCAGCGTTCGCGTTGGCTGAAAGGGTTCATGGTCACCTATCTGGTGCATATGCGCGCACCACGCCAATTGCTGCGCGATCTGGGGTTGCTGCGCTTTTTGGGCTTACAGGCCTTTTTTCTGGGAACACTGGGCCAATTCCTTCTGGCCCCGCTTTTGTGGGCGTTCTGGCCCATCTTTTTCGGGCTGCCCCACCTGTATCAACCAATCCTGACACCCGGTTTATTGACTGCCTGCGTGGTTCTGTTTCTCGTCGCCGAAGCCGCCAACCTATTGGTGGGTATCTTCGGTGTCATCGCAGGCAAACGCAGGTTCCTGCTACCCTGGGTGCCGACCATGGTGCTTTACTATCCGCTGGGCGTGTTGGCGGCCTACAAAGGCCTGTGGGAACTGGCGGTCAATCCGTTCTTCTGGGACAAGACCCAGCACGGCCATGCGGTCGAGGAACGTGAGGCCGTTATTTCTCGCGCCGGATCGCATCCTGTTTCAGCCGCGTCATGAAGGCGACCGAAATGTGATCCTGCAACGCCTTGGCCGCCGCGTCCTCGTCTCGCGCCGCAATCGCGTCCACGATGCCTTTGTGCTCGCTCTGCGCAATCTCGCCACGCCCTTCTGCGGCCAGCGATGTGGTCGCCATCAAGGCCATGGTCCGATGCACCAGATCAAGCTGCTGCACCAGATAGCGGTTATGCGAAGCCAGGTGAATCTGTTCGTGAAATCTCCGGTTGGCCCGCGACAGCGCAACAGGATCTCCGATCAACTCATTATCGGCCATCACCATGTCCCGAAGGACCCGAATTTCCTCTTCGGTTGCGTGTTTTGCGGCCAGTCGTGCGGCCAGCCCTTCCAATTCACGCCGGACAACATAAAGCTCGGCCATCTGGTTGTGGTCCAATGAGGCCACGATCAACGACCGCCCGTCCCGTTCCAGCAACGACTGCGTTTCAAGCCGCTGCAGCGCCTCGCGGATCGGAGTACGCGAAACGCCAAACCGCTCGGCCAGTTCGCTTTCCACCAGCCGATCACCAGGCTTGTAGACACCGACGTCTATCGCTTCGAGAATAAGGCTATAGGCGTCCGTATTGGACTGTTTGGATTGGGGCATCGGCTGAATTGTCTCCTCGTTCGGACCTGTCTAGCCGCCACACGCCCCCCCGATCAAGTGCGGCATTGAAAACCGCAGCCCATCGCCCTAAACCCAAACCATGGTCAAACCTGCCTTTTCCCATGTCACCCAATGGGTGTTCGATCTAGACAATACGCTTTACCCGCCGCATATGCGCCTGTTCGATCAGATCGAAGTGCTGATGACGGATTACGTCGTGCAAGCTATCGGCGTCGACCGCCCCGAGGCCGACCGGTTGCGTTCACATTACTGGCGCGAGTACGGCACGACACTCGCGGGCCTGATGGCAGAGCACGATCTGGACCCCGATCCCTATCTGTACGCCGTGCATCAGGTGGACATGAGCCATATGGAACCCGATGTTGCGCTGGCGGAACATATCCGCGCTTTGCCCGGGCGACGCATTGTCTATACCAATGGATCTGCACCTTATGCTGAGCGCGTTCTGGCGGCACGCGGTCTGAATGGGCTGTTCGACGCGATCTATGGCGTAGAACACGCAGGCTATCGCCCCAAGCCGCAAAAAGCCGCGTTCGAGGCGATCTTTGCGCAGGATGGAATCGATACCGCGAAAGCCGCCATGTTCGAAGATGATCCACGCAATCTGGCCGCCCCGCACGAGATGGGAATGCGTACCGTGCACGTCGCGCCTGACCCGCACGAGGCTGACCATATTCACCATCACACCGATGATCTGACCGGGTTTCTGGGTCGCCTGCGATAGGCTGTCACACTGCGACGATCTGTTCGTTTCGCAGTTGCAGAATTGACCCCATATGCAGCTCAGCGACGAACAGAATCGGAGACCCCAATGACCGCGCTTGAGATGCCACAGCGCCTGCCTCTTTGGCAGCGCCTTTTGTTCGCAATTCCCGTGTTTGGCTGGATGGCCCGGGACGCGGCCAATGCCGAAGCTGAAGACCTTTATTATACAGCCGCGGCGCTGGTCAGCATGTGGGGCTGTTCCATCCTTCTGTTCGGCCTGCCGGGTCTTTATATTCCTGCCCTGATGCTGGTGCCGACGATGTTCCTTGTCCTGATTTTGATCTCTCGGGGATAAAGCACGAGACAGGATGTCACTTGGCGCCCACCGCGCAACAGCACTAGTGTCTGCGGCAACGGAGACATACTCATGACTGACAGCTGTGACATCCTGATTTCCGGCGGCGGAATCGCCGGATTGACCGCCGCCGCCGCCTTTGGCGCTGCCGGGTTCGACGTAGTCTGCGTCGATCCCACCCCTCCGATCACCGAGCGGGATGTGGACGGATCGGATCTGCGTACCACCGCTTTTTTGCAGCCTGCCCACGGTCTGTTGGAACAATGCGGGCTTTGGGCCAAACTGGATGCCCACGCAGCGCCCCTGCAGATCATGCGCATCGTGGATGCGGGTGGCGATGTGCCCGAACCGCGCGTCGTGCGTGATTTCAACGCCGCCGATATCTCGGACCAGCCATTCGGATGGAACCTGCCCAACTGGCTGCTGCGCCGCGAGATGGTGGCGCGACTGGCCGAACTGCCGAATGTCGATTTCCGCCCGGGCACCGGCACGGTCAGCCTGTTCACCCGCACCAATGAAGCGCGGGTCGGCCTGAGCGACGGAACCCGCATCCGCTGCAAATTGGTAATCGCCGCTGACGGGCGCAGTTCACCAATGCGCGAAGCTGCCGGGATCAATGTTCATACCACGCGCTACGGCCAAAAGGCCCTCGCCTTCGCCGTCACACATCCTATCCCGCACGACAATGTCTCGACCGAGATTCACCGCTCGGGCGGGCCGTTCACATTGGTCCCCCTGCCCGATTGGCAAGGCCAACCGTCCTCGGCGATTGTCTGGATGGAGCGTGGGCCACGTGCCGTTGAACTGCTAAACCTTGAATCCGACGCGTTCGAAGCCGCCATGACCGAACGCTCTTGCGGGCTGTTTGGACCGCTGAAATTGGCCTCACGCCGGACGATCTGGCCGATCATCAGCCAGTCGGCGGAACGGTTGTCGGGTGAACGCATCGCGCTGATGGCCGAGGCCGCGCATGTGGTGCCACCTATTGGTGCGCAGGGGCTGAACATGTCGTTGGGCGATCTGCGCTGCTTGCTGGAATTGACGCAAGCCCGGCCCGAGGGCTTAGGCGATGCGCAGATGCTGGATTCCTATCACAAGGCCCGCCATACCGAGATCGAACTGCGCGTCAAGGGCATCGACCTGCTGAACCGCGCCTCGATGATCGAAGCGCGTCCGCTGCGCGACGCACGAGCGATGGGGCTGAATGCGCTCTATTCCCTACCACCCGTGCGAAAGACGCTCATGCAAATGGGCCTCGGCGTCCGCTGAACCGCAGGGCGGGCTTCTACCCGCCACGCTATTACAGCACCTGATCCAGAACCCGTTTCAGGCGCGCAATCGTGTCGTCAACATCATACAGCTTGTCCAAGCCAAACAGGCCGAGACGGAAGGTGCTGAACCCTTCGGGTTCGTCACATTGCAGCGGCACACCCGCTGCGATCTGCATGCCCAGGGCCGCGAACTTCTTGCCGTTCTGCACTTCGGGGTCTGCTGTATAGCTGACCACCACACCCGGCGCGCCGAACCCTTCGGCGGCAACCGACATGACGCCCTTGTCCCTAAGATAGGCCCGGACGCCATCACCCAGCGCCCATTGCGCCGTGCGCAGCTTTTCGAAGCCGTACGCGCGCGTCTCGGCCATTGTGTCGCGGAAGGAAAGCAGAGAATCCGTCGGCATGGTGGCGTGATAGGCATGGCCTCCATTCTCGTAGGCCTGCATGATCTGGCGCCATTTCTTCAAATCTATCGCAAAGCTATCGGATGAGGTTTCTGCCAGCCGCGCCTCGGCGCGTTCGGATAGCATGACAATACCGGCGCATGGCGTTGCGCTCCACCCCTTCTGCGGAGCCGAGATCAGCACATCCACTCCGGTGGCCTTCATATTGACCCAGGCACAGCCCGAGGCGATGCAGTCCAGCACCATCAACGCCCCCACCTCATGCGCAGCAGCGGCCATCGCTGTCACAAAATCATCAGGCAGAATCACTCCGGCCGAGGTCTCAACATGCGGCGCGAAGACAATACCCGGTCGTTTCTCATGGATTGTTGCCACAACTTCATCAATCGGGGCCGGAGCAAAAGGTGACGGGCTGGAATTGCCGGTTTCGCGCGCTTTGAGAACGGTGGTCGACGATGTCAGATCACCTGACTCGATGATCTGGCTCCACCGATATGAAAACCACCCATTGCGTACGACAAGCACATCAGCACCCCGCGCAAACTGTCGCGCGACAGCTTCCATCCCATAGGTGCCTCCGCCAGGAATGACCGCAACGCCCTCAGCATTGTAAACTTCACGCAGCATTGCCGAAATATCGCGCATGACTTGCTGAAAACTTGCAGACATATGGTTCAGAGAACGGTCGGTAAAAACCACCGAGAACTCCTCCAGCCCGCCCGGGTCAACAGTATTCAGTAGTGCCGGCATGACGCATCCTTTCTATTGGGTCCTTTTTGTTCTGCCTTGTCTTGCGCGCTCGGTAAAGCGTCAAACGCGGCCTGAAGTTGACCCAAAGTAACCCACAGCCAAAAATTTCATTTTGAGTTTTTACATGCCACAATTAGCAGAAATGACGCCAACCAGAGTCAGGTCCCCTTTACACCCTAGCGTGTTTCTGAACAGATACACACACTTTGAACAAGAACGGATAATTTTACTCGTGACTGCGCAAAAGCGGATTAGTTTTCAAGTCGTTCGAGACGAGGTAAAGCGGCGGATTGAATCCCGCATATGGCCTCAGGGCTCGCTTTTACCCACCGAAACCCAACTAGCGGAAGAGTTCAATTGTGCCCGCGCCACAGTGAACCGGGCGCTGAGGGAGCTCGCCGAACAGGGCTTTGTCGAGCGCAAGCGCAAAAGCGGAACGCGGGTCAAGAAAGAACCACGCAAACAAGCCAAGCTTGAAATTTCACTTGCGAGACAAGCGGTTGAGAACCAAAACTCAGCCTATCGCTATGCTCTGGTGGAACGGAACGTGGTCTACAGCCCCGGCTGGCTGACCTCGCAACTGAATGTCGAACCGGACGCGCGCGTTCTGCACGTGATCTGCATGCACTATGCAGACAACCGCCCCTTCCAGCTTGAAGAACGCTGGATCAATATAGAAGCCGTACCCGAGGTCGAGCAAGCCGACCTCAACAAAAGTGGCCCACACGAATGGTTGTTGAATGCTGCCCCGTTCACCGAAGCTGAAATCGCCTTTTGCGCGATCTCGGCGGACAATCGTCTAGCTGATTTCATGGGCACAACCACTGGCACTTCGATGATTCAGCTGGAACGGACCACGTGGAAGGACGGGCAACCGATGACTTTCGCCCGCATGACCCATCATCCGGGGTTCCGCATCCGCACTAAATACTAACCGATCGGCCCGGGCAGGCGTTCCTCGCTCAGCAGTACATTGGCTTCGACCTCTCCGGCCCCTGGTAAGGTCATCACCCTTCGGCGCAGAACCCGTTCGAAGTCTGCCAGATCCCGCGCCACGACGCGCAAGCGATAATCATAAAGACCCAGCACATGCTCAACCGTCTGCACCTCGGGAATGGCGCTGACGGCACGTTCAAAATCTTCAAGGCTGACCTGCCCTTTTCGCGCAAGTTTCACGCCGAGAAAGACGGTCACTCCAAAACCCAGGGCCTCGGCATTCAGACGCAGCCGCCGCCCCTTGATCACGCCTGCTTCTTCCAGTCGACGAATACGCCGCCAGGTCGCAGGCTGCGATAAGCCAAAGCGGCGCCCCAGAGCCCCCGCGCTTTGGGTCGCGTCCTGCACCAGCGCGCGCAGAATTCTGCGGTCGATCTCATCCAGTTCGATCATACCGGCAGCACCTCGTCCCGCTTGACCCGTGCGATATGCATAAGGGCTTCGATATCGGCAATATGCGGGAGAGTCAGAATGCGATCGCGATAGACCTGTTGATAATGCGCCATATCTCGCGCCAACACCGATAGGCGCACATCTACCCGACCAAGGAAGGTCTGGATCTCGATCACCTCGGCCACGTTCCGCGCCGCCGCCGTGAATTCGTCGAACGCCCGTGCCTGCGTCTTGTCCAGCGTGATCCGCAAAGAGACCTCGACCGCATAGCCCAAGGCGGCCCAGTCGATAACGGCTTCCTGCCCCTCGATCACTCCTGCCGCCTGCATCTTTTCGATCCGGCGCCAGCAGACGCCCGAAGTGATGCGGCATCGCTCAGCCAATTCTGCCGTTGTCAGGCTTGGCTCGGCCTGGAAGTGGCGCAGTATACGTCGATCAACATCATCAAGCATGATTTTTTCACATTTCGTTCAATAGAAGAATTATTCTTCATCTATTTGTCAAATACCCAATCCAAACCCTATCGCCAATAGCAATCACGCAAGATAGAAGCACATCAATCGAAACTGAAAGGACCGGCGAAATGCGCGTCTATTACGATCGCGATTGCGACATCAACCTGATCAAAGACAAAAAAGTGGCCATTCTGGGCTATGGCAGCCAGGGCCACGCCCACGCGCTGAACCTGCGCGACTCGGGCGCCAAGAACCTGGTCATCGCCCTGCGCGAAGGCTCCCCCTCGGCCAAGAAAGCCGAAGCAGAAGGCCTGCAGGTGATGGGCATCGCCGAAGCCGCAGCCTGGTGCGACGTCATCATGTTCACCATGCCTGACGAACTGCAGGCTGAGACGTACAAGAAATACGTGCACGACAACATCAAGCCAGGTGCGGCCATCGCGTTCGCCCACGGCCTGAACGTCCATTTTGGCCTGATCGAGCCGAAAGAAGGCGTCGACGTGATCATGATGGCCCCCAAAGGCCCCGGCCACACCGTGCGCGGCGAATACACCAAAGGCGGCGGCGTTCCTTGCCTCGTCGCGGTCGACAACGACGCGACCGGCAAAGCGCTGGAAATCGGTCTGTCTTACTGTTCGGCCATCGGTGGCGGCCGTTCGGGCATCATCGAAACCAACTTCCGCGAGGAATGCGAAACCGACCTGTTCGGTGAGCAGGCTGTTCTGTGCGGCGGTCTGGTTGAACTGATCCGCTGCGGCTTTGAAACGCTGGTTGAGGCCGGCTACGCGCCCGAGATGGCATATTTCGAGTGTCTGCACGAAGTGAAGCTGATCGTTGACCTGATCTATGAAGGCGGCATCGCCAACATGGATTATTCGATCTCGAACACGGCTGAATATGGCCAGTACGTCACCGGCCCGCGTATTTTGAAATACGACGAGACCAAAGCGCGTATGAAAGAGGTTCTGAACGACATCCAGCAGGGTAAATTCGTCCGTGACTTCATGCTGGAGAACGCTGTAGGCCAACCGACCATCAAAGCGTCGCGCCGTGCGAACGATGAGCACATGATCGAGGAAACCGGTGCAAAACTGCGCGCCATGATGCCCTGGATCTCGGCTGGCAAAATGGTCGACAAAGAAAAGAACTAAGTCTGACAATTGTCAGCGAAAGGGCGGCCCCGGTGGCCGCCCTTTTCATTTGGTGACAGCATTTGCGTAGCATTCGCCCAGAACATAATCCCAGCCACTGTCGTAACCGGTGCGTTTGTCCGACGCCTCAGATGTCCAGACTTCCCAGCCCGAATGGGTCAGAGTGACCATGGTCTGCCCGGCTCCGTGGGCTGCGAACCGGACCTCAACCCGCGTGGGGCGGTCGGTGTTGGTGCCGGGGTGCCAGCTGAAGGCCAGGCGAGCCCCCTGTTCGAAGATCAACACTTTGCCCCAATCAGCGCGGGTGCCATCGAACATGGTTTCATAAACCGCACCGCCGACATGAGGTTCGATCACAACTGCCAGCGCAGGCTTGCCTTGCGCCGCTGAGACAGCGTGCCCATCCAATGGCCACCATTTGGCAATGCGATTTACAAAAACATCAAAGGCGTGCTCGGGCGCTGCGTTCACAACAATGGTCTTGATGATTGGTTCGATCATGCATCTCGTCCTTCGTTTACCTCGGCGGCGAAACTCTCCAACACGTCCGACCAGTATTGCTCGAGCCAGGCGCGCAGTTCTGCCAGCCCCTCGGGTCGGGCGGCATAGATGCGGCGCGTTCCCTCAGCCCTGCAAACGACAAGTCCGGCATCGGACAAGACCTTTAAATGTTGCGAGACCGCCGGGCGGCTTACGGGCAAATCCGCAGCCAGATCACCAACCGCCCTGGGGCGCTCCGCCACCTCCTCAAATACCTTGCGACGGGTCGAATCCCCTAAAGCCGAAAGCACTTCTTTGTAAGCCATAGCTTACGGTAAGTAATGACTTACCTAATGTCAATATCAGCGCGTGACACCGTCAGATTCGCGGGATAAGTGGATGGAATGGTTCAACAACCGACAAAACAGGATTGGAGCGGTGTTTTCACGCTGGGCCTCATCTGGGGCGGGACGTTCATGGTGGTTGCCATGGCGCTGGAAGGCTATGGACCGGTCACCGTGGCGACGTCGCGCACCACATTGGGTGCCGTTATGCTGCTGGTGCTGATGCGCCTTACCGGACGGCGTATTCCGAGTTTGACACCAGCCCTTTTGAGTTCGATTTTCTTCATCGGCATTCTGTCGACGGCGGTTCCCTTCATGCTGTTAAGCTGGGGGCAACAATTTGTCCCTTCGGCCTTTGCGGGTCTGTCCATGGCGGCGATTCCGCTGATGGTTCTGCCGCTGGCACATTTCTTTTCGGATGAGCCTATGAACCTACGGCGTCTGGTCGGCGTTTGCCTTGGCTTCTCTGGCGCGCTTGTGTTGATCGGGCCCGGTCTGGCGCAATTGGGTCAGGGTACGCAGCCACTGGCGCAAATGGCCTGCGTCACGGCAGCCTTGTGCTACGCCAGTTCGTCGATCCTGACCCGCCGCTGCCCTCCGATTGAACCGATGGCTCTGGCAGCCCTGACGCTGCTGGTTGGCGCAGTACTATTGATACCTATCATGCTGCTAACCGAGGGGCTTCCCTCGTGGCAGGGAACGCGCCCCAGTCTGGCCCTGATCGTTCTGGGCCTTGTCCCCACGGCCTTCGCCACCCTGCTGCGAGTATCCATCACCCGCAGCGCCGGGTCCGTCTTTCTGACGCTGGTGAACTATCAGGTGCCCGTTTGGTCGATGGTGTTCGGGGCCTGGATTCTATCCGAAGCCCTGCCGCTGCGGTTCTATATCGCGCTTGCCATGATCCTAACCGGGCTGGCAATCAGCCAGTGGTTCACTCTGCAGAAAATGCTACTGGGGCGTTAACCTGTCGCCGCCTCAACCTCGGATACGATCCCATCGACCACTTGGGTCAGCAGTGCGGCATCCTCGCATTCCGCCATCACCCGGATCAGAGGTTCCGTGCCCGATTTGCGGATCAGCAAACGCCCCTGCCCATTCAGACGCGCCTCGGCCTCGGAAATCGCGCTTTTGACGCTGGCCGCTTCCAGCGGGGCCTGCCCCGCGCTAAAGCGCACATTCTTCAGCAATTGCGGCACCGTCTCAAACTGGCGCGATAGGTCCGAGGCTTTCTTGCCGGATTGCACCATCTCTGCCAGAAAATGCAGCCCCGCCATCAGACCGTCGCCGGTTGTGGCATAATCGCTCATCACGATGTGACCTGATTGTTCTCCACCAAGATTGAAACCACCCTCGCGCATCCGTTCAACCACATAGCGGTCGCCAACGGCGGTCCGCTCCAGACGCAGCCCCTGCCCGGCCAGGTGCCGCTCCAACCCGAGGTTCGACATCACAGTGGCCACCAAGGCGCCGCCTTTCAACTGATCCGCGCGGGACCACGCGGTCGCCAACAGAGCCATCAACTGATCCCCATCGGCGACAGCGCCAGTTTCGTCGATCACAACGACGCGGTCGGCATCCCCATCCAGACAGATACCTACATCGGCGCCATGTGAAACCACGGTTTCGGCCGCAACACGAGGCTGGGTTGAGCCACATCCGAGGTTGATGTTCTTGCCGTTCGGCGCGATGCCGACCGGGATCACATCTGCTCCCAACTCCCAAAGAACTTCCGGCGCAGTACGGTGCGCGGCACCGTTGGCGCAGTCGATCACAACCTTCAGCCCATCCAAGCGCAGATTGCGCGGCAGCGATGATTTCACACGCTCGCCATAACGGAACCGCGCATCGTCGACCCGACGCGCACGACCAATATTCTGCGCCTGTGCGGGGCTTACGCCTTCTTCGATCAGCCGCTCGATCTCAATCTCGGCCTGATCGGACAGCTTGAACCCGTCCGGCCCAAAGAATTTAATTCCATTGTCGATCGCCGGATTGTGGCTAGCCGAGATCATCACGCCCAGATCCGCGCGCATCGAGCGCGTCATCAACCCTACCGCAGGAGTCGGCACCGGCCCCAGCAGAAGCACGTTCATACCGGTCGAGGTCAAACCTGCCGTCAGCGCATTTTCCAGCATATAGCCCGACAGCCGCGTATCCTTGCCAATGACAACGCGATGTACGCCTGAGGCATCGCGGCGGAAATACCGCCCCACAGCCGCGCCAATCCGCAAAGCCATTTCCGCCGTCATAGGGTGCGTGTTGGCGGTGCCCCGCACCCCGTCGGTTCCAAACAGCTTGCGCATAAGTCGGTCTCCTGAAAATTCCTTTTGCCCGGATTACCGGACGGCGGCCCATAGACGCAAGGCCTGAGCCGTCTCGGCCACGTCATGTACCCGTACAATCTGCACGCCCTGTGATATTCCCGCCAGAGCAACCGCGATTGACCCCGGCGCGCGGGCATCCTTGCGCGGCTCTTTGCCGATCTGACCAATAAATCCCTTGCGCGAAACGCCCAGAAGGATTGGACAGCCCAGCCCGTGAAACAGGCTGAGATTGCGCAGAAGGGTCAGGTTGTGGTCCAGATTCTTGCCAAACCCGATGCCCGGATCGATGACAATCAAATCGCGGCTGAGCCCCAGTCCTTCAAGATGGGTGATTTGCCCCTCAAGGAAATCGTAAACATCCAGCAGAACATTGTCATAGTGCGGGTCATCCTGCATCGTGGTCGGATCACCCTGCATATGCATCACACAAACCGGAGCCTCAATCTGCGCGCAAAATGGTGCAAGTTTGGGATCGAAGGTAAATCCCGACACATCGTTGATCAGTCCCGCACCTGCCAGATGAGCCGCCTTGGCAACACCGGCCTTGCGAGTATCGATCGAGATCAACACATCTGTCTCGCCCCGAATTGCCTCAATCAAAGGGCGTGTGCGGGCAATCTCTTCGTCTTCAGGCACAAAATCAGCGCCCGGGCGCGTGGATTCGCCGCCAATGTCCAGAATACTTGCACCATACGCTACCATGCCGGCGGCAGCGGTCCGAGCGGCCTCGACCGAGTTATACAGCCCCCCATCCGAGAAGCTATCCGGCGTGGCATTCAGAATGCCCATGATCTGCGTTCGTGCCATATCAAGCCCGGCAATCGTTGGGCGCGCGCAGGTCAGACGATCCAGCTGTTCCTTTGGGATTTCAACGGCATCGACGATCTGGGTGCTTTGCCCGCGCTCAATCCGCTCGGCCTGTGAGAACCACAGCACCTGCCCTGCAAGTGGCACCGCCCCGTCGACGCGCGTGCTCCCATGCTGGACCAATGGGCGGTAATAGACGGTCACAGTTGCGCCTGCTCCACCGGAACTGCGCGCAATGGCGTTTTGGGGGCTTCGGGCAGGTCTCCGCCAATAACCAGCATCTCGCTGGCTTCAAAGGTTGCTGCGAACCAAGCAGCCAGCGCCACCGCGTCAGACGGCGCGGCTGAGGGGCCATCGACCGCATCCAGAACAATTTTGGAGGGTGCCCAAACACAAATCTGGCCGTTTTTCATCGCCCAATCCAACTCGGTCCGCGTTGAAACGACCACGCAACGGTGATCGCGCGCAGCTAGAACCCAGGCGTTCTGTTCAATTGCCAACAGATCTATCCGGCGTTGGGTCATTGCGTGACCCGTCTGCGGCACATCCAGATCAGACGCCCCAACACACAGGATCAGCGGGCGCTGGCGATTCTCAAGCTGGTCGATCCAGCCGGTGAGATTACCTGATGAAATCGCTGCATTCGACAGAAAGACCAACCGTGGATGTGGCCGCTCTTCTTCGGTCACATCATGATGTACCGCATCCTTGCCGCGCACGATCTCGACGCCAAGCGCGCCGGGTCCACGATCCAGTTTTTCAATGCGGACAAAAGCTCTTACAGCCTGAGGCTCAAGCAGAATGCGCTCCGCCACGCGATCTGCCAGTGTCTCGAGCAAATTTAGTCGCTCAGCAGCCAGCTCGAACGCAATCGCTTCGGTTACACGGTCGTAAGACAGAATACGATCCACGTCATCATCGATGGGGTCTGTCAGCGGGCGCACCTCGACCACGATGTTAAAGCAGATCCGTTGCGTGGTACCGCGTTCGGCCTGAAACGCCCCGATCTCGACCTCAACGATGTGATCGCGCAGCGAAATGCGGTCCAGCGCACCGCGCGCGGCGGTAGCCTCGGACCGTTCGGACGGGTGCGCAAAGGCAAGACGGATTTCAGAGCTCATGCGGCGGACCTTTTCGGGCTCGGTGGACTGATGATCAGCCCACTTTAGGCGTTTCGCGGGCGTATAGCATCGCAGCAAACGCCTTTCCAGCTACGGAATGCGGCGTTACGTGACCCGGAACCAGCTCATCATACCCGATGCCGCATGGCCTAGCATGTGACAATGCAACAGCCAGTTGCCCGGATTGTCAGCTACCAACGCTACTTGCCGCACCTGCCCTCGTTCGACTAGAACAGTGTCGCGCCACGGCCCCAGTGTACCGTCCTGCAGGATAATGCGAAAATGGTGTCCATGCAGATGCATCGCATGTGGAAACGCCGTTTCATTTGCGAATTCAATCCGATGAACTGATCCCAATCGCGCATCCAGAAACGGATCATCTGGCCGCTCTGCATATCCGTTCAAAGCCCAGAATCGTCCAAGCTGAGCCAACTCGCGCCCCGACAGCTCGGAATCGCCCAATTTGGCGCTCTCCAGCCAGCGCATTGCCCCCCCCTGCATCGTCATACGATGCAGAGGTGTATTCTGCAGTTCAATTTCGGGCATTCGGTTTGCTGGCAACGGTCTAACTTTTGCATCAGCAATACGCGATGCTACTCCGAACACATCAAATTTGACGAGTCCGTAAGCGCCATCCCGTTCTACACTCACAATACTTGCCGTCTGGCCGGATTCCGCTGAGACATCAACGATCAAGTCAACCCGCTGCGCAGGCGCTAAAGGAAAACTGCTCTCAACTCGCAATGGAACCTCAAGCGGCATACCGTCAAGCGCAACAATCCAGCCAGCAAGCCCGTCGAGCGCTACGTCGAATACCCGGGCATTCGCGGCATTGATCACCCGCAATCGCAATCGTTCAGACGCTTGCACTGGATAAGAAGGGTCAAACTCTCCGTTCACCGTTACAATGTTGCCCAGCCGACCCGCATGGCTCAGATCATGAGCATTGTCGAAATCGCTGGATATCTTTGCGCTCTCGGTGTCAAGGCGCCAATCGTCCAGCATTAAGGTCAGGTCCTGATCAACATCGGGTCCGCTGGCTTCTTCGACGATCAAAGGGCCATAAAGCCCACGCGCGACCTGCTCCATCGATTGGTTGTGCGCATGATACCAATAGGTTCCCGCATCCGGCACCACGAAATCATATTCAAAGTTGGAATCTGGCTGCACAACTTCCTGCGTCAGGCCGGGCACTCCATCCATCGCATTGTCGATCCGGATGCCATGCCAGTGAACGGTCGTTGGTTGCGGCAGCATGTTTACAAGCTTGCGGCGTACCCGAGCCCCCTGCGGAACACGGATTTCCGCGCCCGGAACACCGCCGCCATAACTCCAGACCGGAGTTTCCGGATATCCCTGGGGCGCGATCTGCTGGAGGGAAGTCTGTGCCACCAGTTCGGTGGCAGATGCCATCGCCACGCGTGGTATCATCGACAAGGCCAGGGTCGATTGCAGAAACTGTCGGCGTGTTATGGTCATTGCGAGCCTCCTGGCTCGCAACATAGTTGGTAAAACGCCTGTTGCCAGCACCGTTCCAGCGCTGGTGCGTCAATCAGTTGCTGGCCGTGCGATAATTGTGCTTGTAGAAGATATGCACGCCAATACGCGCCGTTTCTTTATAGACGCGGGACCAGGACGGGCGCACTGCCTTGGTGTGGTAGTGCGTGGCACCTGCAGTCATCTCTTCAGCTACACCATCAATTGCGGCACGGGCGACTTTCGAAACGCGATCATAAGCGCGTTTTTCGTTGATCACCTCTTTCTGACCATCGCAGGTGTAGGTGAACTGGCACTGATATTTCTTGCCCGTTCCTTGCTTTATCACACCGCACAGTGAATCCGGAAAGCGACCGCTTTCAACACGGTTCAGGATAACCTCGGCCACTGCAAATTGACCGCGTACGCTTTCACCGCGAGCCTCGAAATACAGCGCTTCGGCAAGACAATGGAAATTTTCATCTCCGGTCGCCTTTGGCTGCTGGTCCAGCCAGGCTTTGGTGTAGGAGATTTCGACTTTTTCCGGCGCCTTACGCGGCTTAAACAGTTTCAGGTAATCGCGGAAGCTTTGTGCTGGCAACTCGTTACGTGTGACCAACTCAACAGATTTTGTATCGCCTTGCCTATCGGCAAAGGACAAACTCGGTAGCAAGGCTGCGGCCCCCACGGCAACAGCCACTATGTAGCGTCTCATCAGATAACCTCGCACAGGCACAAACGCGCCATACCCTCCCCCGGCGGGCGCGACGAGGCTAATACCCCAGACGAAGCGAGACGTCCAGTTCTGAAAAAAATGCAAGAGAAAAACCGCTCACGCCGCCAATTATTATCGACAGCGGAACGTTTCTTACGCCACTATTTCTAGGTAGGAGACAGTTAGTCAACCCCCAAGTTTGGACGAAATCGCCAGTTGAGCGGCAGACAGCCGAGCGACAGGAACCCGGAAAGGGGAACAGGACACATAGTCGAATCCAAGTGACCGGCAGATTGCGATTGATTCGGGGTTACCACCATGTTCGCCACAGACAGAAAGCGTAACGTCTGGTTGGGCTTGACGCCCGCGCTCGGCCCCCAGCTTCAGCAATTCACCTACCCCATCTGCATCCAGAACGTGAAATGGATCTTCGCCAAACACGCCTTGGCGGACATATGCCGACATGAAGCGCCCAGCGTCATCGCGCGACAATCCGTAGGTCATCTGGGTCAGGTCGTTTGTTCCAAAGCTTAGGAAAGCGGAATGTGGCGCAATCTCATTCGCGCGCAGACAGGCCCGAGGCGTTTCCACCATCACTCCCAATCGATAGTCGAACTCCTGCCCCTGCTCCGAGGCAACCTCGGCCGCTACAGTATCGATGCGTGTTTTGACCAGTTCAACCTCGCGCTTGGCCGAGACCAGCGGGATCATGACCTCGGGTACGACAGGGGCACCTTCTTTGCTGGCCTCAACCGTCGCCTCGAAGATCGCGCGTGCCTGCATGTCGTAGATTTCCGGCACGGTGACACCCAGACGAACCCCGCGCAATCCCAGCATCGGGTTGTATTCGCTCATCGCCTCGACCCGACGTTCGACATCCGAGATTGGCAAATCCAGCGCCTCAGCCAGCTCGCGCTGACCAGTGCGCGTAGTAGGCAGAAACTCGTGCAAGGGCGGATCGAACAGGCGGATGCAGACCGGCTGCCCCTCCATAATCCGGAACAACTGCACAAAATCCTGCCGTTGCATCGGCAGCAACCGTTCCAACACAGCAGCGCGTCCAGATGGGGTCTGCGCAAAGATCATTTCGCGCATTACGGTCAAACGACCGGGATCGAAGAACATGTGTTCCGTTCGGCACAACCCGATCCCTTCTGCTTTGAAGTTTCGTGCAGTTTGCGCGTCAGCGGGTGTATCGGCGTTGGCGCGGATAGCGATGTCCCTCTCGGCATCGGCCCAGCTCATCAGGGTCTGAAAGCAATCATCCAGCGCCGCTTCAAGCATCTCGGGTTGTCCGGCCAATACCTGACCCGAAGTCCCATCGATGGTCAGAATATCGCCTGTCTTGAACACACGCCCATCGGGTGCACTTAGCAGCTTTTTCTTGGTCTGGAATCGCATCTCGGACGCGCCGACGATACACGGCAAACCCAGACCACGGCCAATCACCGCCGCATGGCTGGTGATCCCGCCCTTTTCGGTCAAAACAGCTACTGCGGCATGCATTCCGCGCACATCTTCGGGCGAGGTTTCTCGGCGCACAAGAATACAGGGCTCCCCCCGCGCTGCGCTGGCCTGCGCTTCGGCAGCCGTAAAGACAATTCGACCGGTCGCTGCACCGGGGCTGGCCGCGATGGCTGTGGTCAGCACATCACGCTCGGCCTCAGGATGGACCTGCCGGTGCAGAAGTTCATTCAGCGAATGCGGGTCGATCCGCATCACGGCCTCTTGCGGTGGAATGATCCCGTCTTCGGCCAAGCGCACCGCGATCCGCATCCCGGCCCGCGACCCGCGCGGAACCCGCACGCCGTCCAGAATATGCACCTTGCCGTTCTGCACCACGAATTCGACCTGCATCTCTTCGCGCAGCTTCTCGCGCATTAACGCAGCGTGGGCCTTGAGATCGGCAAAAGCCTCGGGCGCCACATCCTCCAGCGATTGGCCGCGTTCATCCTTTTCCAGATACAGCGCAGCGACACCTTCCCCCAGCGCATCGCGCCCCTGGCTCTGGCTCAGATACCGGCCCGTGATCTGGGGCATGCCTGTCGCAGGGTCAATCAGTTGCAATACGCCCGAGCCACATTCGCCCTGCCCGACGCCCGGGATCATCTCTTGAATCACCAGCCCCAAACCGGCATCCGCAGGTGCGCCCTTGGCCTGCCGCAGCAGCCGGGCCGACGTGCCATCCCAGGCACGCGCCATCGAACGCAGAACACCAATCAGTTGCTCTCCTCGATCTTGCGGGAAGGCCTCGTCGGTTTCATCTTCATACGCCCGTAGGGACAAGCTCAGCCCTTCGCGCCCATCCGCATCGATGGTATCGAATACGTCAGGGTCCAGACGCGCAATATGGAGCGCATAGCTCTGCACAAACCGCAGATATAGCGCCGCCGCTGCATCCGCCCCCATTTCCGCAGACCGATCCAGATATCGGGCATCGTTCATGCCGATATTCAGCACCGCCCCCGGTCCACCCCAGTCAGGATCTTCCGAACTGGGCCGTACACACAGCAATGACTCGGCGTCGAACTGTTCCAGAATGGCCGCGATGTCCGGAATGTCGCCCTGGGCAATTCGCTGCACCGCGTCAAAAGAAAGGGCCACGGTCCGCGGCACCGGCATGTCCAGCCGGACCAGTCGTTGCAGGCACTTTGCCCGGCCACCATGGGTATTGGCGGCAACGGGTGCTTTTGGAGTGATAAGCGTGGTATGCGGATTATTCTGCACTGCGGCACCTTTTGGTTTCACCGCAGCATAAGCCCCTGCGCCCTTGGCGCAAGGGCGTTATCCCTCGATACGCGTCAGATCAGCAACGCTAGAGCAGACCTTACGGATCTGGCTCAGCAGGTTCAGACGGTTGCGGCGCAGAATGTCATTATCGGTATTGACCTGCACGTCCTCAAAGAACGCATCCACCGGCCCGCGCAGTTCGGCCATTGCCGCCATCGCTGTCGGGAAATCCTCGGCCTTCAGCGCGGGATCGATCTTGGCCTCTGCCGCGTCAAGCGCTGCAAACAGTGCCTTTTCGCTGTCAGTTTCAGCAAACTTCACATCCGCGCCGTAAGAGTATTCGACTCCATCCTTCTCTTCCGCCTGAGACAGGATGTTGTTCGCACGCTTGAACCCCTGCACGAGGTTCTCTCCATCCTCGGTCGCAATCACCGCATTCAGAGCGCGGGCGCGTTTGACCAGCAGGTTGAGGTCGTCATTCCCCTCCATCGCGATACAAGCGTCGATGACATCATGGCGGATGCCTTCGTCTCGGAGGAAGACTTTGAGGCGGTCGTGGAAGAAAGAGAGAAGATCGTCAGACGCGTCAGGAACCTTTTTCTCAAGCTCAAGAAATGCTGCTGCGGGCGATCCTTCAAGCTTTTCTTTGACAGTCTGGAATGAAGCACCAAAGACACCATGTTTTGCGATTTCTTCCAGGAGATCGCGGACATTCGCTTCGGGCAAAGCCTCATTGATAGCGCGTTCTGATCGAACCAGTTGACTATCGAAAAAACGGTCCAACCGAAGACGCAGATCATTATTCACGATTAGTCGAATTACCCCTAACGCCGCGCGACGCAGAGCAAACGGGTCCTTCGACCCGGTTGGTTTCTCATCAATCGCCCAAAATCCTGTCAGCGTATCTAGCTTGTCGGCCAGCGCTACGGTCACCGACAGCGGTGCGGTCGGCACGTCATCCGACGGCCCCAGCGGCGAGTAATGCTCCTGCGCCACAGCCGCGACGGCAGCGTCTTCGCCAGCCGCTTCGATATAATACCGCCCCATAAGCCCTTGAAGTTCAGGAAATTCATAGACCATTTCGGAGTTCAGATCAGCCTTGGCCAAACGCGCGGCTTTCTCGGCCTGATCCGCATCCGCCCCGACCACCGGGGCCAGTTCTCGGGCCAGCGCGGCAATGCGGTCGATGCGTTCCGCCTGAGTGCCCAGCTTGTTGTGGAAAGTCACATTCTCCAACGCGCGGGTCCATTGGGCGATGTCCGACTTGGCAACGCGCAGGTCGTTCTCCCAGAAGAATTTCGCATCGGCCAGACGGGCCGACAAAACCTTCTGGTTCCCCGCCAAAATGGTCGCGCCGTTATCGGCGGTCTCGCGATTGGCGACGGTAATGAAGCGCTCGATCCGCCCCGTCTTGGGGTTCTTCACAGAAAAGAACTTCTGATGCTCTTTCATCGAGGTCTGCAGTACCTCGGGCGGCAGCTCAAGAAACTCCTCGTCGATCTGCCCCATCAGCACAACGGGCCATTCGATCAGACCGGCAACTTCTGCCAGCAGACCCTTGTCGTCGACGACTTCCAGACCTGCGGCGAAGGCCATGTTCTGGGCATCGTTCCAGATATGTTCGGCGCGCTCTTCGGGCGACAGCACCACGAAGGCGCGTTTCAGCTTGGCGGCATAATCCTCGAACGAGGTCACCGTAAACCGGTTCGGGGCCATGAAACGATGGCCCTCAGTCGTATCACCGGACGTGATCCCTTCGATCGCAAGCGGCACGACCTGCGCGCCTGCTTCATCGGTCAGGATGCAAAGGATCGAGTGCAAGGGCCGTACCCACCGCATCGATCCAGCCCCCCAGCGCATGGATTTGGGCCAGGGGAAGTTTCGAATGGTAGCTTCTAAGACCTCGGCGATGATTTCAGCTGCTGGACGACCCGCCTTTTCAATGGTGGCGAAATACACTGCGCCTTTGGGCGTGTCGCGCTCTTCCAGCTGGTCTCGGGTCAGTCCCGCGCCGCGTAGAAAGCCTTCGATGGCTTTGTCAGGCGCGCCGACCTTTGGGCCTTTGCGTTCTTCGCGGATTGTCGGGCTTTCCGCCAGCAGGCCTTCAACCGCCAGCGTCAGGCGACGCGGCGTCGTCAGTGCAGCGGCAGAGCCATAGGTCAGACCGCCTTCGACCAGACCATCGGTGATCCGCTTTTTCAGGTCTTCACCGGCGCGGGTCTGCATGCGCGCGGGGATTTCCTCGGAAAACAGTTCGATCAGCAGGTCGGGCATTTTCGGTCCTTAGAAATTGACAATCGTCTGGATGACGATGGCATTGGCGATGTCCACAAAGAATGCGGATACAAGGGGCAGTACGATAAAGGCAATAGGCGACGGGCCATATCGCTTGGTTACGGCGGTCATATTTGCGATAGCTGTGGGGGTAGCACCCAGAGCGAACCCTCCGAACCCGGCGGCCAGAACGGCGGCGCGGTAATTCGATCCCATCAACGGAAACAGAACCCAGATCACGAACACCACGGCAAACAGGGTCTGGGCGGTCATGATCACCGCAATCGCAAGGCCCAGTTCGGCGATGGTCCACAGTTGCAGGCTCATCAGCGACATCGCCAGAAATGCACCAAGCGCGAATTCCGAGATCAGCGCCAGCGAGGGTGTGCGTGAGACCGGCTTGGCATTCGGCGCGAACATGGCGCGGAGATTGGCAATCACGATCCCCATGATAAGGCAGGGCACAAACAACGGCAGTTTCAGCCCTGCGGCGCTGATTGCTTCGCTCAGGATCGCGCCTGAAATGATCGCGAGGTTGAGATACAGCAGCACCCGCATGATTGTCAGATGATCAATCTCGGATTTCTGGTCGACCTCATTGGGCAAACCCACCGTATGCTCTTCCCCGGGGCGTTCGGGGCTGAGATTGCGCCCCTCGATCAGCAGCCGCGCAATCGGCCCCCCGACCAGAGCGGCCAGCACGAGACCCAATGTGGCCACGGCCACCCCCAACTCGGTTGCGCCACTCAAACCGGTGGCGCCCGCAACTTCGGGGGCCCAGGCGATCGCGGTTCCGTGCCCCCCGATCAGCGCAGCAGACCCGAACAGCACCCCGGCTTGCGCCGGATAACCGAACATCGCGGCCCCCACTGCGCCGATCACGTTTTGCGCAAAGATGGTCAGAAGCGTCAAAATCAGAAGCAAAAGCAAAGGCTTGCCACCCGCGATCAAATCGGACAGACGGGCATTTAGACCAATCCCGGCAAAGAACAGAACCAATAGAAAGTCTCGTGCGGTCAAGCCAAAGGATAGCTCAATGCCGAAACCAAGATACAGCGCCAATACCACGAGCGAGGCCAGAAGGCCCCCGGTTACCGGCTCGGGGATGTTGAAGCTGCGCAATTGTGCGACACGGGCGTTGATCTCTGCCCCCAGCAGATAGACCGCAAAGCCCAGCGTTGCTGTCAGGAACTCCGGTATCTCAACGACCATCCCCATCTGCATCAGCCCTCGGGCCTGGGTGGGCACTCCTCGCCCACAACCGTGCCGTCATAGGCTTTTTCACCGCAATTGTTCAGCGCATGCCAGACGTAGCCTTTACCATCCTGTGTAATGGCAACGATCCGGTCGACACCATAATGGATGTTCTTGGTGCCCAAGAAAGCCTGTGCTTGACCCGATTTCAATACGTCGGCCAGCGCAACTGCGTCGTAGCAGTCAAACCATCCCGGTGCGGTCAATGGCTCGGGGTTCTCGACAGGGGTAAAATCCACCATCTGATCCGGCCTTAACTCGGTTTCGAAACAGGCCCGATACCGGATCGGAGAACTGTCGGCGTCAATGGCCTTAAACCCAGTATAGGCGATGGCTTCGGGCGCTTCCGCCCCTTGCGCCAGCAGGACCACATCCTGGCCCGGGCGCGGTTCTACCTCATAATAGAACCCATAAACCTGCAGGTAATACATCCCAGCACCGGCCAGAAAGCCAGAAATCAGAAGGATTAGCGCAACCAATTTTCCAGTCATCGTTTACGCCACCTCTTTCAAGTTCATAGAAAATAAGACAGGTTCCCAAGCAGTACGGTCAGAAACGAGGCTACTCGCATGGAAACCACTCTTGCCGTCGGATTCTTTGGCGCGCTTTTTGCAATCATGAATCCGATTACCAACTTGCCTGTGTTCCTGAGTGTTACGCAAGACCTGCCCATTTCGGATCAACGCAAAGTGGCTGTGAAGACTGCGCTTTATTGCACGATCCTCGGTGGCGCCTTCGCTGCGATCGGCAGTCACGCGCTTGGGCTCTTTGGCATCAGCGTCGATGACCTGCGCGTCGCCGGTGGCCTTGTTGTACTGATGATCGGCCTGAACATGCTGAACGGGAACCAGAGCAGCTCGCATCACGGAACCGACGGAGAAAAGAAATCCTATCCCGCGCCCGAGACCGTTGCGTTCTATCCCTTGGCTTTTCCCATTCTGGTCGGCCCCGGAACAATCACAACACTGATCCTTTATGCGCACCACATCAAAACCCCGGTCGAAGCCGTTGTCTATGCAGGTGTATTTCTGTTCGTGGTGGCCTTGCTTTTGATCACGTTCTGGAACGCATCGGCGTTGGCTAAGCGGCTGTCGGACAATGCCCGAGTGATAATGAGCCGCTTCATGGGCATGATCCTTGCGGCTATCGCAATCAGCATGATCGCAGACGGCCTGAAGGCGTTGTTGCCCGGACTGGCCTAGGCGCTGCATCAAGCTTCGAACCCGGCAGCCTCGGTCTGCACGAACGCATCTGCGCATTGCTTGGCCAATGCGCGAACGCGGCCGATATAGGCCTGTCTTTCGGTAACCGAAATCACCCCGCGGGCGTCCAGCAAGTTGAAGATGTGGCTGGCCTTGATGCACTGATCATATGCGGGATGCGCCATGATGATGCGCTTGCCCGTCTTCGGGTCGTCATGTTCCTGCGCCAGAATGGTCGCGCATTCGGTTTCAGCCTCTTCGAAATGACGCAGCAGGACCTCGGTATTGGCAATATCGAAGTTCCAGCGGGCGTATTCCTCTTCGGTCTGCTTGAAGATGTCGCCATAGGTCAGCGGGCTGGGCGACTGAGGATCGTTGAAGGGCATGTCCATCACATGGTCGATGCCCAGTACATACATGGACAGACGTTCCAGACCATAGGTCAGCTCACCCGAAACCGGCGCACAGTCATGGCCGCCGACCTGCTGGAAATAGGTGAACTGGCTGACTTCCATGCCGTCACACCAGACCTCCCAGCCCAGCCCCCAAGCACCCAGGGTGGGGCTTTCCCAGTCATCCTCGACAAAGCGGATGTCGTGCAGATCCATGTCGATGCCGATGGCCTCAAGGCTGCCCAGATACAGCTCTTGCAGATCCGGCGGGCTGGGTTTGATCAGCACCTGGTATTGATAGTAATGCTGCAACCGGTTCGGGTTTTCGCCATAACGTCCGTCTGTCGGGCGACGCGAGGGCTGAACGTAGGCCGCTGACCAAGCCTTGGACCCCAAAGCGCGCAACGTGGTTGCTGGATGGAACGTACCTGCGCCGACCTCCATGTCATAGGGCTGTAGGATCGCACAACCTTTCGACGCCCAATAGGACTGAAGCCTTAGGATAATCTCTTGAAATGAACGTGGTGCGCTATTGGGTTCGGTCATGACAATTCCCTTGGACGCCCAAGCGCCCGGTTCCGGTGGGTTCGGCCCTTCCTATGCAAGGCATCCAAGGGCGTCAACGGGCCAATCGGCCACTCTGTCGCTGAGCGGCCACACACAGAATTCCCCGTATTCCGGGCATGGCAATCGGACCACGATTCCGCGTAATCTGCGCCAAAGTGAAAACACTGCAGAACACGGGCAGACAATGACACGCGTATTTACTGTTATTACATTCTTTATCTTCTTCGGCCTGCGCGCCGCTTTTGCCCAGCAAGATGCGGGCGTCTTTGTTCAGATCGAGGCGCAGCCGTCGCTGCGCGAGGCGCAGGAACGGGCGCAGGTCTATGCGAACGCACTGCCCGATGTGAACGGGTTTCGGCTGAATTCCGGCTGGTATGCCATTGTTATCGGGCCCTATTTACGCGACGACGCCGAACAGGTGCTGCGCGTTTACCGGGCCGAGCTTCAGATCCCATCGGACAGTTTCATCGCATTCTCCAGCGCGCTGGGGCAACAGTTCTGGCCCATCGGTGCCAACATCCTGAACCGCGGCGTCGTCACCGCCCCGATCCAGCCCGAGCCGCAGCCAGAGCAGCCCTTGGCCGGTCTTACCCTGCAGGACGCAGATGAAACCCGTTCGCAGGCTCTGCAAGGCGAACGCCTTTTGACCGCGCAAGAGCGCAGAGACCTGCAAACCGCGTTGCAGGTAGCCGGGTTCTACAATTCAACAATTGACGGAGCCTTTGGTCAGGGCACCCGCCGCTCGATGGGCGATTGGCAACGTTCCAACGGGTTCGACGCGACTGGCGTTCTGACCACGCTGCAGCGCAAAACCCTGATGGATGACTACAACGCTCCACTGATCAGCGTCGGGATGGCACGCTATTCCGACCCGCAAGCCGGGATCGAACTGGACATGCCAATAGGCGTCTTGGGCTTTGACCGTTACGAGGCACCCTTTGCCCATTTCAACCCCACTTCTGATCTGGACGCCAAGGCGCTGCTGATCTCGCAGGAAGGCTCTGCCGCAACCCTGCGGGCGCTCTATCAAGTGATGCAGTCGCTTGAAATCGTTCCTCTGGACGGTGAGCGCAGCCTGCGGGGCAACAGCTTCACGATTGAAGGGCGCGGAAATGGCATGACCTCGTTCACGCAAGCAGCTCTGAAAGACGGCAAGATCAAAGGTTTCACGCTGGTCTGGCCTGCCGGGGATGAGGTTCGCCGCGCCCGAGTTCTGGCCGCGATGCGCGCAAGCTTTGCCACGACCGATGCCGTACTGGATGCCGGTGCTGGAGCGGATGCTGACCAGCGCATCGATTTGATGTCAGGACTGCAAATCCGCAAACCGCGGCTATCGCGATCGGGCTTCTTCGCCGACGCTGATGGTACGGTCCTGACGGTCACCGAGGCCGCTGAAAGCTGCACCCGCATCACGCTGGACGGTGACCAAGAGGTTCAGCTGGCTTGGCAGGATGCCGACCTTGGTGTCGCTGTGCTGCGTCCTAGCAAGACCCTAGCCCCGATCAGTGTTGCCGAGTTCCGCGCGGGCGTTCCGCGTATTAAGTCTCAGGTCGCTGTTTCAGGCTTTTCTTACGAAGGCGCATTGGGTGCCCCTACTCTGACCTTTGGCGAAATCGCTGATATCCGCGGCCTGAATGGAGAAGATGGCGTCAAACGCCTTGCACTGTCCGCCCAGCCCGGCGACGCGGGAGGACCTGTCTTTGACGATAGCGGCAGCGTTGTTGGCATGTTGCTACCTGCCCCTTCCGATGGGCGTACCCTGCCCGACTCGGTCAGCCTTGCGGCGAATGTGGCACGTCTGACCGAAGTTCTGACCAAGGCGGGCATCTCAGGTCAGCCCGCGCAAGGCTCAGCCCAGATTTCACCCAACGAACTGAGCCGCAGAGCCAACGGAATGACCGTTCTGGTGCACTGCTGGGACTGAACAATCAGGTTCAGGGAAAAGGCGCTGCACGAAGGTGCACGCCTTTTTTCATAGGTTTACAGGATATCCGGTGTGACCCGTATTAATGTGGGAACCTCGGCCTGAAAGGCGGCGCGCACTGCGTCCTGCATCTCATCCAGCGTCTTCGGTGCAGCTGACAGCGCCCCGAACGCCTCGGCCAGTTTGTAGAAATCCGGGTTTCGCGCGATCACCGCATTGGGCGCGATCTGTCCGCGCACCATGCTCTCTTCAATCTCTTTGAGTTTACCATTGTCCCACAGAATGATGGGTAGCGGCAGGCCGAGTTCGACAGCAACCCCAAGCTCTTGCATTGTGTAGTGAAAACCATAGTCACCCGCGATGACCGCTGTGGGTTTGCCCCGCCGTGCTACTGCACCACCGATCCCGGCTGGCAGGGCGTAACCCAGCGTGCCAAATCCAGTCGGGTGGTGCCAATGATAAGGAAAGCCCATGTCCCAGACTTCTTTCGCGACATACGCGAATTGGGTCATGTCCGAATAAATCATCGTATCCAAGGGCATGGCCGCCCTGAGTGCATCGACCACGGGGACAATGCCCGGGCGCTCGGCATCTACCTCGGCCCGCCAGCGCGCGCGCGCATCGCGCACCTCGTCCGCAGACCAACCAGCGGCTGGTTTTACCTGATCGAACACTGCCCACAGCGCATGCGCAAAACTCTCACCATCTGCCTGCAGTTTGACAGCCGCACGATGGTGGTCTGACAGCACTTGCGGGTCCAGATCAACACGCACCATAGTTGCGTTGTGGCCCAGATCATGGCGCCACAGATCAACCTCGCCCAGTTCAGCACCGACAACAACGACAAGATCAGCCGAGGCAATTACTTTGGCGCTGCCCGGTCGTGGCAGCATCGATCCGAAATCCAGCGGATAATCGGCTCCGGCCAGCCCGCGGCCGGCATATGTCGAGAAGCACGCCGCCCCCAACTGGGTAAGGATCTGTCGCCAAAGGTTAGACCGGCACCCGCCGCCTAATATGAACAAAGGCCGCTGCGCGATATTCAGCAGCGACAGAACCGGTGCCACATCCGGTGGAACAGTCTGGTTGCGCAAGGCAGGCTGGTTTGGAAAAGGTGCAGGCGCTGCCTCGGCCTCCAATTGCGCGATGGGTACCTGAATGTGTTTCGGTCGCGGGCGCGACAGCTCAAACTCTTCGAAGGCGCGCTCGATCAGACCATAGGCAGCCTGGGCATTGTTCGCCTGACAGGACCAGTCTGTAACTGTCTCGGCCGCAGCGCGTTGATCCTTCATCTGATGCAATTGGCCACGCAGTGCTTGTGTCTCTTCGAGGCAAGAAGACAACACCAGCATCGGCACCGAATCCGAATAAGCCTGCCCCATCGGCGTCATGATGTTGCACAGGCCCGGTCCGGTGATCACATAGGCCACCCCCGGCTTGCCAGACGCGCGGGCAAATCCATCGGCCATGAAACCGGCCCCCTGCTCGTGTCGGGCCAGAACATGCGTGATCCCGGCCTCTTCGATACCGCGATACATCTCCTGATTATGCACGCCCGGTATGCCAAAGATCACGTCAACGCCACGATCCTTAAGCATGTGCGAGATCTGCGCCCCAAGGGGTCGTTTCATTAGCCTCTCCAGAATTGAACGGTAAAGATTGCGTAGACAGCCAGCAGTTCAAGGCGTCCGACCAGCATCCCAATCGTCAGCAGCCACTTGGCACCGTCATTCAGCCCCGCAAAGTTGCCTGCTGGCCCGATCTGTTCCCCCAGTCCCGGCCCAACATTAGCCAGTGCCGTCGCGGCCCCCGATACCGAGGTGATAAAGTCCAACCCAGTCAGGGCCAGCGCCCACGACAGAACCCCCATCGATAGTGCAAAGAACATGAAAAAACTCATGACCGAGGTCAGCACGTCGCGACTGATCGGTCGTCCATCATAGCGCGGCACGAACACACCATGCGGCGAACGAATTCGGCTGAGCTGGGTTTTAATCGACGCAAACAGCAATTGATAGCGGAACACCTTGATCGAACACGCGGTGGACCCCGCGCAACCGCCAATCAATCCGATCAGGAAGAACAACATGACCGGGAAACTGCCCCAGCCCATATAGTCGACACTCGCGTACCCGGTGCCCGAAATGATCGATGTGATGTTGAACAGCGACTCGCGGAATGCCTGCTCCCAATGGTGCGGAAAGACCGAAGTCAGGAAGATCGACATAATCACAACCAGAACCACGATGGTTGCCAGAAACGCCCGAATCTGGCTGTCTTTCCACAACGAGCTTGTGTGACCATTGGCCAATTGCACATACCGCACGAATGGCAGCGCCGCGAGGATCATGAAGATGGCAGCGGCATATTCCAGAGGTCCCGAAAACCGGGCGAAAGAGCTGTCATAGTTTGAAAACCCGCCCGTCGCGATTGTGGTCATGGCATGTACGACGGCGTCAAAAAAGCTCATGCCGAAACCGGCATAGACCAATGCGCAGACCACCGTCAGAAATACGTAGATCAAGGAAATCTGCCCGGCGATCTCTTGCGCACGGGGCAGAATTTTTCCCATGGTTTCAAACCCTTCCGAGCGAAAGATCTGCATCCCACCAACGCGCAGCTCGGGTAGGAACACCATCGCCACGACGATGATTCCGATGCCCCCCAACCATTGCAAAACGCCCCGCCAGAGCAACAAGCCCTGTGGCAGTTCGTCTAGCCCCGAGATCACGGTTGAACCTGTGGTGGTCAGCCCCGACATCGCCTCGAAATAGGCATCGACGAAACGCAGTTCAGTTTCGCCGAACAGAAACGGAATTGCGCCAAAAACCGGCAACGCCACCCAGACACCCGAGGTCAGCAAAAAGGTCTGACGGATGGTCAGACCTTCGCCCACTCCGTTGGAACAACTCATCGCAAGAACACTGCCGGTCAGCAGTGTTATGACCGCGCTTTCAAAGAAAACATGCCACTCGCCCCGCCCCTCGATCATGTCGACAAGCATGGGCAGCAGCATGGTCGCCCCTAGAATGGCGACCAGCAGGCCAATCACATATCCGACCGGGCGAAGATCCATCATGACGGGCAGCGTTGGCGCGCCAGCCCGACGGTGTCAAGCAGATGATCCGTGTTAACTGTCGGATTTTATCTCAACGCCCGGCATCGCGGGTGGCTTCGACGGGGCGCGTGCACGACGCGGTGCCGGTTTGGCCTGCTCAGCCGACGCAGCTGCGGGTTTCTTCGTCGCAGGTTTTGCAGCGGCAGGTTTCGGAGCCGCTGTGGCCTGAGGCGCAGCTTTTGCCGGGGCGGACTTTGCTGGGGCGGGCTTAGCTGCCGCAGGTGCCTTGGGCGCCGCTTTTGCCGTGTTTGCTGATGCTTTCGGCGCTGCGGCTGCCGGTTGTGCCTTGGCTTGTGCTGAAGATTTGAACTCCGCAACCGGCTTGGCCGCCGTTGATACTGGCTTGGCCGCTTTCGAGGCGGGTTTTGCAGATACTTTGGCCTTCGCCGGTGCTGCTTTCACAGCCGGTTTGGCTACCGGGGCCGCCTTGGGTGCAGCGGCCGCAACCTTAGGAGCCGCCGTTTTCGGCGCTGGTTCCGCCGCAGGCTTAGCCGCCGCCTTCGGCTTTGGTGCTGCTTTGGGTTTCGGCGCGGCTTTAGGCTTTGCTGCAACCTTGGCTTTTGCAACCGGTCTTGCTGGCTTTCGCGTTGCTGGGGTCGCCGCTTTGCGGGCAACCGGTGCGGGTGCCTCGGCTGTCTTCAATCCGTGCAGAGGTACCATCGGCAGATCAAACGCCGCGCGGGTCATGATCTGCATGATCTCAATCTGGCTGGCCATTGCGTAACCGGCCATCCGGATGGCCGCTGCCTGAAACTCAAGCGGTTGAGTAATCGGATTCATTGCATGTCTCTCCTGATAAAACCGAGGCAGCGGGTAGATGAGTAAAGGACCCCGCCCGCCCCAATCGTCCGGGCGGATTTGCAGGTTGGCGGTCCAAGGCGTTGCACGTCCCGGTTTCCTTTCGGGCTGCGCGACCCGGTTTTTACGGATGCGCAGCAGCTGCACTCGGGGACAATCTAGCGCAATTCAGGGTGCGGATGCAGCATTTCTTGCTGCAATGCGGCAAAAAAGCGCCCATGCAGGATTTTTGACTGTTTTTCCAGCAGCTTCCGCAGGGTCAATCAGCCCACATGAAACAGCGTCGTGAACAAACGCGGGTCCAGGCTCGCGGTTTCGAAGGTTGGACCTTCGGTTAGAATCGAGACCGCATCATGGCTGTGCAGGCTTTCCTGATGGCTGGCGATCACACGGAAATCGCCGACATGATGATCGGCCTGCAGCTCGGCGCAGAAAAGACGCGCGGCATCTTCCACGAATATGGGATTGGCAGCGTTCAGTTCCGCAAAGGCCTGTTCATCTTCGCGCTTGACCATCACCTGAGTTTCGGTTGGCACCGCGCGGCGGCACAGCGCGATCAAGTCTTCGAACCACAGACAATCGGCGTTGCAATCGATAACCACCGAAATCCGCGCCACCGAGCGCTGGGAATGCGGCGTCGCCAACTGCCCGCGGGTTGCGCGCGCGTGTTCGCTCAGTTCCAATGAACAGGGGCATGTGGACGAATAGACATAGTCCAGATGCATAATCTTCAGACGTTCTCCGCCTTGATCAACCAGTTCCAGCGCGATGTCGTAATACTGGTATCCGGACAAGCCCGAACGCAGGCTCTCAATCCGATCGGGATAGGAAAACCGCATCTGTATGCGCGCATCCAAACTATCCAGATCAGTCAGATAGTCGTTCAGCGCTGCCTCCATCACCTCAAAACTAAAGGTGCGCTCGGCGTGCTTGTAGAAGGACCGCATGATACGAGACATGTTGATGCCTTTCTTCTCGGCCTCAAGGCTGACAGACCCGGTGACCGAGGTCTCAAGTGTCAGCTCGGCACCGCTTTTGCGATGGAACCGGATCGGCAGACGGAAATTCGAGATGCCGACATGCTGGATCTGCTGCTTCGAACCCCGGATCAGGCTGGACGGACCGTTTTGCAGATCCGGCAATGTGGCCTTGTAGGCTGCATCCGCCTCGAACTCGTGGGGATATTCGCGCGACAGGGCTGGATAGTTTGACGGCAACAGCCCCGGGACAAGCTGCGCAATGGCCGGGTCCAGTTGACTGATCTCGGCCGCCGAGGCTGATTTCGCCCATTCGCGCAGCACCTTGAGCGCTGCTGCGGCCTGATCGTGATCGGGTGTCTCGTTGATGTCGCGCGGATGAATGTTCATTGGCACGGATCCCTTGCTAGGCCGACGGTTATATACCACCGAGGTTTAATTACCAGTCCTGAACGATACGCGCGGAATAGCAGTCCGGATCGAAATTCGAGGCAAGAAATCGTCATTTTACAACCAAATGCGCCGGATCAGGCGGATCACATCCGCCTGATGGTGCATTCCCGGCGCATCACTAGCCCTGAGATACGTCTAGCGCGCGCTGGATATCCGCCAGCAAATCACCGGCATCCTCAAGCCCAACCGAAAGGCGGATCAGGCCCGGCGTGATACCCAACTCATCGCGTTGTTCGTCACTCAGACGCTGGTGCGTTGTGGTGGCCGGGTGCGTTGCGATCGACTTGGCATCGCCCAGATTGTTCGAGATCACAGGGATCGTCAGCGCATTCAGGAAAGCAAACGCCGCCGCTTTGCCGCCCTTGATGTCCAGCGATAGAACCGTACCGCCCTTGCCGCCCAGCTGCTCTTGCACCAACGCGTTTTGCGCATGGGTTCTCAGCCCGGGATACAGAGTCCGCTCCAATGCAGAATGCCCTTCTAAAGCTTCTGCAATCTTCTGCGCGCTGTCGGCTTGCGCGTTTACGCGCAGGGCCATAGTTTCAAGACCTTTGACCATGATCCAAGCGCTGAACGGGCTAAGCGCACCGCCGGTGTGCTTCATGTAAGGCTCGACCGTGCCACGGATGAATTCCTTAGTGCCGATGATCACGCCGCCCAGCGCCCGGCCCTGCCCGTCGATATGCTTGGTCGCCGAATAGACCACCACGTCGGCTCCCTGTTCGATCGCGCGCGAGAACACGGGTGTCGAGAACACGTTGTCCACGATTACAACCGCACCCACCGCATGGGCCAGCTTAGACACGGACGTGATGTCGATCACTTCAAGCGTCGGGTTCGACATGGATTCAAAAAACACTGCCTTGGTGTCAGGCCGGATCGCGACCTCCCACGCGTCCAGATCGGTGCCGTCTACAAAGGTCACCTCAACGCCATAACGCGTCAGGATGTTTTCAAGGATATACAGACAGGACCCAAAAAGCGCCTTGGCTGAAACCACATGGTCGCCCGCCTGCAGCATCGAAGTCAGCGCACCGTTCACAGCGGCCATACCTGAAGCGGTGGCAAACGCATCCTCGCCGCCTTCCAAAGCTGCGATACGCTGCTCGAACATCGACACGGTGGGGTTGCCGTAGCGGGCATAGATGAACTCATCCGGGCCGCTTTCAATAAACCGGGCCTCGGCCTGCTCGGCGTTATCGTAGACAAACCCCTGCGTCAGAAAGATCGACTCAGAAACCTCATTGTACTGACTGCGACGGATGCCGCCATGGACGGCTTGGGTGCGTTTGTTCCAGCTCTCGCTCATCTCATTCCTTTCAGCCCCGCATTGGAGGCAAACAAAAAACCCCAGACGCGGCCAAGCGAAAGGGGTCTTTCATCCTGACCTTTTAGCGGTGTTGTTTAACGTGGCCCGCAATCCGGTAACAAATCGCCACATGAATGAAGATGCGTTTACGCCCCGCCCCGGAACACGTCAAGCCCGACTGATCACCGGTCACGCTTTCGTAACACGGCCAGGCGCGCTCTTGCCGTTTGTGCAGAAAGCTTCATGATCGCCCAAACTCAAGGAGGCCCCATGATTGAACTCTATTTCTGGCCCACGCCCAACGGCTGGAAAGTGTCCATCGCTCTGGAAGAGATGGAGCTGCCCTACAAAACCCACCTGATCAACATCGGCAAGGGCGACCAGTTCGATCCCGAGTTTCTAAAGATCTCGCCTAACAACCGTATGCCCGCCATCGTCGACCCGGACGGCCCTGACGGCGCGCCTGTTTCGGTCTTCGAAAGCGGCGCGATCCTGATGTACCTCGCCCGCAAGACCGGGCGGTTCTACGGCAATACCGAACGTGACAGGATCGCAGTCGAGGAATGGCTGATGTGGCAAATGGGCGGCGTAGGCCCGATGGCCGGCCAAGCGCATCACTTCCTTAAATACGCCCCACATCTGGACCCGCCACAAGACCATCCCTATCCGAAAGACCGCTATCGCAGTGAGGTCGGGCGTCTCTACGGCGTGCTCGACCGCAGGCTGGCCGAAAACGAATACGTCGCCGGCGATTTCTACTCCATCGCCGACATGTCGATCTGGGGCTGGGCCAGCCTATGGGAAGGCCAGCAACAGGTGCTTGAGGACAAACCGCATTTCACCCGTTGGCTGGACATGATGAGCGCCCGACCCAGCGTGCAGGCAGGCCGAGCCTTACATGCAGAACTGCGCGGGGATCATCGGGACCGGCAGTCGCAGGGGGTATTGTTCAGGCGGTAATCGTTACCGAAAACCATCATCGGCATTTGACACACAACCTTCCAGGGTCGGGCCATATCCCGGTTGCTATTGTGTCGCTCGGTGATACGCTTCCGAAAAACACGCGGGCAGCCATGAGAATTGTTTTCGTCTTATTAATGATTTGGGCCAATACTGCATTTGGGCAAACTTATCCCGACTATCAAAGCACGACCGTCAACGACTTTGCCAATTTGCTCAGCCCGTTGGACGAGGAGGCACTTGCTGAGCAACTAGATGGGCTCAAACGCGAGACAGGGGTCGAAATGACCATCCTGACACTGCGCACTCAAGGCGGCTATGCCGACGGTCTGACGCTCGAACAGTTTGCCACCGGGCTTTTTGACCACTGGGGGATCGGCGACGCTTCTCGAAACGATGGTGTGCTTGTGATGGTCTTACGGGATGACCGGGCTATGCGAATCGAGCTTGGCGCCGCCTATGGGCGCGACTGGGATCACGCCGCGGAACGCATTGTTGACACGCAATTCCTCCCGGCCTTCAAAGCAAACAATTATGCAATCGGGATCAAGGCCGGCACTACGGCTATCATAGATCAGATCATACAGCCTTTTCGCACTGGCGAGGCCGCGCCCGCCAAGAAAACAAATGATGATCTAGGTCTCTGGATATTTGGCCTCTTTGCCATGATGATTATGATGCTCAAAGGCCGCAATTTCATAAGTGATGGTCTGGTACGACTTCGAACCTGCCCAAAATGTGGGAACCACAGTCTGCGCCAGAGGCGACGCATCACGCTCTCCGCAAGTACAACGAGGGCCGGTTCGGGTATTCGCCGGATCGAATGCCTAAAATGCGATTACGCTGAAGAAACCAGCTACTATATCCCTCAGGTTTCCCAAAGCTCTGGCGGGGGCGGTTTCGGCGGCGGTCGATCTGGTGGCGGGGGCGCGTCCGGGCGCTGGTAGCACTGATCAGGCAAATTCGTTTTCTCAGTGTTTCCCTACAATCGCGTCGCCAGGCACGCAAACTTAGCCTTACCAAAGCCGCAAAACTCCAAACACGGCATCCAGAGTCGCAATTGCCACTGGAATCACCTAATTCCCTTCACTAAGAAAGCTCTCGAACATCGCAAAAGGAAGACGCAAGCAATGGCAAAGATCACCTATGTCGAGCACAGCGGTACCGAACATACAGTCGACGTCGCCAACGGGCTGACGGTCATGGAAGGGGCCCGCGACAACAACATCCCCGGCATCGAGGCCGATTGCGGCGGCGCCTGCGCCTGCTCGACCTGCCACGTCTATATTCATCCTGACTGGGTCGAGAGAATCCCCGCCAAGGACGACATGGAAGAAGACATGCTGGACTTCGCCTATGAACCCGACCCGACCCGCTCGCGCCTGACCTGTCAGATCAAGGTCACCGACGCGCTGGATGGTCTGGTTGTGCAGATGCCCGAAAAGCAGATCTGATGCACCCTGATGCGCCGCGCCAGCCCAACCGCCTTTGGCACCGTCGGGCGCGCGGCGCTGTTCTGATGGTTTGCATTTGGCTAACGGGGAATATGCCCGCAGCCAGCGGCGAAACCAAAGTATCTGCTCGCTTCACGGAACCAACAACACGCTACGCCCATGGGGTGCTTGGCGACGCCATCGAATACGGTGCTTTGGAAATCGGCGTCGGTACAAGTCTTTCCTCGGCGGCGCGGCGAAAAGTCGATAGCTCCAAACGCTCGACCGTTACAATACGTCTGCCTGAAGACCGCGTATTCGAAGATCTTGCCCCACGCCTGGCCGATATCGATCAGGACGGGTTGCCCGAAGTCATCGTTGTAGAGACCCAGCAGCATACGGGTGCTCAACTGGCGATCTATGACGTCAATGGTCAAAAAATCGCCGCCACCCCCCATATCGGCACGCGCAACCGCTGGCTCGCCCCCATCGGTGCCGCCGATCTGGATGGTGATGGACATGTCGAGATCGCCTATGTCGACCGCCCACACCTTGCGAAAACTCTGCGCATCTGGCGTTACAAAGACGGTGAACTCATTGAAATCGCGACAATCCCTGGCCTTACCAATCACAGGATCGGAGAAGATTTTATTTCAGGCGGCCTGCGCCAATGCGAAACGCACCCTGAGCTGATCCTCGCCAGCGCCGACTGGTCGCGGATCATAGGCGTCTCGTACAGCAAAGGCTGGCGACAAAAAGACCTCGGACCACTCAACAGTCTCAAAGATCTGGCCAACGCACTAAAGTGCTGATCCGATCTTCATCTGGCCATAAATACCTCGGGGAGCGCGAGGGGCTGGCCCCTCGCCCCGAAATCATCAAGCCGGGCGCAGCCCGACTACTGAGTTAAAGCGCGCGCCAGCCGATGTCGCGACGGAAGAACCCTTCAGGCCAATCAACACCTTCAACCATGTCATACGCCCGGTCGCGTGCGTCTTTCAGCGTTTCCCCACGCGCAGTCACATTCAGAACGCGGCCACCCGCGGCCTGAACCTTGCCTTCAGCCGCTTTTGTCCCCGCGTGGAATACCATGTTGCTACTATCCTCGGCCAGATCGCCCAGGCCGTTGATCACAGTGCCTTTTTCATAAGAACCAGGATACCCCTTTGCCGCCATCACGACCGTGATGGCGTGATCGTCGGCCCAGTTCACCCGCGTCTCAGCCAAGCGACCCTCGGCCGCCGCGTGCATCAGGTCCATGGCCTGAGCGCCAAGGCGCATCATCAGTACCTGACATTCGGGATCTCCGAACCGCACGTTGTACTCCACCAACCTGGGCCGACCATCCTTGATCATCAAACCGGCGTAGAGCACACCCTGAAACGGTGTCCCGCGCCGCTTCATCTCGGCCACCGTCGGGCGCACGATCTGATCCATCGCAAGGGCCTCGATCTCGGCGCTCAGCACCGGGGCCGGAGAATAGGCGCCCATCCCCCCAGTGTTCAGCCCGGTATCGCCCTCGCCGACGCGCTTGTGATCCTGCGCTGTGCCGATCGACAGGATATCCTCTCCGTCACAGAGCACGAACAGAGACGCCTCCTCGCCCTCCATGAAATCCTCGATCACCACTTCGGCCCCCGCGCCACCAAAGGCTCCGCCGAACATGTCGTCAATCGCGTCCAGGGCGGTTTGCTCGTCCATCGCAACGATCACGCCCTTGCCGGCAGCCAGCCCATCGGCCTTGACCACAATCGGGGCCCCCTGCGCACGGATGTATTCCTTGGCGGGCTCAGCCTCGGTGAACCGGGCATAAGCCGCCGTCGGCGCGCCGGATGCGTCACAGATTTCCTTGGTGAAGCTTTTTGAGGCCTCCAGCCGCGCCGCTTCTGCCGAGGGCCCGAAAACCAGCACACCCGCTTCGCGCAGCCGGTCAGCGACCCCTGCGGCCAAAGGCGCTTCGGGGCCAACGATCACGAAATCAATCGCGTTTTCCTCGGCAAAGTTGACCACAGCACCGCCATTCTCAATGTCCACCGCCGCGCACTCTGCGATCTGGGCGATCCCGGCATTCCCCGGCGCCACAATCAGGCGATCACATTTGGGGTTTTGCATCACCGCCCAAGCCAGACTGTGCTCGCGTCCACCGCTGCCGAGAATGAGGATATTCATGAAACGCTCCGATCTGCTTGGCCTTGCCTGCGCGGCGTTCTAAGCTGCGCAGAGATTTGACACAAGGCGCTGAAATGTCCGACCTGCTAGATGACCCGATTCCGGGTCAGAACACCCCCGAATACACTGTCTCGGACATCTCAGGCGAGGTGAAGCGCACGCTCGAGGGCACCTTTGGCCGAATCCGTGTGCGTGGAGAAGTGGGCCGCGTGTTCAAGGCCCGTTCGGGTCATCTGTATTACGACATAAAGGACGACCGGAACGTGCTGGCCTGCACAACTTGGAAAGGGCAGATTTCTGGTCTTTCAGTTGTTCCCGAAGAAGGCCTCGAGGTTGTCGTCACCGGGCGCCTGACAGCTTTTGGAGCCCAGTCGAAATACAACCTGAATGTCGATGAAGTCGCCGTCGCCGGGCAAGGCGCGCTGATGGCATTGCTGGAAAAGCGCAAAAAGCAGCTCGAATCCGAAGGCTTGTTTGCGGCTGAACGCAAGAAACCCCTGCCCTACTTGCCGCAGATCATCGGCGTTGTCACTTCGCCCTCCGGTGCGGTGATCCGAGACATCTTGCATCGGCTGCGTGATCGGTTCCCGCGCAAAGTACTGATCTGGCCCGTCGCGGTTCAGGGGGCAAACTGTGCCCCCGAAGTGACCCGCGCCATCGAAGGCTTCAATCAACTCACACCGGGCGGGGCCCTCCCGCGACCCGACCTGATTATCATCGCGCGCGGCGGTGGGTCCATAGAAGACCTCTGGGGCTTCAACGAAGAAAGCGTCGCGCGCGCGACTGCAGCCTCAGAAATCCCGCTGATCTCGGCCGTCGGGCACGAGACGGACACCACCCTGATCGACTATGTCTCGGACCGCCGCGCGCCTACGCCAACCGCCGCTGCCGAACTTGCCGTACCGGTCCGCATGGAACTGCTGGCTTGGACCAACGAACAAGGGGCCCGCCTGTCGCGCGCCTCCACGGATGCCGTGCAACGCCGCAGCCAGCGTCTGCGCGACCTGTCCCGAGCCCTGCCCCGCCCCGATACACTGCTGGAAAGCCCGCGCCAAAGGCTCGACCAAATCTCGGAACGCCTGCCCAACGCGCTGATCCGGGGTGTTCAGAACCGCCGCGTCAAACTGCTGGACAGTGCGGCCCGCCTGCGCCCCTCGACCCTGCGCAGCTTTGTCGAAACCCGCCGCGATCGCTGGCGCAACCTGTCCTCACGCCTGTCACTGCGCCCGATCCAGCGCGAGCTGGAAACACAGCGCGACGCTCTGAATCGCCTATCCGAACGCCTGAACACCGGGCAATCCACGCGATTGGACCGCCTGCGCCAGCAGATGGACGCCACCGACCGCCTACGTGAAACGCTGAGCTACAAGGCGACGCTCGGGCGTGGCTACGCCGTCGTGCGCGCCGAAGGAGAGGTCATCACAACCAAAGCTCAAGCCTCCGGTCACGCTGTTCTTGAGATCGAATTCGCTGACGGTCGCCTCAGCACCGGGGCTGCGGGCAAGGCGCCACCCAAGAAATCCAAACAGGCACCTCCTGATCAGGGATCGTTGTTCTGACCGATGTTGACGATCTGGGGCCGTAAAACATCCTCGAACGTTCAGGCCCTAATGTGGTGCGTGGGTGAGCTTGGCCTAGAATACCAGCGTCACGATCTTGGCCATCGCTTCGGCGGGCTGGACACTGCAGCGTTTCGGGCACTGAACCCAAACAAAACCATCCCCGTCCTGCAAGATGGCGACAACCCACCGCTTTGGGAAACCGGCGCCATCCTGCGATATCTGGCCACCCAATATGGCGAACAGGCATTCTGGCCTTCAGATCCTGCCCGGCGCGCCACGATCGACAAATGGGCCGAATGGGCGAAACTCAACGTGGCGATGGCGTTTACCGTTCCGGTGTTCTGGCAAATTGTGCGAACACCCATTGAACAGCAGGACCAAACAGCGATCCATCGGGCCGTCAGCGATTTGGAAATCAAACTGGCAATCGCAGACAAGGAGCTGGACCAAAACACGTTCCTTGCGGGTGAGCATTTTACACTGGCGGATATACAGTTCGGCCACGTCCTTTACCGCTACTACGATATCGACATCGTCCGCGCACCGTTACCGCATTTGCGTCGATACTATGAACGGCTAACCGAAAGGCCCGCGTTTCAACATCACGTCATGCTGGACTATGAAGACCTGCGACCATTTCAGACCCCGACATCCGGTCCGTAGCACAACATCTCTTCGCCAATATCCTCGGCCTCGTACAACTCGGTCGCTGTCGGATCGCCCTCGAATTGTGCGATCAAACCGCCCCCGGATTGCCAGAAAACCCAGCATTGCGGCGCCAGTTGATCCTCATAGATGAAACAGATCTGATCTTCCTGCTCGTACCAAACTCCGTTCATGCAATTGCCATCCAGAAATGACCAGATGACTCGGCGGTCTGGCAGATACCGTTCGACTCCGTAGGCCTGCCCATCGAACCCGTAATACAAGGTTTTTCCACGCGTATACGCATCGAATTCAGACCCCGTCAGAGGCGACTGCGCCGCAACGGGCTGTGAGGCAAGGGTCAGCAGAATCAAGCAAATTCGGATCATGACCACACTGTGTCAGAAGCAGCCCACAAGTGCCATTCAACCTTTCCACATTGCGACGATCGGCAAGATAACTCCACGTCACGCCTTGATGCACCGCCGAGATCATGGCGATGATTGACTCAAAAACATCGGGGACGCACCATGACGACACTTCTTTTCTGGATTGCGGCGGCCTGCGCGCTGGCCTACCTGCTACTTACCGCGCGCCCGGCTGGCACCCTGCGTAGCATGCTGAAAACAGCATCGGTCGTGCTGCTGGCAGGCGTCGCCATACTGGCAAGCGCGCCATGGCTCCTGATCCTCGCCCTCACCTTCTGCGCGATAGGTGATGCCCTTCTGTCACGCGAAACCGACAGCACATTCATGGCAGGCATCGGTGCATTTGCTGCGGGGCATTTGGCCTATATCGCCTTGTTTATGACGAGCCCCAGCAGCAGCCCTGAACAGATCTTCGACCACCCCGCGATCTTCTGGTCCCTGATCATCCTGGGCATCGTTATGGCCACGCTGCTCACCCCCCGCGCCGGAGACCTCAAAATCCCCGTCCTCGCCTATATTCCAATCATCCTGGGCATGGGCATCACCGTTCTTGCCCTTCCCGAAACTGGAGCACTACGCTGGGCCCTTCCCGCCGCGATGGCCTTCATCGCCTCGGATCTGGCGCTTGCGACTGAAAAGTTCCTGCTACCTGCCAATCACCCGACCCTGAAGCTTACGCCCTATCTGGTCTGGCCGCTTTACTGGGCTGCCCAAGCCGGGTTTCTGATCGCCTTCACCTGACCCTTTGCAACTGCCTTCAATCCACATTAGGTGAGGGGAACACCTGCGGAGATCAAAAATGGCGTTTTTCTCAAAGCTCAAGGACAAGCTGTTCAAATCCTCATCGCGCCTCGAAGAGGGGCTGGATGCAATTGTCGAGGATGGCGGCGAGGAAACCCCAAATCCTGATCCGGTGATCCCCGAACCTGAGCCCGAACCGCAACCGGTTCCCGAAGTGCCGGAACCCACGCCCGCGCCCCAACCGGTCGAGCCTCCCGCTCCGATCCCGGCTGATCCCACACCGGCGCCTCCACCCCTAGAGGTTCCAGAATCCAAGGGTTTGATGGGTCGCCTGTTCGGCCGAAATGAATCCAAGACCGTTGTCCGCCGCACGCTGGATGACGACATGCTGGAGCAACTCGAAGAGCTTCTGATCGCCTCGGATATGGGCGTCGACACCGCCTTGCGCATTACGTCCAACATGGCCGAGGGCCGCTTTGGTCGCAAACTCTCGACCCAGGAAATCAAACAGCTGCTGGCGCAGGAGGTTGCCCGCGTGATGGAACCCGTGGCCAAACCAATGCCGATCTACCCCAAACGCCCGCAAGTGGTGCTGGTTGTTGGCGTCAACGGTTCGGGCAAAACTACGACAATCGGTAAGCTTGCCAGCCAGTTCAAAGCCGCCGGCAAGAAAGTCGTCATCGCCGCCGGAGACACATTCCGCGCCGCCGCCGTCGAGCAGCTGCAGGTCTGGGGTGACCGCGCAGGCGTTCCAGTGCTCACCGCCCCCGAAGGCTCCGACCCTGCTTCGCTGGCCTTTGATGCGCTGACCAAAGCGCAGAACGAAGGTGCCGACCTGCTGATGATCGACACAGCAGGCCGCCTGCAAAACCGCGCCGACCTGATGGAAGAGCTGTCCAAAATCGTCCGCGTCATCCGCAAGGTTGACGACACCGCACCGCACAACACTCTGCTGGTGCTGGACGCCACCACCGGGCAAAACGCCCTCAGTCAGGTCGAAACCTTCCGCAAACTGGCCGATGTCTCGGGCCTCGTGATGACCAAACTGGACGGCACAGCCAAAGGCGGCGTGCTGGTCGCCCTCGCCGACAAGTTCGGCCTTCCGATCCACGCCATTGGTGTCGGTGAGCAAATCGACGACCTCGCCCCGTTTGATCCCGAAGAATTCGCCGCCGCCCTGACGGGCTTACAATCCTGATCCGCCCCTTCATCTGGCCGAAAATACCTTCGGGGGGCGTGGGGGGCAGACAGCCCCCCACTCTCTCCGCCCAAGCGAAAGCCCCGATTTGAGCGACTGGCTGATCTCCCTCGAAGGCACCGAAGCAGGCCACCAACTCGCCCTCGCGCTCGCGCTGATGGCGGCCTTCCTGCATGCGGTTTTCGGTGCACTGCAAAAAGGCCGCCACGACCCGTGGATGTCGCGCGGGGCGATCGATGCCTGCTACTGCCTTATGGCGATGCCATTCGCCTTCTTTATCGTGCCATGGCCCGAACCTTACATGTGGCCAATCTTTGGCGTCGTTTGGCTGATCCATATCGGCTATAAGGTGCTGCAGGCGATGGCCTACACCAAAGGCTCCTATACCGTAGTCTATCCGGTCGTGCGCGGTACTGGCCCGCTCTTCACCGTGATCGGAGCCTATCTATTGTTCGGTGAAACCTTCTCGGCCATCCAATGGCTTGGAGTCGCGACGCTTCTTGCGGGTATCTTCGGCCTTGCCGCATATAACCTGCGCTACCTTGAGACCAATCGAGATACGCTGCAAATCGCGCTGGTGCTGGCGGTCGTCACGGGCCTCTTCGTGGCGCTCTATACGACCTATGATGCCTACGGTATCCGCGCTACGGCCGACCCGTTCACCTTCCTTGCGTGGTTCTTCATGATCGACGGGGCCGCGATGCCGATCTATGCTGCGCTCAGATACCGCGCAATGATCCACCGCCCCGCGCTTGGACCTCTGATGCTTCGCGGGTTCGCGGGCGGCATCATCGCGCCGATGTCCTTCGGTGCCATCATGCTGGCCACGCGACTGGACAAGGTCGGAGAGGCGGCGGTCCTGCGCGAAACCTCCACCGTTTTCGCAGCACTCATCGGCTGGCTGGTGCTGAAAGAAACTGTCGGCCCCAGACGCATTGCGTTGATGGCATTGATTGCACTCGGCGCAGTAATAGTTGAAATGGGCGGGTAAGCAGCAGGTTGGAATCATGGCAGAGAAAAAAGACATCAACCCATTCCTCAAACAGGTACTGGAACTTGGCCCCCCACTGGCCTTCTTCTTCATTTACCTGCGCCTGCGTGATGACAATTTCGTGATCGGCGGCACCGAGTATTCTGGGTTCATCGTCGCCACCATCCTGTTCGTGCCGCTGATGCTGGCTGCCATGGGCATCCTCTGGTACCTGACGGGCAAACTCAGCCGGATGCAGATTTTCACCGCATTCATGGTGATTTTCTTCGGCGGCCTCACCGCGTGGTTCAATGACGAGCGGTTTTTCAAGATGAAAACAACGCTGGTCTATGGCTTCTTTTCCGCCATCCTCGGGATCGGGCTTTTGCAGGGGAAATCCTACCTGGCATATGTTCTGGACGAGATGCTACCCATGCAGCACGAGGGCTGGATGATCCTCACCCGGCGTCTGTGTGCCTGTTTCGCAGTACTGGCCGCAGCCAATGAATTGGTCTGGCGCACGATGTCAACGGACCTATGGGTCAAGATCGAAACCTTCGGCTTTCCCATTGCCTTGATGGCGTTTCTGATGATGCAGTTCAACCTGCTGCAAAGCTATATGGATGATCCCGACAAGCAATAACTGTTCTTGCCCAAGCGTAACAAGCTAACAAAATTTCTTGGCTTAAGCTTGAAGCTGTGAAAAGTTGGGTCACCACCCGCACCACTCAACCCCGGAGATCAGCGCCCGAATGATGGCATTTCCCAACAGTGGATTCCTGTCCGAAGCCTCTGAAGAGCTGCGCACCATGCTGGCAGCCCAGGCCACCGAAGTCACATTGGATCGGGGCGATGTCCTGTTCGAGCAGGACGATGAAGGCGATGCGCTCTATGCCATTCTTTCCGGTGCGCTCGAAGTGTCATTTCTTGCGTCGAGCGGGCGCAAGCTTTCTCTCAGCATGATGCGCCCAGGTGAGGTGTTCGGGGAAATCGCGTTGTTCGATAGCGGTCCCCGCACCGCAACCGTAACAGCAGCTGAGCCCTCCAAAGTCCTGCGCGTTCGCCAGAAAGACATGATGGCGCAGATCCGGGAACATCCTGACCTTGCGGTGGATCTGATCCGCTTGGCCGGTCTTCGCATGCGTTATATGGGCGCTCAATTGAACGAGCAGGTATTCCTGCCGATGCCGATCCGACTGGCGCGCAAGCTTTTGCACCTGGCAGGACAACAGGACAGCCCAACGGCACGTATCACGCTTTCGCAAAGCGAATTGGCCGAATTTGTCGGTGCGACGCGTGAGGCAGTGTCAAAGACCATTTCGACATGGAAACGCGACAATGTCGTCGAAGCTTCGCGCGGCGGGCTGCAGATCCACGACTTTGACGCGCTGCGGCAACTGGCCGAATCCGATTTAATCTAAATTTTCGGCACAGATGTGATCCGCTTCACATACGCAGCTTTAAGATTGCCCTAAGGTCAATCCCGTTACCGTAGGAGGTCGGTTTTATCATCCCCGATATCTGTCCACCGACCTCTCCCTGTACAGAGCCATATGCCTTCCCCGGCATATGGCTTTTTTCTTAACGAAGTATGAAAAAGGCCGGGAAAATATCCCGACCTTCTAATTTCGGATCTGTTCGCTGAGTTTATTATTCTAGGCTCAGCGCTACGAACCGGGGTTCCCCGCCCCGCCGCACCAGCAGCAACAGAGATTTGCGTCCTGCTTCACGCGCCTCATCCATCCGCGTCTCCAGATCAGTGGTCGAAGTCACCTTCTGCTGCCCTGCCTCAGTGATAAGATCACCGGCGCGCAGACCCTTTTCAAAGGCTTCCGAGGATTCATCAACATTGGTCACCAACAATCCTTCGGCATCGGCATCCAGACCCAATTCCTCGCGCTGGCTATCCCCCAGCGGAGCGATGGTCAGGCCAAGAATATCCTTGTCTTCCTCCGTCGGCGTTTCGGCTTCCGGCTCTTCACCGTTCTCGGCACGTTCGGCGTCTTCGCGGCGGCCCAGCGTCACCAGCACGGTCTGGGTGCCTCCATCACGGTGCACGACCACACGCACAGATTTGCCAACGGTGGTCTCTCCCACCTGCCGCACAAGGCCGCGTGTATCCTCGACCTCGACGCCATCAAAGCTGATGATCACGTCTCCGGCCAGCAGGCCCGCTTCTTTTGCCGGGCCGTCCGGTACATCGCTGATCAACGCACCTCCGGGTTTGTCCAGCCCCATCGCCTCGGCCATATCCTCGGTCACGTCCTGAATGCGCACGCCCAGCCAACCGCGGCGGGTCTCCCCGAACTCACGCAGTTGATCAACGACCTTGATCACCACGTTCGAAGCCATCGAGAAACCAATCCCGATCGAGCCGCCATTGGGCGACAGGATCGCAGTATTTACGCCGATCACCTCGCCATTCATGTTGAACAGCGGCCCACCCGAGTTGCCCCGGTTGATCGCAGCATCGGTCTGGATGTAGTCATCATATGACCCGCTCAGCGCCCGATTCCGGGCCGAGATAATCCCTGCTGACACCGAAAAGCCCTGCCCCAGCGGGTTCCCCATCGCGATCACCCAATCGCCCACGCGGGCAATGTCGCTGTCACCGAACTGCACGTATTTCAGCGGCCCTTCCGCCTCGACTTTCAGCAGCGCGATGTCGGTCTTTTCGTCCCGGCCGATTACCTTGGCAACCAAATCTTTCGCGGGCTGGCCATCACCGGGAAAAAACTCGACCAATATCTCATCGGCTTCGGCAATCACGTGATTGTTGGTGACGATATAGCCGTCTTCCGAGATCACGAAGCCCGAGCCCAGCGCATTGCTGCGACGTGGACGATTTTCATTGTCCCCACCATTGCGATCCTGAAACTCTCGGAAAAAGTCTTCGAATGGTGAGCCCTCTGGCACGATCCCTTGCGGGCCAGTCTGGCCTTCGATCAGCGTCGACGTGGTGATATTGACCACCGCAGGGCTAATCTGTTCAGCCAGCGGTGCCAGGCTGTCACCCCGCGCCTGCGCGGACACAGATTGAGCCAAAACCAGCAGCACCCCCACTAACGTCAGCCACATCAGCCGCATCTTCATAACAAAATCGTCCCGTCGGACGGACACACTGCGCGCCTTAGCCTGCACTTGGGGTCTCCTTGTTGACTAGTTCTCTATTGGCATCACCCGGATGCCCTTCTTTGCAACCAATGTAGTCAGTTTGTCCCGGCCCGCAACTCGGGATCGCGGGGAAATCACCGGTGCGTGAAACCATCGCATCAAAAACCGACCTGATATGCGCCCCACAGCAGCACCAGCCCACTGACCACACAAAGCAGCCCGACCAGCCGCCGCGCCTGTTCCGGCAACGCGCGCAGCGCCTCAAGCATGCGTTCAATAAGCGAAGGGGCCAGCGCATAGGCCAGCCCCTCGACAATCAGTACCAGCCCGAAGGCCAGAAGGATCATGCCCATCACTCAGCGGCCGCAGCTGCCGGTGCCCGACGCCCGGTCGGAGAAGCAAGGTAGTTGAAGAACTCCGAGTCCGGGCTCAGGATCAACGAGCTGTTGCTGCCTTGCAGGGCATTCTCATAGGCGGTCAGCGAACGGTAGAATTCAAAGAACTCCGGATCGGCACCATAGGCTTCGGCGAAGATCGCGTTGCGTTCGGCATCTGCCTCACCGCGAATGATCTCGGCCTCACGGTTGGCGTCGGAAACCAGTTCAACCACGGTCCGGTCGGCCTGCGCGCGCACACGCTGCGCGGCTTCGTTACCGCGGGCGCGTTCGTCGGTCGCTTCACGTTCACGTTCTGCCTTCATCCGGTCAAACGTCGCCTCAAGGTTGGCCTGCGGCAGATCGGTCGCCTTCAGACGCACGTCGATTACGTTCACGCCCAGCGCACGTGCCTGTGCAATCGCGCTGTTGCGGATACGCAGCATCAGTGCGGCACGATCCGAGCTGAGGATGTCACGGGACGAAACCGAACCCAGTACTTCGCGGGTTTCGGCGCGCAGGATGCGGTCCAGACGATCCTCGGCAACCGGGATACCGCCGACACCAACGGCCTGACGGAACTGTTCCAGATCAGAAATCCGGTAGCGTGCGAAGGCATCGACCACCAGACGACGATCGTCCAGAGGCGTCACTTCCAGCGGCTGAACGTCAATCGACAGGATACGGTCGTCATACCGCACCACTTCCTGAATCAGCGGGATTTTGAATGCCAGCCCCGGATCTTCCTTAACCGCAACAACGCGACCAAATTGCAGAACCAGAGCGCGTTCACGCTCGTCCACGATGAAGATCGAGGACAGAACACCGACTATCGCAAGAAAGATGATCGGCAGAATAAACGTTGTCTTACGCATCAGTTGCTCTCCCCTGCAGGGTTACGGCGCAACTCGTTGAGCGGCAGATAAGGCACAACGCCCTGCCCCGATCCTGTCGAGTTTTCATCCAGAATGATCTTGTCCACGTCACCCAGCACCTGCTCCATGCGTTCCAGATACAGACGTTTGCGGGTCACATCAGGTGCTTTGGAATATTCCTCCAAAACCGCGCTAAAGCGGCTGGCTTCACCCTGTGCACCGTTGATCTGCTGGGCACGATAAGCTTCAGCCTCTTCCAGTACCTGCGCGGCTTCACCACGCGCCTCAGCGAGAACGCGGTTGGCATAGGCGTCAGCGACGTTCTGCAACCTGTCACGCTCCTGCGCGGCGGCCTGAACGTCGCGGAACGCGGCAATCACGTCCTGCGGTGGGTCAGCCTTGTCAAAGTTCACACGAACGATGTTCACACCCGAATCGTAGCTGTCCATTGTCTCTTGGATCAGTTCCTGCAGGCGATCAGCAATGATACCGCGATCCCGGTTCAGGATCGGCGCAAGTTCGCTCTGCGCAATAATCTCACGCATCGCCGATTCAGACACGGCGCGGATCGTCTGGCGCGGATCACGCAGGTTGAACAGGAATTTCGCCGGGTCGTTGATGTTCCAGACAACCTGATAATCGATATCAACCACATTCTCGTCACCGGTCAACATCAGACCATCGTCGCTGCCACGAGCACCGCCCATGTCTTCGTTCTGTTCGCGGGTCACCGGAATGACCTCGGCGGTTACAAACGGCCACGGGGCAAAATTCAGGCCCGGATTTCCCACAGCCGAGAATTCGCCCAGAAACAGTTCGACGGATTGTTCTTCCGGTTTGACGGTATAGAAGCTCGCCAAACCCCAAAGACCAGCCGCAACAAGCAGACCAATCGCAACGGTTCCCTTAGTAAACGCGGGGCCACCGCCGCCGCCCGAACCATTTGTACCACGGCCACCGCCGCCACGACCGCCCATCAGGACGCGCAGCTGTTCCTGGCCCTTTTTCATCAGCTCATCGATCTCGGGGATCTGCGGGCCGTCACCTTCGGGGGGCTTGCGCCCATCCCCGTTGTTACCCCGATTTCCTCCGCCTCCGGATGAGCCTCCGCCCCCCCAGGGGCCGCCGCTGTTGCCCGCCATATGTATCTTTTCCCTTGTGTTGGACCGTGTGATCACGGGTTCCCTTGTAACGTGTGTGCGCGCGCTTGCAAATCAAGCCGTGCGCACAGGTTGCCGCATTGTCACCAGTTCTTCGGCCATCACCGGATGAACTGCAACCGTACGGTCGAAATCTTCTTTGGTGGCACCCATCTTTACGGCAATTCCGGCAAGTTGGATCATCTCACCCGCGCCCGGCGCAACGATGTGACAGCCGAGGATTTTCCGCGTCTCTTGCGACACGATCAGCTTCATCAGCACGCGCTGTGTGCCTCCGGCAAACGCCTTCTGCATGGGCTTGAATGAGGTCGCATAAACCTCAATCGGTTCCTGTTCCGCAGCCGCTTCCTCGCTGAGGCCCACAGTACCCATTTCCGGCTGGGTAAAGATCGCGGTCGGGATCAGTTCGTGATCAACGGGCGTTGGATTGCCTTTAAAGACGGTCTCGACAAAGGCCATGCCTTCGCGGATCGCCACAGGGGTCAGGTTCACCCGATCCGTTACATCGCCAATGGCAAAGATCGAGGGCACGCCGGTCTGGCTGTACTCATCCACGATGATCTCACCCTTGCGACCGCGCGCGACGCCCAAAGCCTCAAGCCCCAGATCATCCGCATTCGGCGCGCGACCCGTGGCATACATCACAACGTCGAATAGCTGCTCGGAGCCATTTGTGGCCTTCACCCAGATTTTGTCGCCTTGCTTTTTCATCTCAAGCACGTTGGTACCCAGATGCAGGTCGATCCCGTTCTGGCACATCTCTTCACTGATCAGCCCGCGCGCCTCATCATCAAAGCCCCGCAGAATCTGCGCCCCGCGATAGAACTGAGTCGTTTTGACCCCCATCCCATTCATGATCCCGGCAAATTCACAGGCGATATATCCACCGCCAACGATCAGCATGGATTCGGGCAGTTCCTCCAGGTGGAAAATCTCATTCGAGGTGATCGCAAGATCAGATCCGGGGAACTCGGGTACAACCGGACGACCGCCCGTTGCGACAAGAATATGCTTGGCTGTCTTGCGGGTACCATCAGCCAGTTCCACCGTATGCGGATCAACGACATGGGCGCGCTGGTCAAAACTCTCGACACCATTGTTCTTCAGGATATTGCGGTAGATACCTTCCAACCGATCGAGCTCTGCGTGCAGCTTAACTTTGAAAGTGTTCCAGTTGAACGCACCCGGCTGCATGTCCCAGCCATAAGCCTGCGCGTCCCCGACCGTATCCGCGAACTCGCTAGCGAAAACCATCAGCTTCTTGGGTACACAGCCACGGATCACGCAGGTTCCGCCGTAACGATCCTCTTCCGCCAGAGCCACCTTGGCGCCGTTTTCACCCGCCGCGACCCGTGCCGCGCGAACTCCGCCCGAGCCGCCTCCGATGACGAACAGATCATAGTCAAAGCTCATGTACGAGTTCCTTTTATTCCGCGTGTCCAAAATTCACTGGATATCTGGGCGCAAATCCTGAACTGCCAACCCCTGACGCGGGAAATAGTGATTTTTCTTCTGCAGTTTATCGCGGCACTTGCCTGATCTTTAGTCCGCCAGATCGGAAAACAGGTTGTCCCCGCCGTCGCCCAGCATATCGGTCAGGACCGTACCCTCATTGATATCACGCAATTCGACCCGGCCATCGCCATAACCAATGACAACCTTGTCGCAAATATCAATGAACAGCCCATTTTCGACCACACCCGGGATCTGATTCATCACCAGTGCCAGTTGGCGGGCATTGCCGATCCGCTTGAGATGCAGGTCCAGAATGTGATTGCCCTCATCTGTAACCTTGGGCGCCTCACCGTTCATGCGCAAAGTGACCGAGGTGCCCAGCACATCCATTGTGTCCAGCGCCTCTTCAATCAGGGTGCGGGTGGTCTGCCAGCCGAACGGGATCACCTCGACCGGCAAAGGGAATGCGCCCAGCGTCTCAACCTCTTTGCCTGCATCCGCGATCACCACCATCTGATCGCTGGCTGTGGCCACAATCTTTTCCTGCAACAGCGCAGCACCACCGCCCTTGATCAGGTTGAACTCGCCATCGAACTCATCCGCGCCGTCGATTGTCAGGTCCAACCAGCCGGCCTGATCCAGCGAGACGACCTCGATCCCTTCTTCCCGCGCCAATTGCGCCGTCGCGGTCGAGGTCGGAACGCCCTTGATTTTCAACCCCTCATCGCGCACCCGTTCACCCAGGCGGCGCACCAACCACGCGGCGGTCGAGCCTGTCCCCAATCCCACACGCATCCCGTCCTGAACAAGATCGGCGGCGCGACAGGCAGCAACGTATTTCGCTTTGTCGATGGGCGACAAATCTCTGGTCATGGCAGCTTCCCCCAAGAATACAGCCAGACTTATACGGAATGCCCCGCGCAACTGCGAGAGGCAAAACACTCCGCACCTGTGTTAACATGTCGCTGAAATACGCGTTTCCGATAGGAAACGTCGCAATCAGCCTCTATTGTGATCGCCAGACCCCCTAGATAGTCGCCATGGAATCGCCATACCGCCTGCACTACGCCCCCGACAACGCCTCGCTGGTGATCCGACTGGCGCTAGAAGAGATGGGCCTGCCCTATGAGACCATACTGGTCGATCGCGCCCGCTATGCACAGAATAGTGCGCCGTATCGGGCGTTGAATCCGAACGGGCTGATTCCGGTGCTGGAGACGCCCCAGGGTCCGATCTTCGAGACCGCCGCAATCCTGCTGTGGCTGGCTGATACGCATGGGCAATTGGCCCCGACACAGGTCAGCCCTGATCGGGCGGCATTCCTGAAGTGGCTGTTCTTCGCCTCAAATACCCTGCATGCCGATCTGCGAATCCTGTTCTATGCCGAGAATTACATCGCGGCAGATCAGGCCGATACACTACGCTCCGGCATCCGCCCGCGGCTGCGGCAGCACCTGAAACTGCTGGATGCTCAGGCCCAAAAAGCGCCCGACTGGTTCAGTGCTGATCACCCTTCAGTCCTGACGATATATGTCGCCTGCATGATGCGCTGGATGGCGCTTTATCCCGCTAAGGCGGACCGCAGCTGGTATCAACTCGCCGACACGCCTTATCTGCAAAAAATCCTGGTGCAGCTAGAATCAAACCCGTCGACCCGCGCAGCTATTGCCGCCGAGGGGCTGGGGGTCACTCCCTTCACCTCGCCGACCTACGCCAACCCTCCAGAAGGCTCAGCTACCTGATATGTTTCTCTCTGTCTTCGATATGTTCAAAGTGGGCATCGGCCCATCTTCTTCCCACACCATGGGTCCGATGGTGGCCGCCGCACGGTTCCTTGACCTGATGCGCGCCTCGCCGTTCGAGTTTTCGGGCCTGCGCGGCTCGTTGCACGGCTCGCTGGCCTTTACCGGCGTCGGCCACGCCACCGACCGCGCTACCATTCTGGGCCTCGCCGGGTTTGTGCCCGACACCTATGACAACGACAAGGCCGAAGCCACACTGGCAGCTATCGCAGAATCCCATACGGTGACACCCGAAGGCCTGCCGACGCTGAGCTTTGATCCCAAAGCCGATCTGATCTTCGACTACGACAACAATCTGCCCGGTCATGCCAATGGTATGATCCTGATGGCCACTGACGCACAAGGCGATGTCATCCTGCGTCAGGTCTACTACTCCATCGGTGGAGGATTTGTTCTTACGGAAGAGGAATTGGCCGAAGGCAAGGCAACTGACGAAGGTGCGTCTGTGCCCTTCCCGTTCAAATCCGCCGCCGAAATGCTGCAAATGGCCAAAGACAACGGTAAAAGCATCGCTCAGATGAAGCGCGAAAATGAGATCGCGCGCGGTTGCGCGGATAGCTTTGCCAAAGGCACCGCGCGTCTTTGGCAGGTCATGAATGACTGCATCGAGCGTGGGCTAAAAACGGATGGCATCCTGCCCGGTGGTCTCAGCGTGCGCCGCCGCGCCAAAGGCATTCACGATGCCCTGCTGGCGGAACGCGGCATGAACCTGAATGCCCCGCATACGATCAACGACTGGATGAGCGTCTACGCCATGGCCGTGAACGAGGAAAACGCAGCCGGTGGGCAAGTTGTCACCGCCCCCACAAATGGCGCGGCGGGCGTGCTGCCATCAGTTCTGCGCTACTACCTCGATCACGTGCCCGGCGCGTCCGAAAGCCATGTCGAGGATTTCCTGCTGACCGCCGCCGCCATCGGTGGTCTGGTCAAGTTCAACGCTTCGATCTCGGGCGCTGAAGCGGGCTGTCAGGCCGAGGTTGGCAGCGCGTCAGCCATGGCTGCGGCAGGCATGTGCGCCGTGATGGGCGGTACGCCTGAGCAGGTTGAAAACGCCGCCGAGATCGCGTTGGAACATCACCTTGGCATGACCTGCGACCCAGTCGCGGGCCTTGTGCAGGTGCCGTGTATCGAGCGTAACGGATTGGGCGCGATCAAGGCCGTCTCGGCAGCCTCGCTGGCCCTGCGTGGCGACGGCAAGCACTTTATGCCTTTGGACGCGGCCATTGAAACGATGCGCCAGACCGGTGAAGATATGCACGAGAAATACAAGGAAACATCTTTGGGCGGGTTGGCCGTCAACGTGCCGAACTGCTGATCTGACAGCAAGAACAAGTGGGGTGACATGCGCGGACATTGCCTGTGCGGCAAGATTGGATACGAGGTTGACCCTCCGGTTCTGTCCTGTGTCACCTGCCATTGCGATAGCTGCCGTCGCCAATGCGCCGCTCCGATGACCACCTATTTCGGCGTGCGCGACGGCAATTGGCGCTGGATCGGGGAAGAACCGAAACGCTTCAACTCCTCCCCCGGGGTCGAGCGCAGCTTTTGTCCCCATTGCGGCACACCGATATCCTTCCGGTCGACGGTGATGTCGGATGTGATGCATCTCTACGTCGCGACACTGGAAAATCCCGAAGTACTCAGTCCGACCTTGCATGTCGCGCACGAGGAAAAGCTTAGCTGGCTGCAGCTTGGTGACGGCCTGCCCACCTGCATCGGCCCGGATTACACCAAAGTCCAACCCCTGCCCGACACCTGAGATCAGAGCTTCCCCCTCTGCCGCGAAACCGCTAGCGTCGCGCACATGACTCAGGATCGCCCCGTTCTCGGCATCACATTGATGCTCGGTTTTTGCGTGCTCGCACCGCTGGGTGACGGGATGGCAAAGCTGTTGGGTGAAACCACAGCTTTGGGACTGCTGGTACTGGTTCGGTTTGCTGTTCAGGCGATGATCTTGATCCCACTGATCGCGATGACCGGCAAGCCATGGAAGATGACGCCGCGCGTTTTGCGCCTGACGATGATCCGCACCCTTCTGCACATCATTGGGATCGCAGCGATGTTCACAGCGCTGCAATATATGCCGCTGGCCGATACCGTGGCCATCGCCTTTGTAATGCCCTTCATCATGCTGCTTTTGGGCAAATACGTTCTGGGCGAACAGGTCGGCCCCCGTCGTTTGATCGCCTGTGTCGTGGGATTCATTGGCACCTTGCTGGTGATCCAGCCCAGCTTTGCTGAGGTCGGCGCGCCCGCCTTGCTGCCCCTGATCGTTGCGGTGGTCTTCGCCCTGTTCATGTTGGTTACGCGGCAGATCGCCAAGGAAACAGACCCGGTTGCACTGCAGGCGGTATCGGGGGCCATGGCTACCGTCTTTTTGCTTCCGATTGTCCTGCTGGGTTCCCAGATCGGCCTGCCAGCAAAGTCCCTGACGATACCCACGGCCGAGACGCTCTGGCTGCTACTGGGGATCGGTGTGCTGGGCACCTTGGCGCATCTGCTGATGACATGGTCTCTGCGCTATGCGCCGTCTGCGACTCTGGCCCCGATGCAATATCTAGAGATTCCGGTCGCCACCCTGATCGGCTGGCTGATCTTCCACGATCTGCCAAACGGGCTGGCCGCGCTGGGCATCGGCATCACCATCGCCGCCGGGCTCTACGTTATCCTGCACGAGCGGGCCAACGCTCGGTCCGGCCCGACTGAAACGCCTGCATGACCTGATCCAACGCCGCGCGCGGCAGGATCGTCAGCAACCCGGGTCCATCGACCTCAAGCGTTAGCGCGCCTAGCGCTCGGTTTGAGGTTCCGACCTGCCCGTCCGGTTCTAGCACCAGATCATCAATCGGCCATTCCAGCCCCTCGCTGCGCCCGGTCACCCGCCGCAGCGGAAACAATGAAACCGTGTCTCCTACTGTGAGCTCCAGACTGATCCTGGGTGGCGCATGAAAGACAATTTCTCGTGCGCCCAACAGGACACAAGGCCGATCCTGCAACCGAACCAGAGTATTGAACGCCACCAACTGATGATCCACCCGCGCGCCCAGAAATCCTGCTGCCAGCACCACAGGCGCATCCATATTGCGCAGCGCCTTGTCAAAATCGGTGCTGTTCTGCTCGGATATCCGGAACAACCGATCCTTGGGAATCCGGGCCCGATATTCTGCCGTAATCGAGTCCAAATCGCCGATCACTGCGTCCGGCATCCGTCCCGAATCAATCAACGCAGCCGCACCGCCATCCGCCGCAACGGCAGAATTGACGCGATTTAGCACCAGATTCACATCCTCTGAACAGATTTCGCCCCCACCAAACAGCCCGATTGGCCCGCCAGAGCGAACAATTGCCCCATTTTCCACAAGATTGACCATATTTTCCAGTTTTGGACATAATGAAACCACAAAATGATAGCTTCATGGCTAGAGTTTCGAGTCGGTTGCCCCTGCTGTGTCTGGTAGTCGACCTGGTAGTTTGTAAAGGACATGCGTCTGATGGTACAGAACAACAAGGTACTCACCGTTTCATACGGCACCTTCTCGTGCACCCTCGAAGGTTTTGACGATTCATTTGAAACAATGAAGGCGATCGCCGAGTATTTCCGGGACCTTGCAGCGGATGACCGATACTTCGGATCGGAACCCCCTCAGCCTGACGCCGAGATGCTGACCCGGATCGCACAGCGGGACGCCGCACAGAAGGTTGAAGCCAGCCAGAACGAGACCGGCCTGTTGCTGCGCGCAACGGAAGCCGCCCCGGTTGCAGCACCGACCCCCGCTGCAATTGCGCCAGCCACAACACCTGAACCTGTTCAGCCTGTCGCGGATGTTGTTCCCCCTGCTCCGTCTGCTCCGCAATCCGACGATGCCCCCGCCGCTGACAGTATCGCAGCCAAGCTGCAGCGAATCCGGGCTGTTGTTTCGCATTCCGATGCTGCCCCTGCCGGATACTCTGAAGACGAAGACGTCAGCTATCTGCAGCCTGTGAAGCCAAAGGTCGATGCAATCTCTGCCGCTTTTGAGTCCGGCGCGCTGAGCCCGGCCGATCTGGAAGACACTGCTACGGACGACGCTCCGGCAACGGCCCCGCAGGTCGAACAGCCTGCCGAACCCGAGCAAATGGCAACGATTGCCGAGCTGCCGGTTGAGGACGAAGAACCACTCGCGCCTGCCGCTATCGAGCAGGACGAAGTCGAAGCAGCCCCGATCATCTCACCGGCGATCACTGCCGAACTTGAAGACGAGGACGAAGCGCCCGAACAGCCGTCGGCCGATGTCACGGACAAGGACGTGTTGTTCTCGGACCTCGACGACGAATCTGAAACTGAAGACGAAGGCCCGTCAAACATCCTGAATGGCCAGGACGACACCGACGAAGACGACACCGACGAAGATGAAACATCACCGGATCTTACCGGCCTCACCCATGGCGTCATCTCGGCCGAGGATGAGGCGCTGCTGCTTGACGAAATGGCGCTGGTAGAATCCGAGCTGGCGGCAAACACGACGGCTGAGCTGCCCGATATGACGGGTTTGGATCAGGACGTATCGCGCCTGATGGACGAAGCGGGCGCCCATATGGATGATCCTGCCACCAGCGGCCAGCGCGAAACATATTCTCACCTGCGCACTGCCGTTGCTGCAACCGAAGCAGACCGCGAAGATGGCGCAGACAAATCTCAGACCCCCGAGGATGATTATCGCGGTGATCTGGCCTCGGTCGTCAATCCACGCCGACCCGAGATCGAGGTCACCAGTGAACGCCCCACCCCGGATGCTGCCGCACCATTGAAACTGGTGGCTGAACAGCGGGTGGATACCGAAACGGCTGACACCGGCCCGGTGACACCGCGCCGTGTCACCTCGGCGGACGAGGAATCTGCAGATGAAGAAGGTGGTTTTGCAGCCTTTGCGCAAGAACAGGGTGCCCAATCACTACTCGACCTGCTGGAAGCTGCCGCGGCTTATCTGTCCTTCATCGAAGGTCAGGAGCAGTTCTCACGTCCACAGCTGATGAACAAAGTTCGCTCGCTCAAGCAGGAATCGTTCAACCGCGAAGAAAGCTTGCGCTCATTCGGTCAGTTGCTGCGGGACGGCAAAATCGAAAAGGCCGGAGGTGGCCGTTTTGCCGCCTCAACCCAAATCGGGTTCCGCCCGAACGACGACGAGCGTGCCGCTGGCTGACTCCAAGATCCCCAAATACCCCCTCAAGACAAAATTGGGCCAGAGGAAACTCTGGCCCTTTTTCGTTCCGTGGCTGGCAGCCAAAAAGCCAATCAAGTTCAGAAGTTGAACGCCAGCGCCACGTAAGGGCCGGTCAGGATCAGATCAATCACATCGCGCCCGTCTTCAAACTCAACATCCAGATGGCGATACCCGCCCGCAACGTTGATATTCTCACGCCACTTCCAACTAGCCTGCACCAGCGCCTCCCACTGGAATTCCGAGCCATAACCGAAGCCGCCGATATTGCCCATCGCTGTGAGGCTCCAGCGGTCATTCAGCGCGTAGTTATAGCGTGCGCCGATCAACGGGTCGGTCCAGCTTTGATCTGTGCTGAAGGTGCGATCCAGCACGGTGGTCGAAACATCCAGGTCCCAATGGCGCAGCCCGGCCAACGCTTCCAACCGTGACCGATCATCCTGATAGACCGCATAGCTGGCCGCCAGTGAGACCATCGTGCCCTCAAGATCCCAACTGGCTGCATCGTCAAACCGACCGACCGAGACATCGTCACCCAAATTGAGATAATTGAACTCACCACCAATGGTCCAACGCCCATTTCGGGCCTGACCAGCGATCAGGAACGCGCCCTTCAGAATGTCGAAGATCGAGGTATCCCCGTTCACCGGCGGGTTTGGTCCCACGTCCAGTGAGGTTCTGAATTCCGGCCCCCAGAAATAAGGCGCAATGGTATAGCGCCAATCATCGGCCTGAGCGCTGCTCGCGATACATGTTGTGGTAACCGCCGCTAATACCCGGTTTTTCATGCCCTATCTGCCTCTGGTTGCCGCTATAGAAAGTTGCAAACATCGTGCCACGCAGAAGACACCAAGACAATCGGGCGGCTTAGCTTTGATCTTGATCCGGGTCCTCTTTGCCCACCCCGCGGAAGACAAATTTGAACGGCAACGCCCAGACAATGCCAAGCGCGACATATACCAGAAGTTCCAGCCAGATCGGCGGGCGATCCAGCCAGTTCACGATTGTCACAACCGCAACGATATAGATGGGGAGCCCGATCAGCAGCAGCACCAATGACCACCGCCGACGTGCCTTATAGCTGAGGCCGGGTTTGTCGTTTCTGCTCATCAATCTGCAAACGGGTCGGTCACCAGAATGGTGTCCTCCCGCTCCGGGCTGGTGGACAAAAGGGCGACCGGACATTCGATCAATTCCTCGACGCGGCGCACGTATTTGATCGCGTTCGCAGGCAAGTCTGCCCAACTGCGCGCGCCTTCGGTGGATTCGCTCCAGCCCGGCATCTCTTCGTAAATCGGCGTGCAACGTGCTTGCTGGTCGGCGGCGGTCGGCAGATAGTCCAGACGATCGCCATCCAGCTCATACCCGACACAAATTTTCAGCGTCTCGAACCCGTCCAATACATCCAGTTTGGTCAGGGAGATGCCGTTCACGCCGCTGGTCGCGCAGGTTTGGCGTACCAGACAGGCATCGAACCAACCACAACGGCGTTTGCGCCCCGTCGTGGTGCCGAACTCATGCCCCCGTTCGCCCAGGCGTTGGCCATCTTCGTCGTCTAATTCGGTTGGGAAAGGCCCCTCACCCACGCGGGTCGTGTACGCCTTGACGATGCCCAAAACGAAGTCGATCGAACCCGGCCCAATCCCAACGCCTGTCGAGGCCTGGCCCGCAATTACATTCGACGATGTCACAAACGGATAGGTCCCGAAATCGATATCCAGCAGCGCACCCTGTGCGCCTTCGAACAGGATTCGCTTGCCTGCCTTGCGCTTCTCGTTCAGCACCTTCCACACCGGTGCTGCGAAAGGCAAAATCTGCGGCGCGATCTCTTTCAACTGCGCAATCAACGCGTCACGATCAATAGGTTCCAACCCCAGCCCATTGCGCAGCGCATTGTGATGGACCAGAGCCCGATCGACCCGCAGCGCCAGCGTCGCATCATCAGCCAGATCAGCCACCCGGATTACACGCCGACCAACCTTGTCTTCATAGCATGGACCGATCCCGCGACCGGTCGTGCCGATCTTGGCCACCGAGTTCTGGCTTTCGCGCGCACGATCCAGCTCGCCATGGAACGGTAGGATCAGCGGGGTGTTCTCGGCAATCATCAGCGTCTCGGGCGTGATATCGACACCCTGCGCGCGGATGGTACCGATCTCTTTGATCAGGTGCCAAGGGTCCAGAACGACCCCATTACCGATCACGCTCAGCTTTCCACCGCGTACCACGCCCGAAGGTAGCGCATGCAGTTTGTAAACCTCACCCTCAATGACCAGCGTGTGCCCGGCATTATGTCCACCCTGAAAACGCGCGATCACATCCGCTCGCTCACTGAGCCAGTCGACGATCTTGCCTTTTCCTTCGTCGCCCCACTGGGCGCCGACAACAACCACGTTGGCCATATCCGGTCCTTTTGCGCTGAATATTCAAACCCGGCTCATATAGCCGGGCACAGACGGCAGGGAAACCGATATTTCGCCGCAGATACAAATCGTGCCGCTCGCGATGCCTCCGGTGGAGGTGATTTTGGCCAGATGAAGAGCGGATCCCCTGCTTCATCTGGCCAAAAGTACCTCGGGGGAGTCGCCCGGACGGGCGGCGGGGGCAGCGCCCCCTCTGCTTTTAGCGCAATTGTACGGGATGACCGTGGGGTGTTGTCAGGTAAGCCTCTTCCCATGCATTGCGAAGATCCTGGACATCATCAGTGGGCGCTTCCCCCTGCTCAGCCAGCAGCGCCTCCAAGGTCTCCAACCAAGCGTGAAAGTAATCGTCCCCACCATCCAGATCTTTTTTGAGGCCGTTCCGTTTCAAAGTATTGGAAAACCGTTCCGCCCAGTCCGGCCAATCAAACCGGCCCGCTTCGTTCAAGGCCACTGTGACCGCAAAAACCTGCGCGTGCCAGGGCTCGGCAAAAATCGGCTCGGGGGCTGAGTGAGTGATACAATCGCTCATGCGGGCTCCAAATAAGACTGCCAGAGGTCCAGCACGACTTCATCCGCCGGGTGCTCAGGGTTTGCCCAAAGTTCTGAGGCGGGAAACACGACCGCGTAGAGCGGCTCAGGGGCTTCACCCAACCCATGGGCGTTGGAATCCGGCAGGACATGAGTGCCATGCAGCCTGAGGATGCGACCCGTTGCACCCGCGGCATAGATCGGCAACCGGGTATGGCCGCCATCAACCAGTCGATTGGCGCTCTGGCCCAATGCTCGGACTGCTTGTCCGGCTTGAAACCGAACTTCGACGTTCGACGGGCGATCTGCGGGTCCACCTTTGGCCAAAGCGCCTGCGACGGCGTCAGCCTTCAGGGTACGCTCAGTCAGAGGATGAACACCATCCCCGTCAACACCGCGCAAATCATCAAGCGTCAGGACACCCTTTTCGACCAGAAGATCAGCCAGACCAGACATCCATTTCTCATAGTAAGAAAACCGCGCGTAGTCCGTAGGAGACAGTTTTTCACGCGCGTGGCGTGAAACATCGATGTTCCATTGCCCCAGAAACCCCGCAGCGAGCGTTACCGCCAGCGCCCTACCGTGCCAGTCTTCGGCAAACACCGGCGCGTCTTCGGGTTCCGGGTTCACCGGACCATCACCAAAGCGCCCTCCCATATCATGTACGCGCGTCATGACGGCACCTTGGGTAGCCCAGTGCCGATCATGCTGTCGCGGGTGACCAGCGCCGCCAATTCGTCCGCGTTCAATCCTTCTGTGCCCTCTGGGCGCATCGGCAGGACGAGGTAACGAATTTCGGCCGTCGAATCCCAGACGCGAACCGATGTACCTTCGGGCAAGGTAACACCAAACTCAGACAGGACCTTGCGCGGCTCTCGCACGGCGCGGGCGCGGTAGGCGTCAGATTTGTACCAGCCGGGTGGAATTCCTAGCAGCGGCCACGGGTAACAGCTGCACAAGGTGCAGACGACCATGTTGTGCTGTTCAGGCGTGTTCTCGACGACCACCATATGCTCACCCTGACGACCGTAATAGCCCAGATCCGCCACGACTGATGTGGCGTCTGCCAGCAGTGAGGCTTTGAAATCGGGATCACTCCAAGCCTTTGCAACAACATGCGCGCCGTTCTGTGGCCCTATCTTGTTCTGATAAGTATCGATGATTTCATCCAGCGCTGCAGGATCAATCAGACCCTTGCGGGTCAGAATCGTCTCAAGCGCTTTGACGCGCAGCGCGGGTTCGGGAGGCAACAGGGCGTGCGGGTGGTCGTGATCATCATGTGGCATGAGGCGCAGCCTGCGCGACAGCACAGCGCTCTGTCCAGTCTCTTTGGTGTGATATGAAACATCACCGCACGTGATGCCAACTCGTGACTTGCCCCCGCTGGCAAACTTGCATAAGTACCACGCGATACACGCCACGCTGTACAGGACCACCATGGAAAACGTCGTTCTCATCATCCACCTTCTTCTGGCCTTGGGCCTGATTGTCGTTGTGCTGATGCAACGTTCCGAAGGCGGCGGCCTTGGCATGGGTGGCGGTGGCGGCGGGGCCATGACGGGCCGCGCGGCAGCAACGGCGTTGGGCAAGCTGACATGGATCCTGGCCGCGTGCTTTATCGTCACCTCGATCACGCTGACGATTCTGGCGGCCCAGAAATCTTCTGGCAGCTCGGTGATTGACCGTTTGGGCGTGCCTGCCCCGGCCCCGGCTGAGGAAAGCGCTCCGGCAGTCCCATCGGCAGATGAATTGTTGCCGCCGGCGCAAGGCGACAATGCTCCGCTGATCCCGCAGGCGGCCGACTAAGCCACAAAACCTAGAAAATCATAAGGGAACTGCAACAGCATCTTGCGGTTCTCTTGCGCTATGTGCGCGAATCCTTTATACGTGAAGTCCCGTGATGCAGCGGTTTTTTCGAACCGCCGGGCAGCTAATAATGACGTCTCACGGGAGCAGCCGAAAAACATGGCGCGTTTTATTTTCATCACTGGTGGTGTGGTTTCGTCCTTGGGCAAAGGACTGGCTTCGGCGGCGTTGGGATCGCTGTTGCAGGCCCGGGGATATTCGGTGCGTCTGCGCAAGCTGGACCCCTATCTAAACGTCGATCCGGGCACCATGTCGCCCTTCGAACATGGCGAAGTATTCGTTACCGATGACGGCGCTGAAACCGATCTGGACCTTGGCCATTACGAACGCTTCACCGGTGTGGCGGCACGCAAGACCGACTCGGTCAGCTCGGGGCGGATTTATTCCAACGTGCTGGAGAAAGAACGCCGTGGAGATTACCTCGGCAAAACCATTCAGGTGATCCCGCACGTCACGAATGAGATCAAGGATTTCATCGCGATTGGCGAGGATGAAGTTGATTTCATGCTCTGTGAAATCGGCGGCACCGTAGGTGATATTGAGGGCCTGCCCTTCTTTGAAGCGATCCGCCAGTTCAGTCAGGACAAGCCGCGCGGTCAGTGTATCTTCATGCACCTGACGTTGCTGCCCTATATCAAAGCCTCGGGCGAGTTGAAAACCAAGCCAACCCAGCATTCGGTGAAAGAGTTGCGCTCGATCGGTCTAGCCCCCGACATTCTGGTCTGCCGGTCCGAGGGACCGATTCCAACCAAAGAACGCGAAAAGCTGGCCCTTTTCTGCAATGTCCGCCCTGACAGCGTGATTGCCGCACAAGACCTCAGCACCATCTACGACGCCCCGCTGGCCTATCACCGTGAAGGTCTGGATCAGGCGGTTCTGGACGCATTCCAGATCAGCCCGGCCCCCAAGCCCGATCTGGCCAAATGGGAAGACGTCAGCGACCGCATTCACAACGCCGAAGGCGAAGTGAAAGTAGCCATCGTCGGCAAATACACCCAGCTTGAAGATGCCTATAAGTCAATTGCCGAGGCCCTGACCCATGGCGGCATGGCCAACCGCGTCCGCGTCAAGATCGAGTGGGTCGATGCCGAGGTGTTTGACAACGAAGACGCCGCACCTCATCTGGAAGGCTTCCACGCCATCCTGGTCCCCGGCGGCTTTGGCGAGCGTGGGACAGAAGGCAAGATCAAGGCCGCTCAATATGCGCGTGAACACAAAGTGCCCTATCTGGGCATCTGTCTGGGCATGCAGATGGCCGTGATCGAAGCCGCACGCAACGCGGCGGGAATCACCGAAGCCGGGTCCGAGGAATTCGACCACGAGGCTGGCAAAAAGCGTTTTGAACCCGTTGTTTACCACCTGAAAGAATGGGTGCAGGGCAACCACAAGGTCGAACGCAAAGTCGGAGACGACAAGGGCGGCACCATGCGTTTGGGCGCCTATGATGCGGTTCTGGCCGAAGGCTCGAAGGTCGCGGAAGTCTATGGCGGCACCCAGATTGAGGAACGCCACCGTCACCGCTACGAGGTCGACATCAAGTACCGCGACAAACTGGAAAAGGCAGGCCTGAATTTCTCGGGCATGTCCCCGGATGGTCGCCTGCCGGAAATCGTCGAATGGTCGGATCACCCATGGTTTATTGGTGTTCAGTATCACCCGGAACTGAAATCCAAACCCTTCGACCCGCACCCCCTGTTCCGCGAATTCGTGCGCGCCGCGAAAGACACCTCGCGTCTGGTCTGATCACGGGCCGATAACAGATTTGTACCAGTCGGCGCGAAATATCTTTACGCGCCGGCGGTTTGCACGGTTAACTGCCGCCATAGCAGCGACAGGAGACCGGCCATGACCGATCAGATTACCCAAGCAGAAACATTTGCCGCCCTGCACAAGAAGGGTGATCCGGTCATCCTCTATAACATTTGGGACCCCGGCAGCGCCGTCGCTGTACGCGATGCAGGGGCCAAAGCGCTGGCGACTGGCAGTGCTCCGGTCGCGATGGCGCAGGGGTTTTCGGACGGCCAGAACATCCCGTTTGAGTTGGCGTTAGACAACGCTCGCCGCATTGTCGAGGCGGTTGATATACCGGTCACCATGGACCTCGAAGGCGCTTATGCCGAGGATACTTTTGGCATATCGGCCAATGTCAAACGCGCGCTGGAAACCGGAGTAATCGGCTTTAACTTCGAAGATCAGGTCGTTGGAACTAAAGATCTTTATGACATTGAAACACAGGCAGCGCGTGTCGCTGCGATGCGCGAAAGCTGTGACGTGGCCGGTGTTCCCGCCTTCATCAACGCCCGCACTGACATCTTCCTCAAAGCCGCTCCGGACACGCATGATCAAGCGATGCTGGATGACGCCATGGCCCGCGCGGCAGCCTACGCCGATGCCGGAGCCAGCGGGTTCTTCGCGCCGGGCCTGAAAGACGAATCCATGATCGGCCAGCTTTGCGCGGCCACCGACTTGCCGGTCAACATCATCGCCCTGCCCGGCACGCCTGACACGCCGACGCTGGCGAAACTCGGCGTGGCCCGGATCAGCTATGGCCCGGTTCCCTATCGGCAAATGACCGCTTGGTTACAGGATTCAGCACGCGCCGCGCTGCAATCCGGTGGATGATCCACTTTTAGGGGATTGCATTTCAACCTGTTCCTCCGCACCTTGCATCCGATACCAGCGGAGGACACCTTGTGGCCAAAGGATACTGGGTTGCCCATGTCGATGTAGACGACATTGAAACCTACAAATCTTACATTGCTGCCAATGCGGCCCCATTCGCCGATTACGGAGCCAAGTTTCTTGTACGCGGCGGCGAGAGGAGCGAGCCCGAAGGCAAGGCTCGTGCCCGCACAGTTGTCATCGAATTTCCCAGCTATGAACAGGCGCTGGCCTGCTATGAAAGCGATGCCTATCAAGCCGCCAAGTCCTTGCGCGATCCGGTTTCGACCGGCGATCTTGTGATTATTCAGGGCTATGAGGGCTAGCACCGCTTGGCGCGCCTCGAATTACGGAATATCCTGCCGATATGTTGAAAAAATTCTTCCAGGCCTTTCGGCCACCGCAACATGACAAACTGCCCGATCCTGATGCCGAACTGGCCCTGGGGGCTTTGCTGGTACGTGTCGCGCAGGCCGACCGCGACTATAAGCTGGAAGAGATCAGCCTGATCGACCGCATTCTTGCGCGACTTTACCAGCACAATGCGATCGAGGCCGCCAAAGTCCGCGCCACCTGCGAAAAATTGCACGCAGCTGCTCCGGAAACAGATACATTCGGCAAACTGATCCGCGAAACGACCGATCTTCAGGAACGCTTGGCCGCGCTTGACGCCCTGTGGGAGGTCGTGCTGGCCGATGGCAACTCGGACGAGGGCGAGGTCAAGATCGTCGAAGAAGCCCGCATTGCCATGGGCCTCAGCTTCAACGACAGCAAAGCGGCACGCGAGCGGATACAAAGCCGCTTGGAAGCGACCTAGGCTGTCTCTATATAAACGCTTATGTTCAGTGATTTCCTGTCCCGGCTCACACAGCCGCAGCCCGACCCGCTTGTCGAAGATGATGCCCGTCTGGCCCTCACCGCCCTGTTGGTGCGTATCGCTAGGTCCGACAACGACTATGCCGATACCGAAATGGCCCGAATCGACCGCATCTCGGCCGAACGCTACGGCCTGTCGCCATTTGAGGCCGCAGCCCTGCGCGCCCGAGCCGAAGACCTTGAGGCCGAGGCGCCCGACACCGTCCGCTTTACTCGCGCCATCAAAGAGGCCATCGCCTATGACGACCGCCTGGCCGTTGTGCAGGCCATGTGGTCGGTCGCACTGGCGGACGGGCACCGCAGCGGTGAAGAGGATTCTCTGCTACGCCTTGTCGTCAGCCTGCTCGGCGTGAGCGATGTGGATTCGGCGCTTGCAAGACAAAAGGCGGCGAAGGTCTGATCAACCGGCAAGCCTTTGGGCGTTGTCAGCGCTATGAATCGCTGCCTTCAAGCTCATTCAGAAACTTGTAGTCCGTCGGTGGATCGTCACAGATGCCAGGCCCACACTCCAAAAGCGACGAACCAGCGTTCGCGACGGCCAATGCCAAAATCAGGAAAAACGCTGTTTTGGCCAATGTACTTCCTCCGAAGCGTTCGGTTGCCCGAACGTCCGACGCAAGATCATACTGCTTCTCGAATACCAGCATGATTGCGGTGCCAAGGATTATCAAACCAAACGCGACTCCCGCCCAGGTATAGAAGTGTAGGCCCAGAACCGGGGAGCCATAGTGCCCTGTTCCGGGCACGATATGCAGCAGAATCTGCCGGATCGAAACGCTGATCCCAAATATCGCTGCCACCAGCACGATGCCATAGTTTCTGGCGCGCGTACCCCATAACAGGTTCAGAGCAAGCCCGAACCCAACGGCCACGAATCCCACGCGTTGGAGCAAACATAACGGACAGGGCAGTTCATAAAGGACAAGCTGAAAGTAGAAGGCAAGCACCAGAACCAGGCAAACCGCCAGTGCACCAATCGCATTCATGTTACGAGCAAATTCAGGTGACATTGGACGACCTCACAGTTGAATCGTTAAGGGGGTCGTGGCGTGAAACTTCAGCCAGTAGGCACTCGCCAAAAGCGTCAGCACGAACAATGCGTATGAAATTCTGACCAGCTTAAAGTATGCCAGCACCATCGTGCCGGCGAACAATGCAAATAATAGCGCGATCACAAGAAGCCCCTTACGTGAATTGAATTCGTATATTTCAATCTTTAACTCAAAACGAATTATTCCCAAATTCAAACAGTTTTGGTGATTGGATCAAGCCAGTTCAATAAATTCGGTTTCGCTTAGGATCACCTCGGTTGATCCGTAATCCTGTGACCTGAATCTCTGGGCCGCAATCAAGAGATTGATCTGGCTGACCTGTCGATAATGGTGCATCGAGTCACAGAATGCGCCCAACAAACTGACAGTTTAGACAGCGCGACCGCCCGATTTGGCAATTTCGCTGCGTGAACTTGTCAATTGCGCATTGCATTAGCCCGATTTTTCAGCCCTATTACCGCACCAACACCAATCATATCTGGACTGCCCGTGACAGACGCCGCTCCCGTCATTGAGATCAAGAACCTGTACAAAAGCTTTGGCCAACTCGAGGTGCTCAAGGGCGTGGACATCACCGCGCATCGCGGCGACGTCGTGTCGCTGATCGGATCATCCGGCTCGGGGAAGTCTACCCTGCTGCGCTGCTGCAATCTGTTGGAAGACAGCCAAGAGGGCGAGATTCTGTTCAAAGGCGAGCCAGTCCGTTGGACTGGCAGCCACAATCATCGCCGTCCCGCCGATCCCAAGCAGGTGCTGCGCATCCGCACAAATCTGTCGATGGTGTTCCAGCAGTTCAATCTGTGGGCCCATATGACCATCCTGCAGAATGTGATGGAGGCTCCGGTCACTGTCATGGGCCGCGACAAGGCCGAGGTCGAAGACAGCGCGCGCAAATATCTGGAAAAGGTCGGCATCGGCGACAAATGCGACGTCTATCCGGCGCAACTATCGGGCGGACAGCAACAACGCGCCGCAATCGCACGTGGGCTGTGCATGGAACCTCAGGCGCTGCTGTTTGACGAACCGACCTCAGCGCTCGATCCCGAACTGGAACAGGAAGTGATCAAAGTGATCAAGGATCTGGCCGCAGAAGGCCGCACCATGATCATCGTGACCCATGACATGAAGATGGCTGCGGATATCTCCAGCCACGTTGTGTTCCTGCATCAGGGCCTGATCGAAGAAGAGGGTTCAGCCGAAGACATTTTCACTGCCCCTGAATCCGAACGGCTTCAGGGCTTTCTCTCCGCCACTCAGGCGGCTTAACCAACGGACAGAACCAATAAAGGGGAGTAACTCATGAAAAACCTGATTCTGACCACCGCAGCGCTGGCGTTGACCGCCGGTATCGCAATGGCCGAAACTGTGCGCATGGGCACCGAGGGCGCCTACCCTCCGTACAACTTCATCAATGATGCTGGTGAGATCGACGGCTTCGAGCGTGAAGTCGGTGACGAGCTGTGCAAGCGCGCTGGTCTGGAATGCGAATGGGTCAAGAACGACTGGGATTCGATCATTCCGAACCTTGTCTCGGGCAACTACGATACCATCATCGCCGGCATGTCGATCACTGACGAACGCGATGAGGTCATCGACTTTACCCAGAACTACTACCCGCCGACCGCCTCAGCTTACGTAGCTGCTTCAGATGGCGCTGACACGAAAGGTGGCATCGTCGCTGCACAGACCGCAACCATTCAGGCCGGTCACGTTGCTGAATCCGGCGCGACTCTGGTCGAATTCGCCACCCCCGAAGAAACCATCGCCGCCGTGCGCAACGGCGAAGCGGATGCGGTGCTGGCGGACTATGACTTCTTGGTCCCGATTGTTGAGGAATCCGGTGGCGAGCTGGTCTTTGTCGGCGATCTTGTCCCGCTGGGCGGTGGCATCGGCATGGGCCTGCGCGAGAGCGACGCAGAACTGCGCGGCAAGTTCGATGACGCTATTTCGTCCATGAAGGCGGACGGCACGCTCAACGAGATGCTGGTCAAATGGTTTGGCGAAGGTATCGCTACATACAACACAGACGGCTCGGTCGTAACCAACTAAGCCCTCCGTCCAATTGTCCGGCGCGTGCGCGCGCCGGACCTGCCGGACCTGAGACCGGCCAGACGTTCGAAAGACGCCTTATGTTCTCCTACTGCGCTGATCCTGACACGCTGGGCACGTTCCGCTGGTTCTCGTGCTATCTGACCAATGGCGTCCACTGGTCGTTCTACTTGTCGTTCTTCAAGGTGCTGGGTCTGCTGGCCGTCACCGCCCCGGTCGCCCTGAGCTTCGGTTTTGCCGGCGCTATGGCAGCGCGATCGCATTTCCCGCCGCTTAGCTGGCTGGGTAAGGCCTATATCGCCATCGTGCGTGGCGTGCCTGATATCGCTTTCTTTCTGTTCTTCGTGATCGCTCTGGATCAGGGCTTTGAATGGCTGCGCCATAAAGTGCTCTGCCCCGAATGGACCGATCCGGTGCGGCAGGGCAACGACTTCATCGTCTGTCAGGCCGCCAAGCTGCCGCTGGGCACTGCACCCGAATGGGTGCATGAAACCTACGGCTTCTTCCTTGCCGTCGTCACATTCTCTATCGTGTTCGGCGCGTTTGCCGCCAACGTCCTGTTCGGCGGCATGCGCGCTGTACCACACGCCCAGCTTGAGACGGCCGCAGCCTACGGCATGACACGCCGCCAGACCTTTTGGCGTATCCTGGTGCCGCAAATGTGGGTCTACGCCCTACCCGGCCTATCGAACCTGTGGATGGTGCTGATCAAGGCCACGCCACTGCTGTTTCTGCTGGGCATCGAAGATATCGTCTATTGGGCGCGCGAGTTGGGCGGCACAAAAACATCCCGCTTTACCGATTACCCTCATGGCGACTGGCGCATGTGGTACTTCCTCGCCCTGCTGATCTTCTACCTCGGCATGACCCGCGTCTCGGAAATCGGGCTTGAGAAACTGATGCGCCGCCTGTCCCATGGTCAGGCCACATCGGGCGGAGAGCTTCTGCGCAAGGAGACCACCGCATGAGCTGCATCCAGACCATTCAGGACTACGGCCTCCGTTCGCTGGGCTTTGGCGAGCGCCTGCTGCCCAAAACCGATTTCACCCTGTGCGAGCACTTCACGCTGATCGGCTCGGGCATGATCTGGAATATCTATTTCGGGATCATGGCGATGGTCACGGGGTTCTTCCTCGCCACCGCGTTGGCCGTCGGCAAAGCCTCGTCGAATAAATGGCTGCGTAAACCGTCCGAGTGGTTCATCTTTTTGTTCCGCGGCTCGCCGCTGTTCATCCAGTTCTTCTTCGCCTATTTCTTCTTCCTTTCGCTGAAGAAGCCCTATCCGATGTTCGACGCCTTCACCTCGGCCTGGCTGGGGGCGCTGATCGTGCTGTTCCTGAATACTTCCGCCTATTCGGGCGAGATCTTCTATGGCGCCCTTCGTTCAATCCCCAAGGGCGATATCGAAGCCGCCGACGCCTATGGCATGTCCGGTTGGTCGCGCTTCCGACGTATCGTTTGGCCCACAATGCTGCGGCTGGCGTGGCCCGCCTATACGAACGAAGCGATCTTTGTCTTCCAGTCCACCACACTGGTCTTCTTCTCGGCCTTCCCGGCCTGGCAACAACGGGGCGACGCGCTCTATTACGCCAGCTACTTCGCGGACAAGACTTTCAACCCGTTCATCCCCTACCCGATTCTGGCGTTCTATTTCATCCTGCTGACGCTGGTCATCGTTTGGGGCTTCGGAAGGGTCAACAAACGCCTGAACCGCCACCTACCTGCCGAGCGGAAAGCCAAGATGCGCTTCCGACTAAATCTGGCGCGCTAAGCCCACTCCACCGGGTTCAGCCGGAACAGTTTCGAAAGCTGCTCATAGACCTCGGGCACCTCGTGCTTCAGCGCCTTCGGGCGCTCAAAGAACACTTCAACCGAAACGGCAAAGAACTCTTCATGCCCGGTCGCGCCATACGGATCGATGACTGTCCGCCGCCCGCTTTCAACCGCATCGACATGCGCGTCATAGGCGCTCAGGAACACCTTTTCCCATTCCGCGAATGTCTGCCCTTCACTCAGGATCGGTACGCCATTTGTACCCCCGGACAGATCATCGATCTGATGCGCAAATTCATGCAGCACTACGTTCTGCCCGTCGCGATCATCCAGAGCGCCCTGCTGGCTGTGTGCCCATGATAAAATGACCGGTCCGCGATCCCAGCTTTCCCCGGTCCGCACTATCTCTTTCTCGGACACGACATAGCCCGAGCGCCGCTGCTGCTTTGACTTGAACGCATTGGGATAGATCAGAATGGTCGTCAGATTGTCATACCAAATGTCGCTATTGATCACGAGCAAACAGGCCTGCGCCGCAATCGACAGCTCCATCTCCTCAGTCACTTCCAACCCGTCGCAGCCGTAGAAGCTCACTTGATCCAGAAACAGGTTCACCTTGCCATCCAAGTGGCTGCGCAGCCCGGCGGGCAGCCGCCGGATGATGGGAACTTGCTGATCAATGATGTCCCGTTGATCCGAGGTCAGACGCGTCGCCAACAGCGCCGCGCGGGCCTGTCTCTTGGACCAGACGTAATAGCCGACCCCGCCTGCGATCAGTAACACTATGGTAAGAAAGATGAACATATATGAGACTATAGGCATCGCTACGCCCGGCACAATCGGGCACCTGAATGTTGTACAACTCGGAAGACAGCGGTCTCGACCACTGTACAAGTCGGTTGATTTTCAACATCGCGCCCCACCGCAAGCGACGCCTGTTCGTAATTTGATCAAATTTCGTGACAAGACGCTAATCCTGATTTAAACCTCTCGTGACTAGACCACGGAGCCCCCAATGGACCTGAGCGCCCTGCATACATTCCGCGTCGCCGCCTGTGACCTCAACGGTCAGATGCGTGGCAAACGCGTGCCGCCCTCATACGGTGCCAAGTTGGACAAAGGCGCCGTACGCATGCCGTTCTCTGCGCTCAATGTCGATCTCTGGGGCGCTGATATCGAAGGCAGCCCGCTTGTCTTCGAAAGCGGTGATGCAGATGGTGTGTTGCGCCCCACCGGGCGTGGTCCGGTTCCCATGCCCTGGCTTGATACACCCACCGCGCTGGTGCCCATGTGCCTGTACCACGATGACGGCACGCCTTTTGCGGGCGATCCGAGACACGCGCTTTCTGCGGTTCTAGATCGATTTTCCGAACGGGGCCGGTCGGTCATCGCCGCTACCGAACTCGAGTTCACTCTGCTTGACGCCTCAGGCGACCAACCGCAGCCTCCGATCAACCCGGTCACGCGCCGCAGGCTCCGGGACGAAGCCGTTCTGTCGATGGTCGAAATGGACGCGTTTGATGCGTTCTTCACCGATCTCTATGATGGTTGCGCCGCTATGGGTATTCCCGCTCAGACTGCAATATCTGAAAGCGGGATCGGTCAGTTCGAGATCAATCTGAACCATCAGGACGCCATGCGCTGCGCCGATGATACGTGGCTTTTCAAGACCTTGGCGCGTGGCGTGGCCCGCAAGCATGGCTTCACAGCAACTTTCATGTCCAAGCCCTATGCCGAGGATGCGGGCAACGGAATGCATGTGCATTTCTCGGTCGTCGATGTCGATGGACGCAATGTCTTCGATGACGGAGGGGCCGAGGGAACCGATGAACTGCGCTCGGCGGTTGCTGGATGTCTGACCGCGATGCCCGGCTCTACGCTGATCTTCGCTCCTCATGGCAATTCTTACACGCGCCTGGTGCCTGGTGCCCACGCACCCACCGGAGCAAGCTGGGCCTATGAAAACCGCACGGCGGCCCTGCGCATTCCGGGTGGTGTCCCTGCCGCCCGACGGATCGAACATCGCGTTGCTGGCGGTGACATCAACCCCTATCTCATGCTGGCCGCAGTTCTGGGCGCGGCAATGGTTGGGATCGAGGATGGCCTGCGACCGCCCAGCCCGATTTCGGGCAATGCCTATGAGTTGACGGATCTGCCGCAACTGGCAGCCGACTGGCCGTCGGCCATCTCTGCTTTCGAAACTGACCCGGTAGTTGCGCGCATTTTCCCGGACGATCTGATCCGCAACCTGGTGATGACCAAACGGCAGGAAATTGCACGATTCGCGTCCCACCCCCCTGACGAGCACTGGCTCAGCTATCTTGAGAGCGTTTGAACCTCTTGCCCAGCTCGCTTCGCTCCGTTAGAATAAATTTGATCAAATTTGGTGAACTATGAAAATCGGCATCCTTGTAACCGGCCACCCACCCGATGAATTGCATGAACAATTCGGGGAATATGATGGCATGTTTCGCGCATTACTGGGTGGGAACGGCTTTGAATTCCAAACATACGCAGTGGTCGATGGTGAGTTTCCGGAAGACGCGCATCAGGCCGACGGGTGGATCATCACCGGATCTCGTCATGGCGCATACGAAGATCACGTTTGGATTCCCCCGCTTGAACAGCTGATCCGGGATATTCAGAAGACAGGGAACCCCTTGATTGGTGTCTGCTTTGGACATCAGATCATCGCGCAAGCGCTTGGTGGAAAAGTGGAAAAGTTTGATGGTGGCTGGGCTGTAGGACGCACGGAATACAGCTTTGGCGATCAGACCGTCACCTTGAATGCTTGGCATCAGGATCAAGTGACCAAACTGCCCGCAGGTGCGGTGGTCACCGGTACGAATGACTTTTGCCAAAACGCCATGGTCACCTATGGCGATACGATCTGGACCGTGCAGGCCCATCCTGAATATGGAAATGACTTCATACAGGGCTTGATGGAGACCCGAGGCAAAGGCGTGGTTCCCGATGCGTTGATGCAGGCGGCAGCGAACCGGAAAGATGCCCCGGATGATAATGCCAAAATCGGACACCACATGGCAGAGTTCCTAAAGAAAGCGAGGGCCTGATGGCCGACTGGACAGATCAGCTGCCTGAGGCGGCGCGCACCTACTTTGAAGGCAAACGGCTGGATGAGGTTGAATGCATCATCTCTGACCTGCCCGGCATCGCCCGCGGCAAGGCGGTCCCGGCGTCAAAGTTTGCCAAGCAATCCTATTTTCACCTACCCGACAGCATTTTCTACCAGACCATCACAGGGGATTGGGGCGAAGCTGCAGGTGAGGACGGTTTCATTGAGCGGGACATGATCCTGAAACCCGATTTCTCAACTGCGTCGGCCGCTCCTTGGACGGGTGACTGGACCTTGCAGGTGATTCACGACGCGTTCGATCGAGATGGAGAGCCGATCCCTTTCAGCCCCCGCAATGTGCTCAAACGCGTTGTGAAGATGTATCACGACAAAGGTTGGAAGCCGGTTGTCGCCCCCGAGATGGAGTTTTTTCTTGTCGCGCCAAATGTAGACCCGGCGCAGGGTATCAAGCCGATGATGGGCCGCTCGGGCCGACCTGCGGCGGCGCGGCAGGCTTACTCGATGACAGCGGTGGATGAATTCGGGCCGGTGATCGACGACATCTACGACTTTGCCGAATTTCAGGGGTTTGAGATCGACGGGATCACGCAAGAAGGCGGTGCCGGACAACTAGAGATCAACCTGCGTCATGGCGATCCGGTGAAGCTGGCGGACGAGGTATTCTATTTCAAACGCCTGATCCGCGAAGCCGCGTTGCGTCACAACTGCTTTGCAACATTCATGGCGAAACCGATCGAAGATGAACCGGGCTCGGCCATGCACATCCATCACTCGATTATCGACATGGAAACGGGTCAGAATATCTTCTCGGGCCCTCAGGGCGGAGAAACGGACGCCTTCTACAACTTCATCGCCGGCTTGCAGAACCACCTGCCTGCAGGGCTGGCGGTGATGGCACCGTATGTGAATTCTTATCGCCGCTACGTCAAAGACCATGCGGCCCCGATTAATCTGGAGTGGGCACGCGACAATCGCACAACTGGCATTCGCGTACCTCTGTCCGGCCCCGAGGCGCGCCGGGTCGAAAACCGCATCGCAGGCATGGACTGCAACCCTTATCTTGGTATCGCATTGTCGTTGGCCTGTGGCTATTTGGGCCTGACTCAGCAAGAACGCCCACGCCGCCAATTCTATGGCGACGCCTATGAAGGCGACGGCGATATCCCTCAGATCATGGGTGAAGCTCTGGATCTGTTTGATGAAGCCACTGCCCTGCACGAAGTTCTGGGTCCCGAGTTCGCCCGTGTCTACGGCATCGTCAAACGTGCTGAGTACGAAGAGTTCCTGCAGGTCATTTCCCCGTGGGAACGCGAGCATCTGCTGATGAACGTCTAGGGCAAAGACGCGATGAACCTGCTGTATTCTAATGACCGCAAGGCGGAGTACCCGCCAAGCTGGTATGCCGCGACGGCGCACGCCTTTGACCGCCACCCGGCGCTTGAAGGCGACCATTCCGCAGATGTCTGCATTGTCGGGGGCGGATATACGGGCCTTTCGGCAGCATTGCACCTGGCTGAGGCTGGGTTCGATGTTGTCCTGCTGGAAGCTCATCGCGCGGGCTTTGGGGCTTCGGGTCGCAACGGAGGCCAACTGGGCAGCGCGCAGCGTTTGGATCAAGAGGATCTTGAACGGCTTGTCGGTGATGAAGACGCGTTAAAGCTTTGGGATCTGGCCGAAGAAGCCAAGGATCTGGTCAAATCTCTGATCTCAAAACATCAGATCGATTGCGACCTGAAGCCCGGCATTGCGGTTCTGGGCTTTAACAACTCGGAGCGCGCAGAGCTACATGATCACGCGGCGCATCTGTCGGGTAAATACAAATACGACCAAATCGAAACTTTAGATGCCGATGCCGCGCGCGGACTTTGCCCCTCACCAGCCTATGCGGGTGGGTATCTGGACAATGGTGCCGCGCACCTACACCCGTTGAACTACGCCCTCGGCCTTGCGCGTGCCGCTGTCAGAGCCGGATTAAGACTGCATGAAGACACCGAAGCTCTTGGCATCGATCAGGGCGCTCGTGTCACTGTACGCACTGAAAAGGGCAAGATCACTGCCGATCACGTTATTCTGGCCTGCAACGGATACCTCGGAGATCTGAACCGGCAAGTTGCATCGCGCGTGATGCCCATCAACAATTTCATCGCGGCAACCGAACCTTTGGGCGCTGAAGTGCAAAAAGTTTTGGCCAAAGATATCGCCGTTGCTGACACCAAGTTCGTGATAAACTATTTCCGGCTAAGCGCCGATGGCAGGCTGCTGTTTGGGGGTGGCGAAAGTTATGGTTATCGTTTCCCCGAGGACATCGCCGCAAAAGTCCGCAAGCCGATGACCGAGATTTTTCCGCATCTGCGTGACGTCAAAATCGACTACGCATGGGGCGGAACGCTGGGCATCACCATGCGGCGCATGCCCTATTTGACCCGGGTTGCGCCAAATATCCTGTCCGCCTCGGGTTATTCTGGCCACGGCGTCGGCACCGCGACCCATGCGGGGCAACTCATGGCGTTGGCGATCCAGGGGCAGGCTGAGGGGTTCGATACCATGGCCCGCGTTCCTGCAGTGCCATTCCCGGGTGGTCCTGCTTTGCGGACGCCGTTGCTGATACTGGCCATGACTTGGTATGCGCTGCGTGACAGGCTGGGAATCTGAATACATTCTTTACGACGAATTGGTGAAATCTCGCTGACGATGCGAATTGGGACTTGGCTTGCCTGCACATCGAATTTATATTTCCCAAAGATAAAATTCGGGAAATCCAAATATGACGCTTGTACCCAACGTTCATGAAGCCGAACCCATCCCCGCAGCCGCCCGAGACGCAATCGACGCCCTGATGAAGTCAGGCGATCTGTTTCGCTATACCGCACCTCAGGATGCGCCCGTTGCTCTTCTGGAGACAGAGTTTGCCGAACTGCTCGGCACAAAATACGCGCTGGCGGTCTCTTCCTGTTCTGCCGCGCTGTTTTTGTCGCTCAAGGCGCTTGGGCTTCCCCGCGATGCGCGGGTTCTGATCCCCGGATTTACCTTTGCCGCCGTGCCGTCTTCAATCGTGCACGCGGATTGCATTCCGGTTCTGTGCGAGGTCGGGGACAATTATCGCGTCGATATGGCCGATTTCACGGCCAAGCTGGACAGCGTGCAGGCAGTGATCATCAGCCATATGCGCGGCCATACCTCGGACATGGACGCGATCATGCAGCTGTGCGAAGCGCGCGATATCCCGGTGATCGAAGACGCCGCCCACTCATTGGGCACAACCTGGCATGGGCGCAAAATTGGCACCATCGGTAAGGTCGGCTGCTTCTCGTTCCAGTCCTATAAAATGATCAACGCAGGCGAAGGTGGCATTCTGGTCAGCGACGATGCGGATCTTGTGGCGCGCGCTGTTATCATGTCGGGCGCATACGAACACAACTGGAAAAAGCACTCTGGCTCACCAGAGCTGGAACAGGCCTTTGCCAAATGGCAGAACCAGTTGCCACTGTTTAACCTGCGCATGAGCAACCTCAGCGCCGCAGTCATTCGCCCACAAATCCCCGAACTAGCCCGCCGTGTCCGCGACGGGCTGGCAAACCATGACTATGTGGCTGATCGTCTGAACACATCGCCCTACATCGATGTCCCTGCCCCCCTGACACCCGAGCAGCGCGCACCGGATTCGATCCAATTCAATCTGGTTGACCTCAGCGACGATGAAATCCGCGCCTTTGCCGCCGCAGCCGAGGCACGCGGTGTCAAGGTGCAGGTCTTTGGCCTGAGTCAGGATAACGCTCGTGCCTTCTGGAACTGGCAGTTCCTACCCGAACAGTTCGACCTGCCACAGACCCGTGCGATGCTGATGAAGGCCTGCGATGTACGTCTGCCCGTGCGTTTGACGCGCGATGAACTGGACGTAATCTCGGACATCCTGCTGGCTTCTGTTGGCGAGGTTGTCGGCCCGGTGCCAGTCTACGGGACCTGATCGTCAGTACTATTGCAGATCAAGGTCATGAACTGAAAGTAACAATGCGTCGATCCCGTCAGGGGTTGGCGCGACGCGCGACAAAATCCCGGCAACGGCAAGCCCGGTTTCTGTTTGCATCAGAAACGGCGCACCGGAATCCCCCATCATGACGGGGCAGATCGCGCGCATCAGCCCTTGGCCGGCCTGTGCGGCATTACAGCTATCGGTGCGACTGAGCACGTGGGGCCGCAATCCGGGATAGCCCGCGAACGAGCCCATCTGCGGGACAGTCCGGGAAATATCGAAAAAACCAACCTGCTCTCCAATTGGCTCGGCCAACTCCAACACGGCCCAATCCAGATCGGCGCGATTGTTGAATACACCGTCGCGCCCCTGTTCCGAATCCAGCCGATAGGCCAATACATTGGACACGGCGGCAGCCTCGCCGCGCTGATACCCTGCGGCAAACCGGATACTGGCCGGAGGAATCCAGCGGTTGCGCGCGCTGTTGTACAAGCAATGTGCCGCGGTCAAAACCAGCCGCTCAGACACCAGCACGCCTGTACAATGGGACCGCTGACTGCGGCTGGCAAAATTGACCCGGCCAATGGCGCGCCAGGGCGGGGTCGTTGCATCCAGAATTTCGCGCGCGCGAATCTCGTCGCAGCCCGCAGCCGTATCCCGACCCATTGTGCAGATAGGTTCCCACACGGATGTAAACTGGCCTTGGGCCTGTGCAGTCTGGGCCCAGATCAACGCGCCCAGAACAGACAGCCAGCGCATCGGTCAGGCTAGCTCAGCTTCGATAGTTTTTGCTGCAGCTCGGCAAGTTGCTTTTTGATGTCGTCCAAATCCTCTTTGGGTTCGGGCGATGTTTCTTGTTCATCATCCGGCCCCGACCAGTTTCCCGACAGACCACCGGTCATGGCTTTTAGAAAGGCCTTTTGCTGCGCCTGCATCGCCTCGAACCCCGGCATCTGGGACATTGGGTTCATGGCGTTCATGTTTTCCATCATCTTGGACTGGCTCTCGCGCAGCATGTCGAACGAGCTTTGCAGGAATTGCGGCATCATGCCCCCGCCCGGCACCATGTAGCTGCGCACCAGATCGTTCAGCACATTAATCGGCAAAACATTTTCGCCACGGCTTTCGTGTTCGGCAATGATTTGAAGCAGATACTGACGAGTCAGGTCATCACCGGTTTTCAGGTCAATGATCTGAACCTCGCGCCCGTCGCGGATGAAACCGGCTATATCTTCAAGCGTCACGTAATCGCTGGTCTCGGTGTTATACAGCCGACGGCTGGCATAGCGCTTGATCAGCAGCGGTTTGTCTTGTTCCGACACCCTGTACCCTCCCCAAGGATGATGCGTTGCAGCAGAGGTTATGCGACTGCAGAACAAAAAGAAAGGGCAGGTCAAGCGACCTGCCCGAAGCGATTACACCATTTGGGAGGAATGGGTGCTATATCGCAGCCTTACTTACTTGGCGGTTGCTGCTTTCTTTGCGGCAGCGGTCACCTCGTTGGTGGCTTTTTTGACGGCTGCGGTTGCATCTTCTGCAGCGTCTTTGCCAGCCGCCATCAACAGCTCAACTGTTTCGGTCTGAACTTTTTTCGCGATCTCAGCGAAAGCAGCCAGGTTTTCAGCGGCAACTTCAGCCGACGCGCTTGCGAAGTCGGTTGCAGCTTTTGCGTAATCCGCAGGCTCGGTTTTTGCTTTCGACATCTCGGTCAGTTTGGCCAGGGTTTCTTTGGTCCATTTGTTCGAGATCTCAGCTGATTTCTCAGCTGCGTCCAGAGCAACACCCGACAGCTTTTCGTTCAGAGAAGCGGTCGATTTGAATGCGTCTTCCAGAGCGGTTGTGTCAACCGGGAACGCGCCCATCATGTCTTTCAGGGTCGCGGTAAAGTCTTGGGTCTTTGCCATTGTCCTAAATCCTTCTAGCCGTTCCGGGCCCACCCCGGTTCTCATCAGCTTGAAGGCAATATGATTGCTGCATCGCAGCATTGCAAGCTTTTTCTTGCTGCAACGCAGAAATTTTTGAGTTTCAAAATGATATCAGCGGTTTGCCTTGACCAAAACATAGGTACCCGGAGCCGGGCAAAGGCGTGGATGATCCGAATCGCCGGTATCGCGCGCGGGAACCTGCTTGCCTGATCGCTTCTTTAACCACGCTTCCCACATCGGCCACCACGAACCTTCGTGGAAGTCAGCTTCTTTCAGCCATGTATCAGCATCACACTTCAGCTCAGGATTGGTATAGTGACCATATTTTTTCTTACTGGGCGGGTTCACAATGCCCGCGATGTGACCGGACTCGGAAACCACAAAGGTCTTCGACTTCGCGCCCATCTGCTGTACCCCGCGATAGCAATCCTTCCACGCGGCAATATGATCCGTCTCGCATGTGATCGCCATCAAAGGCACATCGACATCCTTGATATGCAGCTTATGGCCAAGCAATTCGAACCCGTCGTCGACGAAATCGTTGCTCTGACACAAACCGCGCAGATACTGGATCGCCATCCGGCCTGGCAGGTTGGCCCCGTCGCCGTTCCAGTACAACAGGTCAAACGCTGGCGGTGTTTCACCCATCATGTAGCTGCGGATCGCCGGAGTATAGATGAGATCTCTGGATCGCAGGAAAGACATCGTTCGCCCGATGATCCATGCCTTTAGAATACCATCCTTCGAGACCTGTTCTTCGATGCCATCTACAAAGTCATTTTGCAGGAACGGCGTGAACTCCCCCTGCTCACCAAAGTCTGTCAGGGTGGTGAAGAAAGTGGCAGATTTGATCGACTTGTCACCGCGCTGCTTCATCAGCGAAAGCGTCAGGCTCAGCGTCGTACCAGCAATGCAATACCCAACAGCATTGACCTGCTTGACCTTGCAGATTTTCTTCGCCTCTTCGATGGCGGTCAGGAACCCTTCCTGAATATAGTCCTCCATCCCAATATCGGCGTGTGAGCTATCGGCATTCACCCAGCTGACCACAAACAGGGTATAGCCCTGCTCTGTCACCCATTTGATCAGGCTGTTCTGAGCCTTCAGGTCCAAGATATAGAACTTGTTGATCCATGGCGGGAACAGAACGATCGGCGTTTCGTGCACCGTCTCGGTCACCGGTTTATACTGGATCAGTTCCATCATTCGGTTGCGATAGACGACGTCGCCGGGTGTAGTTGCGATATTCCCGCCAATCTCAAAGGCACTTTCGTCAGCAAGTCTGACAACCATTTCGCCGTCATTGGCCTCAAGGTCCGACACGAGGTTCTCCAGCCCCTGTATCAGGGACTGCCCTTCGGTCTCGATCGCCTTTTCCAGCGCATCGGGGTTGGTGGCCAGAAAATTCGTCGGTGCCATCATATCTATGATCTGTTGCGAGAAGTACTGCAGACGCTGCTTATCCTTGGTTTCCAAATCGTCAACCGATGCAACGGCCTGCGCGATCGCTTCGGCATTGGTTTGGTACTGCTGGCGAATGAGGCGAAAGTAGGGGTTGGTTTCCCACATTGGATTGGCAAACCGTTTATCTTTGGTAGCGGCTGGGGGCACATCCCCGTCGCTTTGGGTCATCGCTTTCTGCGCTTCCGCAAAGTTGAGAACCGATTTTCCCCAATACTCAATTTGCTGCTCCAACAGCTTTGTGGGGTTTTGAAACGCTTCAGCCCAATACGCAGTTGCTGCTTTTGCAAAAAGCTCTTGATTCGGGCCATCCAGAGCGGGGGTGTGCGGCGTTTTTCCGGCCATGACCTCGACCAGGCGTTTGGACAGTTCTTCTACTTTGTCCATATTTTCTTTAAGTCGTTCAATATGTTCTTCGGTCAGTTTTGGCGTCTGGTCTTCGGTAGTTGTCATTTTAACAATTCCCCCCTAGTCTCGCTGCTGTGCAGAATAACGTCGTTGGCGTCGGGGGGCAAAGCGGCGAATGGTCCGAATTCTCAGGCTGATACTCAGGAGGCACATTCGATGCGCTACATGATGACCTATGACCTGATGGAAACCATGCGTAACACCAACCAATGGCTTGGTGCAACCGCAAGCGCGATGGCATCCTACCCCCTGTTCTCGATGACACCCAACCCGGCCTTCAACTGGATGGCTGCATGGGGCGAAGTAACCGAGCGCACATTCCAGCGTATGGTCGTCAAGCCTGATTGGGGCATCCGCACCTTTACCTGCGAAGACGGCAAGGACCATCTGGTCGATATCACAACCGTGCTTGAGCGTCCTTTCGGCGACCTGATCCATTTCCGCGTTAATGGACGCAAAGAACAGCCACGCAAGGTGCTGCTGGTTGCCCCGATGTCGGGGCATTACGCGACCCTGCTCCGCTCGACCGTCAAAAGCCTGCTTGTCAATTGTGAGGTCTACATTACCGATTGGCATAACGCGCGCGACATTCCCGTGTCCGAAGGCAAGTTCGATGTAGAGGATTACACGCTCTACCTTGTCGATTTTATGAAAGAGCTCGGCCCCGATACGCATGTTATTGCGGTTTGTCAGCCCGCACCGCTGACTCTGGCCGCAACCGCCTATCTGGCCGAGGTCGAGCCGAAGGCGCAGCCAAGTACCCTGACCCTGATCGGCGGTCCCGTCGACCCCGACGCAACTCCGACCGAGGTTACGGATTTTGGTCGCCGTGTAACGATGGGTCAGTTGGAAGAAACGATGATCCAGCGGGTTGGCTTTAAATACAAGGGCGTAGGCCGGATGGTGTATCCCGGCTTGCTACAACTGGCTTCGTTCATGTCAATGAATGCCGAACGTCACAGTAAGGCGTTCTCGGATCAGATCCAGCGCGTTATTCGTGACGAGGCATCCGACCACGATGCCCATAACCGGTTCTATGACGAATATCTGGCGGTGATGGACATGACTGCCGAGTTCTATCTTTCGACCGTTGAACGTGTCTTCAAAAACCGTGAGATCGCGCGCAACGAGTTCGTTGTAGCCGGCCACAAGGTAGATATCGGCAAGATCACTGATGTGGCTGTGAAATCGGTCGAAGGCACGAATGACGATATCTCAGCCCCCGGGCAATGCATTGCGGCGCTGGATTTATGCACGGGTCTGCCCGACAGCAAAAAGGCCAGCCATGTTGAACCCGGCGCGGGTCACTATGGCATTTTTGCGGGCCGCAGCTGGCGCGACAACATCCGTCCGCTAGTGATTGATTTCATGAATGAAAACAGCCGCAAACCCCGTCAACGAGCCGCCAATAGCAACAAAGTTGCATGAGCCGCGCAGCGGCAGGAGACCTTCCTTTCCGTTGCAATTGCGGCGCCCTTTCGGGGCGCATTACTGAACACGGCGTCGTATCCGGCACTCATGTCGTGTGTTTTTGCCATGACTGCCGCGCGGCTCAGCTGTATTTTGAACAGCCCGACCCTGCGCCCGACCCAGTCGAGGTGTTTCAGATGTCACCGGAAGACATCAAGATCGATGCAGGGGTCGAGCACTTGGCAGCTATGCAACTTAGCCCCAAGGGCATGTTGCGATGGTATGCCAGATGCTGCAACGCGCCGCTGGCCACGACGCCGACAACTCCAAAATTTCCGTTCGCGGGTTTTATCGTCAAACGTATTCCCCACCCCAGCAGTTTGGGTCCCATTACAACGCGTGGATTTGTGCCAAGGGCTGACAGCAAGCAGTCTCATGAGAAAATCCGCTATGCCGCTATGGGTCTGCTTAAACGCGTACTAAAATCGCGTCTGTTCGGGAGCTGGAAGAAAACGCCATTCTTTGACTCTGAAACCGGTCGGCCGGTGGTGCAACCAACTGTTCTGACCAAGAACCAGCGCGCGGTTTTCTACGACTAGGTCAGCCGCAGTGGTTTCCGGAGCCAATCCTGCAGCATCGCAATCACGGATTCGGGTGCTTCCAGTGTCGGATAGTGCCCGGCCTCATCAATCACGCGCAACTCTGCATCCGGAATGAGATCAGCCATGAAGGTATTCTTGCGGACCGGATTCTCCGCATCATGGGCACCGCAAATGATCAGCGTGGGCATCCTGATCCGGCGCAGCGTGCCTTGTTGGTCCGGACGGCGTTGCAGGGTTCTTATCTGACGCACAAACACATCCGAGCCCAATTCCTCGGCCATCTGCAACACTTCGTTCAAAATCGGGATGCGTTGCGGACCGGGAGACAACATGTCCGAGCCGATCAGCTTGCGCATCACTTCGTCCAACCTCCCCGCCTGCGCGCCAACAATCAGGTCTTCGCGACTCGCCGCGATATGAGGTGTGTCGGCCTGCGCATCCGTCGCCAGCAAGGCCAGTCGTGTCACCCTCTCAGGTGCTCGCCGCACGATCTCAAGCGCGACGCCACCACCCAGACCAAACCCGCACAAAGCAAACCGGTGCGGCAGTTGATCCAGCAAGCCCGGCGCGATTTCTTCGAACCGTTCACCGCCGGTGATCGGTGCGACCATAACTGCACGTTCACGCGACAGCGCGGTGATCTGCGCCTGAAACAACCGTGCATCGCACATCAATCCGGGTAGCAAAACCAACGGCTCGATCACCTCGGTGCCCTCCGCTCGTTGTTATTGTTTTGTTACAGGATGAGAGGTTTGCCAACGGCGGGCAAGCAAAACTTCACGGATAGCTGATCGCCCGAAACGGTGGGAAATCCGCATAGCGTTCCTGCCTTTGGCCCAGCGGTTCATCTGGCTCCGCCCCGGCCCGCAACAAGCAGCCGCGCGGGGCGATGTAGCTGTCGATCCGCCGTACAGGCTTGGGCCGCCAAACCAGATTGAACGCGCATAGTTTGGGAAAGAACCAAATCTCGGAATAATCCAGATGGTCATGCATCCACCACGCCAAATCGCGCCAATCGCGCCCCTGCGCATAACGGTCTGCAAACCACGGAATTACCACCGACGCCCCTGCTACACGTGCGTCACCTTCGCCCCAATCCCAAATGTGGCACTCCAACGGGTTGTCATTGCGGGCACAGTTCAACCTGTTCTCGTTCCCGAACCGGTTCAGTGATCGCGAGCGATAGCCCGAGCGCACCGCGATACGACCAAAGGTTTCTTCCAGCGGGTCCAGCAGGGTCTCGCAAAACGCGCGCCCGGTCTCGATCGCAAGATCAGGGTTGTCGGGAATATTTTGCAATTCGTGAAAGTTCCCGATCTCGGAATATAGAAAATCACGCATGAAAAAATGCCGGGATAGTCGCACGCGACCCAACGTCTCAAGGCTCCACATACTGCCCGGTCTACGCATATTCAGCCCCCGCTTTGCTTCGGAATCCCCTGCTCTGACAGCCATTCCAATATGCCCGCGACCGCCGCGTCGGTCTGACCCGGTGACATCAGACGCCCCGCGACCACGTGTGAGGTCGGATCATCCCCGGGCCCCATTGTCACCAATGAAACCATCGCCTGACCACCCCAGGTCTTGGCCGCCTCATGCATTTTATCCGGACGCACCACCTGATCATCATCAGAAAACCAGAACAGCGCCGGAACCCGCGCGCCCGAGAAGTCAAGCGCATTGACCGCATCTACAAGGGCAAACATCGGCACGACCGCCTCCCATGGATAAACAGTTGTCCAAAAGATGTTCTTCTCGGGATCAGTGCTTGAGACATCCCGGTCCTGTCCCATCAATGGCGGCAGCCAATGCCGGGCCCACGGCAAGGATGGCACCCAGGAACCAGCCGAGTTTACGCCAAAGTTCGGCGATACCAAAACCAACGCAGCCACATCAGTGCTCAGTTCCGTGTCCATCGCAGCCGCGGCGGCCAGGGTCGCCCCCGTCGAGGTTGCGAGCACAATGACTTGCTCACCAACAGCCCTGGCGGCAGCCAACGCCTCGGCTGTATCCTGCATCCAGCCCGACGCCGTACCTTCGGCCATTGCGTCCCCATCGCGGCCATGCCCCTGAAGCCTTGTGTAGACAAGGTTGGCACCCAACGCGTCCGCAACGCGATCAGGTACTGGCCTGATCTCCTCGGACGTGGCGGAAAACCCATGAATGTAGAGCACCGCAAAAGCTGTCCGCTGTTCAACAAAACCATCCTGCCAGATCACGCGCTTTTCAACACCTGGCACGATGTCATCATAGGCGGATTCGATGCTTTCAAAGTAAACCTGAACGCCCTCGCCAAAATTGCGCGGATCGAAACGCGGATGCAGGTCCACTGGCTCGCGCGGGCCAAAGGCGTAGATCAACACACCAACCAGCGTCAAACCCACCATCACCCGCGCCAAAACCCAGCCCAGGCGACGCATCAGGTGCATTCCAGGACTTCTCGCAGAGCCTGCTCAATCAGCCCGAGGCATCGCTCATCCGAAAACCTGTGATCCGCATCTTTGACCAGCAGCAGTTGCATGTCCGGACCAGTGGCATGATCCAGCAGGCGCACTGCCGTATCGGTCGAGACGGCCGTATCTGCTGTCCCCTGCAGGAGACGCACAGGGAAAGGCAGATCAAGCGAAGCGCGCAAAACCAACCGCTGCCGCCCATCCTCAATCATCCGCTTGGTGATGACGTAGGGCTCCATGTAGTCCGATGGCAGTTCCACATGTCCAACCGTCTCTAGTTCAGATTTCTGCTCGTTCGAAAACGACGCCCAATACCCATCCTCGGTAAAATCTGGGGCCGCCGCAATTGTCACCATACCTGCGATCCGTTCGGGCATGACACGCGCCAGCAACAGCGCTTGCCACCCGCCCATCGACGATCCCACAACAACCAGCGGACCATCAGTTAACCGAGAAACTGCGGCCAGCGTATCCTCGTGCCAGTCCCCGATACACCCGTCAGTAAAGGCGCCCGAGCTTTCACCGTGCCCCGAATAGTCAAACCGAAGGAACCCCTGCCCGCGCGCGCGAGCCCACGCTTCCAGGTGCAGCGCCTTGGTGCCCTCCATATCTGATTTCAAGCCACCTAGAAAAACGATGGTCGGCCCGCGCCCATCACTCTTGTGATACGCCAGACGTCGTCCCTGCGCGGTTTCCAGAAATTCTGCCTCTGCCATGCTACCCTCATTGCTTGTCAGCCCATCATGCATGTCACGCACCTCTCTGCAATTGCCCGATCCTTCTTCATCTGGCTAAAAATACCTCGGGGAGTGCGAGGGGCTGGCCCCTCGCTCCTGCCCTTGACACCTGTGTCCCCACCTGCCACATGAGCCGAGCATACATAACCCGCAACCGGGCGTTCAGTGGGCGCCAAACCGACGAGGAGAGCCGATATGGCCCTGGACTCACAGTCAGTCTCCCTTACCTTTCCCGATGGCAATTCCCGATCCTATGAAGCAGGCGTTACGCCCGCACAGGTCGCCGCCGACATCTCGACCTCGCTGGTGAAAAAAGCCATTTCTGCCACGGTGAATGGACAGCATTGGGACCTGCAATGGCCAATCGAAGCCGACGCGCAAATCGCTATTCATACCATGAAGGACGAGGCGCAAGCCAATGAGCTGATCCGACACGATCTGGCGCATGTCATGGCCCGCGCCGTGCAAGAGATTTGGCCCGCAACCAAGGTCACCATTGGCCCCGTCATAGAAAACGGCTGGTACTATGACTTTGACCGTGAGGAACCGTTTACGCCCGAAGATCTCGGCCTCATCGAGAAAAAGATGAAAGAGATCATCAACAAGCGTGACCCGGTGACCACCGAGGTCTGGGACCGCGATCGCGCGATCGAGTTCTACAAGGCCAATAATGAGCCCTATAAAGTTGAGCTGATCGAATCCATCCCGGGTGATGAACCACTGCGCATGTATTGGCACGGTCACTGGCAGGATCTCTGCCGTGGCCCGCACTTGCAGCACACCGGTCAACTGCCGGGCGACGCGTTCAAGCTGATGTCAATCGCCGGGGCTTATTGGCGCGGCGACAGCGACCGCGCAATGCTACAGCGCATCTATGGCGTGGCCTTCACCGGCAAGGAAAAGCTGAAGGCTCATCTGCACATGTTGGAAGAAGCCGCCAAGCGCGACCACCGCAAGCTGGGTCGCGAGATGGATTTGTTCCACATGCAGGAAGAGGCCCCAGGGCAGATTTTCTGGCACCCTAATGGCTGGACCATCTACACTCTTCTGCAAGATTACATGCGTCGGCAACAGCGCAAAGGTGGCTATGTTGAGGTCAACACCCCTCAGGTCGTCGACCGCAAGCTGTGGGTAGCCTCGGGTCATTGGGACAAATACCAAGAGAACATGTTCATCGTCGAAGTGGACGAGGAACATGCACGGGAAAAGGCGGTCAACGCTCTGAAACCGATGAACTGCCCCTGCCACGTGCAGATTTTCAATCAGGGTCTCAAATCCTATCGCGACCTTCCTCTGCGCATGGCCGAGTTCGGATCGTGTAACCGGTACGAACCTTCGGGCGCGCTGCACGGCATCATGCGCGTGCGTGGCTTTACCCAGGATGATGGCCATATCTTCTGCACCGAAGACCAGATCGAATCCGAAACCGCTGAGTTCATTCGGTTCCTGTCCGGTATCTACAAAGACCTCGGGTTTGAGAACTTCTCGGTCAAATTCTCGGACCGGCCGGAAAAACGCTCAGGATCGGACGAAGTGTGGGACAAGGCTGAAGCCGCCCTGCTCAGCGCAACCCGCGCGGCTGGGATCGAGCCGGAACTCAACCCGGGTGAAGGGGCATTCTACGGCCCGAAACTCGAGTTTGTTCTGACCGATGCGATCGGGCGGGATTGGCAATGCGGCACGCATCAGGTGGACTTTGTTCTGCCCGAGCGACTGGACGCCACGTATATCGGCGCTGATGGTGGCAAACACCGCCCAGTTATGTTGCACCGCGCGACGTTGGGCTCGTTTGAACGTTTCATCGGCATTCTGATCGAAGAACACGCGGGCAAGCTGCCGTTCTGGCTGGCCCCGCGCCAGGTCGTTGTGGCCTCGATCACCTCCGAGGCCGATGAGTATGTGGCCGAAGTGGTCAGCACCCTTCGCGCAGCAGGCATCCGCGCCCAGGCGGATATTCGCAACGAGAAGATCAACTATAAAGTCCGCGAACATTCGGTTGGCAAAGTGCCGATCATTCTGGCCGTTGGTCACCGTGAAGTCGAAGATCGCACGGTCAGTGTCCGTCGCCTTGGCGAAAAACAGACGCGGGTCCAATCGCTTGAGGCTGTAACAAATGAGTTGAGCGTGGCTACAACGCCCCCCGATCTGCTGTAACATTCGGCAGCAAACCGCTAGAAATCCGGCCCGTTATTTTGGGCCGGATTGAAACAAATATCATTTTTCAATTCAAAAACAATTTGTTAACGTTCAAGGGTGCATGACGACCTTTGACGGGGTTGTGAGACACGGGCTCGTGAATTCAACTGCTGCCCCTGAACCATTACCTTGTCGTTGTCACAAGCAGACATACGCAGTCATTAACAAGGATTACCAAGATGTCGAACACTGCAAAAACACTGGTTATCGCAAGCGCAGTTGCTGCAGCCGTTTCCGGCGCGGCCACAACCGCAACAGCCCAGGCCAAAGAAAAGTGCTATGGCGTTTCTCTGGCGGGTCAGAACGACTGTGCAGCCGGCCCCGGCACAACTTGCGCGGGCACTTCGACCGTCGACTATCAGGGCAACGCATGGACCCTGGTTGACGCAGGCACCTGCGCCGACATCGAGCTGCCTAAAACAGCAGACGGTGCAGATCGCAAAGGCTCGCTTGAGCCTCTGGAGCGTGACCTGCCTGCATAAGGCTTTTCCGAATGAACCAGAAAGGGCGGGCAGGATCGCCCGCCCTTTCCACGTGATCAGGGGATTTGCAAATGTTGGACAATGCGCTCAGATCGAACCGGCTGCCTGCAGCACCGGGCGTTGGTTACAAACCACAGCATTTCTCGCAGGTTCTTGAACAGGCCAAGCCTGTGGCGTGGCTAGAGATTCATGCCGAAAACTATATGGGCGATGGTGGCAGACCTCTGGCACAACTGCGTCACCTGTCCGAACAATTCCCGATTTCAGTGCATGGTGTCGGGCTGTCGATCGGCGGCGAAACGCCACTTGACCCAGATCACCTGGACCGCCTGAAGCATCTTGTCGGCTGGTTGAACCCGGCCAGCTTTTCGGAGCATTTGGCATGGTCAACCCATGACAGCCATTTCCTGAACGATCTACTTCCTCTGCCCTATACTGATGCGACTCTGGCCCGCGTTTGCGACCATATCGATCAGGTGCAAGAGGTGGTCGGGCGGCAAATGCTGTTAGAGAATCCCTCAAGCTATTTGGCCTTCGAGGAAAGCACATGGTCGGAACCTGATTTCTTGCGCGAAATCACCCGGCGCACCGGCTGCGGGCTGTTGCTGGACGTGAACAACGTCTTTGTTTCAGCCACCAATCTGGATTTCTCACCGCAGGGCTATATTGATGCCTACCCGCTGGACCAAGTCGGTGAGATTCACCTGGGCGGGCATGATGAGGACGAGGACGATCATGGACATCCCTTGCTGATCGACAGCCACGGGCGCGAAGTGGTGGACCCGGTCTGGGCGCTGCTGGACTACGTACTAGACAAATCCGGCCCCAAACCCCTGTTGATTGAATGGGACACCGATGTGCCAGACTGGCCGGTGTTACGGGCCGAAGCCGAGCGCGCGCAAAAAGCGCTGGATCGCGTGCCCGCATGAGCGTGTCGCAAACGACATTCCACATGGCACTGCTAGATGCCAACAAGCCCATTCCCGATGGGTTGCTGGACGCCGAGGCGCAGCCCGCCGGTCGTCGCTTCAGCGTCTATCGCAACAACGTCGCCGTCTCGCTGACCGAGGCGATGCATCAAGCCTTCCCGGTCATCACAAAACTTCTGGGCCCCCAGAATATGGACGGGCTGGCTGGAATATTCTTGCGCCAGCACCCGCCGTCCTCACCCCTGATGATGTTTTATGGCGAGGAATTCCCTAAATTTCTGGAAGGAATGGAGCAGTTGTCGCATCTGGGCTACCTGCCGGATGTTGCCCGTCTGGAACTGGCGCTGCGTAGGGCTTACCACGCCGCTGATCGACAACCCATAGATGCCGAAGCGCTCAGCTTGCCACCGGAAGATTTGATGCAAGCCAAACTGACCCTCGCGCCGTCGGTGCAGGTGTTGCGTTCAAGCTGGCCCGTACATGCGATCTGGCTATATAACACCGAAGAAGGCGCGCCGAAACCCGAGGCGGGCGCTCAGGATATTTTGATCATGCGTCCCGAATACGACCCTGCCCCACACCCATTGCTACCGGGTGGTGCGGCATGGATCGCGCTGATTCAGGATGGCAAATCCATCGGTGAGGCATTTGAATCCACCATGGCCGAAACACCCGAATTTGATCTTGGAACCACTCTGGCACTGCTTTTGCAGGGCGGTGCAATAACTTCTGTGACTATCGAAAGGCTGGACACATGACTGCCCTGATCTCAACTTACAATAATGCGATGGAAAAAGCGGATCACGCGTCCGGTTGGCTGACACCAACCCTGGCTCGGGTGGTCTTTATCGCCGTGTTGTTCGTCTACTACTGGAACTCGGCCACGCTGAAAATCGACGGCTCGATCTTTTCGCCATCGGCCGGAGCCTTCGGCCAGATCTTTCCCAAAGCTGCAGAGGCGGTGCTGTATGATGTGACTCAGATGACCTTTTTCCAGCGGGTCGTCATCTTCTTTGGCACAGTGGCCGAATTTGTCCTGCCTGTGCTTTTGCTGGTCGGCCTGCTGACGCGCCTTGCCGCGCTTGGCATGATCGGATTTGTCTGGGTTCAAACACTGACCGATGTCACCGGGCATGGCATCAAACTGGGCGGCTTGTTCGACAACGCAATTACGTTGATGGATCAGCGCGTGATGTGGACATTCCTGCTGCTGGTGATTGTGATCAACGGCGCGGGTCCGCTGTCTCTGGATCGGTTATTACGCCTGAAGTGACCTAGAAATGTGCCTTGGGCTCGTCCGGTTTTCCTGCGGCGAGCCCGAGCAACCCTGCTGCGCCTGCAAAGGCAATCGGGAACATGGTGAAAACACCGAAGCCAAAGGCGTAGTACATCCCAGCGGCAGAAATCAGCAGCAAAATGCCTGCAATCAGAGCCCGCGAATGGGCCATCGCCCCGCCAACGATTGCCAACAAAGGCGCCACGATCGAAGCCGTCTGGATCAACTCGGGGTTCTCTACCTGCTCGGCAATGCCTTCGATCTCACCAAACTGGTCGATCAGTTCCACAAAGCCGTAGCCAAAAAAGCCGACGATCATCCCGATCAGCCCGGCAATGACGCCTAAAATCATGGCAGCGTTTCGCATTCACAGGTCTCCGCTTGTTGCCCGTGTCACATAAGCAGTTCTTCAGGCAACACCAAGGGCCTGAAGGGTTTCAGGCGTCCAGCCCAGATACATCTGACCATCGGATACTATCAATGGGCGTTTCATCAGGGTCGGATGATCAGCCAACAGCGCGAGCACCGGTCGATTGCGTGTGTCATCATCCAATCCCCGCCAGGTTGTTGATCGCGTATTGAGCAAGGCTTTGCCGAAAGTCTCGTACGCCTCGGACAGCACATTTTCGGGAACCCCTTGCGCGCGGACATCAACGAAAACCGCATCTGGAAGCAGTTTCAATGCCTTACGGCACGTATCGCAAGTTTTTAACCCATATAGCTGCATTATCTAACTAATCCTGTAATCGCTGCAAATTTAGACAAACCCATCAGGCTGCCCCAGTTATTCTTGATTTTTTACTTCACCGTGTAATGTTGAAAAAGGCGAAACACGCGACCCGGGCTGTATCGTGAGGGCGAACAGTGACGTGTGGCGGTTTTGCCAGCCAAGGCCCCCACCAATTTGTGGGACAACTTGTAAGTAGAAGGAGACACGGGAAATGCCAACCGGCACCGTGAAATGGTTTAATACAACCAAAGGCTATGGTTTTATTGCGCCCGATGAAGGGGGCAAAGATGTGTTTGTTCATATCTCGGCCGTAGAACGATCCGGTCTGACCGGACTCGCTGACAATCAGAAAGTCTCGTACGAGTTGCAGGACGGACGTGACGGCCGCCAAATGGCTGCTGATTTGAAGCCGCTGTAAGGCACAGCCCGCCCCGGCGGGAAAGATAAAAGAAGGTTGACGGCCAATTTCAGGCCGTTAACCGCAAACCCTAGTGAACGCGCCCACCTTGGGACGTGCTCGGTTTTCTGTTGAATCAACCCTCTCTGATAACAGCCTCAAACTCACGCCATTCCCGTGCGGTCATGCCTGAGTTTTCCTGAGTGACATCTTCACCGCTGAGCATCCGACGCAAGCAGGTCACCATCTGCGCCGAGAGGTTGACTGCGCCAAGGCGGTAGTCCTCAAACGCGCGGTAGGCAAACGGTACCCAGTCAGCGACAATCTTGCACATGGTATCTGCGTAAACGCGGATTTCGTACTGCGCGTGCGGGTCGGCACGCAGACGCAAGAAGTGGAACAAGTTGTGCAAGTCCACCTTCCAATACCATTGCGTATAAATGTTGGCTGGAAGGTTCATCCGCGCCAGTTCACGCGCAAGCCCTTGCTGGCCGTCCTGACCGATCATCGCCTCGTAGTTGTCATAGCAGCGCGCACTGTCCGCTTTCAGTATCTCCAACACACGCGCGGCCTCTTCGCCTTGCAATGTGTCTCCACGGCCCTGATTGTTAACCTCGGATTGCGCGGCGACATGTTCGGGTGCCGGGATATAGAACTCTCGATCCAGGATCGAATACCGCGCCGAATATTCGTTCACATTCGCCGTGCGGTGGCGGATCCACTGGCGGGCTACGAACACGGGCAGTTTGACGTGCAACTTGATCTCGCACATTTCAAACGGGGTCGAATGCCAGTGGCGCATCAGATAGCGGATCAGGCCTTCATCATTTTGCACCGACTTGGTGCCTTTGCCGTAGGAAACACGCGCGGCCTGACAGATCGCAGCATCGTCGCCCATATAGTCGATAACGCGGACAAATCCGTGATCCAGAACCTGATGCGCCGTGTACAGATGATCTTCCATACCTTCGGCAACGACGCGGCGGGTCGGGCTCGACTGTGCGCGTTGAGCTTCGATCTCGGCCAGTTGGTCGGCAGACAGAGGCATGAAATTATCCTTTCCAGCAATGAGTCGCCGACCACTATATATCGGCAAGCTTGCCATCGGAACCGCGATATGTGCGGCGCATTGCGCTAAATCGGAATTGTGTCCGGCCAGCCCCTCGACATGGGATGAAGGCGCGCTAAGGTGCTTGGCATCACAACCAATGCAAGGAAAGTCGCGATGGGGCTGACATATCTCCACACCATGGTCCGCGTGAAGGATCTTGAGAAATCCATAGCGTTTTATGAACTATTGGGCCTGAAGGAAACGCGTCGTTATGAAAGCGAGGCTGCGCGGTTCACACTGGTATTCCTCGCCCCACCGGGACAAGAGGACGCGCCCATTGAACTTACATACAACTGGGATGGCGACGACGCACTGCCAAGCGACAGCCGCCATTTCGGGCACCTCGCCTATGGCGTCGACAACATTTACGAGACCTGCCAGCATCTTCAGGACAATGGCGTCGTGATCAACCGCCCGCCACGCGACGGGCGTATGGCGTTCGTTCGCTCGCCCGACAATGTCTCGATCGAGTTGCTGCAAAATGGTGAAGCGTTAGCCCCGGCAGAGCCTTGGTGTAGCATGGAAAGCACCGGCCACTGGTGATCCGCTGGCTGGGAGCATTGGGGCTGGCTGTCGCGGGCAGCCCCCTTTGGGCCGAGACCTGCCGCCTGGCGCTGGCGCTGGCCATGGACATCTCGACCTCGGTGGACGCGACTGAGGATGCGCTGCAACGACAGGGGCTGGCCAACGCATTGATTGCGCCCGAGGTGCAGGAGGCTTTCTTCCTTTCACCTCAACCGGTTGCATTAGCCGTCTATGAATGGTCCGGCAGTTTCAACCAGACATTGCTTTTGGATTGGACGATAATCGATACTCGGGCCAATTTGATCTCCGCCGCGCATCGGATCGGGACATCGAAGCGATCGGAAGACGAGTTTCCAACTGCAATGGGTCACGCGCTGGCTTATGGGGCAACCCTGCTGGGGAGCGCCCCGAATTGTCTGTTCCAAACCATCGATATCTCGGGCGATGGCAAGAACAACGATGGCTACGGGCCACAGATCGCTTACAAACACTTTCCGTTCGAAAACACGACCGTGAATGGTCTGGTGATCAATGCAGCTGATTTCGAAGGAGAAATCGACTTGATCCCGTTCTTTCAGAAAAATGTACTACACGGACCCGGAGCTTTTCTTGAGATCGCCGCCGGGTTCGAAGATTTTGAGCGTGCCATGCGTCGCAAACTGGAACGGGAATTGAAAGGATTGGAACTTAGTGCGTTGCAACCGGATAATGCGAAATGATCCGCCTGTGTGCGACACTTCTTTGCCTGCTGGCCAACCCGCTTTCAGCGCAATGTCGACAGGCTTTGGCGTTGGGAATGGATGTCTCTGGTTCGGTCGACAGTCGTGAGTACAGGTTGCAACTTAGTGGCCTTGCGGCGGCGTTGCGCCATCCCGAGGTGGTTCAACTGATCCTTTCAAACCCGTCTACCTTTATTCGTATCGCTATCTACGAATGGAGCGAACCTGGCCACCAACGCCTCTTGCTTGGTTGGACAGATGTTCGCTCGACTGCTGATCTGCGTCGAATTCAGCAACATTTAGAAAGCACAACACGCTCATCAGCGCCGCAGGGAACGGCGGTCGGGTCGGCCATGTTGTACGGTGCTGAGATGTTGGAGAGCCAAAGCGATTGCTGGCGGCGAACACTGGATCTGTCCGGTGATGGTAAACACAATCTCGGACATCACCCGCGGGACATAAAAGCCACTCTGCAAAACACTGATATTACAATCAATGCCCTTGTAATCGGTATCGACGACCCCAATCCAGGAGACACCCGCCAGGTAGAGATTGGGGAGCTATCTGCTTATTACCACGCGTGGGTCATCCGAGGCCCCGATGCTTTCGTCGAAGTCGCCCTTGGCTTCGAAGCCTATGAAGATGCGATGACACGTAAACTGATCCGTGAGCTTGAGGGTCTGTCGCTCTCCCAAACTCAGCCATCAAAGCTATTAGTAGATATACCGAATCTGATCGGTCCAATATCGTTCGACCCGACGCAGTGAACCGGTAATCTCTTCAATCCCATCGGTCCCGATCACGCCGCGGTTGTGCAGCCCTTCTGCATGGCGGGCGAACAGGTCTGACACGATGTCACGAATCTCACGCCCGCGCGGGGTCAGGCGTACCCGTACCGAGCGGCGGTCGATCTCGCATCGCTGATGGTGCATATAGCCCATCTCGACCAGTTTCTTAAGATTGTAGCTGACATTGCTGCCTTGATAGTAACCACGGCTCTTCAACTCTCCGGCGGTTACTTCATGGTCGCCTATGTTGAACAACAGCAGGGCCTGCACCGCGTTGATCTCAAGTACGCCGACACGCTCGAATTCATCCTTGATGACGTCCAGAAGCAAGCGATGCAGACGCTCGACCAGCGCCAACGCCTCAAGATAGCTCGTCATGAACCCCTTGGTCCCGGGCGCGGTGACCTGTAACTCCATACTCATTCAATCCTCCGATTCATCGCGCTGTTTCTGAAAACATGACGCGAATTCCCGAAAAATCGGTTAAGCCTGATGATTGCTTATTTTTGAAAGGTTTGCGCGATATCCGCGATCAATTCGGCCAGCGGTTCCGGCGGGCTGGCCTGACCAGTGACCCATTGATAAAGGTCCTGATCATTTTCATGCAGCAAGGCATCGTATGTGTCCAATCCCGCCTCGTCCATCGAAGACAGATTGCGATCGGCATATGCCGTCAGGATCAAATCCATCTCTTTGATGCCCCGCCGCATCGAACGCATTTTCATGCGCTTGATCCGGGTCTCGCGCGGCTCGGTCATTGATTGCGTTCCAATTTCAGACGCAGCGCTTTTTCGACGCGGGCCAGCCGCTCGGAGTTGGCTCGCATCTCACCTCGGATCGTGCGGAGCTCTGCAACAAGATCGCGCAATTCCGAGTCCGTATCGCCATGCAGGCTTGTTTCGTCCATACCGTCGCCCTCGCCCGTCAGAAGCCACATGATCGAGACATTCAGTAGCCCCGCCATCATCGACAGCTTGTTCGCGCGGGGTTCCGACAAATCATCTTCCCACGAAGTGATCGTGGCTTTTTTGACACCAAGCCTGCGGGCCAATTGGGTCTGCGTCATGCCTGCGGCTTCGCGTGCGCCAGCAACGCGATCCCCGAAGGTTGCGGTGTCCGGTCCGAACCAGTCTGTTTCGTCGTTCATCGGGGTCTCCAAAGGGTAAAACTCAATTGGCTTGATCGTTATTTCGGCGCACCCTATGACAGTCGGGCTGAACATACAAACCGAGGCCGACCATGAGTTTCCTGTCTGCGACACTGTCACGCGTAAAACCCTCGCCCACCATCGCGATGACGTCCAAAGCAGCCGAGCTGAAGGCCGCCGGGCGCGATGTGATCGGGCTGAGCGCAGGCGAGCCCGATTTCGACACGCCGCAGAACATCAAGGACGCCGCCGTGGCCGCCATCGCTGCGGGCAAGACCAAATACACTGCTCCGGACGGCATCCCCGAGCTGAAACAGGCGGTTTGCGCCAAGATGAAGCGTGACCACGGATTGGACTATACGCCCGCTCAGGTCTCGGTCGGGACCGGGGGTAAGCAGACGCTTTACAACGCGCTGATGGCTACGCTGAACGAGGGCGATGAGGTCCTCATCCCCGCGCCCTATTGGGTCAGCTACCCGGACATGGTGTTACTGGCCGGTGGCGCACCAGTGATCGTCGAAACTTCGCTGCAGACCAATTTCAAACTGACAGCGGATCAACTGGAAGCCGCAATCACACCTAAAACGAAATGGTTCATCTTCAACTCACCCTCGAATCCCACCGGGGCGGGCTATAGCCGTTCTGAACTAAAAGAACTGACTGATGTCCTGATGCGACATCCGCATGTCTGGGTGATGACCGATGATATGTATGAGCACCTGGCCTATGACGGGTTCGAGTTCTGCACGCCCGCACAGGTGGAACCGAGACTTTATGATCGGACGCTGACTTGCAATGGCGTCTCCAAAGCCTATGCCATGACCGGTTGGCGTATTGGCTATGCGGCAGGCCCGGTCGAGTTGATCGCCGCGATGCGCAAGGTGCAATCTCAATCAACTTCGAATCCCAGTTCGGTCAGCCAATGGGCAGCAGTCGAGGCTCTGAATGGAACTCAAGCATTCCTTGCGCCGAATAATGAGATCTTCAAACGCCGTCGCGATCTGGTCGTCGACATGCTCAGCCAAATCGACGGTATCTCGTGCCCGACACCCGAAGGCGCGTTCTACGTCTATCCATCAATTGCAGGCTTGATCGGGAAAACCACACCCGCGGGCACTGTGATAGATTCGGACGAAACCTTCGCAATCGCCCTGCTGGAAGAGGCCGACGTGGCGGTTGTGTTTGGCGCAGCTTTTGGTCTGTCCCCCAATTTCCGCGTCAGCTATGCGACCTCTGATGAAGCCCTGACTGAAGCCTGCACACGCATCCAACGTTTTTGCGCCGAGCTCACCTGATACCGGAGTTTGTTATGTCCACAGCCCTGCCTGAATACTATTTCCGCGTGCGCGAAAATGGGGCAGCGGTGTTCAGGATCGACACGGAAAATCGCCATCGCCGGATCGAGATGGAACAGATCGCGGTCATCAACATCCGCAATGGCGAGGTCAAACCGCAGGGCCAGCGTGTACTAAGCGACGCCGACAACGATGAAATCGCGCGCTGGATGGAAGAGCGCAAAGCCCTGCTATCCCGCCGCGATATGGATGATATTCACCGTGCGGTTGACTACCTGAATCTGACCACGCAATGGGCTCAGTCTAAAGCAACGGATGCGCAATTAGAGGACGTGACCGACCCATTGCTAATGGCAATGCACGACTTGCGGTCGGTACTTGTTCGAAAGAAATCCGACCGGATGAGCAAAGAATGATCCCCTAGGCGGGAACTTCTCCTACATCGCGCACCGACCTTAGCCAGAAGCGCGCCATCAACAATACGGCAGCACAAGCGAGGCCGATCACGAGGCCAAGCCAGACTCCGATCCCCTCCATACCTCGAACAAAGCCGAAATAGTACGAAGCGGGGATACCGATCACCCAATAGCTGAGTGCGGCCATCACCATCGGTATTTTTGCATCCTGCAAACCTCGCAACAGGCCTAGTGCGATGACCTGCGCCCCATCGACCAGCTGGAACAACGCAGCCATCGCCAGCAGGCCAGTGCCGATTAGCAGGATCTGTGGCCGCTGCGGATCATCGGCCTCCATAAACAGCGAGATCAGGGGCTCAGCGCATGTCAGGAACAGAACAATTGTCAAGACCGACACGATCAACGACATCCCGGTCACCGTAATCGCGCCTTTCTCAAGATGCGCCCGATCCCGTCGACCCAACGCGTTGCCCGCCCGAATAGTCGCCACATTAGACAGGCCCAAATGAACCATGAACGTCGCCGAGGCGAGGTTTAACGCAATCCCGTGAGCTGCCAGCGGCACTGGACCCAACCAGCCCATCATGACAGCAGAGATCGCGAACAACGACACCTCCGCCAGTGTCGTCAGACCGATGGGAACGCCCAAACGCAGCACGCTCATGAACATCTCCCAATCCGGGCGCCAAAACCGCTGAAACAAGCTGTGTTTCGGCAACGCACGCACCGCATAGATCACGACCGCCACCAATGATACGATCTGCGTCACCACTGACGCGATAGCCGCACCAATCACCCCAAGTTCGGGCGCGCCCCAGTTTCCGAAGATCAGCGCATAGTTGGTCACGCCATTGACCACAGCTGCAACAATCGTGATCCACAGCACAATCTGCGTCCGCTCAAGCGCGGCCAAATAGGACTTCAGGACCATCACCAACAGCGCCGGGAACAAGCCCCACCCCGCGACCCGCAGGTATACTGACGCAGTTTCAGCGACTTGCGGCTCTTGCTTCAAAGCAATCAGGATCGGATGGGACCACCACAAAAGGGGCATCATCACCGTCGCATAGATCAGTGATAGCCACAGACCCATGCGAGTGGAGCGCCGAATGCTGGTCTCATTTTCCTCGGCGGCAGCGGTCGCCACCATCGGCATTACAGCCCACCCAAACCCGGCACCAAACAGGAACAGGACGAAGTAATAGCTGTTGGCCAGCGTCACGGCAGCCAACGCCTCGACCCCGTACCAGCCCAGCATGACTGTATCGGTCAAACCAATCGCATACTGTGCCAGATGCCCGCCAATCAATGGCAGGCCCAGCACCGCGATTGCGCGCAAATGGCCGGGATATGTCATCACCTTGTTCATTCCGCCAGCCTTAGGCTTGCGCGCTGCCCGAGACAAGAGCGGAACAAACTTATTTCATAATGAGACTAACGAGAACAAAGCGACGCAAGCCATCACCTTTGGTGCAACGGCTTTACAGTTTATCGATTTTCAGCCGATCTTCGCGTCAGGATGCAGCGCTGTCCCCAGAATATGGTCCGAGTTATGAATTACGTGATGCGCCTGCCCAACTATCAACGGATCAGGCTCACCAACGATCCTGAGGTCTTTGTCCGGGTAGTCCAGCGTCGACAGGAAATGCCGCATGCAGTTCAGACGCGCGCGTTTCTTGTCGTTGGATTTGACAATCGTCCAGGGCGCATCAGCGGTGTCGGTGTAGAAGAACATCGCCTCTTTCGCCTCAGTATAATCATCCCATTTGCTCAGGCTAGCCTTGTCAATCGGTGACAGTTTCCATTGCTTCAACGGATCAGTTTCACGACTCCCAAAGCGCCGCTGCTGCTCTTCCTGCGTGACCGAGAACCAGTACTTATAAAGTTGAATGCCCGAGCGCACCAGCATCCGCTCCAACTCGGGCGTCTGCCGCATGAATTCCAGATACTCATTGGGTGAGCAGAAGCCCATCACCCGCTCGACGCCCGCACGGTTGTACCAGGACCGATCATAAAACACCATCTCGCCCACGGTGGGCAGCTGCTGCACATAACGCTGGTAATACCACTGCCCCTTCTCCTCATCCGTCGGCTTGTTCAATGCGACCACACGCGCCTGACGCGGGTTCAGATGCTCCATGAACCGCTTGATGGTCCCGCCCTTGCCGGCGGCGTCGCGGCCCTCGAACAACAGCACAAACCGCTGCCCGGTCTCCTGCGCCCACAATTGAACCTTCAGCAACTCTGCCTGCAGCTCGGCCTTTTGCGCCTCGTAATCCTTGCGCGCCATCTTGCGGCCATAGGGGTACTTGCCGCTCTCAAAAGCTTGCCGGATTTTCTCGGATGTTGGTGCCGAGGCATCCGCCTTCAGGTCAGTTACAGCTTTGATCTGAGATGATTTTTGTTTGATCTGGGGTGCCGCATCCATACATGTTCTCCTCGATTTCACTGTCGAGGAGATGCTTAGCCGATTGTCACACGGCGCGCTTTGATTGGTGTCAAATTGACATAGGTTTTATCGGGGCGTCAAAGAACAGGCCTATGCCCGTTCTTTACATGACCCCAAAATACATAGGCAAGCGGCCAGCCCCGCACTTACCGATGTCCCCAATCATCAGGATTGTCCGAGTTGTTCGGCGACAAACCCAAAACGTCTCCGTCAGTCGAACACCCCAAACCCAAAACGGTTCTGTTCGCATAGGAGAAATACGAACACACCTGATTGATCTCAAGAATCTCGCCATCTTCCCACCCCGCCTCTCGCAGAGCGATCACATCCGCCTCAGTCAGATCACCGGGTGCGTCGGTCAGCTTGCGCGCATATCTCATCGCTTCGACCTGTGCCGCGTCTAGCGGGGCCGAGGCCGGATCACGCGCCTCAATCGCCGCACGGATCGCATTGCCGCGCACCTCATCCTGCAGCAACCGCTGCAATCCGGAAAAGTGATGTTCTACGCAATACCCGCACCGGTTCAGAGAGCTGACCCACACGCCCAACACCTCAAGAAACCATTTCGGTATCTTGTTGCCCGAGTGATGCAGCACCGCCTTGTACATCGCCATATGGCCTTCCATCGAATGCGGCCGCAGGCTGTGCGCCATCATGATGTTGTCTACATTGTTGTCCGGCCCGGTAACCCGTTCATAAAGCCTCCTCAGCTTTCCCGTAGCCTCTTCGAGTGGAATGGTTCTGATCCAACTCAATTCTTCTGCTCCCCTGATTTCTGCTTCCGGAACAAAGCCTAAACGTGATTTCGAAATATGACGAGACCTTGGAAAGCTCGCGGTTTAATAACAATCTGTTTTGCATAACTGATATATGCTGGGCAGCTACCCTTACTGTCTGCTACGTCCCTATTGAAACAACTTTCTAACCAAAGACTTTTCAACTGTGCGCCCTCTCATCTGTATTTTTGCCCTGTCTTGTTTTGGCTCTGCTATAGCTATGTTCAATCCAGCGTTCTCAGATTGGTTATTGCTGACAGGTCCGTGCGCATTGGCAAGTTTGCTGCTACTGTTCGGAAAAAGGCTACGCCCGCTCAATACTTCAAAAAACTGGGCTGTCGTCGATGGATCAAGTGTTTTGCACTGGAAAGGCGGTGTTCCTAATATCGTCTCAGTGCGCGAGGTTGTCGACGAGTTGAAGACAAAGGGGCGGACACCGGGCGTCGTCTTTGATGCCAATGTAGGATACAAAATCTCAAATCGCTATATGAACGACAGTTCCATTGCGGCTTTGCTTGGGTCGCCACGCAGCCACGTGATGGTTGCGCCAAAGGGTACTCCTGCCGACCCGCTGGTCCTTTAGGTAGCGCGGGATCTCGGTGCTGCTATCGTCACAAATGACCGGTTCCGTGATTGGGATGACGAATATTCGGATGTGCTTGGGGAAAGTTCTCTTGTTCGAGGTGGCTTTAAAGACAAAACTCTCTGGCTGTCATTGTAAACGCGCTGCAATACAGCGCTGAATATTGCTCCGGTTCCGTTGGCCCCGACAAACCGGATACAACACCTCGCGCCCCTCTTCCCCCGGACCACATCACCTGCCATAATGGGGGAAACTCAAAAACAAGAGCAGCACCCATGCCCGACGATCTGTTGACGCCAGAAACAACGACCGCTTACGACGCCTCGTCCATCGAGGTGCTGGAAGGTCTGGAACCGGTCCGCAAACGCCCCGGCATGTATATTGGCGGCACGGATGAGCGTGCATTGCACCATATGGTGGCCGAGATACTCGACAACTCAATGGACGAAGCTGTTGCGGGCCATGCCAACCGGATAGAGGTCGAACTGCACGCAGATTACGCCCTGACCGTGCGCGATAACGGGCGCGGTATTCCGATCGACCCGCACCCCAAGTTCCCGGACAAGTCGGCTTTGGAGGTTATCCTCTGCACCCTGCACGCGGGCGGTAAGTTTTCGGGCAAGGCGTATCAGACCTCGGGCGGTTTGCACGGCGTGGGTGCGTCGGTCGTCAACGCCCTGTCGGATTCCATGGTCGTTCAGGTGGCACGCGACAAGCAGCTGTTCGAACAACGGTTCTCGCGTGGTATCCCGCTGGGGCCCGTGGAAAAGGTCGGTGCGGCCCCCAATCGGCGCGGCACCACAGTGACTTTCCACGCCGACGCCGACATCTTCGGCCATCACAAGTTCAAACCCGCGCGCCTATTCAAATCCATCCGTTCCAAGGCCTACCTGTTCTCGGGCGTGGAAATCCGCTGGAAATCCGCCATCGACGACGGCGAAACCCCGACCGAGGCCACCTTCCACTTCCCCGGCGGCCTGTCGGACTATCTGAAGGAGACGATGAACGGCTCGTCGACCTATGCCGAGCAGCCCTTTGCCGGCACCGTGGACTTTAACGAGAAGTTCGGCACCCCCGGCAAAGTCGAATGGGCGATCAATTGGACACCTTCACGCGACGGGTTCATCCAGTCCTACTGTAACACCGTCCCAACCCCCGAAGGCGGCACACATGTCGCCGGTTTCTGGGCTGCGGTCCTCAAGGGGATCAAGGCCTATGGCGAGCTGATCAATAACAAGAAAGCAGGTCAGATCACCCGTGACGACCTGATCACCGGCGGCTGCGCGCTGGTGTCGTGCTTTATCTCGGAACCGGAATTCGTCGGCCAGACCAAAGACCGTCTGGCCACGGTCGAGGCGCAACGGCTGGTCGAAAACTCCGTCCGCGACCATTTCGACAACTGGCTGGCGGCTGACACGAAATCCGCCGGGGCGATCCTCGACTTCCTCATCCTGAGGGCCGAAGAACGCCTGCGCCGACGGGCCGAGAAGGAAACACAACGCAAGTCCGCCACTAAGAAACTTCGTCTCCCCGGCAAGTTGGTGGACTGTTCTAGTTCAACACGGGACGGCACGGAATTATTCATTGTCGAGGGCGACTCGGCGGGCGGGTCCGCCAAGATGGGCCGCGACCGCAAGACACAGGCCCTGCTGCCCCTGCGTGGCAAGATTCTGAACGTGCTGGGCGCGGCCAGTTCGAAACTGGGCACCAATGCCGAGATCAACGACCTGACCCAAGCGCTGGGTGTCGGCCTTGGCACCAAGTTCAACGTCGACGACCTGCGCTATGACAAGATCATCATCATGACCGATGCGGATGTGGACGGGGCGCATATCGCCTCGTTGCTGATGACGTTCTTCTTCACCCAGATGCGGCCTATGATTGACGCGGGCCACCTCTATCTGGCCTGCCCGCCCCTCTACCGCCTGACCCAGGGCGCCAAGCGCGTCTATTGTCTGGACGAGGCCGAGCGCGACGAATGGCTCGAAAAAGGTCTGGGCGGCAAAGGCAAAATCGACGTCTCGCGCTTCAAAGGTCTCGGCGAAATGGACGCCAAGGACCTGAAAGAGACCACGATGGACCCGGCCTCGCGCAAACTGATCCGCGTCACCATAGACGAGGACGAACCCGGCGAAACCGGCGACCTTGTCGAGCGTCTGATGGGCAAAAAACCCGAACTGCGATTCCAGTACATTCAGGAGAACGCGCGGTTTGTGGAGGAGTTGGATGTTTGAGATATGTCTGAAAATTCTGCAGACACATCCCATGACAAGGACAAAAAGCTAGGCCGTCTGCGGATTATACGAGCAATCAAAGTTTTTAGTCTGATTTGGGTTGCTTTTGTTATTTGGGCGACGGTTTTTCCTGACTACTTACCAGTTAACCAAGTGCAATCAAAAGTTTACCTTTTCATTTTCGGTTGGTGGCCACTGGCAGGGTTTCTCTATTTTGCTGCGGCACAATCAGATTGACTTTTGGTTCTGGTCGAGCGCCTGATGGGCAAAAAACCCGAACTGCGGTTCCAGTACATTCAGGAGAACGCGCGGTTTGTGGAGGAGTTGGATGTTTGAGGGATGCCATTGCTGAACAAGATCGGAATTAGGTGGGCTGCATATTTTGCAACCCGCCAGCAAGTCCCTAATCACTATTCGCCTAGAAACCGGGGTAACAACTTTACATACTTTTGGGTTTGCCACGAAGATACCGAGTTGGAGAAGTTTTTGCCAACTTTGAACGGTGTTAGGAGTGGATTGAACGGTATTATTCTACCATCTGAATCTTCGCGTTGGCCGCCCGGAAATATGACGGAAGCGTGCCTACCTTATTCACGGTTGGGCAAACCCAAAATCAAGATATTCAGGCACTACAATGAAACGGAAATCGAGTTCTCGAGCGTCTGGATGTACATTCTCAGTGAACTTACTCGGTTCCACAAACTCAAAAATCAGCTTGAATCGAAGAGGGAACACCGAGAACAGAGAAAATTTTCTCGAAATTTCCAATTTTCGTCGGAGCGAATGGATATTTTGGGAAAGATAGTCGAATGGCGGAGATCAAAGTCAAAGAACGAAGGCCGGAATGCCTTGGCAAGCGATTTTTCTCACATCGACTTTTGTGACCACGTTTTCTCACGGCGCTTTTTCGGATTGGATGATTATAACTACTACTTAGATGAAGTGGAGTTCGTATTGGACAGCTTGGTTTCGTCTAATGACCTGACCAAGCATGGAGCGCGTTACCGCCTCACCGGGAATTCTATTTCCAGCCTGTCATCATTTGAAAAAGAAAAGGAGCAAGCCTCAAGGGCTGCCAAACATGATAGCGCAATTCTTCGGCTAACAGCTATTCTGGCCTTCGCGGCATTAGTCAGTTTGTGTATCCAGTATAATGCTCTAAATCCTTAGTTGAAACGGATAGAGTTTGTTAAGCGCAGTTCGACTTTTCATAACGAACGCTTGGCCTGCTCAAGATTGGCGTTCCCCCCGCACTATCTCATCACTAATCTCGCGACCGCTAGGACGAGTTGCCCATATACATGACGCCTTGCAACATGCATTAGCTGGATAGCGCGAGACAAACCCACAACCCGTGTGCCGGGCTTCAGCCCGGCACACCGCAACCCCCTTGCCTAACCCGTTGATCCCGTTCACACTTACCCTCAATCCGTCATCCAAGAACGACATATGAGGTTCCGAGCGCCCAAGACCTAATTTGACAACCAACACATTTCCGAACGGGAGGACGACATGAAAACACTAACCCTAGGGCTGGCCCTGACCCTGCTTGCCTCGGCAGCCCCCGCGCAGCAGATGCTCAGCACTGCATCGCCCATTCCGGACGGGGCCGAGACGCGGTTTTGCTACTATGACGGCATGGCCTATTCGCCAGACGCCTTCATCCTGCTGACCGGTGACAACACCGTCACCTCAACCATCAGCACGCGCGAGGAACGGCTGCTGCGGTGTCATCGCAATGACGATGGTTCTCTGGTCTGGAAACCACAGAGCACGTTTCAAACCAACAACTGACGTAGGATGGGTTTCCAACCCATCAAAGCGGAGCGGGGACGATGGGGTGAAACCCCATCTTACCCAACATTCCGATCCAACCAGTCGGCAATCCGTTCGGCTGGGCCTTCCCAGCCCGGCTCCATGAACAGAAAATGCGCGTGGTTGTCGACGGGCAGGAAAGTCGCACGGTCTCCGTAAAGCTTCGCCAGAGCACGGCAGGTGTTGGGGTTCACGGCCCGGTCCTCGGTGCCTGAAACAATCAGCACCGGGCAATCGACCTTGTCGATCTCCACCTTCATCGCATGGTGATCGTCGAACATCCAAAAGAACATCTCGAACATCACCCGCCCGCTTTCGGGGCCGAGTTGGTCATACACCTCATGCTGCTGCGCCTCGGGCATCTTGTTGAGCGCAAAAGGGGCCATCAGGTCGAAATCAACGCGCATGGGCTGTTTCCAGAACGCCCCACCCTCCATCAACGCGCGCGGCACAGCGCGTTCGTCGTCGGTTTCCGGCAATGTGCCCCAAGCCGCGTTTGGGTTGATCAGGACAATTGCGCTGGCCAACCCCCGAGACGCCACCTTCTGCGCCACTACCCCCGCAATGGCATGGCCCAGTAGAACAGGTTTGCTCTCCAACCCTTGCACGAAGTCTGCAATGTCATTGGCGTAATCTAGGACGCTTGTGTCGGTGAGGCCGGGATCGGGATCTGCCTTGGGGTCGCCACCATGATAGCGTAGCGCGGGCGTATGCACCGTCCAGCCACGTGCACGAAAGAAGCCCGCATAATCCTCCATACACCACGGCCCGGCAAAAGCACCGTGGATCAGAACAATCTCTTTCGTCATGAAAATCTCCCTCACCTCCGACCAGTATGAGAGGTGAGGGATGGGTTCGGCAAGCCTGTCAGTGTGCTGCGTTGAAGAGCGTTGTCAGGTTTTCTTCGGTCAATTCGATCGGATTCCCTCCGCATGAGGGGTCGATGATTGCGCCTTGGACCAGTTCGGGGATGGCGGCTTTGGTGACGCCGAGGTCGGAGAGATTG